>JBBRPI010000033.1:0-1588 GCA_038228305.1 Sphingomonadales bacterium | reverse complement strand
TTCGGCTCCACGGTGACTTCGATCTGGCGGGTGACGGCGCGGTACATGCGAAAATGCTTTCGGAAATCCTGTTGGCGATCATAGCCAAGAAAGCGGTGGGAACCAATCGCCGGGCCGGCTGGCGGGGCCGATTGCGGTGGTTTTCATCGCGGTTTCAACATAGTTCCATTCTAAAGCGCAACCGCGTTCGCCCACCCCGTATCGCCCGGCGTATCTTGTTTGCAACTTGCGGGCCGATATTATCATTTTCGGACGGTGCGAGCGCGTAGCCCAACTGCCCAAACGGTGCCAGATGACGTCCATTGCCGATCCCGTTGCCGGAACGCCCGTTGCCGATGCCAGGCCCGCGCCGGCCAAAAGCGACGTGGCGGCGGTCGCGCGATCGGCGCCGGCGATCATATTCCCGGCCATCGGCGAGCGTGAATTGCGGCTCGACCTGTTCCGCGGGCTGGCGCTGTGGCTGATCTTCATCGATCATCTGCCGCCAAACATTCTGACCTGGTTCACGATCCGCAATTACGGATTTTCCGACGCCACCGAAATCTTCATCTTCATCTCCGGCTACACCGCGGCCTTTGTCTATGGCCGCGCCATGCTGGAGGCCGGCTTCGTGGTCGCGACCGCGCGGGTGCTGCGGCGGGTCTGGCAGATCTATGTCGCGCATGTGTTCCTGTTCACGATCTTCCTGGCCGAGATTTCCTATGTCGCCACCAGTTTCGAGAATCCGCTCTACAGCGAAGAAATGGGCATCATGGATTTTCTCAAGCAGCCCGATGTCACCATCGTGCAGGCGCTGCTTTTGAGATTTCGTCCCGTCAACATGGACGTGCTGCCGCTCTATATTGTGTTGATGCTGTTCCTGCCCATCATCCTGTGGCTGATGAAGTGGCGGGCCGACGTCACGCTGGCGCTGTCGGCGCTGCTCTATGCGGTGACCTGGCATTTCGACCTGTATTTGACCGCCTATCCGAACGGCGTCTGGTTCTTCAATCCGCTGGCCTGGCAGTTGCTGTTCGTGTTCGGGGCCTGGTGCGCGATGGGCGGCGCGGCGCGGATGTCGCGGCTGCTGTCGTCGCCGATCACGATGTGGATCTGCCTGGTCTATCTGTTTGCCTCTTTCTGCGTCACGATGACCTGGCATGTGCCGCAGCTCGGCCATTTGATGCCGCGCTTTATCGAGCAGTGGATGTATCCGATCGACAAGACCGACCTGGACGTGTTGCGCTTCGCCCATTTTCTGGCGCTGGCGGCGCTCACGGTGCGCTTCCTGCCCAGGGACTGGTCAGGACTAAAGTCGCCCTGGCTGCGACCATTGATCCTGTGCGGTCAGCACTCGCTTGAGATATTCTGCCTCGGTGTCTTCCTGGCCTTCGCAGGCCATTTCGTGCTCGCGGAAGTCTCCGGCGGTGCTGCAATGCACTTGCTGGTCAGCATTTCCGGAATCCTCATCATGTGGGGAATGGCGTGGGTGATTTCGTGGTACAAGCACTCCGCCGACAAGGGTGCGTCGAAAACAAAAAGCCCCACCGGCAACGCCGATTTGGCGGGAGGGGGCGCATGAGGTCCGCTATCAGGACTCTGCTGGGCG
>JBBRPI010000032.1:0-4839 GCA_038228305.1 Sphingomonadales bacterium | reverse complement strand
GGTGAAGCCCGCGCCGCAGCGCAAATCCGCGCGATGGAGGCGGCGTGGCACCGCGAGGCAGCGGCGGTCGATCAGCATGATGCGGCAGCGGCGCAGGAGGCGGCGCAAAGCGCAGCGCGGAAAGTCAGTGATTCGCCTCCCGGGGCTAACTTTCCAGATGCCGCCAATGCGGGATCGAGCCGTTTTGGCGGCGGCTGGCAGCCCGATGTACGCTCCGAACCACGGGTAAGAATGCCGTAATCCGGGCCAAATCCGTTCCCGAACGCGCCCGAACGCGCCCGAATTGGCCCGGAATCATCCGGAATCGATGCCGCACGCCTCCCACCAGTCGCGCCATGCGGGGCGAAGGCCAGCATGACGGGACTGGTAGGCGGCGTTCAGGCGGTTAAAACGAAAAGGACCACCCATGCCGCAACGCAAGCCCAATAATCGGCACAGCCGGCCCTTTGCCCGCCAGTCGATGCCGGCCTGCGCCGGCATGACGGCCGGTAGCGGCGGCGGTCAAAGCCCTGCCGGCATTACGACGGCGGAGGTTCGGCGGCGCCTAAAGCCCCGCCGAACCTCCGCCAGCGTGGGTGTCTGCCGTCCCACAGCTTTGGCAGAATGGCGAAAAGGCGCCTTTGCGGGCGGTGCAATTGCCGCACTGATCGAACAGGCCGATGCCGCAGTGAGGGCAGAAATCGGTGGTGCCGTCCTTCAGGTTGACCGGGCGTTCGCAGCCGGGGCAGGCGCCCTTGTCCAGCCGGGCGAGGGCTGCGTCATAGCTTAATTCCTTGCGGCGGACGGTATCGGGCTGGGCCTCGGCCAGGCGTTGCTGGGCGAGATAGCGATTGAGCGAAATGATGGCATAGCGGCCGACAAGCACGGTGACGATGATGCCGACGATAAAGCGGACATAGCCGCCATAGCTGGGCAGATAAGGAACGAGTTCAACGAAAAAGGCGAATAATGCGAACAGGATAAAGCCCCAGACAAACGGCCACCACATCGATTTGCGTTTGCGGGCGAACAGCCAGCCGGCGATGACGAGCAGCGGCAGCGTGAGGGCAAGGCGGTAGCCGAATACCCGCAGTTCGGAGGCGCGCAAGGCGGATTGATAGCGTTCAGCGGCCTTGTCGTTCAGCGGGGCAAGCCTGGCCTGAGCAGCGGTTTCCGCCTGTTGCGCATTCAGCAACGCCTGACGCTGGGCATCGACGGCACGTTGGGCCGCGGCTTGTTCAGCCTTCAATGCGTCAAGCGCGGTGGTGCGATTGATCAGAT
This sequence comes from Sphingomonadales bacterium, assembly GCA_038228305.1. Lineage (GTDB taxonomy): Bacteria > Pseudomonadota > Alphaproteobacteria > Sphingomonadales > Sphingomonadaceae > Sandarakinorhabdus. Next base: position 3,579 of record JBBRPI010000032.1, on the reverse strand, counting down.
CGGCATCTTGCGACGGGCGCGCGGTGGCGGTGCGTGTCGCGACCCAATTGTTGAAGGTTTCGCGGCCATTGTCATAGGCTTGGGCGGCGGCCTGGAGTTTCAGATTGGTTTGATCGAGCGAAGATTGCGCCGCCTCCGCATTCCGCCGGGCATTGCGGACGGCCAGGCTGAGCGGGGCAGCTTCGGGTGGCAGAAAATCGGCCTGCGCAATGCTGCCGTCAACGCGCGGCAGATCACCAACGATGACATTGCCCAGCCCGATCAGAAACCCGGCAAAGGCCAGTGCAATCACCCATAGACCGCGATTGAACCAGACTTCGGAAAGGCGCAGCGATTTGCTCATGCAACCACTCTTGCCGCTTGCGCGGCGGCGGTCAAACCCCGGCGTAGCGACGGTACCAGTCGATAAACGCCGGAACGCCGATATCGAGAGGCGTCGCCGGCGCATAGCCCAGATCGCGGCGGGCCGGGGTAATGTCGGCCCAGGTGGCAGTGACATCGCCCGGCTGCATCGGTTGATAATCCAGGACGGGTTGGATGCCGCAGGCGCGTCCGATCAGTTCAACCAGAGTGCGCAATTCGGCAGGTTGGTCATTGCCCAGATTGTAAACTGCATGGGGGCCATGGCTGCCGCCGGGTTTTGCGGTGCCGTCATCGGCAGGCGGACGATCCAATGCGGCAAGAACGCCAGCAACGATATCGTCGATATAGGTGAAATCGCGCTGCATCGCACCGCCGTTGTAAATGGGCAGCGGCACGCCGGCAAAAATGCGTTCGGCAAAGCGCCACAGCGCCATGTCAGGACGACCCCAAGGGCCGTAGACGGTGAAAAACCGCAGGCCCGTCATTGGGATCCGGTAAAGATGTGCGTAGCTTTCGGCCATCAATTCATTGGCTTTTTTGGTCGCGGCGTAAAAGGAGACGGGACGATCGGCGCGGGCTTCGGCGTTCAGCGGCAGCGTGGCGGCGTCGCCATAGACCGAGGAGGAGGAGGCATAGACCAGGTGGCGTACCCCCGTGTGGCGGGCGAGCTCGAGGATCTCCAATTGGCCGACAAGGTTGCTATGGGCATAATCGCGCGGGGCCTCGATGGAATATCGTACGCCGGCCTGTGCGCCCAGATGAACAATGGCATCGATCGAATCGCCGGCGATTGTCGCTGTCAGTGCTGTTTGCTCGGCAAAATCGGCTTCCACGAAACGGAAATTTGGGTGACCTCCGATCAATCCGGCCAGCCGTGCTCGTTTTAAGGTGACTGGATAATAGGCGTTCATATTGTCGATACCAATGATCGTTTCGCCACGATCGATCAGCGCACGCGCAACATGGGCGCCGATAAAGCCCGCCGCGCCGGTCACCAGAATCGCCATCTCTTGCCCTTTTTGCAGCCGCGACATCCTTGCGCCATGACGAGGTTAACGGCTAGGCAAAGGATGATTGCCGCCAGCTATTTCATAAATGCCGCGGCGCGATGAAGGGACTGCCCATCTTGTCCACGCCGGCGCTAATTGCCCTGGGATCTGTCGTGGCGCTGGTACTGGCGATGCTGGTCGGCAGATACGCACGACAGATTGGCATTGCGCTGGAGTTGCTGGATCACCCTGATGGCGCAGACGGGCGGAAACGCCACGCCGGCGTGATTCCGTTGGTTGGGGGGATCGGCGTTGCCGGCGCTGCGGTGGCGGCGGCGACATTTGGCTGGCTGGTTTGGCCCGATGCCGAGCCGGCCATGCATCTCGGGTGGCTCGCGTTGACTGTCGCATCGATGTTTTTTATCGGCATGGCGGATGATCGATCGCACCTGCCGCCGATGTTGCGGTTGGGCGCGGCAATGCTGATCCTGTACCTTGTTGTTAGTGACGCGCCGGATTTTTCACTGCATTTTCTTCGCTTTACCGGCCAGGATAATCTGTTGCTGCTTGATGGCTGGCTCGGAATCGGTTTCACCCTGCTGTGTCTTGTCGGGCTGCTTAATGCCGTCAACATGGCGGATGGCAAGAATGGTATAGTCATCGGCCTGGGGTTAATCTGGGCCGCTGTACTCGCGGTGCATGCGCCACTTTCGGTTCTGCCGGTTCTGGCGGCGGCAGGTGTTGCCTTGGCAGTGATGTGGCGGTTCAACATGGCCAACAGACTGTTTCTGGGCGATGGCGGCAGCTATGCCGTCTCGGCGCTGTTCGGGTTGCTTGCCATTTATAACTATAATCATGGGTTTGAAACGCTGCGTGCCGATGATGTGGCGCTGCTGTTTGCCGTTCCGGTGTTCGATACGATTCGGTTGATGGCAGCGCGAGTTCTGCAGGGTCGATCGCCTTTTGTCGGTGATCGTGATCATTTGCACCATCATCTTCACGCTCGAATCGGTTGGCCACGCGGACTTTGGGTCTATCTTGCCATGGTGGCGGTTCCCAATATCGCGGCGCTGGCCCGACCGGGGTTTGGTTTGTTGTGGCTGGCACTATCATTGCTGGCCTATGTCGGTGTTATGCTGACAACACGATTTCGCGCGCCAGCCGGCCGGCCGGCGGAATGATGTCGCGGCCAAGCGATTTTGGGTTGCCCCGGCGGCGCGCGTCACCTAGGTCGTTCGTCCGAGCTATGGGGCGTCGCCAAGCGGTAAGGCACCGGCTTTTGATGCCGGCATTCGTAGGTTCGAATCCTGCCGCCCCAGCCAACTTTCCGTCACGATAAACCGCCAGACGTGAAATCAATGGCTTAGCAGCTTTAGAGCTTAGCTGGGCCGGCGCTGTAACAGGTCGCTGTAGCAACTGCCTGTGGTGAGCGCCGATGTCTGCCGTCCAAAATGTCTTTCGCCGCGGCGCCGCCTATTGGTGGCGACGCACCGTCAAGTTTGCGAGCGGCGACTCCCGCCCTACAACCGTGTGCATGAGCCTAGATACGAATGACCTGTCGGTCGCTCGCCGACGCGGTTCTGCAATGACCACGCGGAGCGAGGAGTCGAGGATGAATCTTTACGAACGGGCCGATGTCGGCAGATTGACCCACGTTCAGTGCGACGCAGTCTTTCGCAGCGAATTAAAGGAATACAGGCTCGGGCTTGTCCATCTTCAGTCCGAGTGGACAATCGACCCACGCGCGGCGGCCGTGACCAACACCCGCCGAGATACGGCGATCATCGAAGACATCTGGGGCGCGTTTTCAAAAACGGGCGTCGTCGATGGACGGCCAAGCGAGGCTTATCTTGAGGAGCATTTTGCAAATCTGGATGAAGACCAGCGCAGTGAGGTGGTCCCGGAAAACTGGACGGGGTGTTAAGCTATCCCCGACGTGAAGGACGGACGGGAATGAAGACGACGAGGAAGCGGTATTCGGCTGATTTCAAAGCCAAGGTTGCGCTGGAGGCGATCCGCGGTGAGCTGACGCTGGCGGAGCTGGGCGCCAAGCACGGCATTCACCACACGATGATTGCGGCGTGGAAGCGGCAGGCGATCGACGGCACGGCCTCAACCTTTGCTGGCGCCTCGGAGGTGGCGCGGGCGAGCGGCGAGGCGGAGATCGACAAGCTGCATTCCAAGATCGGGCAGTTGGTCGTGGAACGGGATTTTTTGGCCAAAGCGT
>JBBRPI010000031.1:0-7434 GCA_038228305.1 Sphingomonadales bacterium | reverse complement strand
GGTGCCCGATGCCAAGGCGATCAAGGAGGCGGTGCGCGCCATTGAAGCCGCCAGGGCGCCGATACTGGTGATTGGCGCCGGCGCCAACCGCACCATGACATCGCGCATGCTGTGCGAGTTGATCGACAAGACCGGCATCCCATTCCTGACGACGCAACTCGGCAAGGGCGTGATCGACGAACGCCACCCGAAATTCCTCGGCTGCGCCGCACTGTCGTCGGGCGACTTCGTCCATGCCGCCATCCGCAAGGCCGATATCATTATCAACGTCGGCCATGATGTGATTGAAAAACCACCGTTCTTTATGGCGACGGGGGGAACGCGGGTTATTCATATCTCGAGCAAATCGGCCGAGGTGGACCCGGTATATTTTCCGCAGATCGAGGTTATTGGCGATATCGCCAACGCCGTTTGGCAGATCAAGGAATCGATACAGGTCCTGGATCGCTGGGATTGCAGCGGCATGCTTGCTGCGCGCGCTGCCGAAGTGGCGCACCGCGAAGCAGCTGTCGGCGATATGCGCTGCCCGATCTATCCGCAATATCTGGTCGATCAGATCCGCAAGGCAATGCCGTCTGATGGCATCATCTGCCTCGACAATGGTGTCTACAAGATTTGGTTCGCGCGAAACTACATGGCGCACCAGGCAAATACCGTGCTGCTCGACAATGCGCTGGCGACGATGGGGGCAGGGCTACCCAGCGCCATGGCGTCATCGATGGTCTACCCGGACCGCAAGGTGATGGCGATCTGCGGCGATGGCGGCTTCATGATGAACAGCCAGGAAATGGAAACGGCGGTTCGGCTGGGGCTCAACATCACCGTGCTGATCCTCAACGACAACAGCTATGGCATGATTCGCTGGAAACAGGCGAACATGGGCTTCAAGGATTTCGGCCTGACCTATGGCAACCCGGATTTCGTCAAATATGCCGAAAGCTATGGCGCCACCGGGCACCGGGTAACGAGCGCCGAAATGCTGCCCGGGCTGCTGGCGTCCTGCCTGAATGCGAAGGGGGTGCAGTTGATCGATTGCCCGGTCGATTATTCGGACAACGACCGCATTCTTAACAAAGACATCAAGGAATTAAGTGCCATTCTTTAGAGATTGAATTAGGCGTAGCCCGACAAGCCTATTGGCCGCCGTGGCTGGCGCGAAGTTTTTGCATGCCGAATTGCAGCTCGGCGACGGTCATGAAGCCATCGCTGTCGGCATCCAGAAAATCAAACCCGCGGTCGCGGCGGCCGGCGGCGATCCATTCGGCCTTGCTCCATTTGCCATCCTTGTCGGCATCGGCGGCCTGCAGCCGCGCCATGGCTTCGCCGCGGCCGGCCCCGGCGCCGGGCGCACCGGGCGCAGCCGGTGTTGCGGGTGCAGCCGGGGGTGGGCTGGCCATTTGGGCCGTTGCCTTGCCGGCTGCAGAAACGGCAAGCAACAGGCCGATAATTGTGATCAAACGCATGGCAGGAACCTTTTGGCTGGCGATGATGCGATCCATACGCCCGGCACCGCGCCGATCCCCTGCCGTAACCGGGTTCGGCTTTTGGACGAACCTTGCTATGACAGAGTCGCGGGTAACGCGGCATCATTCCGGCGGTGAACAAGATGGACCAGATTCAGGCAGCGATCGACCAGATCATGGCGCTCGGCAAGAATTATGGCGTCAATCCAGTGATCTTCGGTGCCATCTATGTTGGCGCCATTCCGTTCTTCATCTTCTTCACCGGCCTGGCGGTCAAGCGTTTGCGGGCGCGGCAATCTGCGGTGGTGCCGATCCTCGCCGCCGGTTTGTGCTTTGTTTCGGCCTATCTTTACCTTGCGATCGTCGGCCATGATATTCCCACCTGGGTTTGGGGCTTTCTCGGCCTGCTCATCGGTTATGGCGCGTGGAGCGCGATCCGCAATTTCCGCCGCAGGCTGGCCGGTTGAAGGCCAAGGGCACCCCCGGGCTGGCAGCACTGCTGGCCCAGGTGCGCGCCTGCACCCATTGCGCGGCGCATCTTGCGGCGGGCCCGCGGCCAATCGTGCAGGCCGGTTCGGGCGCGCGTATCGTCATCATCGGCCAGGCGCCCGGCGCGCGCGTGCACGCCAGCGGGATCCCCTGGGACGATGCCAGCGGCGACCGGCTGCGCGACTGGACCGGCCTGTCGCCGACGTTGTTCTATGATCCTGAGCGGATTGCCCTGCTGCCGATGGGGTTCTGCTACCCTGGCACTGGCGAGAGTGGCGATCTGCCGCCGCGCCCCGAATGTGCGCCCTTTTGGCACGAGCGGGTGCTCGCGGAATTGCCGGCGGTCCGGCTGGTGCTGCTGGTTGGCACCTATGCGCAACAGCGTTATTTATCGCCAGCGCGGCGCCAGTCGCTCACCGAGCGTGTCCGCGCCGGCATGGCTGCGGGTGGGCACATGTTCCCGCTACCGCACCCCTCGTGGCGCAGTACCGGCTGGATACAGCGTAATCAATGGTTCGGGCTGGAAACCTTGCCGGCGCTGCAGTCGGCCATCGGGGCGGCATTGGCCTGAGGGCTGTACCCGCCGCAAGCTGCGAGTCGATTCACATGTTCAGGAGGTGAGTATCCGAAGGCGATCGGCAAGGCCGGCCGGTGCATTGGCCTTGTTTGCCTGAAAACGAACATGGGCAACGATGTTCTGGATGCCCGTATCGAGGCCCTTGCCAATGCGCGTCGCGGCATTGCCCGGCAGGCGGGCCGTGCTGGCAAACTTGATCTTGCGGTTGCGCGGGCCCCACGAGTCTTCAAGATCGGTAACGACATCGCGGCAGAACTGGACGCGCCACGCCGCTTGCCCGGCAGCAAGTTTTCGGCCGGTCCAGCCGCCGCCCATATTGGCATCAGTCGCTTCGATTGCAGCGACCGTCTGGGTGACATCATTGTAGATCGAGGCCGATTCGAACGAATCAAGCCCGCTGGGCTTCAGCCTGCCATTTTCGATCATCAGCAGGATGTTGCCGATATTCTGGATGACGATGAAACGGGTCAGCGTGCGGGGATTTTGCGCGCCTCCCAAACCATCCGAAACAAATCGATCGGTGTTGTTGTTGTACAGGTCGGCGGCAATCACGCGGCCCAGCGACTCGAGCCCGCCGGACACCACCAATGCCTTGGCGATGGTCTTGATGCCTGTCTTGTCACCGTTCGCGATCAGGGACTGGATCGCTTGCTTCAGGTCCATGACACCGGGCGCTTCGTTCATTTTGTACCAGGTGCCGCTCTGGCCAAGGTCATGCCGCAGCCGGCCTACATCGATCGGTTCCTGGACGCCGGTCAGGACCACCAGATCCGCCCATTCCTGGCAAAAATCGCGCATCGTGTCGATTTCACTGCTCGACAATGGCTTGCCGGTGTCGGTGCCGACGGCCGACCGCATGGCCATCAGATTGTGTTTCAAATCCAGCTTGGCGCCAACGGCATCCTCGCGCTTGATTACAAGGGTACTGTTATCGATGGCCCGCAACAGATAGACGGGATGGCCCTGGGCCAGCATCTTAACTGCATCAAATTCGTCGAATTTGCTGTTCAAGGACAATGTCGGCATCGAGCCCCCCCCGGTTACATGGGCAACTGGATAATCTAAACACTATCCTAATGAAAGTGTGACCGACGAATATTTCATTCGCGCCGCACCGATGCCATGGCTTCTTCAGTAACCGGATAATCGCAGTCGCTGGGGATGGTCAGCCAGGTTTCGCCGTCGCGGACAATGAATTCGGGCTGGATATAGGGCGGCGCGCGGCCGGCAGCGGCGACGAGGATCGCGGCGACATCGGGGTATTGGCCCAGCCGCTGCAGATTGCATTTCGTCGGGAACACCAGCGCCGCCTTGCCTTCGGCTTCCAGCGCCAGCGCCGAGGCAGCAGTCGTCCATTGGATGGCGACGGCTTCGTGGCCATCGGCGGAGATGGCGGCGCTGGCGCTGTGGCCCGCGTCGGTGACATAGAAATGCGTGTCGAAGCGCCGCTTGATCGGGGCCGCAGCGGGGGGCTCCCAGCGGGCAAACGGGATAAAGCGTTCGGCCGCTACCTTGTGGCCGAGCGCGGCGAGCATGGCGGCAAAGCTGCATGCCTCCGCATCGTCGGGGCCGGAAGCCAAGCGGGCGCGCGCGTTGGCCAGCGCCACCGGATCGGGCGCAGCGCCGGCGGTAAGCAGCACGCCGGTTTCCTCCAGCGCCTCGCGGCAGCAGCAGATGCGGGCGGCGGCATCGATGTCGGTTAGCGCATCGAACCCCGTTGCCAGTTGGGGATCGCGCGCCGTCGTTACATCCGCATCGTCGATCCGCCCGCCGGGGAACACCAGCGCGCCGCCGGCAAAGGCGAGGTTTTCGCCGCGCTGGACCATCAGTATTTCTGGCCCATCGGCGGAATCGCGCAACAGGATCACGGTGGCGGCGGGGATGCTGGTCATCAATATATTCTAATCGCACGGCGAGCCTGGTGCACCCTGTGCTTTTCGTGGCTTGGGCAAGGGGGCAGGGGTTGGACGCCGGCGCGCTCGCCTGTATAGGCTTTGCAAAACCTGAGAGGCCCAAATGAGCGTTCGCCCCTGGCGCGATATAACCCGCCGCAAGTCCCGGCAGATCATGGTCGGCAAGGTGCCGGTAGGCGGCGATGCGCCGATCGCGGTGCAGACCATGACCAATACGCTGACCAGCGACGCGATCGCCACCATCGACCAGATCCGCCAATGTGAGGAAGTCGGTGTCGATATCGTTCGCGTATCGTGCCCCGATGTTGAATCGACCGCTGCGTTGAAGACGATCGTGCGCGCCGTTCAGGTGCCGATCGTTGCCGACATCCATTTCCATTACAAACGCGGCTTGGAAGCCGCCGACGCCGGCGCCGCGTGCCTGCGCATCAATCCGGGCAACATCGGATCGAAGCAGCGGGTGCGCGAGGTGGTGAATGCCGCCAAGGCCAATGGCTGTTCGATCCGCATCGGGGTCAATGCCGGCTCGCTGGAGAAGCATTTGCTCGAAAAATATGGCGAGCCGTGCCCCGAAGCGCTGGTCGAAAGCGCGCTGGAGCATATGAAAATGCTGCAGGACGAGGATTTTCACGAGTTCAAGATTTCGGTGAAGGCGTCGGACGTATTTCTGGCGGTGGCGGCGTACAATGGCTTGGCCGAGGTCTGCGATTATCCGTTGCACCTTGGCATTACCGAAGCCGGCGGGCTGCAGGGCGGCACCGTCAAATCGTCGATCGGACTCGGCATGCTTTTGTGGGCGGGTATCGGCGATACCATTCGCGTGTCGCTGTCGGCCGATCCGGTCGAGGAAGTGAAGGTCGGTTACCATATCCTGAAATCGCTCGGCATCCGGGCCCGCGGCGTGCGGGTGGTGTCGTGCCCGTCGTGTGCTCGCCAGGGTTTCGATGTGGTGAAAACCGTTGAAACGTTGGAAACCCGGTTGGCGCATATCACGACGCCGCTGTCGCTTTCGGTGCTCGGCTGCGTGGTGAACGGTCCGGGTGAAGCGCGCGAGACCGATATCGGGCTGACCGGCGGCGGCAACGGCCGGCATATGGTTTTCCTCAGCGGTATCACCGACCATGTGATCGAGAGTGAAAAGATGGTCGATCACATCGTCATGCTGGTGGAAAAGAAAGCCGCCGAGCTGGAGGCGGCGAAGGCAGCGGCCGAGGCGATAGCGGCGGAGTGATCGGGCGCTGTCTCGCGTTGCTGCTCTGGGCGGGCGTGGGCATTGCTAAAACGCTGGCGCTCGTCTGGCTGATCACTGCGCCTGACCGACTTTGGCCCCAGGCAGTCGCAGCATTGCTGGTGGCGTGGTTGTTGGTCGCGGTTGCAATCTTGCTCCGCCAACGGCTCGCAGCGGCTTAAGCGGCGCAGTCGTGGCAAATGGCTGCGCGTGATCCTTGCCGAACGCGATAGTGTAAATGCATCGCTCTTGTAGTTGCATGGGCCTTCCCGCTGGTTAAGGCGGTAGTGTTGCGCCATGCTGGCTGCCTGAACGGGTTGGGGTTTGAAGATGACGGTGCAACGGCTGATTTACTGGTCGCAACCATTTGGTTTCGACGAGCAGATGCTGGCGGGCATCCTGATGCAGGCGCGCCGCAACAATCGCCGCGATGGCCTGACCGGGGCGTTGATCGTGCGCGGCGATATCTATCTGCAACTGCTGGAAGGGCCGGCCGATGCAGTGGCCGCCTGTTTTGCACGGATCCGGCAGGATAATCGGCACCTGGCGGTCACGCAGGTGAGCAGCGCCATGGTGGACGAGCGGCTGTTTCCCGAATGGACCATGCGCGACGATCCGGCGCAAAGCTGGATGTGGAGCCAGGGTGAAATGGCGGACGGTGCAATGGACCGGGCATCGCCTGCGGCGTTCACCGCCTTGTTTGAACGCTTGGCAACAACCGCGCCTGCCTGATCGGGCTTGCGCTGAAATGCCGTCAATGGTCATTGCAGCCATGATCCGTCCCGCCACACCCGCCGATATCCCGACGATCCTCGCGCTGATCATTGATCTCGCCGTTTATGAGCGCGAACCCGATGCGGTGGAGGCGAGCGAGGCGCAATTGCACGAAGCACTCTTCGGCCCGCGACCGATCGCGGAGGCGGTGATCGCCGAACACGACGGGACACCGGTCGGTACGGCAGTGTTTTTCACCAATTTTTCGACCTGGACGGGCAGGGGCGGGCTTTACCTGGAGGATCTGTACGTCCGGCCCGAGGCGCGGGGATTGGGGCTTGGCAAGGCGCTGCTGGTCCATCTTGCCGGGATTGCCGTGGCGCGCGGTTATGGCCGGTTCCAGTGGCAGGTGATCGATTGGAATGAACCGGCGATCGGTTTTTACAAATCGCTGGGCGCGGTTGCCCAGCCCGAATGGATCGGAATGCGAGTTGAAGGCGAGGCGCTGGCGAAGTTGGCAGCGGCGTAGCGCTTGCCTGCCCCTGTAATGTGCGGACCCGGCGCAGCCGTGACGGGAGAGGGGTCTGGTCAGCCCAGGAGAAAGCCCCTCTACCGGGCTTCCTGCGGCGTCTCTCGACCTCCCCCCCGGCGGGGGGAGGCAAGCGTTCAGGCCCGCGGGGCGCCGGGGTGTTCGCGCGGCGCAGGCACGGCAGCACCTGATTCGGCTTCATTGTACCGGGCGATCGATTCAACGATCAGCCGTTCGGCGGTGGCGCGGCCTTCCCAGCCGAGGAACTTGGTCCATTTGCCGGGCTCCAGATCCTTGTAATGGGTGAAGAAATGCTCGATCTGCTGGAGCAGGATGTCGGGCAGATCGGTGTGCTCGTTGACGTCGTTGTAATAGGGGTGGACCTTGTTCACCGATACGCACAGCAGCTTGGCATCGCCGCCGGCGTCATCTTCCATCATCATCACCCCCACCGGCCGCACGCGGCAGATGCAGCCCGGCACGAACGGCGTGCGGGCCACCACCAGCGCATCGATCGGATC
>JBBRPI010000030.1:0-9864 GCA_038228305.1 Sphingomonadales bacterium | reverse complement strand
TCGAAAAACAATGGGCGGGGGTCACGGCAGCCATGATCCTGCCCATGCTCCATCATCATCCGCACCGCGCGCGCTGCTAGTGGGCAAAACCTGACGCTTGGTTCCCATTTGGACGGGTCTGCGAATGACAACACCTGGGACAAAGCGGTCATTGCTGGCGGGCAGATGAATGTCGCCTCGCGCCAATACCCGACGTTCGCGCGTCCGCTGAAGCCGGGTAATCTGATGGTTGCGTCTAGGTCGCTTCCGGCCGGGCAGCTTTGTCGATCTGATTTCGTTGAGGCAGGCAATGATATACAGGTTAACTGCGTACTCAAAAAATGAGTTTGCGTGACTGGATTACCCGGCTTTGGATCAGAAGCTAATTGCACGGCGCGAGATAAGGGCGATTTTTGGTGGAATCGACCTAGCATCCGCACCAGGAATTTTTCGGAGGACCAATTTATGCAGACACCTTCAATCTCAGACTGCTCAGAAGGCGACGAAATTATCAAGACACTAATGGCTGACGCGAGAACGGCGAAAGCGCCTTCCGAACAGGTCGCACTTACTGGTCTTACCGAACGAAAGCTCGGTCGTCTGCTAGCTGATGCCTTCCGGGCAGGAGTTACGCAGGAGCGCCGTCGGAACGAGTCAACCGCAGCAGCACAAGCTGCAAAGGCACAAGTCGCCCGGTCCAATCACTTTCGAAAGATGATTCCGGATTTGGTGTTAGCAGTTTTGGTTGTGCCAGGACTGTCTATCGTGCTTGGAGTAGGATCAAACAATCAAGGAGATTTACTTATAGGCTTTTCATTGTTGGCGACTGCCGTGATATTTTGGCGTCACCGCCGAAAAACATAAAATTTTAGATACTATTAAATCAGTAGCTTATATTCAATTTACGTGCAGTGGACAAAACTTGCCTTTTGACTCACTTCGAAATAGTTTCTGCTTCTTTTCCAAGCAGTTTGCGCACGTCTCGACACATACTTACGAGGCTAGCTGACTCGAGAATTAAATGGCCATAGATTGCCATTATGGGGCCAATATCAGCCCTTTGGAAATCATCCCTGAGCAATTTTACGTTTTCATTTGATCTCTGATCGAAGTCATCAACAGCTTTTTGGCAATTTGTAAAATAAAGACTAATAATCGATCTAAGTTTTCCTAGGTTGATGACGTCAAATTTTTCTAACGGCGCTGACTTACTGTTAATCGCCACTAATATATTCCCCGACCTAATATTACTTAGTCCTTCGACACGATCGACTTCGTTGTAAAGTTCCTCAAATTTGGACCTTACTGACGAAATTTCGTCTCTTCGATGAGAAAGGGCCAGAGCTTTTAGACTAAAGTGCCCCGCAATTACGCTGCCCGACAATCCAGCGCCCGCAGAAATCGCCGCGATCAAAACCGTTGAAAAATCAACCATTTCCATGTCACCCGCTATGACCTGACAGAGATAGCGCGGGAGCTGACCTCGACGCAATCTGTTATTGATAAACTTGCCGTCTAGGGGCGTGGATTTTCAAGAAAGACCGTTAGCCAAAGACAGGTTTAAGGAAATCTGCCACTCGCGTTCTGTGATCACGATAGCACGCGTTGCCAATGGTCTGCTTCTTGACGTGCGAATGGCGGCTTCTGTCGCAAGCGGCGGTTTAGAGATCAACGCGGAAACGACCGGGTCTGGGTCGAGAGCTGCCTCTGCCGCCACGGGTACCAAGCGTCAGGTTTTGACCACTAGCGTACCTAATTGTTGGTTGTTCGGTTCACTGCGGCTCCACCTTCTCAGGAGTTGGAAGCTCCGTACGCTTACGGTGAAGCTTGCGATTACCCATAAGCGATTGAATCACTTACCAGCGCCGGATGCGTACGGAACGACAATCACCACTCGATGTGAATGACACGCTAAGCTTGGACGAATGTCACTGACAGGTTGTGCCAATGTTGTCTGGACTGCGTGGTGCCGGATGAGGGGATTGAACCCCCGACCTTCGGTTTACAAAACCGCTGCTCTACCGCTGAGCTAATCCGGCGCAAAAATGCTTCTGGTTGGCCCTATCGGCAACTGCGCGCGGTTTCAACACCCCATCGCGCATTTGGGATCATCCGACCAATAAACGATGCGCGCCAGCATGCCGCCGCGGGGCCGGCGTGGGTCTGTGGCGATGGTGTTGATGCGGCCGGTCAGCGGTGCCCTTATGGTGTCGGTGATGCGGCCGAATGCATCGGAAATCGTCGCCAGCGCCTCGCCCTTTTTCACATCGCTGCCCAACGGCAACAGCAAATGCGCAAAACCGGCCCGCGGTGCGCGCACCACAATGATGGAATTGGCCACATATGTTGCCGGCGATTTGGCCACCACGGCGCCATCCCGCATTTTCATCTCGCGCATCAGATTGGTGATGCCCGCCACGCCGCGCCTGACCATGTCGGGGTCAAACACATCAGGCCGGCCCAGTTCCAGCGTGATCGCCGGCACGCCATCATTGGTCAATTCATTTTCAACCGTGCCCTTTTCACCGGGATCGAGCTTTATGATATCGGGTGCCATCAGTTCGGCGATGGCGCGGGTGCGCGGCGTGGACGCAAAGGCATAGAGCACATAGGCAGTGCCGCGCGATTGGGTATGCAGATCAACGGCCTGGTCGGCGTTGGGGCGGATCAGCCGGCTCCACAACCGCCCGGCATAATCGTCGATATCCGAACCGCCTTCCTTGCCGGGCATGACGCGGTTCAAATTGGGCTGGCTGCGGCCGTCATCGGTCACCCATTCGCGGGCATCCTGCATCAGGCCTGGCGTGTTCAGACCGGGAACGGCGATAACGGTGCCCGACAGGCTGGCAGGGTCCAGGTCCGCAACCAATTGGTGGATAACGTCGATGCCATTGAGTTCATCGCCATGAATGGCGGCGGTCAGCAGCAATCGAGGCCCGGGCTTTGCGCCCTTGACCACGATCACCGGCACGAACCAGCCTTGCGCCAATTGGGTATCACCAGCGCGAAACCAGAAACGCTGAACCTGGCCCGCCGGCAGATCGGCGACATCAAGGCGATCAATAACCGCAACGCCGTCCAGATTGCCGCTGCGTTCGGTGGCGGCATCGGCCGGCACGCCAAGGACGAGACAAAGCGCGGCTAACAGGGTTCGCATGGTTCGGCTCCGACAGTCGGGGATGACAATCCTAGGGTCAAACCCCCGCCCTTGCCAGCGCCGCAGGGGCAACGCGCGTCATCCGGGCGAGCAGCGCCAGCGCGCCCGGCAATGCGGCCAGGCCGGCTACCAGCGCAAAGCGGCCGATGCCGCTGGTCGCCACCCGTTGCAACCCCGTCGCCAGCCGCACCTGATTGCAGACATCGCCGCGCAGCCGCGCCTGATACGCTGGCGCACTCGCGCCATCGGCAATCATATCGGCCGCCAGCCGCCCGGAATGCAACGCCATCGCCATGCCATCGCCGCAAAAGCTGGGAATGACCGCGGCCTGATCGCCCAGTCGATACAGGCCATCCCCGGGCGCGGTGAGATAGCCATAGGGTACGCTGGCGATGGTCAGCGGCTTTGCCAGCAACGCTTCAGCCTCGGCCAGTCGGGCAAGGCCAGGCTCTGCGAGCAGCGCCGCAAACAGGGCCGGCCAGGTGCCGCCCAGCGCCTTGTAGCGATCACGATCAATCAACAAGCACAGGTTGAGCCGATCATTTTCGACGCATTGCAGCCCGGCATAGCCCCCCGCAAACGCCGTTACCTCCACCGCGCCCAGCAGCGCATTGCGCAGCGCCGGAGTCGCCCTGAAAAATTGCTTGAACCCGATCAGGCCCTTGATGGTGCCGGCCGGATCCCGCTGTTCCCCCCGCAGGTCATGCTTGCCAGTGGCCAGCAGCAACGGCCCGGTGTCCGATTCCCCCGCCCCTGTCACGGCCCGGCCATTGGCGATATGGCGAACGGCAGTATCGCGGCTGATCTGGGCCCCGGCGGCCTCGGCGTGATCGAGCAGCGCCGCATCCAGCGCCCGGCGCGTGATGCCAGTGGCAATAAACGGCAGCCGCGTGCTGGCGGTGAGGCTGCCGGCGTGCAGGCGCATCATATCAATGCGCGCGCCGCCCAGCCGGGCAAAATCAAACCCCAACGCCGACAGATGACGCGCCGCCTCCACAGACAGGAATTCGCCGCAAATCTTGTCATGCGCGCCAGCCTCACGCTCAAACAACATTGGCGCTCGTCCGTGCTGGGCAAGCCGCGTCGCCGCAGCCCCACCGGCAAGCCCACCGCCAATGATGATCGGGCGGGCGGTCACTTCAAACATCCCACAGTCCAACGGAACGGGATGCACCAATTGACCTGCGCCTGAACCCCGGCCGCCGCCAGCAGCCGATCCCAATCCGCCCTCGCAAACGCCCGACGCACCGACAGCGCCCCATCATGGCGCACAATCGGATGCCAGCGCAGCACCGCCGCAATCACGCGAAACCCTGCCCAGGCCAGCCAGTGCCTGTGCAGATCGTTGATGAACCAGCCGCGCACCGCCGTTGCATCCATCCAGCGGATGAAATCGACCAGTTCGGTATCGGTCATGTGATGGGCCACCAGCGACGAGATGATGAAATCGGGGCGATGGTTCAGCTCGGCCGCATCGCCGGTCAGATAGCGAATACCAAGCGCCGGGTCAGTCGCCGCCATCGCCACCGGCGCGCTGCGCGGATTCAGATCCACGCCGGACAATTGTGCCGTTTTCCCCGCTCGCTGCGCCCAGTGCGCGATGGCGCGCAGCATGTCGCCATGGCCGAACCCCACATCGATCAGGCTGAAACGGCCGATCCCGCGCGTCGCCCGCGCCAGCCAGGCCAGCGTCGGCGGCCGGGCGAGCGTGATCGTGTTGACTCGCGCCAGATCGGCGATCAGCGCGGCATAGATGGCGGGATCCAGGTCGTCCGCATCCATCAGTTCGGCATCGCTGGCACGCTTTGCAAAGCTGGCGGCGCTCACGCTCATACTGTCGTGAAGCGGAAACTTTCTGCCGCAAGGCCCGGGCCAAAAGCGACGGCAAAGCCCTTTGAAGCGCGATCAACGCTGGTGCCGACCTGGCCCATGATGCGCTGGAGAACGAACATCAGGGTCGCTGAAGACATGTTGCCGAATTCGCGCAAAATGCCGCGTGACCAGTGCAGCGCATCGCCGGGCAGTTCAAATCCTGCCTCAACTGCATCCAGGATCGTGCGGCCACCGGCGTGAACGGCCCATAGATCATAATCGCTGGGCCGGGTGCCGCGCAGCAGGCCTTCGCCATCATTACGTTCGGTTTCGAATTTCAGGGCGCGCTGGATGCGGCCCGGCACTTCGCCGGACAGATGCATGTCAAAGCCCTGGTCGCCGATCACCCAAGTGATGGCTTCGCCGGAATCGGCAATTGTCGCAGCACGGAAATCGTTCAGTGCCAGGCCAGTTTCATCGGCGGTGACCAGCGCCGCAGAACAGCCATCGCCGAACAACAACATCGACAGCAACCGTTCCAGATCGCCGGTTTCCTGAAAATGCAGTGTGCACAGTTCCAGATTGACGACCAGAACCCGGGCAGCCGGATCAGACCGGACGAAATGATGCGCCAACCGTAGCGAATTGACCGCGGCGTAGCAGCCCATGAAGCCCACCACCGTGCGTTCCACCGACGGGTTGAGCCCCGCCGCCTTGACAATCAACTGGTCAACGCCGGGCGCGACAAAACCGGTGCACGAGGCAACAACAAGGTGCGTGATGCGTTCGCGTTCGCCATCCAGCCCCAGCGCATCCAGCGCAGCGCCGGTCAACACCGGTGCCGATTGGGCAAAGCGTTCCATACGGACGCCAGTGGAGGGAAAAGCACCCTTGGCGTAAAAACCTTCGGTATCGGCCATGAAGCGATCGGGATTTTCGCGAGGTTCGAAATAAGAAAAGCGATGTTCGATACCGGCGCGGCTGACCATGCGTTTGAAAATCAGCGATTTGCGGCGATCATCGATCATGTCGCCGACGAAATGCACAAACGCGTCGTGAACATCATTTGGCGGAACTGCCGTGCCGATGCGATTGATGTGCGCGGTAACCAAAATGTTTCTCCCGCCCCCGGGCATCACAACTGCCTGTTTGCCGGGAAAGTTGCAAGGCGGCGCACTGACGCTGCTATGGTGCGACATTATGGATTGCTTTTCCGATGTCCCCGGCCTGCGGGTTGGCCATGCCCATGCTGCCGGCATGCGTACCGGCGTCAGCGTAATCGTGCCCGATGCGCCCGTGGTAATGGCGGTCGATGTGCGCGGCGGCGGGCCGGGCACCCGCGAAACCGATGCACTGGACCCGTCAACTTTGGTCGAACGCGTGCATGGCCTGGCGCTGGCGGGTGGATCAGTGTTCGGGCTGGCGGCGGGCGATGAACTGGTGCTGTGCCTGTCGGCGATGGGCGTTGGAATCCCGATCGGCGCGGGCCTGCCCCATGTGCCGGTTGTGCCGGGGGCGATCCTGTTTGATCTGGCGAATGGCGGCGACAAGAATTGGGGGACGGAACCGCCGTATCGCGCGCTGGCGCGGGCGGCCTTTGCCGGGCTGGGAACCGGCGATGCCAGCGGCGCCATCGGGGCGGGGCATGGCGCCCGCGCCGGCAGCCGGCCGGGCGGTATCGGCAGCGTTTCGGCGGTTCTGGGCAGCGGGCATATCATCGGCGCTTTGATCGCCTGCAACAGTTTTGGCGAAGTTTATGCGGGCGCGCCGCCGGAAGGAACGGTGCCGATGCCGAAACGCGGTGCGACTGGCGATGCCCGCCAGAACACCAGCATCGGCGCAATTGCCACCAACGCACCGCTGACCCGTGCCCAGGCGCGGCGGGTGGCGGTGATGGCGCAGGATGGCCTGGCCCGTGCCATTCGGCCCATCCACACGCCGTTCGATGGCGATTGCCTGTTTGTGCTGTCAACGGCGGAGGCGGGGGGCAGTGACCCGGTGGCATTGGCCGAAATCGGCACAATTGCCGCCGATCTGGTCGCAAGGGCAGTGCGGCGGGCGGTGTTTGGATAGGGCCATTCGTGTTTCCTAGTGCAGCAGCCAATGCCCCAACAGCCGGTTGAACGGAAACGTGAAAAATCCGGCGATCAGCAGCGCGCCGATGACCATGCCGCGTACGGCACGTTCATGGCCGATGCGATTGTGTTGGCGAGCGCGGATGACGATCAGCCGCGCCTGGACCAGCGTCCAGAATGACAGGATATGGATTGGCGAAAAATCGCCGCTGAACACCCCCAGATTGGGCTGTCGGGCGCTCGCCTTGAAAAACAGGCTGGTCAGCGCGGCCAGCACCATGGCGGCAACCCAGACATAGCCGAGTTTGCGGTGTGATCGGCTGCCCTTTGGCCGCAGCAGCATCACCGGCGTCAGCGCCGTGGCGACCAGGATCGCAAACAGATGCGGCCAGACCAGCGGCGGCACCCGCGCCCATTGCGGCTGGCCGCGCGCGATGGCGATGATGGCCGCGGCAAACAGCATGACACTCGCCGCCGCCAGCACTTGGTCGGAAAATAGCCGCGACAGTAATGATGTTTCACTTGCCTTGCTTGCCACTCGCCATCCCCCGCCGCTATCCTGCCAGCATAACCGGGGAAGGCAGCACGTCACCATGAAATTGCATCTGTATCCGGCGCTGATCGCTGTCTTGCTGGCATCCACCGCCGCCTGGGCCGATGATCTGAAAACCGTTATCGCCGATCATTGGGCCTGGTCGCTGTCGGCTGATCCGTTTCTTGCCACCCAGATTGGCGATCACAGCGGCGATGGCAAATTGCCCGACCCCAGCCTGGCCGAAGCCGATCGCCAGGCAAAGACCCTGATGGCCTTTGTCGATCGTCTTGATCATCTGGATGGCGCCGGGCTGTCGGCCGCCGATACGGTCAACCGCGGCGTGCTGCGGCGGATGCTGGCCGATCAGATCGACGGCAATCATTTCGGCCAGAGGGCAATCACCTTTACGACCTATTCGGGCTGGCATACCGGATTTGCCGGGTTGCCCGAATCGGTGCCACTGGCGACGCGCGCCGATTATGAATCCTATCTGGGCCGGCTGGCGGCTTATCCGGCGTATAACCGCGCCGAAATCGCGGTGACGCGCAGCGGATTGCAGGGCGGCTATGCTCAGCCGTGCGCGCCGCTGAAGGGGTTTGAAAATTCGATCAGCGCGCACATCGTCGCAAAGCCCGAGGATTCGGTATTCTGGAAACCCTTTGCCGGCAAACCGCCATTGGGGGTGAATGACGCGGATTGGGCGGCGATGCAGGCGCGGGCAAAGGCGCTGATAAACACCAGCATCGTGCCAGCGTATCGGGAATTGCTGGCGTTCTACAGCGCAGAATATGCGCCCAAATGCCGGCAGACGGTGGGCATCAGCGACACGCCGGGCGGCAGGGATTATTACGCCTATCGCGCCCGCGCCATGACGACGACCGATATGACGCCGGAACAGATTCACCAGCTTGGCCTATCGGAAGTGGCGCGGATCGGCGCGGCGATGGATGCGGTGGCGGCAAAGGCCGGGTTCAAGGATCGCGCCACCTATGTGGCGGGCCTGCGCAGCAATCCGGTATTTTATGCCAAGACCCCGGCAGAACTGCTGGAAAAATCGGCCTTGGTAACCAAACAGATCGATGACTGGCTGCCGCGGATCATTGGCACGCTGCCACGGCTGCCATTTTCGGTGAAGGCCATCCCCGCCGATCAGGCCGATGGCACCACATCGGCCTATTCGGAATGGGGCAGCGTCGCCACCGGGCGCGCCGGGGTATATCGGGTCAACACCAGCCACCTCGACCAGCGGCCATTCTATGAAATCCCGGCGCTGACTCTGCATGAGGCGGCGCCTGGTCACCAGACACAAGGATCATTGCAGCAGGAGCTCGACCTGCCGAAATTCCGCAAATATCAGGCATCATTCACCGCCTTTGTCGAAGGCTGCACGCTGTATTCCGAAAGCCTGGGCGAAGAAATGGGCCTGTATGACACGCCCGAAAAACAAATGGGCCGCTATAGCTTTGAAATGTGGCGGGCCTGCCGGCTGGTCGTCGATACCGGCATGCATGTGAAAGGCTGGAGCCGGCAACAGGCGGTGGATTACATGCTGACCAACACCGCGCTCAGCCGCCACAATATCGAGGCGGAGGTCAACCGCTACATCACCTGGCCGGGGCAGGCGCTGGCCTACAAGATCGGCGAGCTGACCATCAAGCGGTTGCGGGCAAAGGCGGAGGCGGCGTTGGGAACAAAATTCGACGAACGACGTTTCCATGACGCCATATTGGAAAATGGCCCGGTGCCGCTGGACGTGCTGGAGGCGCATATCGACGGCTGGATTGCGGCGCAAAAGGCCGGACCGCCGATTTGAAAGGAAGCACCCCATGTGGCGACCGATTGTGAGTGCCGTTGCCAGCCGCGCCATCGCGCAGCGGCTGGGCGGCGTGGCGGCAGGGCCGGCGGGGCTTGCCATCGGGCTGGTGCTGCCGGCGGTGGCGCGCCGGCTGGGGCCGCTGGGCATCGCCAGCGTCGCGGTTGGCGCCTGGGCGATGGGCCGTGTGCTGCGCGCGGCGGATGCGAAGCTGCCGCCGGTGGAGGGGGATTGAGTGGCGTCCCCCCGGCGAAGACCGGGGTGATAGACAATTCGAATGGGGTTTGGGGCCACAACGCTTGACGATTGTGGCACTTGCAAACTCAATAGTTCGGAACGACCGCTTTCGCCCGGTGGGTTCAACTGATCGACGCAACGCATCATTCTCACGATGAGAAGGAGCGGTGTGATGAAGCAGCGGCGTCGGATATATTACTCGGCCTCTCAGCGGGCGGAGATTTGGGATCGGTGGCAGCGCGGCGAGTCGATGAGT
>JBBRPI010000029.1:0-12991 GCA_038228305.1 Sphingomonadales bacterium | reverse complement strand
ATCAACGCCTACAACTATGGTCGCCGCCTGAAAACACTCCGCGGACTCACGCCCTACGAATACATCTGCAAATGCTGGACAAATGAACCCGAACGATTCATCCTAATCCCGCACCAGCAAATGCCGGGACCAAACACCTAGTCCGTGATGATCGCTTCGGCATCAATCAACCCCTGCACCTGACGATAAAACATCTCCCGCGCCGCGCCTTCCGGGCCTTGGGTTGCCCGCGTCCAATCGGCGTTGGTCGCGATTACCAAATTTCGTTTGCGGTCGATAAAGATGCCTTGGCCAAAGATGCCTTGGGCGGCGACGGCGCCATCGTCGTAGGTCCACCATTGATAGCCATAGCCTTTGCCAGGCTGGCCGATGTCCTTTTGTTTGGTGGTGGCCTGGGCGAACCAATCGGCGGGGACGATTTTGGCGCCATTCGGGGGCCCAACGTTCAGCACGAACAGGCCGAAGCGGGCGAAGTCGCGGGTGGCAGCTTGCAGGCAGCAGCCGGCGATTTCATGGCCGGTTTTGCCTAACAGCCAGGTGGCCTTGGCCTCCATGCCTCCGGGTTGCCAGATTTTCTCCTGCAGATATTGCGACAGTGGTTTTTTGGTGGCGGACGAAACGAGCACACCGATCAAATTGGTTTCGCCGGTGTTGTAATGCCAGACTTCGCCGGGCGGGTGGGCGCGGGGCAGTTTGCGCAAATAGCTGACGGTGGCATCAACGCCGGGATCAGGAGTGGCATTGTTGAACATGGCAACGTCGGCCTTCGGGTCTTCATAATCTTCGTTCCAGCGGACGCCCGAGCTCATCATCAGCAATTGGCGAACCGAGACATCATCATAGGCCGAGCCATGCAGATCGGGGATATAGCTGCTGACCTTGTCATCCAGGCTTTTGATCGAACCATCGGCCAGGGCGGCGCCGACCAGGGTTGAGGTAAAGGATTTGGCGACCGAAAAGCTGGTCCAGCGGCCCTTTGCATCAAATCCCAGGCCGTAATTTTCATAGCGGACCTTGCCATCCTGCAGGATGACGATGCCGGCGAGCCGTTGTGACGCGCCATATTGGGCGATGCCGGGGATGATGAGCGGTTTGCCGGCGGGCAGCGGCAGTGGATTGGCAGATGGCAGGATTTCGTTCGATTTGGCCAATATCGTCAGCCGGTCCATGGCGCGAAAGGCTGCGTCACGCTCCTTCACCGACCAGCCGAGGACATCAGAATTGGTCGGCAGCGCGGCGAGCACACCGCGGGTTTCCTTGTCCAGACTGCCATACCAGGCCCCGCCCGCCAGTAGCAGGCCGATAATCGCCAACAATGCGACAGTCCATTTCGACACGAGTGTTTCCCCCGGGTGTGTTTTCGTTGATGTGGCCAGCATAGCCGAGTGGTTTTGATTTACAGGCAGGAAAAGTGCCTCCGGCGGCTGGGGTTTATACCACAGCGGCCGGAGGCAAACTCAAACCTTCCGATTGGCCTTTTCCACTAACCCTGAAACGCCTTCCCGGCGCTCCAGTTCGGCACGGATGTCGTCAAAACTCAGCCCTGCATCGACGAGCAGCAACGCGAGGTGGAACATCAGGTCCGTCACTTCACCCACCAGTTCGCCGCGATCCTCGCCCATCGCGGCAATGACGGTTTCGACCGCCTCCTCGCCGACCTTTTGAGCAATCTTGGCGCGGCCCTTGCCGATAATTTTGGCGACATAGGAGCTGGCGGGATCGGCGCTACGGTTCAGGCTGATGCGGGCGATCAGCCGATCAAAAACATCATCATTCATGTGCGCACCCTGATCCCGGCGGCGGACAGCGCCGCCTTGGCATCGGCGATCGAGGCCTGGCCGAAGTGGAAGATGGAGGCGGCGAGCACCGCGCTGGCATGGCCGTCTATCACGCCGCTGACAAGATCCTGCACCCCGCCAACCCCGCCGCTGGCGACGACGGGCACCGGCACGGCATCGGCGATGGCGCGGGTGAGGGCAAGATCATAACCGATGCGGGTGCCATCGCGATCCATGCTGGTCAGCAGGATTTCGCCGGCGCCAAGCCGTGCCGCCTCGATGGCATAGGTAACGGCATCGATACCGGTGGCCCGCCTGCCGCCATGGGTGAAGATTTCCCATTTGCCAGGCGCCGTTGCCTTGGCGTCCACCGCCACCACGACGCACTGTTCGCCGAAACGCATGGCGAGTTCGCCAATCAGCGCGGGCCGCGCGACTGCGGCGGAATTGACCGCCACCTTGTCGGCACCGGCGAGCAGCAGCGCCCGCGCATCGGCGACGGTTCGCACCCCGCCGCCGACCGTCAATGGCATGAAACACACGTCCGCCGTCGCCTCGACAATGTGCAGAAACGTGCCCCGATCCTCATGCGTGGCGCTGATATCGAGAAAGGTCAGTTCATCGGCGCCGGCCGCGTCATAGGCCCGGGCCGCCTCCACCGGATCACCGGCATCGCGCAGGCTGATGAAATTGACGCCCTTGACAACGCGGCCGCCGGCAACGTCGAGGCAGGGGATGATGCGGACGGCAAGGGTCATTTTTGCGGTAATTTCACTGGCTTTTTACGCACCTCCGGCGACAGGGCCGTGGGCCCTGACCCATTTTTTCGGGTTGGAGCATCAATTCCGAAACAGTGCTTGCACCACAGGCCATGATTCATAGGTTTCGTCGCACGGCGCATTGGGACCAAAAACAAAATGGGGTTTGGGGCCAATGCCCCAACCGCCGGAGGCCCTTTCACCATCACGCCGCCGCCTTCAACGCTTCGGCCAAATCAAGCCGGCCATCGTACAGAGCGCGCCCGGTGATTACGCCTTCTATGTTCGGCTGCCCGACCAACGCTGAAATATCCGCCATGCCCGCCACGCCGCCCGACGCGATGACCGGCACCGGGCTGACGGCGGCCAAAGCAAGGGTTGCCGCCAGGTTGACGCCTTTCAGCATGCCGTCGCGGCCGACGTCGGTGAACAGCAGCGCGGCGACTCCGGCATCGGCAAAGCGCGCGGCGAGATCAGCGACGGTGACAGTCGATTTATCGGCCCAGCCGCGCGTGGCGACCATGCCATCGCGGGCATCGACGGCGACGACGATGCGGTCGGGGTGGGCGGCGGCGCATTCACGGACCAATGTGGGGTGTTCGAGCGCGGCGGTGCCCATCACCACCCGCCAGACTCCGGCTTCCAGCCACGCTTCGGCATTGGCGCGGGTGCGGATGCCACCGCCCACCTGCACACGGCCGGGGAAGGCAGCGATCGCCGCGCGCACGCCATCACCATTGCGGCTCGCCCCAGCAAAGGCGCCATCGAGATCGACGACATGCAGCGCCGTCGCTCCGGCATTGGCGAACGCCCGGGCTTGTGCTGCGGGGTCGTCATTATAAATGGTGGCGCGATCCATGTCGCCTTCGGCCAGCCGCACGCATTTGCCGGCCTTTAGATCGATGGCGGGAAAGATGATCATGCAAGCCAGGCCTTCAGGAATGCGAGGCCATAGCCTTGACTTTTTTCCGGGTGGAACTGCACGCCGGTGATGTTGTCGCGCGCGACAATGGCGGGGAATGCGCCGCCATGATCGCTGGTGGCGCGCACATCGGCGGCGTCATCGGGGTCAAACCGATAGCTGTGGACGAAATAGGCATCGCCGGCGGCAACGCCACTGTCATTTGCGGCGGTGATGCTGTTCCAGCCCATGTGAGGGATTTTCAGCGTCGGGTCAGTCGGGGCCAGACGGGTGACAGTGCCGGGCAGCCAGCCCAGGCCCTGGTGGACGCCGTGTTCATGGCCTTCGGTGGCCAGCAATTGCATGCCGACGCAGATGCCGAGGAACGGAATCTTGCGGCCCTGCACGGCATCGGCCAGCGCTGCCTCGATCCCGCCGGCGCCGCGCAGGGCGGTGATGCAATGGGCAAAGGCGCCGACGCCGGGTAGCACGATGCGGCCAGCGCTGGCGATACGACCGGGGTCACTGGTGATTTCGACGTTGCTGGCACCGGCCGCCGCAAGCGCCCGCGCCGCCGATCGAAGATTCCCCGCGCCGTAATCGACAACGGCAATATGATCAGACATCGGACTTTGGAACGCCGCCAAGTGTGCCTTTGGTCGATGGCACGCTGTCTGCCTTGCGCGGATCAATGGCAACAGCTGCGCGGAGCGCCCGCGCCAACCCCTTGAAACAGCTTTCAACGATATGATGGTTGTTGACGCCGTACAGCGTTTCGATGTGGAGGGTGATGCCTGCAGATCCCGCAAAGGCCGCAAACCATTCCTTGAACAATTCACGGTCCATTTCGCCCAGCCGCGGCTGGCTGAAGGCGGTTTTCCACACCAGATAAGGCCGACCGGAAATATCCAGCGCCACGCGTGTCAGAGTTTCATCCATCGGAATCAGGGCATCGCCATAGCGGGTGATGCCGCGCCGATCGCCCAGCGCCTTGGCAAAGGCTTCGCCGATCGCGATGCCACTGTCTTCGGTCGTATGATGGCCATCGATGTGGAGATCGCCCTTTACCGCCACATCCAGATCAATCAGGCTGTGCCGCGACAGCTGTTCCAGCATGTGATCGAGGAAACCGATGCCGGTGCTGACCGTATAAACCCCGCTGCCATCCAGATTCAGCGTGACGGCGACGCTGGTTTCCTTGGTGGCGCGGCTGATCGTGGCGGTACGGTCCATGATGCGGTGCGGTAGAGGATTGGACGGAAACCGGCAAGTGGAGCCTAATCGATCAACCCGATTGCCAGCGTCATCACCAGATAGAGGCCGATCGTCAGCAGCGATGCCATTGACAGCGCCGCGGTTCGCCAGCCGGCGCCGAAATTGCTGAGCTGATAGGCACCCTTCAACTGCACGAACATGTGTGCCGGCGGAGCGAGGAACAACAGTGCGAAAAACCATCCTGCTGTGAAATCAAGGGCCAGTGCGACGCTGCCGATGATGAACAGCAGCGACATGAAACTGATCGAATAGAGCGAAAATATCGCATGGTCATAGATGCGGACGCCGCGTTTGAAGGCAAACAACAGCCATAGCCAGGGCAACGACAGCGGCACCAGCAAGAAACTGAATTTATAAATTTTTCCCTGCACCTTGTAGAGTGCAAGCTGCGGATTTGCCAACGCGGCCTTGGCGCGTTCATCCAGCGTTTCATTGCCCAGATTGACCTTGATGACGCCGGACTTATAGTTTTCCTCAATCTGCCGGGCGGCCTCTTCCTGAAAATCGAATGATGAGGCAACTTCGCCTTCTGCCCTGGCTTTCACACGCGCCTGCGCCGCTTCCACTCCAATCCGCGCGCCCTTCAATGCGGCAAGTTCACCCGGATCCTTGCTATTTGCCGCTGCTGCGATCCTGCGATCCAGATCGGCGAGTTCCGCATTGACCTTGGGCAGTTCGGCGGCGGCTTCCGCCTGGGTCAATTGCTTGCCACGCTCATCGGTGGCACCGCCGCCCGGCTTTACATGGATGAATGAAAACACGAAAAACATCAGGAAAACAACGAGCAGGAACAGCGGCACCGGCTGGATATAGCGGGCGCGCTTGCCAAAAATATACTCGCGGGTCAGCGTTCCCGGGTGAAAGATCAGCATCGGCAGGGTTTTCCAGGCCTTGCCATCGAAATGCGTGATACCATGCAGAAACTCCTCCCCCACATGCGGCAAGCTGCGATGGATATGGGCATTCTGGCCGCAGTGGGCGCAAAAATTGCCGGCCAGCGGTGCATCGCAATTGGCGCAATGGGCATGGCTGTGGCCGGCATTGCCCTTTGGTTTGTCCAGTGCATTGGCAACCAGACTGGCCGTGACCAGGCCCCCAAATGCGTCGATGTTGTCGGTCATCCTTGGGCCCCCCGCTACACTTGTGAAAGTGGCGGGAAAATGCGTCGGGGGCAAGCCGGGCGTTGCCGTTTTCGCATCGTCTGACTAGGGTGTCACGAAAGGGAGATAGCCAAGATGGCAGGCGTGAACAAAGTGATCCTGGTCGGCAGACTGGGCAAGGACCCCGAAACCAAAAGCTTCGCCAATGGCGGATCGGTGACGCAGTTCACCATGGCAACGTCGGAAAACTGGCGCGACAAGCAATCGGGTGAGCGCAAGGAAAAGACCGAATGGCATAATATCGTCATCCGCAACGAAAACATCGGCAAGGTGGCGCAGCAGTATCTGCGCAAGGGCAGCGAAGTTTATATCGAAGGCAGCATCGCGACGCGCAAATGGCAGGACCAGAGCGGCGCCGACCGTTACACGACCGAGATCGTTGTAGGTCCGTTCAAGGGTGAAATGACGCTCATCGGCGGCCGCGACAGCAACGCCGGCCAGTCAAGCGGCGGCAGCGCCCATAGCGGCGGCGACGATTATGGCGCGCCTGCAAGTGGCGGCGGTGGCTTTGGCGCGCCGGCAAAGCGCCCCACGGCGTTCGATGATGATCTAAACGACGACGTGCCGTTTTGATGGAGACGATTTAAATAGTCTCTGACGTCTGGAGCCGATCGTTCCCGCCGCCCGCGCCTCCTAAATCACCGCCGTCGCCCCCGCCAGCCATGCTTGCCCGGCATCATCCAGCAGCGGCCCTATTTCGGCCAGCACCCGCGCATGATAGCTGTTCAACCAATCCCGTTCGGCGGGGGCCAACAGCGCAATGTCGATCAAATTGCGATCAATCGGCGCTAACGTCAGTTCGTGAAAGCCGAGAAGATCCTTTTCGGCGCCGGGCACGCTGCGCGGTTCGACCAGCACCAGATTTTCGATGCGGATGCCATATTCGCCGGATTTGTAATAGCCGGGTTCGTTTGACAGGATCATGCCGGAGACCAGCGGTTCGTCATTGCCGGGCTGGCTGCTCCAGGCTGCGGCGATACGCTGCGGGCCTTCGTGGACCGACAGGAAACTGCCGACACCGTGCCCGGTGCCATGGGAATAATCGAGACCGGCGGCCCACAGGAATTGCCGGGCGAGTGCATCAAGCTGAACCCCGCGGGTGCCGGTGGGAAACACGGCGCTGGCGAGGGCGATATGGCCCTTCAGAACACGGGTGAACCGGTCCTTCATTTCAGCGGTGGGGGTTCCGACGATCATGGTGCGGGTGACATCGGTCGTGCCATCGCGATACTGGCCCCCGGAATCAACCAGATAAATCGAATCCATGACGATCGCCCGACTGCTCTCTTCGCTGACGCGGTAATGCGGGATTGCGGCGTTGGGACCGGCACCGGAGATGGTATCAAAGCTCAGGTCTTCGAGCAGATTGCTCGCTTCGCGAAACCGTTTGAGCTTTGCCGCCGCCGACATTTCGGTCAGCGTTCCCTTGGGCGCTTCACCGTCAAACCAGTGCAGGAATCGCGTCAGCGCGGCGCCGTCGCGGACGTGGGCGTCGATGGTGCCGGCGATTTCAATGGGGTTTTTCACGGCCTTGGGCAGCAGGCAAGGGTCACGCGCCTCGATGACCTTTGCGCCACCATCCTTTAACGCGGAGAAGATCGCCGCCACCGCGCTGGCTGGATCGGCGACCACTGTCTTGCCGCCAAAACCACCGAGTGCCGCCTCAAAGCCATCACGCGCATGGGTCCGCACATCACGGCCCAAATGCGCCAGCACCCGGGCGGACAGTTTTTCCGGCGCAGTGAACAGATCGACCGTCGCATCGGCATGGACAATCGCAAACGCCAGCGCGACCGGCGTGCGCGAGACATCGTTGCCACGGATATTCAGCAGCCAGGCGATCGAATCGAGCGCGGTAATCACCACCGCGTCGGCGTGCGCGCCCTTCAGGAATGCCGCGACCTGGCCACGCTTTGCCGCCGATGTCTGCCCGGCGTGTTCGTCCAATTGCACCGTCATGGGCGCGGCGCTCGGGATTGGCCGCCCGGCCCAGATGCTGTCGATCGGGTTGGCGGTCACCGCCACCAGTTCGGCGCCCTGCGCCTTGAGCAAACGCGCCGTGCCCACCGCCCAGCCGCTGGTGTGCAGCCACGGATCGTAACCGATGCGATCCCCGGCGGCCGCGTGATCGGCCAGCCATTGCGCGGCACTGGTTTGCGGCACATCATGATATTCAAACAGATCGCCCGGCACCTGTTCGCGGACCTGCAGCGTGTAACGCCCATCGGTAAAAATCGCCGCCTTGCCGCCCAGCACCGCTGCAGAGCCAGCCGATCCCTGAAATCCCGTCAGCCATGCCAGCCGCTGCGCATAGGCGCCGACATATTCGCTCATATGCTCATCGGTCAGCGGGATGACAAACCCGGTGAGGCGCTGTTGCGCCAGTTGCGTGTGCAGCGCGTCAAGACGGTCCTTGATGTTGGACATTGTAACACCTTATGCCTGTAGCAGACGCCATCATAGGCGGGCATGATGGCCCGCGCCAGCAGGAGCGACGATGTGAGACCATATCTGATTGCACTCGCCCTCATTGCCACAGGAACCAATGCCCAGATGACTCCTCCCATCGCCGAAAAACGCCCGCATGTGTCGATCTGGCACGGAGCAATGCTGTCAGACGATTATTTCTGGCTGAAGGATCAGGGCTATCCAAAGGTCAGTGACGCCGATGTGCTGGCGTATGTAAAGGCGGAGAACGCGTATTTCGAAGCCAGCATGGCGCCGATCGCGCCGCTGACCGAGACGATTCTGGCGGAGCTGAAGGGCCGTGTGCAGCAGGATGACGCCAGCGTGCCGGCGCGCGATGGCGAATTTGAATATTGGTGGCGGTTTGAACCCGGCGCACAATATCGCACCTGGGTCCGTCGGCCTGTCTCTGGTGGCGCAGAACAATTGGTGCTGAGCGAGCCAGCGCTGGCTGCGGGCAAGGATTATTTCCGCCTCGGCGGCTCCAGCGTCAGCCCGGATGGCCGGCTGCTCGCCTATGCCTATGATGACAACGGTTCGGAACGCTTCATGCTGAAAATCCGTGATATCGCCAGCGGCGCCGATGTTGCGACGGTGACCGCCAAAAGCATCGGCACGCCGGTCTGGGCCGCCAATTCCAGATCACTGGCCTGGACGGAGGTCAACGAAGAATGGCGCAGTTTCCGGGTCAATCTGTATCAACTGAATGGCAAGGCGGCGGTGCTGTATGAGGAACCCGACAGTGGTTTCCGGGTCGGTATCGACCGGTCGCAGGATGAGCGCCAGTTGATCATTACCGCTGCCGACCATGTGACGAGCGAAATCCGCCTGGTGCCGACCGCGGCATTGCAAAGCCCGGCATTGCTGGTCAGCGCGCGGGTGAAGGGCCGCGAATATGATCTCGATGTGCGCGGGCAAACACTGTTCATCCGGAGCAACGATACCCACGCCAATTTCCGTATCGCCACAGCAACGCTCGCAAACCCCGGGGACTGGACGACCTTGATCGCCGGCAGCGAACGTCATTACATCCGCGGCGTCACCGCCTTTGCGTCATATCTTGCGATTACCGAGCGGCTGGATGGCCTGGACCAAATTCGCCTGCGACGCGACGATGGCAGCGAAATCGCCGTGCCGCTGCCCGAGGCCAGTTACACGGTTTCACTTGGCACCAATCTGGAACCGGACGCGCCGATGCTGCGGCTGAACTACAGCTCGATGGTCACCCCTGCGACGGTGCTGGATTATGAAACCGCCAATGGCAGGATCACGCAGCGCAAGGTCCAGAAAATCCCATCGGGCTATGATGCCGGGAATTACGTTACCGAACGGCTGACCATCACCGCGCGCGATGGTGCCCAGGTGCCAGTCTCTATCGTCTATAAAAAGGGCTGGCCGAAAGACGGCACAGGCAAGCTGCATGTCTATGGCTATGGTGCCTATGGCCTGGCAATTCCGCCCAGTTTTTCGGCCAACCGCCTCAGCCTGCTCGATCGGGGCGTCGCCTATGCCATTGTCCATATCCGCGGCGGTGATGATCTGGGCTATCACTGGTATCTGGATGGCAAGCTCGCCAAACGCACCAACACCTTCAACGATTTCGTCGATGCGGCCAAGGCGTTGGCGGCAAAGGGCTATGGCCACATCGGCGGTATTTCCGCCAGTGGTGGCAGCGCTGGCGGCGAATTGATGGGGGCGATCGTCAACAGCGATCCCGGTATCTGGCGCTCAGTTGCTGCCCATGTGCCGTTTGTCGATGTACTCAACACCATGCTGGATGACAAATTGCCGCTTACCCCCGGCGAATGGCCCGAATGGGGCAACCCGATCACCAGCAAGGCCGATTACGACTTGATCAAAAGTTACAGCCCCTATGACAATGTCCGGGCGCAAGCCTATCCGGCGCTGCTGATCACCGCCGGGTTGAACGATCCGCGCGTTACCTATTGGGAACCGGCGAAATGGACGGCGAAGCTGCGGGCGACAAAGACGGATAACAACCCGCTGCTGTTGAAAACCAACATGGGAGCGGGGCATGGCGGCAAATCCGGGCGCTTTGCGGCACTGCAGGAAACGGCGGAGGAATTTGCATTTATTTTGACCCAGTTTGATGCCGCCGCCCGCTGATCGCACGCCCTTCAGCCTGTCGATCACAGCGGCAGCGGCGGACATCGACGAACTCGGCCATGTGAACAATGCCGTCTATGTGCGCTGGATTCAGGATGTGGCGACGGCGCACTGGCAGGCAGTGGCGCGGCCGGTGGATAATGCAGCCTATATCTGGGTCGTCACGCGCCACGAGATCGATTATCGCCACCCGACGCTGGTCGGGGACGTGCTGACGCTGACCACATGGGTCGGCACGCCAAAAGGCGCGCGCTTTGATCGCCACGTCGAAATCACCGGAGCCGGCGGGGTGCTGCGGGTGGGAGCATTGACAGTCTGGGCGTTGATCGATCGCGCCAGTGGACGGGTGATCCGGGTGCCGGCTGAGGTGGCGGAGCCGTTCCTGCAATAGGATTCAAGAGCCTCTTGCACTGCCTGCAAAGCGCTCGTTAGGCCGCCGCCGTTGCCCGCCGCCGTCGCAGCGCGTGGCCGATCGCTCCAAAGCCGGTGATCATCAGCGCCCAGCTCCCCGGTTCCGGGACTGCGGCGGTAATGTCACCAGCGGCAGCGGCAATCGAATCGAATTCAAAAGCGCGGCCAGTTGATCGCATCCGGATGCCGCTGACATTGGCCTGGGGCAGGAAACGCAGGTACAGTCGCTGGTTGGCCATCGGTTCGTTCCAATCGCCATCAAATCGCGGCAGGTCGCTACCTGAAAGCGACCAGACGGTTACGCCCTTTGGATTGAGCAGATCGATGAAATTATAGGCGTCGATCGACCCCCATTCAAAGCTGAGGCTGCTCAGCGGTTTGGCTTGCGCCCATTTGCTGAAATTGAATTCGCTCATGCTGTCGGCGCCGATCGATCGATAAACCGTCTTGTTTCCAGCCGGTGCGGCACGCAGGCCGCCAATCGATCCGGCATCATCGATGACTTCGCCCTTGCTGCGTTCCCAGACACCCGCCGCGCTTTTGTTATCGAACGTTACCAGCATTTTTTCGCCCTTTCCGGGCCCCGGGTCGGGGGCCCCGGCCTTGCCGAAATAGGTGATCAGGGGGCGTTTTTCGCCAGTATTTTCGCGGGGCTTGGCCCCGTCTCTGCGGGGTTCGCGCCGCATTTCGGCCTGTTCGGCTTCCGCCGCTTTTGCTTCCGGCCTTGCGATCGCCGGGGCCGTAGCCGCCAGCAGCATCCAGCCGATCATTTGCAATTTCATTCAACATTCTCCCTTGTGACACAGGGATATGCGGCGGCGGTTCCGCCCACCTTAGGCCCGTTAACGCCGGTTCAGCATGAATGCGTCAGCCCGGCATCCGCACCAGGCTGAACAGGTGAACGGCGGCCAGAAGCGATCCGGCCAGCCCCAGAAACGCCATCGCATTCCACGGCAGATGCGCGTGCCACGCAAACGGCGCGCGGCGGCGCAGACGATCACCGCCGATGGCCGCCAGCATGACCGCGATTCCGATGCCAAGCAGCCAAAGGGTTGATTCCATCTCCATCAAGCGTTGCCAAATGGGGCGGTGGCGCAAACGATGCAACCGCCGCGGCGATTTGCGGTACTCGCCGCACCCGGTTATGCAGACTTTTCAATACTGCCCCCGGGAATCGATTATGCTCCGTTACAGTCTGTTTGCCGCAATTGTCCTGATCGCTGCTGCGCCGGCCTTCGCCGGGCCCTATGACGCCGCCATCGCCGGGACGAATCGGACAGAAGCCAACAAGGCGCGCGACCAGAATCGCCATCCGGCGCAAACCCTGGGCTTTTTCGGCATAAAGCCAACCATGACGGTGGTGGAAATTACGCCCGGTGGCGGCTGGTATACCGAAATCCTGGGGCCTTTGTTGAAGGACAACGGCCAGCTTTATGCGGCCGGCCCCAACCCTGCGGCCGGCGACAAATCGGCGGCAGCGGCACAACGATTGAGCGATCGGTTCGCTGCCAATCCAGGCGTTTATGGCCATGCCATCGCCACTGCGTTTGACAAGGGCGCCTATGACATCGCCCCGGCCGGCAGTGCCGATGCCGTGCTGACCTTCCGTAATGTCCATAACTGGTACATGGATGGCTTTGCGCCCGATGCCTTCAAGGCGTTTTTCAAGGCGCTGAAGCCCGGCGGCGTGCTGGGCATCGAAGAACATCGCCTGCCCGAAGATCGCCCCGATGCGATGATGAAGGACAGCGGATATATGAAGGCTTCCTATATCCGAAAGCTCGCCGAAGCTGCCGGCTTCGAATACGCGGGATCATCGCCGGTGAATGCCAACCCCAAGGATATGCACGATTACCCCAAAGGCGTCTGGACACTGCCGCCAACCTATGCCGAAGGTGACAAGGATCGGGCGAAATATGCGGCCATCGGCGAAAGCGACAGGATGACGCTGAAATTCGTAAAGCCGAAATAAGGCTAGGTGTTTGGTCCCGGCATTTGCTGGTGCGGGATTAGGATGAATCGTTCGGGTTCATTTGTCCAGCATTTGCAGATGTATTCGTAGGGCGTGAGTCCGCGGAGTGTTTTCAGGCGGCGACCATAGTTGTAGGCGTTGAT
>JBBRPI010000028.1:0-14095 GCA_038228305.1 Sphingomonadales bacterium | reverse complement strand
CCGCGCCGTGCGGCCTTCGAACAGTTTTTTCGGGAAATGCCCGTCGCCCTCATAGGCAAATGCGATACCCGGCAGGAACACCCGGTCGATCAGGCCCTTGAGCTTGGCCGGCGCCGCGCCCCACCACATCGGATGCACCAGGATCAACGTGTCGCACCAGCGCAGCGCATCCAGAAACCCCACCAGATCAGGCTCCAATTCCTGCCGCGTTTTGTAACCGCCGGCGAGGTTGGGATCGAATACCATCCCCGACAGATGAAATATCTTCACTTCAGCGCCACGAGTCGTCGCGGCGTCGGCTGCTGCCGACGCCAGGCCGCCACAAAGCGATGTTGCGTCCGGATGGCCGTCGAGAACGAGCACATAGGAAGCTGCAGAAGATGTGGTCATGGTGCAATGCCTGTTTTGCGAAGGACCACATATCAGCAGATGATACCGGAGCGACAGCCGCGGTCGTGACGCCTATCGTGCCAGGATGGCGATCTTCAGCTTTCGGCGCCCACTGACGGGCTGCGGCTCTGCCTTTTTGCGGCCAAGGCCCCTATGCTTTGCCACCGCGCTGCGGTTGGCAGCATAGGCCGGCGCGACGACGGCGTAATCAGCAGGCAGATTATATCGGGATCGATATTCATCCGGCGTCAAACCCTGCGCTGTCACTTGGGGGCGCAGCCATGACGACGCTGACTGCGGCTCCTGTCCTTGCGAGCGCTGCATTGGTTGAACCAATCAAGCTGAGTAGACCGGCAGGGGCAAGCCTGTTGTGAGACAGATAGGCGCCGACGCTGTCGGCGGTGATGTTTGTCAGCGTCATCACGTCGCCATCATGCATTGTGTGATACCTGTATTGCCAAGTCGCCATGCCCCTCATGCAGCCCGACGGCCACCCCGGGGAACCCTGATAACGGCCAAATTGCCGCTCCAATGGCCGGATCAGCACATCCTGTTGGGTCTGGGCCTGCACCTCTGGGCGCAGGAAACCCCCGGAAAGTGAGGGCCAATTCGGGCGGTGCCCATCATGGTCCGGGATATCCCCGGATCGGCTGACTGGCTGGTGCGGCCAAGAAGACTCGAACTTCCACGGCCTTTCGGCCACAACGACCTCAACGTTGCGCGTCTACCAGTTCCGCCATGGCCGCACAGCCAAAGGATCCGGGATAAGTGTCCCGTCCGGTAGGACGGCGCGGGTAGCAGGGGCCGCTAACCGGCGCAAGCCGGATTCAGCAGGCCGCGTTCGCAGGATGGCGGGGCACGCTGGACAACAAATTGCCACACGCCTTGCCGGTGCTCGCTTCAAACCGCAGGTTCACCTTGTACTGGGCGCCTTTGGCCTGGTTCAGGCGGTTGCCGCGCACCGTGCAATCCGTGCAGGCAAACATCGAAATACCAGCCGGGTACAAAATGCTGATGTCATTGTCCTCGATCGTCACGCGTTGATAGCCATCGCCGCGCGGGCCGAAAAAATTGATACCCTGGGTGTCACCGCTGATCTTATTGCGGCGGATAATGATGTCGCTGGCGCTGCGGGTTTGCGGCGTCGTCCAGATCTGGATGGCGTCGGGATGATCACCATCCTTCCAATCGGGGTCGCCCTTTCGGCCGGTTGGCTTGATGGGTGAAAAACTGTCAAAAACATTGTTTTCGAACAGGATCTGGCTGACCCCGGCGACATCGATGCCATCGGACCTGAGGC
Organism: Sphingomonadales bacterium; assembly: GCA_038228305.1. Taxonomy (GTDB): domain Bacteria; phylum Pseudomonadota; class Alphaproteobacteria; order Sphingomonadales; family Sphingomonadaceae; genus Sandarakinorhabdus. Next base: position 12,405 of record JBBRPI010000028.1, on the reverse strand, counting down.
CGGTGAAATGTGAATTTCGCACCTTCACATCACGACTGTCGGCCACCACAAGACCGCGCGCCGCACGGGTAAAGATCATATTTTCAAAGCTGAGCCCCTGCACGTGCCGGACATCGACGGCGTAGGTGCCGGCTCCCCGGCCTGCACTGCCTTCGGGTGCAGAAATGGTGCCGCCCGACCAGTTGATACCGCTGCTGTCCACGATACGCAGGCCGGCGATGCTGGCGCCATCGGCGCGGATCGTCACCGGCGGATCATAATGCTCGCCGCTGATTTCGAGCAGGTCATAGGATTTTGCAGGCAGTCGCAAGGTTACGCCCGGCGCCAGGCCGGCAATCCCCGTTGCCATTGCCAGCCCCAGAATGATCATCGCTGTCCTCCCGGGGCTGGTATCAACCCCGGATCAGTTATAACGCCGCAGCTCGTTCTTGGCGATGGCCTGGCGATGCACTTCATCAGGGCCATCGGCGAGGCGCAAGGTCCGCTGGCCAGCATAGCCGCTGGCAAGGCCGAAATCCTGTGAAACGCCGCCGCCGCCATGCGCCTGTATGGCATGGTCGTGGATCAGGCAGCTCATGTTGGGCGCGACGACCTTGATCATGGCGATTTCGTTGGCTGCGGCCTTGTTGCCAACCGTGTCCATCATATAAGCGGCCTTCAGTGTCAGCAGGCGCGCCTGTTCGATGGCAATGCGCGAATCGGCGATGCGCTCGTGCCACAGGCTATGGTCACTGATCGGTTTCCCAAAGGCGACGCGGGATTTCAGTCGCTTGCACATTTTTTCCAGCGCCCGTTCGGCGGCGCCGATGCTGCGCATGCAATGGTGGATGCGGCCTGGCCCCAGGCGCCCCTGCGCGATTTCAAAGCCTTTGCCCTCACCCAGGATCATATTGCCGATCGGCACGCGGACATTGTCGAGCAGCACTTCAAAATGCCCGTGAGGCGCATCATCATAGCCAAAGACGTTGAGCGCGCGAACCTTGGTGATGCCTGGGGCATCCAGCGGCACCAGGATCTGGCTTTGCTGGGCGTGGCGCGGGGCATTGGGATCAGTCTTGCCCATCACGATGGAAATCGCGCAGCGCGGATCGCCCACGCCCGATGACCACCATTTGCGGCCATTGACGACATATTCGTCGCCCTGGCGCACGATGCTGGTTTCGATGTTGGTGGCGTCAGACGATGCCACCGCCGGTTCGGTCATAAGGAAAGCGGAACGAATTTCACCGGCCATCAGCGGCTTCAGCCAGCGCTGTTTCTGGTCTTCACTACCATAGGTGCGCAGCACCTCCATATTGCCGGTGTCAGGGGCGGAGCAGTTGAAAACCTCTGACGACCAGCCGGCGCGGCCCATCTCTTCGGCCAATGGCGCATATTCCAGATTGGTCAGCCCGGGGCCCTTCCATTCACCGGCGTCATGATCGCAGATGTTGAGGAACAGGTTCCACAGCCCGGCCTTGCGCGCGACAGGCTTCAGTTCCTCGATGACCGGCAACACTTTCCAGCGTTCGCCGGTGGCGACTTCATGGTGATAACGGTCTTCGTTGGGATAGATATGTTCGTCCATGAAGGCGCGGACACGCTCGATATAAGCCTTCGATTTGTCGCTATATTCAAATATCATGGACGTTTCTCCTATGGCTTTCAGCGGCGTCAGTGTCACGGGCGGGCGACAGAATCCAGCGGTTATCGGCAAACATCACGGATTGAATAGGGCCGTGCCCGATCCTGCAAGACAAAGGCTTTCAGATCGTGCGCGCAATCACTTCGCGCATGATCTCGCTGGTGCCGCCGTAAATCCGCTGCACCCGCGCATCGCGCCACATCCGGGCGATCGGATATTCGTTCATGTAACCGGCGCCGCCATGGAGTTGCAGGGCCGCATCGACGACTTCGCCTTGCATTTCGGTGTGCCACAATTTCGCGGCGCTGGCCTCGGCGGCGGTCAGTTTCCCGTCCAGCAGGCGTTTCAGGCCCCAGTCGATATGCGCCCAGCCCACCTGCAACTGGGTTTTCAGCGAGGCGAGCGTAAAGCGGGTATTCTGGAAATCAAACACCGTCTTGCCAAAGGCCTTGCGATCCTTGGTGAATTTGACCGCCTCATCAAACGCCCGCTGCGCGCCGGCCTGCGCCGAAATGGCGATGCCCAACCGTTCCTGGGGCAATTGGCTCATCAGATAAATGAAGCCCTTGTTCTCCTCCCCGAGGCAATTGGTCATCGGCACGCGGACATCGTTGAAGAATAATTCCGACGTATCGGCGGAATTTTGCCCGATCTTGTCGAGGTTGCGGCCACGCGCAAAACCTTGGGTGCCGCCCTCTACCAGAATCAGCGATGTGCCCTTGGCGCCCTTGTCGGGGTCGGTTTTGGCGACGACGATGATCAGATCGGCATTCTGGCCATTGGTAATATAGGTCTTTGACCCGCTGATGACGTAATGATTGCCGTCCTTTTTCGCCGTCGTCCGAATGCCTTGCAGATCGGAACCGGCGCCGGGTTCGGTCATGGCGATGGCGGTGATCAACTCGCCCGAAATCATTTTCGGCAGATATTTCTGCTTCTGCTCCTCGCTGCCATAGGCAACGATATAATCGGCCACGATATCGGATTGCAGCGTGATCCCGGCCGATGATCCAGCATAGGCGAGTTCCTCATTCACAACCGCGTTGTAACCGAAATCCAGCCCCAGCCCGCCATATTGTTCAGGCACTGTCGGGCACAACAGGCCATTGTCACCGCACGCCCGCCAAAAGGCCTTTGAAACAATGCCCTCCTCCTCGAATGTGTCGAGGTGCGGGTAAAGCTCGCGATCGAACAATTTGCGCACCGTATCGCGAAAGGCGGCGTGATCATCGTTATAGGCAGTGCGTTCGCTGGTATTGAGCATGGCGGGACTCCGGTTGATAAACGTCCGTTAGCGCAAAGCGATTGCCCTGCGCCACCTGTCTGGCAAGAGAGGGGAGAGCCACCCTTGCAAACCCCCGCCGTCCGGTGCGACAACACCGCCATGCGCATTCTCCCCCTCCTCGCCGCCCTCACCCTCGCCATGCCAGCCATCGCTGCCGATGACCCGTACCTCGCTCGCGCCCATGCGGTGCTAAAGGTCCAGCCAGTCATCGACGGCCATAATGATTGGGCCGAGCAGCTTCGCGGGCAATTTGGCGAAAAATGGTGGAACGTCGATCTGGCGGCCGACACCCGGAAGCTGACATCGCCGCTGCAAACCGATATCCCGCGCCTGCACGCCGGCCAGGTCGGCGGGCAATTCTGGTCGGTGTGGGTGCCGGCCACAGTCACTGGCCCGGCGGCGGTGCAGGCCACGCTGGAGGAAATTGACATCATCCGCGGCATCGTCGCGCGCTATCCCAGGGATTTTGAGCTGGCATCCACCGCCGCCGATATCCGCCGCATCCAGAAAACCGGCAAGATCGCCAGCCTAATGGGGGTTGAGGGCGGCAGCCAGATCAACAATTCGCTGCCGGCGCTGCGCCAATTCTATGCGCTTGGCGTGCGTTACATGACGCTGACCCACGTCCGCCATAATGATTGGGCGGACAGCGCCAATGAGGCGCCGCGCAAGGAACCGCTGACGGCGTTCGGGAAGGCTGTCGTCCATGAAATGAACCGCATCGGCATGCTGATCGATATCAGCCATGTGTCCCCCGGCACCATGAAGGCCGCCATGCTGGCATCGGCGGCGCCGGTGATTTTTTCCCACTCCTCGGCCCGGGCGCTGGTCGATCACCCGCGCAACGTGCCCGATGATGTGCTGGCATTGCTGGCCGCCAATGGCGGTGTGGTGATGGTCAATTACGCCCCCGGCTATGTCAGCCGCAAACGCATGGAATATGAGGCGGCCCGCGCCGGCGTTCGCGCCAGTTACAACGCCCCGCCCTATTCGGGCCTGTATATCGGCCAGCCCGACCGCGCCGCCGCCGCGCTGGCGGAATGGGACAAGGCCAACCCGGCGCCAACGGTAACCCTGTCCGACGTTGCCGACCATATCGACCATCTCGCCAAAATCGCCGGCCATGATCATATCGGCATCGGCAGCGACCTTGATGGCATCGACACGACGCCAACTGGCCTGGAAGGCGTCGAAACCTACCCCGCCCTTATCGCCGAACTGCTGCGGCGGGGGTGGAGCGAAGCCGATTGCGCCAAGTTGGCCGGTGGCAATGTCCTGCGCGTGCTGGAGGCGGCAGAGAAGGTGTCAGCTTCGATGAAGGGCGAAGTGCCGAGCGCGGCGGTGCCGTAACATATCAAGTAAATTTTACATATTATCACTTGCAATTGAGTGAACACTGTATCATTACCGCTCCATCGTCAGCACTCAAATGGAGTCAAAAATGTTTTACGAAAAACGACATGCTAGGTTTGCTGCCCGTCTGACCAAGCTGCGCAAAGAAAAAGGGTTTTCCAAAACCGGCCTCGCTAATAAACTGGGAGTTACCACGACCTGCGTATGGAATTGGGAAGAAGCCAATACAATGCCGGGCGCCAATAATTTTAAAGCACTTGCCGAAGCGCTTGAAATTTCTGTCCATGATCTGCGTAATAGCTCGAGCGATAGCGAGGAAGTATCAAACGACAATTTTAAAACAGACAGTCCGAGTCTGGCGGAGATCGTGAATAAAAGTCGGTTTACGATAGCCGCAGCTGCGGCCGTCGATATTGAAAACGTCACCGTCACGATCAAATATTGAAATGGCCGCATCGGTTGGAGCCGCAGGCCCTAAACCGCCTGTATTTGGGCTATAACTTGCGCCGAAAATCTTCGCCGGCGGACAGAAAAATCCCTCCCCGCAAGGGGGAGGGATTCTGAACTGTGCCTTGTTCAGATTTTCGGCGCGATGCTCCAAGAAAGATATTGAGGACCAACCCAACAAAGATAGGTGCAGGGCCTCAGGCCCTGCCCGCCGGAGGCTTTGTTCTCCACCTATCCCGCGTTCTTCGCCCGCGATGCCTTTTTGCGCTCATTCGGATCAAGGTGAATCTTGCGCAGCCGGATGAAGTTCGGCGTCACTTCGACGAGTTCATCCTCGTCGATATAGGCGATGGCCTGTTCCAGGGTCAGGCGTTTTGGTGGCGACAATTGGATGGCATCGTCCTTGCCGCTGGCGCGGAAGTTGGTCAGCGCCTTGGATTTCAGCGGGTTGACTTCCAGATCTTCGTCACGGGCATTTTCGCCGATGACCATGCCCTGATACACCGCTTCACCGGGTTCGATCATCAGCGTGCCGCGCTGCTTGAGATAGCCGAGCGCATAGCCGACGGCTTCACCGGTTTCGGTGGAGATCAGCACGCCATTGCCGCGCCCCGAAACCGCGCCCTTATACGGCCCATATTTTTCAAACAATCGGTTCATGATGCCGGTGCCGCGCGTGTCTGACAGGAATTCGCCGTGATAGCCGATAAGGCCGCGGGCCGGCGCGCTGAAGGTCAGCCGCGTCTTGCCGCCGCCGCTGGGGCGCATATCGGTCATTTCGGCTTTGCGGCCGGCCATTTTTTCCACAACCGTGCCCGAATATTGTTCATCAACATCGATGACGACGGTTTCATACGGCTCTGTGCGCTTGCCGTTTTCGTCGGTGCTATAGATGACGCGCGGGCGTGAAATCGACAGTTCAAAGCCTTCGCGGCGCATCTGTTCGATCAGCACGCCAAGCTGCAATTCACCGCGCCCGGCGACTTCAAAGGCATCTTTTGAGGCGCTTTCCGTCACCTTGACCGCAACATTGCCTTCGGCCTCTCGCACCAGGCGATCCGAGATCATCCGGCTGGTGACCTTGCTGCCATCGCGGCCGGCATAGGGCGAATCATTGACGGCAAAGGTCATCGACAAGGTTGGCGGATCGATCGGTTGGGCGTGCAGCGGTTCGGTGACGCTGATATCGGCGATGGTATCGGCGACGGTCGCCTTGGTCAGCCCGGCCAGGGCGATGATATCGCCGGCGCGGGCTTCGGTAACGGCAACCCGCTCCAGGCCCTGAAACGCAAAAATCTTCGATGCGCGGCCTTCCTCGACCACGGTGCCATCGGGGTTCAACGCCTTGATTGGCATGTTGAGTTTCAGCGTGCCCGACAGGATGCGGCCCGTAAGGATACGGCCAACAAAGCTGTCACGATCGAGCAGCGAAACCAGCATTTTCAATTCGCCATCCACATCGGCAGCCGGCGGCGGCACATGGGCAACAATGGTTTCAAACAGCGGCACCAGATCGCCGGAGCGGACATCGGAATCGCGGCCGGCATAACCATTGCGACCGCTAGCAAAAATCACCGGGAAATCGAGCTGGTCGTCATTGGCTTCCAGCGTCACAAACAGATCGAACACTTCGTCGAGCACTTCCTGGGCGCGGGCGTCCTGGCGATCGATCTTGTTGACAACGACGATCGGTCGCAGGCCCAAAGCAAGCGCCTTGCCGGTGACGAACTTGGTCTGCGGCATCGGGCCTTCGGCGGCATCGACGAGCAGCACTACACCATCGACCATGGAAAGGATGCGTTCGACTTCGCCGCCGAAATCGGCGTGGCCTGGCGTATCGACGATGTTGATGTGCGTGGTCTCGCCGTTGGATTTGTCGGTCCATTCGATCGACGTGCATTTGGCCAGAATCGTAATGCCGCGTTCTTTTTCGAGATCATTGGAATCCATGGCGCGTTCAGCGACGCGCTGGTTTTCGCGGAACGTCCCCGATTGGCGGAACAATTGGTCGACAAGTGTTGTCTTGCCATGATCGACGTGCGCGATGATCGCGATATTACGCAGGGCCATTGATATTTCCTGTGGGGGTCGGCGGGGCGGCACGATGACCCCGACCATAAGACCAGGACCCACCGCGCAAGCGCCGCCCCATAGCGGCTTTGATGCGATGCAACAAGCGGCGCGTGAAACGGGGATGTCGGGACGGGCCACAGGCTCCTCGCAATTTACACTCTTTTCACCCCATCATCCCCTGCAATCCATTGACTCAAAGCAGGACCAACGGCATCGATTGGCGCAATTCGGCAATGCGGGGGCGCCTGCCGTGGTCAAAGGGAACATTCCGACGTGGATTCCAATTCGGATATGCCTGAACTCCCCACGCCCGCGCCTGGCATCGATCGCCACAGCGGGCAGCGTACCGGCGAGGTGCTGGCGGCGGCGCGGACGGCAAAAGGCATCGAACTGGTCGATATTGCCAAGGAAACCCGGGTGCCGCTGCGCCATTTGAAGGCGCTGGAGGCGGATGATCATGAATTGCTGCCGGCGCTGCCCTATGCCATCGGGTTCGTCAAAAATTTCGCCCAATATGTCGGACTTGATCCCGAAACCATCGCCGCCCAGTTTCGCGCTGAAACGTCAAAACTGGCGCATGTGCCATCCCCGCTATCAATGGAGCCGCTGGACGAACGCCGGCTGCCGTCGCGGAGCTTGGTCATGGCCAGTATCGCCATCATCGTACTGGTGATCGCGGGCCTGTCGGCCTGGGGGGCGGGCGTGTTTGATTCAGCGCCGGTTGTGAACACCAAGGAAATCGCGGTCGCCGAGCCTTCGCCGCCGATGAGCGCCAATCCGGATGTGACCCCCGATCAGGGGATCGCAGCGGCACCACTTGCCGCCTCTGCTGCAGCGCCGGTTGCCGCCGGCATCGTCGTGCTGACCGCCACCGAAGACGTCTGGGTCAAAATCTATGATCGCGCCACCCGCGCCAACGCCAAGATCGGCATTTTGAAATCAGGTGAAAGCTATGCCGTGCCAGCCGACCGGCCGGGCCTGTTGTTGTGGACGGGCAAGGCCGGGGCGCTGGCGATCACCGTGGGCGGGCGGCCGGTGGCGCCACTGGGCGGACCCGTTGAAACCGTGCGCGATATCAGCCTGGCGGCAGCCGATCTGGCGGCGCGGCCAATGCCCGGGGCGCCGGTGGTTGCAGCACCGCTGGCTGCAGGCGCGCCCGGGCCGGCAGCAATGCCGCCTACAGCAACACCGGGAGTCTGACGTCATGCGTTTGCTTTTGCTTGCCATGATCACCGTGCTGGCTGCCCCGGTTGTGGCCCAGGACATCGACCCGGTGAAGGTCGAAAAACGCGTCGGCAAGCTGGAATCCGAACTGCGCGCCGTACAGCGCAAGGTGTTTCCCGGTGGCGACCCGAAATATTTCGAACCCGAAATCGCCCCACCGGTGGCGGCCCCGCCGGCGCCGATCGGCACGCCGGCGTCCGCGCCGCTGACCGATCTTTCGGATCGGGTCGGCGAATTTGAACGCCAATTGCGCACCCTGACCGGCCAGGTGGAGGCCGATCACTTCGAACTGAAGCAATTGAAGGAAGCCCAGGCAAAGCAGCGCGCCGATATCGAATTTCGCCTTAACGCCCTGGAGGGCAACGCCCCGCCCGCCGCCCTAGGCGCTGTCCCGCCGGCAGCCGCCGCTGTGCCCGCCGCCAAACCCGGCACAAAACCAGCGGTACCTCCCAAGGCCGAAGTGCTGACACCGCCTGCCAAAGCAGCTCCACCCGCCACCGCCGATGCAGCATGGAAGGCCGCCTATGCCAGGGCCGTTGCCAAGGATTGGCCGGGGACCGAAACCGCGATGACAGATTTCATCGCTGCCTACCCCAAATCGACCCGCCTGCCCCAGGCCCAATATTTGCTGGGCAAAAGCTATGCCGCGCGCAACCAGCACGCCCAGGCCGCAAAAAGCTTCCTCGAAATCTATCAGACCGCGCCGACGAATGCCCGGGCGCCAGACAGTTTGCTGGGTTTGGCCACAGCGATGAACGGCCTGAAGAAACCCAAGGACGCCTGCCGCGTGCTCGGCGAGCTGCAATCGGTTTATGGCGAAAAACTCACCCCGGCGCAGCAGGCCGAGACCAAGGCGCTGTCTGCCCGCGCCAAATGTCCGGCATGATCCCGATATGCCCGATCTTGCCGCGCTGCTGGCACACGCGCTCGGCCGGGCGCCAGGCCCCACCGAACCGCTAGCCATTGCCGTATCGGGTGGCCCCGACAGCCTGGCGCTGCTCTGGCTTGCCGCCGTCGCCTATCCGGGCCGTATCACCGCGCTGACCGTCGATCACGGCCTGCGCGCCGCATCGGCGGCAGAGGCGGCCGGAGTCGCCAAGCTGTGCGCCGCAGCCGCCATCCCCTATGTGACGCTGCCCTGGCTGGGGCCAAAGCCCGCCACCAACATCCAGGCCGCCGCCCGCACTGCGCGTTATGAGCTGATGGCCGAATGGTGTGCCGCCCATGACGTGCCGCTGTTGTTGACCGCCCACCATGCCGATGATGCCGCCGAAACCCTGCTGATGCGAATGGCGCGCGGCAGCGGCAGCGCAGGTCTGGCTGGGATCAGGCTCTGCCGCAACCTCTCCGCTACCGTCACCCTCGTCCGCCCGCTCCTCGCAATCCGGCGCAGCGCGCTCGCCGCCATCGTCGCCCGCTCCGGCTGGACGGCGATCGACGACCTCGCCAATCGCGATCCCCGTTATGGTCGCAGCCATGCGCGGGCATTGCTGGCGGGAACGCCCTGGCTCGATCCGGCGCGGCTGGCGGCGGCGGCGGCGCATCTGGCCGATGCCGAGGCCGCGCTGGCCTGGACTGCCGACCGCGCCTGGGCCGGCAATGTGGCGACCACCGCCGCTGGCATCGGCATCGATCCTGCCGGCCTGCCGGTTGAGATTGTGCGCCGTTTGGTGGCGCGCGCCATCGCCGCCATCAATCCCGATTCCAGCCCTGGCGGCCCCGAGATCGCGCGCCTCACTGCGCGTCTGGTGGCGGGCGATTCTGCCACCTTGGCCAGCGTCAAAGCGCGCGGTGGACCATTGTGGCGCTTCAGCCCGGCCCCACCGCGCCGTAAATCACCCTGAAACTCCGTCATTTCGCCCCTATACTGGGGCAGAATCGCACAGGCTGATTGCAAGCGCGCGCAACATGCCTATCTTGTCAGATATTCATCAGCTGAAAGCCGAAGATATGGCCGACAATAACAAACGCCCTCCCAGCCCCTGGATGAAGAATCTGGGGCTGTGGTTCGTCATTCTTCTGGGGCTGGTCGTTGTCGTGAATGTCATGCAGGGTCCGTCTAAATCCGGTGGCGACGGCAATACCATGGCCTATTCGGATTTCCTGACCAAGGTTGACGAGGGCGGCATCAAATCGGCCGAAATCCGCGGTGCCGAAATCGTCGGCAAGACCGGTTCGGATGAAGATTTCCGCACCTTCAATCCCGGCGATGACAAATTGGTCGATCGCTTGCGCGCCAAGAACGTCCGCTTTGATGCAAAGCCCGAGGAAAGCCGCAGCCTGATCGCCCAGCTGTTTTTCAACATGCTGCCGTTTGTGCTGATGATCGGTATCTGGATTTTCGTCATGCGCCAGATGCAGAATGGTGCCGGCCGCGGTGCCATGGGCTTTGGCAAATCCCGCGCCAAGCTGCTGGTCGCCAAGGAAGGCCGCGTCACCTTTGACGATGTTGCCGGCATCGATGAAGCCCGTGATGAATTGCAGGAAATCGTCGACTTTCTGAAGGATCCGGGCCGCTTCCACCGGCTGGGCGGCAAGATCCCCAAGGGCGCACTGCTCGTCGGCCCTCCCGGCACTGGCAAGACGTTGCTCGCCCGCGCCATTGCTGGTGAAGCCAATGTGCCGTTCTTCAACATTTCAGGTTCTGACTTTGTCGAAATGTTCGTCGGCGTCGGCGCGTCGCGGGTCCGTGACATGTTCGAACAGGGCAAAAAGGCCGCCCCCTGCATCATCTTCATCGACGAAATCGATGCGGTCGGCCGTTCGCGTGGTGCCGGCCTTGGCGGTGGCAATGATGAACGCGAACAAACGCTGAACCAGCTTTTGGTCGAAATGGACGGTTTTGATGCCAATGAAGGTATCATCATCGTCGCTGCCACCAACCGCCCCGATGTGCTCGATCCTGCCCTGCTGCGCCCTGGCCGTTTCGATCGCCAGGTCGTCGTTGGCCGACCAGACATCGAAGGCCGTGAGAAGATCCTTGCCGTCCACATGAAAAAGGTGCCGCTGGCGCCCGATGTCAACGCCCGCACCATCGCGCGCGGCACACCGGGCTTCTCCGGCGCCGATCTCGCCAATCTGGTCAACGAAGCAGCGCTGCTTGCCGCCCGCCGTGCCAAACGCCTGGTTTCGATGCGCGATTTCGAAGACGCCAAGGACAAGGTGTTGATGGGCGTCGAGCGCAAATCGATGGTGATGACCGAAGATGAGAAAAAGATGACCGCCTATCATGAGGCCGGCCATGCGGTTGTCTCGATGCACGAGGCTGCGTCCGATCCCATCCACAAGGCAACCATTATCCCTCGCGGCCGCGCGCTCGGCATGGTCATGCGCCTTCCGGAACGTGATCAGTACAGCTATCATCGCGACAAGATGTACGCCAACCTGTCGGTCTCGATGGGCGGCCGCGTCGCCGAAGAACTGATCTTTGGCTATGACAAGGTCAGCTCGGGTGCGTCGTCGGACATCAGTTATGCGACCGACCTCGCCCGTTCGATGGTGACGCAATGGGGGATGAGCGACAAGCTCGGCCCGTTGAAATACGCCGACAACCAGGAAGAAGTGTTCCTGGGCCACAGCGTCACCCGCACCCAGAATGTCAGCGAACAGACCGCCCAACTGATCGATGCCGAAGTCCGCATGATCGTGACAGTTGGCTATGACCGTGCCAAGCAAGTGCTGAACGACAATATCGATCAGCTTCACAATCTGGCCGCGGCACTGCTCGAACTCGAAACACTGACCGGGGATGAGATCAAAAAGGTCTTGGCTGGCGAACCCATCGACCGGTCAGCCACCACCGGCACCCCCGCTGCCCGCCCCTCCACCGGCGTCTCGGCAATTCCGAAAACCGGGCGTCGCGGCGGTTTTGGCGAACCGGCACCGCAGGTTTAATCGCCTCCTCCCCGCGGGGAGAAGCGACTCGCGCCGCTTGGCCGCGGGCAGGTGAGGACGGTATCGCAATGCCGTCCTCACCTCGCTGCGAGTGGGTATTCGGCGACTCTACCCCCCCCTGATCGGTCAGGTAGACTGCCTCCAGCGGCTGGAGGCGCAGGCTCCAGACCCCAATCATTCCGGCAGTTCATACGGTATTGGACCGCTGTGCGACCGCCCCAAAAACGGGGTTGTGTCACTGCAAAGCCGCCGTTCCGGAACCAGCGGCCACGATTCGGCTATCGCCGCTCGCCTTGCGTTGCCGAGACTTGATCACCCAAAATCCGACCGGCAGGTTTCGGGCGAAAAAGTGGCAGGCAGCATCCGCCCAACACCGGTCGCGCCGCATCGTCGAAACCAACGATGGGGTGAAGCGTAAACGTAGGGCAGCTTCGAGAAGTTGACAGGCACGAAGGAGACTTGCCGGACACGATCCCATTGCGTCAGTCAGCCTTCACACGCGATG
>JBBRPI010000027.1:0-17287 GCA_038228305.1 Sphingomonadales bacterium | reverse complement strand
GGCTGATTTTGTATATGCTTGCCCGATCCAGGATCGCGGGAGCATCGCCATGATCATATTGTGCGGATTTGGTGTCAGCAACTATTACAACAAACTCAAGCTGGTGCTGCTCGAAAAGCAGATCCCTTTCCGTGAACGCCTTTCGTCTGCGCCTCTGACTTCACCGCAGCGGATTGCGTCGCCTATGTGCACTTCACGATGATTCCGCAGGCAACGCTTGCGATCTATGGCGAGGAGATGCTGGCGCCCTGCGCGCCAGACACGACGGCCTATAGACAGCGCATGGACCGCCGGGCGTATTTCAAACGAGTGATGGCCGAACGCGCCGTCGCCCACGAACAATTCATCAAAATTGGTGTGGCGCATGACAGTAAGAATCGGCGAAATTTTTATCCGGGCAGCAGGTTTATCTGCCCGGCAATAGACCGAGCCGGCAATGGCGTTGGCCAAAGCCGGGTAACGATATAATGTCAGCATTTACGGCCTCGAAATCGCAGAACGGCTTTAACCGCCTTGCGCCGAATAGATTCCGTGCGGTTCAATACCAACATTCGATCTTGAGCGATGCTGTGCACAGCCAGGGCCACGTTGCCCGCCAAGGACAGCGGCTGGACCCGCGTTTTTGCCGGATCATAGCGACGCGCATTGGGTCCTGACTCGCCGGGTTGATCCAGATCAATGCCGACACCGGCGGGTTCGGGCGAAACGTCGTCCACAACGCTGTGTGGGTGGCCAAATGGAATCGATCCTCTTCAAATCGGGCGGCTGGTTGCTGGTATTGGCGATGGCGCTGGTGGCTGCGGTTATGGCGGCGGACGGTGCATTTGCCGTGCACATGACGATCGTGGCGGCTGCGGCGGCGATCGGCCTGCTCACTACAATGGTGCGCGGCGATTATGCGGCGCAGCCGATACGGGCACCCGACCAATCCGCAGTCTACTACGACGATGTCATTCGCTGGGGCGTCATGGCAACAGTTTTCTGGGGTGTTGTCGGGCTGCTGGCCGGCCTGGTCATCGCGTCGCAACTGGCATGGCCGGCTGTCAATCTGCATTCGGAATATACAACCTTTGGCCGTTTGCGGCCGCTCCATACCTCGGCGGTGATCTTTGCCTTTGGCGGCAACGCACTGATCGCGACCAGCTTTTACATCGTTCAGCGCACCTGTCGTGCCCGGCTTGCCTTTCCGGCGCTGGCTCGGTTCGTGTTCTGGGGCTACCAATTGTTCATCGTGCTCGCCGCCACCGGCTATGTAATGGGCGTTACCGAAGCCCGCGAATATGCCGAACCCGAATGGTATGTCGACATATGGCTGACGATCGTCTGGGTCAGCTACCTTGCAGTTTATGTCGGCACCATCATGCGTCGCAGTGAACCACATATTTATGTCGCAAACTGGTTCTACCTCGCGTTCATCATCACCATCGCGATGTTGCACCTTGTCAACAATGTTTCGATGCCGGTGTCGATGCTGGGATCCAAATCCTATTCCGCCTTTTCGGGCGTGCAGGATGCGCTGATCCAATGGTGGTATGGCCACAACGCTGTCGGATTTTTCCTGACCGCCGGCTTCCTGGGCATGATGTATTATTTCGTGCCGAAGCAGGCTGAGCGGCCGATCTTCAGCTATCGATTGTCTATTTTGCATTTCTGGGCGCTGATCTTCCTTTATATTTGGGCGGGCCCCCACCACCTGCACTACACGGCGCTTCCCGACTGGGCGCAGACGCTGGGCATGGTGTTTTCGATCATGCTGTGGATGCCATCATGGGGCGGCATGATCAACGGCCTGATGACGCTGAACGGTGCCTGGGACAAGATTCGTACCGACCCCATCATCCGCCTGATGGTCGCCGCCCTCGCCTTTTACGGCATGTCGACATTCGAGGGCCCAATGATGTCGATCAAGTCGGTAAACTCCCTTAGCCATTATACCAACTGGACGATCGGCCATGTCCATTCCGGCGCACTCGGCTGGAACGGCATGATCACCTTTGCGGCGCTTTATTACATGACGCCGCGCTTGTGGAGCCGGACACGTCTTTACTCGCTGCGGATGGTCAACTGGCACTTCTGGCTCGCAACGCTGGGGATCGTCCTTTACGTTTCGTCGATGTGGGTGGCAGGTATCACCCAGGGCCTGATGTGGCGCGAATATGGCCAGGACGGTTATCTCGTTTACGCCTTTGCGGAAGTCGTCGCTGCGATGCACCCCTATTACATCATCCGAGCTGCCGGCGGCGTGCTGTATCTGTCAGGCGCGCTGGTAATGGCTTGGAACATCGGCATGACGATTGCCGGTAAATTGCGTTCGGAGGCGCCAATGGCAACCCCCGCGTTCGATCCTGAGCGTGACCGTCCGCTCCTTCCCGTTCTTGCAGAATAAGGCAGCACTGATGGTTTCCCCTTACGTCCGTCACAAAGTGATCGAGCGCAACGTGACGCTGCTTGCGGTGCTTGCCTTTGTCGCAGTCGCGATCGGCGGCATCGTCGAAATTGCCCCATTGTTCTGGATCGATACCACCGTCATCAAGGTTGAAGGTGTACGGCCATATTCACCGCTCGAATTGGCCGGCCGCAACATCTATATCCGCGAGGGATGTTATGGCTGCCACAGCCAGATGATCCGGCCCTTTCGTGATGAAACAGAACGTTACGGCCACTACAGCCTTGCCGCAGAAAGCATGTATGATCACCCGTTCCAATGGGGATCGGAACGGACCGGGCCAGACCTTGCCCGGGTTGGCGGCCGTTATTCTGACGATTGGCATGTCCAGCACCTGACCGATCCGCGGGCCGTCGTGCCGCAATCGATCATGCCGCCCTATGCCTTTCTGGCCCAGCGCGACCTGGATACCCGCAACATTGCGGGCCATCTGACAGCGCTGCGCCGGGTCGGCGTGCCCTACACCGATAAAGATATCAAACAGGCGAGTGCAGATCTGGCGGCTCAGGCCGACCCCGAGGCAGACAGCGGCGATTTCATCAAGCGCTATCCCAAGGTGCAAATCCGCGATTTCGACGGCGACGCCAAACGATTGACCGAAATGGACGCACTGGTTGCCTATCTCCAATCGCTGGGGACGGCGGTGGATTTTAACGCCGCTGCCGCCAAGGAGCAGCCACGATGAACTATGACGCGCTCCGCCAAGCCGCAGACAGCTGGGGGCTGGTGTTCATGGGGGTCATGTTCATCATCTTGTTTGGTTGGACATTCCGCCGCGATGCGCGTGCCGCGCACAAGCGCGCCGCCACCATGATCTTTGAGGATGACCAGAATGGTTGACCCCCAGCCGGACCCAAGACTGCCCGCATCGGCAACGCGCACCGCCGACAGCCGCATCGACGTGGCCACCGGTACGCCGACGGTGGGCCATAGCTGGGACGGCATCGAGGAACTCGACACGCCGATGCCGCGCTGGTGGCTGCTGACCTTTTACGCCAGTATCGTCTTTGCCGCTGTCTATGCTATTGCGTATCCGGCCATTCCATTGCTGCACAGCGCAACGCCCGGCCTGCTTGGCTGGACAAGCCATAGCGAACTCAACACTGCACTGGCTGCGGAACAGGCACGGCAGGCGCCAATCCGACTGGCCCTGATGCGGATGCCGATCGAACAATTGCCGAATGATCCGGTGCTGCTGCACGCAGCCGAACGAGGTGGCAGGTCAGCCTTTAAGGTACATTGCGTACAGTGCCACGGTGCTGGCGCGGCTGGATCAAAGGGTTACCCCAATTTGAATGATGATGACTGGCTGTGGGGCGGTGACATCAAGGCGATCGCCACGACGCTGGCCGATGGCATTCGCTACCCCGGCGATGATGCAACCCGGTTGTCGCAAATGCCGGCCTTTGGCCGTGACGAAATCCTGAAACCCGCCGAGATTGCCGACCTGGTCGCGCACGTCCGCGTCATTTCCCGGCAGGATCGGCCAAACGTTGCAGCGATGCGCGGCGCATCTTTGTTTGCCACCAATTGTGCTGTTTGCCACGGTGACGCCGGCCTGGGCGGGCGCGCCGTTGGCGCACCCAATCTGACAGATGCCATCTGGCTGTATGGCGGCGACCGCGACGCATTGACGGCAACGATCACAAATGCACGCGGCGGCGTGATGCCGGCTTGGGGCCAGCGGCTTGACCCAGTGACGATCAAGATGCTGGCGGCCTATGTGCATTCCTTAGGCGGTGGTGAAAAGAACCCCGCCGCCGTCATATCGGATGTGGCGCCTGCTGCTGGCAACAATGTCGCGCGTTGAACCGGCTGCAGCTGGGCCTGAATTTTTTGTAGCGCGGCGCAATGTGTTTCCAAAATCTGTCAATGGGCCGTTCCGACGATTTAAATGGCTGGTGATGGCCGTAACGCTGACAGTCTATTATGTAACGCCGTGGCTGCGCTGGGATCGCGGGCCCTTTGCCCCGGATCAGGCCGTGCTGGTCGATCTGGCGCATCGTCGGTTCTACATGTTTCAGATCGAAATCTGGCCACACGAATTTTATTACGTCGCCGGCCTGTTGATCATGGCCGGCATCGGTCTGTTTCTGGTCACTTCGGCGGTTGGGCGAGCCTGGTGCGGCTATGCCTGCCCCCAAACGGTGTGGACCGATCTGTTCGTCCACGTCGAACGCCTGATCGACGGTGACCGCAACGCCCAGATCAAGTTGCTGGCGGCACCATGGAGCATGCAAAAGCTGCTGCGCCGACTATCGAAGCACGCGATCTGGCTGGTGATTGCGGTGCTGACAGGCGGTGCCTGGATATTCTATTTCGCGGACGCCCCGACACTGGCGCGCGCGCTGGTTGCTGGCACTGCTCCATCGGTTGCGTTTGCCACGATCGCGGTGCTGACGGCAACGACATATATCCTGGGCGGACTGATGCGCGAGCAAGTGTGCATCTACATGTGCCCCTGGCCCCGCATCCAGAGCGCCATGCTCGACGAAAAATCGTTGATGGTCACCTATAAGGACTGGCGCGGCGAGCCGCGATCTCATGGCCTCAAGCGCCAAGCCGTTGAGTATGCAGACTTCACGCCACCACCCGCCGGTGACTGCATCGATTGCCATGCCTGTGTGGCGGTCTGCCCGACGGGCATCGATATCCGCGAGGGGCCGCAGATTGGCTGCATCACCTGCGGACTGTGCATCGATGCCTGTGATAAGGTGATGGCGCAGGTTGGTCGGCCAGACAAGCTGATCGGCTATACCTCGGTTGCGGACACCGCCATTGCCGTTGCTGGCGGCACCCCGTTGTCACCGCTGCGCCGGTTGCTGCGCCCGCGCACCCTGATCTACTTCACAGTCTGGGCTGGCATCGGGCTCGCGATGCTGTTTTCGTTGGGCACGCGAACCCGGCTCGATATCAGCGTCGAGCCTAATCGCAATCCGCAATGGGTGCGCCTTTCCGATGGCAGCATCCGCAATGCTTATACTGTCAAGATCCGCAACATGGAAAGCCGACCGCGCGAAGTCGAGGTGGCAATTTCAGGCATTGCCGGCAACGCCATTTGGAGTGAATCCGGCAACCGCGAGGACGCTGGCGACCGTCTGCGGCTCCGTGTCGGTGCTGACCAAGTGGCCGAGTCACTGCTGTTCGTCGCGGCTCCGGCGGCCTCTGCCGCGCATACGCCAATCAATTTCACTGTTCGCGCGCTTGATCATGAAGGTGGGACCGATACGACGACCACAAGCTTTCACCGGCCGGGAGACGAATAATGGCACGCGCTTTCAACGGTTGGCACATAGCCGGAATCCTGGTGGCCTTTTTTGGAATTGTCGTTGCGGTCAATGTCTTGATGGCCACCCTGGCGACCCGGACCTTTAGCGGCACGGTCGTTGACAACAGCTATGTTGCCAGCCAGCAATTCAATGGTTGGCTTGCTGCCGGTCGTGCGCAACGAGCGCTTGGCTGGTCGGCCAGGATCGATCTCGATGGGGCACGTCACGTTCGGGTGATCGGCCGCATCCCGCTCGGCGCAGCAATCACTGCTGTTGCCTTCCACCCGCTTGGCCGCGTTGCCGACATGCCGCTCAGCTTTTCCGCCGGGCGCGACGGCAGCTATGTATCGCAGGCCACGCTCCCCGCCGGTCGCTTCCAGATCCGCGTCAAGGTGCGTGCGAATGGCCACGTTGCCGATTTCGATGGCGAAGTGCCGGCGTGAACGCCATGACTACCAGCGTTTTCGCGGTCGAAGGGCTGCGGTGCTCCGGCTGCATCGCCAAGCTGGAAGGTGGGCTGGTGACCATTCCCGGTGTCGCAACTGCACGGGTGAATTTCACGACGCGGCGCGTCAGCGTTGCCCATGACCCGGCGCTGGGCGACGAAGGGTTGCGCACCGCAATACAGCGAATGGGTTTTGTTGCCGAGCCGTTCCTGGGCGCAACGGCCAACCCGGGCGATCTAGAAACGCGGCGGCTGCTGAAGGCGTTGGGCGTCGCCGGGTTTGCCGCGATGAACATCATGCTTTTATCAGTATCTGTGTGGTCGGGCGCTGACGGCCCAACGCGTTCGATGTTCCACTGGCTGTCGGCGCTGATCGCTTTGCCAGCGGTCGCCTATGCCGGGCGCCCGTTCTTCAACAATGCCTGGGCGGCGTTGCGGCACGGCCGCACCAACATGGATGTTCCTATTTCGATCGGCGTGGCGCTGACCTGTGCGGTCAGCCTGTTTGAAACGATCATCGGCGGCCCTCATGCCTATTTCGATGGCGCCACCATGCTGCTGTTTTTCCTGCTCGCCGGGCGCTTTCTCGATTCGGCGATGCGGGCTCGCGCCACCGACAGCGTCGCAGCATTATTGCGGCAGACGGCGCCTGGCGGTCATATCATCAACGCCAACGGCGTCACGGCCTGGCGGGCGGCGGCGGAACTGGCACCGGGCATGCGCCTGCTCATCGCCGCCGGGGAACGCTTTGCCGCCGACGGCATCGTCGAATCCGGTACGAGCAGCGTCGACCGCGCGCTGATCACTGGCGAAAATGTGCCCGTCAGGGTCGCGGCCGGCGATCAGGTGCTGGCGGGAACAATTAACATTGATTCGCCGTTGACGGTTCGCATCACCGCAGCCGAGGCCGATACGGTAATTGCCGATATCGCTCGCATGATGGCGAACGCCGCCCAATCGAAATCATTGTATGTCCGCATCGCAGACCGGGCGGCGCGTCTTTATGCCCCGGCTGTGCACAGCCTGGCGGTGCTCAGCTTTGCCGGCTGGATGCTGGCCGGGGCGGGATGGCACCAGTCGCTGTTGATCGCGGTCGCAGTGCTGATCATCACCTGCCCCTGCGCGCTTGGACTTGCCGTACCGATTGCCCATGTCGTGGCGAGCGGCGCGCTGATGCGCAAGGGGGTACTGATCAAGGATGGCGCCGCGCTGGAACGCCTGGCCGCAGCCGACATGGTCCTGCTGGATAAGACCGGAACCGTGACCCTTGGCCGCCCGGTTCCAGCGGGGATTCTGCCGCTCGACGCCAGCGAAAGAGGCGTTGCACTGGCCTTGGCGCAGGCCAGTTCTCATCCGCTGGCACGCGCGTTGACTCAGATTCTGGCCAGTGAGGGCGTCGTTGCCGCCGCGGGGATCGACCTGACAGAGGTTTCCGGCCTTGGCATCGAGGCTGTTTTCGCAGGCCAACGCGCCCGCCTAGGCCGACCCGATTGGGTCGGCGGCGACGATTCGGGTGATACGTTGTTAACTGCGTTCCGATTTGGCGACAATCCAGTGCGGCTGCTGCACTTCCACGATGGCCTGCGGCCTGACGCCGGCGCCGCGATTGATCGGCTTCGGGCGCTTGGTCTTCCAGTCAGCCTGATTTCCGGTGACCGGCCCGCTGCCGTTGCTGCTGTCGCTGATGCGCTCGGGATCACTGCCAGCAGCGGGCTTCAGCCAGGCGACAAACTGGTGGTGATCGAGGACCTGCAACGCGGCGGCCACCGCATCTTGATGGTCGGCGACGGCATCAACGACGGCCCTGCGCTAAACGCCGCCTATGTTTCGGTGGCGCCGTCATCGGCAAGTGATGTCGGCAAGACGGCTGCCGACCTGGTGTTTCTGGGTGACCGACTGATGCCCGTCGCGCTGGCGGTTGCCGCCGCACGCCGCACCATGGCAGTGGTAAAACAGAATTTCGTCTTGGCAATCGGCTATAATGCCCTGGCAGTACCGCTGGCCATCGCCGGGCAGGTCACGCCACTGGTCGCGGCGCTGGCGATGTCAGGATCATCGCTGGTCGTCGTCGCCAATGCGCTTCGGTTGCGGAATGCCGCGCGGTGATGGGTCTGGTCATCCTGATCCCGGTCGCACTGGCACTGGGCCTTTCGGGCCTTGCAGCGTTTTTCTGGGCGATCCGGTCTGGCCAGTTCGAAGACCTTGATGGCGCAGCGCTGCGCATTCTGATCGACGATGAAAACCCCAATCCGCCACTGGCGCCACGAAAACCTCGAACTTTGCTAAGGACCATCGGGCACAAGGGCATAGGACGAGGTGACGGGCGCTGCATTGCGACGGCAGCGTCACTCGGCAACGATGAAGAGCGTCACCAAGTGATCTGATGCCAGCCTTCAGGGGGCTGCTTTCCGCCAAATCCCGCGACACCGGGCATTCGCTCAGCTACAGACCATCATGACCATCGATATCTGTACGAACTGCACGGTCCGGGACAAGGCATTATGCAGCAGCCTGTCGGACGAGGAACTGGCACGGCTAAACGCCGTCAGCCGGCACCTGAGTATCGCCAGGGGTGACACGTTGATGTGGGCCGGCGATGAAAGCGTCGTGTGCGGCAATGTGCTGTCGGGCGTGCTCAAAATGACTGCGGCCACCGCCGATGGCCGCGAACAGATCGTCGGGCTGTTGTATGCGCCCGATTTCGTCGGGCGTGCCCAAGGCGGGGAAGTGCTGTTTTCGATCACCGCGCTGACCGACAGCGAACTCTGCATATTCCCGCGCCCTCAATTTCAGACCATGTTGAACGACCATGTCAAGATGGAGCAGCTGTTGCTGCGGCGTACGATGAGCGCGCTCGATGAGGCGCGCTCGCGGATGCTGTTGCTGGCGCGCGGCACTGCCCCGGAAAAACTTGCCGGCTTTCTGCTCGAAATGGTCGACCGTTCGATCGAGAATCAGACGGGCATGGCTGCAGCAGTGACCTTCGAACTTCCGCTGTCGCGTGGCCAGATCGCCGATGTGCTGGGGCTGACCATCGAAACGGTCAGCCGACAAATGACCCACCTGCGAACGGCGGGCATTATCGCCCTGCCTGGCGGGCGCATGATCACAGTCCTCGATCGTGCGGCGCTGCAGAATCGCGCGATTATCAATTAAAAACAGTCTGTCTACGCGATGAGTTGCGGCACCTCGGCCAGGCTTGCACAAAGCATCACGCGCGCCGCCGGGGTCAGCCGGTTGTGCGCAAGCAGCAGGATCGTTGCCTCGTGCAAATCGATGCAGCGGCGGCAACCGTCAAACAGGCATCGCATCATGTAGCTGAGCAGGTCTGACGGAATCGCGCCATCAGATTTAACGGCGGCGGATAGCGCGTCACAAAGGTCCTCGGCATGAAGTTGATCGGCACCTTGGCGGTGCCGGATGCGGGCGAGCAGCGGATTCATTGCCGTCACAGTGTCGCCATCGAACAGGCTGGTCAGGATCGTATTGCTGGCAATTTCGGGGCGACCGAAGGAATCGGCGATCGCCGCGCTGATGCCGGCTGCCTCCATGACGGCAACGCGATTGGGAAGCTGGTTCGCGCAATCCTCCAGCGCATCGCAAAGGTGGCGCAGCGCCGCGTGATCGGCGACCATCCGGACAATATCGACCTCCTGCAGCACCCGCTGCCCCGGCCGGATACGCTGCGGACCGCCACGCCTTTCATACCCATCGACCACCGCAATCTCCCCGGATCATAGCCATATTCCGGGGTGTCGCCATGGGCCTTGATCTGGGTCAAACCGCCCCGGGCGTTGCGGACCTGCCCGTCGCCGTTAATGGATCGGATCGAAAGTCGCAAAGGCGGCGCAATTGCAAGAAGAACAGAGCCACCATCCTGGCGTCAGCGATCGATCAGCAGACCTGAACGTTCGATCCACAATGACGATTCGCCCACCAAGTCGAATGTCGTCTCATGCTACGAAAATGAATTATACTCTTATAACATTTTCGCAAATTTTCTATGAATAGAATGAGCAATGTATGTACCCTGTTGTTTGTTATCGAAACTAAACCGAAATATCCACTTCGTTCTGTGTCGGATCAGCGGCAATTTAGTCGTAGTTCAAGTGCAATAATTCAATTTTTGCTCATTGGGGATGCTTTCCATGTTCTGGCAGCGCTACCTTTGCCGATGCGGTCCCCGGCAAGAACATGGTGTTTCCGGCGTCCTTCGACAAATTTCTGCCCAGCGTGCCGCATTGGGAAGGCGGAAGTGGTCGCCACGCGGCGGCCGGTTGACGCCGTCGCGCTGACAGCCGCGGCGCGCTACGCCAGCCTCAACGATGGCGCTCACGACATCAGCAACATCATCGGCATCACCTATCAGGGGTTTTACCAATATTTCGTTGTAGATCTGCGCGCCCAATTCGAAGTAGCCGATCAGATGCATTTCGGTGTCGACGTCGGCAACAATGCCAAATGCCTTGTTTGCTACCCGTCTCCGCAACGTACCTTCGCAGCAGACGTCAAATCGACTCTCTGATCGCCAGGCGAGGGTGTTTTTTGACGGGGGCAGACTCTGCAGTGTGCAATTGCTGCCCCCATCCGAAATCCGTCGTTGCCCGTTAAATGCGCACCAACATTTTGCCTGTGTTGCCACCCGAAAACAGCCCGATAAAAGCGTCGGGGGCCTTTTCCACGCCATCCAGCACGGTTTCTTCCCATTTGATCCGGCCTTCACCGATCCAACCGGCCATGTCGGCCAGGAATTGCGGCCGCAGCGCACCGAATTCGATAACAATAAATCCCCGAATGCGCAGCGATTTACCGACGATCTGGATCATGTTGCGCGGGCCGGGCGATGGGACCGCATCATTATATTCCGAAATCATGCCACATTCGGCAAAGCGTGCCATCGGCCGGGCCATTTCGATAGCGACCTCCAGTTGTTCGCCGCCGACATTATCAAAATAGATGTCGATGCCCTTTGGCACGGCGGTGCGCACCGCCTCCAGCAGGCTGCCGCAGGTCTTGTAGTTGATGGCGTGATCGACGCCGATGCTGCGCAGCCAATCGCATTTGGCGTCACTCCCGGCGGTGGCGACGACGTTACAGCCCTTGATCTTGGCGATTTGCGCGACAATCGACCCCACGGCTCCGGCACCGCCCGAAACAAACACCGTATCGCCGGGCTTTGGCTGGCCTATTTCAAGCAGACCGGCATAGGCAGTCAGCCCCGGCATGCCGAGCACGCCCAGAAACGCCTGATCCGGCACATTCACCTGCCGTGGCAGTTTTTCCAGCGCGCCACCGGGGGCGACGAACGATTCACGCCAGCCAAACATCGATGACACCAGATCACCCGGTGCAAAGCCGTCATTGTTGCTGGCAATGACTTCGCCGATGGCACCGCCCTGCAAAGCCTCTCCCAACTGAAATGGCGGCACATAACTGGCGCGATCGGTCATCCGGCCGCGCATATAGGGATCGACCGACATAAACCGGTTGCGCACCAGCACTTCGCCAGCGCCCGGCGTGCCGACATCGACGGTGGCAACTTCGAAATTATCATGGGTTGGCGTGCCGGCGGGGCGGCTTTTCAGGCGAATTTCGCGCGATTGCGTCATAGTCAGCTTCCTTTGTGCCGGAACAATGTTGCTGCTCTAGGCCAGCTTTACGTTAGCGTCACCCTGCCAAATTACGCCGTTTCCTGTTCATCCTCAAACGGGATTTCACCAAGCGAAGCCGGATCAAAGCTGATCCGCGCCCCGATCAACAGACTGGCGCCGGACATTGCATCACCGCTGCACAATTGCAGGTCCAGCCGTTCGCTGTCCCGGCGACGGAATTCATCCTCGATGGCATCGATAATATCGGGTGGCGTGCCAAACACCTCCAGCGCTTCGCGGCCCATGTGAACGGCACCATCGAATGCCTCACGCACGACGGTTTCGATGCCGGCGCGTTTCAGGGCCAGCCAATGGGTGCGATCAAAGGCCCGGGCGATGATCAGCAAATCGGGCCAGGTGCTGCGGATCGGGGCCAGGGTCGAAACGGGATCCCAGGCGCCATCAATGGCGTAAACCAACAGGCCGGCCTGTTCGATCCCGGCGGCACGCAGGATATCGATGCGCCGGCCATCGCCGAAGTAAACCTTTGCGCCAAAGCGTTGCGACACCTCGATCAGTTCAGCGTCCAGATCAATCGCGGTGATTTCGATGCCACGCGCCGTCAGCATCTGGGTAATGACCTGGCCAAAGCGACCGGAACCGACGATCACCGCCCGGCCCTCGGCACCTTTCAGATGCGTTGCCGATTCGGGCCCATCAGGATTCGCGCTGCCGGCGGATTTCGGTTTCAGGCGCGATGCTGCCAGAAAGACCAACGGGGTAAGCGCCATCGATACGGTGACGACGGCGCCGAATAATTGCGCGGCCTCATGGCTGATCAACAATCCGCGTTCAGCCTCGGCAAACAGGACGAATCCGAATTCGCCGCCCTGCGCAAGCAACAGGCCCATCTGGAACGCCCGCATCGTGCCGGTGCCAAAGCCCCGCGCCAGCGCCATTACGACAAGGGTTTTGGTGGCCATCACCCCGACCACGAGGGCGATGACCAACAGCCATTGATCGCGCACCACACCCAGATCAAGCGACATGCCGATTGCCATGAAGAACAGCCCGAGCAGAAGCCCGCGAAACGGTTCGATATCGGCCTCAAGCGCATGGCGATAGGGCGATTCGGCGAGCATGACGCCGGCGACAAACGCCCCCAGCGCCATCGACAGCCCCAGCGACGCCATCAGCAGCGCACTGCCAAGAACCGATAGCAGAGCCGCAGCCACAAATGCCTCTCGCGCGCCCAAAGTGCCGATGATACGAAACACCCAGGGCAGCAGATAGCGGCCAACGACGACCAGAAAAACCAGCGCGCCCGCCGTCATCGCCGCCATCTGCCAGCCGGGCAACGCATGGGGATCGGGTAACCGGCTGAGCGCTCCAACGATGGTGAGCAACGGCACAATCGCCAGATCCTGGAACAACAGCATCGCAAAACTGCGCTCACCAAAGGCTGTACCGGCG
The DNA here is from genome assembly GCA_038228305.1 of Sphingomonadales bacterium. GTDB lineage: Bacteria > Pseudomonadota > Alphaproteobacteria > Sphingomonadales > Sphingomonadaceae > Sandarakinorhabdus. Next base: position 4,063 of record JBBRPI010000027.1, on the reverse strand, counting down.
ATTTTTCGTTCGTTCAGCATTTGCATGACCAGCGCCGTCGATGACAGGCCCAACGGTAGGCCGACAACCAGCGACGCCTGCCAACTGAGCTTGGTCAGCAGCATCACCAGCCCGGTCAACGCCAGACCGCACAGGATCACCTGGGCCGCGCCCAGCCCGAAAATATCGCGGCGCAGCGCCCATAATCGCGACGGTTGCAATTCCAGCCCAATCACGAACAACAACATGACGATGCCTAATTCGGCAAAGCTGAGCACGCGTTCCGGATCGGTCACCACGCCCAGCAGCGATGGCCCGATGATGATGCCAGCGGCGAGATAACCCAGCACCGCACCCAGTCGAAAGCGGACGAACAGCGGCACCAGCACGACGCTGGCCGACAGGTAGACCACGACCTCGGGCAGCAAGGCGGGCGCGGGACCGCCTGCCACGATCAGGCGTCGACCGACGCAGCGATGGCAGCCGCGGCGATCGCTGCATCAAGGCTGAGCAAGATCGACGCGTGCCGGGCCCTGTGCGGGCGGGCCGGAGCAAAAACGTCCATCCCCGGCCATTCGGGGACCGTTTCGGTGTGGCCGCCCAGCCAATCGGCGAGTTGGGCCCGGGCAAGGCCGATATCTGCCGCGGATTTGCCGATGATATCCGCCTGCACCAGCGTCGCCGCAGCCTGGCCGAGCGCACAGGCCCTTACTGCCTGACCAAATCGGCTGATGCGCCCCGCATCATCCAGATCGAGATCAACCGTCACCTTGCTGCCGCAAACCGGCGACACCTTTGTCGCGCTGGCCTGTGGGCCCACCAGCCGCGCAGCGTTGGCGGTATCGGCGGCAAGGCGCAGGATGCGGGTGTTATACAGCGTTTCAGTCATGCAGTTGGATATAGGCGAAACATCGCTCGGTTGCGAGTACGACCTGATCAGCCTTCACCGAACAGATCATCGCGATACCCGGGCTTTACCAGCGCCTTCACCGCATCGGGCCAGGGCACGGTGACGAGATACGAACCTTCGGAATAAGGGCCGGCGACATAGGGGCCGACGAGCACGCGGAATTGGGTGGCGCGGGTGGCGAGATCGGCCCAGGGCATGATCGGCTGTTCGGCAAGGCTTGGACATTTATCGAAATCGCCGCCCAGGCTCTGCCCGCCGCGCCGTTGTTTCTGCTCGGCGGCAAGCGCGGCACAAAAGGCCGGCTCGATCAATTTGCGGGCCCGCGGCCAATCGTTGAACAGCGCGTCAAAGGCGATGCTACGCCTTGCCGTCTTGTCCCAGATTTTGGTGGTGTAGCCGGTGTTGCCATGGGCACCGCCGGTAAAGCTGTAAACCAACCCGGACAGTGCCAAAAGGCGAGGCGTATCGGCCGCCAAAGTCCAGTCGCTGATCGATTCATATTTGCGGAACGGAAAGCCGGTTTTTTTGGCACTGGCGGCATCACGGGTCGCACTGCGCTGGGCGGCGGCGGCATCTTTCAGGGCGGCGGCGCGCAGCGATTTCAGCAGCGCCGGCTGGGTTGCCGCCTCGGGCGCCGCCCGCCACCGCCAGTTCAGCGTGGGGGTGGATTGGCGGATGAGCAGATCGGACGCCGGGATGGGCGCAGCGAGGGCCGGGGCGGCCAGGAGCAGTGCTGCGAGAGCCAGAAACTTCATGTGCTTCTCCAAACCTTCCCGAAAATGATTATGCCCGCCGCCATGTAGTGCCGCCAGGGCCGTCTTCAAGAATGATGCCGGCGGCGGCGAGTTCGTCGCGGATGCGATCGGATTCAGCGAAATTTTTTGCGGCTCTTGCGGTAGTGCGGGCGGCGATCTTAAGATCGACATCTGTGTCGCCGCCACCGCGAAACCACTCCGAAGGCTTGACCTGAAGTAGCCCCAGCATTTGAGCTGCCCCAACGGCTCTGGATACTATTGTCAAAGCATCAACTTTTGCTGCGGTCGCTTCATGGCTGAGCAAACCAAATTGCTTTACCGCGTGACCAACCCTTACAAAAACTTGCTCAATGCCCGCCGAAATAGCGGCGATCGCCGCCGGAGTGTTTAGGTCATCACAAAGCGCATCCTCAAATTCCTCCTGCGGGCGCAATATTATTGTTTCGAGGAAATCAATCTCCTGAAATGCACGATACCAGTAATCGAGCTTCGCTTTCGAGCTACTCAGCAATTCCGTCGTCCACTCCAGCGGCTGGCGGTAATGCGCGCTGAGCAGCGCCAGCCGCAGCACTTCGCCGTGCCAGCCCTGTGCCAGCAATTCGTCCACCCCCATCACATTGCCCAGCGATTTTGACATTTTGTCGCTGCCGCCCATGTTCAGGAAACCATTGTGCATCCAGATTTGCGCCAGCGGGGCGCCATCATGGGCGCAGGCCGATTGCGCCAATTCATTTTCGTGATGCGGGAAGATCAGATCCTGGCCGCCGCCGTGAATATCGATGGTGGTGCCCAGCGATTCCGCGATCATCGCGCTGCATTCGATGTGCCAGCCGGGGCGACCGCGGCCCCAGGGCGAATCCCAGCCGGGTTGATCAGCGCTGGATGGTTTCCACAGCACGAAATCGGCCGGCGATTTCTTGTAGGGCGCAATTTCCACCCGCGCCCCGGCGATCATTTCGTCCAATGGCCGGCGTGACAGGCTGCCATAGCCGGCAAAGCTGGGCACATCGAACAGCACATGGCCCTGTGCCGCATAGGCATTGCCCTTGGCGATCAGGCTTTCCATCATCGCCACCATGGCGGCAATGCTGGTGGTCGCGTGCGGCGCGATATCGGGCGGTATCACCCCCAGCGCGCCCATATCGGCCAGATACCAATCTTCCGTCCGCCGGGTGATCTGCGCAATCGGCACGCCGGTTGCCGCCGATTCGGCGATGATGCGATCATCGATATCGGTGATATTGCGGGCGTAAACCACGTGATCGGCGCCATATTCATGGCGCAGCAGCCGCTGCAACACATCAAACACCACCGCCGGCCGGGCATTGCCGATATGCGCCCGCGAATAGACCGTTGGCCCGCAAACATACATGGTGACCCGCTCGGGGTTGAGCGGCACCAGCACATCCTTTTGCCGGGTCAGCGTGTTATACAGGCGGATCGGCATCAGATCGGCGTTGAAGGTGATGCCTTCTCCTGGCTATCGAGCAATTTATCCAGCGCGCTGCGTTCGCCGGGGGCATAGCCATCCAGGCCGGGCAGCCCCTCATGCGGGTTTTTGGCGGCGCTGTCGGGCAGCACCCGGCGCTGTTCGGCAACAAAATCGACCAGCGCCTTTGATACCATCGCCAGCGTGGGCGCGGTGCGCGCCGCGACAATCCATTCCGGCGATGGTTCACCCGGATCGACGGTATCGAACACCAGATTGACCAACAAAAACAACAACGCCGCCGCCAGCACGCCCTTGGCCGCGCCAAAGCCCAGGCCGAGCACGCGATCAACCGGCCCGATTACCGATGCCTTGGTGCTGCTGCTCAATTGCCCACCGATCACCCGCACCAGGATAAAGGCCAGCAAAAACAGCGCCACCAAGGCCAGAATCGCCGCGCCGGATTCCGTGCCAACGAATTTCACCGCCAACAGCTTGGCCGGGGCATAAAAATAGCGCACCGCGAGTATCCCCGCCGCCCAGGCGAGCAACGAAACAATTTCACCAACAAACCCCCGCGCCAACCCGGCCAGCGCCGCCAGCACAACGATCAGGCCGACAACGATATCAAAAGCGGTGAGTGCAGTCATGATCGGCGGTGTAGCTGACAATCGCCTGGCGCTCAAACGGCGTGATGGGTTGGCAGTTGGGGGGGGAACGGCTGCTCTCGACCAGACTCGGTCATTCGTCACTGGGCTTGGGAATGGCTGCTTTTATTGACGAGTGGACGTCGCCTGACACGCTTTTTGTGCATAAGGCATTCTTCATGTTGATATTTATGAGTTACTTCTTAGAGCCCGATTCAAAAGTACTTCAATGAGTTGAGAGCCTTGCGATTCTGCGTGTGAGCATTCGGATGCTGGCGATGGTTGCCCATGCCGTGGCGCTTTCGATGGATCGCTCCCAGTCTTTGGCGAGACGTCGGCAGCG
>JBBRPI010000026.1:0-17360 GCA_038228305.1 Sphingomonadales bacterium | reverse complement strand
TGGCCGCTTTGTCCCAGAGCCGGCCATCCAGGCCGATTGGTAACCTTGTCCGCTTTCAGGCGACCGGCAGGCGAGCCGCAATGACCGAAAAAGGGCCCAAAGCTTCCGTTTGATTGGACGACAGCGAGTTGGGGCAACCGGTCGTTCCCCAACCAAAGGTCAGCAAACAACCGGATCGCCGTTGTCGCCCGCCATCAGAGCGGCGGAATCCGCAGCAATTGCCCCGGATAAATCTTGTCCGGGTTGCTCAGCATGGGTTTGTTGGCTTCAAAAATCCTGGGATACAGGTTGGCGTTGCCATACAGGCGCTTGGCGATGGCCGAAAGGGTGTCGCCCTTTTCCACCGGGTAGAACACCATGCCGTCTTCATCGGCGTGGTCGTCACCTTCGGCCGGGGCGGGCGCTGCGTCGGCCACGGGGGGCAGCGATGACAGCGGCACCCGCATCTGGTTATCGACCCTTTGGATGCCATCATTGTTGCCGACGGCCATGACGATTTTTGAGGCTTCGGCGCGGTTGATGGCAAGGCCGGTGACGGTGGCGACCCCATCGGCGACGGTGACGTTGAAGTTCTGGACGCTGAGGCCAAGCTTGGTGATTTCGGCCTTGATATGGTCGGGGTCGGGGCCGCCGAAACCCAGCTTGCCCTTGATGAAATCATAGACGCCCATGATACGCTCCTTTGAAATACAGATCGAACTTCAGCGTTCGGCGATCGGATCGGGGCCGAAGCGATTGTCGCCGATGGTGCCGCGCTGGCAGAACCAGACCAGCAGGACCAGGGCACCGATGATTGGCAATATGCCCAACAACAGCCACCATGCCGACCGGTCATGATCGTGCAGGCGGCGGAACGAAACCGCGGTGCTGGGGATCAGGAGCACCAGCGCTGCGATGCCAGACAAGGGTCCAATACCATATTCGACAACAGTATCCGCCCCGACGATCATGATATCAACCAGCGCCAGCGCAAAACTGATCAGGTACGAGAACAGGACAAACCACCAATATTCCTTGCGGCGGGCGCGGCCGGAAAATTGCGCATAGCGGCGCAGCGGCTCGGTCATCCAGTGCGTTGCTGATTTTTCCACGGCGTATCCCCCTAATTGACCGGTGCGCGCCGACGATAGCTTAGCGCCTCGGCAATGTGAATGCGCGTGACATGTTCGCTTGCCGTCAAATCGGCCAGAGTGCGGGCGACGCGCAGCACCCGGTGGTAACCGCGCGCCGACAGGCGCAGCGTTTCGGCGGCCTGGGCGAGCAGTTTGCGGCCGGCCTCGTCGGGGGTGGCGGCAGCCTCCAGCACCTTGCCATCGGCCTCGGCATTGGTGCGAGCACCGCCGGGGCCATAGCGCGCCGTCTGGATGGCGCGGGCGGCCGCCACCCGGGCAGCGATGATGGCGGAATTTTCGGCGGGCGGCGGCAAGGTGAGATCGGCGGCGCTGACGGCGGGGACATCGACATGCAGATCGATGCGATCGAGCAATGGCCCCGAAATCCGCGCCTGATAATCGGCGGCGCATTTGGGGGCGCGCGAACAGGCCTGGGACGCATCACCCAGATGGCCGCAGCGGCAGGGGTTCATCGCGGCAATCAATTGCACCCGGGCCGGGTAGGAGACATGGGCGGCGGCGCGCGCCACCATCACCGTGCCGGTTTCCAGCGGTTGGCGCAGCGAATCGAGCACGCCGCGCTGAAATTCGGGGAGTTCATCGAGAAACAGGATGCCGAGGTGCGCGAGGCTGACTTCGCCGGGGCGGGCCTTCATGCCGCCGCCGACAAGGGCGGGCATCGAGGCGCTGTGGTGGGGCGCGCGGAACGGGCGGGTGCGAACGAGGCGCCCGCCTTCGAGCTCGCCGGCCATCGAGGCGACCATCGACACCTCAAGCGCTTCGGCCGGGGTCAATTCGGGCAGGATGCCGGGCAGCGCGGCGGCGAGCAAGGATTTGCCGGAACCGGGCGGGCCAGACATCAGCAGATTATGGCCACCGGCGGCGGCGATTTCGATGGCGCGCTTGGCGGTTTCCTGGCCCTTGATTTCGGCCATGTCGGGGCCGCTGCGTTTCAATTCGGCCAGGCTGCGCACCGGCGGGGACAGCAATTGCGTGCCCTTTAGATGGTTGAGCAGCGACAAAAGATCAGGGGCGGCGATGACATCGACTTCGCCGGCCCAGGCGGCCTCACCCCCCTGCGACGCCGGGCAGATCAGCCCCAGTTCATGCTCGGCAGCGTGGAGTGCGGCGAGCAGGACGCCGGGCACCGGGGCCAGCCGGCCATCCAGCCCCAATTCGCCGACGACGATGAATTCGGCCAGCGCATCGGCGGCAACCACGCCCATGGCGGCGAGCAGCCCCAGCGCGATCGGCAGATCATAATGCGATCCTTCCTTTGGCAGATCAGCCGGGGACAGGTTGACGACGATACGGCGTGGCGGCAGCGCCAGGCCGATGGCATGCAGCGCCGCCTGCACCCGCTCGCGGCTTTCCTTCACCGCCTTGTCGGGCAGGCCAACGGTTAAAAACCCCGCCGGCCCCGATGAAATCTGCACCTGCACATCGACTGCGCGCGCCTCTAGCCCCAGGAACGCCACGGTTCCGACATGCGCGACCATAATGCCCCTTTGGCGAACGAAATTCCGGCGACCCCGCGCTACACTAGGGCGCGAACCCATAATGTCCAGTTGCCGCCTTGTTCTTGCCACCACTGGCCCCTAAACGGCGCATCCTGTGCCCCGCCCCAGCTTCATTGCCATTTTGTATAAAAGCGCTCCTTTTCGGGTGTTGCAGGTGATTGTCGGCGTGCTGGCGATGCTGCTCGCACCGCTGGTCGGGGTTTCGACGCCTGGCCCGTTTGGGATTTTCGTCTTTGCCTTTGGCCTGGCGCTGCTGTTGCGCAACTCGGTCTGGGCGCGGCGTCGCTATGTGCGCTACACATGGCGCTATCCGCGGGTGCGCAAGGCGGTGAATTTCGGGCTGCGGCGGAAGCGGGTGCCACGAAAACGCTAGACGGTGTCGTCGTTCTAATTGACGAAACGCCCTACCACCCCTACATCGCGCCGGTTCCACGGTCGGCAGTGCTGGGCGCTGCCACTTCGCCTGTGCGTTAGGATTTTCATGCTCGGATTGGGCGGTATCGCCAAACGGCTTTTTGGTTCCAGCAATGACCGTTATGTCAAATCGCTGGGCAGCATCGTCGCGCGCATCAACGCGCTGGAACCGGTGATCGAGGTGCTGACGGATGACGCGCTAAAGGCGCAGACCGTCAAACTGAAGGCTGAACTCGCCGCCGGCAAGACGCTGGATGACATTCTGCCCGAAGCCTTTGCAACGGTGCGGGAGGCGGCGCGCCGGGCGCTCGGCCAGCGGCATTATGATGTCCAGTTGATCGGCGGCATCGTGCTGCATCGCGGTGAAATCGCCGAAATGCGCACCGGTGAAGGCAAGACGCTGGTGGCGACGTTGGCGGTGTATCTGAACGCGCTCGCCGGCAGGGGTGTCCATGTCGTTACCGTGAATGACTATCTCGCGGCGCGCGATGCCGGCTGGATGGGCAAGGTCTATCAGTTTCTGGGCCTGAGTATTGGCATCATCATTCCCAATATCGATGATGCGACCCGCCGCGATGCCTATGCCGCCGATATCACCTATGGCACCAACAACGAATTCGGATTCGATTATCTGCGCGACAATATGAAATATTCGCGCGACCAGATGGTGCAGCGGCCATTCCATTATGCCGTGGTCGATGAAGTCGATTCGGTGCTGGTCGATGAAGCGCGCACGCCGCTGATCATTTCCGGCCCCACCGATGACAAATCGGAACTTTATATTGCGGTCGATGCGGTGGTGAAGCTGCTGCACAAGGATTGCTTTGAAATCGACGAAAAGCAGAAATCCGTCATCCTGACCGAGGATGGCACCGAAATCGCCGAACGTGCACTGTCGGCCGCCGGGCTGCTGGAAGGTGAAAACCTGTATGATTTCGAAAACACCCAAGTTGTCCATCACCTGAACCAGGCGCTGCGCGCCAATGCCATCTACCGCCGCGATACCGATTATATTGTCCGGGATGACAAGGTGGTGATCATCGATGAATTCACCGGCCGCATGATGGATGGCCGGCGCTGGTCCGATGGCCTGCACCAGGCGGTAGAGGCGAAGGAAGGCGTGCAGATCATGCCGGAAAACCAGACTCTGGCGAGCATCACCTTTCAGAATTATTTCCGCATGTATCCCAAACTGGGCGGCATGACCGGCACTGCGGCGACCGAAGCATCGGAATTTTATGACATTTACAAGCTGAATGTCGTTGAAATCCCGACAAACCTGCCGGTCCTGCGCCAGGATGTGGATGACGAATTCTACAAGGACGCGGAACAGAAATTCAAGGCGATCGTCAAGACGATCCGCGAAAGCTCAGCCCGCGACCAGCCAATTCTGGTCGGCACGGTTTCGATCGAAAAGAGCGAAATGCTCAGCGATTTCCTGAAGGCCGAAGGCGTGAAGCATGTCGTGCTCAACGCGCGATTCCACGAACAGGAAGCGCATATCGTTGAACAGGCCGGCCGGCTGGGCGCCGTTACCATCGCCACCAACATGGCCGGGCGCGGCACCGACATTCAGCTGGGTGGCAATTTCGAAGCCCGGGTGACGCGCGAACTGGAGGACATGGCCGAAGGGCCTGACCGTGATGCCGCCATTGCCCGCATCAAGGCCGAAGTGCAGACCGAACGCGAGGCGGTACGCAAGGCAGGCGGCCTGTTCGTGCTGGGCACCGAACGCCATGAAAGCCGGCGTATCGATAACCAGTTGCGCGGCCGTTCGGGGCGCCAGGGCGATCCGGGGCTCAGCCGTTTTTACCTGTCTCTCGATGATGATCTGCTGCGCATTTTCGGCCAGCAATCGATGCTGACCCGCATGATGAACAACGGGCTGGAGGAGGGTGAGGCGATCATCCACCCCTGGATTTCCAAGGCTATCGAAACCGCCCAGAAAAAGGTCGAAGCGCGCAACTACGATGTGCGCAAGCAGTTGCTGCAATATGATGATGTGATGAACGATCAGCGCAAGGTGGTTTACGAACAGCGCGCCGATATCATGGATTCCGAAACCGTTGGCGATGTCGTGGTCGACATGCGCGTCGAAACCATCAACGCGCTGGTTGGCACGCATTGCCCGCCCAACACCTATCCCGAACAATGGGATATTGTGGCGCTGGACGAAACGGTACGCGGCACGCTGGCGCTGGACCTCAATGTCACCGAATGGCCGAAGGAAGCGGCGATTGATCCCGAAATCGTCGTCGATCGCCTGATCGCTGCAGCCGATGCCCATCTGGCGGCAAAGGCCGCCGCGCTGCCGCCGGAAACCTGGGTGGACATTGAAAAAAACTTCCTGTTGCAGGCGCTTGACCATCATTGGAAGGAACATCTGGCGACGCTGGATGCGCTGCGCCAGGTCATCCATCTGCGCGCCTATGCCCAGAAAACCCCGTTGAACGAATACAAGTCAGAGGCCTTTGCGCTGTTTGAACGCATGCTCGTCACCGTCCGCGAGGATGTGACGCGGATGCTCGCCAATGCCCAGTTCCAGGCCGAAGCCCCGGCGCTGCCGCCGATACCGGGCTTTGTAACCACCCACATCGACCCGTTCACCGGTGAAAATGAAATGCGTCAGGTTCCGTCATTCGATGCGTTTGGCAGTGCGCTGCCGATCGGCGCCCTGTCAGGCGCGCTGGCCGCCACAGCGGAACTGACGGAAGTTGACCCTGATGATCTGGCCGAATGGCACCGGGTAGTGTCACGCAATGCCCCCTGCCCCTGCGGGTCGGGCAAGAAATTCAAACATTGCCATGGGGCATTATAGGACCGCATCAATCGGTAAAATCAATCGCAATTCGTCGGCTTATCGGCTCAGTCGATCACGTCGCATCAGAAAACCAATTGGCTTCGATCGCTCCTGCACCCTAGATAGCAGCTGTCCAACCCGGCACAGGAGCCTTTCATGTCATTGATCAACACCAGCGTCCTTCCCTTCAAGGCTGAAGCCTATAAGGACGGCAAGTTCCTCACGGTTTCAGATGCCGATCTGAAGGGCAAATGGTCGGTGGTGTTTTTCTACCCTGCCGATTTCACCTTTGTCTGCCCGACAGAGCTGGAAGACCTGGCCGATAATTATGCCGAATTCCAGTCACTGGGCGTTGAAATCTACAGCGTTTCAACCGATACGCATTTCGCCCACAAGGCCTGGTCCGACACGTCACCGGCGATCGGCAAGATCAAATATACGATGGTTGGTGACCCGACGCTGACGATCAGCCGCAATTTCCAGGTGCTGATCGAGGACGTCGGCCTCGCCGATCGCGGCAGCTTTGTCGTTGATCCCGAAGGCAAGATCCAGATCGTCGAAATCACCGCCGGCGGCATTGGCCGCGATGCCAGCGAGCTGCTGCGCAAGATCAAGGCGGCGCAATATGTTGCGGCGCACCCTGGTGAAGTCTGCCCGGCCAAATGGCAAGAAGGCGAAGCAACCCTCGCCCCCTCGCTCGATCTGGTCGGCAAGATCTAAAATTGCCCGGCGGCGGGCCACCCCTTGCCCGCCGCATCCTTTCACCCGCGACTGCATCCGCTTTTTGCCGGAGGAATCCCCATGCTTGACGCCAATCTGAAGCAGCAATTGTCGGCCTATCTGGTCAACATCCGGCAGCCGATCACGCTGGTCGCCACGCTGAACGCCTCTCCGAAAAGCGCCGAACTCGCCGCGCTGCTGGCCGAAATCGCCACCCTGTCGGACAAGGTGCGCTATGACCCCAACGGCACCGATGCCCGCGCCCCCAGCTTTGAAATCCGCCGCGATGGCACTGATATTGCGGTGCGTTTTGCCGGTATTCCGATGGGCCATGAATTCACCTCACTGGTGCTTGCCCTGCTCCAGGTCGGCGGACACCCGTCAAAGGCCGCGGCCGAAACGCTTGAGCAAGTCAAGGCGCTGGACGGCGACTATCATTTCGAAACCTATTTCTCGCTGTCGTGCCAGAATTGCCCCGATGTCGTGCAGGCGCTGAACCTGATGGCGGTCATCAACCCCCGTATCACCCATACCGCCATCGACGGCGCGCTGTTTCCGGCCGAAGTCGAAGCGCGCAAGGTGATGGCGGTGCCGATGGTCTTTCTCAACGGCGAAAATTTCGGCTCTGGTCGCATGGAACTGGAACAGATCGTTGCCAAGCTTGACAGCGGCGCCGTCGCGCGTGCCGCAGCAAAGCTGAACGCTGAGGCCCCCTATGACATGCTGGTCATCGGCGGCGGGCCGGCGGGGGCTGCGGCGGCCATCTATGCGGCGCGCAAGGGCATCCGCACCGGCATCGCGACGGAACGTTTTGGCGGCCAGGTGCTGGACACCATGGGCATCGAAAACTTCATCTCTGTCAGCCACACCGAAGGCCCGGCGCTGGCGGCGGCGCTGGAACGCCATGTCCGCGATTATGACGTCGATATTCTCAAGCTCCAGCAGGCGACAAAGCTGATCCCGGCCCGCACCCCCGGCGGTTTTCACGAAATCAAGTTTGAAAATGGCGCATCGCTGAAGGCAAAAACCGTGATCCTTGCCACCGGCGCCCGCTGGCGGCAGATGAACGCGCCCGGCGAAGACGAATATCGCAACTGCGGTGTCGCCTATTGCCCGCATTGCGATGGGCCTTTGTACAAGGGCAAGCGCACCGCCGTGATTGGCGGCGGCAACAGCGGTGTTGAGGCAGCCATCGACCTTGCCGGCATCACTGCGCACGTGACACTGATCGAATTTGACAGCCAGTTGCGCGCCGATGCAGTGCTGCAAAGAAAGCTGCACAGCCTGCCCAATGTCAGCGTGATAACGTCTGCCCTGACAACGCAGGTGCTCGGCGATGGTGAAAAGGTCACCGGCCTGACCTGGCAGGACCGGACGACAGATACGCTGCACAGCATCGAACTCGACGGCATTTTTGTCCAGATCGGACTGGTGCCGAACACCGAATGGCTGAAGGGAGACATTGCCCTGTCACCGCGCGGTGAAATCGAGATCGACGCACATTGCGGCACATCGCTGCCCGGCGTGTTCGCCGCCGGCGACGTGACCACTGTGCCATACAAACAGATCGTCATTTCGATGGGCGAAGGATCAAAGGCCGGGCTGTCGGCATTTGATTACCTGATCCGCCTGGCGCCGGTGGAGGCCGAAGCCATCGCGGCGTGACGTCAGCAACCCGTCCAGACATTGCGCCATCGCCGCCCAGCAACTACTGGCTGCTCCCCTATGCGTTACATCTCGACTCGCGGCACCGCGCCGATCCTGGATTTCAAAGCCGTCACCCTTGCTGGCCTGGCCAGCGATGGCGGCCTGTATGTGCCGGAAAGCTGGCCGCGGTTCGACAAGGCAGAGATCGCCGCCATGGCCGGGCTGTCCTATGTGGAAACCGCAGTTCGGGTTTGCGCACCCTTTGTCGGCGATGCACTGACGGAGGTGGAACTGCGCGACCTGCTGACGCGTGCCTATGGCAGTTTCAGCCATGCCGCGGTCACGCCTCTGGTTCAGCTTGATCAGCGGCACTGGCTGCTTGAGCTGTTTCACGGGCCGACGCTGGCCTTCAAGGACGTGGCGATGCAGGCGTTGGGCCTGTTGTTTGAAACCTTCCTTGCCCGGTCCGATGCCCAGGTCACCATCATCGGCGCAACATCCGGCGACACCGGCTCTGCCGCGATCAATGCGCTCGCCGGGCGCGACCGGGTGGACGTGTACATGCTCCACCCCAGGGGCCGCGTGTCGGAAGTGCAGCGCCGCCAGATGACGACGGTGCTGGCTCCCAACATCCACAATATCGCGGTCGAGGGCAATTTTGATGATGCCCAGGCCCTGGTCAAGGCGATGTTCAACGACAGGGCGTTCAGCGGGCAGTTTGCCTTGTCCGCTGTCAATTCGATCAACTGGGCGCGGCTGATGCTGCAAATCGTCTACTATTTTTACGCCGCCGTGCGCCTGGGTGCCCCCGATCGCGCCATCAGTTTCGCTGTTCCCACCGGCAATTTCGGCGATGTGTTTGCCGGCTATGCGGCGCGCAACATGGGGCTGACCATCGATCGGCTGATCGTTGCTACCAATGAAAATGATATTTTGTATCGTGCGCTAAGTGCCGGCGATTATTCCGCCGGCAGCGTCACCGCCACCGCTGCGCCATCAATGGATATTCAGGTGTCATCAAATTTTGAACGCCTGCTGTTCGATCTCGCCGGCCGCGATGGCACCGCGACGGCCGCGACGATGCAGGGATTTGAATCCAGCCGCAGCCTCAGCATTCCCGCCGATCAGCGCGCCGCCGCAGCAGCGATTTTTGACAGCGCCCGCATCGATACCGATACCATGGCCAGCACCATCCGCTGGGCACAGGACAAATGCGGCCAGATCATCGACCCGCACACCGCCATCGGCCTCGCCGCCGCCCGCGCTGCCCCCGGTGATACGCCGGTTGTCACCCTGGCCACCGCCCACCCCGGCAAATTCGGCGACGCGGTTGAAAACGCCTGTGGCATCCGGCCTGCCCTGCCGATGCGCGCGCAAGGCCTGTTCGATCGGGAGGAGCGTTACACCACCCTGCCGGCGACATTCGCGGCGGTAACCGATTATATCGCGCAATCGGCGACCCCGGCATGAGAACCCCCACCATCGCCCATACCAGTACCGGCCTGCGCGTCGCCACCGTCTCCACCCCCGGTGTCGAAACCGTCGCCGTCGCGCTGCACGCCGAAACCGGCGCCCGGTTTGAAATCGCCGAACACAATGGCCTCGCCCATCTTTTTGAACATATGGTGTTCAAGGGCACCGCCAGCCGCAACGCCCGCGCCATCGCCGAACAGATCGAAGATGTCGGCGGCAGCCTGAACGCCTGGACATCGCGCGACACCACCGTATTCCACGCTCGTTTGCTGGCGCGCGATCTGCCGCTCGGCCTCGCCATCATCGCCGATCTGGTCACCAATCCGCTGTTCGACGACGATGATCTGGTTCGCGAAAAGGACGTCGTCCTCCAGGAACTCGGCGAAGCCCGTGACACGCCTGACGATATCGTCTTTGATTATCTGCAAGAGGCGGCATTCCCCGCCCAGGCGCTCGGCCGTTCAATCCTGGGCAACGAAGAAACCCTCGCCCGGCTGACCAGCGACCATCTGCGCGATTGGCTGGGCCGGCATTATCGCAACGGCCGGCTGACGCTGGTGGTGGCCGGCAAGCTGGATCACGACACCGTCATGCGCCTCGCCGAGGCAGCGTTTCCAAATGGTGGCGACGGCGACACCGCCGCCCCCGAAACAGCGCTTTTTACCGCCAACAGCTTCACCGATCCGCGCCGTTTCGAACAGGCGCAATTGACCAGCGGCTACCCCGCCCCCGGCCATTTCGATCCCGGCCATGATGCCGCGGCGCTGTTCACGCTTGCTGCCGGCGGCGGCATGTCATCGCGCCTGTTTCAGGAAGTTCGCGAACAGCGCGGCCTCGCCTATTCGATCAGCGCCGCGACCACCCCCTATGCCGACGCCGGCCTGATGAGCGTCCACGCCGCCACCGCGCGCAAGGACGCCGCCCGCGCCCGCGATCTTATCGACCGCGTCCTCAGCGAAACCGCACTCAGCCTGGACAGCGCCGAACTCGCCCGCGCCAAGGCCCAGGCCGTCGCATCGCTGCTGATGGCGCTGGAAAGCCCGCAAGGCCAGGGCGATTACCTCGCCCGCCAACTGCTCGTCCACAACCGCTGGGTGCCCGCCGCAGAGGTGGTGAAGCGCATCGAAGCCGTCACGGTCGATATGGCGCGAGCGGCAGGGAGCGCGATGCTGGCGCATACGCCGGCCCGTGCGGAGATTGGCGCGGTGGTGAAGTCACGCGCAAAGGCGGCATGAGCGGTTCAAGATCAAGTGCCTCCGGCGGCAGGGCCTTGGGCCCTGACCCATTTTTTTGTGCGAATCCTGGCCTTGGTGGAACTGCTCACCACCGTCATGCTGGCGAAGGCCAGCATTCACTGCGCGGCGACGGTCCGGCTGTTGCGATATGGGGAGCACGCCTTGCGCCGCAGCGGACATATATTCGGCATGGTCCTTGCTTTTGTCCGACAGTGCATGCTGGCCTTCTCCAGCATGACGATTCAACCAGAGTAATACCCTATCGAACACCAACCCAACACCATGGGTCAGGGCCTGAGGCCCGGCTGCCGGAGGCTCTCCAAAGCCCGCCGGCGGTTCCTTCGTCGCCCCTCCTGAGTCACCGATGACCGTAAACCTCGCCACTCTCATCACCGAAAGCTGGGACGACTACGCCCTGCTCGATTCCGGCGATGGCCGCAAATTCGAACGCTACGGCCGCTATAAATTCATCCGGCCCGAGGCCCAGGCGCTGTGGAAGCCTGCCCTGCCGCACTGGTCGGCGGATGGCGAATTCACCGGCGGGCGCGACGATGAGGGCGGTGGCCGTTGGGAACTGAACGCCGATGTGCCCGAACGCTGGGCGGTCAATCGTGGCCCGGTCAAATTTTACGCCACCAACACGCCGTTCCGGCATCTGGGGTTTTTCCCGGACATGGGCGCGCAATGGGACTGGATGCGCGAACGCACACAGCCCGGGGACCGCATCCTCAACATGTTCGGCTATACCGGCGTCGGCAGCCTGATTGCCGCAGAGGCCGGCGCGACCGTCACGCACCTGGATGCCAGCAAAAAGGCGGTGGCTTCGGCACGCGAGAACGCCGGGCTTGCGGGGCTGACCGATGCGCCCGTCCGCTGGCTGATTGATGACGCGCTGAAATTCCTGCGCCGCGAAGTCCGCCGCGGCAGCAAATATGATGGCATATTGCTCGATCCGCCCAAATATGGCCGCGGGCCAGACGGCGAAATCTGGGCGCTGGAACGTGATTTGCCCGAATTGATGCAACTGGCCCGGCAATTGCTGTCCGACGAAGCCAAATTCCTCATCCTCACCGTCTACGCTATCCGCATGTCGGCGCTGGCCCTGCACGCGCTGATGGACGAAGTCATGGCTGGCGCCGGCGGCGCGATCATGTCGGGCGACATGGCGATCCGTGAGGCGGCGCGCGGGCTGTTATTGCCCACCGCGATTTTCAGCCGCTGGGGGGCGGAGAGGTAAGCGCCCCTAACGCGGCAAGCGCAGCAGCAGCGGGATCAGCAACACCACCGTCAGCCCCGCCCCCATCAGCGCGATCGGCACCCCGGCACCGCTGCTGATCGCGGCGCCGATGGCGACGACGCCGCCGATCTGGAACAGGCCGTTGAGGATGTTGTTGGCAGCGATGGCGCGGGCACGGCCGGCGGGGTTGGTTGCGGTCTGGAGGATACCGTAGAGAGGCACCGAGAAGATGCCGCCGGCGACCGAGAGCAGCGCCAGATCGGCAAGCAGCCGCCAGCCGGCGGGCTGGGTAAGGAACGCCCTGACATCGCCGGCATGCCCGCCAAAGGCATGGATCGAGAAATACAGATCCACGCCTGCCAACGCCATGGCGACCCCGGCCCAGGGCGCCAGCCGGGTGGAGATATCGCCGCCAAGCAAGCGGCTGACCCCCGCCGAGCCGCCGGCAATGCCGACCGAGAATGCCGCGAGGAACAGCGTCGCCACGCCCTCGCTGCCGCCCAGGTCGTTCCGGGCGAGCGGCACGAACTGGGTTGTATAGATCGCCCCCAGTCCCCAAAACCAGCTGATGCAGATCGTCGCGATGCGCAACTGGCGGTTGGCAAATGCCTCCCCCAGGGCACGGCGGGATGCGGTGAACGGGTTCCAGTCGATGGGGACCAGGCTCGCCGGCGGCGCGGCGGGGATGAACCGCGACGCAAACCAGCCGAGAAGCGCAACAATGATCGCCAGGATGCCGACATCGCGCGCCGCCAGCAAGCCGCCGGTGATCTGGCCGAGCAGGATGGAGACAAAGGTTGCGCCCTCTACCAGCCCGGTGCCAAGCAGCAATTCACCCTGCGCCAGATGCTGGGGCAGGATGGCGTATTTGACCGGGCCAAAGATCGTGGAATGCACGCCCATCAGGAAAATGACGGTAAGGCACAACGGGATCGATTGCAGTTCCAGCGCCGCAAGACCCAGCGCCATGATGCCGATTTCGGCGATTTTGACGAACCCGGCGATCCGCGCCTTGTCCCGCGCATCGGCGATTTCACCGGCAACACCTGAAAACAACAGGAACGGCAACATGAACACAGCCGTTGCCACCGTCGCCAGCGTTGCCGCCGCCAGCGGATCATCCGCCCGCAAATGATAGGCGACCAGAAAGATGAACGCCGTTTTGAACAGATTGTCATTGAACGCCCCCAGAAACTGGGTGACGAACAAGGGGCCGAAACGGCGCGCGCTGAACAGGGATAGCATCGACGCGCACCTTTCCGGATTCCGCACCGCCAGTCCAGCCCACGACGAACGCCCTGACTCGCATTTGCAACAGGAGCGGCTTAAAACAGGCCTGTAGTTGAGGGAGAATGTTATTATGAGCCAACAGTTGATGGACATGATTGCCCGCATGGGCGGCGCCGATGCCATGGCGGCAATGGCGGCAAAAATCGGCATTTCACCCGATCAGGTGCAATCGGCAATGGCGGCGCTGCTGCCCGCCGTCACCGGCGGCATGGCGAACCAGGCACAGGCCGGCAACGGTGGCATGCTCGATCAACTGGCCGGCGCTGCGGCATCCTATACCGGTTCTGCCGCCGGCGATGGCGCCGTCGCGCAGGGCAATGACATTCTGGGCAATATCTTTGGATCAAAGGATGTGTCGCGCGCCGTGGCGGACAAGGCGGCGGACGAAACCGGCATTGATGCCGGATCGCTGAAGGCCTTGCTGCCGATGATCGCCACCATGGCGGCGAGCGCGCTGGGCAATGGCAGCGGCACCGTTGCGGCCCCCGCAGCGGCGGGCGGTGGCATGGCCGGGATGCTGGGCGGGCTGTTGGGCGGCGGGGCAACAAGTGGCGGCGGCGGCGTTGCCGGCGCGCTGATGTCGATGATCGATACCAACAAGGATGGCAACCCTCTGGACGAAATCATGGGCTTTCTGAAACGCTGATGCTGGCGATTGGCCCTGATCATGCTTAGATGGGTTCCCGCGCGATTCTGCCGGACAGGGAACAGCACAGCATGACCCGCGCCCGGCGCACCGATGATTGGGGATTTCCGCGCTGGCGGCCCTATGGCAGCGGCAATGCCGCGGTCGAAGTGCGGCTATGCGACCGCCATGGCTGTTCAAACCCCGGGGTTTGCCCGGCACCAAAGGTCGCCAATCGCCCCGAACGCTGGTATTTCTGCGCGACGCACGCGGCGGAATACAACGCCAATTGGGATTATTTCGCCGGGCTGACACCCGAGGAAGCCGCTGCCCGCGAAGCCAGCGAAGATGCCCAGCGCCAGTATAAACGCGCCGCGCATTGGGAATGGGGCGGGCCGGGCGACGGCACCCGCAGCCGCGCCGAACTGGATGCACTGCACGTGCTGGGCTGTGACAGCGACGCCGACATGGTGGTGATAAAGGCCGCCTGGCGCACTGCGGCCAAGGATAGCCACCCCGATGTCGCCGGCACCGACGCCGTCAAGGCCGAACGCTTTCGGGCCGTGCAAGCGGCTTGGCAGGTGCTGAGCGGTGCCGAAGTGGTGCGAGCGGCGGCAGCTAAATAACGCCCTCAGTCGATTACCAGCCGTTCATAGCGGCGCAGATGATGATCAACGGAGCCAAATTGCCCCTCGATCATCGTTGACCGCTTGAAATAATGGCCCACTGCCAGTTCGTTGGAAATGCCGATGCCACCATGGATCTGGACGGCGTTCTGGCCAACAAACTTGCACGCCTTGCCGACCTTGGCTTTCGCCGCCGAAACGCCGCTGGCGCTTTCGGCGGTATCGAGTTTCAGCGTCGCCATCAGGGTGATGGAAACCGCCTGTTCGACTTCCATGAACATATCGACCAGCCGGTGCTGGATGACCTGGAATTCGCCGATCGCCTTGCCGAACTGTTTGCGCTGCTTGGCATAATCCAGCGTTGTGGCGTGGAGCACGCGGGTTGCGCCGCAGGCTTCGGCACAAATGGCGGCGGTGCCGGCGTCAACAATCTGTTCGATCAACGGCAGGGCAGCACCGTCACCGCCGATCATCATATCGGCGCCAACGCTGACATTTTCGAAATAGACTTCCGAGGCGGCGGAGCCATCGACGGTCGGGTAATCGCGGCGCGAAATGCCTTTCAAATCAGCAGGCACCAGGAACAGCGAGACGCCGTCCTTGTCCCGCTGTGCGCCGCCGCTGCGGGCGGTGACGAGCAGATGCGTCGCATAAGGCGCCGAATAGACCACCGATTTATGGCCGTTGAGCACATAGCCGCCGCCGTCTTTTTTGGCCGTGGTGCGCAGATCGGCAAGGTTGTAACGACCCTGCGGTTCGGCATAGGCAAAGGCGATAATGGCATTGCCGGCGATGATTTCGGGGATCACCGCATCGGCCAGCGCGCCGCCGGTGGCGGACAGCGCGGCGCCGGCAATGACGACGGTCGGCAGATAAGGCTCGATAACCAATGCGCGGCCGATTTCTTCCATGACGATCATGTTTTCGATGGCGCCGCCGCCAAGGCCACCGTGCGCTTCGGCAAAGGGCGCGCCCAATATGCCGAGTTCTTCGGCAAAGGCCTTCCATACTGCCGGGTTCCAGTGCTTGCCGCTATTGACGGTCTTCATGCGGTTATCAAAGCTGTAGGTGTCGGCCAGATAGCGCGCGACGGTGTCGCGCAGCATGGTCTGTTCGTCGGTCGTGTTGAAATCCATGGTCTTCTCCCCGGCGCTTGTGCACGCCGCCAACTGGCCAGAAAAGGCAAAGTGCCGGCGAGGGGTGTCGCACCCCTGCGCCGGCTTGTCACATCAGATTAGTGTTAGAGCCCCAGCACCATCTTGGCGATGATATTGCGCTGGATTTCGTTCGACCCGCCGTAGATGCTGGTCTTGCGCATGTTGAAATAGCCCGGCGCGGTGCGGTGGGCGTAATCCGGGCCGATCGGGTGTTCATTGTCACCTTCCCCGAAACCGCGGAAATATGGTGCGCCATAGTGGCCGGCGGCTTCCAGCGCCAGTTCGGTGATGCGCTGCTGGATTTCGGTGCCCTTGATCTTGAGCAGCGACGATTCCGGCCCGGGGCCCTTGCCCGAGCTTTCGCCGGCCAGGGTGCGCAATTCGGTAAATTCCAGCGCCGAAAGGTCAACTTCCAGTTCGGCGATCTTGCGCTTGAAGAACGGGTTTTTCAGGAGGATTTCGCCTTCATCGAGTTCGGTGCGGGCGATATTCTTGATCCGCTCGACACCGCGCTTTGATGCCGCCACGCCGGCGATGCCAGTGCGTTCATGGGCGAGCAGGAATTTGGCGCAGGTCCAGCCCTTGTTCTCGTGGAAAATGCGGTTTTCGACCGGCACGATAACGTCTTCCAGCCAGACTTCGTTGACTTCATGCTCGCCGCCCAGGGTGATGATCGGGCGGACGGTGATGCCCGGCGTTTTCATGTCGATCAGCAGGAATGAAATGCCTTCCTGGGCCTTTACCGTGGCGTCTGTGCGGACGAGGAAGAAACCCCAATCGGCGTATTGGGCCATCGTCGTCCAGGTTTTCTGGCCGTTGACGCGGTAATATTCCTTGCCGTCATCGCCAGTGAAACGTTCGGCCTTGGTGCGCAGATTGGCCAGATCGGAACCGGCGCCCGGCTCCGAATAACCCTGGCACCACCAGACATCGCCCGACAGGATGCCGGGCAGATGTGCCGCCTTTTGTTCGGGCGTGCCAAAGGTGTAGATCACCGGGCCGACCATCGACAGGCCGAACGGCATCAGCCGGATGGCATCGGCGCGGGCGGTTTCTTCTGACCAGATATAGCGCTGCACGCTGGTCCAGCCGGTGCCGCCATATTCCACTGGCCAAGCCGGCGCGATCCAGCCCTTGGCGGCGAGCACGCGGTGCCAGGACAGGAAATCATCCTTGCCCAGTTCCTCACCTTCCTCGATCTTGCCGTTCAGATGCGCGGGGTAGCTGGCAGCGATAAAGCTGCGAACTTCATCACGAAACGCCACGTCTTCGGCCGAAAAGTTCAGATCCATGGTCAAGCTCCCCAAAAGCAAGGTTAGTTGACGTTTACGTTAACCGCGATTCGCGCATGGGGCAAGCGCCGCCTCTTGCGGCAGACAGAAGCAGGGCCATATTATGCCCATGCTCAATCTCCTCTCGATCCTCATCGGCTTGTTCGGGCTCACCCTGTTGGTGCCGGCGTTCCTGCCGTTCCTCGGCTGGGCCAACTGGGGCATCATCCCGG
>JBBRPI010000025.1:0-19746 GCA_038228305.1 Sphingomonadales bacterium | reverse complement strand
TCGGCCGCGCCGGGTCCATGGTCCGGAATTCCCGAGCCGTATAGATGATCGGTCGATTGGCGCTCGTTGGTACCAGATCGGCCGCCGGAATCTGCTTGCCAATTTCCGCAAAGCCTATGGCCGGCGTCTGCGCTACCGTTGCTGCAGCCAATGTGACCGCAGCGCCTGTCAGCAATACCCGCAAAGTCATCATGATCAGTCTCCCCATATATTCGGATCCTGATTAACGCAGTCCGTGGAAGCGCATTGCTACAAATGGTGTAAACTTAGGCTTGTTGACTGGGCGCCGCACGCGGGGAAGTTATCGCTTGCACGGCTTGACGCGTCAGTTTCTCTCAATCGTGCAAGTTGCCAGCTTTTGGTCGATGGATAGTGCCGTCGCTTTCAACCTGTCTTGCCAGATGGGTATCCTGCCGGCGGCCGCAGCGCATTCCTATTTCATCAAACTGGCGGCAGCTCGTGTGTTGTCGCGTTACGAAGGCCGCCAGTCCGTAACGTCCCTCATCGCTCCCGTCCCGTCCGGCCGAGCGAAGAGCGCATTCGATGTCCGCTTTCAGCAATCGGCGATTGATCCTTGAACGTCCATTATGAGGGCGCACTGCTGCCGGACCGCTCGATGGGACGGGGATGACAGCTTCCGGACGAAGCCGCCATTCACCCGGCGGTTAGGGAACGGCTTAAGTTGAGTCGACACCTGCCGTCAGTTGCGAAGGCCGCAAGGACCCACAGTCGGACATTCACGCCACTCTTACTGCGACCCGAAACCTGACATTCATTCAGATGGGGTGGAACGGCAAGTTCTGGGCCGGTTGCGGACCGACTGCTTTTGGAGGAAAGACTTGGGAAGCGGAACTACTTGCTCCAGCAGTAACCTGCGCCTTCACTGGCAGACGAGATGGATCCCTCACCAGCTTCCAAACGCTCGGCTTCACTCCAAGTGCATGCTCACACGTTTTCGACGCGCGGTCGAATGGGCCACGCCGTTGTCTGGGCCGCAAATATCAAGGCGCGGTGTAGACGCTGACGCCGTCCTTAATTGTCTCCAGTACCTTGATGTCCTTGATCGTTGCCCGCGGCACCTGCAGCGGATTAGCCGACAGCACGACCATGTCGGCCCGCTTGCCGACCTCGAGGCTTCCCTTGGACTGGCCCTCGAAATGCTGCCAGGCCGGCCACAAGGTCATCGCCTTCAACGCCACAGCGGGCAAAATACGTTGATCGGGCCCGAGCACATAGCCGGTGCGCGTCGTGCGGTTGACCGCTGAATCGAATACACGCATCGAATTGGGGAACGTTACCGGCGCATCCGAATGAATGCTGAACGGCATGCCAGCCTTGAGCAGCGCGCCTGTCGGTGAAATGAATTCCGCACGTTCCGGCCCGGCTACCGATTGACGGTGCCAGTCACCCCAGTAAAAGGTGTGCATCGGGAAAAGGGCAGGGAAAACCTTCTCGGCCTGCAACCGCGGAATCTGATCAGCGCGCAGATATTGCCCGTGGATGAGCACCGTGCGGCGATCCTTGCCCGGATAGGCTCTTTCGGCGACACCGACGGTTTTGATCATCTGGTCGATGGCGGCGTCACCGTTGGCGTGCACGAGCAACTGCCAGTTGTTCTTGTAGGCCATGTCGACCCAGCCCTGCGCCTCGCCAGGCCCTGGAAATGCCGGGTAGCCGGCGTAGTCAGCCTTTTGGCCTTCCGGCACCTTCAGATAAGGCTTGGTAAACCATGCGGTCTTGCCCTGCGGCGAGCCGTCGAAGGTGAGCTTGACGCCGCCGATACGGAAATGATCGGAATAATCGCGCGACATGTACGGCCCGCGCAGCACCGGGCTGTCCTTCATCACCACCAGATCGGAATAGGATACGACGTCGAGCTTCAGCACATTGTCCTTTGCGGCACGGATCAGCACCTCGGTGGCCGCAGCATCGCTCTTGCCGTCCTGGGCGGTGGTGATGCCGTTGGCGAGATAGATGTTTTGCGCGGCAACCACCTGCGCAGCCAATTGCTCGGGGGTGAATTTGGGCAGCACCTTGGCAGCAAGGAGAAAGTGCCCGTTCTCCTCGAACACGCCGTTGGGCATCTTGCCATCGGCTTCGCGCTGGATGATCCCGCCGGGCGGGTTGGGCGTCGCCGGCGTGATGCCGCCCATCTCGATGGCCTTGCTGTTATAGGCGCCAAGATGGCCCGATTGATGCAGGATCATGATCGGCACCGTGGTCGAGACGGCATCGAGCTCCTGCCGTGTCGGCGCACGGTGTTCGGCGAGCTGCGAATCGTCATAGTTGAAGCCGATCGCAATGCCCCAGGCCTTGACCTCGGGCGACGTGGCGATGAACTCCTTCATGATGCGCTGAATGTCGGCGATCGACTGGACCGGCCCATCGGGCGGCGGCATCAGGTTTGCCGATACCGCCTGCAGCCCGACGCCGACAAAATGGCTATGGCCGTCGACGAAACCCGGGATCAGCGTATGGCCTTTGAGGTTGACGAGACGCGTGGTGCGACCCTTCTCGGCTGAAAACACGGCCTTGCGGCTGCCCACAGCGACGATCTTGCCGTACTTGACCGCGACGGCCTCGGCGCCGGGTGCCTTGTCGTTGACGGTCAGGATGGGGCCGCCGAACCAGATGGTGTCGGCATCAGCAGCCAGCACCGGTGAGCTGCCAAGCAGCAGCGCAGATGCTGCGACACGGATTATCATATAGTGTCACTCCAAATTGGCGGGGAAACGTCTTGTGGCACCCGCCTCGCAAATCGACCAATCCGTTGTCAGCGAAACTCAAGGAAGGACACGCGATCATTGCTGGTTTCACAATCGATCACGAGATTCTTGATATTACCGGGGTATCTGACCGATGTCTGCGCGCCGAACAAATATCCGGAATTTTGCTGCTGATAACCCAGGATCGCATCGAGGCGTACCTCTGTTCCACCTGTGGCCCCCACCTGCCGCGCGGCCTCGACCAAGCACATGTCCGCCGCACGGCGGGCGTCAGGCGACAAGCTGCCGGTATCGGCAATCAGCGTTGCCGACCGTTCAATCAGTTGCTCGGGCCGGTTGTTGCTGCTGGCGAGAATGGCGATCAGACCGACGGAGATGGCGATCCCTGCGATCGTTGCGCCGGTATTCCATCCACTATTTTCGTATTGCAGCTGCTGTGATCCGTACCCATAGGCAAACCGGCCGTGACAGCCCTGACTGACCCAGATTGATCGGCTGTCATAGCCCCAGTTCCGCCGGAAAACGCAAGGGCTGTTGCCATATTGGCGCGCCAGTACGACCCGGTTGCGCGTGTTGACCGAGCAGCGATTGAGCCGCGATGAGCTTGTGCTGCAATCACGGTGGCCTGCAAATCCATTGCTGCTCCAATAGCCTCGCGGATTGCTGACGTACCATGGCGGCGCCGGGCGGTTGCCATAGATCGGCGGGTAGATGGCCGGGCGTCGCTGTGGCGGTTTCGGTTCGAGCGGATCCCTCGGCGGCTGATAGGGCGGCCGCGCAAGCGGATCTCTGGGTGGCTGATAAGGTGGACGTGAAGTCCCGGTCGCACCGATTGCCGGCGGGCTCTGCGGAACCGGGTCGGGCCGCGATACAGGCCGCTTGTCCTCGGGCGGGCTGGGCCGAACCTCCGGCGCTGGTTTTGGCCGGGGTGCAGGTTTTGGTTGTGGCACCGGTTTGGGCATTGGTGCCGGCCTGGGTCGCGGCGCCGGCTTGGGCATTGGTGCCGGCCTGGGTCGCGGCACCGGCTTGGGCATTGGTGCCGGCCTGGGTTGTGGCGCCGGCCTGGGTTGTGGCGTCGGCCTGGGCATTGGCGCCGGCCTGGACTTCGGCGCCGCAAGGGATTGGCCAGCAGGTGCGGGCGCCGTCTGGTTCAACGTCGATTGGGCATGAACGACCTGTGCGGCGACCAGACCCAGACTCGCCAGACCCGCTGCCAGCGCATTGGTGGTGCGCGCCATTTTCAAATCCCACACGCGCATAACATTTCCTCACTTGTTCGTGGACGGTGCGCCGCTAACACTGCTACGCTGTCTCATCGTTGCCGCAATCTACCGCGGGCGCGCCTTCAATTCGTCACGAATCTCGGCGAGCAAAGTCTCGCTTGGCGTCGGCTCCACTGCTGCCGCAGGCGCCGGCGTCATCGCCTTGTTGGCCGCCTTCACGACGAGGAAAATGGCAAAGGCAATGATGAGGAAATTGATGATGGCCGTCAGAAAAGCGCCGTAACCGAACAACGCCACGCCGGCCTTTTTCAGCGCCGCATAGTCGGTCGACCCGGCAAGCTCGGGCGGCACAGTTCCCAGGATGAGGAAGTTGCTGGTGAAGTCGGTGCCCCCCGTCACCAGCCCGAGCACCGGCATCAACAGGTCCGCGGTGAACGACGTCACGATCGTCCCAAAAGCTGCCCCGATTACGACCGCTACGGCCAGATCGAGGACATTACCGCGCGCCATGAACGTCTTGAACTCGGCAAACATGCGATTTCCCCTGGGAACGGTGCTGGATATCACTCCCCTCATCCCCCAATGCAGCGCATGCGGGTTGCCGAGAGACCGACTTTGATTGACCTCCATACCAAAGCGCAGCACTAAACTTTACTCGAATTTCAACAAAGTCTTGATGATGAGATCAGAATGACATAGGTTCATGGGCGAACTGGAAATGATCTACAGCGACGCCATCGATTCTGCCTTCGCGCGAAGGGGCTGGCTGTCCGTGCAGTCGCCCGTGTCGCGACGGTTGGTGCTGGAGCGCGGCAGACGAGTCGCCTTCGATGCCGGCGATCACGTCGTGCATATGGGTGACAATGCCGGCGGCATCTATGGAATCATCAGCGGCAGCGTCGGCACGATCGGAATGACAGACCTGACAGACCCGGCGCTTGGCCATATCATGCGCGAGGGAACATGGTTCGGACAAGGGCCTTTGCTGACGAAGGGGCCACGGTCGATGACCTTCCGCGCCATGGAAGAGACCGAGCTTCTCCTTGTCCCATTGCAGGCGCTCAAGCCATTGATGCTTGCAGATGCCGGGTTTGCGGAAATGATCGCGCAGATGACCGAGTTCGCAGGCCGTATGAGCGCGACAGCGGTGCGGGAGCTGTTGATCAGGGACGCGCCGCGCCGTCTTGCTGCCACGCTTTTGCGCGTAACGGCGGTGCTCGACGGCGTTGCTTCGGCGCATGCGCAAGGCTTTCGGATCAACCAGGCCGAACTTGCCGAAATGGCCTGCCTTTCGCGCAATTATGCCAACCGCATCTTGAGTGACCTTCAGGCGCGCGGGCTGGTAACGCTCAGCTACAATCATATCCGGATCGAAAAGCCGGATGCGCTGGCGACCTATGTTCGCGAGGCGGAACCATATTGAACATGGCGGCCACAACGAGAGCGGTCGCCCCCCGCCAGATGCCAGCCCCGGGTGGCAGCCGTAACAGTACTGCAATGCCACATGGCGGCGTAGCCGTTCAGGGGATGATGGCCATGTTTCGCAGCGCGGTAACGATTACCTGGACCGCCAGACCTGCCTGCAATGACGCAAACACCCATCCCAGGATCTGCAGCATGGGCAGGCCAACGACGCGCATGATCGGTCGTGCCGCCAGCATTGCAACCAGATTGGCTAGCAGAATGCCTGCGACAATCAGCAGGAAGGCCACCCGAAAATCTGCATTCTCAGCGCTGCGGCCAAGATAGAACAGCAAGGCGACGATCGCGCCGGGGGTGACGATTGTTGGCACAACAAGAGGCATTGCCACGGGCTTGCCTTGCCAAGTCAGGGGCGGGCGCGCGACCGGCATCTGAGCTTTTTCAGCCTGCGCGACGTCGATAATGTCGAAGTTCAAGATTGTCCGGAGCGCAGTCACGAACAGGATTATCCCGCCGGCGATGATGAGGGCGTCGACCGAGACACCCCAGCTTTCGCGCGTGGCGCTGGCGGCAAGCAAAATGAACGCGACGAGTGCGCTCGACATTATGAACCCCCTGACGGCGAGACCGCGCCGATAGGCTGGCTCGGCATCATGGCTGAGCAGGTAAAACACCGGGATCACCTTTACGGGGCCCAACGTGATGAGCAGGATGGTGAATGCATAGGAAAGGTTGATCACAGCTCGCCCCTTTGGTGCGCCCATCCCAGATTGTTGGCCGGATTGGCTAGAATTGAAAGCAAAGTTACGCAAACAGTCGGTTTGCTACGCTAACCAGCCAAAATTTCGTGCTCGAGCGCCAGAGAACTATCCGGCAAGACTTGAAGTCGCCCGAGCAACGGGGATCAAAAAATATCCAGCCAAGCGGGTAAATTTCGGCAGTCGGCTTGCGGCCAACCCAAGTCATGCCCGGCGAGGACCGCTTTCCGGTTGGGCGCCAAAGCATCTTTATGTCCGATATTAGGGCGCAAAGCGGATCGGCCTCTGGCTGCTGCCTTAAGTCCGCTTTTCATCACTTTCGCCATGCAGCATGTTTTGCGGCGTGCCAGCTGCAGAGCGTTGTTCAGGTCTGAATTTGTCCATGCCGCCGAGCGCGCCGCGTTTGTTCGGCCGTGTAAATCCCCCGGGGTGCAAGCTGCGTGAGCCGAACTGGCTGGAGAAGGGCGCGCGACGCTGCTAGCGTCGGCACAACAGGGGAGCTTGGCGGTAATGTCGCTCGCATATGATATAATTGGTGACATCCACGGTCATGCGGATCGGCTCGAGGCCTTGCTGCAAAAGATGGGCTATCATCACCAAGGCGGTGCTTGGCGGCATCCTGTTCGGACAGCGATATTCGTTGGCGATCTCATCGATCGAGGGCCACATCAAGTGCGGACACTGGAAATTGTACGGGGCATGATCGACGCGGGGTCTGCTCGTGCAACCATGGGCAATCACGAGTTCAATGCCATTGCCTGGGCTACGCGCGACGCGTTGAACGAAGGCGACCACCTTCGCACTCGCCAAGGTGCGAAAGGCCAGAAGAACAGGCATCAGCACCAAGCCTTTCTGTCCGATGTCGGCGAGGATACGCCGCTGCATCGCGAATGGATCGCTTGGATGTCGGAGCTGCCGCTGTGGATCGAGGAGCCGACTTTCAGGGTTGTCCATGCCTGCTGGAGCCCGGCGCACGTCGAGGCAATCAAGCCACACCTTCGACATGACACGCTGCTGACGCCGGAACTCATCGACCAGGCGAGCCGCAAGGATCATAAAATGTACGCAGCGATCGAAACCCTGCTGAAGGGTGAAGAGGTTTCGCTGCCGGGTGGCTCATCCTTTCCCGACAAGGACGGTCACACGCGTCACGAAATTCGGACTCAGTGGTGGGATTCAACGCTGACGACTTACCGCCAGGCCTGCATCGGGCTCAGCCCCGAAATCGTTCCCGACGATGAGATCACTGGGCGGGAACGCATTCCAGAACCAGATCGTCCGACCTTCATTGGTCATTATTGGCTGAACCCCAAAATGGCTATGGCGCCGCGGTCGCGGCGCGTTGCCTGCGTCGATTACAGCGCCGGCAAGGGCGGCCCGCTTGCGGCCTATCGATTTGACGGCGAAACTGAGTTGTCGAGCGACAAGTTCATTGCCGCTTGAGAGCGTTTGTTGGGGTTCAGACTTGCTGACAGCTGGCGCGCACGCGTCATTCCAGCTTGGCCATGTCGATCTTGCCGGCGGGCTTGTCGAGCAAGATGCCTGCATTGTGCAAACCAAGTTCGCCAAGACGTTCCGCACCTATTTCATGCCCGTAAGGGATCAATCGATCCTGGATTATCGCTACGATCCGACGCTGGGGCAATTGGTGTCGGAGCGGGGCCAGGCGGTGCCGACGTCGAGGTGAGGCGCAAAAAAAGTTTGGCGTGCAAATTGGTAATGGGGCCTTTTTGGGGGCCTTCTGAAAATTATTTTGAATTATTCTGAATGAAATGATAAAGTTGGGTGTCTGGTTCGAGTCCGGCTAGGGCACCATTTCCAGTTTCTGTAAACGTATGTGCGTGGCATACGGACAGGGTGCCGACATCAATTGTCGTCAGCTGAACCGCAAACTACTCTGTCTAAAACACCCAGCAATAGTAAAGCCGTCGTTATTGGCCCGTGACGTAACCCGATCTGCGCTGAGCCGCGCCGGAAAACCTTTTGGCTCTCAGGCCAAGGTTTTTTCGGAGTCTGGATTAAAAATGCACAGGCGCCACGTCGCCAGCGCACCGTAGCCCGTTGCCAGCAACGCCAGATGCCCAAGCGAGCCGCGCACCTCAGCAAGGCTGGCACCCATCTGGTTGACACCGACCAGCGCTGCGATGCCCGGCGTTGTCGGCAGCAATTGCGCCAGCCAGTGCAGCGGCAACGGCGCCGCCGGCCAGGTAAAGCCCGACAGGAAGAACATCGGCAGCGTTGTGACCGCCAGCAGCTGCACGCTGCGTTCCCGAGTCCGAAAATAACTGCCGACGAACATGGCAAACATCACCGTTGCCGATATGAAGAACGCCGTTGTGACCAGGGCCGGGCCCAAGCCGCCGGTAACCGGGAAATCCTGAATCCAGTACATCCAGCCTTCGTAGTAGAGAGCGTTGATCATGCCGAGGACGGCAAAGGCGCTGGCTACGCCCGCGAATCCCGGCAGGCTGAACCGCAACCCGGCTTTTGCCTCGCGGCGCGTACCGGCGAGCAGACCCATGCCGAACAACAGGGTCTGGTGAATGATGATCGGCGCAACGGCGGGTACCACCGCGCTGCCATAGCCTTCGCGGGTATTGTAAAGCGGGTGCGGGATGAGAATGATCGACGGGGCCACGGGCGCGCCGGTGTAGCGGGCGCGCGCCACCGCCGCGTCGCGTGCCGTCGCGCCCAGTGCCTCGCCAAGCGCCGCCAGCGTCGTCTTGGCGCGATTGAGGTTGAGCCCGCTGCCGAACAGCATGATCTGCCCCGCACGCCCGCGCGCCGCATCGCGTGACAGGCCGGCGGGAATGATGAGGATCGCATCGACTTGATCGCTGACGAGCAAAGCCCGCGCCTCATCTACTGTTGCTGGCATCGCCGCCAGATGCGCGCCCTGTGTGGCGGCAACGCGGCGGATGAGGGCGCGGCTGAGCCCTGTATGATCGAGATCGACCACCGCTACCGGCAGCGAGCTCACCACCTGCGCCTGATAGGCGGCGGGGTAGAAGAATGAGTAAAGGACGACTGCCAGGATCAATGTCGCCAGCGCCGACCGGTCCTTGAACATTGTTCGCACCGTCAACGCAAAGGCAGCCCCAAATGTCACCGCCGGCCCCAGCTGGCCGGATCGCGCGCCAGTCCCTTCAACAGCGGCAGGCCCAGCCCGAACGCGACCAGCGCAAACACCAGCATGATGATGAGCAGCGGCAGCGTGGCGGCCACTGGCGCGGCGCTTTCCAGCTGCTGAGCTTGGATCTGCGCAAACCAGCGGTACGGCGTCATCGCGCTGAAAATTCGGGTAAACAGCGGCGCGCCAGCGGTTGGGAACAGCGCGCCGCTAAAAGCCAGTGACGCTCCTGCATAAACCCCGATCAGCGACAGCGACATCATCATGCTACGCGTGAGGCCGACGAACAGCACGCCTATGCCGGCATAGGCGAGATAAAGCAGTGCATGCGCTGCGATCAACAATCCGGCACTGCCCGCCACTGGCCAGCCATTGGCGCTGAACGCCGCCAACGCCGCGACGCCGAATAGCGTGTAGACAGCGTAATAGGGCAGCAGCTTGCCCGCTGCCGCCGCCAGCATGTCGCCGCCTGCCGCATCCAGCCAATCGGCCGCCGTGCCATCGCGCAGTTCCCGCCCCACTGCCGAAGCCGCAGCCATGCACATCATCAGGTGCAGGATCGCGGTATGGATCAACGGCACCAGCAACAGTTCATAGCTTGTCTGCGGGTTGAATAGCGTCCGAATCTCAACACGTATTGGTGGCGCCAACGCCGCGGCATCCCCCTTCAACCGCGCACCGGTCCCTGCGGCCAGGCTGAGACTAAGCCGACCGCTAGCGGCGCCGATATCGCGCATCACCGTGCCGCTCTGGGTGCTGTATGCCGCATTGGGGTAGGCGACGATGACGCCGGCCCCACCGCGGTCGATCGCCTTGGTCGTGCCGGCGGGTACCACCACCACCGCCCACACCTTGCCGCTGCGAACCAGCGCAAAACCATCCGCCAGCGTCGTCGGCCGCGCGCTGACTTGCACCCCCGGCGTCGCATCGAGCAGTTGCACATAGCGCCGCGCCACCGCACCATGGTCATTGTCGACCAAGGCGACGGGTAGGTCGCGCGCCACCCCGGCGGCAAAAAGCCATGATATCATCGCCAGCAACAGCAGCGGTATCCAGGTCAGCAACGCGGCGTCCCAGCTGCTGCCGCGCAAGAATGCCAGCTCACGCACCAGCGTCTGGCGCACCCCGGTCACTTCGCCAGGCTATCGAACAACACGCTCATCCCCGGCCGCAAGTCCGGTGTTGCCGCGACCGGCCTCGCCCGGACTTCAAAGCTTTTGATGTCATACCCCGATGATTGGCGCGTTGCCCGCCATGTCGCGTAATCCCCCGCCGGATTGACAAAATAGACCCGGAAATCTGCGCGTCTGTCGCCCAGCGCAGGAACTTTGCCGGCAATGACCGTTCCGGGCTTTATGCCGCGCAACTGGTCTTCACGCAGGTTGAGCGCCACCCAGGCATGATCGATATCGGTCAGGGTGAACACCGGGTATCCGGCCGGCACCAGTTCACCAACATCGACCATCTTGCGGGTCACGACCGCGGCCAGCGGCGACGCAATGCGCGTTTCAGCCTCGGCCGCCTCGACTTCGGCAAGCGCCGCCTGGGCCTGTCGCACCTGTGCGCCAACCGCCGCCACATCTTCGCTGCGTGCGCCGGCCTGTGCCTGGGCATATTGGGCGTGGGCAGCCGCTGCGGCTTCGCGTGAAGACTTGAAATTTGCCAGCGCCTCGTCACGCCGCTGTGCCGCGATCACGCCTTCGCTGAACAGGTTCTGAGTCCGCACATAAGTCACTCTCGCCAGTTCGGCGCCAGCATCAGCGCGCGCGGCATTGGCGCGTGCCGCCTCGATCTCCTCGCGCCGTGCGCCGTTCCTGGCCTTTGCCGATTGCGCCTGCGCTGCGGCGATGACGGCTTCCGCCTGGGCGCGTTTTGCGGCGATTTCCGGGCCAGTGAGGGTAAACAGCGGCTGCCCGGCGCTGACCCGATCTCCTTCGGCTACATAAAGGCGCTCGACCCGCCCGGCGACCTTGGCCGAAATGATGATTTCATCGGCATCGACCATCGCCTGCACCTGGTCCGGCCCCGATTGCCGCGACAGCCACAGCCCGATGCCGACGATGGCGGCGATGATGACGAACGCCGTTATCGCCAGCCAGCGCTTGCGGCCTGCGGGCGGTGTTTTCGGTGTTTCGGTCATGGCGCAATGCTCTTGTCGGCGCGGGCGATATAGCTGGCGAAGCGATCGACCTGGCCGCTGGCGGCAAGCAATTGCGCCAGCGTCACATCGAACTGATAGGCCGCCTGCAACCGCTGCACACGCGCACCGTTCAGCCGCAACTGCGCGTCGATCACATCGAGCGAGGTCGCCAGGCCTTCGCGAAACGAAAGCTGCTGCAGCCGCAAATTCTCGCGCGACGCCGTCAGGCTGGAATCGAGCAGCAGATACTGGCTGCGCGCCGTATCGAGATCATTATAGGCGCGCGTTGTCGCAGTCGCGAGGTCGACCTTTACCTGCCGCAGCCCGGCTTCGGCCGCTGCTTGCGTCGCCCGCGCCGCCTGCACTTGCTGGCCGCGATCGGTGTTCGACACGAAGGTGTATTTCAGGCCGATTCCATAAATATAATCCGGCTCGGTAAACAGCGCCTCGCGCTTGTTGAGATCATATTGGCCAAACAAATAGATCTGCGGGCGCTGCTTGGCCTGCTGAACCCGCACACCCTCGCGGGCCTGGTCACCCAGCGCCCCCAGCCGGTCGACCTGCGGATGTTTCGATGCGGCAGCGCCGATAAAATCATCCAGCGGCTCCATCCGCGCCGAAACCACGAACAATGGCGTCGTCGGCAGCACGGCACCGTCGCTGTGCAGCAAATTGGCAAGGTACGCCGTCGCTGTGGCCAGATCGTTTTTGGCCTTCTGGAAATCCCGTTCTGCATCATCCCGCGCCACTTCGGCCTGCAACACCTGGGCACGACTGGCGAAACCCTGCTGCTGCAGCTTGCGGGCATCCTGGAAATGCCGCTCCAACCCGTCCCGCGCATCGGTCCGCACCGCCGATACGGCGCTGGCGAGTTGCTGGCCAAAATAGGCCTGCACAAGCTGCAACATCAACGACTGGCTGGTATCGGCAACGCCGGCTTCTGCCTCGCGTATCCCGGCACGTGCGGCGCCCTGCGTCGCGCCGATCTGACCGCCGCTATATAGCGGCATCACCGCGCTGACGACCGGCCGAAACGCCCAGCCGCCAACCGCGAGATCAAGGTTGGCCGGCAATCCAAGCGACGGACCGATCGTGCCGGTGCTCAGCGACAGGGATTTGCGGTAATCAAGCTCGCGAACCTCGATGCTGACTTCGGGCCGGCGGAGGGTCGAAACGGCGGCTGCCTGCGCCGTGCGCGCTCTGACCTGCGCATTGCTCGCTTCCAACCCGTCGGACACCTCGCCCAGCCGCACAACTGCCGCTTCAAAACTGATTGCGGACGCGTTCTGAGTGGGCACCGCCCGCGCTGACGCCACTGCCAGCCCTATCCCGGCGATTAGCAGGCTTATTTTTGTCACGCGTCCGACCTTGGCTCTCCCGTGACCATGCCTTATTCCGATACAGGATCGACGGGTAGACCAACTGCTGCAAACACCCAACTTTCTCCCAATGACCCTGCAAACTGAGGGCCGTCCCGCCCTGTCGGCCGATCGTGTTTGAATCCTGCATACGCGTGGGTTTGTAACGCCTGAACCAAAGGACAGTTCCGCAGGGGCAATATCTGGATAACCCCAATGTGTTGCATTCTGAGCGTGCGGGTTGGACTTGCCCCGATAGAGTCGAGAGTTTCCTTCCGATGAACGGTGAACTCGATAACCAAGCAGAAGGGTTTTACGCAGGAGTTTGAGGACGAGGCGGTGCGGTTGGCGCTGACCAGTGGTCGGACGCAACGCGAACTGGCGGAGAACATCGGCGTCGGGCTGTCGACGCTGACACGGTGGATCGGCCGACAGCTTGATCATCGGGCATGACGCTTGGGAGGGCGGAAATGTTGCATCTGCCGGAAGCGCTCTCGGCGATACGGTCCGTTTTCGAAATGGTGATCCCTACGGGAATCGAACCCGTGTTTTCGCCGTGAGAGGGCGACGTCCTGGACCGCTAGACGAAGGGACCGGTCAATTTTCGCTGGTGGCGACAATGCCCGTGCGAACCGCGCCTTTCCATTATCATATAATGGTGATCCCTACGGGAATCGAACCCGTGTTTTCGCCGTGAAAGGGCGACGTCCTAGACCGCTAGACGAAGGGACCGGCGGGAGTGGTGGCGCTAAAGGTGCGGGCGGGCGCCGTCAAGCCTAAACCCAGGCAATATCGTCGATTTCGATTTCGGCGCTGGGTTCGCCGCGCCAGTCATCACGCTTTATTCGGCCGGCGATATGGAATTGCCGGCCGCGCGCTCCCAGCAATGCGGCCCCCAACGCTGTGTCGGCGTGGCGAAAGGCGATCGCCTTGCAGCGGGCGCCATCGACGCCAGAAAGCACCAGTTTGACATGGTGTTCGCCAACGATGCGGCAATCCACCGCTGTCCAGGGGCCAGAGGCAACGCGGGGCGCTGACCAGCCCTGGCCATAGGGTCCGGCGATGTCCAGGGTTTCGACCAATGCCAGCGACACACCGCGCGGCGCGACGGCGGCATCGCAATCCAGCGCCCGCCCGGTAGCGGCGGTATCCACCGCGCCGGACAGGCGATCGTTCAGGAACGCTGTCAACGCGTCGATGCCGCCAGCCGCCACAGTCAGCCCCGCTGCCATGGCATGACCGCCGCCGGCGATCAGCAGACCCATGTCCCTTGCCGCGAGCACAGCCGCCCCCAGATCAACGCCGGGCAGCGATCGGCCCGATCCCTTGCCGATGCCATCATCCTGAATGGCGATGACGATGGTGGGGCGGTGCAGGCGGTCCTTCAGGCGCGATGCGACGATGCCGATGACGCCAGGATGCCAGCCATCTCCGGCGACGATGACGACGGCCATATTGCTGTCAGGCCGGGCCAGCATCAACGCCTGCTCGGTCACATCGGTTTCGATCGCGCGGCGTTCCACGTTCAGCCGGTCGAGTTCGGCGGCGATGCTGGCGGCTTCTGCCGGGTCATCGGTGGTCAGCAGGCGCACGCCCAGATCGGATTTGCCGACGCGGCCGCCGGCATTGACGCGCGGGCCGAGGGCAAAGCCCAGGTCGTGCGCTGTCGGCGGCTTGGACAGGCCGGCAACATCGACCAAGGCTGTGATACCTGGATTGCGGCGCTGACGCATGACCTTCAGCCCTTGGGTGACAAACGCCCGGTTCAGGCCCTTCAGCGGGACCACATCGGCGACAGTGCCCAGCGCGACAATATCCAGCAAATCGGTGAGTTTTGGTTCGGGGCGGGTAACGAACGCGCCGCTGGCCCGCATCTGCCGGTTGATCGCGACAGCCAACAGAAAGGCGACGCCGACTGCCGCAAGATGGCCATGGGCAGCAGCGTCCGGAGCTTCGTCAAGACGATTGGGATTGACCAGCGCCAGTGCTGGCGGAAGCGCGGTGCCGGCCTGATGGTGATCGACAACGATAACATCAAGGCCGGCAGCATCGGCAGCAGTGAGTGCCGCAAAGCCTTGCGTGCCGCAATCGACAGTGACGACCAGATCGGCACCGGCAGATTTCAGCGCAGTCAGCGCGTCGGCAGAGGGGCCATAGCCTTCGAGCAAGCGATCGGGGATGTAGTGGCCAACGGTGGCGCCAACAGCGCGCAGATAGCGGATCAGCACGGCGGCAGAGGTGGCGCCGTCCACATCATAATCGCCATAGATGATGATGTTCTGGTTGGTGGTCACGGCCTGAATTATGCGGGTGGCGGCGCGCTCCATGTCATGGAAAATCGCCGGGTCTGGCAGCCAGTGACGCAGGGTGGGGGATTTCAGCCGGTCAAAATCCGCCGCGTTGGCACCGCGAGCCCGGAACAGATGGTGCAGCAGATCATCGGGGTTGCGACCATCCAGGCTGTCACCGGGAATGATGTTGCCCCGCCAGCGCCAGGGTTGCCCCAGCACAGAAGTGGCGACGTTGAGCACGTTGGTCATGGTGCGGGCGTCACCCCTCAGCCGGTTCAGCCATGCCGATGTTCGCCATCAACCCAGCGAACCGTGCCCGATGAGGCGCGCATGACGACAGATTGCGTTGTGATGACACCATCGCGGCGTTTCTTGACACCCTTCAACAGCGATCCATCGGTGACGCCGGTTGCTGCGAAGATCACATCGCCCGATGCCAGATCGTGCAAGTCATAGATGCGATCAAGGTCGGTGATGCCCCAGCGCCGCGCCCGGCCGCGTTCATCATCGTTGCGGAACATCAGCCGTCCCTGCATCTGGCCGCCGACGCAGCGCAGGGCTGCCGCGGCCAATACCCCTTCTGGGGCACCGCCGGAACCGATATACAGGTCAACGCCGGTATCGGGATTGGTGGTGGCGATGATGCCGGCGACATCGCCATCGGGGATCAACATGATGCCGCAACCGAGCAACCGCAGTTCTGCGATCAGCGATTCATGGCGTGGGCGATCGAGCACGCAGATCATCAAGTCAGACGTCGCAATGCCCTTTGCAGCGGCTACGGATTTGGCGTTTTCGGTGGGGGATTTGCGCAGGCTGATGACGCCGGCGGGCAATCCGGGGCCGACGGCGATCTTGTCCATATAAACATCGGGTGCATTCAGCAGCCCGCCCTGTTCGGCAATGGCAAGCACGGTCAGCGCACTAGGGCTGGCCTTTGCAGTCAGCGTTGTGCCCTCAAGCGGGTCAAGGGCGATATCGATTTTTGCCCCGGTGCCCTGGGCGCGCCCGACCTTTTCACCGATGAACAGCATTGGTGCTTCGTCGCGCTCGCCTTCGCCGATGACAACAGTGCCATCGAAATTCAGTTCGTTCAGCGCATCGCGCATGGCCTCGACGGCCGCGGCGTCAGCGGCCTTTTCGTCGCCGCGCCCGATCAACCTCGCACTGGCGATTGCGGCCTTTTCAGTGACACGGACCATTTCGAGAACAAGCACGCGATCGAGTGTTGAAGGTGAGGACATGCTTGCTCCGGTCTGGAATATGGCGGCGGTGTAAGGCGTTTGTATGGGAGAGGGAAGGGCCTAGAAATCCAATATGTGCATCATCACCGGGGGGCCAGTGACCGATGCGCTTTGGGCCATCTGGGCCAGGCTGGCGAGCAGTTGCGCTTCGCCGGTGATGTGGGTGACCATAACGACCATGGCATCGCCGGTTTCGGCCTTGCCACGCTGTATCAGGCTTTCGATCGATACGCCGTGATCGCGCAACGCTGCGGTCAATTCCGCCAAAACGCCGGGTCGATCGGTGACGGTCAGGCGCAGATAATAGCGGCCGGTGCGGCTGGCGGCATCTGCGACGGGCAGGGCAACCAGATCGGCAACCGGCATGCCAAAGGCTGGGCCAGTGAAGCCGCGCGCAATATCGATCAGATCGGCAACCACGGCGCTGGCGGTCGGGCCTTCGCCGGCGCCGCGGCCTTGAAAGAACAGCCGGCCGACGAAATCGCCCTCGGCGGCAACCGCGTTCAGTGCGCCGCTGGCGGCTGCCATCGGGTGGTCGATCGGCACCAGCGCCGGGTGGACGCGTTGGAACAAGGTGCCGTTTTCATGTTCGGCCAATCCGACGAGTTTGATACGGAAACCAAGCGCCCCCGCCTGGTCCAGATCGGCAAGTTCGACGGCACGGATGCCATGGGTGGCAACGCCGGCAAAATCGATGCGGGCACCAAACGCCAGCGCGGCGAGAATCGAAAGCTTGTGCGCTGTGTCAATGCCATCAATGTCAAAGCTTGGATCGGCCTCGGCATAACCTGCGGCTTGTGCCTCGGCCAGGACGACATCAAAATCCAGCCGTTCGGCCTCCATGCGTGTCAGGATATAATTGCACGTGCCGTTGAGCAGGCCGTACACACGCGCGATCCGATTGGCGGCCATGCCTTCGCCCAATGCCTTGATGATCGGGATGCCGCCAGCGACAGCGGCCTCGTATTTCAGCGCCAATTGCCCGGCTTCGGCGGTGGCGGCGAGTTCCAGCCCATGGTGCGCCAGCATCGCCTTGTTGGCGGTGACCAGCGCCTTGCCGGCGGCCAGGCTGCGCCGTGCCAGCGTCAATGCCGGGCCATCGGAACCACCGACCAGTTCAACGACCACATCAACATCGGCGCGGCCGGCGAGTTCGGTCGCGTCATCAACCCAGGCATAAGCCCCCAGATCAAAGCCCCGGTCACGGTTGCGATCCCGCGCCGATACGGCGGTGACGCTGATCGGGCGGCCGGCGCGGCGGGCGATAAGTTCGGCGTTGGTTTGCAGCAGCTTGACGACGCCGGCGCCGACATTGCCAAGGCCGGCGATGCCGATGCGAAGGGGATTGGACATTGCGGACTCCGCGCGGGATTTCTCCCGCGTCCTTCGCGGTGCAAGGGCAAAAGCGCAAGGCCAATAAAGCGCTTGGCTTTGCCGGCTGAACAATGGCTTACTGATGGCGCAAACGGAGGACAGCGAATGCCACAGGATCGTCGCAGCATTCTGGGCCTTGCCGGGGTCGCGATGATGGCCCCCTGGCGGGCACTGGCGGCCAGGCCGGGGCAGGCGTCGCTCGTTGTCCACAATGCCCGCATCCAGACCGTTGATGCTGCCCGGCCCCGGGCGAGCGCGCTGGCCATCGGCAATGGCCGCTTCCTTGCTGTTGGCAACGATGCCGAAGCCCGCGCCTGGGCGGGCAAGGGCACCGAAATCATCGATGCCAAGGGCATGACGATCGTCCCCGGCTTCATCGATTGCCATAACCATGCCAGTGGTGAAACGCTGCTTTACGAGGTGCTGGTCGGCAATCCGTTCGAGGTTGAACAGGTGACCATCGCCGCGATCATCGCCAAGCTGCGGGGCCGCGCCGCCATCACCCCGCCCGGCCAATGGGTGGAGGGGTTTTTCTACGATGATACCAAGGTCAGGGATGCCCGGCTGCTGACCGCTGCCGATCTGGATCAGGTTTCAACCGAACATCCCGTCGCCGTCCATCATCGCGGCGGGCACACCGCCTTTTACAACACCCGCGCGCTGGCACTTGCCGGTGTGACCCGCGAAACGCCGAATCCCCCCGGCGGCACCTTTGATCATGGGCCAGACGGCAATCTTAATGGCCGGGTCACCGATCGTGCAATGGACAGGATCGACGCTGTCGGCATGCGGCCGCAGTTCAGCCCGGCGCAACAGGCCGAGCGCGCCCGCGCCGGCGCGGCGCATATCTCGAAGGCGTTCGTCCGTTATGGCCTGACCAGCGTCCACCACCAGGGCGGCGATCTGGCGGCGTTGCAGGCGATCCGGGCGAGCGGCGATCTGCTGCACCGGGTCAGTTACGAAGCCTTTCCGCCATTCCTTGATGCGATGATCGCCGGCGGGCTGGAAACCGGCTTTGGCGATGAATGGAT
The DNA here is from genome assembly GCA_038228305.1 of Sphingomonadales bacterium. Lineage (GTDB taxonomy): Bacteria > Pseudomonadota > Alphaproteobacteria > Sphingomonadales > Sphingomonadaceae > Sandarakinorhabdus. The sequence continues at coordinate 1,049 of JBBRPI010000025.1, read as the reverse complement.
CCGGCTGGGGGCAACGGCCGAACACACCGTCGATGGCTCATTCTCCGAACGCACACTGGCGCGCAGCACGCCCTATGCCGGGCGCACCCCGCCCTATTATGGCAATGTCACCACCACCCAGCCCGATCTTGATGCCTGGGTGGAGCGGGTGCACCGCGCCGGCATCCAGATCAATTGCCACGCCAATGGCGATGTGGCGATTGGCATGATGCTGACCGCGGTCGAACGCGCGCAAACGCTGTGGCCGGTGCGCGATGCGCGGCCCAAGATCACCCATTGCACGCTGATCAATGATGATCTGGTGCGGCGCATAAAGGCCGCGGGTGCCATCCCGGCGCCATTTACCTCCTATGCCTATTACAACCCCGACAAATTCAAATATTATGGCGAGGAACTGATGCAGCATTGCATGGCGTTCCGATCCTTCCTCGATGCCGGCATTCCGGCCTGCGCCGGATCGGATTTCGACCCAGGGCCATTCTCGCCGCTGATGGGCATGCAGGGGATGGTGACCCGCGCCGGCTGGAACGGTGAAATCTGGGGCGCCAACCAGCGGGTGACGGTGGCGGAGGCGCTGCGCATCAACACGCTCAACGGCGCCCATGCGTCGCGTGAGGAGGCGATCAAGGGGTCGATCACGCCGGGCAAGCTGGCGGATTTCGTCATGTTGTCGGATGATCCTGAGACCGTGCCGCACGATCGGATCAAGGATATCAAGGTGGTGCGAACGGTGACGGGCGGGCGGACGGTGTATCAGGCGTAACGGCCAAGGGGCCTCCGGCGGCTGCGGCCTTGGCCACAGATCCCATTTTGGCGGTGCGAAATCGCGAGCAAATGGCGGCTTCCGCCCAAACCCGGTCGTTCAGTCTTTATTCGCACGATCCTGAAACCTGTCGTTCGGCCCATCGTTAGATTCCCGTTTTTCCATGTCCGGCAGGCAATTTCGAGAAAACTCAATCGGGAACAGATTTTGGGAAAGGGGCTCGTTTGGAGACGATGAGACCACCGTCGCGCCATGGCTTTCCCGCTCCACGTTCGTTTGCGGGAAG
>JBBRPI010000024.1:0-27365 GCA_038228305.1 Sphingomonadales bacterium | reverse complement strand
GGCTGATTTTGTATATGCTTGCCCGATCCAGGATCGCGGGAGCATCGCCATGATCATATTGTGCGGATTTGGTGTCAGCAACTATTACAACAAACTCAAGCTGGTGCTGCTCGAAAAGCAGATCCCTTTCCGTGAACGCCTGGTCTATCCGTGGGAAAAAGACAGTTTCATTGACCATTCGCCGATGGGGAAAATCCCGTTCATCGAAACCGAAGCCGGCGGCTTGTCAGAAACGCAGGCGATCCTTGAATATCTGGAAGAAAGTTTTCCAGCGATTCCCCTCTATCCCGCCGCTGTTTTTGAACGGGCCAGGTGCCGTGAACTGATCCAGCATCTGGAGATCAATGCCGAATGGGTGGCGCGCCGCCTGTACAAGGAATGCTTTTTCGGCGGCAAGGTTTCCGACGAGACCAAGAGTGAGGCGCAGGAACGGCTCGGCATGGGCCTTCAGGCGGTGGCAAGACTGGCGAAGTTTGCGCCCTTTGCCTGCGGCGCAGACTTCACCGCAGCGGATTGCGTGGCTTATGTGCACTTCACGATGATCCGTCATGCCACGCTGGCGATCTATGATGATGATATGCTGGAGCGCTTCGTTCCAGCGGCGCCTGCCTATATGGAGCGTTTGGATAGCCGGCCTTACTTCCAGACCATGATGGCCGATCGGAAGGTCGCGCTGGAATTGTTCGGTCAGACTGGCGTTGCTTACGACGGTTGAGACGTGAAGGAGCGTGGATTCAAGCGATCGCGGCGAAGCGGCCGCCCGTCCCCGCCCGATCTGACGCCGGCGGTGCTCGTCACCGGCGATCGCCGCGCGCATCATCACGCAATGAAAAACTGGCTGATCTGGGCATTGCTGTTGATCGGCGTTTCGGCCGCCGGCGCAGCACCGGCCGCCGCCGCCGCCATGGCCAGCTTCACCAATGATCGGGATTTCACCAAATTCATCAAGCGCCGAAGGCTGAACGACGCGGAGCCAGTGCGAAAAAATAGAGCGCGCCGGGCGACCGGCGCGCCCTTTTCCATGGCGTTAACAACCGAGCCCCGCCAATATGGGCCCGGCGTTCACGGCGAAGCGGCGGCCCGTCCCCCGTTAGATTATACCAAATCTCTCTGAGGATGACCCATAGGTCAAAGAATAGCCTCCGGCGGCGCTTTCTACCCAATCGGTTCTCATCAGCGAGATTCGGTATCAGCCCATCCTGCCGTTATGCGCACCAATGGATATCGATATCCATATCGAGATCGGCCAGCAGCCGGCCGATGGGCAGGGTGCTTGATGCGCCGTCTTTCAGCGCCTGTTCGACCATTTTGCGCTTGTCATTGCCCATCAGCACCAGGGTGATGACCCGCGCCGACACCAGCGCGGCCTTGGTCAGGGTGACGCGGTTGACCGGCATTTCGGGTGGCAGCGGATCGGGGCGCAGGCCCATGGCGCGGCGGATTTTGGGGCCGTTCAGCGCGCCATCATAATCGGGGCCGGGGAAAATCGAGGCGACATGGCCATCGGCGCCGACGCCCAGCCAGGCCAGATCGAGCGGCCATTCCAGATCAGCAAGGCGTTCATCGGCGGCCCGGCCTGCAGCTTGCGGATCGGTTTCGCCGGCGCACAGCGGCACAACACGGGCGCGTTTGGGCAGGAACATTTTGGCCAGCATGCCGACATTGCTGCGGGCATCGGTCGGCGGCACCAGCCGGTCATCGGTTGGCACGATCGTCACATCGGCCCATTCGATCTTGCGGGCGGCGAGCAGCGCCAGCGCCGCCTTTGGCGTTTCGCCGCCGGGGAAGGCGACGATGGCGCGGCCACGGGCTTCCAATGCCTGTTCGATGATGAAACCAACATCGCCGGCAACGGCTTCGGCGAGTTCTTCGGGGGATTCATAGTCCCACCATTCGGCTTCAATCATGTTTGGCTCCGTTGGATTGCGATGGGGGCTTTGGCACAGGGCGGGGCAAAGTCAAAGTCCCTGCCCTCAGCAGCAAGGTGACGCCTTCGCGTCAACGGTGAGAGACAAAGTCAGTCCGTCAGTTCGTTCCAGGCGTCTTTCAACTTGTCGAAAAATCCCGATTGGCGGGGGTTGTTCTTGCCGCCTTCGGCGGTTTCCAGCGTCTGGAATTCCTCCAGCAGTTCGCGCTGGCGTTTGGTCAGCTTGACCGGGGTTTCCACCTCGATCTGCACCACCAGATCGCCAAAGCCACCGCCGGCGACGCCGCCGTTCAGCGCCGGCATGCCGCGGCCGCGCACCCGGAATTGCTTGCCAGTCTGGGTGCCGTGCGGAATGCGAACGATGGCAGCTTCCTTGTCCAGCCCGGGCACCTCGATTTCGCCGCCTAGCGCTGCCGTGGTGAACGAAGTCGGGGCAACAGCGAACAGCGTGGTGCCATCGCGCTTGAACAATTTATGCGCCTTTAGATGCACGAAAATATACAGATCACCGGTCGGGCCGCCGCGGGTGCCGGCCTCGCCTTCGCTGGCAACGCGGATGCGGGTGCCGTCATCGACACCGCGCGGGATGTTGACGCTGAGCGTTTTTTCCTTTTCGACGCGGCCGGCGCCGTGGCAGGTGGCGCATGGATCGGCGATAATCTGGCCGCTGCCCTGGCAGGCGGGGCAGGCCGCTTCAACCATGAACAGGCCCTGCCGCCGACCGACGCGGCCCTGGCCGTTGCAGGTGGTGCATTGCCGCGCGCTGGTGCCTGGCTTGGCGCCGCTGCCGGCGCAAGGTTCGCAGGTGGCCGCAACTTCGACCGCCAATGACGCGGCCTTGCCGGCAAAGGCTTCCTCCAGCGTCATTTCCAGATCGTAACGCAGATCCTGGCCGCGCGTCGCGCCGCCGCGCCCGCGCTGCTGGCCGCGGCCACCGCCCATGAATTCGCCGAAGATATTTTCAAAAATATCGGAAAAACCACCGAAATCCTGGGCACCGCCACCGCCGCCGGCCTGTTGGAACGCGGCATGGCCATAACGATCATAGGCGGCGCGTTTCTGCGGGTCCTTCAGACAATCATAGGCCTCGCTGATCGCCTTGAAACGCTGTTCAGCGGCGGCATCCCCTGGGTTCCTGTCCGGATGCCATTGCATCGCGAGGCGGCGATAGGAGGATTTCAGTACCGTATCATCGGCACCCCGATCGCATTCCAGCAGCTCGTAATAGTCGATTTCGGTGCTCATTAATTGCTCTGCTCCCCTCCCGCTCGCGGGAGGGGCTGGGGGTGGGAAGTGACCCCCAGCCAAAGCATTCCCGCGCGGAGGTCATGCCCGCCCCCAGCCTCTCCCGCGCGCGGGAGAGGCGATTCGCTTACTTCTTGTCGTCGTCAACATCCGAGAATTCGGCGTCAACGACATTGTCGTCCTTGGGTGCCGCTTCGGCTTCGGGTGATGCCGCCTTGGCCTGTTCGGCGGTATAGATCGCCTCACCCAGCTTCATGGCGGCGTTCGACAATGTCGTCGTTTTCGCCGTCAGCGCATCGGGGTCACCGCCATCAAGGACACCCTTCAGATCGGCCACTGCGGTTTCGATTTCGGTCTTCACATCGGCACCCACCTTGTCGCCATGTTCGGACAACTGACGCTCGGTCGAATGGATCAGCGAATCGGCCTGGTTGCGGGCTTCGGCGACGGCGCGGCGCTTCTTGTCTTCCTCGGCAAATTTTTCGGCATCCTTGACCATCTGTTCGATGTCGTCCTTGGAAAGGCCGCCCGATGGCTGGATGCGTATCTGCTGTTCCTTGCCGGTGCCCTTGTCCTTGGCGTTGACGGCGACCAGACCGTTGGCATCGATATCAAAGGTGACTTCGATTTGCGGAACGCCGCGCGGGGCCGACGGGATGCCGACCAGATCGAACTGGCCCAGCATCTTGTTATCGGCGGCCATTTCGCGTTCGCCCTGAAACACCCGGATGGTGACGGCGCTCTGATTGTCGTCGGCGGTCGAATAGGTCTGCGATTTCTTGGTCGGGATCGTTGTGTTGCGATCGATCATCCGGGTAAAGACACCGCCCAGCGTTTCGATGCCCAGCGACAGCGGCGTCACATCAAGCAGCAGCACGTCCTTGACGTCACCCTGCAGCACGCCGGCCTGGATGGCGGCGCCCATGGCGACGACTTCATCTGGGTTGACCGACGTATTGGGTTCCTTGCCGAACAATTCCTTCACGAACTGGCGGACGCGCGGCATGCGGGTCATGCCGCCCACCAGGATGACTTCGTCGATTTCGCTGGTCTTGACGCCGGCTTCCTTGATTGCATCAAGGCATGGCTTGCGGGTGCGCTCGATCAGGTCGAGCACCAGCTTTTCCAGATCGGTGCGGGTGATGGTTTTGACCAGATGCTTCGGCCCGGTGGCGTCTGCGGTGATGAACGGCAGATTGACTTCGGTGGAGGCGGAGGACGACAGCTCGATCTTGGCCTTTTCGGCACCTTCCTTCAGGCGCTGCAGGGCCAATTTGTCCTTGGTCAGATCAATGCCTTCGGATTTCTTGAAATCTGCGCTCAGGAATTCGACCAGCTTGGCATCGAAATCTTCACCGCCCAGGAACGTGTCGCCGCTGGTGGATTTGACTTCGAAAACCCCGTCACCCAGTTCCAGGATCGACACGTCAAAGGTGCCGCCGCCCAGATCGTAAACCGCAATGGTCTTGGCTTCGGTTTTCTTGTCCAGGCCATAGGCCAGCGCCGCGGCAGTTGGTTCGTTGATGATGCGCAGCACTTCCAGCCCGGCGATCTTGCCGGCATCCTTGGTCGCCTGGCGCTGCGCGTCGTTGAAATAGGCCGGCACGGTGATCACGGCTTGCGTTACGGTTTCACCGAGATACGCCTCGGCGGTTTCTTTCATCTTTTGCAGGATGAAGGCGGAAATCTGCGATGGCGAATACTCTTCGCCGCCGGCACCGACCCAGGCATCGCCATTCGGGCCCTTGACGATTTTATAGGGGACGAGCGCCGCGTCCTTCTGTGTCGTCGGGTCGCTGAAACCGCGACCGATCAGACGCTTTACGGCAAAGATGGTGTTTTCGGGGTTGGTCACCGCCTGGCGCTTGGCCGGCTGGCCGACCAGGCGTTCCTTGTCCTTGGTAAAGGCGACCTGCGACGGCGTCGTGCGCGCGCCTTCGGCGTTTTCAACGACCCTTGGCGTTGCGCCTTCCATGACGGCAACGCAGCTGTTGGTGGTGCCAAGATCGATACCGATAACTTTTGCCATGATCTGTCTTTCGTCCTTTTCGTGTCCGGCCCGTCTGACAGCGCCCCGAAGCAACGCCGCCCATCGTCCGATACTGCCCAAATGGTGTTTGTAACGGTGAGTGCAAGCCCGGCGGCGATATAGGGAGGGGATTTTTGGGGTGCAAGGCAGCGAAGGTTGCATCACCGCGCCGCGCCGCCCATGGTCGGGCAATGCCGCGTCGCCCTGCTCCACCGCCCCTTGGCCTGCCCGATCAGGCGGCCATCCTCGATTTCATTCGCAGCCAGGCCAGCGCCGTCGGCAAGCGGGAGATTGCCCGCGCCTTTGGCCTGCATGGCGCTGACAAGATCGCGCTGAAGGCGTTGCTGAAGGACATGCAGGATTCCGGCGCGCTCGATCTTGGCCCCGGCCGCACGCTGCACAAGGGTGGCGGCCTGCCAAAGGTCACCGTCATCCGTATCATCGAGGCGGCAGAGGATGGCCCGGTGGCAGTGCCCGACGCATGGCACAGCGCCGGCCCACCCCCCCGCATCCGCGTCATCGAGGGCCGCGCCCGCGCCGCGCTGGGCGTTGGTGATCGCCTGCTGGCCCGCATCGAGGAGGCCGGCACCGGCTGGCAGGCATTCCCGATGAAGGTGCTGGCCAAAACCGAGGAATTCGTCCTCGGCATATTGCGCAAGGAGGCGCTGGGCTATCGTCTGGTGCCCGTTGACAAGCGCGCCCGCAACGATCTGGAGGTTTCCGACCCCGGCCATGCCAATCCCGGTGATCTGGTGCTCGCCGAACCGGGCGGCCGCCCGCCGCGCCAATATGCGCGGGTGGTGGAGGTGCTGGGCGATCCGTTTGCGCCGCGGTCCTTTTCGCTGATCGCCATCCATGCCAAGGGCATCCCGCACCGTTTTGATGAAGCGACGCTGGAACAGGCGGCGCAAGTCGCCAAACAACCGCTCGGCGACCGCGAAGATTTGCGCAGCCTGCCGTTCCTGACCATCGACCCCGCCGATGCGCGGGACCATGATGACGCTGTGTGGGCCGCCCCCGATTCGGACAATGCGGGGCATTTCAAGGCGATCATCGCCATCGCTGATGTCAGTTTCTATGTCCGACCCGGCACATCGCTGGACCGATCGGCACGCCAACGCGGCAACAGCGTCTATTTTCCCGATCGCGTCGTCCCCATGCTGCCCGAAACCCTGTCGGCCGACATTTGCTCGCTGGTCGAGGGGCAGGATCGCGGCGTCCTCGCCTGCCATCTCAGCATCGCGCCCGATGGCAAGGTGCTGTCCCAGCGTTTCACCCGCGCCGTCATCCGTTGCATCACCAACATCGCCTATGAGGAGGCGCAGGCCAGCATCGATGCTCAGGCCGGCGACTATCTGCCGGTGCTGCGCGATCTATGGACGGTCTGGGCCGCACTGTCCCACGCCCGCGACCAACGCGAACCGCTGGCGCTCAACCTGCCCGAACGCCGGGTGCGCCTGGATGACCAAGGCCGCATCGCCGGCATCGAATTGCGTGAAAGCCTCGACGCTCACCGCCTGATCGAAGATTACATGATTGCCGCCAATGTCGCGGCTGCGAAAGCGCTGGAGGCCAAAAAGGCCACCTGCATGTATCGCGACCATGAAACCCCGGGCCGCGAAAAACTGGTGGTGCTCAAGGATTACATGGAATCCTTTGGCCAGAATTTCGCCCTTGGCCAGGTCATCAAACCCGCCACCTTCAATCGCCTGATCGAACGGGTAAAGGGCGAAGACTATGCCGAACAGGTGATGGAACAAATCCTGCGCACCCAGACCCAGGCCTATTACAGCCCGGATAACAAGGGGCATTTCGGGCTGTCCCTGGGCAGTTACGCCCATTTCACCTCCCCCATCCGGCGCTATGCCGATCTGGTCGTCCACCGATCCCTGGTTGCCGCCTATAAACTGGGCGATGGCGGCCTGACCGAGGATGATGGCAAGGCGATGGCCAAGACCGCCGACCATGTATCGATGACCGAACGCCGCGCCATGGAGGCCGAACGCGACACCACCGATCGCTATGTCGCCGCCTTCCTCGCCTCCCGCATCGGTGAAACCATGGCCACCCGCATCACTGGAGTCGCCAAATTCGGCTTTTTCGCCCAAGTCGTCGGGCTGGGTGGTGACGGGCTGGTGCCCGTTTCCACGCTGGGCGATGAACGTTTCATGTTTGATGACGCCCAACGGATATTGGAGGGCATCGAAACCGGCACCCGCTATCGCGCCGGCATGCGCATTGACCTGCGCCTTGCCGAAGCCAACCCGATTACCGGCGCCCTGCGGTTCGAACTGCCGCTGGGAGAGGGGCAGCAACCGTTCCGCCGCGACCGGGTGATCCACGGCCGGCGCGCCGGCCAATCACGCGTGCCGCCGGGGGTGCGGCGCGGGCGGCGGAAATAAGCGCTGTTGCCAGCGAACACCAAAATGCGGTTTGCGGCCAAGGCCCCGACAACCGCAGGCGCCCTTTACCAACGCGCGATGATGCCGAATCATATTCGCGACAACAGCGCCGCCGGAGGCGCTTTTTATCTCCGACAGGTTATCATCCGTAAGATGTGATATTATGCCAGCAACAGCATTGGCAGCACCGAACCCGCGATCAGCATGATGATCGACACGCGGCGCATCGAACGGATCGACAGGGCGATGGCAACGCCCAGCAGGGTGGAAAACATCAGGCCGATGCCGATAATGACCGTGAAGATTTTCATCGGCCGGACGGCGGCAGTGTGGACGGCGCGGGCAGCCTGTTCCTCGGCGCTCAGCGGTGGTTTGGCCTTGGGTGGTCTTGACGGTTCGGGTTGGTATTTTTCCTGGTCGGTGTGAACGCTGGCCATCCAGGCAATCCACGTCGGCGGCGGTGCGCCATCCCAGCCGCTGGCCTGTTGCAGGCGAAAGGTTTGCAAGGCTCCACTAAGCGCGAAGAAGAAGATGGCGGGGGCGAGGAAGACGCCGATATAGTGATGGAATTGGCGGAATTTGCGGATGTTCATCATGGCTCCAATCGCAGACGAATCGAGGCGGCGTGGGCAGCAAGACCTTCTATATCGGCAAGGGCTGCACCGGCGGGGCCAATCGCGGCAAGCCCCGCCGATCCGCAATCGAGGAAGGTGGTGCGTTTCATGAAATCAACCACCGACAGTCCCGAGGCAAAGCGGGCGCGGCGGCCGGTGGGCAAAACATGGTTGGGGCCAGCGAGATAATCGCCGGCGGCCTCGGGCGTGTGGCGGCCCAAAAAGACGGAACCGGCGTGGCGCATTTCGGCAAACAGCGCGGCAGGGTCATCGACCATCAGTTCGGCGTGTTCGGGTGCGAGGGCATCGAGCAGCAGAATGGCGGCCGCAAGATCGGGGATGGTGATGATCGCGCCAAAATCGGTCCAGCTTTGGCGGGCGACAGCGGCGGTGCTGAGACTGCCAAGCTGACGTTCCACCGCCTGGGTGACGGCATCGGCCTCGGCGGCGCTGGTGGTGATCAGGATCGATTGCGCGACGGGATCATGCTCGGCCTGGGCGAGAAGATCGGCGGCGATCCATTCCGGGTTGGATTTGCCATCGGAAACGATGACGATTTCCGACGGCCCGGCGATCATGTCGATGCCGACAATGCCGTAAAGCTGGCGCTTTGCCTCTGCCACCCAGGCGTTGCCGGGGCCGGTGATGACATCAACCCTTGGGATGCGGGCGGTGCCAAGCGCCAGTGCGGCAATGGCCTGCGCCCCACCGATGCGGAACACACGGGTCACACCGGCCAGGCGCGCCGCAGCGAGGACCAGCGGGTTGGCGGCACCAGCAGGCGTTGGTGTCACCATCACCAGCCGGTCAACACCGGCGACAACGGCGGGAATGGCGTTCATCAGCACCGAAGACGGATAGGCGGCGCGGCCACCCGGCACATACAGCCCGGCGGCCTCAACCGCGCTCCAGCGGACGCCGGTGCGGACGCCGGCGCTGTCGGTTTCATCATTGCCGCTGGGCCTTTGGCGAATGTGAAAGGCGCGGATGCGGTCTGCGGCAAGTTCGAGGGCGGCGCGAAGTTCGCGGTTGAGCCCGGCAAGCGCCGCATCGAGTTCGGCGAGGGGGATTTCCCAGCCCAGCGCATCCAGATCAACGCGGTCGAATTTGGCGGTCAGATCGGCAACGGCGGCGTCGCCCCGGGCCCGCACATCGGCGATTATCGCAGCCACGGTGTGTGACACATCGCTGTTGGTTTCGCGGCGATCGGCGACGATCGCGGCAAAGGCGGCGGCAAAGCCTGGGGCCTGTGCGTCAAGCCGCTGCGGCATCTGGCGTTTCGACAAGCGAACGAATCGCATCGACCAGCGGCACGACACCAGGATGGGTTTTGAACGCGGCACGGTTGACGATCAGGCGGGAACTGACCTGGGCGATGACCTGGGTTTCGATCAGGCCATTTTCGGCCAGCGTCTTGCCGGTGGAAACCAGATCGACGATACGGCTGGCGAGGCCGGTCAACGGGGCCAGTTCCATGGCGCCGTTCAGCTTGATGATTTCGGCCTGGATGCCGGCGGCGGCAAAATGCCGCCGAGTGATGCCAGGATATTTGGTGGCGACGCGGACATGGCTGAGCGTGCGGATATCCTCAACCAGCGATGCCGGTTGCGCCACCGAAAGCCGGCAATGGCCGATACCCAGATCGACCGGGGCGTAAAGCTCGGAAAACGCGAATTCCATCAGCACGTCGTTGCCGGCAATGCCGATTTCGGCGGCACCGAACGCGACGAACGTCGCTGCATCGAATGACCGGACGCGGATAAGGCGCACATCGTCGCGCGATGTGGCAAACATCAGCTTGCGGCTGTTGTCGTCGCTGAAATCCGCCTCTGGCACGATGCCCAGCCGCGCCAGCAACGGCAGCGCTTCTTTCAGGATACGGCCCTTGGGCAGGGCGAGGGTGATCGGGCGTGTCATCAGGTGGCGGCGTTTAGCGGCTGTGCGCGAAAAAGGCTAATTCCCAGTCCAGACGCCGGAGCGTTTTTCGACAAACGCCGCCATGCCCTCGGCCTGATCGGCAGACCCGAACAGGCCGTGAAACAGCCGGCGTTCGAAATTCACGCCCTGCGCCAGCGGCATTTCATAGGCGGCGTTGATGGCTTCCTTCGCGGCAATCGCGGCCAATGGCGGCATCGCGGCAACACTGGCGGCGGTCTTCAGCGCCTCGGTCACCAGATCGGCGGACGGCACGACGCGCGCCACCAGCCCGGCGGCCTCGGCCTCGACCGCGCCCATCATCCGGCCGGTGAGGCACATCTCCATAGCCTTTACCTTGCCGATGGCGCGGACCAGTCGCTGCGATCCGCCCATGCCGGGGATGACGCCCAGCTTGATTTCGGGCTGGCCGAATTTTGCGCTATCGGCGGCGATCAGGATATCGGCCATCATGGCGAGTTCGCAGCCACCCCCCAGTGCAAAGCCGGAAACCGCCGCAATCCACGGCTTGCGGGTGGCGGTGATGCGTTCGTAGCCAGCAAAAAAATTGCTGCCATACATTTGCGCAAACGATTGATCGGCCATTTCCTTGATATCGGCGCCGGCGGCGAACGCCTTTTCACGCCCCGTCAACACCAGGCAACGCTGGCCGGGATCGGCATCATAGGCTGCAAAGGCGTCGATCAGATCGGCAAGGATCTGGCTGTTGAGCGCATTCAGCGCCTGCGGCCGGTTAAGTCGGACCAGCGTGACGGCGTCATGCTGTTCAACCAGAATCGCGTCATAGGCAGACATTGCAGTGTTCCTATTGTCAGGCGCAGGCGACCGCGGCGCAATCCGCTGCACCGGTTTCCACCTGGATTGTCGCATGGCCGATGCCGAACTGGTGTTCCAGATCATGCGCCAGACCGGCCAGCACCGCGTCATCGTGCCCGGCGGGCATTACCAGATGCGCGGTCAGCGCGGTATCGTTGGTGCCCATCGGCCAGATGTGCAGATCATGCACCGTTGTCACTCCAGGGCGGTTTTTCAAGAAATCTGCCACCGCTGCCGCATCGATGCCCGGCGGCACGCCATCCAGCGCCAGGGTGACCGATTCACGCAGCAGCCCCCAGGTGCTGCGCACGATCACCGCGACAACAATCAGGCTGAGCGCCGGATCGATCCAGTTCTGCCCGGTTTTAAGGATGAGGAATCCCGACGCAACCACCGCCGCCGAAATGCCGGCATCCGCCAGCATGTGAAGATAGGCGCCGCGAATGTTGACGTCGTCGTGCCGGCCCTTGGCAAACAGCCATGCAGTCAGGCCGTTGACCAGGATGCCGGCGCCGGCAACGATCATCACCATCACACCGGGCACCGGCTGCGGCTGGGCAAGCCGCTGCACCGCCTCAACCGCGATTGCCCCGCAGGCAACGAACAGCACGACACCATTCGCCAATGCCGCCAAAATGCCGCTGCGTTTCAGGCCATAGGTGAATCGCGCCGACGCCGCCCGGGCCGAAAGCCGCAGCGCACCAAAGGCCAGGGCAAGGCCCAGCACATCGGACAGGTTGTGGCCGGCATCGGCGACCAGCGCCATCGAACCGCTGGCAGCACCCGCAATGGCCTCGATGATGACATAGCCGAGATTGAGAACAATACCGATAACGAACGCCCGGCCATAACTGGCGGGCGGCACATGGTGGTGGTCGTGATCATGGTGATGGCCGGACATGGGATGCCTGTAGCATGATGAGAGCGGTGTGCCAGCGCGTCTCTATGTCAGCAGCCGTCGACAAAGCCGCATCTGCCGAAACAGCATGGCTCACCAACAGGATTGCGGGCAAGCCCACACTGCCGCTGGAGCGGGCGAAGGGATTCGAACCCTCGACTTCAACCTTGGCAAGGTTGCGCTCTACCCCTGAGCTACGCCCGCATCACCGTGGCATACCACGTGGCGAGCGGCGCGGTTAGCACCGGCAGGCGCGCCGATGCAAGTCCTATCTTGGTCGGCGCCATCGATGGGCGAGACTTAAAAGCGCACTTGGCAAAATCCCCCGCTCGCCCCCATATGGCAAACAACAGCAGAAAACACGGGAAATGCGCCTTGGCCAGCCTTGCCACCACCGCCAGTGAAAAAGCCAGCATCGACGCCTTTCGCGCCGATGTCATCGATGCGTCAAAGGACGCGCTGGTGCTTGTCGATTTCTGGGCGGAATGGTGCGGGCCGTGCAAGACACTGACGCCGCTGCTGGAACGAGTCGTCGGCGAAAACGCCGCGCGGGTGAAACTGGTCAAGATCGATGTCGACAAAAACCAGACGCTCGCCAGCCAGTTCCGCATCCAATCGATCCCGACGGTGTTTGCATTCCTGAACGGCCAGCCGGTTGATGGATTCCAGGGCATGCTGGGTGAACGCGAATTAAAGGCCTTTATCGATCGCCTGCTCGCCAATGCGCCGCTGCCGGCCAGCGAAGCCGATGCCGAGGCCGAAATTGCCGCTCTGATCACCGCCGCCGAGACCGCCAGCGCCGCCGGCCAGCATGATGACGCCGCCGCCATGTTGGCCGCGCTGGTGGCGGAATTGCCTGAACGCGAAACCCTTGTTGGCAAATACGCATTGGCGCTGCTCGCCGGTGGCCGCACTGATGCCGCAGCGGATGCGTTGTCAGCGATACCGGCGGCATCAAAAGATGCCGATGTGATTCGCGCCCGCGCGGCAGTGGCACTGGCGGCGAATGCAGTGCCGGTTGATGATCTGGCCGGCCTGCAGGCTGACGTCGCGGCCAACCCCGATGACCATGGCCTGCGATTCGATCTCGCCGGGGCTTTTTTGGCCAGCGGCAATCGCGATGCCGCGGCTGATGCGCTGCTGGCCATCATCGCCGCCGATCGCGGCTGGAATGACGGCGCCGCACGCACGACCTTGCTCAAAATGTTCGAAGCCACCGGGCTGGATGATGCCTGGAGCATTCGCACCCGCGCCCGTTTGCGGTCTATACTGTTCTCATGAGCGACTTTGGTGATCCCCTGCCCGCGGCGGTGCCGGTATTCCCGCTGACGGGCGCGCTGCTGCTGCCACGCGCCGTGCTGCCGCTCAACATCTTTGAACCGCGGTATCTTGCCATGATCCGCGATGCGATGGCGGCAACTGGCGCCGCGAATCGCATTATCGGCATCATACAACCGCGCTTTGACGGCGATCCGCCGCCACTGTTCGATGTCGGCTGCCTGGGACGCATCGGCAATTACCGCGAAACCGATGATGGCCGTATCGAAATCGCGCTGACCGGCGTGTCACGATTCCGCATCCAGGCTGAACTGGACAGGACAACCCCGTATCGCCAGGTGATGGCCGATTATGATGGCTTTGGTGACGATCGCGACGATCCGGAACCGCTGGCCGCCGTCGCCCGCGCCGGGCTGGAGGATGTGCTGCGTTCCTATCTCGACACCCAGGGCCTGTCCGCAGATTGGGAGGCGGTGAAATCAGCCGATGACGAATCGCTGGTCACGACGCTGGCCAGCGTCTGCCCGTTCGATCCAGCCGAAAAACAGGCACTGCTGGAGGCCGAAGACTTGCCCGACCGCGCCGCGACCCTGACGGCGCTGATGACCTTTGCGCAAGGGCATGGCGGATCGAACGACGGCGACCGGCCGACGCTTCAATGATTCCTGGTCAGTCATTTTTGGCCAGCGATTCCTTGGCAATGACCCTCGATCCCAAAGTGCTGGCGATTCTCGTCTGCCCGATGACCCGCACGCCCCTGCGGCTGGACGAGGCCGCCCGGGAACTGGTCGCCGACCAGGCCGGCCTCGCCTATCCGATCCGCGACGGAGTCCCCATCCTGTTGATCGAGGAAGCCCGGGAATTTGCGCCAGTTGAATAGGGGGCTCCGGGGTGAAAAAGCCTCCGGCGGCTAGGTCGACATCCTAAATTCGTGGCGCGTCATGGCCAGCGGCGGCGCCACCGGGCCATTGCTCGCTGCGATAATAGTGGAACGACAGCCATAACGAAATGGCGCCGAACAGATGCCACACGGCATGGCCCTGCCACAGGCTGTGCGGCGCGCAGACCAGCCCTTGCTGATCAAGAATCCAGATGCCAAAGGCCAGCGCCGTCGCGAAGATGCCACCGACAAAATAGCCAAAGCGCGCGCCGGGCCGCAACGGACGCGCAAGCCATGATTCAGCAACGATGGCCAGTATCAGCAGCACCGCGAACAGCCAGCGCCGCACCTCTGGCGCGATGATGAGCACGGCGACCAGCACGCCGCACAGGATGACATATAACGCGATGGCGCGCCCATCCGGAACATCGCGCCAGCGCGCCAGCGCCCGCACCAGCAGAAATGAACCGACCAGATACATGCCGAGCACATCAAGAAACTGGCCCCATAACGTCAAGGTGGCATGCATCAACGCCGAGCCGAGCCCGACGGTGATCGCTGTCACGCCCAAGGTGCGGGCGGCCAATGGTGTCAAAGCACAAGCCGCGTCTCGACCGCCGGCGACGACGATCATCAGGAAACCGATCAGGACATAGCCAAAGGACGACCAACTGTTGGCGGGCTGCACGATTAGCGTGCCGATGCGCGGCAGCTCGCAAAAACAATGTGTCGTTGTGCAGGTGGCGGGGGCATAGGCGCTCCAATCCGGCCCATGGGCCGATAACACGCCAAGGAATCCCAGTGCTGACAGGGTGGTGAGCGCCAGTGCGACCAGCAGGGATCGCGCCGAAATCGTCTGCGTCAAATCCGACCTCCCGAGCGCGCATGACCGCACAACGAGAGCAGCCTATCACGTCAGGCCCAGAATCCCCCAGGGAAATACGCCCTCTCCCTGCTATCCTGCACGTACCTATTCGGTTATGGCGGTCGGCAGGCTTCGCGCTTTCTCATTGTTGGCATTATTTTTGGTGGGCGCGGCAGCAGGCAATCGTGAAAAGCCTCTGAAATCGGAAAATGACTGAAATATTAATCACTCTTCCTCGGTAGGATTAACGATTTGACCTGGCAACAAGGCGCGTTTTTGCATGAAAGTGACGAGAACACTGCCGTTTAATGCCCAACAGGCCAGTTTTCGACCATTTTAGGGACCGGCGCGCACCGATCACCCACGGCCGCTTTTCGCCCCGAACGTCGGAAGGCGATCGGTTGGCTATCAATCCCCGGTCAATGCTGCCTGCGCTGCCTTGCCTGCGGTTGAATCCGGATCGGCGCGCGCTGCCGCGACCCAGGCCGCGCGTGCCAGGCCATCCTTGCCTTGCGCGGCAGCGATATTGCCGGCTTCGAATTGCACATCGGCACTGTCGGGCTGGCGCTGGGCGGCCTCCAGGATTGCCGATTCGGCCGTTTTGAAATCGCCCATGCGCCGCGCCAGCGTTGCCTTTAACAGCCAGCCCCATTCGACGTTCGGGTCCAGTCTGGTCGCCGTATCCAGATCGGTTGCGGCCTCGGCAATGCGTTTCAGATCGACCAGCGCCTCCGCACGATCAACCCGCAGCCTGGCCGCCGTGCCGCTGTCGGCCAACGGGATGCCGGTTGTCAGATAGGTGACTGCCGCCGCCGGTTGCCCGGCCAGCATCGCGGTGGCCGCGGCCTGACCCCACAGGCTGGCAGCCTGGCCGTCGCCGGCAGATTCAGATGCCTTGGCAGCGGCGTCAAAACTTTTCAGCGCTGCCGGCCAATCCTTGCGCGCCGCCTCGGCCAGCGCCTGGCAATGCCGCGCCGCAACCCCGCCGCCCTCTACCCGCCAGGCCAGCGCGACGGCGATGGCGCGGCCGGGGTCGGCCTTCACCTGCGCCATGCAGGCATCATAGCGGCTGCGATCGCTGGCCAGCGGTTGGGCATTAGCCGGAACAGCCAGCAACAGCAAAAATGCGGCGGATTTCATTGAAAGGCTCCATCGGCAACCGTTGCCAGCAACAGCGCAATATCCTGCGGCCGTGACAGGCGGTGGTCAGCATCCTTGATCAACGTCACCTGAACATCATCCGAACAAAGCCGATCGGCAATATCCAGCGAAAGCCGCCATGGCACCGAATCGTCTTGCTGGCCATGCAGCAATCGCACCGGCGCGGTAATGGCGATCGGCCCGCCCAGCACCAGTTGCGCTGGCGCATCGGCAATCAGCGCACGGGAATAGCGATAGCCGCCGAGGTCATAGGCACTCGGCCTGCAAAACCAGCCCTGCGCCGCCAGCGCGGCATGGTCTGCCGCAGTCATCCCCAGCCCCCATTCGGTAAAATCCGGCGCCGCCGCAATGCCGACCAGCCCGGCCAGCCGACCCTGCAGCGCAAGCCCCAACCGCAGTGCGACCCAGCCGCCCATCGACGAAGCAACCAGCACCACCCGGCCATCGGGGGCGACATGATCGATCACCGCCCACGCATCCGCTGTCCAGCGCCCGATGCTGCCATCCAGAAACGCGCCGCTGCTGGCACCGCAGCCGCTGTAATCGAACCGCAGGAATTCCCGGCCTGAGGCGGCGGCCCATGCCGCCAGCGCTTCGGCCTTTGATCCCGTCATGTCCGACATATAGCCCGGCAAAAAGACGATCAGCGGGCCGGCGCCCGGGGTGTGGTGATAGGCGATGGGTCCAAGGAATTTCAACACAGGGCCTCCCGCCGTTGGCGTATAAACCGCAGTCCGCATTTGCCAAAGGCTTCTTCGCTTGCGCCCGCGCCGATGCTGCGTATCATCGCGACAGCAGGGCTGCCTTTGATGGAGACGGCGATGGACATGATCATCTCACCCCCGGCGGCCAGCCCGGTGCGCGCGTTGACCAGTGACGATCTGCAATGGGCGCTCGCTGCGGGCTGGGATGATTTCAAGCACAAGCGCGGCGATCTGATCCTGCTGCCGTTCATTTATCCGGTGGTGGGTGTGCTGACATCGGTGTTTGCCTTTAATGCCAATCTGCTGCCGCTGGTTTTTCCGCTGGTTGGCGGTTTTGCGCTGGTCGGCCCGGTTGCCGCGGCGGGGTTTTACGAACTGGCACGGCGGCGGGAAGCCGGGATTGATGCAAGCTGGTGGCATTTTCTTGACCCGCTGACGGGACGTTCGCGGCTGCCGATTGCGGCGCTGACGTTGATGCTGGCGGGAATTTTCATCGTCTGGATGACGGTGGCACAGGTGATTTATGGCGTGACCCTGGGCACACTGGGCCCGGCAAACCCCACCACGTTCCTGCGCGATCTGTTCGGCACATCGCAGGGCATCACCATGATCGTGCTGGGCAATCTGGTCGGCGCGATGTTTGCGTTGGTGACGCTGGCGCTGGCGGCGTTCAGTTTCCCGATGGTGGTGGACAAGGGCACCGACCCGCTGGTTGCGGTCAGGACGTCGGTTGAAGCCTTTCGCCGCAGCCCGGCGACCATGATCGGCTGGGGCGTGCGCGTGGCGGCGATCCTGGCGCTGGGGGCGCTGCCGCTGTTCATCGGTCTGTTGGTGGCGCTGCCGGTGCTGGGCTATGCGACATGGCATCTGTATACGCGGGCGGTGGCGCGGTAAACGCGCGCGGGCAGTAGCGCGGTGAAAGATTGACTTGGGCACGCGGCTTGCCGCAGGTGACGGCGCGCTATTTCCGGCGTGACCAAGGCAGTTTTTTTCGATGTCCGACCTTATCCAGCTGACGCTTCCCGATGGTTCTGTGCGGTCGGTTGCGCTCGGCACTACTGGCGCGGATGTGGCGGGCAGCATTGGGCCAGGGCTGTTGAAGGCGGCGCTGGCGGCGCGGGTCAACGGCGAACTGGTTGATCTGGGCCGGCCGATACTGGCCGATGCGACGCTGGCGCTGGTGACGGCCAAGGATGAAGCGGAGGCGCTGGACCTTGCCCGGCATGATTTCGCCCATGTGCTGGCAGAGGCGGTGCAGCGGCTGTTCCCGGGCACGCAAATCACCTTTGGCCCATCGACGGATGACGGGTTTTATTATGATTTCGCGCCGGCTGCCCCACCCCTTGGCCGCCCGTTCACCGATGAAGATTTGCCGGCGATCGAGGCGGAAATGCGCGCCATCATCGGTCGCAATGCGCCTTTGGTGCGGGAAGAATGGTCGCGCGGCGATCTGATCGATTATTTCAAGACTCATGGCGAATCGTTCAAGGCCGAATGGGCCGCCGAACTGCCCGCAGGCGAGGCGCTGACGGTTTACAGGGCCGGCGATTGGCTGGACCTGTGCCGTGGGCCACACCTTCCCTCCACCGGCAAGCTTGATCCGCAGGCGTTCAAGCTGACGCGGGTGTCGGGTGCCTATTGGCGCGGCGATCAGGCCAATGCGATGCTCAGCCGCATCTATGGCACCGGTTGGCTGAACAAGAAGCAGCTTGATGCGCATCTGCTGCGGCTGGAGGAAGCCGCCAAGCGCGACCACCGCCGCATCGGCCAGGAAATGGACCTGTTCCATTTGCAGGCGGAGGCGCATGGCAGCGTATTCTGGCACCCCAGCGGTTTTGTCATCTATCGCACGCTGGAGGCCTATATGCGCCGGCGCCTGGACGCCGCGGGCTATCTGGAGGTCAAGACGCCGCAGATCATGGATGCCCGCCAATGGGAACAATCCGGCCATTGGGGCAAATATCGCGAAAACATGTTCGTCATTCCTGACGAAATTCCGAACGTTTCGGATGAAGGCCCGGTGATTTCGGACGAGGCAGAATGGATGGCGCTGAAGCCGATGAACTGCCCGGCGCACATCATGATCTTTCGCCAGGGCATCAAATCCTATCGTGATCTGCCGCTGCGGCTGGCGGAGATGGGTTGCTGCCACCGCAACGAACCGCATGGCGCGCTGCACGGCCTGATGCGCGTCCGCCAGTTTACCCAGGATGACGGGCATATTTTTTGCCGTGAAGACCAGATTGTCGGCGAAGTGGCAAAGTTCTGCGACCTGCTCGATGTGGTTTACAAGGATCTGGGCTTTGCCGATTACGCCATCAAGCTGGCGCTGCGCCCTGACCAGCGTTTCGGGTCTGACGAAATGTGGGATTGGTCCGAACAATCGATGCGCGACGCGGTCAAGGCGACCGGGCGTGACAATGCCGAATGGGGATGGGAAGAATTGCCCGGCGAAGGTGCCTTTTACGCGCCAAAGCTCGAATTCCATCTGACTGACGCCATCGGCCGGACCTGGCAAGTTGGCACCATCCAGACCGACACGGTGCTGCCCGAACGGCTGGACGCCAGCTATGTCGCCGAAGACGGTGCCCGTCACCGGCCGGTGATGCTGCACAGGGCGATTTTGGGCAGTTATGAACGCTTCATCGGCATTCTGATCGAACATTATGCCGGGCGTTTCCCGCTGTGGCTGACGCCGCGCCAGGCGGTGGTGGCGACGATTGTATCAGACGCCGATGGCTATGCCGGCACGGTACTTGCCGCGCTGCAGGCCGCCGGCATTCGTGCCGAAACCGATTTGCGCAATGAAAAGATCAACCTGAAAGTCCGCGAACACAGCCTGACCAAGGCCGGCTATATGCTCGTCCTGGGCCGGCGTGAGGCGGAGGAGGGGACGGTGGCGCTGCGCAACCTGGCCGGCGGTGAACAGCAGGTGATGCCGCTGGCCGATGCCGTGGCGCTGTTGGTGGCGGAAGCGACTCCGCCGGATTTGCGGGCGGGATAAGCCAGCGTCAAATTCGTCCTTTCGGCACGGGTGAAACCTGCCGGCGGCGCATCACGGCGCCGGTCAGGCCAAAGCCGGCGATCAGCATCGCCCAGCTTTCCGGTTCGGGAACCCCGGGGGTAAAGCTGCCATAGTTGAAGCCGCTGCCCGATGTCGTGAAAGCGGTGATCTGATGGCCGCCATTGTCCACCACAGCGCGCAATCCCTTCCATTGCTGGCTGATACTGCAGTCGCCGCTGATGATCGGCGACAGGGCGTCCGTTGCAGCGGAGGAACCGCAACCCACGCTGCCAACCAGGGTGAAGGCGTGACCGCTGATGAAGCTGATGTTGAGCAGGTAAATATCGTCAAATGCATATCCGGCGGCATAGTGCGGCAGGTGCGTGGTCACCGCCGGAGACCCGCTTTGATATTCCTCAAAATCAATTCCTGTGATGATGTGATTCTGGGCGTCGAACGCTCGCGTTACCGCGTACAACTGTTTTGTTATGCGCAATCCTGCCGAGCCAGCGCCATAGACAACAATGTCAACATTGCCGCCTGTCCCCCCGACGCTTGGCGAATCGCCGATGACGATATTGCCGATTTGCGAGATTCGCACGGCAAAGACGGCAGACGCGATGCTGCCTGGCGTGCCGGCAAATATCGTCAGACTATCCTCGAACGAGGCATTGGCATTTGAACCGCGCCGATCGATGCCGGAATTTCCAAGGTAAGGCCCAAAATCACGCGCCGATGCCAACGTACTTGCCGACAGCTTGCCAAACCCGGCGAACGAGGTCGCGCTGATCCGCTGTGTGCCAAGATCTACGCTCTGGCTGAGCGTTCCGCCGTGCGCCGTCTGCGACCAGCTGTAGTTCGGGATTTCGAGGCCGCCGTTTGTCGAATTGTTGAGCACGGAATTGGCCGATGCCGATGTCGCGGCTGCCAATGCCAATATCGCAAACACCGCCGCCGATGCTGATCGCGTCCCCATAATTTTCTCCCTACCGGCAGTGTCGAAGTCAAGGAGGTGGTTACATCATGCTAACCGACAGTCAAATCAGCGCCCGATCGAGGCATAGGCGATGCCGCGCCGGGCCATTTCATCGGGGCGATAGACGTTGCGCAGATCGACAATCGCCGGGGTTTTCATCAGGCCCTTGACCCGGTCCATGTCCAGCGCGCGGAACGCATCCCATTCCGTCACCAGCACGGCAACATCGGCGCCTTCCAGACAGGCATAGGGGTTGGCGGCATAATCGACGCCGGTCAGCACCAGTTTTGCCTGTTCGGTACCTTCCGGGTCAAACGCCCGCACGCTGGCGCCGGCGTCTTGCAGCGCCTGAACGATGGCGATGGCCGGCGAATCGCGCATGTCATCGGTGTTTGGTTTGAACGTCAGGCCGAGCACGGCCACAGTTTTGCCGCGCACATCGCCGCCGGCGAGCGCAATCACCTTTTTGGCCATGGCGCGTTTGCGCTGGTCATTCACCGCCGCGACCGTTTCAACGATGCGAATGGGTGCGCCGGCGTCCTGGGCGGTTTTGACCAGCGCCAGCGTATCCTTGGGAAAGCATGAGCCGCCATAGCCCGGCCCGGCGTGGAGGAATTTGCTGCCGATGCGATTGTCCAGGCCGATGCCGCGCGACACGTCCTGCACATCCGCCCCCACCGCTTCACACAGGTCGGCGATTTCGTTGATGAAGGTGATTTTGGTCGCCAGGAACGCATTGGCGGCATATTTGGTCAGTTCCGCGGTGCGCCGGCCCATGAACAGGATTGGCGATTGGTTGAGGAATAGCGGCCGATACAATTCGGTCATCACATCACGGGCGCGGGGTTCATCGGTACCGACGACGATACGGTCGGGGCGTTTGAAATCACCGATGGCGGCGCCTTCGCGCAGGAATTCCGGGTTTGACACCACCGAGAAATCGGCATCGGGATTGGCTTCGCGGATGATGCGTTCCACTTCGTCCCCGGTGCCGACGGGCACGGTCGATTTGGTGACGATGACGGTATAGCCCTTCAGCGCCGCAGCGATTTCACGGGCTGCGGCGTAAACATAACTGAGATCGGCATGGCCATCGCCGCGACGCGAGGGCGTGCCGACGGCGATGAAGATCGCTTCGGCGCCCGCGATGCCGGCGATCAGATCGGTGGTAAAGGTCAGGCGGCCGGCGGCGGCATTGTTGTTGACCAGATCGGCAAGGCCCGGTTCGTAAATCGGCATGATGCCCTGGTTCAGTCGGTCGATCTTTGACGGGTCCTTGTCAACGCAGACGATATCATGGCCAAAATCGGCGAAACAGGCCCCTGATACCAGGCCGACATACCCCGAACCGATCATGGCGACGCGCATCGATATCCATCCTGTGCTGAAAAATTGTGCGACTGCGAACGCGCGGTTAGCATGGGGGTGCGCGGCTGGAAAGCCGGGACCGGCTCATCAGGGGTTAAGCTGGCAATGGGCATGGCAAATCGTGATGAACAGCGGGAGATTCCAATGCGTGCTGCGATGATGGCTGCGATGCTGATGGCGTTCGCGGCGCCCGTGCAGGCCCAGACGCCAACACCAGCGACGCCGACACCAACGCTGGCAACCGGAACGCCGCTGCCGCCACAACCGCCTACCACCTATGCCGAGGATGATGTTCTGGGCGCCGCCGAGGATGTGTTCGGCAAGGGTGCGCAGGGCCTTGGCGAATTGATCCGCAGCACATTTTCCAAATACGGCCAGCCCAGTGCCTATATCGTTGGCAAGGAAGCCAGCGGGGCCTTTATCGTCGGCCTGCGTTATGGCGGCGGCACGTTGTATCACAAGGTCGAAGGCCAGATGCCGGTGCACTGGACCGGGCCATCGGTGGGGTTCGATGTTGGCGGTGATGGATCAAAAACCTTTGCGCTGGTTTATAACCTCAACGACACCGAAGACCTGTTTCGCCGCTATCCGGCGATCGAGGGCAAGGCCTATCTGGTTGGCGGCTTTACGGCGAATTACCTGCAGCGCGACAATGTCATCATCGTGCCGGTCAAACTGGGTGTCGGGGCACGGCTGGGGGTGAACATCGGTTATATGAAATTTACTCACAAGGGCAAGGTTGTGCCGTTTTAAGCTAGGCTTCAGGGGGATTCAGCCCTTCACCACCCCCAGCAAAGGCTCCCCCGCCGCCAGCCGCGCGACATTTCCCGCCAACCGTTCAAACACCAGGCGCATCGTATCGGGCGAACTCCATGACAGATGCGGCGTCACCCGGGCGCGGGGATGACCGATCAGCCAATGGCCATCGGGCAACGGTTCGGGATCCGTCACATCGAGTGAGGCCCATAGGCGGCCCTTGTCGAATTCCGCCTTCAACGCATCCTGTTCGATGATGGCGCCGCGGGCGATGTTGACGATATGGGCATCGGCCTTCATCAGCGCCATCAATTCCGCCCCGACCAGGCCGCGTGTGTCGCTGCCGATCGGCGCTGCAATCACCAGATGGTCAGACCGCCGCGCCAGTTCCGCCAGCGGCACCAGCGTCACATTCGGATCGGGCGACGGCGCATCGCTGGCGCGGGTGGCGATGATTGTCATGCCGAATGCCGCCGCATAATGCGCCACCCTCCGGGCGATCTGCCCCAGCCCCAACAGCCCCAGTGTCTTGCCCTGCAGCGTGCCCAGCGGTTTGTTCTGGAATGCGTCGCGATCTGGCCAGCTGTCCCCGGGCCTCAGTGTGATCTCGGGCAAGCGCTTGGCATGGCTTAGCATCGTTGCCAGCGCATATTCGGCAATCGGCGTGGCGGTGGTGCCCGACGCGCTGGCAACCAGCGGCGCTTCGAACAGCCAGTCGGGGTAGCCATCCAGCCCGGCGCTGGCGATCTGCACCAGCCGGGTTTTGCCGGGCCAGCCGGCTGGCCGGTGCAGTGCCTGTACGCCGTGGTTTTCGCCTTCGGCATACAGCACAAACAGCACATCGGCATCGACGGGCAAATCCCAGCGTGATTCGAGCGGGATGTGCGCGGCGCTGGTCACGCCTGGCAGGCTGGCAATCATGCCCGACATGGGTGGCGCAAACTGGTGAACAACACGCATCAAAATTTCCCCCGGATTTGTCCCACCCTATCGCGGCGCGAGACGGTTCGCCATCTTGTCCTTTGCGCCGATGCCGGTAAGAAGCGCCAGACAATCGGGAACCCCAGCATCATGAGCGAAATTTTTGTTACCACCCGCGAGGGCAAGCAATTGACGCTGGCGGCAAAGCCGGGCCTGTCGGTGATGGAGATCATCCGCGACGGCGGCGTCGATGAATTGCTGGCATTGTGCGGTGGTTGCTGTTCCTGCGCCACCTGCCATGTTTATGTGGATGCAGACCAGACGGCGATGACCGGCAAGGCCGGCCCCGATGAGGATGACCTGCTCGACAGTTCCGATCACAAGACGCCAGCCTCACGCCTGTCATGCCAGATTGCCTTTACCGATGCGATGAACGGCCTGAAGGTGACGATCGCGCCGGAAGATTGAGCTTGTTGCCGCCGGCAATCGCAGCGGCGTTTGCCCGGCAGGCGGATTTTTGCCGGCTGTTCGCGGCGCCGCATACGGCGGCCGTTTGCGAGGCAGCGGCACTAGCCTTTGACACCAGCAGCGCCGCCGGCCGCGCCGTGATCAATTGGACCGGGGAACCGATGGCCGATGCGCTGATGATGCGGGTCACCGGCGGCTGCAACGCATTGGTGCGCAGCGGGCGGGTGCCGGGGCTGGCGGCACTGTATCCGCCGGCTGTGCTGGCAGACGTGCCTGATCTGGCCTGCGCCATCGCTGCGGTTCTGGCCGATCCGGCGCTGGATCAGGAACTGCTGGGGTGGCTGTCCGGCCCACCGCAAACCAACGAAGTTGCCCGATCAGGCGTGCTGATGCCGGGATTGATGGTGATTGCCGCCGCAACGCGATTGCCGCTGCGGCTGTTTGAACTGGGGTGCAGCGCCGGGCTGAACCTGAACCTTGATCGTTTTTCCTATGATCTGGGCGGTGTTGTGACAGGTGCCGCTGCATCGGGCGTTCGGATCAGCCCAAACTGGCAGGGGCTGCCGCCGCCTGAGGCTGGCATAATCATCACATCGCGGCGGGGGGTCGACATCAGCCCACTTGATATCAGCGATGCGGCCGTGCGCGACCGGTTGATGGCCTATGTTTGGCCCGATCAGCCCGATCGGGTGGCGCGTGCCGCCGCCGCGATTGCCCTGGCGCAAGCCTGGGTGCCGCCGATTGATGCCGGCGATGCGGCGGATTGGACAGAGGCGCAGGTGACGCCAACGCCAGGCAGTGTGGCGGTGGTGTTCCATTCCATCGCATTCCAGTATTTTCCACCGGCGACCAAGGCTCGCATTGCGGCGCATCTGGCGGCGGTGGGCCAGGCCGCCACCGATGCGGCACCGCTGGCCTGGCTGCGTTATGAAATGGATGACCCCAGCGCGCCGCATTTGCCGACCCTGCGGCTGACGTTATGGCAGGGCGGCGACCCGGCCGAGCGATTGTTGGCCCGTGCCCATCCGCATGGCAGTTTTGTGGAGTGGCTGGCTTGAAACTCATCCTTGCCTCGGCATCGCCGCGCCGGGTGGAACTGCTGGCCCGGTTGGGGATCACAGCGGACGCGATCGACCCCGCCGATATTGACGAAACGCCGGGCAAGGCCGAAACGCCGCGCGCCCATGCCGAACGGTTGGCACATGCAAAATGCCGCATTGTCGCCGCCCGCCACCCCGGTGCGCTGGTGATTGCCGCCGATACCGTTGTCGGAGTCGGCCGCCGGATTCTGCCCAAGGCCGAAGACGAAGCCACCGCCCGGGCCTGTCTGGCGTTGCTGTCGGGCCGGCGCCACCGGGTGACCACCGCCGTTGCTGTTGCCGACGTGGCCGGCACCATAAGACTGCGGACCAGCGAGACGATCATCAGCTTTTACCGGCTCGACGGCGGCGCCATCAACGGCCTGATTGCCGCCGGGGACTGGCACGGCAAGGCCGGCGGCTATGCCTTGCAGGGCAGTGCCGAGGCCTGGGTGCGCTGGCTGTCGGGCAGTTGGTCGGGTGTCGTCGGCCTGCCGCTGGCGGAAACGCGGGCGCTGCTGACTGCATCTGGATATTATGGCTGAGGCGCTGGTCGAACACGGCATCGGCGCGACGCGCGCGCTGGTTCTGGATGGCGACACGGTGATCGCGGCGCATTTCGAACGCGATGACATGGGCCTGCGCGCCGGATCGATCCATGTCGGCCGCTTGACGACGATATTGGAACCCGGTCGGCGCGGCATCGTCACTGTGGGCGACACTGAAGCATTGCTGGAGCCGCTGTCCAACGCCACCCAGGGAGCGCTGCTGCGCATCGAGGTGGTGCGAGAACGCCTGCCCGAACACGCCCGGCCGCGGTTGGCCAAGGCCCGCGCCATCGATGGTCCGGCGCTGGCAATCGGCGAAATTGCCCGCGGGCCCGACCTCGCCAGCCGCCTTGCCGCTGCCGGCCACCGCACCACGCTGCTATCCAGCCACGGCGTGGACGAACTGGAGGCTGCCGGCTGGTCCGAAACCGTTGAATCGGCTCGCACCGGCCATATTGGCTTTCCCGGCGGCCTGCTGACCATCAGCCCGACGCCGGGCATGACTGTGATCGACGTCGACGGCCCAGGCAATCTGGCGGCGTTGGCGCAGGCCGCCGCCATTGCTGCTGCCGCTGCCATCGCCCGTTTTGACATCACCGGATCGATCGGCGTGGATTTCCCCACCTTGGCGGGCAAGGCGGCGCGCAATTTGATCGGCGATCTGATCGATACTCATCTGCCATCGCCGTTCGAACGCACCGCGATGAACGGCTTTGGCTTTGTGCAGATTGTCCGGCCCCGGGTGCGGGCATCATTTGTCGAATCGGTTCGCGCCCCCGGCTTTGCCGCATTGGAACTGTTACGCCGCGCCGGCAGGGGTGCCCCCGGGGACCGCACGCTGGCCACCCATCCCGCCACCATTGCCTGGTTGACGGCGCACCCTGCCCTGGTCGCCGCCCTTGCCCGCACTGTCGGCGGCAATGTGCGCTTGCAGCCAGACCCGACGATCGCCATATCGGGCGGCGATGTCATCCATGTCTAAACCCTGCGCCTATTGCGGCAAATCCCATCGTGTCGCTGCCTTTGCGCCATTCTGTTCACGTGGCTGCCAGGATCGCGACCTGGTCCAGTGGATGCGCGAAGGCTATGTTGTACCGGCCAGCGACAATGAAGACGAACTTTCTGATACACCGGCGCTGGACAACAATGCCTGACCCGGTCTAGAGGCTCGCCCTCGCACAAGTGCGCCCGGGTAGCTCAGGGGTAGAGCAGGGGATTGAAAATCCCCGTGTCGGTGGTTCAAATCCGCCCCCGGGCACCATATTTCTCAATGACTTAGAAGAGATTTCGCCGGCCTCGCCCGTTTTCGTGGTGAATTCCTGGTGAGTCGACCCGGTGAAGGCCATTCCAAGGGTTGCGGCGGCAATATCGATATGTTCGCCGTCGACGTGCGCGTAGCGCAAAACCATCGCCACGGTTTTGTGGCCGCTGATCTTCATGATGGTCGGAATGTCGGTTTTGGCGCGCGCGAGCCGGGTAACGGCGGTGTGG
>JBBRPI010000023.1:0-28005 GCA_038228305.1 Sphingomonadales bacterium | reverse complement strand
ACCGTCTTTTGGTTGATGCCATGGCGCTTGGCCAGCGCCCTCAGGCTCTCAAGCCTCAAGCTGTATCGCTCGACGGACTGCCTCTGTCGTGCGGGCGCTGCCGTGTAGAATTTGGACCATAGTGCATCCTTCCATTCCTGGTCGAATAATGCACCATCAAAATCCGGGATCAAACACTTAGGGTCAAGACCTATTAAAATCATGCTCCGGCACGACGCGGAGAGGCACGAGTGAGTGAGTGCAGTGCGGCGCCCCGTTTGGGCGCTCCCCAGCGAAACGAGCGCTGTGCCGGGGCTCTCCGCGTCGCCCTTCATGGGGGCCAGATTCTAAAGCCGTCGCACGCCCGCTACCGGCGCTTCGACGCCGGCGGTGTGCAGCCGGGCGATTACATCGGCCAGCGGTTCCTCGACCACCGCCATCCAGTGCGCATTGGCGTGGAACAGCCGATCGCGGGTTGCCAATATCCCAACATGCCCGGGAAAAAACACCAGGTCGCCGGCGGCACGATCGTTGAACGCCACTGCGCCCCCCAGCGCCGCCAGTTGCTGATCGGAATCGCGCGGGGTCACAATCCCGATTGCCGTCAGCGATGCCTGGATCAATCCCGAACAATCGACACCCAGGGGCGTGCGCCCACCCCATAGATAGGGCGCGCCGGTGAACAGGCGGGCAATGCTAATCGGGTCGGCTGGCAGCGGCGCCAGGTGGCGGTTGTGGATAAAACCACCACCCGATAGCGCCATAAACCGATCCCCCGGAACCCCGGCAACTTGCGCGCCAAAGGGCAGTTCGGCGATCACCGCAGCCTTTATATCTGGCGCCGAAAACACCGGCGCAAGCCGCGCGGTGATCATCTGTGGCGGTTTAGCGCCGGTTTCGCCCAGCGCCGCAAACGCGGCCCAGCCGACATAGCGATCGGCAACCGACCGGCCAAACGCCCAGTCACCGGTGACTTCAAAAACGTCAAACACTTCACCCCAAAGCAATTCGCTGACCGCCACTGCCGCGGCATCACCGGCAGCGCGGACGGCGGCGCGCGGCAGCGAACAGCGCATCGCGAACGGTTCGACATAGCGCGCCGCTGCCACCCGATCGGCGAGCCCGATTTCGACCAGATCGGCCCGGGCGATGTCCACGCGCGGGTCCAATGCGGGGCGCGGGCCGCTGACGCTGGCGGTAGTCACCGGCTGCTCCCATAGCGCCCGCAAACCACGCCCCACGCGGCGCGCAGGCCCAGCGCGTCACCGCCCTTAGGCCGGCCTGGCTTTGCCGCCGGGGTCCAGGCAAAGGTATCGAAATGCGCCCAGGGGATCTGCGGCGGCACAAAGGCTTCCAGAAACAGCGCCGCCGTGATCGCCCCAGCAAAACCGCCTTCGGGCGAATTGTTCATGTCGGCGATGTTTGATTTCAACATGTCGCGATAACCGGGCCACAATGGCAACCGCCACAGCGGATCATGCGCCGCAACCGAAGCGCTGGCAAAATCCGCCGCCAGCGTTTCATCATTGGCGAAAAATGCCGGCAATTGTGGCCCCAGCGCCACCCGCGCCGCGCCGGTCAACGTCGCAAAATCGATGATCAGGCCCGGCGTGTCCTCCACCGCCAGCGCCAGCGCATCGGCGAGGATCAACCGGCCCTCGGCATCGGTATTGGTGACTTCGATGGTTTTACCGGCGCGCGTCGCTAGCACATCGCCCGGCCGCATGGCATCGGCAGAAATGCTGTTTTCGACCGCCGGAACGATCAGCCGCAGCCGCACCGGCAGATCGGCCTGCATGATCAGCCGCGCCAGCGCCAGCGCGTGCGCCGCGCCGCCCATATCCTTTTTCATCGCCGCCATGCCGCCACCTGGCTTGATGTTCAGCCCGCCACTGTCAAAGGTGACGCCCTTGCCCACCAAAGTCAGCTTCGGATGGGCCGGGTCGCCCCATGTCATGTCGATCAGCCGCGGCGCGCGTGACGCGGCGCGGCCAACGGCATGAATGGCGGGGAAATTTGCGGTCAGCAGCGCTTCGCCCTTGGTGATTTCCACCACGGCGCCGAACAGTTTCGCCTGTGCCAGCACCGCTTCGGCCAGTTCCGCCGGGCCCAGATCGGCGGCGGGCGTATCAACCAGATCGCGGACCAGCGCGGTTGCTTCGGCGAGCCACAGTGTTTCACCGATGCTGCCAATCTCGCTGGTCAACAGCACGCGGGGGCCGCTGTCACCGGTTGCAGCGCGATAGCGGGTATAACGATGCTGGGCGAGCAGCCAGCCCAAACCAGCGGCGCCCAACGCCCCGATCAATCGATAGCGCCCGGCCGGCAATTTCGCCGCCGCGCCGGCCAGGCCCCAGGGACCGCCATCAAATCCGGCCAGGGCCGACCAATCGCCGGGGCCATCGCCGGGCAAAAGCGCCACCATATCCGCGGCGCCCTTGAAACCCTGCGCCGCGACAAAGGCCCTGGTTCGTTCGCTCTGGTTGCGCAGCCAGCCATCAAAATCGGCGGTGGTGATCAGGGTCAGCAGCGTTGCCGGGCTGCCGTCATCGGCGATCAGCAAGGAGGCGAAATCGGTCACACCGGCACCCCGAACAGGTCAGCCTCATCCGATTCCTCGATGCGGACCCGGACGATTTCGCCGACCGCGACCCCGCCGGCATCGCGCAGATGGACTTCGCCATCGATTTCGGGGGCATCATATTTGCTGCGCCCCGATGCACCGCCGTCATCGTCCACCGCGTCGATCAGCACATCGATGTCGCGGCCGACCTTTGCCGCCAGCCGCTGCGCCGAAATCACCGATTGTGCTGCCATGAAACGGTGCCAGCGTTCGTCCTTCACATCCTGGGGCACCGCGCCGGGCAGCGCGTTGGCGGCGGCGCCTTCGACCGCTTCATACCGAAACGCCCCGGCGCGATCGATCTGCGCCTCAACCAGCCAATCGAGCAGATATTGAAAATCCGCCTCGGTTTCGCCGGGAAAGCCGACGACAAAGGTGCTGCGCAGCGCCAGATCGGGGACTTGCCCCCGCCATTTGCGGATGCGGTCGAGCACCTTGGCATCGTTTGCCGGCCGCCGCATGGCGCGCAAAACGGCTGGCGAGGCGTGCTGGAATGGAATATCGAGATAAGGCAACACCAGGCCTTCGCCCATCAGCCCGATCAATTGATCCACATGCGGATAGGGGTAGATATAATGCAGCCGCACCCAGGCCCCCAATAGCCCGAGTTCGCGCGCCAGATCGGTAATATGGGCCCGCAGCGGCCGGCCACCGAGCATCGACACTTCATGCCGCAGATCGACCCCATAGGCCGATGTATCCTGGGCGATGACGAGCAATTCCTTCGATCCGCCCCTCACCAGCGCTGCTGCCTCGCGCAGGATCGCTGCCGGCGGCCGGCTGGCCAGATCGCCGCGCAGGCTGGGGATGATGCAGAACGCACAGCGATGGTCACAGCCTTCGGAGATTTTGAGATAGCTGTAGTGTCGCGGGGTCAGTTTCAGGCCGGCATCGGGGATCAAATCGAGATAAGCGGATTTGACCGGCGGCGCGGCGGCGCGCACCGCGGCCACCACATCATCATATTGCTGCGGACCCGTCACGGCGAGCACATCGGGGAAGCGTGCGCGGATGCTGTCGGCCTCATGCCCCATACAGCCGGTGACGATCACCTGGCCATTTTCGGCCATCGCCTCACCGATCGCATCCAGGCTTTCGGCCTTGGCGCTGTCCAGAAACCCGCAGGTGTTGACGATTACCACATCGGCGCCGGCATAATCCGCCGATAGCGCATAGCCATCGGCGCGCAACTGGGTAAGGATGCGTTCGCTGTCGACCAGCGCCTTGGGGCAGCCGAGCGACACCATGCCGACACGGGGGGCAGTATCAAGGGTAAGGGTCATCCCCGCGCCTTACGCGAGTGCTGCGGTGAAGTCACCGCCCGCCGATCACCTTTTCCGGGTCTATCGGGGTGCGCCCGTGCCGCAGTTCGAAATGCACCTGGGGTTCGGTGACGGCGCCGGTCTGCCCGGCCCGGGCGATCACATCCCCCTGCCGCACCCGGGCACCCCGCACGACCAGCAGCGCCTCGGCATGGCCATAGGCCGTCACCCAATTGCCGGCGTGCTTGATCAGGATCAAATTGCCAAAGCCCACAATTGCATCACCGGCATAGGCAACCACGCCATCGCCGGCGGCGCGCACCGGCGACCCGGCGCTGGCCCTTAAATTAACGCCATCGTTAAATCGGCCGCCGGGCTTGGCGCCAAAGCCGGAAATGATCCGGCCGTCCGTCGGCCATCGGAAAACCGGGGTATCGCCAGTCGGCTGTGTCAATTGGGCGTCGGGCTTTGTGACGGGCTTTGCTGCCGGTTTAGGGATGGCCGTTGCGGGTTCGCCGCCGGTGATGATGTCATCAATTCCGATCTTGAAGGCCCGCGCCCGATCCTCCATGCTCATCGCGGCGACCTGTCGGAGCGTTGGCAGCAGCAATCTGTCACCGATTTCCAGCGTGTATGGCGGTTTCAGCGCGTTGGCGGCAACAATCCGGCCCCAATCGACGCCATAGGCCCGGGCAATCGCAATCCCGGTTTCGCCCGGCTTGACCGTGTGCAACCGCCCGCCGGGCACCGCTACCGCGTCCACCACCACCTTGCGCGCCTGCCAGACCGGCTTTGCCGGTGCCGCATTGTTTGGCAGCGGCCGCGGTGGCAGCGCATGGTGAACGGTCGCGACACAGCCGGCAACAACCAGCATCGGCAGGATCGATAATCGAGGCGTTATCATGGCCGGTGATGGTTTAGGGCAAAGTCATCAGTGCTGCCAATGGCAAGTCACATGATCAGCCGCCAAGGAGGGGCATATG
The DNA here is from genome assembly GCA_038228305.1 of Sphingomonadales bacterium. Lineage (GTDB taxonomy): Bacteria > Pseudomonadota > Alphaproteobacteria > Sphingomonadales > Sphingomonadaceae > Sandarakinorhabdus. The sequence continues at coordinate 23,158 of JBBRPI010000023.1, read as the reverse complement.
GCCCAAGGTATCAAAACAAAGCCCGGTTAACACACTGGCTGTCAACGCTGGCGTGTGGACTTGTCGAAAGCCGATCCATTGCATGCGCACCGCCATCACAATCGGTGCCGTAACCCATGCTGCCGGAGCAAATTTGCTGTCAGGTTCGTTCGACGTGGCCACGATTTTTGGGCCATCTGGTGGAACGGCCGGTTCTTTCGGCTCTGCGGTGAGCAGCGGCGCGACGATTACTTACACCTCTGATTTCCTCAATTTCGCCAACACGAATGGCCGCGACATGAGCTTCTCGCTCACCTCCATTGTTTTGTTGGTGTCCAACCTCAACAAGCGCTTGAACAATGCCAACGGCAGGGCGCTGCGCGGTTTCCGTGCAACCTCGGCCGGCAGCTTCTCGGCTGATCCGGCACCGACTGTCGTCGGCGTTCCTGAGCCACAGGTCTGAGGCTTGATGGTGATCGGCTCTGGCATGGTCGGCATATCGGTGCGTCGCCGCGCAAAATCAGGTCGTTCAACTTCTGCTTGATGCGATACTGGCCAACGCCGGTCGCTGCCAGTGTGAAAAGGCCAGGTGTTTTGCACCTGGCCTGTTTCGATGTTTGTGGGTTCTTGAGGAGCGCTGGTCAGCTCGATTCCGCCAGCGGCGCCAGTGCATCCCGCAGCGCTGCCATTGCCTGATAATGTGTCATGTCCAGGTGCAACGGCGTCACTGAAATACACGCCTCGTGCATCGCCTTCAGGTCGGTTTCATGGGCAAGTGCGGCGTTTTCGCGGCCATAGCCGTGCCAGTAATAATCAAAGCCGCGTGGATCGGTGCGTTTGACCAAATGGATGTTGCCATAATCGCGGAACCCCTGCGACGTTACGCGCACGCCCCGCACCGCTTCGGCCGTCACCGGCGGGAAATTGATGTTGATCAGCACACCCCCCGGCCAATCCACCGCCTGCACCCGTCGTATAATGTCGGCGCCATGCGTCGCCGCGACTGAAAAATCCTCCAGCCCGACGGTGTAATCGGCCATCACCTGACTTAGGGCAATTGATCGGATGCCGGCGAGGCAGCCCTCCATCGCAGCGGACACGGTGCCCGAATAGGTCACGTCTTCGGCCAGATTGCCGCCGCGGTTGACGCCCGACAGGATCAGATCAGGTTTGTGATCCGCCAGCACGGCGCCCAGCGCCAGCATCACGCAATCGGTCGGCGTGCCGCGCACGGCATACCGGCGCGGGCTGATTTCGCGCAGCCGAACCGGTTGCGACAGGGTCAGGCTATGGCCGGCGCCGGATTGTTCCTCTGCCGGCGCCACCACCCACACATCATCGGACAATTCCGCCGCAATCGCCTCCAGCGTGACAAGGCCAGGGGCGGCGATGCCGTCGTCATTCGTTACCAAAATTCGCATGTCAGTCGGTTGTCCCATCCGGGTTGATCTGCGTCACCCCGTTCATATAGCGGTGCAGCGCAGGCGGAATTCGCACCGAACCATCCGCCTGCTGGTAATTTTCGATGATTGCAACCAGCGTCCGGCCAACCGCCAGCCCGGAACCGTTCAGCGTGTTGACAAATCCCCTGCTGCCCTTTTCGCCGGGCACCTTCCACCGCGCGTTCATGCGCCGGCCCTGAAAATCACCGCAATCCGAAATGCTTGATATTTCCCGCCACGCGGCTTGCCCGGGCAACCAGACCTCCAGATCAAAGGTCTTGCGCGCTGAAAATCCCATGTCGCCGGCACAAAGCAGCACCCGGCGATAGGCCAGCCCCAGATTTTCCAGAATCGCTTCGGCCGATCGCAGCATATAACCGTGTTCGGTCGCGGCCTGTTCGGCGGTGCAGATGCTGACCAGTTCGACCTTTTCAAACTGGTGCTGGCGGATCAACCCCTTGGTATCGCGCCCGGCGCTGCCGGCTTCTGACCGGAAACACGGCGTTAGTGCCGTCATCCGCAGCGGCAGCGCCGCTTCGTCCACAATCGATTCGCGCACCAGGTTGGTCAGCGCCATTTCAGCGGTCGGGATCAGATATCGGCCATCGGTGGTCTGAAACAGGTCGTCGGCAAATTTCGGCAGATTGCCGGTGCCAAATGCAGCATCCTCGCGCACCAGCAGCGGCACCGATGTTTCGGTATAGCCATGCACTTCGGTCTGCACATCGATCATATATTGGCCCAGCGCGCGCTGCAGCCGGGCCAATGGCCCCTTCAATACCGCAAACCGCGCGCCGGCAATTTTGGCGGCACTTTCCGGATCATAGCCCAACCGCGCCGCAACCGCGTCATGCTCCAGCGGCAAAAAACTGAAAACCGGCTTTTCGCCATGTTCGCGAACGACGACGTTGGCGGTTTCATCGACGCCATCGGGCACATCGGCAGCGGGCAGATTGGGCAGCACCGCGAGCAGCCCCTCCAGCTTTGCCATGGCCGTTCGTTCGTCGGCCTCCAGCGCCAAAATCCGGTCCTTCAAGGCACTGACCAACGCCATCAGCGCGTCGGTGCGGGCGCGATCCAGTTCCCGCCGCGATATGCCGATTTCACGCGACACATCATTGCGCCGGGCCAATGCTGCCTGCAGCTCGGTCTGGGTGGCGCGCAATTGAATATCGGTGGCTATGGCGGCGGCCGACCCACCGACAAAGCCACGCCGCGCCAGCGCTGCATCAAAGGCCAAGGGTTCACCGCGGATCAACTTTATATCGTGCATTCCCGCGGTATCGCCGAGGGCCGTGGCATAGGCAAGCACTACAGGCTTCACGGCGGGGCGTTTCCCGTCCTACTATGCTGCGTGATCATCATTTGCCCCAATTGCGGCGCGCGTTATCGGCTGGACGATGCCATGGTCGCAGGCGGCGCCCGCATGCGCTGTGCCGATTGCGGCCATCGCTGGGTGCCAGCACCGGACCCGACCGACGATCAGGCCCTGCCTGTTCCGGAACCAGTGTTCGAAAACGTCGTTGCTGCGCCATCTGCTGCCGAGGAGCATGACCAACCCGTATCGCCGCGGACCACCTGGCTTCGCAACCTGGTGGCGGTCGTCGCCGGGTTGGTCCTGGCCATTGCTGCGGGTGCATTATGGGCCAGGGGCAGTGACCCGCTGCGCCTGCCGCTGATCGGGCCCTATCTGGCAGTGCTGCGCCCGGCTCCTTCGACGTTGCATGTCGACGCGCGCGGGCTGGTGACGGGCCTGCCGAATGGCCAAAATCTGCTGGAAATAACCGGCACTGTCAGCAACCGGGGCAAGACCCCCGAAATCCTGCACGGTATCGATGCGCGCCTGTGGGGCCCGGCCGGCACGGCCCGACGCTGGCGCATCAATATTCCCTCCACCAGCATTGCCGCTGGGCAGACGCTGGCATTCTCAGGCACCGCAACGGGTTTTCCGGCTGACGCAAAGACACTGTCGCTGACCCCGGTCGGTTAGGCAGGGCCCAAGTTTGTCTCCAAAATGCAAAATCGCTTGACCGCGAAGCCGTGCCGCCGGAAGCCGTGTTTCCATGAACAGCAGCCGTCTGACACGCTACATCCTGGTCGCCCTGATCAGCGGCATCGCCACCGGCTATGTCATCAACATTTCGGTTTCGGAAGATCAGGCAAAGGACGCTGCCTATTATTTTTCGATCGTAACCGGTGTGTTCCTGCAACTGATCAAGATGATCATCGCACCGCTGGTGCTGTCCACGCTGGTCGTCGGGGTCGCGCACATGGGCAGTGGCGGTGCGGTCGGGCGGACGTTCGTGCGAACGCTGGCCTGGTTCATCACCGCATCGGTGGTGTCGCTGTCACTTGGCATATTGATGGTCAATCTGCTCGCCCCCGGCGTCGGTGTCGGGCTGACATTGCCAGCCGCCGATGCTGCCACCGGCCTTGCCAAAAAGGCATTTGATCTAAAGGAGTTCATCCTCCACATCGTGCCCAAATCGATCTTTGAAGCCCTGTCCACCAACGAGGTTTTGCAGATCGTCGTCTTCTCACTTTTCGCCGGCGTCGGGCTCATTGCCATCGGTGATGAAGGCAAGCCGATTGTCCGCGGGCTTGAAGCGCTGATGAAGCTCATGCTGAAAATCACCGGCTATGTGATGAATGTTGCGCCTTATGCGGTGTTTGCGGCGGTTGCTTCGGCGATTGCGGTGGAGGGGCTGGGCATCCTGATCGTCTTTGGCAAATTCATCGGTGGTTTCTATCTGGCGCTGGCGATGCTGTGGCTGGTTCTGCTTGGCGCCGGCGCTGCGGTAATCGGGGTTCCGGCGATCAAGCGGCTGGTCAAGGACATCCGTGAGCCATTCCTGATCACCTTTGCGACCGCTTCGTCCGAAGCTGCTTACCCCAAAATGCTGGAGGCGCTGGAACGCTTTGGCGTGCCCAACCGTATCGCCAGCTTTGTGCTGCCGCTCGGTTACAGTTTCAATCTTGATGGCTCGATGATGTATTGCGCCTTTGCCAGTATCTTCATTGCCCAGGCCTATGGCATTGATCTGTCACTCTCCCAGGAAATTTTCATGCTGGGGCTGTTGATGATCACATCGAAAGGCATCGCTGGCGTGCCGCGCGCCTCCCTCGTCGTCATCGCCGCCACATTGCCGTATTTCAACATCCCCGAGGCCGGTCTGCTCCTGATCCTCGCCGTCGATCACTTCCTCGATATGGGCCGCAGCGCCACCAACGTCATCGGAAATGGCGTCGCAACGGCAGTTATTGCGAAATGGGAGGCCGATACCAGCGAAGCCGCAGCACTGACGGCTGCGACGGAATAGCGCTCCTCATCGCCCTTCGGCGCGCGCCACCGCCTCGCGCACCAGCATGATACGGTCCTGGCCGAAATACATGTCATCGCTAATATAAAATGTAGGTGAACCAAAGCCGCCGCGAGCGATGATTTCATCGGTGTTGGCGCGTAGCCGGGCCTTTAGTTCGGGGCTGTCGGCGGCGGCCAGTGTTTCCGCCGGATCCAGCCCGGCGCTGGCGCAAGCCTCGGCCAGTATGGCCGGGTCGGCGATATCGCGGTCTTGTCCCCAGTAAAGCTGGAAAACCGCTCGCGCAAAGCCCTCACACATCCCCGCGTCATCGGCGACCAGGCAGGCGCGCATGGCGCGGGCCGAATTGATCGGGAAAATGCTAGGCCGCCACTTGATCGCCAGCCCCGACCGGTTGATCCAATCGTGCAGGTCCTTCCAGAAATAGCGGCTTTTGGGCGTGTCTCCCGCCTCCCGCAGCGCATAGACGGATGGGTTGACGGTGTTGAACACCCCGCCGACCAGAAACGGTCGGTAACGGATGCTGAATCCATCCTCTTGCGACGCCGCCACCAGAGCTTCAAACCCCAGATAAGTCCAGGGACTGGAACAATCGAAGAAAAACTCTACCGCTGCCATTACCAACGCCCCCATTGTTATGCTGTTGCCAGTCGTTACCATGGGCGGCTGGATTTCGGGAGATGTGCGTGAATCGAATCGGGTTGTTTTTACCGCTGGCCGCATTGTTAGTCGCGGCGGCGCCAGTGCAACTGACGCCCGTGCAACCGGCAGATTTCGAAACCAGCCTGAAGGGTGCGATCAGCCTTTACGACAGCGACCGATCAGCCGAAGCTTTGCCGATCCTTGACGCAATGCTGGCGCAAACCGACGTGCCGGCCGAACGCGGGCGCATTCAGCAATTGCGATTCTTCGTTTTGGCCAAGCTGGACAAGGTGGTTGAAGCGCGCCAGGCGATCGAAATTGCCGTTGCCAACACCGAGGCGCCAACGCCGATGATCCTGGCGGCGCTTTTCAAGATCCGTGCCTTCATGGGGGATATGGGCCCGGCCGGGGAAACCCTGTTGCTGATCGCTGCCACCGACCCGCCAACGCTGAACACTTTGCCGTCAGAACTGGTGACCAACGTCATGCGTGACGCCCGGAAAGACTCACAAAAGGCCTTTGATCTGGATTATGGCATGGTCGTCGCCGGCTGGTCGCCGCCCGATGCAACGCTGGCCGATGCAGATTGGCTGCGGCTGCGGCTGGTCACGGCTTTGGTAAAGCGCGGACGGCTTGACGATGCGAAACCCTTTGTCGACCAGATCATCAATCCGGTCGTTCTGGTTCGCATCGGCATCGATCGGCGTTTCCAGTCGCTGTGGCCGGCAATCGAAAAACGCCTGGGCCCGGGCGCCGATGTGGCAGACGCCGTTTATGTCGAAACCGCCAAGACGCGGTTCGATGCCGCGCCGAAATCGCTGATCGCCAGGCTGGGCTATGCTGAGGCGCTGAACATTGCCTCTCGCGAACCCGAAGCCATGGCAGTGGCCGACGTCGCGCATACGACACCCGAACTGTCAAAGCTGAACGACCGGGAAATCTGGATCGTCAACCTGCACGCTGCGCTGTTGGGCGACGCCGGGAAAATCGATGCAGCGCTGGCCCGTTACGCCGCGCTGAATGCAACGCCGATCACCGGTCGCCCCGGGCTGATCGGCACGATCATCAACCAGGCGCTGTTCGCGGTCAGCGTAAATCGGCCCAAGGATGCCATCGCCGCCGCCGATTTCGCCGATTCCGATCCCGCCTTGCTCAGCGACTATGGCCGGCTGTTCATCGCCCAGGCCCGGGCTTGCGCGCTGACGCAGTTGGGACAATCGGCTGATGCTGCAAAAGTTGCGGCGCCCTTGCTGGTAAAGTCTGGTGCCAATGACGACGCCTATTTGGCAGCAGTCATCTGCCTGGGCCGCAGCGATGCCGCCGCCGCCGCGATCATCCGCCGCCTGGCCAGCGATGATGATCGCGCTGAAATGCTGTTTGACTTGCAACCGTTCCTGATTGCCGATCGCACCAACGCCCGTGATATTCAACAGCGCGCCGCGCTGCGGGCGCTGAAACTGCGGCCAGACGTAAAAGCAGCCTATCTGAAGGCCGGGCGTGATTTGCCGGCGGCGGTGTCACCACCGCGTTGAACGGCTGGCGCCGTTCACGATGATATCCGCGGTAATCTGGCAGGTATTCATTCTGGCGTGGTTGTTCGTCATCGGACGAAAGCGGCTGATATTGACCTGACAGGTGCCACACCCCGGTTTATGGTCAGAGGGGCTTGATATTTCACTTCGCGACTGGCCCGCATCGAGCTTACAAAGCCACGCGATGTCTATTCTCACCGTTGCGTCTGTGTTGCCAGGATCGATTGTTCACGGTCCGATCCTGCCGTCGCCGGCGCTGCGGCCCGCTGAACCCTATGCGCGCGATGAATTGCTGCAGGAAATCTTTGATGCGACCGCGACCAGCAACTGGTCGGCGACGGCGCTGCAACTTCTTGGCACCAGCGAGGAACACAGCCGAAGGACGCAGTGGCGTTATGGCGACCTTCGCCAGCGCGCGCTTGGTCTCGCGCACCTGCTGCGGACAATGGGCATTGGCTGCGGTGACCGGGTCGTTATCTGCCTGCCGCGCGGGCTGGATCAATATATGGCGATATTGGGCGTATTGTGGAGCGGCGCTGCCTATGTCCCGGTTGACTGGGGCTATCCCCAGGACCGTACGGATTTCATCGCGCAAGACAGTGGCGCTGCGTTGACGATAACCCTCTCCGATCGTGCGATGTCCGGCCGCACCCTGGCGATCGACCAGATCCTTGGCGACTTGGCGGCGCAGCCGATGGCGCCGCTGCCGCGCAGCGTAACCGGGGCGACCCCGGACGACCTTGCCTATATTATTTACACCTCAGGAACGACTGGTCGCCCCAAGGGGGTGATGATTCGGCATCGCAACATCTGCCATCTGATCCGGTCCGAAAGCGCCATCTTGGCCCTGGAATCCGACGACATTGTCTTTGGCGGCTTTAGCGTGGCGTTCGACATGTCCGTCGAAACGATGTGGAGCGCCTTCTTTGTCGGTGCCAAACTGCTCGTTGCGACTGAAGCCATGACCAGCGCCGGACCCGATATCGCCTTGGCGTTGGATGCTGCGGCTACGACCATATGGCATGTCGTTCCGTCCCTGATGGCCCTTGTCGAACACCCTGTTCCTTCGCTGCGCCTGATCAATCTTGGCGGGGAGGCTTGCCCGCCCGATCTGCCGCGTCGATTGGCTCGGCCGGGCCTGCGCCTGCTGAACACCTACGGCCCAACCGAAACGTCCGTAACCGCGACCTGGACGACGATGCAGCCAGGGCAGCGCATTACCATCGGCCGGCCACTTCCCGGCTATACAGCGTGGATCGTCGACGAAGCGTTGCAGCCGGTCGCCGCCGGCAACGAAGGCGAATTGGTTATCGGCGGCCCCGGCGTCGGTGCCGGGTATGTCAACCGGCCCGATCTGACGGCCGAAAAATTCACGATGACTCCCTTCAATGGCCTGTCTGGCGCGCCCGAATTGGTTTACCGTTCAGGAGATCTCGTGCGGCTTGATGCTGCGGGAGACATTGATTTCGTCGGCCGCATCGATACCCAAGTCAAAATTCGCGGCTTTCGGGTGGAACTCGCCGAAATCGAATCGGTGATCGGCGAATGGCCGGGCGTCACGCAAGTAGCCGTGCAGATGTTCACCGACGATGATGGCGCCGAATTTCTGGCCGCGTTTCTGGTGCCGCGCGGCGCCGAACCCATCGATCTTGACGGTCTGCGTAGCCGGGTGCGCGAACGGTTGCCAAACTATATGCGTCCTGCCGATTATGAGGTGCTCCCGGCGCTGCCGACACTTACGGCATCAGGCAAAATCGACCGCAAGGCATTGCAGCGCCCGCAAGTCCGGTCGCACGGCGAACGCGTGATCGAACCGCCGGCGACCGACATGGAGCGCAAGCTGCACCAAGTCTGGGCCGCAAGCTTTGCACCACAGCGCGTATCGGTGACAGATGATTTGTTCGAAGATCTTGGTGGCCATTCGCTGAAGGCCGCCCGCCTTGTGTCGGCGGCGCGCAAGCTTCCCGGTTTGGCAGGCCTGTCGCTTGAGGACGTTTACGAGGCTCCAACGATCCGGGCCTTGGCGCTGCGCATCGGCGGTGCCGCACCGATCGTTGCGATCGACGCGACCAGTTTCTATCGCATCGCCCCCTGGAAACGCTATCTCTGTGTGGTTGCGCAGACACTGGCGCTGGTGCCGATCTACACAATTGCCGGGCTGCAATGGTTCTTCCCTTATCTCGCCTATACATGGCTGACGGTCGATAGGCCGCGAGTCGAGGCGTTGTTGCTCAGCGGCTTGGCGTTCATGGTGGTGCCGTTTGCCGCCGTGTTGTTTTCGGTCGCTACCAAATGGTTGATTATCGGCCGCTACCGCGCTGGCGATTATCGTTTGTGGGGCAGTTACTATTTCCGCTGGTGGCTGGTTCGTCGCATTATCGGCGTGACGGCCATACCCTATCTTGCTGGCACGCCGATGATGCGCGTCTATTATCGAATGATGGGCGCCCGGATCGGCCGGCGCGTGCATATCGGGGCCGGCATCATCGACGCTGCCGATCTGATCGAAGCCGATGACGATGCAATCATCAGCGACCAGGCGGTCCTGGCCACCAGCGCCGTCGAGCGTGGCCTGTTACGGCTGGGCCCGGTTCGGCTTGGCGCCGGAGCCTTTGTCGGTTCGATGGCGGTGGTCGGCCGCGGCGCGACACTCAGCGCCAACGCCCGGCTTGATGACCTTTCGGCACTTGCGAATGATGCCGTGATCCCTGAGGGCGAGACTTGGCACGGATCGCCAGCGACGCGCGATCTGGCAAGCCTGGCCCTGCCGCCGGTCAGTATCGCCGAATCTGCCAGTTTCTTGTCGTCGTTGGGACTGTTCCTGGGGGCGTTTCTGTTGCCGCTGGTCGCAATATTGCCGATCGCCCCTGGGCTGATCGCGCTGATCGAGATCGACTGGGCCACGTCCGGTTACACCTATATCCTGTTGTCGCCGCTTTTGGCGGTGACCTATGTGCTGTTGATGTGTGTGCTGACCGTGTTGGCAAAACGGTTGATCATGGGGCCCGTAAAGCCGGGCACCTATTCGCTCCACAGCTGGTTCTATGTTCGATACTGGTTTGTCCAGCAGATCAACGATCTGGCACTACGACTGCTGCATCCGATCTATGCGACACTTTATGTCGTGCCCTGGTATCGGGCGCTGGGCATGAAAATCGGCCCCCGTGCCGAAATTTCGACAGCCAGCGCCATGGTGCCTGAACTCGTCGAAATCGGTGCCGAAAGCTTTATCGCCGATTCCGTGATTTTCGGCGCGGCGCGCATTGGCCATGGCAGCATTACCCTGGCGCACACCAGCATCGGACGCCGCAGCTTCATCGGCAATTCGGCGCTGCTGCCGACAGGTGCCGTGATTGGCGATGAGGTACTGATCGGTGTGTTGTCAAAGCCGCCGGCCGATACCGACAAGGCCCGCGCATCCGGCACCACCTGGTTCGGTTCGCCGCCGATCCAGTTGCCCGTCCGACAGATCAGCACGATGTTCGATGAAGGCGCGCGATTCAATCCTTCGCGCCGGCTGATCATTACGCGCCTGTCGATCGAGGCGGTTCGCATCACACTCTCGCTAACCATGTTCCTGACGTTTTTCGATATCATGTTCACGAAAATCGGTGATCTTGCCGACCTTCCCGATGGTGGAAGACAGATCGCGATGGCGTTTCCATTGCTGTACTTTGGCTTCGCGCTCGCATGTGGTGGTTTCGTGCTGCTTTTGAAATGGCTGGTGATCGGGCGATATCGGCCGACGACCCAGCCTTTGTGGAGTGCCTTTGTCTGGCGGACCGAACTTGTCACTGCCACTTATGAGAATCTCGCGGTGCCTAACCTGCTCGAACCTTTGCGCGGCACCCCTTGGCTACCGGTCTACCTGCGGCTGATGGGTGCCCGCATCGGCAAACGCTGTTATATCGACACCACCGACCTGACCGAACATGATCTTGTCTCTATCGGAGACGATGTCGCGTTGAACGACTTTGCCGGCTTGCAGACGCATCTGTTCGAAGACCGCGTGATGAAAGTTGGCAGCATCACGATCGGCGATCGAGCCACGATCGGCTCGCTCGCCATTGTCCTATATGATGCCGAGGTGGGGCCCGACGCGCAACTTGGCGACCTGTCGGTGGTGATGAAGGGTGAAGCCCTGCCCGCTGGTACCAGCTGGGAAGGATCACCGGCGCAGATTGTCACCGCGTTGTGATCCCGATCTGGCATGATGGTGATTTGGCAGCGTTGTCGGGCGCATCGTCAGGCCCCCTCGCCTGGAGTGTGGATTTGACGGGACCCGCTGCCGATCTGGCGCTTTCCACGGCGGCGCCCAGGGCCGATGACCTTGCCGATGCCGCCCGGCGCAGCGACGGTGCCGTTTCAATGGCCAGGCGCCGGCTTGCACGGGCGCTGATTGCAAGGCTGGCGGTTTGCCACCCCGACAGCGTGTATCTGGGCCGTAGCGCCAAAGGCGCACCATGCGTGATATTTCCGCAAGGGTGGTACCTTAGCCTTTCGGGCCGGAACCAGCGCTGTTTGATCGGGTTGGCGCGGGTGCCGATCGGCGTTGACATGGAATTGATCGGGGATTCTGCCGTAACAGGCGATCCGATTTGGGACATGATGACCCATGCCGAAGCCCGTGCGTTGCGCAGCCTGCCGGCGTCGCAAGGCCGCCGGGAATGGCTGCGGCGGTGGGCCGCGAAAGAGGCGCATGCCAAACTGATTGGCAGCCCCCGACGGATCGATCCTGCGTGCATCGAGACAACGCCGAATGGGCCCGATGAAATTTTGTGCGAATTCGAAGGTCGATCGATTTGCTGGAACCGCACCCACGACGAACGTGTGGAATCGATGGCAATATGGGCTCCCCTGCTTCAGCACCTCGATGCGGGTTGAAAACCTGTGTTTCTGCGATTGCAGCCTGCTGGCACGGATCGCGCCGCGTTCTGCTGCCGCCCCTCCTGCTTTGCCCGCTACAGCCCATTCCGAACGATCGATTCAACAGTCCTGACACTGGCGGCGTTGGCGATCATGCCCGCAACGCGGAATTGCTGTGCCAAAGCATGTAAGCGGCAACGGCAAAAATCAGCATCGCGAAAACGATGTTCAGCAGGCCTTTATTGGCGGCAAGGCGTTCGGCGGCCATTGCGCCGACAACACCGCCGCAGATGCCGCCGGCAATGAACACCGCCGCTAACGGCCAGTCGATCAGCCCCGAAATCGCATAATTAACTGATGTCGTCATCCCAAAGGCTGCGACGGCAACGAGAGATGAACCGACCGCGCTAAGCATCGGCATGCCGGTGGAGGCAATAAGGCCTGGCACAATGAGAAACCCTCCTCCAATGCCGAAAAAGCCCGAAAACAGCCCCGTCACGGCGCCAAAGCCAGCGATCTTTGGCGCATTTTCGCGGCTCAGGTGAACCTGCGGATTGCCGAGCGTGCCCCGATCCTTGAGCATCAGCGCGCCGACGACGAGCATCAGCAGCGCGAACAGGAATAGCAGTTTCTGGCCATCGAACGCCTTGCCGACGCTGGAACCGATCCAGGCACCGGCAACGCCCGCCGCCGCATACACGCCGGCGCAGCGCCATTTGACGTTGCCGGCGCGCGCATGGGGAACAAGGTTGGCCGCGGCGTTTGCAGCAACCGCCAGCGCACTTGTGCCGATCGCCACATGCGGGCTCGGCACGCCGACAAGATAGACCATCAGCGGCACTGCAAGAATCGATCCGCCGCCACCGACGAGGCCAAGGGTAAAGCCAACAAGCGAACCCGACGCAGCGCCGAGTAGATATTGGACAGGTTCGAGCGCCATCATTCTAGAATAGGTCGAGCGGGAGTTTGAGGTAGCGAGTGCCGTTCGATTCTGGCGGGGGCAGACGGCCGGCACGGATATTGACTTGGATGGACGGCAGAATGAGACGGGGCATGCCGAGCGTCTTGTCACGCGCCTCGCGCATCGCCACAAAATCATCCTCCGTCACACCCTCATGAACATGCACATTCGCGCGCTCGGCGTCGATCGTTGTTTCATAGACATAACGTTCACGGCCTGGCGCCTTGTAATCGTGGCACAGGAACACGCGCGTTGCCGGTGGCAGCGCCAGCAAGCGGCGGATCGAGCGAAATAGCGTGCGGGCATCACCGCCAGGAAAATCCGCCCGGGCGGTCCCATAGTCGGGCATGAACAGCGTGTCGCCGACAAACGCCGCATTGCCGATCACATAGGCCATGTCCGCTGGCGTATGGCCGGGAACGTTCAGTGCGATTGCATCGATGTTGCCGATGCCGAAAGTCTCACCATCGGTAAAAAGGTGGTCAAACTGCGAACCGTCACGCGCCAGATCGTCACCTTCGTTGAAGATGCCGCCAAAAACCTCCTGAACGTGCCGGATCTCCTCGCCAATGGCGATCCTGCCGCCAAGCCTTTGCTTGAGATAGGGTGCTGCCGAAAGATGATCGGCATGGGCATGGGTTTCGAGAACCCATTCGACGGTAAGCGCGTGCTCGGCAACGAGCGCCACCAGCCTGTCGGCCGAAACATGCGATGTGCGTCCGGAAGCTGGATCAAAATCAAGCACAGAATCAATAATGGCGGCGTTGCGGGTTTCGGGATCGAATACCAGATGAGTCGCTGTGAAAGTGGCATCATCGAACAGGCTGATCACCTGGGGCGCCGGACCGGCGGCGATGGCGGCGGCTGCATTTATCGTGATATCGGTCATGGTCGGCCTCGCTCCCATCAGCGCAAAAATCGTTTCATCAATTACGCTTGATATGTAATCAATGGTAAGCAATAGGCGAAAGTGGCCTATTTTTCCAACTGAAAGATAACATGTGACGATAATTGAAACCACAACCGACCCGAAATCGACGATGCGGCCGCTGCACCTTGGCGACATCGCGCCAAATTTCGTTGCGCGTACGACGATGGGACAAATCAGCCTTTCGGATTATCGCGGGCAATGGTTGCTGCTGTTTTCCCACCCGGGTGATTTTACCCCTGTATGCACTTCGGAATTTGTGGCGCTGACCAAAGCCGCTGATCGTTTCGCCGCGCTGGATTGCGCGCTGCTGGCGATTTCGGTCGACAGCCTTTATTCGCACCTGGCCTGGGTCCGCGCTATTCGCGACCATTTCGGTGTTATGATCAGCTTTCCGATTGTCGAGGATCCTTCAATGGTGATCGGCCGCGCCTATGGCATGATCGCCGATGCCGCCGGCGATGCCGGGTCGATGCGATCAACCTTCTTCATCGATCCATCCGGAGTCATCCGCGCCACAACCTGCTATCCGGCAACGGTCGGCCGGTCGGTCGATGAGATTTTGCGCGTCATGGCGGCATTGCAGCGCGTCGATGCCGATGACATCGTTACCCCCGAAGGCTGGCGCCCGGGAGACGACGTGCTGGCACCGGCCGAGGCGCATCAGGACGCTGTGCTGGCCAGTCGAGACGATGCCTGGTTCCACCGTGTGCGTCGCGTAAGCATTGCCGGTGATGCAGCATGACGGCAACGTCGGGCAATATCCAGGCCGATGCCGAGTTGTTCCGCGTGCTCGGCCATGAAACCCGACTGCGCCTGTTGATGCTGCTGGCCGAGGGTGAGCATGGGGTTGGCGAAATCGACACGATTTCCGGTATCGGCCAGCCGGGGCTGTCACAACAACTGGCGATCCTGCGCAAGGCGCGATTGGTGATGACGCGGCGCGTGGCCAAGCAGGTTTATTATCGTGTCGATCCCGCGGCTGTTGAAAAAGCGGCTGACCTGCTTGCCCTGCTGTCGCGGCCAGAAACCGGGCTGATGCCGCAGCGGCAAGACGCGGCGGCGCCATCCCGAACATCAGCCTCTGCAGCGCGCTTTGCGCGAATTGTCTAGGCCTCGCCCGCGTTCGGGCTTGGGTTGCCAAAGCGTTCACACAATATCCCTATCAGGTCGTGCACGGCCTGGTCAGCGACTCTATAATGGATCGTTGTCGCCTCCCGCCGGGTGCGGACCAGGCCGCCGTCGCGTAGCCGCGCCAAATGCTGGGAGACTGCAGATTGCGACAGGCCGGTAAGGTCAACCAGTTCGTTCACCGGGCATTCCCCTTGGCTCAGCCGGCAGAGCAGCAACAGCCGCTGTTCATTGGCGATCAATTTTAGTGTTGCGGCGGCATCGGCGGCCCGGCTGGCGAGCACAGCGACACTGGTTTCCGTTATCATGCCTGCGCAGTCCCCCTGCTACCCGGTAATCCGTCATCGCGCAGCACCACGTAAATTGCCGGGATGACCAGCACGGTCAACAGCGTCGATGACGCAAGCCCAAACAGCAGCGAGATGGCCAGGCCCTGGAAGATTGGGTCGGTCAGAATGACCGATGCGCCGATCATTGCCGCCGCAGCCGTCAGCACGATCGGCTTGAAGCGAATGGTGCCGGCTTCGACCAGCGTGTCGCGCAGTGGCTTGCCAGGCGCGCTGCTGTGCCGGATGAAATCGACCAGCAGGATCGAATTCCTGACGATTATGCCAGCCAGCGCGATGAAGCCGATCATCGAGGTGGCGGTGAACGGCGCGTTGAACATGATATGGCCAATGACGATTCCGATAAGCGTCAGCGGCACCGGCGTCAGGATAACGAGCGGTAGTTTGAAGCTTTTGAATTGCGCGACGACCAGCACATAGATGGCGATCAGCGCGACACCAAAAGCAGCACCCATGTCGCGGAAGGTTACCCAAGTGATCTCCCATTCGCCATCCCAGAGCAGGGACGGTTTCGATTCATCTGCTGGCTGGCCGTTGAAATGCACATCGGGCTTGCCGAGCCCGGCAGCTAGCCAGTCGAAATCATCAATCGCGTTGTCGACCGCAAACATGCCGTAGATCGGCGCTTCAAAGGCGCCGGCGAGTTCTGCGGTGACCATTTCGGCGCCACGGCCGTCGC
Source organism: Sphingomonadales bacterium (assembly GCA_038228305.1). Lineage (GTDB taxonomy): Bacteria > Pseudomonadota > Alphaproteobacteria > Sphingomonadales > Sphingomonadaceae > Sandarakinorhabdus. The sequence continues at coordinate 7,331 of JBBRPI010000023.1, read as the reverse complement.
GGCGGTAGATGTTGTAGCTGCCAGATTCGCGCGTGGCCGTCACCAGCTCACCCAGCTCGATAAGCGAGGGGGCGCCGCCAGCGTGCGAGACAGCGACTGGCGTGCTGGCCAGCGTCTGGCTCCAGTTGCGGGCCGATTGCGGCAGGGCGATGGTGATGGGCAGCGGCACGCGGCCATTGCCGCGCGATGCATAGCCCAGCGTACGATTGCCCATCAGCACGCCGACTGAATCCTGTAACTCGCGCTCGGAAAGGCCGAAGTAATCGAGCCGGCTTCGGTTCGGCACCAACCGCAAGCGCGGCCGCGGCTGGCCATGGCTGTTATCGACATCGACCACATAAGGCACCGACTTGAACAGTTTTTCGATTTTGTCGGCGGTGGCACGGCGCGTGTCGGCGTCAGGACCATAGATTTCGGCGAGCAGCGTCGCCATAACCGGCGGGCCGGGTGGAGTTTCAACAACTTTCAGCGAAGCGCCTGTGGGCAAAGGGATGGCCTTGAGCTTTTGCCGGAGGTCGAGAGCCACCAGGTGGCTGGCGCGATCGCGGTCTTCCTTGGGCAGCAGCGTTACCATCACATCGCCCATCTCAGGCCGATCGCGCAGGAAATAATGGCGGACAAGGCCATTGAAGTTGAACGGCGTCGAGGTGCCGGCATAGGCCTCCATCGCCGTCGCTTCGGGCAGGGTGCGGACGGTGGCGGCGATGGCATCGAGCGTGCGCGCCGTACGTTCCAGGCTGGTGCCTTCGGGCAGATCGGCGACGATCTGCAGTTCGGATTTGTTGTCGAAAGGCAGCAGCTTGACCGTCACCGCCTTGAAGTAAAACATCGAGCCGGCAACCAGCGTGGCGAGCCCCACGAGGATCAGGAAATTGCGGGCGGTGCCACGATCCGTGATGATCCAGCGGGCGACGGGGGCATAGAGCGCACCAAGTTTGCCGCCGCTTTCATCATGGCCGTGCGCCGTCGCAGCCAGCGCCTTTCTCGCAAAGCGCACCATCAGCCAGGGCGCAAAGATCACCGCCACGAAGAACGAGAACACCATCGCGGCGGAGGCATTGACCGGGATTGGCGCCATATACGGCCCCATCAGGCCCGATATGAACAGCATTGGCAGCAACGCCGCGACAACGGTCAACGTGGCGACGATCGTCGGGTTGCCGACCTCGGCAACGGCTTCGATCGCCGCCTCGATCCCGGTGCGGTCATCCGGCATCGCCCAATGGCGGGCGATATTCTCGATGATCACGATCGCATCGTCGACCAGTATCCCGATCGAAAAGATCAGCGCGAAAAGACTGACACGGTTGATCGTGTAGCCCATCAGATTGGATGCAAACATCGTCAGCAGGATTGTCGTGGGGATGACGATGGCGGTTACGCCAGCCTCGCGCCAGCCGATCGCAAAGCCGATGAGCACAACGATGGAAAGGGTGGCCAGCCCCAGGTGATAGAGCAGTTCGTTGGCCTTTTCATTGGCCGATGCACCATAATTGCGGGTCACGGCAACATCGACGCCGGCGGGAATCAGGCGGCCCTTCAGTGTTTCTACCCGCGCCAGCAAGGCATCGGCGACAACAACCGCATTGGTTCCGGGCCGCTTCGCGACGGCGATGCTGACCGCGGGCGCGCTGTGCCATGCATTGCCATCACGGGCCCAGCGCCAGGCGCGGGCCTGGTCCTCGCGCGGCTCCTGCGTCACATTGGCAACGTCGCGCAGATAGACCGGCGATCCATCAACGGCGCGCACCGTCAGTCCGCCGATGTCGCTGGCCGATTGCAGGGTTTGCCCGGCGGTGACGATCACGGCATCGCCACCATCGCGAAGATTGCCGACAGGTGCGGCCCGATTTGCCTGTGTTGCCGCCTCAATGACACTGCCCAGGGAAACCCGGTGCAACGCCAGCCGCGCCGGATCGGGCGCGATGCGAATCTCCTCTGGACGGCCGCCGGTGATGAACGTCAGCCCGACATTGTCGACCTTGGCGATTTCGGTGCGCAAAATATTGGCGAGTTCGTAGAGTGCTGCGTCGCTCCAGCGCCCGGCAGCGCCAGGTTTGGGTGACAGGGTCAGCACCACCATCGGCACATCATTGATGCCGCGGACTGTGACTTTGGGCGCCGGGATGCCGACGGGGACGCGATCCATGTTCGCGCGCAGTTTCGCCTCGATACGCGTGGCGGCGGCATCGGGATTAGAGCCGACGAGGAAACGCGCAGTGACGATCACCCCATCGTCCTGCGCCTGGGTATAGACATGTTCGACGCCGTCGACACTCTTGACGATGGTCTCAAGCGGGATGCCGACGAGTTCCACAGCGTCGGCGGCGGCAAGGCCGGGCGCCATGACCTGGATATCGACCATCGGCACGCTGATCTGCGGCTCTTCCTCACGCGGGATGGCGAGCAGAGACAGGAAGCCGATGACCAGCGCCGCAAGCAGCAATAGAGGCGTCAACGGCGACTGGATTGTCGCACGGGTCAACCGGCCAGAAAACCCCAGCTTCATTTGCGCGCGCGCGTCGCAAGAAAGACGGTGTCACCGGCGCCAACCCCCGACAGAATTTCGACGGTATCAGTGCCCGGCATCGGCGTCGTCTGCACCGGTACGGCACTGACCGTGCCGCCGCTGACGACATTGACATAGTCGATGCCAAAGCGTGTCGTCACAAATCCGCGTGGCACGACAATCGCCTGGCGGCGGCCGGTTTCAATGGCGACGCCGACCCGGCGGCCTATAAAGCGTTCGCCAAGGCCGGGCAGGCTGGCATCAGCCGTGACCTGGCCGCGGGTTATGCTGGGATAAACCTGGGTGATACGCCCGGTCTTCGGGCCGTTGATCGGCTCAGTCAATGTTACTGGCATGCCGACGCGCAGACCGTCGGACAGCGATTCGGGAAGCACAAGGCGCAGCACTGTTGGCCCGGCGGTGATCGTCGCAATCGACTGTCCCGGACTGACGACCGAGCCAGCCGGCACATCAGCGCGTAACACCCGCCCAGCGGCCGGTGCAAATATGGCGCCCTGCGCGGCGACACTCGCGCGGGCACCTTGCTGGGCGCGTGCGGCGGCGACACCAGCATCGGCGGCGCGTGCAGTGGCGACTGCCGTATCGAGCCTCGCCTTTGCATAAACCTTGTTGCGATAAAGATCGTCAATGCGTGCGAGATCGCCACGCGCGCGCACCGCCTCGGCCTCGGCTGCGACCAGTTGCGCGGTAGCGGCGCTGGTTTCATAGCCCAGCCTGCTGTCGGTCACGATGCCAATGCGCTGGCCGCGTGTTACACTATCCCCTGGTCTGACCGCCAAATTCACCAGTGTACCCGGGATGCGTGCGCGCGCTTCAGCTTGGTCGCGGCTCGTAACTTCAGCCGAAACCGCCTTCATGTTGGCGACGCTGGTCGGCACCAGCTTTCGTTGCTGACCAGCTGGCATCGTCGCTGTGACTGGCGCTGCGACCTTTTCACTGCCGCAGCCGGCCAATGCCAGGAACGCAGCCCCAAGCTCCCAGCCGTGTCTCGCTCTGGATTTCTCCATCCGCTGCGTCCCTTGTGTCAGGAGACCGTTGGCAGGCCGGCAGCTTTCCACGCGGCAAGGCCACCGCCGAGATGGGTATCGATCGCGGCTTTTGCGGTGGCGCACCGATCGAGCGCCATAGCCGAGCGTTTGCCGCCGGCGCATTGCAGTACGACGGTCTTGCCGGCAATCGGCGCGGCTGTTGCCGGATCAAAGTTCGACAAAGGGTGGTTCACGGCGCCGGCGATATGTTCGGCCGCGAATTCATTTGGCTCGCGCACATCGATCAGCGTGACATCACCAACAGCAAGCATCCCGTGCAACGCCAATGGCGTAATTTCGCGATGGCTAACAGCCTTTCCTAATCCAGACATTGTCGATCTCCCTGTTGAGCGATGGGCTTTCAATTTCTCGCTTGCTTATATCGAGTAATTCTTATATTTAGTCAAGCACCGTATCGGCACCAATCAAGTGCCGGAACTTGATCGGGAGACGGACATGCCATTGCCGAAGATCATCGTTCTGGGGGCCGGACTCGGTGGCACGATTGCAGCCTATGAGCTACGCGGAAAATTAAGAAAACATGCGGAAATCATGGTTGTAGCGGAGTCTGATGACTATTGGTTCGTGCCATCCAATCCCTGGGTCGCGGTGCGCTGGCGCGATGCAGAGGCCATTCGCGTTCACCTGCCGCCAATCTTTGAATCGCACAATATCGGCTTTACATCGGTCGGCGCCAAACGACTCCACCCCGCGGAAAAGCGTATCGAACTGAATGACGGCAGCAACGTCCATTACGATTATCTTGTAATCGCGACCGGGCCCGACCATGCCTATGACGAAATCCCCGGGTTTGGCCCCAACGGCCATACGGTGTCGGTGTGCCAGACCCACCATGCCAGCAAAGCCGCAGACACGTTCGACGCCTTCGTCCTCAATCCCGGTCCGATCGTCGTCGGCGCAGTACAGGGCGCCTCCTGCTATGGCCCGGCCTATGAATTCGCGATGATCCTCGACACCGAATTGCGGCGCCGCAAGATCCGCGACAAGGTGCCAATGACCTTTGTCACCGCCGAGCCCTATGTCGGCCATCTTGGCTTGAATGGCGTCGGCGATACCAAGGGCATTCTCGAAAGCGAGATGCGTAACCGGCACATCAAGTGGATCACCAGCGCCCGGGTCACGAGCGTTGATGCCGGAATGATGCATGTTGACGAGATTGCCGAGGGTGGCGCCGTCACAAAATCGCATGATCTGCCGTTCAGCTATGCGATGTTGCTGCCGGCGTTTCGCGGCGTTCCGGCCGTGTTCGGCATCGCAGGCCTGACCAATCCTCGCGGCTTCATCATCGTCGACAAGCACCAGCGAAACCCGGTCTATCCCGAGATCTTCGCGCTCGGCGTCTGCGTCGCCATCTCGCCCACCGGGCCGACGCCGGTCCCGGTCGGCGTGCCAAAGACCGGTTTCATGATCGAAAGCATGGCGGCGGCAATTACCGAAAACCTGAACGCGATCATTTCAGGGCGCGAGCCGACGGCTGAGGCAAGCTGGAATGCCATCTGCCTCGCCGACTTCGGCGATGATGGCGTCTGCTTCATTGCCCAACCGCAAATTCCGCCACGCAACGTCAACTGGGCGTCCCAGGGCAAATGGGTACACTTGGCCAAGGTCGGGTTTGAAAAATACTTCCTGCGCAAAATCCGCAAGGGCGAAAGCGAACCCTTTTACGAGAAGCTCGCGCTCGAACTCATCGGCGTCCACAAGCTCAAGGAGGTCCGAAAATGAGCCTCGATCGCGCTGTTTTGGCCTTTGCCGGTTTTGTCATTTTGCTGGGCATAGCACTGTCGCTGCTGATCCACCCTTGGTGGGTAGCACTGAGTGTTTTCGCCGGCCTCAACCTGATCCAGTCGGCGTTCACCGGCTTTTGCCCGGCGGCAATCGTCTTTCGCAGGCTCGGCCTACAACCGGGCATCGCCTTCAAATGAATCCGCGCCGACTGGTTGTGTTGCTTGCGACGGCGGTCGCGATGCCCGCTGGCGCGGTAACGCTAGACGACGCCATCTCCGCAGCGATGGCGCATGATCCGTCGATCGAGGTCGCCGACGCCGGCCGCGACGTTGCCGGAGGCCGCGCGACGCAGGCGCGCGCAGGCGGCTTGCCGACGGTGGCGGTGCGCGGTTCCATTGGTTATGGCCGGCTCAACCCGCAGGGCTTTTTTGGCCTTGGCGGCGCCATTGTGACGCCGTTTACCGCCCAGGCGTCGATCGAACAACCGCTGTTCACCGGCGGTCGCGTCGCCGCAGCGTCCGCCGCAGCCCGCGCCGGCCTCGCCGCTGCCGAGGCCAGCCTTGTCAACGCCCGCGGCGATCTCGCCGCAGCAGTCGCCGCCGCCTATGGCGACGTGCTGACCACCGCCACGATGTTGAAGTCCTGGCAGCGGTTACTCGATCAGACGACCGAGATCCGACGTCAGGCGCAGCTACGCTTCAAGGCCGGCGAAAGCCCGAGTACCGACGTCGCCCAGGCCGGCGCACGAGTGGCCGAGGCGATCGGCGGCCTTGCCGGAGCAGAAGGGGACGTAGCCACCGCTCGCGCCCATTATCGAAACCTTGTAGGCGAGGACCCCGTTGATCTCGCGCCGCTTCCCCCCGGCCCACAGCCGCCGGCGACTCTTGACGAAGCCGTCGCGCTGGCCGCGCACAACAGCCCGGCCATCGCCCAGGCCGAGGCTGGATTTGACGCCGCGCGTGCCACTTATCGCGGTGCCCGCGCCGAACAACTGCCGACAGTCGGCGCCTTTGCCGAGGCCGGGCGCATAAGGGACCAATTCTTTCCCGACTATCGCGCAAATTCCGCCACTGTCGGTGTGCGGGCCAACTGGCAGATCTACAGCGGAGGCCGCGTCGACGGCCGTGTCTCTGAAACCAATGCCGAGGCCCGCGTCGCCGAAGGCAGATTGCGCGCGACCCGGCAAACGGTCGAGGAACAGGTGGTTACCCTCTATCAGGGCCTGCGTACCGCAAAGCTTGTCGCTGCCGCCGCCGCCGAACAGGCAACCGCCAGTGAACAGGCCCGCATCAGCGTCGCCCATGAAGTTCGCGTCGGCATGAAGCCGCAGCGCGACCTGCTCGATGCCGAACGTGAGGCACTCACGGCCGCTGCCCGTTCTGCCGCAGCAATCTCCGCCCGGGTGACGATCGCCTACCGCCTCGCTGCCGCGCTGGGCGGTAAAAAACTGAACTTCAACGAAGACCAACACAAATAGGAGGACGACCATGTTCAAGACCAATGTTGGAAAAAGCGACCGTATCCTGCGCGTCATCCTGGGGCTGGGGCTGCTTGCCCTGGTATTCATCGGGCCGAAAACTCCTTGGGGCTTGGTCGGGCTGGTGCCGCTGCTGACTGGACTGATGCGCACATGCCCGCTCTATTCGTTCCTGGGTTGGAACAGCAGCTCCACCCGCTGAATCGTCTGGACCGTCGACATCACGGCTGCGGCCATGGTGCTGCGCCGACCCCGTCTGACAGGATTTGCGGTGCAATGCTTGGCTGTGCGCGGGTCTGGTTGTGGAGAAGCGCCTTGATGCGGCCGAGGCACTAGCAACCATTCACGAGATCAGCGTTGTCAGCAGCGCTAGGTGTTTGATCCCAGATTTTGATGGTGCATTATTCAGCCAGGAATGGAAGGATGCACTATGGTCCAAATTCTACACGGCAGCGCCCGCACGACAGAGGCAGTCCGTCGAGCGATACAGCTTGAGGCTTGAGAGCCTGAGGGCGCTGGCCAAGCGCCATGGCATCAACCAAAAGACGGT
>JBBRPI010000022.1:0-29183 GCA_038228305.1 Sphingomonadales bacterium | reverse complement strand
GATCGGTGACCGCTATCCACCAACACACGGCAGTAAGTGTGAACGACGGCCCCGAATCGAACGGAGGACCTTCGGAATAAACCGACGCTCTACACCTGCTGAGCTACGCGCCGTCCACGCACCCCGCCTACCCGGTGGAACGGCAGCTAACCACCAACCTCGGTCATTCGCGTCTGAGATTACAAGCGATATAATGACCAATAAAACGGGGTTTGGGGCCCACGGCCCCAGCCGCCGGAGGCCCTGTATCCAACCCTTTATACCCGCGCCCCAAACCAGATGACGTTGCGCGGGCCTTTGCCATTTTCACGGCCGCGCACCACAACTTCCTCAACGGCAAAGCGCGCCCGGCGCAGGCGATTGGCAAAGACGCTGTCGGGGGCGGCGGACCAGATGGCGAGGATGCCGCCGGGGGTGAGCGCGCGGCGGGCTTCGCCGAGCCCGGTTTTGGAATAGAGCCGATTATTGGCATCGCGCACCAACCCATCGGGGCCGTTATCAACATCGAGCAGGATGGCATCATAACGGCCCTGCACCGTGTTGATCAGATCGCCGACATCGCCATAAACGATCTGTAGCCGCGGATCATTCAGGCAATCGCCGGTCAGCGCCGCCATCGGCCCGCGTGCCCAATCCAGGATGTCGGGCACCAGTTCAGCAACGGTGACGATGGCGTGTGGCCCCAGCAACGCCAGCGCCTTGCGCAGCGTAAAGCCCATGCCATAGCCGCCGATCAGAATGTGCGGCGCCGGCCGATCGGCGATGCGGGCGAGGGTCATTTCGGCCAGCGCTTCCTCTGATCCGCGCAGGCGGCTGGTCATCAGTTCGTTGCGATCCAGGCCGATGATGAAATCCTGGCCGTGCTGAAACAGCCGCAATTCGCCGCCGCCCGGAATGGCGGCGGTGCCAAGGACGATACGCGGGATCATGCCGGCACCCCGGCCTGACGGGCGGCGCGGCTGGCGAGCAATGCAGCGATATCATCGGCCGAAAACCCCGCCTCAGCCAGCACTTGCGCGGTATGTTCACCAAGATGTGGTGGCGCGCTGACCGGCGGGCGCTCGCCATCGAACAGCACCGGCACACCGGGATAGCGCAGCGGCCCGGCGGCGGTGTCGATACGCTGAAAGAACCCGGTGGCGGCCAGGTGCGGATCGCGTTCCAGATCGGCGAGCCGGATGACTTTGGCACAGGGCACTTGTGCACCCTCCAACAGGTTTAGCCATTCAGCCGTCGTCTTGCCGCGCACCAGATCCCCGGCAATGGCATAGATCGCATCGATATGCGCGGTGCGGGTCGAAATGCTGGCAAAACGCGGATCGTCCAGATGCTGCGCCGCATCGGCCACCCGGAAGAACCCGCGCCAATGGGCATCGGTATAGGCCATCATGCAAACATGGCCATCGGCGGTGGCGAGCGGCCGCCGCCACGGCGCCATGACGCGCGGATAGCCGAGCGGCCCCAGCGGCGGATCGAAATGATGGCCATAGAAATGTTCGACGAAATTGAACGCCACCATGGTTTCGAACATCGGGATTTCGACAAAGCCACCCTTGCCGGTGGTTTGCCTGCGGATGATTGCGGCGAGGATGGCGATGCCGGCGGTGAGGCCCGAAACCTTGTCGGCGATGATCGTCGGCATATAGCGCGGCGCGCCGGTGGATTGCGCCATAAGGTCGGCGACGCCCGACATGCCCTGGATGACATCATCATAGGCGGGTAGCCCACCATAGGGGCCATCCTCGCCAAAGCCATGCAGCCCGGCAAAAACGAGATGCGGATGGCGGGCGAGCAGGGCAGCGGGTTCAAGCCCAAGCGCCGCCAGTTTTTGTGGGCGGATCGAATGGAGCAGCACATCGGCGGTGGCGAGCAACCGGTCGAGCGCCGCGCGGCCCTCGGGGGTTTTCAGATCGAGTACCAGGCCGCGCTTGCCGCGATTGCTGCCAAGGAACAGCGCCGCCATGCCGGGCTCCAGGCCCGGGCCGGTCTGGCGGGTGGAATCGCCTTCGGGTGCCTCCAATTTGATGACATCGGCGCCCAGATCAGCGAGCCATTGCGCGCAATAGGGGCCAAAAATGACCGAGGACAGGTCGATGACTTTAAGGCCGTGGAGCGGGAGCATGCAATGCCGCTAGCGGGTCGGCCGGGAGCATGCAACAATTAGCGCCTGCATGTTGGAGATGAGGTGCCTCGGCGGAATTACATAGGAGCAAAAGGTGTCGCTATTAAGTTGATATTGTGTCACCCGAATTAAGCCATTTCGCCGCCAGACTTTTGAGAATGATCTAAAATCTTGCCTATCCACGTCGTGGGTCTAGGTCCGCATGGCAAAATGCAAAAAATCAGCATCGAGGCTCGCAGTCTTTTCGTGACACACGCCCATTGAAGGCATAGAACATCATCTATTAGTCACGATTGGGTGCAATCGATGGGTTCTGATGACGATTTAGATAGCAAAACGTGCCCGCGCTGTGCAGAGACCATAAAACTCAAGGCGATAGTTTGCCGGTATTGCGGGTTTGAGTATGAAGCTGAAGCTCCGCCCGTTGTTGCTAATAAACCCATTCCGTCAGCATTGAACGACGCTGCGCCGAAACCTAATTCTAGTACCACAGGTAAAAATAGAAAAAAAGCAGACGATCAGGCCAAGGGCTGCATGATCGTCGTGGTGATTGTACTGGTAATTTTTTTTATCAGCCGCTGCTCGTCATCAGACACATCTCAGAGATCAACCTTGGTATCAGATGGTGCCATTTCAACTGCGAAGTTGCCACCGGCACTTCGTGGAAAAGATCTTGAAGAAGCCGCAAAAACTGAAATCGCGGCCGTACAAACGGCTCTCGAGCCGCCTTCCGAAGCGCTCACGCCATTACTTGTACGCTCTTGGAATTGGGGGGAGCAATATAACTACGCCATCGCTGAAGGTCGGGTGACAAATCGGACTTCAGAAAACATCGATAATTTGCTAGCAGTTGTCACATATGAAGACGGCAGCGGAAACATGATTACGTCCGATGATGCTCTTGTCGATTTTCGACCTCTCCTGCCTGGCCAAACAACGACATTTAAGGTGATTACAAGCTTCAATCCATCGATGAAGACTGCCAGCTTGCTTTTTCGGACCTTCGGAGGAGAAGAAATTGCCTCAACGCAGAGGACAAAGGCGGGAAACGACGGCGCCGAGTACAAAAAACACAAATTAGTCGAATTAATACAAGGTGACCTTACTTTTCTAGGCTATTATGCGGGCATGGTAGATGGAAATGCAGGTAAAACAACAACAGAGGCCATAAAGTCGTTTCAGAATAACTATGACCTGAAAATCGACGGTAAGGCTACAGTCGATTCTGCAGCTAAAATTAGAACCGCAACGTTGCGAGAAGCCGTAAAACCAAAAAATTCATCTCATTTGTAGAGGTTCAAATTGACGGGCCTGCTGATTGTACTATTATCTGCGCGCGCTGACGATGCCAGCATAGGTGATCTTCGACAAAGCTTTGAATGAACCAATAGCCGTGATCGTAGCCGGCGTAGCGGCGCAGGGTTAGCGGGATTCCGGCGGCGGCGCAGGCGGCTTCGAGGCGTTCTGATTGTAACTGGGTTTCGAGGAAATTGTCGGCGAGGCCTTGATCGATGAGGAGTTCGGGCACGCGCGCGCCGGCGGCGATCAAAGCGCAGGCGTCATGGGCGGCCCAGGCGGCGGGGTTGTTGCCGAGGTAGAGCGGCAGCGCCTTCTGGCCCCAGGGCACCTGGCTGGGTGCGACGATGGGGGCGAAGGCCGAGACGCTTTTGAAGCGGCCGGGGTGGCGCAGCGCGAGGGTGAGGGCGCCGTGGCCGCCCATCGAATGGCCGGTGATGGATTGGCGGGTCATGTCGGCGGGGAAATTGGCGGCAATGATGGCGGGGAGTTCGGTGATCAGCCAGCTTTCCATCTGGAAATGCGCAGCCCATGGCGCTTGGGTGGCATCGAGGTAGAAGCCGGCGCCTTGACCCATGTCATAGGCGGGATCATCGGCGACTGTTTCGCCGCGCGGGCTGGTGTCGGGAGTGATGAGCATCAGGCCGAGTTCGGCCGCGAGGCGTTGCGCGCCGGCCTTGATGGCGAAGGTTTCTTCGGTGCAGGTGAGGCCGGCGAGGCACCAGAGGAGCGGGAAGGGTCCTTCACCCGGCGGTGTGAAAACGCCAAAGCGCATGGCCGTGCCGGTGATGGCGCTGGCGTGGCTGTGGAAGGACTGGCGGCCGCCGTGGCAGGCAGCGGAGGTCAGGGTTTCCATCGCGGGCCTTTCAAACAACGCTGCGTCGCCAGGGGTGGACGGAAAGAGCCCTATGCCGGGAAGACACGATGCCAGTTGGTAATCGATCGGCTTTCAAACAGCCCGGCCTGATGATAAGGATCGGTGTTGGCAAAGGCGACGGCGGCCTCTCGATCATCAAATTCAATAATCAGCAGCGATCCCATCGCCCGGCCATCGGGACGCAGCAATGGCCCCGCCACCAGCACGGCATTCCCCAATGCGCCAATATGCACCAGATGGGCGGCGCGGGTCGCGGCGCGCAATTCGCCCGAATCGGGTTTGTCGATGCAATGAATGGCGAAATAGGGCATCGGGCACCTGTGATTGATGGCATGATCTAACCCGCGTAGCGGGCGGGGGGAAGGGGCAGATGGGCGATCTTTTCAAGACAGGGCAACCGTCTGGCGTGCTGCGCGCATTGCCAGGCCTGTTGCTGTGCTGCGGTCTCGCCATGGCGGGAGAGGCGCTGGTTACGAACGCGCACCTGCCAATCCCTGGCGCGGTGTTAGGACTGCTATGCTATCTGCCGTTGCTGCTGTTCGGCCGCGGCATTGGCTGGAGCCTGGCCGGCGCCGGCCTGCTGACCCGCTGGATCGGCGTGATGATCGTGCCGGCGCTGGTTGGCCTGCTCGGCCAGCAGGCTTTGCTGTCCCATGCGCTGCTGCCGCTGCTCGCCGTGCTGGTCATCACCACATTGCTGACGGCAGTGGCGACGGCGTTGCTGTACCGGCTGGCAGGGGGTGGCCGGTGATCGCTTCGGCGATCATTTGTGCCGCGCTGATTTTTGGATTTGCGCTGGCCCGCGCCCTGTCGGCGCGACTGGGCCATCCGCCCTGGGCCAGCCCGGTGCTGGTGACGGCGCTGGCGGCGGCAGGTGTCCTGGCTGCCAGCGACGCATCCATCGATGGCTTTGAAACCGCTGCCTATCCGCTGCGCTGGCTGCTGGCCCCGGCGCTGGTCGGGCTGGCGACAGTCATCGCCGCCAATTGGGCATTGTTGCGCAGCGAGGCCGCCCCCATTCTGATCGCCGTGACCGGTGGCACGATCATCGGCATCGCCAGCGCGCTGGGGCTGGCGCGGCTGTTTGGCCTTGATCGGCAACTGCAGCAGGCGCTGGCTGTCAAAACGGTCACGACGCCATTTGCCGTCGCCATCATGACCCAATTGGACGGTCCGGTGGCGCTGGCCGCGGCGCTGGCGGTGCTGACTGGCGTGATCGGCGCGATTCTGGTGCCGGCCACCTTTGATCGGCTGGGCATCCGCACCGCCGTTGGGCGGGCGCTGGGGGTGGGCGTGTCATCTCATCTGGTCGGCACCGACTGGCTGGCGCGGCGTGATAGCCGCGGCGGCGGCCTGTCGGCGCTGGCCTTTGTGCTCGCCGGGCTGGTCGCATCGGTGGTGGTGCCGCTATTTTGGCGGCTGTTGGCTTGACCTTGGGGCGCTGCTCGTCTAACAGCCGCCGCTTGCCGCCGTGCCTTAACCGCCCGGCGATTCTCGTATCGAATAGCCAAGGACTGCCACCATGTCGCGCGTATGCGAACTGACCGCCAAGGGTCGCCAGGTCGGGAACAATGTTTCCCACGCCAACAACAAGACCAAGCGGGTGTTCCTGCCGAACCTGCAAAATGTCACGCTGATGTCAGAAACGCTGGGTCGTTCGGTCAGCCTGCGCGTGTCGATGAACGGGCTGCGCTGTGTTGAACATGTCGGTGGCCTGGACAATTGGCTGTTGAAGACCAAGGCGATCAAGTTGAGCGATCGCGCTGCCAAACTGAAGCGCGAGATCGCCAAGAAGATTGCAGCGACAGCAGCCCCTGCCGCCTGATTCGGCGCAAATCGCAGATTGAATTGCGGCCCGGTTAAACCCGGGCCGTTTTCCTGTAAGCTGCGAACATGAACCGAATGCCCATTGCCGTGCGCGCTGCCGCCAAAGCCGATCGTCCGGCGATTGCCGATCTGCTTGCCCGCGCCTTCATCGATGACCCCGCAATGGCGCATATCTTTCGGTTCGAGGCGCAGCGGGCCGACCGGTTGCAGCGGTTCTTTGCCCTGATCACCCGGATTGACCCCGATTGCACCCCCTGGAGCCTGGCGCTGAACTCCGACGGGGCCGCAACGGCGGTTGCCATGTGGCGCCCGCCTGGTGCCTGGCAAACGCCGACGGCAACCATGATCCGGCACTTGCCGGCGATGATCACCACCTTTGGCACCGCCCTGACGCGGGCGCTGGCGACCCAATCGGTGCTTGAATCGCACCACCCCCATGCGCCACATTGGTATCTACAATTTGCCGGCTGCCTGCCTGCAGCCCAAGGGCAGGGCTATGGCGGCGCCGCCATCCGTGCCCGGCTGGAAACGTGTGACGCGCAAGGCCTGCCGGCGGCGCTGGAAACCGCAACGCCATCAAATATCGGGCTTTACCAGGCGCTGGGGTTTGCCGTCATCGACACATTCGTGATCAAAAATGGCCCGCAATTCTGGTCAATGTGGCGCGAACCACGCGGGTAGAACCGCAACTAGAGTCGCGCGTCGATATAGACGGGATGGTGGCGAACACCGTGTGCGGGCCGGTGACGGTTGCAACTTTTGGTCGCAGATGCCACCCCGTTCGGATCACGTTCATGAGAGTCGGGGTCTGGTTGCGGCATCGAACATGTCTGGATCCTGCATGCCATCCCATTACCGCAAGCTGATCGCCTGTCTCCTGGGCCTTGCCGCCATTGCGGTGCACGCTCAGCCAGTGACTGAGGGCGATGCGGTTCTCGAAGAAATCAATTTCGCCCGCGCGCACCCGCAAGACTATGTGGAAACCCTGCGGCATTATCGCGCCAGCTATCATGGCAATTATGTTGATGATCCGGATGAACCCGGCGATCATGTGACCCATGAGGGTGTGCGAGCCCTGGATGAGGCGATTCGATTTGTGGCGGCCCAGCAGCCGCTGCTGCCGCTGGCCAAGGGTGATGTGCTGGCCCGGGCCGCCGTGGATCTGGTTGCCGAACAGGGGCCACTCGGCGCAACCGGCCATGTGTCCGCCGCCGGGCTGAACCCTGGCCAGCGCGTTGTCCGACGCGGGGGCGGCCCCTATATTGCCGAAACCATCGGTTATGGATTTTCCACCCCGATCGCCGTTGTCCGCCAATTTATCATCGATGATGGCGTGGCGGATCGCGGCCACCGCAAGGTCATATTCACACCCTGGCTGCGCTATGCCGGCGCCGGTTGTGGACCGCACAAGATCTACCGCGCCATGTGCGTCATCGACTATGGGCAGATGCCGGATGGGCGGCCGGCGGGACCCATCGGCATGCGCCAATAAAATCGGGTGACGCGCCAATAAAAAGGGCCGCCCGTTGCCGGGCGGCCCTTTTCACGTTGTGCCAGAACCAGCGATCAGTCGCGCGAACCAGTCAGGAAGTCCGGCAGGCTGCCACCTTCCGAAGGAGCTTCATCGCGCGGCGCACGTTCCGGGCGCGGGCCTCTGTCGTCACGACGTGGCCCGCGATCGTCACGGCGAGGCCCACGATCATCACGACCACCGCCATCACGGCGGGGGCCGCGATCACCACGCGGTGGGCGATCATCGCCGCCTTCACGTGGGGGGCGGGTATCTTCCAGTTCCGCACCGGTGTCCTGGTCAACCAGACGCATCGACAGGCGCACCTTGCCGCGTTCGTCAACGGCGAGGACCTTGACCTTCACGGCCTGGCCCTCGGTCAGCACATCCTTGACGTTGGCAACCCGCTCATTCTTGATTTCCGAGATGTGGACGAGACCGTCCTTGCCACCCATGAAGTTCACGAACGCGCCGAAATCGACCATCGACACGACCTTGCCGGTGTAGATCTTGCCGACTTCGGCTTCCATGGTGATGCCTTCGATCCACTTGCGGGCCGCGGCGATCTTTTCCGGATCCGACGAAGCGATTTTCACCGTGCCGTCATCATCGATATCGACCTTGGCACCAGTCGTTGCGACGATTTCGCGGATGACCTTGCCGCCGGTGCCGATAACATCCCGAATCTTGTCCTTGGGCACCTGCATCGTTTCGATGCGCGGCGCGTGGGAGGACATTTCTTCGCGGGTGTGATCAAGGCCCTTGGCCATTTCGGCCAGGATGTGCTCACGACCAGCTTTTGCCTGATGCAGCGCGACCTTCATGATTTCCTCGGTGATGCCGGCAACCTTGATGTCCATCTGGAGGGCAGTGATGCCTTCCGATGTGCCTGCAACCTTGAAATCCATGTCACCGAGATGATCTTCATCGCCAAGGATGTCGCTGATGACGGCGAATTCCTTGCCTTCGAGGATCAGGCCCATCGCGATGCCCGCCACCGGGCGCGTCAGCGGTACGCCAGCATCCATCAGGGCAAGCGAAGCGCCGCAGACAGTGGCCATCGAGGACGAACCGTTCGATTCCGTAATGTCCGACAAAACACGGATGGTGTACGGAAAGGCTTCCTTTGATGGCAACACGCCATTGACAGCGCGCCAGGCGAGCTTGCCATGGCCGATGTCGCGGCGGCTGGGGGCACCAAAGCGACCGACTTCACCGACCGAATAGGGCGGGAAGTTATAGTGCAGCATGAAGCGTTCATAGCGCAGGCCATCAAGACCATCGATCATCTGTTCCGCGTCAGCCGTGCCAAGCGTCGTGGTGACGATCGCCTGGGTTTCGCCGCGGGTGAACAGCGCCGAACCATGGGTGCGGGGAAGGAAGCCGACGATGGCTTCGATCGGACGCACGGTGGTGGTGTTGCGACCATCGATGCGGACGCCGTCCTTCAGGATGGCGGTGCGGACGATGCTGCCTTCGACTTTTTTGACCAGCTTTGACGCCTTCAGCGCTTCGGCGGGAGCGGTGCCGGCAAACATTTCCTTGACGGTGGCCTTGGCCTTGCCAAGTGCTGATTGCCTATCGGCTTTCGCGATGATCTTGTAGGCATCGGCGATGCTGTCACCAACGGCTTCCTTGATCTTGGCCATCGTTGACGTGCTGTCTTCGATGTGCAGATCCCAAGGTTCCTTGGCGGCAGCTTCGGCGAGGCGGATGATCGCATCGATGACCGGCTTGCTGTGGTTGTGCGCGTGCATGACGGCGCCGAGCATGATCTCTTCCGACAGCTCCTTGGCTTCGGATTCGACCATCAGAATGGCGTCGCTGGTGCCGGCATAAACCAGTTCGAGCTGGCCTTCCTTGACCTGGGCCTTGGTCGGATTGAGGATATACTCGCCGTCGTTATATGCAACGCGCGCAGCGGCCACAGGACCCATGAACGGCACGCCCGACAGGGTAAGCGCAGCGGACGCAGCGATCAGCGCGATGATATCGGCTTCGTTCTCGCTGTCATAGGACAGCACCTGGGCGATCACGAGGACTTCGTTGTAGAAACCTTCGGGGAACAACGGGCGCAGCGGGCGATCGATCAGCCGGCTGGTCAGCGTTTCATGCTCGGTGGCACCGCGTTCGCGCTTGAAAAAGCCGCCGGGGATGCGGCCGGCTGCCGAATATTTTTCCTGATAATGCACGGTCAGCGGAAAGAAATCCTGGCCTTCCTTGACGCTCTTGGCAGCCGTAACGGCGCAGAGAACGACGGTTTCGCCATAGGTGGCGAGCACGGCGCCATCGGCCTGACGGGCGATATGACCGGTTTCGAGGGTCAGCTTGCGGCCGCCCCATTCGATTTCCTGTTTGTGAATATTGAACATGTTGCGTCTTTCGTGTGCGCGGGTCGGCCCTATTGCCGAAACGCTATGCGGGCTGATTGCAGGCCCGCGGCCTGTGTGGCGGGCGGCCGCAAATGCGGTCCGTGCCTGCCGTCCGTCGCTGGCGACCATCGCCGGCGTCCGGATAGACGAACGGCCCCAATGAAGGGGCCGCTCGGGTTACTTGCGAAGCCCAAGCTTCGTGATGAGATCGGTGTAGCGGCCACCGTCGATCTTTTTCAGATAATCGAGCAGCGAGCGGCGTTTGTTGACCAGGACGAGCAAGCCGCGACGGCTGTGATTGTCCTTGGCATGGGTTTTGAAATGTTCGGTCAGATTGGCAATCCGTTCTGACAGGATGGCAACCTGGACTTCGGGCGAACCCGTATCATTGGCGGCGCGGGCATTGTCCTTGATGACGTCGGCCTTGCGGTCTGCTGTAATCGACATCGGTTACTCCTTTGATCAAAGATTGAACCCGCGCAGAACCCGGACCTCCGAAAGGTCGATCTCGACCAGCGCCACGGGAACAGCACCGAGGCAGGCGAGATAGGTGCCGGGTGTGGCAGGGTGCCCGAAAAGCCTGCGCCCCTGTCGGAGTGCCGCCGCTTGGTCGGGATCAATGGCTAGGGCCGGGATGTCGTCCAGCCCCGCCATCACTGGCAGGATAACCTGTTCAAGCGCTGCCCCCTGCACGTCTTGCTGCAATTTGTCCAGCGTTATCGCCTGGGCGAGAGTGAACGGCCCGGCTTTCGTGCGCCGCAGCAGGGTGACATGGCCAACCGTTCCCAGCGCGACGGCAATGTCGCGCGCCAGGCTGCGGATATAAGTGCCCTTTGAGACCGTGGCAGACAAAATGGCGCTGTCGGGGGTGGTGGCGGTTAATTCCAGTGCAAAGATGGTAACGTGCCGGCTGGCCAGCGTCACGGTTTCGCCGGCCCGCGCCAGCGCATAGGCGCGCTGGCCATCGATTTTCAGCGCCGAATAGGCCGGGGGAATCTGTTCGATCGGCCCGGTGAAGCGCGGCAAGATGGCAGTGACGGCGGCGGCATCGGGGCGCACGTCGGACGTGGCGGTAATTTTGCCTTCGGCATCCTCCGTTGACGTCGCAGCGCCGAATGTCACGGCAAAATCATAGGCCTTGGTGGCATCGAGCATCCGCCCGGCCAGCTTCGTCGCTTCGCCAATCGCAATCGGCAGCACGCCGGTTGCCAGCGGATCGAGCGTGCCGCCATGGCCGATGCGATCGGGGCGAATGCCTTGCCCGCGCAAGATGCGTTTTACCGCCGCCACCCCCTGCGCCGAAGACAGGCCCAGCGGCTTGTCGAGGATGATCCAGCCATTGAGGGTGCTCAAGCAGACGGCCGGTTGAAGATGAAGCTCATCTTGTTGCCATCCGGGTCGCGGACATAGGCACCGTAGAATTCTGGACCATATAACGGGCGAGGGCCGGGGTCGCCTTCGTTGCTGCCGCCGTTGGCCAGCGCGGCGGCGTGGGCTGCGGCAACGCCGGCCTCGCTGCCGGCGTCGAAGCCTATCATGGTGCCGTTGGCAGGGGTCGCGGCCTGTTTGTCATGGGGCGGCGCGACCCAGACACGGTTGCCGTCTCGCAACCGGTAGCAAAATGCGAAGCCGGGGTAATCGGTTTCAATGGCACCACCGAAGGTGGCAAATACGGCATCATAAAACTGGCGTGAACGCGCGAGCTGATTGCTGCCGATCATCAGATAGCTGACGGCCATGAATGTCTCCTATGCTATCCTGCCGAGCAAAAGGCCGGATTCTTCACCCGGCAGCAGTGAAAAAACGCAAGTATCGCGAACATGGCCGGTCCAGGTGATCTTGTTCTGGCGCAGGATGCCGTCGAGTTTCGCGCCCAGCTTGCGGATGGCGGCCTGCGACCGCGTGTTGCGGACATCGACATCAAAGACGATGCGGTGAATACCGCAGGCGCGGGCGTGGGTGATCATCAGCCGTTTCAGCGCCAGGTTGAAGCCGCTGCCTCGCACCTCGGGATGCAGGAAGGTGCCGCCGATGGCGACGGCATGGTTGATCGGATCATGGTCATACCAGCTGGTGCAGCCGACCATGCGGTCACCGCGAAACACCGCATAGGCGCGGCGCAGGCCAGCCAGCATGGTATTGAACGCCGGGTCAAAATGGTCCCCCAGCATCGAATAGGGATACATCACCCAGATATCGGCATCGGCGGCGGCAATGCCGCGCAACTGTTCACGATGGCAGTCTGCCAGTATCTCCAGCCGCACCCCACCCGCAGCCAGCGGCACATACAGCTCAGCCATCGTCGTCGTCATAGTCCGAAAGTTTCGGCAGCCGCACTTCGGGTTCAAGATCGCGCGCAATCGTCGGCCGCCGCAGGATGGCGTCGATGCGGGCGCCGGCGTCATAGCTTTCATCGGCGCGAAAGCGCAGGTCGGGGGTGTATTTCGTCACCATCTGGCGCGCGACCTCGCCGCGCAGATAGCGGGCGTGGCCGGCAAGCGCCTTGACCACGGCCTGGTCCACGTCCGCGCCGCCGCTGCCCAAGGCCTTGATGAACACCGTTGCGTGGCGCAAATCGGCGGTAACACGGACTTCGCTGACCGAAACGATGGTGCGCTGGAGCAATTCGTCACGCAGCTCGCCACGGCCGAGCACTTCGGCGATGGCATGGCGCACCTGTTCACCGATCCGTTGCAGGCGGATCGAGCGGCCTTGGGCGTCGGGGGTGGCGCGGGGCATCAGGGTTTCGCTTCAAATTGGTGGAGCCAATCAAGGCTGGCGGAAATCAGCGCGATGCGGTGATCATTGAAGCCATGGTCGGTGGGCAAGGTCAGCGTCTGTAACCGACCCGCGCCAGCCGCCCGGAACGCCGCCGAAAGCCTATCCATTTCCAGCGCGTTACCCCGGCTGGCGCCAACCAGCAGAAGCGGGCGATCGGCGAGGCGCAGCGCATTCCGGCGCAAATCAAAGTCTTCACCGGCCATCAGGATTTCGTCGGCAAGCGCGTCGGTGCTGGTGCCGGCAAGGGGCAGCACGTCGCCGGCGCGGCTTTCATGCCAACGCTCGCGGCCGCCGGGCGCCTGCAAACCCGACAATGTGCTGCTGCCGACATTCCATGCATCAATCAAAAGCAAACCGCGAACCTGGGGATGCGCCGCCGCAGTCTTGGCCGCCACAAAGCCGCCCATGCTGTGGCCAGCGAGAACGATGCGGCGGGAGTCGATGTGGTAGCGGGCGATCTGGGCCGGCGATTCCAGCCATTCGAGTGCGGTGCCGCCGTCAGCGACAACGCCGGCCAGGCTGAACATGCCGGGGCTGCCCCATGATCCGCGATAATGCAGCGTCAGCACGACAAAGCCCGCGCGCCGTGCCGCCTGGGCCAGATCGAGATTCTGTTCGTTGCCGGGAAAACCGTGGAACAGCAGCAGCGCCGGGTGCGGGCCCTTGCCGCCAGGCGTATAGACGATGGCGTTCATCGCCGCGTCGCCACTCGGGATGCGAAAGGCGTCCATCAGCGCCGGCATTGCGGTGTCAGCGCGTTGATCGACGGCCAGCCCTGCTGGCGCCGCCACCAACGGCGGTGCCAACAGGGCGATAATCAGCACGATGCCCGAACGGAAGGCCGTCCTGAACATCAACTGGTCCGCCATCCGCACCATCAAAGCGTCCGGTCGCGCATCTCGACTTCATAGGTTTCGATGAAATCGCCCGGCTTGACGTCGGATGAGCTTTCCAGCGTGATACCGCATTCCAGACCCATCTTGACCTCGGCCACATCATCCTTGAACCGCCGCAATGATGCGATCGACCCGGTGTAGATGATGACGTCGTCGCGCATGACACGGGCACGCAGGGCCTTTTTGATAAAGCCTTCGGTAACGCGAATACCCGCCGCCTTGCCGATCTTGCCGGCCTGAAAAACTTCCAGCACTTCGGCGCGGCCCACAACGGTTTCCAGCGCTTCCGGCCCCAGTTGCCCGGCCATCGCTGCTTTTACATCGTCAATCAGATCATAGATCACGTCGTAATATTTCAGCGCAACGCCATCGCGCTGGGCGATTTCCCGCGCCTTGGCATTGGCGCGGACGCCAAAACCGATCACCGGTGCGCCACTGGCCTTGGCCAGAGTCACATCGGATTCGGTGATGCCACCGGCGCCAGCGCTCAGCACCTTGGCCTTGATCAGGTCGGTCGAAATCTTGTTGACCGCCCCGGCAATGGCTTCGGCAGAGCCTTGCGTATCGGCCTTGATGACCAGCGGATAAACCTGCGCCTTGGCCTGGCGAAGCACAGAGAACATGGTTTCCAGATTGGCTGGTTCCTGTTCGATGCGCTTGGCATTGGCGAGGCCGGCGCGATAATCAGCGACTTCGCGGGCCCGGGCTTCGGATTCCACCACCGTCACCAGATCACCGGCTTGCGGCACCCCGGTCAGTCCCAGCACTTCAACCGGCATCGACGGCAGCGCTTCCTTGACCAGCGCGCCCTTGTCATCGTTCAGGGCGCGGACCTTGCCCCATTCCTGGCCCATCACGAAAATATCGCCGCGTTTCAGGGTGCCCCGTCGGACGAGGACCGTCGCCAACGCACCTTTTCCCTTGTCCAGCCGCGCCTCGATCACCGTGCCTTCGGCAGCGCGATCCGGGTTGGCCTTCAGCTCCAGGATTTCGGCCTGCAGCAGAATTTTTTCGATCAGTTCGTCCAGCCCGGTTTTCTGAGTTGCCGATACTTCGACATCCTGGACTTCGCCGCCCATCGATTCGACCTGCACATCATATTGCAGCAGCGCCTGGCGGATCTTTTCGGCATTCGCGCCGGTCTTGTCCATCTTGTTGATGGCGACGATCATCGGCACGCCGGCCGCCTTGGTGTGGTTGATCGCCTCAATCGTCTGCGGCATGATCCCATCATCCCAAGCAACGACGAGGATGACGATGTCTGTGACGCTGGCGCCGCGGGCGCGCATCTGGGTAAAGGCTTCATGGCCCGGCGTGTCGAGGAAGGTGATCTTGTCCTTCGATTTCGTCGTGATCTGATAGGCGCCGATATGCTGGGTGATGCCGCCGGCCTCGCCTTTTACAACATTGGTGCCGCGCAGCGCGTCGAGCAGGCTGGTTTTGCCGTGATCGACATGGCCCATGATGGTGACGACCGGCGGCCGGGTGACCAGATGATCGTCAACATCGGCATCGCCGACCATGCCGATTTCAACATCGGATTCTGACACGCGGACGATGTTGTGGCCGAATTCGTTAAGCACCAGTTCGGCGGTATCCTGATCGATTTCATCCACCGCCGCCGACGGCACGCCCATGCGGGCCAGCAGACGGACCACATTTGATGTACGTTCCGCCATGCGGTTGGCGAGTTCCGACACGGTGATCCGATCGGGCACCGTTACATCGCGAACCTGTTTCGCCTGAGAACCTAAACGCCCGCGTTCCTTTTCACGCGAGCGGCGCAGCGCGGCCAGTGACCGGGTGCGCGTGGAATCATCGGAATCAAGCGCGCGCGTGACGGTCAGCTTGCCGGATTGGCGGCGATCATCGCCCATGCGCAGGCGCGCCGGCTTTGCGGCCAGATCTGGCTTGCGGCCAGGCAGTGCGCGAACGCGCAGGCGCTCTTCCTCGGCATCCAGTTCCACCAGAGTCATCGGCGTTTCATCCGCGACGGGGTCGGGCCGCGTCGCGATCTCTTCCTGCACCAGCCGCTTCTCTTCGATGCGCTGACGTTCGGTCTCGGCGGCTTCGACCCGCGCGGCTTCCTCGCGGATGCGGCCTTCCTCGGCCATGCGCAGCCGGTCTTCCTCGGCCTGACGCAACAGCAACGCCTGGCGTTCCTGCCGGGTCATCAGATCTGCAACCGGCGCCCGGCGCTGTTCGGGCGCAGCGGGTCGAGCTGCTGGGCGCGCCGCAGGCTTTGTCGGGGCCGCAGCAGCCGGCGCAGGTGCAGGCGCCGCTTCCGGGGTTGGCGCTTCTGTCTTGGTTTCCACAGGCGCCACAACAGGCTCTGGTGGCTTTGGCGGGGCCTGACGCTCCACTGGGCGGAACATGACGGGCGGCGATACCGGGCGCGCCGGTTCGGAGACAAATGGCTTTTCGTCGACAGGGGCAACGACGGGGGCTGGCTTTGGCGCAGCGACCGGCTCTGGCGCACGCGCCACAGGAACCGGCATTGGCGCTGGCACCGGTGCAGCCACAACTTCAGGCGGAGCTTCGACCGCAACCGGATCGCCCGGGCGATGCAGCACGCGCGCACGTTTAACTTCCACGACCACCTGTTTGGTGCGGCCATGGCTGAAGCTTTGTTTTACCTTGCCCACTTCGACAGCCTTGTTAAGGCCGAGGGGGGCACGCATGCCAAGCTTTGGTTTGTTATCGTCACTCATACAGGTCGCGCCTAATGCCTTTCAGGGCCGGAAACGGCAACAGCCATCTCCGCCATACCGTCGTTTGTTGCGTCAGTGTCGTCAGTCTTGGCTTCTGTTTGCAGGGTGCCAGCAAAGGCCGCCCAGCGTTGCAATGCCGCGATCACCCGGGCGGCACTGCCAGCATCGGATATCGCCGCATGTACAACATTTTCGCGGCCCAGCGCCATCGACAATTGATCGCGCCCTACCGGCAGCACGATTGAAACCGTGTCTGGGGAGGCACCGCGCCGCCTCGCCTCCAGTTTGCCCATTCCATCCGATTTTGCATCCGCTGCGTGCATCAACAGACGTATCTTGCCCTTCAGCAGCGCTTCACCCACCCGTTCATGACCCCAAATCAGGTTGCCGGCGCGGTTTTCCAAACCCAGCCGATCCAGCGCCCGGCGTTCGAGGCCGGCAGCGATCTGATCGGGCAAGTCCGCCGGCAGGCGCAGGCTGTTTGATTTGAACGCCCGGGCCAGGATGCCCTTTAACTTACCCTTTGCAAGCGCGGTTTCCAATATTGCCCGATCGGCAACGATCCACGCGCCGCGACCTGCCAGTTTTTCGTTAAAATCCGCCGCGACCTGTTCGTCCGGGCCAACGGCAAGCCGAATCAGTGACGCACGGGGCCCGTGCGCCTGCGTCAGGATACAGCGACGCTCGGGTATCTCTGCCCCTCCGCCGCTGGCGATGTCAGCCGTCAGATGCTCATCGTGTTCCATCCGCGGGTGCGACCTCCGAACTGGAGTCACTGGCGGACTCATCTTCGAACCAATGCGCGCGGGCCGCCATGATGATGCGGTTGCCATCCTCTTCGGAAATGCCGAAATCACGCAGGATACCGATGTTCTTTGAAACCAGTTCGTCGGTGGCCAGGTCGCCCAGATCATCCAAGGTTTTCACGCCTTTTTTGCCCAGCACCACCAGCATCGCCTCGCTTAACCCGTCGATGGCGGCAACATCATCGGCGACACCGAGCGCGATGCGCTCAGCACGGGCGGCGGCTTCACGGCGGTCCAGCGCTTCAACGGCGCGGTTCTGCAATTCGGCGGCCAGACCGTCGTCAAAGCCTTCGATACCGGCAAGTTCGCCGACTTCGACATAAGCCACTTCTTCCAACTCGCTAAAGCCTTCGGCGACCAGCAACTGCGCCAGCGTTTCATCAACATCGAGTTCGGATTCAAACATCGCCGATTTCTCGGTGAATTCCTTTTGTCGGCGTTCGCTTTCGTCCGCTTCGGTCATGATATCGATCTGGCGGCCAGTCAGCTGCGATGCCAGGCGAACATTCTGGCCGCGGCGGCCGATGGCGAGCGACAATTGATCATCCGGGACCACGACATCGATACGGCTGTCATCTTCGCTCATCACCACCTTGGCGACCTCGGCAGGTTGCAACGCGTTGACCACGAATGTCGCGACATCGGGCGACCAGGGTATGATGTCGATTTTTTCGCCCTGCAATTCCTGCACAACGGCCTGGACGCGACTGCCCTTCATGCCGACGCAGGCGCCGACCGGATCGATACTGCTGTCGCGACTGATGACGCCGATTTTGGCACGGCTGCCGGGGTCACGCGCCACGGCCTTTATCTCGATGATGCCGTCGTAGATTTCGGGCACTTCCTGGGCGAACAATTTCTTCATGAAATCGCCGGCGGCGCGGGACAGGAAAATCTGCGGCCCCCGGGCTTCACGGCGGACGCTGGAAATCAGCGCCCGCACCCGGTCGCCGGGCTTCAACACTTCGCGGGGAATCTGCTGGTCGCGGCGGATAACCCCCTCGGCCTTGCCCAGATCGACGACGACATGCCCAAATTCGGCGCGCTTGACGAGGCCGGTGATGATTTCGCCGGCGCGATCCTTGAATTCCTCATATTGCCGGTCGCGCTCGGCATCGCGGACCTTTTGAACGATGACCTGCTTTGCGGCCTGGGCCGCGATGCGGCCGAATTCGACAGGCGGCAGCGGATCGACAATGAAATCGCCAAGTGCCGCAGCCTTGTCTTTCTTCTGGGCGCCTTTCAGATCGATCTGCTTGAAGAAATCTTCCGGTTCTTCAACCACTTCCAACACTCGCCACAACCGGGTTTCGCCGCCCTTGGGATCGATTTTGGCACGAATGTCGTTTTCGGCACCATAGCGCGCGCGCGCGGCACGCTGAATGGCGTCCTCCATCGCTTCGATCACGATGTTGCGATCGATCGATTTTTCCCGCGCTACCGCATCGGCGATGGCAATCAATTCAGCGCGGTTGGCGGTAACGGCAGTGGCCATGGTCAGTCCTCGGTCGAATCATTAGGGTCGTTATCGTTACTGGCATCATCTGCCATTTCGATCAGTTCATCCGCGTCGCTTGAATCCAGCGGCTTTGATGCCTGGATCAGTTTCGGCGTCAGCACCAGCTTGGCCGAAGCGATTTCGGCAAACGGAATATTGATCATGCCTACGCTTTTGATCTCCAGCGAAAGCATGTCACCATCTACGCTGTGAATAAGGCCATGGGCCCGCGTCCGGCCTTCGACGGGCGAATCGAGCTTCATCCGCACTTCATGGCCCCGCCATTTTTCCCAGTCGCTGCGCCGGGTCAGCGGCCGATCAATGCCGGGCGACGATACTTCCAGCGCATATTCGGATTCGATCGGATCAGCTTGCTCAAGTGGCAGATCGAGCGCCCGGCTGATCTCGGCGCATTGGCCCAAAGTCAACTGCCCGGTGGCGCGATCTTCGGCCATGATCTGCAGGGTCATGTCCCCCGGTTTTCCCGACAATTGAATACGCACCAGATCATAGCCCAGATCCGCAACCACGGGGCCGATGATGGCGTTCAAAGTCGCGTTCAGGACGGCGGTTTCGGTCACTTGGTTCCACTGATGCGAATAAGGGAGCGGGCCGGCGGTCAGGAGGTTTCCCGGCCACCCTCCATGCGTTTACCCATGTCGGATGACAGCGATATAGGCCGGGTCAGCCGGCGGGGCAAGCCCGGATCACATTATGTCGGCGTTCTGCCGATACAGGCGCCGGCGCAAATGGCGGCGCAGCGGCAGTTCGACCAGCCGATGGCCGGCAATCGCCACGCCAATCGTCAACACCGCCAGCATTGGCACTACAACACCCGTCGGCAGCTTGACATGCGTCCAGGCCAGCAACTGGATCAACTGCACCAGCAGCAGCAGATGGGTCAGATACAGCATGAATGATACATCGCCGAGCGTGACCAGGAACCTTGGCACGCGGATGATCCTGCTGCGTTCTGACGTCATCAACGACATGATCGCCATCGCCCAGGCGAGACCCCAGCCCAGGCTTTGGCTGCCGCGCGGCAGCAGCGACAACGCGTGATGTTCGCCCACCAGAGCCGCCCCGGCAAGCAGCGCCGCCGCCGCCAGTACGTCAGGACGCACCACCCAGCCCCGCCGCAACATCCAGGCCCCGGCAACACCAAACAGGAACAGCAGGTTGAGCGGTGAGGCGAAATAATCCGGCACCCCCGGCACATCGTGCCCGGCCATGGCGGCAACGATCAGAACTGTCCAGCCGGCAGCCACCCAGCCACCCAACCGACCGTTGAACAGCGCCGCAGCAAATACCGCATAAAACAACAGTTCGTGAAACAAGGTCCAGGCAACGGGCAGGACGCTATCATGCGGATCGGTGCCGAACAGCAGCAACGAATGCACGATCGTAGATGCTGCCGGATAGGGCACCGATCGATAGCCAAGCGGCGTCAGGCCGATAACCAGCACCCCCACCAGGACCAGGCAATAGGTTGCATAAATGCCGATCAAACGCCGGCGCAGGAACGATCGCGCCTCTCCCCGCATGCCGATGCCATCCAGATGGCGTCGCGCCACCAGAAAGCCGCTGGCAACAAAGAAAAATTCGATCCGACCAGCGGGAAAGCCAAAGATTGCAGCCGCATGGTGCGCCATACCGAAATCGGCCCAGTGCGAGTCAATTGCGGGCGCGACAATCGTCAGATGGAACAGCATCACCAGCACCGCCACCAGCCCGCGCAGCGCATGAACCGACAGCGCCCGGTCGGAATGGCTCGGCAACGCTTCGGCATAATCAAAGCGAAAAAACGCGATCGTCATGGCAGCGTCAACAGCCGCTCAATACCAACGCGCCGGCCCCGCACGGGGATCCGCCATGATCGCGCGATTGCCGCGCCGCGATACTCAACACCATATTGACAGCTACCCCACACTACAGGCTTGGTACGTGGCCAATCTGCAAATTCCCACGCGCTGGGAACAGATTCCTAATGTTGCGCGTTGCAGTATTGGCTTGCGGGATTTTCGTCGGTTAGAATGACAAAAATAATGGGAGTTAAAAGCGTGCTGAAACCATGTGCCAGGTTGACAAATGTGGTGATCGCGCTGGCGCTACTGGGCATGACGGCCCCCGGACATGCTCAGGCCAAAACCGAAACGTCTACCGGCATGAAGAAGGTTGGCGACACCGTTGAAGGCGTCGTCCAGCAGCCGTTGAAGGACCTTAACCTGATGAAGCCCAAGGTGCCGCCCTATCTTGAAGCGATCATGGCCAAACCCTATTCCCTGAAGGGGCTAGCCAGTTGCGCGCAATACAAGGCCGAAATCGGCAGGCTTGACCCTCTGCTCGGCGCCGATGTCGATTCGATTCAGGCGACCAAAAAGGGGGAGAATCCCGCCGAATTCGCGCTATCCGCGGGCGCATCCGTTGCCGGCAGCCTGATTCCGGGCGGCGGCCTGATTCGCAAGATATCGGGCGCACAAAAGGCCCAGAACCACGCCACCGCTGCCGTGCTCGCCGGATCTTTGCGCCGCGCCTTTGTAAAGGGCACCGCCCGAGCCAAGGGCTGCAAGCTTAGCTGATTCGATCCGGCAGCCGCACCAGCAACAGTGCGGCCACCACCAGCAAGGCGCCGGTTATTTCCAGTGCCCCTGGCACCTCGCCGAAACGCAATGCGCCGATGGTGGCGCTGATCGCCGGCTGGATCAACAGCGCCAACCCGACCACGATCGGGCGCAAATGGCCGATTGCATAGACCACCAAGCCCTGGCCCAGCACCTGGCTGCCGAGCGCCAACGCCAAAAGGGGCGTCCAGTCGTGTGGCCAGAACGTACCGGGCATTGCCAGTGCCAAAGGCAACAGCGCTATGGCACAAAACAGGGTGGCCAGAACCAGCAACGGCAATGCCGCCACCTGACCACGCATCCTATCGATAACGATCAGATAGCCCGTGTAAAACACAGCTGCCGCCAGGCAGAGCAGATCGCCAGCCAGATTCTGCGGCGACAATTCGGCGCTGCGCCCGACCAGTAACGCCATCCCCGCGGCGGCACAGCCAAGTGCCAGCATCGCCGGTCGACCCAGCCGGTGACGCAGCGCCAGCACGCCGTAAAGCGGCAGCAGGAACGTCGCGGCATTGGCCAGCAACGTCGCATTGGCCAATGTGGTCCGCAAAATTCCCAAATGCCAGACGGCGAGATCGCAGGCGAAAAATGCTCCCGCCAGCGCCGCCAGCAGCCAGGCCCGCCCCGGCACTCGTATCGTGCCGCCCGTCAGGCGTACCAGCAGCAGCAGCGGCGGCACTGCAAGCGCCATCCGCCAGAACGCTGACGCCACGGGCGCCACATCGGCCAGCCGCACCAGCCAAGGGCCAAAGGCCAGCGCCGCGCTGCCGATAAGCATGGCGGGAAAAGCGAAGCGAGCAGCAACGTTAGACATTATTGCGGGTTAGTCGGTCATCGCGATCGAGAAAAGAGCCTGCGCCTGAACAGCGTCTATCGGCGCATGCGCACCAGCGCCGTATCCAGCGCTTGCAAGAACTGCGACCGGTTTGCCTTGCTGAATGCCGCAGGTCCGCCCACCACATCTCCGCCAGCGCGAAGATCGGCCATGATCGCACGCACCGCGATGGCGCTGCCTATCGAGCTGGTGGTGAACGGTTTTCCAGAGTGGGAGAGCACGGTAGCGCCGGCCTTCAGGCAGCGATCGGCGAGCAATATGTCACCGGTAACAATCAGGGTATCGGCGTTCGCCTCGGCCGCGATCCAGTCATCTGCCGCATCAAATGCATCGCTGACGATGGTTTGCGTGACCAAGGGATGGCCGGGCAGTCGCATGCCACTGTTGCTGACGACCACGACCGGGACGGCGTGGCGGATGGCGACGCGGTAGATGTCATCCTTGACCGGGCAGGCGTCCGCATCGATCAGGATCCGCATCAGCCCCGACCCCATCAACCTTGCCGGAATTTGCCCCGCTGCGTTGGATTGTTCGGGCCTGGGCGTTTCGGCGGTCCCTTGGCGAATCCCTGTGGTCCAATCGCGCGGACCAGCACCGGACGATTTGGCTTGCCACCTGTCGGGCGTGGCCCCGAACGCTGCGGCGCCGGCGGGCCATCGGCGGGGATGATGCGAATGCCGCCTTCTGGCGAACGGTCCTCGCCCTCGGTGCGGTGCAGCGAATCGGCGAACCTATGTGCAATCGCCATCGGGATTTCAAACATGGTTTCTTCGGGGCCGATCTTGATCTGGCCGATCTCGGATTTGGTCACATGCCCGCGGCGGCAGATCAGCGGTAACAGCCAGCGCGGATCGGCATTCAGGCGGCGGCCGACATCCATTCGGAACCAGACTGTGTCTTCAAAACCTTCGCGCGGGCCGTCATTGGCCGGGCGTTCGTTGCGCGGCGCCGGGCCCTTGTTGTCGATCATTTCTTCAACGGCCGGCATTTTCGACCGGTGCATCCTGACCAGTGCCGCGGCAATATCCTGGGGGGAACGTTCGAGCAGCAGCCGATCGGCCAAGGCGCGATCTTCGTCGTCAATCTCGACCGGCACCTCCATCAGCGCGGTCAGCAACCGTTCATGATCATTGCGACGAATATCGGCGGGGCCGGGCACCGGCAGCCATTCGGCATTTATCCGCGCGCCGCGCAACATTCCTTCGACCCGGCGGCGAGCCGGATAGGGGACGATCAGCACGGCGGTGCCTTTTTTGCCGGCGCGCCCGGTGCGCCCCGAACGGTGTTGCAAGGTTTCGGCGTCACGCGGCAGTTCGACATGGATGACGAGCGCGAGACTCGGCAGATCGATGCCGCGTGAGGCAACATCAGTGGCAACGCAGACTCGCGCCCGGCGATCCCGCAGCGCCTGCAACGCCTGGTTGCGTTCGGATTGCGAATGTTCGCCCGACAGTGCGACCGCATCGAATCCGCGTTCGATCAGGCTGGCGTGCAGATGGCGGACATTGTCGCGCGTCGCGCAAAACAGCATCGCGGTGGGGGCTTCGTGGAAGCGCAGCAGATTGACGACGGCATTTTCGATATCGGCGGGGGCGACGGTGATGGCTTGATAGGCGATATCGCCGTGGCCGCGGTCTTCGCCGACGGTTGAAATCCGCAGCGCATCCTTTTGATAGCGTTTGGCCAGCGCCAGAATCGGCTTGGGCATGGTCGCTGAAAACATGAAGGTGCGGCGGGCATCGGGCGTTGCATCGAGGATCTGTTCCAGATCTTCGCGGAACCCCATGTCGAGCATTTCATCGGCTTCATCGAGCACGGCGACCTTGATCTGCGACAGGTTCAGCGCGCCGCGTTCGAGATGATCGCGCAGCCGGCCCGGCGTGCCGACAACGATGTGTGCGCCCTGGTTCAGCGCCTTTCGTTCTTTCGACGCATCCATGCCGCCGACGCAGGTGGCGATGCGGGCGCCGGTTTTGCCATATAGCCAGATGATTTCGCGGCTGACCTGCAACGCCAGTTCGCGCGTCGGCGCGATGATGATCGCCAGCGGTGCGCCGGCACGATCGGTGCGGCCATCATCGCCGAGCAATTGCGCCGCCATGGCAACGCCGAACGCCACGGTTTTGCCCGAACCGGTCTGGGCGGAAACGATCAGATCGCGGCCCTCGGCCTCGGGCGTGATGACGCCGGCCTGAACGGGGGTGGGCGCTGTGTATCCACGGGCGGTAAGCGCTTCGGCAAGAAGCGGCGGCAGGGTTTCGAATGACATAAGCCGGTGCGTATGGCAGATTATGTTGGGTTTGGCGAATTATGCTGCGCTGCACGCGGAATGTTGTGACAAATCCGGGCGTGCACCCGCGCATGGATCAGCCGGAGCCGTGACAGGGATGTCGTTGCAACCCGCACAGTTCACGATGGCGATAACAAGATCGTGAGGCTGCCCGAAGGGATGGGCTATGGCAGCGGCACGGCACCGTCAAGTTAAGCTCTGTGGCTTTGCGGTGTTGGATCGGAGGGCTATTGCGGGGGTATGACGCCCCTTCGAGATCCGAATTATGCGGGTTACCGCCATCCTCCCGAGATCATCTGCACCGCGGTCTGGCTGTATTTCCGGTACCCACTGAGGCTGCGGATGGTCGAGGAACTGCTGGCGGTGCGCGACATCATAGTATCAACCCTGCAAGCCATGGCGAAGGCGCCTGTATGCGGAGGCCGGGCAGGGTTGTAAAGCCGGGCGCGCGGCGGTGGGATTTGGGCGGCGGTGGCGCCGGATCATCGTCAACCGACTGGCGGCAAGGCCTTTCGCCGGCAATCGGGCAGCGGGGACGTAGCGGCGACATTTGCAGCGAGCCAAAGCCTGTCGGCCCGCGCCGGTTGTCGCGTCGGGTGTCATGATGAGGCGCGCCGCGGATGACTATATGGGCCAAACGGGCCATGCTGTTTTTGTGGAGGATCGGACAAGGCGTCTATTAGTATACTGTCCCCGGAATTAATTACAGGAAATTCACCCCCCCCGATGGGTGTTCAGTGCGAAAACAAGAGGTTAGGGTGATTGCACCATGGTCCGATCCTCCGCCCATCAGGGGAATGTCGGATGAGGATCGTATGTTGAAAACAGCGTTGAAGAGTCTTGCCGGAGCCGCGGTCATCGCCTTGGCCGGCGGCGCCGCCGTAGCCGCTACGACGGTCTATGAGCAGGCCCCGGGCGGGGGCGTGATCGACACATCGGCGGTCCAGAACGTGGCCGGCGATCCGGGCTTCACCGGATCGAACGACGCAGACTCGGAAGCCTGGGCCTATTTCATTGCGACCTCGACCGGCGCCGTCGACACCATCACCTGATATGGCTCCAACGCCGACGGCGCCTTCGCGGTCGATCTGTTCGGCGCGACCTGCTTCTCGTGCGCCCTAACTTTCGTGAACACCGATGGCAGCTTCGTCAATAACCTGCTGACCACCAGCCCGTTTTCCGGCACAAGCGTCACCAAGACGGCCCTGTCGGCCAGCCTGTTCTCCTATTCGTTCACCCTACCCACCGCCGTGACGATCACCGCCGGCAGCGGCTATGGCTTCTCCGTCGTGAACAACTACACGTCGTCGCCGTTTCTGTGGGAGGGCTCGTTCGCGGGTCCGGGCACTCACCTCAACTATGTCGTTGGCCGGGCGATCGTCCTGCGGGCGCCGGGCAGTCTGGCCTTCTCCCTGACCTCCACCGGGTCGCCGCCGCCGCCGCCGCCGCCCGCGACCGTGCCCGAGCCGTCGAGCTGGGCGCTGATGATCATCGGCTTCGGCGCCGCCGGCGCTGCGCTGCGCGGCAGGCGGTCGCGACTCCGCCCGATCGTTGCCTGATCCTGCGGGCAGGATCGCGGGCCGCCTACACCGCCAGCATGGAATTTCGGGGACAGGATACTTATCTCTTCGCCCCGATATTCACCTGCCCAACTCTCCCGACAAATCCAGCGTCGGGTTACGGTGACACGTGCGATAACCCCCAAAGTTTCGCGCCTCATAGCTACTGCAACCCAGGGGTCAGTCCGCGCCTGGCGGGAACCGGCTGGTGGCCGGTGCGCGCTTCCGGACCGGCAAGCGATTGCCGGGTTGCTGCAAGTGTCACCGTAACCCCGGGACGGCGGCCTTGGCGCCGGACGCGCCGATCAGCCGGTTCTCGACCTGACGGGCGAAAATCATGGCTTATTTGACGTCCTTGTTGCCCTGCACGTTGAACGGTGCTGCATAGCCTGCCGCCCCAAAGGTGGCGGC
Source organism: Sphingomonadales bacterium (assembly GCA_038228305.1). Classification (GTDB taxonomy): domain Bacteria; phylum Pseudomonadota; class Alphaproteobacteria; order Sphingomonadales; family Sphingomonadaceae; genus Sandarakinorhabdus. The sequence continues at coordinate 2,771 of JBBRPI010000022.1, read as the reverse complement.
GATCAGTTTGTTGGTGTCGAAATACACCTGCCAATAATCCTTGGTGTGGCAATAGGGGCGTACGGCGAGCACGGTGCCGAGCGCGTTGAAATCGAGGATTTCGACGTCGGGCGCCGGATCGGCGACGACGTTGGGGATGGCGGCGAGCGCTGGTTTCAGGCGGGCGATGGCATCCAGCGGATCGACGCCGAACGCCAATTGGGCCGTGCGTTCGACGCGGCGATAATCATGGGCGCTGTAATTTTTGATGATGTCACCCGAAACCTTGCCGTTACCGATAATGGTAACGACATTGTCGGGGCTGGTGATGACCGTGTTGAACAGGCCGATTTCGGTGACCGTTCCTTCAACGCCGCCGGCGACGACATAATCGCCAACCTTGTAGGGACGAAAGATGATCAGGAAAGCGCCGGCGGCGAAATTGCCGAGCAGCCCCGACCAGGCGGCGCCAACGGCAAGGCCTACCCCCGCCAAAAGCGCCGCAAAGCTGGTGGTTTCAACCCCGAAATAGCCCAATATGGCGACGACCAGCACGACGTTGAGCACGACACCGAGAATATTGGCGAGATAACGCTGCAAGGTCGGATCGAAATGCCGCGCCGTCAAAACCCGGGTGACGATGTTGACGGCAAAGCTGATCAACCAGCGGCCAACCATATAGAGGATGATCGCGCCAATAATTTTGAGCCCGACCACGGCGATGACAGATTGCGTTCTCGCCCACCAATCGATGGTGCCAAAATTGCCCATGCCCATTGCGATTCCCCCGAAAAATTCGATCAACTGTCGCGTCGTTATCAAAGAAACGCCAGCCCAATTTAATCAAATCAACCTTTCTCACAGGTTTTTGCAAGCCGGAACGGGATATAAAGATATCTTTATGCTTGCCCCGCGATGTCCAACCCGCCTATGGCACTCCCGATCTCTATCGACAGGAATTGCGCCGTGGCGACCCAACCCAATGACGTTCTGACCGACTATGCCATCGCCGACATCGGCCTGGCAGGCTTTGGCCGCCGCGAAATCAACATCGCTGAAACCGAAATGCCAGGCCTGATGGCGCTGCGCGATGAATTCGGCACGACCAAGCCGCTGGCCGGTGCGCGCATTGTCGGTTCGCTGCACATGACGATCCAGACCGCGGTGCTGATCGAAACGCTTGCCGAACTGGGCGCCGATCTGCGCTGGGCGACGTGCAACATCTTTTCAACGCAGGATCATGCCGCCGCTGCCATCGCCGAGCGCGGCATCCCGGTGTATGCGATCAAAGGCGAAAGCCTGGCCGATTATTGGGATTATGTCGGCCGGATTTTCGATTGGGGTGACACCACCGCCAACATCATTCTCGACGATGGCGGCGACGCGACAATGTTTGCGCTTTGGGGTGCCAAGCTGGAAGCCGGCCAAACCCTGGGTGAGCCGGAAAACGAAGAGGAAGTCGAATTCCAGCGCGCGCTGAAGGCGTTCATCAAGGCCCGCCCCGGTTATCTGACCGAAACCGTCAAGAATCTGAAAGGCGTTTCCGAAGAAACCACCACCGGTGTCCACCGCTTGTATGAAATCGCCAAAAAGGGCGAATTGCCGTTCCCGGCGATCAACGTCAACGATAGCGTCACCAAGTCCAAGTTCGACAATCTGTATGGCTGCAAGGAATCGCTGGTCGATGCCATCCGCCGCGCGACAGACGTGATGCTGGCCGGCAAGGTTGCCTGCGTTGCCGGCTTTGGCGATGTCGGCAAGGGTTCGGCGCAATCACTGCGCAATGGCGGCGCCTGCGTCATGGTCACCGAAATCGATCCGATCTGTGCATTGCAGGCGGCGATGGAAGGCTTTGAAGTGGTGACGATGGAAGAGGCGGTAACCCGCGCCGACATTTTCTGTACCGCCACCGGCAATGCCGATGTGATCACCGCAGAACACATGATGCACATGCGTCCCAACGCCATCGTCTGCAACATCGGCCATTTTGACAGCGAAATTCAGATCGCCGCGCTGTCGAACTATAAATGGACCGAAGTGAAGCCGGGCACCGACATTGTCGAATTCCCCGATGGCAACCAGATCATCGTGCTGGCCAAGGGCCGGCTGGTCAATCTGGGCTGCGCCACCGGTCACCCATCGTTCGTCATGTCCGCCAGCTTTACCAACCAGGTGCTGGCACAGATCGAATTGTGGACCAACCAGAGCAAATACGAAAACAAGGTTTATGTTCTGCCCAAGCACCTCGATGAAAAGGTGGCGATGCTCCACCTGGAAAAGCTGGGCGTGAAACTGACCAAGCTGAGCGACAAACAGGCCGGATACATCGGCGTCAGCACCAGCGGACCGTTCAAGCCAGACCATTATCGCTATTGATCAGCGGATAAGCCGTACCTCGACCCCGACTGCGACGGCTATTGTTGCCCAGGCGCGGTCGGCGGTGAGGAGGGGGCCTGCGTGCCGCTTGGCCAATGCCAGACAACAACGGTCGCCAAGCGATAGACCGGCACCGTCAACTTGTTGCGGTTGGGCGCGAGGAAGGACACGCTACTGGCATTGGGTGTAATCATGCCGCCATTGCGACGCCTGCCACGTCGGCCCAGTGCGTGAACGCCTGGCTGCGAGCGGAGCGGATGGTGGCGGCGCTGGCGAGGGGCGGGCGGGCAAAGACGTTGGCAATTTGATCGTGGGTGGAAAGGAAGCGCTGGACGTGGCGCTGCGACTTGAAGCCCTTCATGATGCGCTGTCGTCGCCTTGTGGGCTGGTGGGAATTCTCGGCCCGGTTGTTGAGG
>JBBRPI010000021.1:0-30945 GCA_038228305.1 Sphingomonadales bacterium | reverse complement strand
GTTTCCAACGGCGGCTTTGTTCGGATTGGTGGAACATGGGCGGGATCGCACTTTGACCTCTAATATGCCCCCAACTATCGATGGTTCGCGTGCCCACGAAAAAGGCGCCCCTGTTTCCAGAGGCGGCTTTGTTCGGATTGGTGGAACATGGGCGGGATCGCACTTTGACCTCTAATATGCCCCCAACTATCGATGGTTCGCGTGCCCACGAAAAAGGCGCCCCTGTTTCCAGGGGCGCCCTTGTTCGGATTGGTGGAGCGTAACGGGATCGAACCGTTGACCTCTACAATGCCATCGTAGCGCTCTCCCAGCTGAGCTAACGCCCCAATCCTTGCACCCCCACCATAAAAGCGGTGCGGGAGCGGCGAGTTAGGACAAAGCAGGGGGCCGTGCAAGCGGTTTTGTTCCCATTGCCAGCCGCCGCCACCCCGGACTATGCCATCCCCGATGAAACAGCGCATCCGCCAGACCCTGCGCCGCCTGGGCTATGATCTCCATCGTTTCCTGCCGGCATCGTCTCCCGATGCGATGCTGGCCGGCGTGTTGAGCAGATTTGATATTGATCTGGTGCTCGATATCGGGGCGAACACCGGCCAATATGGACATTTGCTACGGGATATCGGGTATCGCGGCCGCGTCCTGTCCTACGAACCGCTGCCCGATGCCTATCTTGCCCTTGCCGCCGCCTGCGCCGCCGATCCGGCATGGACAGCCGCGCCGCGCACCGCCGTCGGCGCCGAAGATGGCACGATCGAGATCAATGTCGCCGGTAATTCGGCCAGTTCCTCGGTGCTCGACATGCTGGAAAGCCATCGCGCCGCCGCGCCGCATTCGGCCTATATCGGGAAGCAAAGCGTCCCCATCGCCCGGATTGACAGGCTCGCCCCCACCGATGCACGCAATTTATATGTGAAAATCGACACTCAGGGCTATGAATCGCAAGTCATCGCCGGCGGCCCGGCGACCATGGCCGCCGCCGCCGCCGTGCAGATCGAAATGTCGCTGACGCCGCTATACGCCGGCCAGCCCGATTTCAACGCGATGCTGGCCTTGATGGCGGCGCACGGGCTCAGCCTGTGGGCGCTTTGGCCAGGTTTCGTCGATCCCGTCAGCGGGCGGCTGTTGCAGATCGATGCGATATTTGCCCGGCCAGAACGCGCGAAGTTTTGAAATGCAAATCGTCATGTCGGCGCAGGCCAGCATGACGATTAAACCCGATCTGACGAGCGTCAGCTCTCTTCGTCTTCGCCCTTGGTGACGACCGTGCCCAGATCATCGTCATCGCCCAGATCCACATCAGGCGCTTCCGCGTCTTCGGCGGCATCCAGATCGATATCTTCATCCACCGCATCGACGGAATCGCCATTGGTCTGCGCTGCGGGCTTTGCCTGTTCGAACGGCGTCGTCTGTTTGGATTTCAGCACCGGTTCCGGCAACCAGGCATAGCCGCAGGCGATGCAGGTGACGGGTTCGTCCTTTGTCAGGTCGTAAAACCTTGTATTGCATTTCGGGCAGGCACGTTTTGTGCCCCATTCAGCCTTGACCACTTGAAAATCTCCGTGACCGGGGGTTCCCCGGAAAGGCGCAGCGATTGCCACACGCCGCCGCCCCTGTCAAAGCGCAGCGCCATGACCGCCGCCAATCAAGCCATCCCGATCAGCCTGACCGCCACCGGTCCCTTGTCTGGCACCGTCTGCGTGCCGGGCGACAAATCGATCAGCCACCGCTCGCTTATGCTTGGCGCGATGGCAGTCGGCGAAACGGTGATCACCGGATTGCTGGAGGGTGAAGACGTGCTGGCCACCGCCGCGGCGATGCGGGCGATGGGCGCGGATATTCAGCGGCGGGATGACCGCTGGCACGTCCACGGCGTTGGCGTCGGCGGGCTGTTGCAACCGCAAACGGCGCTCGAAATGGGCAATTCCGGCACCTCGACCCGGCTGCTGATGGGCCTGATCGCCAGCCATCCCATCACCGCCACCTTCACCGGCGATGCGTCCCTCTCCCGCCGCCCGATGGGCCGGGTGATCGATCCGCTGTCACACATGGGCGCGCGGTTCACCGCCAGCCCCGGCGGGCGTTTGCCCTTGACGATGCAGGGCCTGTGCCCCGCCGTGCCGCTGCATTACACGCTGCCGGTCGCCTCCGCCCAGGTCAAATCCGCCGTGCTGCTCGCCGGCCTCAACACGCCGGGCCATACCATCGTCATCGAACCCACCCCGACCCGCGACCATAGCGAACGCATGCTGCAAGGCTTTGGCGCGCAATTGTCGGTCGAAATCCATGAAGGCGCGCGCATCATCACACTTGTCGGTGAAGCCGAACTCAAACCGCAGATCATCACTGTCCCCGGTGATCCTTCGTCGGCCGCCTTCCCGATGGTCGCCGCGCTCATCGTGCCCGGCTCGCACATCACCATCACCAATGTCGGCCTCAACCCCACCCGCGCCGGCCTCGTCAAAACCCTGCAAGCCATGGGCGGTGACATCACCCTCACCAACCAGCGCCAGGTGGGCGGCGAACCCGTCGCCGATCTGGTGGTCCGCCATAGCGCGCTGACCGGCATCGAAGTCCCCCCCGAAGACGCCGCCAGCATGATCGACGAATACCCCATCCTCTTCATCGCCGCCGCCTTCGCCCAGGGCACCACCACCATGCGCGGCCTCGAAGAACTGCGCGTCAAGGAATCAGACCGCATCACCGTCATGGCCACCGGCCTCACCGCCTGCGGCATCCCTAGCGAGGAACTGCCGGACGGCCTGATCATAACCGGCAGCGCCGGCGACAAATGCCCCGGCGGCGCCACCGTCGCCGCCAACCTCGATCACCGCATTGCCATGAGCTTCGCCGTCCTCGGCCTGCATACAAAAGCGCCGGTCATTATCGACGACGCCCGCCCGATCGCGACAAGTTTTCCGACGTTCCCAAGCATGATGGCAGCGCTGGGGGCCAACGACACGATCCAAAACATGCCTTGACAGGAATATACGTCGCAAGGCATATAGTTTCCATGAACCAGACGTTCGCAGCCTTGGCCGAACCCAACAGACTGCGCATTATGGAGTTCCTGTTCAGTGGCGCACGGCCGGTCGGCGACATCGCCGCGGCGCTCAATCTCAACCAACCGCAGACGTCGAAGCATCTGGCGATCCTGAAATCGGCCAGGCTGGTCAATGTCGAGAAGCGTGCCCAGCAACGGCTTTATGCTGTCTGCCCGGACGCGATGCGCGACCTGTCCGACTGGATCGAGCGCTCTCGCCGCCTCTGGGAAACACGCTTCGACGCATTGGATATGGTCGTCGCGGAATTGCAACAGAAGGACAAGTTCGATGGACAAAAGCATGACTGACCCCGCGAGCCGCACGACTTTGGAGCGCCGATCGGATTTCGAACTCGCCGTGTCGCGGACGTTCGACGCCCCGGCGCACATCCTGTTCGAGGCGTGGAGCAAAGCCGATTTGTTCAGGCAGTGGTGGGTGCCAAAATCCTATGGCATGTCGTTGCTGGCGTGCGAGATGGATGTGCGTGTCGGTGGCGGCTACCGGCTCGAATTTGCGTATCCGGCATCCGACCAGCCGATGGCCTTTTATGGCCGCTACATCGAAGTCGTTCCGAACGCGCGCATCGTCTGGACCAACGACGAGAGCGCGGACGGCGCCATCACCACGGTGACCTTCGACGAACAGGACGGGAAGACCTTGCTCGTCGTCAGCAACCGCTTTGCGACGAAACAGGCGCTGGAGGATGAAATCGCCTCAGGCGCGACCAACGGACTGGGCGAGACGCTCGACCAGCTGGAGGCGGTGGTCATGGCGCTGGCGAACCCGTAAAGATGCCGCGAGCCAGCCCGGGACTGGGCCCGCCGTGCCGCGGTCCCCATCGTCTCGATGCGTTCAGGATGCCGATAGCGGCGGCCATAGCCGGGCCGTGTGGATCAGGACGAGAATCCACACCGTATCGTCCACAACCTCATAGACAATACGGTAGCTGTGATGCGGGGTCAGTTCGCGGGTGCCGGCGATTTCGCCCGTATGGCCGAGCTGCGGAAAATCAGCGAGCGCGGCAACAGCGTCGCAGATCAGGTTCCAGTTTCATGGTGAAGACCGCAGCTTTCGGCATCGCATCACTCCATCAATACGCACGAAGTATATACCGCCCAAGGCAGGCTTGCGCAGTAAAGCCACCCAACAAAATGGCCGCCGGAGGCCCTTACTCCGCCGCCACCTGCGCCGCGCCAAACCGCGCCATCAGCACCGCACCGATCCGCGCCGAGGCATCGCCCGCCCCATAGGGCAGCGCCGCCTCTGCCATCCGGCCGATGGCATGCGCATCCCCCAGCAGCGATCGCACTGCCGCGACGATGACACCTGAATCGGTGCCGATCAGCCGCGCATTGCCACTGGTGATGCCTTCCAGCCGTTCCGTTACATCGCGCAGCACCAGCACCGGCACGCCCAGCGCCGGCGCTTCCTCTTGCACGCCGCCCGAATCGGTCAACGCCAGGGTGGCGCGGCTGAGCAGCCAGATGAAGGCCGGGTAATCCAGCGGCGGCAGCAGGTGCACGCCGCGACGGCCGCCCAATATTGCCCGCACCGGCCCCGCCACCGCCGGGTGCGGGTGCACCGGCAGGATGATTTCGGCCTGGGCTGCCAGCGCCGCCAACGCCAGCAAGATGTCGTCCAGCCGTTCGCCATGGTTTTCGCGCCGGTGCACGGTGGCGACGATCAGCGGCCGGCGCTGATCGATCGCGGCAAAGCGCCGGGCCATTGCGGCGCCCAGCACCGCATCTCGCGCCAGCCGCGCCTCGATATGGTGCAGCGCATCGATACCGGTGTTGCCGGTAATGTGAACCGCGGCGGGCGCAATCCCTTCCCCCTGCAATGCCCTTGCTGCCGCAACAGTCGGCGCGAAATGCACATCGGCCAGCTGCGCGATGGCCCGCCGGTGCATCTCCTCAGGGAAAGGGTCCGACGTGCCCGATCGCAGCCCGGCCTCCACATGCACCAATGGCCGCCGCGCATATACCGCCGCCTGCGCCCCGGCAAAGGCGCTCGCGGTATCGCCCTGCACGATCACCGCCGCCGGCTGCATCGCCGCAAAACGCGCCGCCAGCGCCGGGACCAGCGCACCAATAACCTCTGCCGGTGACTGTGCCGGCCGCATGATGGCAAGATTATCGTCTGCCACCAGCCCAAAAGCCGCCAGGGCCTCATGGAACAATTCACGGTGTTGCCCGGTCGCGACAATGTGTGTCGCGCGTCCGCACCCCCGCAGCGCAAGTATAACCGGAGCAAGTTTTACAGCTTCGGGGCGCGTGCCTGCCACGAAGAGAAAAACATCTTCCGGCGGAGCCCCCATCGCCATTTACCTAGGCTAGGATAGTGCCGGAATGACCGCAATAGGGAAAAAACGATACCGATATGGTCGTTCGGCGTCGTTGCATCCATTTCGGCACTGACTTGTCCAAACCCCGGCACCCGGACTATGCGGCGCCGGTGACACACACTCTGATCATCGCCGTCGATGGCCCCGCGGCCAGTGGCAAGGGCACCATCGCCAGGGCATTGGCCCGGCATTATGGCCTGCCGCATCTGGATACCGGCAAACTGTATCGCGCCACCGGGCTTGCCGTGCGGCTGGCCGGCGGTGATCCGGGGGATATCAGTGCCGCAACGGCCGCGGCCGAAACGCTTGATCCGGCGCTGCTCGATGATCCTGATCTGATGAGCAGCGAGAATGCCCAAAGCGCCTCGATCGTGTCTGCGCATCCGCCGGTGCGGGCGGCGCTGCTCGAACGCCAGCGCGCCTTTGCGGCCCAGCCTGGCGGCGCGGTGCTCGATGGCCGCGATATCGGCACAGTCATTGCGCCGGATGCGCCGGCGAAATTGTTCGTCACCGCCACACCCCTGATCCGCGCCCAGCGCCGCCACCGCGAACTGGTGGCAGCCGGCGATGCTCGTGATCTGGCAGTGGTGCTTGCCGATATCCAGGCGCGCGATGTCCGCGATTCGAGGCGAAGCACGGCGCCGCTGCGGCAGGCCGATGACGCCGCCTTGCTCGATACCAGCGAATTGGCTATAGGCGCGGCTGTCGATCGGGCAATTGCGCTTGTTGAAGCAGCGATTGCCCGGGGCCGCCAACACGCAGGCTGAAGGGGTTACGGGTTTTCCCGGCCATTTTCACCGTTGCTGGTGACGAATTGGAGCGTCGGCATGGTGCCGGCGCGACGACAAGGAACAGCGGGCAATGGTGCCGGCTGGCGCATTTCACGATTTGGGGCAGAATCCCCGGCGTGCCGATGTGACGATCAAGGTTAAAACTGATTTATGGCAACTGCCGCACAACCCACCCGTGATGATTTCGCCGCAATGCTGGACGCAAGCCTGGGCAAGGACCAGAGCTTTGAAGGTCGTGTTGTAAAGGGCATCGTTACCGGCATTGAAAATGATCTGGCCGTCATCGATGTCGGCCTGAAATCCGAAGGCCGCATTCCCTTGCGTGAATTCGCCGGGCTTGATGGCCTGCACGGGCTGACGGTTGGCGATGAAGTCGAAGTGTTTGTCGATCGCGTAGAAAACGCCAATGGCGAAGCAATGCTGTCCCGTGATCGCGCCCGTCGCGAAGCGTCATGGGATGCGCTGGAAACCCAATATGCTGCCGGCGAACGCGTCGAAGGCGTGATCTTTGGCCGGGTCAAGGGCGGTTTCACCGTCGATCTGAACGGTGCTGTTGCCTTTCTGCCGGGTTCGCAGGTCGATATCCGCCCGGTGCGCGATGTCACCCCGCTGATGAACCTGCCGCAGCCGTTCCAGATCCTGAAGATGGATCGCAAGCGCGGCAACATCGTGGTCTCGCGCCGTTCGATCCTGGAAGAATCGCGCGCCGAACAGCGTTCGGGCCTGATCTTGTCGCTGGTCGAAGGCCAGATCGTCGATGGCACCGTCAAGAACATCACCGATTATGGCGCGTTCGTTGATCTGGGCGGCATCGATGGCCTGCTCCATGTGACCGACATGAGCTACAAGCGGGTCAACCATCCGTCAGAAGTGCTCAACATCGGCGATGTGCTGCGCGTCCAGATCGTCCGCATCAACCGCGAAACCCAGCGCATCTCGCTCGGCATGAAGCAGTTGGAGGCCGATCCCTGGACCACCGCCGCCACCAAATATGCGGTGGACACGAAGCACAAGGGCCGCGTTACCAATATCACCGAATATGGTGCGTTCGTGGAACTGGAAGCCGGCATCGAAGGCCTGGTGCACGTTTCGGAAATGTCGTGGGTCAAGAAAAACGTCCATCCAGGCAAGATCGTTTCGACATCCCAGGAAGTCGAAGTCATCGTCCTGGAAGTCGACGAAGAAAAGCGCCGGATTTCGCTTGGCCTCAAGCAGGCCCAGCGCAACCCATGGGAGGTCTTCGCAGAAGAGCACCCGGTTGGCAGCAAGGTCGAAGGCGAAGTCAAGAACGCCACCGAATTCGGCCTGTTCATCGGGCTGGATGGCGAAGTCGATGGCATGGTCCATATGTCGGATATCGCCTGGGGTCTGACCGGCGAACAGGCGCTGTCACGCCACCACAAGGGCGAACGCGTCACCGCCGTCATCCTGGAAGTGGATGTCGAAAAGGAACGTATCAGCCTGGGTATCAAGCAGCTTGACGAAAGCCAGGCCCAGCGCGTGATCGCCAGCACCGAAGCCGGCGCCGCGACAGACAGCCTGAAAAAGAACGACATCATCACCGCGACCGTAGTTGCGGCACGCGATGGCGGTATCGATGTGCAGGTCGGCGATGATGGCGCGATTGTCTTTATCAAGCGCGGCGATCTCAGCCGTGACCGTGATGAGCAAAAGGCCGAACGCTTCCAGCCTGGCCAAAAGGTCGATGCGATGATCATCGGCTTTGAAAAGGGTCGCAAGCCGATGCTCAGCATCAAGGCAATGCAGATCAGCGAAGAAAAGGCTGCTGTTGCACAATATGGTACCTCTGATTCGGGCGCAACGCTCGGCAACATCTTGGGGGCGGCCTTTAACAAGGCCAAGGAAGACGCCGACAAGTCGTAAAACCCACGCTCCCGCCGCTGTTTCGCAGGGAACGGCGGCGGGATAGCGGATTTTATTGCATTTGGGTTACTTTGCGCGCCTGTGGTGACTTGACCCCGTTTATCACCGGGTTACACTCGTTTGATGATGGGGGTGGCTCGTCGATTCCGTCAGGGATGGCTGGCCGGGGCAGGGTGAAAAACAGATGATCAGGTCCGAACTGGTAAGCATTGTCGCCGAATCCAATCCCCACCTGACGGTGCAAGATGTGGAAACCCTGGTCACCACCGTGTTTGATGAGATCACCGCCGCGCTTGCGTCTGGCCGCCGCGTTGAACTGCGTGGCTTTGGCGCATTTTCCACCCGTGATCGCGATGCCCGCACCGGCCGCAATCCGCGCACCGGTACTGCGGTAAAGGTCGATGCAAAGCGGGTGCCGTTCTTCAAGCCTGGCAAGGAACTGCGCGAACGATTAAATATGGGCTAAACGCCCCTCTCCCGCCGGGGCGAGGGCAATTTGCGAAGCGAACGAGGAGAGGGACCAAAGCCCCTTTAGACTCGCACAAACACGTGGACGTGGCGAAATTGGTAGACGCAGCAGACTTAAAATCTGCTTCCCCCTGTGGGAGTGCGGGTTCGATTCCCGCCGTCCGCACCACAGCAAGCGTCGGTAAATGTCGCAGCCACCATTGCGGCCATGGACCAGCAGTGGTTTTCCCTGCTATGCAGTAATCTGAAGGAACAAGGTCACGCCAATGTCTGACGGGAGTTCGTGGATCGAAATCGTGCTGCTTGCTATGCTGGCAGCGTTCATCGGCCTGCGTCTGGTCAGTGTTCTGGGCAAACGCACCGGCCATGAACGGCCGGTTGGTGACAGTTCCCGCCCGGGCGCACCCGAAGTCATCGCCCCCAGCCAGCGCAGTGTTGCAGCCCCGGCGCGCAGTGAAATCGCCATCCCCAGCGGCACCGATAGTAAGCTCGGCCCGGCATTGCAGGCCGTTGCCGATGCCGATCCGGATTTTCAGCCAGATCGCTTCGTCGCCGGCGCCAGTGCAGCTTACCGCATGATATTAGAGGCTTTTTGGGCCAGCGACAGCAGCGCTATGGATGGCTTGATGTCGGATGAAGTCCAGGAAAACTTCGTCACTGCCATTTCAGATCGTGACGGAAAACGATTGAACAGCAAATTGCTGTCCATCGATTCGGCGGCTATCACCGATGCCGAAATGATCGGCCAGATGGCTGAACTGACAGTGAGATTTTCAGGTCGCGTATCGACCGGTGGCAGCGAAGCGACGACGACGGCGGACATCTGGACGTTCAGCCGGCATGTTGGTAGCCGTGACCCGAACTGGCTGTTGATCGCCACCGACGACGAGGCCGTCTGATTCGGCCCGCCTGCGTGCGGTGAGGAATTTCCCACGCCGGTCCGGTCTGGCGGCGCTATTCCTTCTCGCCGCCTGTGCGCCGCGGATCGCCGCAACACCGCCGGCTGCTCCGCCCCCCGCTCCGCCGCCTGGCAAAAACGCCGCCGGTATGGGAATTGCGCTGCTGCCGTTCACCGTCCCCGCCAACGCTTCCGCCGCGCTCGCTGTCTTTCGCAAAAGCTGCCCCGCCCTGCTGAAACGCGAAGATCGCAGCGGGCTTACCTTGGCGGGTGATTGGCAGGCCGCTTGCACCGCCGCTGCGACAGCCAGCGATCCGGTCGCTTTCTTTCGCGATCAGTTCCAGGCCGTCGCCGTTGGCGGTGCGCCCGGCAAGGGCTTTACCACCGGCTATTTCGAGCCCGAAATCTTCGGCTCCCGTACCCCGTCCCCTGCCTATCCCGTGCCCATTTATCGCCGCCCGCCGGACCTGATCGAAGCCGACCTTGGCCAGTTCGCCGCCGATCTGAAGGGCCGAAAACTGCGGGGCAGGATAGCGGGCAAGGCGCTGGTCCCCTATCCTGACCGCGCCGCGATCATGGCTGGCGCGCTGGCCGGCATGGGCCTGGAGCTCGCCTGGGCCGCCGATTCCTATGAAGCGTTTTTCCTGGAAATCCAGGGTTCCGGTCGTTTGCGCCTTGCGGATGGCAGCATCATGCGCATCGGTTATGACAGCCAGAATGGCCGCGACTATGTCGCCATCGGCCGGGTGCTTGTGCAGCGCGGCGACCTGCCGCGCGGCGGCGCGACGATGGACAGCATCCTTGCCTGGCTGCGCGACAACCCGGCAAAGGCCCCGGCGCTGCTCGCCAGCAACCCAAGCGTCATATTTTTTCGCGAATTGACCGGCGATGGCCCGATCGGCGCGATGGGCGTTGCGATCACCCCTGCGGTGTCCGTCGCCGCCGATCCGGCCTTTGTCCCGCTGGGCGCGCCGCTGCTGGTACAAACCGTCATCGCCGGGCAGCAAATCACCGCGCTTATGGTCGCGCAAGATACCGGCGGCGCAATCAAGGGCGCCAATCGCATTGACTTGTTCCGGGGTTCAGGTGCCAACGCCCGTGCTGAGGCGGGAACGCAATCCGCCGCGGCAACGATCCTCATCCTGTTGCCGCGTGCCGCTGCGGCGCGGCAAGCCCAAACCACCGCAGCCCGGCTGCCGCACTGATGGCGCGCCGTCTGTCCGCCCATGAACACGCGCTTTGGTCGCGGGTCGCTGCCACCATCCGGCCGATGGGCGGCAAGGTCCAGCCGCCGGCACCGCTGCCAATTCCCGAACGCACCCGAATCACCCCGATCCCGCCCGAACCGATCCCGCCGCGCCCGTTGCAACAGGCCCCAAAATCCCCTGTGTCAGGCGCCACCCTCGATGGCGGCTGGGATCGCAAGCTGCGCCAGGGTGACATCCGCCCCGACCGCGTCATCGATCTGCACGGCCACACCCTCGCCGCCGCCCATGATGTGCTCACCCGCGCCCTCGACCAAGCCAACGCCAATGGTGACCGCGTCTTGCTGATTATTACCGGCAAGGGCCGTGCCGATCGCCCAAGCCGCATCCGCGCCGAACTGGCGCACTGGCTGGATGCCGGCAGTCACCGGTCCCGCATCGCTGCCCTGCGCCCGGCCCACCCCCGGCACGGCGGTGGCGGGGCGTTTTATCTGATCTTGCGGCGGTAAGGCAGCCGTAACAGACCCGATCGGTCAGTTTTATGGCCTACCCTAGCCGCAACGTCAGGGCAATTCACCGCCGATTGCGCTAAGCTCCCCGGGCAAGGGAGAATGGCGAATGGACGATGTGGTGCTGGTAACGATCGACGGCGCGGTGGCGACGGTTACCCTAAATCGGCCCGAGGCAATGAATGCCCTATCGCGCGCCGTCCGCTGCGAACTTGCCGCCGCAATGCGCAGGCTGGAGGATGATGCCGCGGTTCGCGTCGTCATCCTCACCGGCGCCGGGGATCGCGCCTTCACCGCCGGGTTGGATCTGAAGGAACTTGGCGAACAGGGCCTTGGCGCCGCCAATGCCGATACGGCCGACGAAAACCCGGTTCTCGCCATCGAACAACTGACCAAACCCTGTATCGGCGCCATCAACGGCGTCGCCATCACCGGCGGGTTTGAAGTCGCGCTGGCCTGTGACGTGCTGATCGCCAGCGAACGCGCCCGTTTCGCCGATACCCATGCCCGCGTTGGCATCATGCCGGGCTGGGGCCTGTCCCAGAAACTATCCCGCCTGATCGGGCCCTATCGCGCCCGCGAACTGTCGCTTACCGGCAATTTTCTGGATGCCGCCACCGCCTGTGCCTGGGGTCTGGTCAACCGGGTGGTGCCGCCGCACGAATTGTTGCCGACGGCGCAACGCCTTGCCGCCGACATGGCGACAATCGATCCCGAATTTGCCGCTGCCTATAAAAAACTCATCGGCGATGGCTATGCAACGACGTTTTCAGGCGGCATGGCGCTGGAGGCGGAACGCTCCGGTGCTGCCAATGCCGCTGTCTCTGCCAGCGCCGTCGAGCATGCCCGCGCCGCCGTCCAGGCCCGCGGCCGCAGCCAGTAAGGAACCCATCATGGCTACCGCCTTTGCCGATCCCGTCATGCCGTTTCCCGGTTTCGACCGGGCAAACGATGACAATATCCTTGTCAACCCGGAAGCGACGGCGGATGAATCCGTGCATCAGGTTTACAATCGCCTGCGCGCCGATGATCCGGTGCACTGGTGCGCTCCCACCGGCTATCGCCCGTTCTGGGCTATCACCCGCCATGCCGATATCACCAGCATCAGCAAGGCCAACAGCCGCTTCATCAATTCCAAACGCACCTATCTCGCCCCCGCCGAGGCCGAAAAATGGACTTTGGACATGGTGGGTGACACCCATCTGTTCCGCAGCCTCGTCGATCTGGATGACCCGCTGCACATGAAGCTGCGCCGGCTGACGCATGATTGGTTCCTGCCGGCGAACTTGCGCAAGCTGGAACCGATGATTTCGCAGGTGGCAAAGGAGCATGTCGATCGCATGGCAGCCCTTGGTGACTGCTGCGATTTCGTCAACGAAGTCGCGCTGTTCTACCCGCTGCGTGTCATCATGCGCATCCTGGGCGTGCCCGAAAGCGATGAACCGATGATGCTGCGGATGACGCAGGAAATGTTCGGCGCGCAAGACCCCGATGTCATCGCACGATCAAAACTGATCACCACCGGCGCCGGCATGCAGGCCGGCAGCGGCAATGCCCAGGTCGATCTGTTTGCGCTGGCCCAGGAATATTTCGCCTATTTCGGTGCTATCACTGCCGATCGTCGCGCCAACCCCCGTGATGACCTGTCCACCATCATCGCCAATGGCATGGTCGATGGCGCGCCAATCGGTGACCGCGAGGCAATGAGCTATTACGTCATCACCGCCACCGCCGGCCATGATACCACCAGTTCCACCGCGGCCGGCGGTTTTGAGCAGCTGATCCGCAATCCCGATCAATTGGCCAAACTCCAGGCTGATCCATCCTTGCTGCCGTCCGCCGTCGAAGAAATGATCCGATGGGTGACGCCGGTCAAACATTTCATGCGCACCGCAACGCAGGATTGCGAACTGGGCGGCAAGACCATCCGCGAAGGCGATGGCCTGTGCATGTTCTATTGGTCCGGCAACCGTGACGAACGCGCCTTTGCCGATCCGTTCGCCTTCCAGGTCGATCGCAGCCCCAATAACCAGGTCGCCTTTGGCAATGGTGTCCATATGTGTCTTGGCCTGCACCTGGCGCGGCTCGAAATCCGGCTGTTGTTCGCGGAATTGCTGCCGCGTCTGAAATCGGCGGAACTGGCGGGCGAGCCCAAAAATTCAATCGCCAATTTCGTGTCGGGGCGCAAAACACTGCCGATCCGCTATCGGATGGCCTGATCGAGCGCGGATTTGATCCCGGTTTGAACCGGCTGCAACCCAGTTTGATAGCCAATCGGTGATGCTGTGGCCGCCCTTTCGATCGACTTTCTGCCTTGGCCAATTTAAATTAACGATGTGCAGCAGTAAAATGACAAACGAAAACGGATCAACTCCAGGAGAACCGACATGCCAAAGCCTCTCGTTCTGTCCGTCGGTCTCGAACCAGGCTTGATCGACTTTTCCGACCCCGCCTATGCCGCCTTTCCCGGCATGACCGCAGACAAGGTCATGGCGGGGCTGACACGAGACATCGCAACTTTGACAGAGCTTGGTTACGACGCCGATCTATGCCTCATCGATTTTGGCAAAACTGCCGCAGCCGTGCTTGAAGAACAACTTGGCAAGCGCACCTATGATTGCATCGTCATCGGGGCGGGTGTGCGCTTGATCGCCAAAAACACGCCGCTTTTCGAACAGCTGATTAACATCGCGCATCAGCGCGCGCCGGCAGCGCGTCTGTGCTTCAATACGAAACCCGATGACACGGCCGCAGCAGTTCAGCGCTGGGTATAGCGACGGCCCATTCAGGAAATATTGTCCGAACTGACATGCAAGTGCAATTGTGGGCGCCGGGCCCAGGCCCTGCCCGTCAAAGGCGCCGACGCCATTCGGTGACAACATCATTTGGTGTAGGGGCGCAGTCATGAAATCCGATCCGTGCCGGCACATCGCCGCCAATTACCCCTGGCAGTTCGAACTGCAAACGCGATTTGCCGACATGGATGTCAACCGCCACCTCAACAATGTCGCGATCACCCGGTTTTTTGAGGAGGCGCGGATCCGGTTCAACTGGAACCTGTTTTCAGCCGAACCGGGGCCGGTGCGGCCGCGCTATCTGGTCGCCCATGTCGCCGTCGATTTCCTGGGCGAAGGGCGGTATCCCGAACCGCTGTTGCTGGGTTATGCAGTCGGGGACATTGGCCGATCCAGTTTTCGCGCTCAAAAGGCTATGTTCCAGAATGGCCGTTGCATCGCACTGTGCGACACGGTGCTGGTGCATCGGGGTGAGGCCGGGCCGGCGCCGTTGCCCGACGCACTGCGGGCGCGACTGGCGGCATTTCCGTTACAAGTTTAGTCACGGCGCTTCCTGCGCCTTGACAGTATTCACCGTATAGGTTAACAGGCCACTTAGCCCGGTTGCGGAAGCGCCGCATCATCGCAGCGGTTTGTAGGATAACCTTATCCTACGAAAACGTTGATCGGGCGTCACGCTATTGCTACGTAACTATGTATCAATATATTGATCAAAAACGATAATCCGAAATATTACACTGTGTAGGATTCGCAGCTTTGGGCCGCCCTGCAAATTGCATCCGGCGCATCGCGGCCCAAGCCTGATTGCCCAAACGCTGTCCAGGCGTTAGGACGCCCGACGCCTTGATGAGAGAGAGACCATGACCGACACGCCCAGCACCTTGACCCTGACCCTTAGCAGCGGCGGCGATGTCGTCATCAAACTGCGGCCCGATCTGGCTCCCGACCATGTCGCGCGCATCGCTGAATTGGCCAATGAAGGATTTTACGATGGCGTTGTCTTTCACCGCATCATCGATGGTTTCATGGCGCAGGGCGGTGATCCGACCGGCACCGGCATGGGCGGCAGCAAGAAACCCGATCTAAAGGCCGAATTTTCACCGGCCCCGCACAAACGCGGCATCTGCTCGATGGCGCGTTCATCGTCGCCAAACAGCGCCAACAGCCAGTTTTTCATCTGCCTGGCCGATTCAAACTTCCTCGATCGCCAATATACGGTGTGGGGTGAAGTGTCGTCAGGCATGGAATTCGTCGACGCCTTGCCAAAGGGTGAACCGCCGCGCACGCCGGGCAAGATCATCAAGGCGGTTGCTGCCTGAACCGCGTCGCCAGGGGCAGCCATGATTCCTGCCCGATGATCGCCGCACTGACCGCTGGTGACATCGCTCACCTGCAAAGCGCCTATGCGCTGGCGCAGGCGGGCGATGGCGCAGCGGCGGACGGCGTGCTGGCCGGTCTGCCTGCTGCCGCCCGCCAGCACCCGGACGCTCTGACGGTGGCGGCCTTTGCCGCCACGGCGCAAGGTGAGCCGACGCGCGCGCAGTCACTGTTTGAGGCAGCGTTGCGTGTGGCACCGGGCAACCCGGGCATCTGGAACAGCTATGCCAATCTGCTGGCCGGATTGGCCGACAATGCGGGCGCCATCGCTGCCTATCAACGCGCACTTGCCCTCGATCCATCGGCGGCGGCAAGCTGGACCAACCTTGCACTTGCCGCCGTCGAAACCCGGCAATGGGATATTGCTGCACCGGCGCTGGGCCGGGCGCTGGCGTTGGCCCCCGGAAACGGCGCGGCACTTGGCGCGCTGGGGCTGATGGAACAGGCGCGGGGCCGGGCCGATGCCGCTGCAAACGCCTATGCGGCGGCGCTGACGGCCAACCCCGCCGACGGTGTCGCCCGGCACAATCTGGCGACCGCGCTGCGCACGCTGGGCCGCCAAAATGATGCGCTGGCGGTGCTGGCACCGGCAACGGCGGCCGACAGCGCTGCGCTGCGCGGGCATATTTTGGCCGATACCGGGGCGTTTGATCCAGCGGTTGCGCAATATCGCGAGGTCATCGCCGCCACTCCCGGCCATATCGGCGCGCATGGTGCGCTTGCAGAACTGCTGCCCCAGATCGGCCGGGCTACCGAGGCGCTGGATGGCTATCGCGCCGCATTGGGTCCATCGTCATCGGCCGCACTCTGGCGCGCGGCGATCGGCGCCGCAAAGGCCGCAGGTGACGGCGAAGCCATGCAGCGTTGGGCCTTGGCCGCCGAAACCACATATGGCCGCAGCCCGGATTGGACGCTGGCGCGGGTTGGCGGGCTGGCGCTGCTAGGCGACCGCCAAGGCGCCATTGCGGCGGCACGGAACGCGGTGGCGGAATGGCCGCAGGCGGCTGGCGCTGCGACCTATCTGGCCTTTCTGTTGCTGGAGGATGGTGACCCGGCCCAGGCCGAAGGCCATGCCTTGCGCGCCTCTATTCTGGCGCCGCAAGATCAATCGCCCTGGTCGCTGCTGTCGTTGATCTGGCGGCTGACGGGCGATGCGCGCGAAGCCTGGCTGGCGGATTATGATCGGCTGGTGATGGTTGGCGATATCGATCCACCGCCTGGCTGGCAGACTTTGCCGGCGTTTCTGGCCGATCTGGCCGAAACGTTGACCCGGCTGCACATCATGAGGCTGGCCCCTGCCGAACAATCGTTGCGCGGCGGCACGCAAACGCGGGGCAACCTGTTCGACACCGCGGACCCGGTGCTGAAGGCGCTGGAGTCCAGCCTGAGCGCCCGCGTCGATACCAGCCTGGCGACGTTGCCCGCCGACACCGGCCACCCGTTCCTGTCACGCAACACCCGTCGCGCTGCAATGGCCGGGTCATGGTCGGTGCGGCTGGCGGACCAGGGCTTTCACATCAACCATATCCATCATTCGGGCTGGCTTAGTTCGGCCTTTTACGTCAGCCTGCCACTCGAAATCGGCGGCGATGACGATGCCGGCAAATTGCTGTTCGGAGTTCCCGATTCGGCGCTGGGAATCGATCTGCGGCCGCGACGCATTGTCATGCCGTCGCCCGGACGGCTGGCGATCTTTCCCAGCTATTTCTGGCACGGCACCGCGCCATTCCACAGCCGCGAACCCCGGCTGACGGTCGCCTTTGATATGCTGCCTATGCCGGATATGGTGGCGCGGTAAAACCCATTGGCGAACCGGTGAAAATCTCGCACCCCGTTTCGGTAATCCCGATCGAATGTTCAAACTGTGCCGACAATGAGCGGTCACGGGTCACCGCCGTCCAACCGTCATCCAGCAGTTTGACCGCCGGGCCGCCCAGGTTGATCATCGGCTCAATGGTGAAAAACATCCCCGGGCGCAGTTTCACGCCGCGCCCCGGCTTGCCCAGGTGGACGACGTTCGGCGCGTCATGGAACACCCGGCCCAGGCCATGCCCGCAGAAATCCCGCACCACGGACATGCGGTTTTTCTCGGCATGGCTTTGAATCGCATGGCCGACATCGCCCAGTGTGTTGCCGGGCAGCGCCGCATCGATACCGCGCATCAGGCATTCATAGGTGACCTCCACCAGCCGCCGCGCCTTCAGCGGCACATCGCCGACCAGGAACATCCGGCTGGTATCGCCGTGCCAGCCATCGACAACCACCGTCACATCGATGTTGACGATATCGCCGTCCTTCAGCTTTCGGGCCGACGGGATACCATGGCAGACCACATGGTTGACGCTGATGCACAGCGAATGACTGTAGCCGCGATAAAAAATTGTCGCCGAATCATGCCCTGCGGCGCGAACGAAATCATAGGCGAGTTGGTCGAGATCGATTGTCACCGCATCGGGCACAACATAGGGGGTCAACATGTCGAGCACGCGCGCCGCCAAGTCGCCAGCCCGGCGCATTCCGAGAAAACCGGCGGCAGTGTGCAGCCGAATGGCACCCTCGGACGGATCGTTGATCGTTTCATAGTCAAGCGTGGTGGTCATGCCCCGCTAGATAGTCGTTGGGACGCCAGGTGTCCATGACATGCCCCTTTGCACCCGCCATGCACCTGGAGTAACGCCTGTCCATGACCAATAATGATCGCATCTGGACTGCTGCCCTTGTCGTCATCGGGGACGAAATCCTGTCGGGGCGGACGCAGGATGCCAACATCGCCTATCTGGCCAAATGGCTGGGCGTACAGGGCATTCGCCTGCGCGAAGTTCGGGTTGTATCCGATGACATGGCAGCGATCGGTGATGCGGTGAATGCGCTGCGCATCGCCCATGATTATCTGTTCACAACCGGCGGCATCGGCCCGACGCATGATGACATCACCGTTGATGCAATTGCCGCAGCGCTTGGCGTGCCGGTGATTATCCATCCCGATGCAAAGGCCATCCTGGCCGGCTATTATGGTGACAAGCTGACTGACGCGCGCTTACGCATGGCCCGCACCCCCGAAGGCGCGGCGCTGATCGAAAACCCGCGCACAAAAGCGCCGGGCATCCGTGTCGGCAATATCTTCATCATGGCCGGCGTGCCGATGATCACGCAAGGCATGCTGGCGGCGCTGGATGGCCAATTGCAGGGCGGCGCGCCAGTGCTGTCCCGCACTGTTGCCGCCTGGACGCAGGAAAGCGCCGCCGCAGCGACGCTCGCGTCCGTTGAAAAGGCCCACCCCGGCGTTCAGATCGGCAGCTACCCCTTTTGGCGGGAGGGCAAGACCGGCGCGAATTTTGTTATTCGGGCGACCGATCCGATGCTGCTGGCGGCGGTGGCAGCGGCGTTGATGACGGCGCTTGGTGAAGTTGGCATCACAGCGGTTGATGATGAACTTTAAGCAAAGACTCGCCACTGCGCGCCCGGCTGTGTTAACCGCTTTTTGACGAACTGATGCTGATGGAGCGGCAATGACGATCTTTCGCTGGGTTCTGATAACGGCGCTGGCTGTTGCCTTTCTGCTGTTGGCAGTGGCGAACTGGACTCCGGTGCCGTTCCGCCTTCCCGATGGCGCGATCATCAATATCCGCCTCCCGCTGCTGCTGGCCGCAGCCTTTGTTGCCGGCTGGCTGCCGACCTGGATCTACCATCTCGGGTCAAAAACCACGCTGAAACGCAAAATCGCCCGTATCGAACGCGGTGTTGAACCCCTAAAGCCAGCCATGCCTTCCCAGGCGCAACCAACGATCGTTCCACCCGGAGCCTGAATTTGCACGCCAATCCGATCTTTGTCGCCATCGATACCGGCGATATGGCCCATGCGGAGATGCTGGCTAAAACGCTGGCGACGCACATTGGGGGCCTGAAACTCGGGCTGGAATTTTTCATGGCCAACGGCCCCGAAGGCGTACGCCGGATGCAGGCGCACGGCCTGCCGATCTTCCTCGATGTGAAACTCCACGACATCGGCAACACCGTTGCAGGCGCAATGCGGTCGCTGGCGGCGCTCGATGTCGCAATCATCAACCTCCACGCGGCAGCCGGCGAAGCAGCAATGGTGGCGGCGCGGGCGGCATTGCCGCCAACAACCGCGCTGATCGCGGTGACGGTGCTGACCAGCTTTGACGCGGACGATTTGCATGCCATCGGCGTGCCGGTGCTCGTACCCGATCAGGTCTCGCATCTGGCGGCGATGACGAGGAGGGCCGGCTTGCAGGGGATCGTCTGTTCGGGCGCCGAAGTCACGGCGACGCGCGCGGCCTGGCCGGATGCCATGATCATCGTTCCTGGCTTGCGCCCTGGAGTCGGTGATCTGGGCGACCAAAAACGCGTGATGACGCCTCGGGCCGCGCGAGACGCGGGGGCGAGCGTGCTGGTGATTGGCCGGCCAATTACCAGCGCGGCAGACCCGGCGGCGGCGGCGGCAGCGATCTGGGAGTCGCTTCGATGACATTGGGCTTCCGCAAGGCGAGAGGCATAGCGTGACCGAAATCAAGATCTGCGGCCTGTCCACATCTGACTCGGTCGACGCCGCCATCGCCTGCGGCGCGCGCTGGCTGGGATTCGTGTTTTTCCCGGCCTCGCCGCGTAACTTGTCCCTTGAACGCGCCACCGGGCTGATCGCGCGTGTGCCACCGGGCATTGGCCGTGTCGCCGTGCTCGTCGATGCCGATGACGTTGCCATCGACGCTGTTATCGCTGCCGGTATTGATACGCTGCAACTCCATGGTCGCGAAACGCCTGACCGGATCGCGGTGCTTAAATCCCGCACGCGGCTACCCATATGGCGCGCTGCCGGGGTGCGCACCCGCGACGATATTGCCCTGGCCATTGCCAATGCCGGCCCCGCTGACCGGTTGCTCCTTGATGCCAAACCGCCTAGTGAGGCACACCTGCTGGGCAGCGGTGCTGGTGCTGCCCCCCTGCCAGGTGGAAACGGGTTGGCATTCGATTGGCGCCTGATGCAGGGTGTCTCGCCGCCTTTGCCTTGGGGGCTTTCGGGCGGGCTTGATGTCGGTAACGTCGGTGCGGCGCTGGCGGTGCTGAAACCGGCGTTTGTCGATGTGTCATCAGGGGTAGAGGATAGTCCGGGCGTGAAGTCACCTGCAAAGATCAGAGCCTTTTGCGCAGCGGCAAATCAGAGCAGGTTGGTCGCATGAACGCGGCCATCCAATCGCTGCGCGCCGGCCCCGATGCCCATGGGCATTTCGGCGAATTCGGCGGACGCTATGTTGCTGAAACGCTGATGCCGCTGATCCTCGAGCTTGAGCAGGCGTATATCGCCGCCAAGGCCGATCCGGCGTTCAAGGCGCAGTTCGAACATTTGCTGACCCACTATGTTGGCCGCCCCAGCCCGCTGTATTTCGCCGAAAGCCTGACCGCGCATCTGTCAAAGCTTGCAGCCGACCAAGGTCGGCCCGGGGGCGGCGCCAAGGTTTACCTAAAGCGCGACGAGTTGAACCACACTGGTGCCCACAAGATCAACAATTGCATCGGCCAGATTCTGCTCGCCATGCGGATGGGAAAGACGCGGATCATCGCAGAAACCGGCGCTGGCCAGCACGGCGTGGCGACGGCGACGGTTGCCGCACGTTTCGGGTTGCCATGCGTGATCTTCATGGGCGCCCGCGATATCGAACGCCAGGCGCCCAATGTGTTCCGCATGAAGCTGTTGGGCGCCGAAGTCCGCAGCGTTGAATCGGGCTCCCGAACTTTGAAGGACGCGATGAACGAGGCTCTGCGGGATTGGGTGACCAATGTCCACGACACCTTTTACATTATTGGTACCGCCGCCGGCCCGCACCCCTATCCCGAAATGGTCCGCGATTTCCAAAGCGTCATCGGCCGTGAAGCGCGGGAGCAGATTCTGTCAGCCGAAGGGCGTCTGCCCGATCTTTTGATGGCTGCCATCGGCGGTGGATCAAACGCCATCGGCCTGTTCCACCCGTTCCTGGACGATGCTGGTGTCAGGATGATCGGCATTGAGGCGGCCGGCCATGGTATTGCCACCGGCGAACATGCCGCGTCACTTGCCGGTGGTCGGGCAGGTGTTCTGCACGGCAACAAGACCATGTTGTTGCAGGACGAAGACGGCCAGATCACCGAGGCGCATTCGATTTCCGCCGGGCTCGACTACCCCGGCATCGGCCCCGAGCACGCCTGGCTGCATGCAATCGGCCGCGTCGAATATCAGGCGGCGACCGATACCGAGGCGCTGGACGCGTTTCAGATGCTGTGCCGTACCGAAGGCATCATCCCGGCGCTGGAACCGGCACACGCGCTGGCGGCGGTGAAACGCATTGCGCCAACGATGGCTGCGGATGACATCATCATCGCCAATTTGTGCGGGCGCGGCGACAAGGATATCTTCACAGTGGCAGAAGCGCTGGGGGTGACACTGTGAGCTGGCGGCGGGCGCCTGATGCTCGACGATTCTTCCGGTTGTGGGTCGGAGCAGGCTTGGCCATCTGGCTGGCGTTTGGCATCCTCTCGATATTGATCGAACGATCTGACGGCGGCTCATTGCCGAAATGGTCGCAGGTGTTGGCGCAAATGACGATACTTGTTTGGGCCTGGCAGAGGAGCGGGATGTTTACGATTTTGAGGATGCACCAGCGGCTTGGGCTCCGGTGGTTCCAGTGACCGACCGTCTGTCCACCCGCTTTGCCGCCTGCGCCGCCGAAGGTCGCGCCGCGCTTGTCACCTTCGTTACCGCCGGCGATCCTGACCTCGCGACCTCAGCTGAGATCCTTCGCGCCCTCACCGCCGCCGGGGCCGATATCGTCGAACTCGGCATGCCGTTCACTGATCCGATGGCCGATGGCCCCGCGATTCAGCTTGGCAATCTGCGCAGCCTGGGCGGCGGCACGCGGCTGCGCGACGTGCTGGCGATGGTCGCCGATTTCCGCCGCGAAGATGATACGACGCCCATCATTCTGATGGGCTATTTCAATCCGATCCTCGCCTATGGCTGCACCCGCTTTGCCGCCGATGCAAAGGCGGCTGGGCTGGACGGCGCCATCGTCGTCGATCTGCCGCCCGAGGAGGCTGATGAACTATTTCCCGCATTGAGCGCATACGGCCTGCACCTGATTCGTCTTGCAACGCCGACCACCGATGCAGTGCGGCTGCCAAGGGTGCTTCAAGGCGCATCGGGCTTCCTTTATTATGTAGCCGTGGCGGGCGTCACAGGGGCGAATGCCGCCACCGCAATCGACGTCGCCGATGCCGTGGCGCGCCTGAAGCGATCAACCAACCTGCCAATTGCCGTCGGTTTTGGCGTCCGCACCCCCGAACAGGCCGCTGCGATCGCCATGACCGCCGACGCCGTCGTTGTTGGTTCGGCGATCGTCGATACGATCGGCGTAGCAGCCGACGCGCGTGCCAATGATATTCCTGCGCGGGTCGGTGTTCTTGTCGCCAGCCTGTCCGCCGCTGTGCGCGGTGCCAGATTAAAGGAAAAGGCCGCATGAGCTGGCTCACCCGCACCCGGCAGCAATTGACCGGTTTCATGTCCAGGCGCGAAACGCCTGACAATCTGTGGACGAAGTGCCGCAATTGCGGAACCATGGTTTATACCAAGGAATGGGACGAAAACCTGTCGGTCTGCCCGCGGTGTGACCATCATGACCGCATCGGGCCAAAGGCGCGTTTCGCCCAGATTTTCGATGCCGACTACACCAGTGTCGCTGTTGCCAAGGTCGTTGAAGATCCACTGAAATTCCGCGACCAGAAACGCTATGTTGATCGCCTGCGCGCCGCCAAAACGGCAACCGGCGAGCCGGAAGCAATGACGGTCGGCGATGGCTGTATCGCAGGTGTTCGCGCCATTGTCGCCGTCCAGAATTTTGCCTTCATGGGTGGGTCGATGGGCATGGGCGTTGGCGAAGCTTTCCTTGCCGGTGCTCGCGCCGCTGTCAACGCTGGGGTGCCGTTCGTTGTCTTCACCGCGGCCGGCGGGGCAAGGATGCAGGAGGGTATATTGTCCCTCATGCAGATGCCTCGCACCACCGTTGGCATCGCTGAACTTAAAGAGGCTAACCTGCCCTATATTGTCGTGCTGACTGACCCGACGACCGGCGGTGTCACTGCCAGCTACGCCATGCTCGGCGATGTGCAGATTGCGGAACCCAATGCGCTGATCGGTTTCGCGGGTCAGCGTGTGATCGAGCAGACCATCCGCGAAAAACTGCCCGAAGGCTTTCAACGCGCTGAATATCTGCTCGACCACGGTATGCTCGACATGGTTGTCCATCGCCGAGAGTTGAAGGACACGCTGGCGAAATTGCTCGGGCTGCTGACGGCGCGGCGCCTGGCAGCGTGAGAAAACCAGGGTCCTTGCCACTGGAGGCTTTTTGATGCCCGCCGGGATCCCGCGCTGATGGCCGGCGCGCAGATGGAACGCGCCCGATCAGACAATGCCGTGCTTGATGCGCTGCTGCAGGCCGCCTATGCGCTCCATCCGGTCGAGATTGACCTTACGCTTGGCCGGTTGGAGAGGCTGTTGTCGCGGCTGGGCAATCCGCATTTGAAACTGCCGCCGGTGTTTCATGTTGCCGGCACCAATGGCAAAGGCTCGACCGTCGCCTTCTTGCGGGCCTGTCTGGAAGCGAGCGGGCGACGCGTACATGTCTATACATCCCCGCATCTGATCCGCTTCAACGAACGCATCCGGGTGGCTGGGCAGTTGATCAGCGACGATGCGCTGGCCGAGTTGCTGCGGGAAATTCTGGCTCGTAATGCCGGGCAACCGATCACTTTTTTCGAATTGACGACGGCGCTGGCGTTTCTGGCCTTTGCCCGTGAGCCAGCAGATGCCTGTGTGATCGAGGTGGGCCTGGGCGGCCGGATGGATGCCACCAACGTCATCGCTGCGCCGCTGGTCACCGGTATCGCGCAGCTGGGCCTGGATCATCAGCAATGGCTGGGCAATACGATATTGGAAATCGCCGGTGAAAAGGCCGGGATTGTCAAGAAGAACGCACCGATGGTGATCTCCAAATATCCCAAGGCAGTGACGACGCGGATTGCCGAAATCGCTGGCGTGGCGGGTGCGCCGTTGCACATTCGCGGCCAGGATTGGGATGCTGCCGAATATGAGGGCGCGTTGCATTATCGCGACGCCCAGGGTAAATTGGCGTTGCCATTGCCGCGTCTGGTGGGCGCGCACCAGCACGATAATGCCGCGTTGGCCGTCGCCATGCTGCGGGCACAGGGCATGCTGGCCGTCCCCGATGCTGCCTATCGCGCTGGCATGGGCTGGGCCGAATGGCCGGCACGGCTGCAACGGCTTGATCCCGGACCTTTGACAGTTCTGTTGCCGGCCGGCAGCGAAATCTGGATCGACGGCGGCCATAACCCCGCTGCCGGCCGCGCAATTGCCGATCATTTCAAAATGCTGGGCCGGCCGCTTTATATCGTTCTCGGCATGCTGGCGGCCAAGGATGCCGAGGGCTTTGTCAAACCGTTCGCGCCTGTCGCAACTGCGGCATGGACAGTATCGATCGCCGGCCACGCCGCCCATGATCCGGCGGCATTAGCGACAACTGTGGCGGGCACCGGGCTGCCGGCCAGAACATCTGAAAATATCACCGCCGCCCTGATTGCGATCGCTGCTGCTGCCGGGCCGCAGCCGGTTGTGCTGATCACTGGCTCATTATACCTTGCCGGCACAGCGCTCGCCGCAAATGGCCAGACCGCCGGATAAACCCCTACCACTCAACTGCCCACACTGCTAAGCCGCGCCGATGCAGGGTTCTGTTCGTATCGCCCCGTCGATTCTGTCGGCGGATTTCGCCAATCTGGGCGCAGAAGTGCGCGCCATCACCGCGGCCGGTGCCGATTACATACATGTCGATGTCATGGACGGGCACTTTGTGCCCAACATCACCATCGGTCCCATGGTGGTCAAGGCGCTGCGCCCACACACCGACCTGGTGATGGATGTGCATCTGATGATTTCGCCGACGGACCCTTACCTCGACGCCTTTGCAGAGGCTGGCGCCGACATCATGACCGTGCATCCAGAGGCAGGCCCGCACCTGCATCGCAGCGTGCAGCGCATCAAGGCGCTGGGCAAAAGGGCTGGCGTGTCGTTGAACCCCGCGACCCCGGCCAAGATGCTGGACTATGTCATCGACGACATTGACCTGGTGCTGGTGATGAGCGTCAATCCGGGCTTTGGTGGCCAGAGTTTCATCAACAGCCAACTGCGCAAGATCGAAGCCGTCCGCAAGATGATCGACAAGACCGGCAAGGCGATTGATCTGGAGGTTGACGGGGGCATCGATGTGTTGACGGCCAAATTGGCGATTGCCGCAGGTGCCGATGTGCTGGTCGCCGGCACGGCCAGTTTCCGCGGTGGTGCGGCGCAATATGCCGCCAATATCTCTGCACTTCGGGGCTGATGATGGCGCGCAAGCCCGCATCTGCGCCACCGACCGACCCCGAGCCAGAAACTGAATCAGACGCACGGCTGCTGCGCGTTGGGGGTGCCCATGGCCTGTCTTTATCGGAACGCCTGTCAGCAAGACTCAGCGCCTCGCTCTATGGCACGCCATTGCACCGGTTGCGGCTGCGGGGCCGTTACCCAATGAAATTGTTGGGTGTGCCGCAGGATCCTGTACCCGGCGATCCTGTGATCGGCGAACGCATCGGTGCTGGTCGGCTGATTCATGCGGGCCATACCGTCATGGCTCGCGATATGGATTATGCCGATCCGTCGCGCGATCAGGCTTGGCGTGACTGGGCAAATGGCTGGAGCTGGCTGCGCGACATCGCGGCGGTAGCACCGGACAACAAGGCCGGTGCGCGCCTCGCCGAACCCCTGGTGCAGCGCTGGCTGGAACGCTTTGGCGCATTTGATGCTCAGGCGTGGCGCGCTGATGTCACCGGGCGGCGTTTGCTTTCCACCTTTTCTCACGCGCCGTTGATCTTGTCCTCCAGCGATCACGTCTATCGTTCCCTGCTGCTGTCGGCGATCGCCATTTGGGCTCGGCATCTTGATCGGGCTGCATTCCGGCTGCCAGAAGGGCTGGCAAAAGCCGAGGCTCTCGCTGGGTTATATGCTGCAGGCGTGCTGATTCCCGGTGGTGAGGCCCGCGCTGCGGCAGCGCTGGCGGGGTTGGAACGGTTGTTGCCGGTGCTGGTGTTGCCCGATGGGGGTATCGTCGCTCGCGCACCTGTTGATGGGCTGGCCCTGGCCGAATTGCTCCTGTTTGCCGCTGCCATCGCCCCGGCAGTTGCGACGCGGCCGCCGCCTCTGTTCGCCGAAACCCTCGCGCGGCTGGTGCCCAATCTGAATGGCATGGGCCTTGGTGATGGCAATATCGGCGGCTGGCATGGAGGCGCCGCGATTGGCACGGCGCCGCTGGAACGGCTGGCGAAGCGGGCCGCGACCGGCACGGCGTTGACCCGCGCCGGCCGTTGGTCGGGTTATTACCGGCTGTCAGCGGGCAAATCGGTGCTGGTCATTGATGCTGGCCCGCCTCCGCTGGCACGCGTTGCCGCTGGTGGCCACACCGGCACGCTGGCGTTTGAATTCAGCGATGGGGTGGATCGGATGATCACCAATTGCGGTGGTGGGCGCGGGCTGGCCGTGCCGCTGCCTGCCGATCTTGCTGCCGGCCTTCGCACCACTGCGGCGCATTCGACGCTGGTGATCGATGATACTAACAGCACGCGGATTCGCGACAATGCCGGTGCCCAGATCGGCTCGCTTGGGCTGGGGGTGGAGGAAGTCACAGTCCAGGCCCGCAGCAGCGAGGCCGGGCAATGGCTGGAGGCGAGCCACGATGGCTATGCCAAACGGTTTGGTATGCTGGTGCGCCGGCGGCTGTTCCTGTCACCAGATGGCAATGATTTGCGCGGCGAAGATGTGATTGAACCCAGCGCTGCCCGTCTGCATCGCCGGCCGGATCGCCGCTTTGACATTCGTTTCCATCTCGGTCCGGGCGTTGCCGCCACGCCTACTGCCGACGCCGCCGGCGCACTCATCAAGCTGCCACAGGGTCGGGTCTGGGCAATGAAGGCCCGCGGCGGCACTGTCGCCATCGAACCGTCGGTGTGGGTTGATCCTGCCGGCACCATCCACAAAACCCAGCAGCTGGTGATTACCGCCCGCACCCAAAAGGCGTCGGCAAGCATCGGCTGGAGCTTTAAACGCGCCGGAAAGTAACCCATGACTGATTTCGTAAAAGTGTCCCGCGCGCTGATTTCGGTCAGCGACAAAACCGGGCTGCAGGCGCTGGCCGCCAGCCTTGCCGCGCACGGCGTAGCGCTTGTGTCCACCGGCGGCACTGCGGCGGCGCTGCGCGGCTGGGGCCATGATGTTCAGGATGTGGCAGACCTGACCGGCAGCCCGGAAATGATGGATGGTCGGGTTAAAACATTGCACCCGCGCGTTCATGGCGGGCTGCTTGCGCTGCGGGATGATCCGGCACATCTGGCGGCGATGGCCGAAAATGGCATTGTGCCGATCGATATGGCGATCATCAATCTTTACCCCTTTGCAGCGACAGTCGCAAAGGGTGCGGCCCGCGATGAGATCATCGAAAATATCGACATTGGCGGCCCGGCGATGGTGCGGTCGTCCGCCAAGAATCATGGCGTCGTAGCGATTGTGACCGCCCCTGATCAATATGCCGAGGTGATTGCCGCGTTGGATGTCAATGCCGGCGCAACTGACCTTGCCTTGCGCAAAAAACTGGCGGCGGCGGCGTTTGCGCACACCGCGGCCTATGATGCGGCGGTGGCAAGCTGGTTCGCCTTTGCCGACCAAGCAGAACAGTTTCCGGCCACTTTGCCGATCGCCCTGACTCGCGCCGAAAGCCTGCGCTATGGCGAAAACCCCCACCAACAGGCGGCGCTTTATCTGCCGCAAACCGGTGCGCGCGGAGTCGCTGTCGCGCGCCAGGTGC
This sequence comes from Sphingomonadales bacterium, assembly GCA_038228305.1. Classification (GTDB taxonomy): domain Bacteria; phylum Pseudomonadota; class Alphaproteobacteria; order Sphingomonadales; family Sphingomonadaceae; genus Sandarakinorhabdus. The sequence goes on along the minus strand of JBBRPI010000021.1, from coordinate 2,677 downwards.
AGGGCAAGGAACTCAGCTACAACAATCTGAACGATGCCGATGGCGCGCTGGAACTGATCGCCGAATTCCGCGATGGCGCCCCGGCCTGTGCGATCATCAAGCACGCCAACCCCTGCGGCGTTGCCATCGGCACGACCTTGGCCGAGGCGTACAAGGCTGCATTTGATTGCGACCCGGTTTCGGCCTTTGGCGGGATCATCGCGGTCAATCAAGGGCTTGACGGCCCAACTGCCGAGGCAATCGCTGGCATTTTCACCGAGGTCGTCATCGCGCCCGATGCCGATGCCGATGCCCAGGCCGTGTTTGCAGCCAAGAAAAATCTGCGCCTGTTGTTGACGGGAACCCTGCCTGATCCGCGTCGCACCGGTCTGGTGCTACGCCAGATCGGCGGCGGCATGCTGGTGCAATCACGTGACAATGGCGCAGTAATTCGCGCCGATTGCACGGTGGTGACGCAGCGCCAGCCGACCGAGGCCGAGTGGGCCGATATGCTGTTTGCCTGGACCGTTGCCCGGCACGTCAAATCCAATGCCATTGTCTATGCACGCGGCGGCAGCACGGCGGGGATCGGGGCCGGGCAGATGAGCCGGCTCGATTCGACGCGCATTGCGGCGGTAAAGGCGCAGGATGCCGCAAAGGCCGCCGGCTGGCTGCAACCCCGCACCATTGGCAGCGCGGTGGCATCGGACGCCTTCTTCCCCTTTGCCGACGGCCTGATTGCCGCAGCCGAAGCCGGCGCCACTGCGATCATTCAGCCCGGCGGTTCGATCCGCGACAAGGACGTCATCGCTGCCGCTGATGAACGGGGCCTGGCGATGGTGTTCACCGGAATGCGGCATTTTCGGCACTGAAATCGGGCGTTGCATGGCTGTTTCGGGTTGATTTGGGATGATTCCGGGCCGTTTCGGAGCTGTAATGCCGCGCTGATTCCGCCAACGAAGCTTGGAAAGTTAGGGCCGAGAGGCAAAACACTGACTTTCCGACACAGGAACCACATATCGGAACGTTAGCCCCAAGAGGCAAAACACTGACTTTCTGAACTGCAAAGACGGTCCTGTCTTGCCGAAGCACAAATTTGATTTGCGATGAGAAAGACCATTGGGGCAGCAGAAAGGGTTCAATAACGGTTGCGGCCAATCGCGCCGACAAACCGCAACACTTTCCGATATCGATAGCGCAATCATGCCGCGTAGGACAGGCGGCGCGCGCCATCATCAAATCGAACAGGCTGGCGGGCGGTGGCCAGGATCGATAGGCTGGCGCCATGAAAACCGATTTGAAATCCGCCATCACCGCCGCTTTGGCCGCCGGCCAGATTCCTGGCGCTGTCGCCATGATCGGCAACCGCGCCGGTGTGACCGAGACCATCGTCATCGGCACGCGTGGCGATGGCACCGCCATGGCACCCGATACGATGTTTCAGCTCGCCAGCATGACCAAGGCGGTGGTGTCGATCGCGGCGATGCAATTGGTGGAGGCGGGAACACTGGCGCTGGACGTGCCGATCGGCGATTTGCTGCCCGATCTGGCCAGCCCGCGTGTCATCACCGGCTTTGATAATGCCGGCGCAGTGCAGACTCGCCCGGCGGCGCGCCCGATCACCCTGCGCCACCTGCTGACCCATACCGCCGGTTTTGGCTATGATTTCGTCCAGGCCGATATGGCCCGATCGCGCGGCCCCGGCGGCCCGCCGGCGCCCGGCAGCATGGCCAGCCTGCGCCAGCACCTGTTGTTCGATCCCGGCGATGGCTGGGCCTATGGGGTCAACACGGATTGGGTTGGCCTGGCAGTGGAGGCGGCGAGCGGACAGCGATTGGATGCCTATATCGCCAAACATATCACGCGCCCGCTGGGTATGGCCGATACGGTTTTTGATCTGAACGATGCTCAGAAATCGCGCCTGGTCAGCAATATGGGCCGGGGTGAAAATGGTGCGCTGGTGCCGTTCCCGATCAATATCGGCGGCGGTACCGGCGGCGAATTCATCGCCGGTGGCGCCGGGCTGAATGGCACCGCCGGCGATTATATGCGGTTTGCACGCATGGTGTTGAACGGCGGCAGCCTGGATGGCGTCACCATCCTGAAGGCTGATTCCGTCGCCGAAATGGCGCGCAACCAGATCGGGCCGCTGCGTGCCGGCGTGATGGAAACCACCATGCCGGCGCTCAGCCAGCGCGTCGAATGGTTCCCCGAAATGACCGCTGGCTGGGGCCTGGGATTCCTGATCAACCCCGAAACCGGCCCCGATGGCCGTGCCTCTGGCAGCCTGGCCTGGGCCGGCATCTGCAACACCTATTTCTGGATTGATCCGGTCAGCGATGTGGCAGCAGTGCTGCTGATGCAATTGCTGCCGTTCGCCGATCCGGCGGCGCTGGGCGTGCTGTCGGCGTTTGAGCGCGGGGTTTACGGCAAGGCTTAGCAGCGTTCGGCGGGTTCTACACAGCCTCCGGCGGGTGGGGCATTAAGTCCCAGACCCCACCTGTGGATTATTTTATCTTTTGGAAACATAGCGGTGAGTGTCTGAAACTGGTGGTGGGTTCCACCGGGTAGGCGGGGTGCGTGGACGGCGCGTAGCTCAGCAGGTGTAGAGCGTCGGTTTATTCCGAAGGTCCTCCGTTCGATTCGGGGCCGTCGTTCACACTTACTGCCGTGTGTTGGTGGATAGCGGTCACCGATC
>JBBRPI010000020.1:0-42464 GCA_038228305.1 Sphingomonadales bacterium | reverse complement strand
CGCCTGAACTGGCGGTCCGTGACATGAAATCCTGGCATCAACATGCTTCCCCACAATCGCAGGGAACCATGCTGATCTTTTCGTCACAAACCGGCCATCATAGTTGTCGTCAGGCGGCCATCATAATTGACGCCGTACACTCATCGGCATGCCATCCTTCACTGCCTGCCCGGCGCCAGGGCAGCATGTCTGGAAAGTTAGTGTTTTGCCTCCCGGCCCTAACTTTCCAAATTCATCGTCGGGGTTTTCACCATGAAAATTGGCCATAACAAGCGCGATTCATCGCAAGGCTTTTGCCGTTGAACCGGCAAAAACGCGGCCATTTCCGCTCCCGAATTGCCCCGAATCGTCCCGAATCGCACCGAACCGGCGGTGGAATCCCTAGCGTGGGCCGTCGCGTCCGGTGTTGCTGCCGGTTTGGCCCAGCGGCCCTGATCCGGCGCCAACCTGGCCGATGTTGCCGAACAGTTCCTCCAGGAAACTGCTGCTGCGGCCCAGGGTTGGGGTCTTGTCCTTTTCGGGTGTGACTTGCGCCACTTGTTCCATGCCGCGGCGTTCCACCTTGGTGACGACGCCCTTGTCATCGAATTTGACGACCAGGATCGACTGGCTGAGCACCTTGGGTGCCGCAAAGGCATATTGGCCGGTAATCCGCGAAATATAATACCATTCGCCGGCATCGAACTGCGCCGAAAACGTTGGCCTGCCCAGTGTCTTGGCAACCGAATCGCGATTGTCGACGCCGGGCTGGATCGATGTCAGCAAGGTTTCATCAACAAGATATCCCTGATTCTGGCGGATGCGCGAACAGCCACTGGCCATCAACACCATGGCTGCGGCTGTGATTAACAGGGCGGGGCTACGCATGAAACTCTCCCAGAGCATTTCCGAGCCAGATGGAGTCATCTGGCGCCTGCGGAAACGCGACAACACAAACGCCGCAGACGGTTGCGCAGCGCTGATATGTGCCCAATATGCCAAATACTGCCGCCATCCAAGCGGCGATGATAGAGACTGCCCCATATGACCCTGTTTTCCGCCCTCCGCCGTGTCGTCAATTCCGGGCTATCGGCAAATCTGCCGGCGCAAGGCCTGTATAATGCCGTGGTCGCAGAAGCCCGGCGGCCGGGCTGGTATCTGGCCGGCGAAGTGCCTGACACCGTCGATGGCAGATTTGACATGGTGGCGCTGCTGCTGTCGCTGGCGCTGATTCGGCTGGAGGATGCGGGTGTCGCCGGCGCGCAGGCCGCCGCCGATGTGACCGAACGTTTCATCGCCGACATGGATGGATCGCTGCGACAAGACGGCATTGGCGACCAGGTCGTCGGCAAACATATCGGCCGCATGGTCGCGGCGCTGGGCGGCCGGCTGGGGGCGTATCGCGAAACCCGCACCGATGATGCAGGCTTTGGCGTGGCATTGCGCCGCAATCTTTGGCGCGGGGCGCCGGTGGCCGATGATGCGGTCGATTGGGTGGCGGCAGAGGCGCGGCGGGTGGCGGCAAGGCTTGATGCGCTGCCGCTGGCCGATATCGTTGCCGGCAATTTGGGAAGCGCTGGATGAATTCTGAATTTCCAAGGCCTTACCGGGTTCATGACATCGGCGGCCTGGTGCGCCAGCAGATGATCGAGGCCGATGGGGACGAACGCGCTGCACTGGCAAGGCGTTTCGATCTGATCGCGCTGAACAGGTTGACGGGCGCGATCATCCTGATTCGCGATGCCGCAGGGGTGCGGGTGACCGGCCAGGTCCATGCCAGCGGCGATCAGGCCTGTGTGACAAGCGGCGAAGCGGTGCCGTTCCTGATTACCGAGCAACTGGCGCTGCTGTTCACCGAAACTGCGCCCGACGGCGCCGAAGTCGAACTGTCAGATGCCGATCTGGACAGCGAACCGTTGGCCGGGGACACGATCGACCTGGGCGAAATCGCGGCGCAAGCGCTGGCATTGGCGCTCGACCCCTATCCGCGCGCGCCGCACGCGGTGGTGGCCGGCGTCATCAGCGAGGAAGTCGCAAGGGCGCAATCGAGCCCGTTTGCGGTATTGAAACGGCCATAGGACCCGCCAGCATGCGCATCGCCAGTTTCAACATCAACGGTACCAACGCCCGGCTGCCACGCCTTCTCGAATGGCTGGGCGAAGCACAGCCGGATGTCGCATGCTTGCAGGAAATCAAGACGATGACCGAAAATTTCCCGGTCGAAACCCTGAAGGAGGCCGGGTATCACTGCATCGTCCATGGTCAAAAAGGCTTTAATGGCGTTGCAATACTGTCGCGCGAACCCGCCACCGAGACGCAGCGTGGCCTGCCGGGAGACGAAACTGACGAGCAGTCCCGCTATCTCGAAGCCGAAATTGCAGGTGTTCGCGTCGCCTCGATCTACCTTCCCAATGGCAATCCGCAGCCGGGACCAAAATTTGACTACAAGCTCGCCTGGATGGACCGCCTGCACGCCCATGCGACAGCGTTGCTAAGCGCGGGAGGGCCGGTGGTACTGGCTGGAGATTACAACGTCATCCCGAATGACGATGACATCTGGTCAGACACTGCAATGCGCGACGATGCCCTGATGCAGCCCGAATCGCGGGCCGCCTATCGCGCCTTGATGTGGCAGGGCTGGACTGACGCCATCCGCAGCGTGCACCCACGCGGCGGCATCTGGAGCTTCTGGGATTATCAGGCGGGCGCCTGGCCGCGGGACCATGGGTTTCGTATCGACCATCTGCTGTTGTCGCCGCAAGCGGCTGATCGGCTGGCTGATGCTGGCATCGACAAGGCGGTACGTGGCGCCGATAAAGCCAGCGACCATGCGCCGGCCTGGGCGGTTCTGCGGGCCTAAAGCGGTCGTTCAAACACCCGGTAGGTGCGTGTCACGCTGCTCTCAATGGCATCTGCGATTGATCGCATCGGGCCATTATCATCCAATATCCAGCCTATTTCGCCCTCTACCGCGCCAAAGTTTGCCACCGCATCGCGCCGGATATATTCGATCATCTGGAATGCCATTAGCGACGCAACCCGGTGGCCTTGCAGCGTTTTGCGGATTCCCATAAGTGGCACCCGGATGCGACGCACCTGCGGCTTTCGCAACCGCCACAACAGTTTAGCCCAGCCAAATGGAAACAGGCTGCCGTTCAGATCAGAAGTGAGTTCGTTGATATCGGGCAGCGCGATCATGAAACCGACGGGGACGCCTTCATATTCGGCGATACGGATCAGATCTTCAAACACGATGGGTTTGAGTTTTTTGCCGACAAAGGCAATTTCGCTCGGCGTTAGCGGTACAAAACCCCAATTGGTTGACCAAGCATCATTCAAAATATCGAGGATCAGCGCAGCTTCCTCGGCAAAACGCGATTTGTCGACTTTGCGCGTCACCAGCTTTGTATTGCGTTCGCTGGCGGCAACAATACGCTGGACGATCTCTGGAAAAGGCTGGTCGATACGAAGCCCCCAGCAGTGCATGTCCTTTATACCGGCATAGCCATGTGCGGTTACCAGCCGTTCGTAATAGGGCAGATGATGCCCCATCATCACCGTGGGTGCCTGGGCAAAACCGTCCACCAGCAGGCCCGGTTCATCCCAGATCGACAGGCTGAACGGCCCCTGCGCTCGCACCATACCTTGTGCGCGCAGCCAGTTTTCGGCGGTTTCGAGCAGCAGATCGGCAACTGCCTGATCGTGGATGCACTCAAACATCCCCCAATGGCCAGTGCCGGCGCCCATGTGGGCCTGCACCAGTTCGTCGATCTGCGCAGAAATGCGGCCCACGACAACGCCGTCGCGCTCCACGAGCCAGAACTGGGCGCGGGCGTGCTCGAACCAGGGGTTGCCCTTTGCACCGCCGATCAGTGCGGCGGCTTCGGTGCGCAGCGGCGGTACATAGCAAGGATCATTGGCGTAAAGCCGATACGGCAGATCGACAAAACGCGCTCGGTCTGCGGCGGAATTAACCGCGATGAGTACCAGCCCCTTCATGGCTGGAGTCAGGCGGTTTCGCGTTTGCGCGGATGGCCGGTGGCGATGATGCCGCCGGACAGTTCCTTGACATAAGGATCGGTCAGCGCGACCTCCTCGCTATAGCCCAGGTTGAAAACGCTGGGGCTTTTGTTCGGCCGGTCAGTGCGCTCGTAAAAAGTCCCAGGCAATTTATCGACGCCAAAATTGGTGATACCGAAATTACCGGTTTCATCATGAAAATGATGCGCCATATGCCGCGCCGTCATTGGCGCCAGCCATTCGGCCTTCGGTTTGTGACTGAGAAGCTGGATGCAGTGGCAGAATTCATAAAAGCAGGTGGTCAGCAGCCCTGAAGCAAGGGCGATCGCGGCTGCGCCCGGCCCGCCGATCAGATAGCCGATTGGAAAGGTGAAGGCAGCCACTGCAAGGCCCGCGGCCAGCGAAGGCGGATTGTAAACAGCAAAGGCAACGGCCACCACCGCCAGACAGGCCTGGATGGCGTAATATTGGCGACAGGCGACCACCAATTCCCGCAAGGTCATGCGGTCAAGATGGTGCGACCGGTTCCAGACACCGATTTCGGGCAGAGCGGCGACGGCCTTCAATGTGGCTCTCCAACAGACAATGATCAATCGTATACAGGGGCATTGCGGCCAATTTGGGACAGGTTGGGGTGTAGCGGGGTGCCGCGTGGGTGACAATCGTTTCAGAATTTCCGGCGGTTGGAACCAAAAGCCCCACCCCGGCGCTGCGCCATGTCAATGTGCGACCAAATCATGCAAAATTGGGCTGATTCGCCGGTTTTCTGCACCAAAAGTGCAAAAAATGGCTGTTTTGGTCCACCGCCGAAACGTGATTTTCCAAGCTTTTATGAACGACGCCTTCCTAACAATTATTGCTAAAGTTTTAATATTTTCCTTATTTTCCGATTTCAGAGCTTTTCCCGGAAAATCGTGCATTTCCCGGCAGAATCCCGGCTGTCGAAAGGCCTGCCCGCGTCCCGACATAGCCTGTCTGGTTATCTGTAGGACAGGGTTTTCTGGCAACTGACAATGGCAGCCCGGCGGACACGTCATTGCGATGACCATCGCCGCCGGCGCCCTGACCGCAGGCCCTATTCCTCTGTCCGGATCAACACCGCTTCGCCGATCAGCAAGAACAGCAGAAACGGCGCCCAGGCGGCCATCAATGGCGGCACCGTGCCGAAATTGCCCATCGCCAGCATGAAATTATCGGCAACGAAAAAGGCAAAGCCCAGGAACATGCCGATCACAGCGCGGACGAAAAGGCGGCCGGATCGTGCCAGGCCGAAAGCAGCGACAGCCCCCAGCAAGGGCATCAGCACGGTGGACAACGGACCCGAAATCTTGTGCCAGGCGGCGGCGACCAATGTGTCAACAGGCTTGCCGGCGGCGCGTTGTTCGGCGATTTGCGGCCATAGATCCCATAGGGGAATCCATGCCGGGTTGATGTCGGTGGTGGTGAACTGGCGCGGGACGACGCTGCTGTTAAAATCCAGGGTCGAGGCGGTGCTGACGGTGCCGCGCGCGACATCAAACTGTCTTACGCCGTTTAGCGACCAGCCATGCGCTGCTGGCCGGGCCGTATCGGCCATGACGATGCGGACCAGGCGATTGTCAGCGCGATCATAGATCGTCACGCCGTTCAGCACCGTATTGGCACCATTGCCGACAACGCTGGTGGCGCGAAACAAATCATCGCCGCCGCGCACCCAGCTTTCGGCGACCGGTTTTGCGGCAACAGCCGTCTTTTGATATTCGTTTTCCTGCCAGATCGACAGGGTTCGGGTTGCATGCGTGGTAATGCGCTCATTAAAAACAAAATTGGCGACGGCGATCCCGAACGCAGCAATGAACAACGGCAGCAGTATCTGGTGCGCCGAAATGCCGGCCGCCTTGAAGATCACCACCTCGCTGTTCTGGTTCAGCGTGGCGAGTGTGACCAATGTCGCCAGCAACACCGAAAATGGCAGGAACAATTGCACCAGTTGCGGCACCCGCAGCGACACATAGGTCCACAGTTCCCCCTCACCATTGCCCGCCGCGGCGAGAATCTTGCCTGATTCACCCAAAAGATCGAGCGATTCCAGGATAACGATCAGCCCGATCAGAAACGCCGCCGAGCGAACCAGGAACATCCGGGCCGTGTACCAGGCAATGGTGTTTGAGGGGAAAAGTTTCACCGTTCAACCCGCCGACAGCGCATCGTCACGCCAATTGTCACGCCGCACAAGCCGCGCCGCCAGGCCCGACAACAAGGCGCCGATTTTGGCAAACCAGCGATCCAGCGCGCCGATCGGCTGCCCGCCCGGAACAAAGGCCAGGATGCGGTAAAGCCAGAGCGACAACAGGATGAACGCCAGGAACGGCACCCATTGCGACAGCACCGGATCAACCCGGCCCAGGCTGCCCATGCGTTCGCCATATTCGGTCAATTTGTGGAATGTCACCAGGGCAATCAGGCTGACGAACACCCCAAGCGCCGACGTCGAACGTTTGGGCGGCACCCCCAGTGCCACGGCCAGGAACGGCAGCGTGAACATCACCAGACACTGCACCAGCCGGCGATTGAACGTGGCGCTGGCATCACGCCGCGCCTCTGGGCTGGCAATGGAACTGAAAACCGTCGCCCCAAGTTCGGGCAGGGTTTTTTCAAGATTGCCCTCCCCGCGTTTGCGGAAATTGCTCATGGCCGGCAGATTGACCGGCAAATCATGCTGATCGAATGACAGCACGCGCGGCACCGCGCCATGGCCGGGGGCATGGACCAGCGTGCCGTTGGTCAGGCGCAACAGAATGACATCGGGATCATCCGTGGACAAAAACGTGCCGCGCGCCGCCGTTACTGCAACGCTTTGGCCGTCCTTGCCCTCGGCCCTTACAAACAGGCCGCGCAGATCGGCCCCCTGGTCCTTGCTCTCCTCCACCCGCAATGTCATGCCCTTGCCCAGATGGGCGAATTCGCCAACCTTGATCGACGCGCCCAGCGCACCCGACCGCAATTCAAAACGCAAATTTTCATACGCATACCGGGACACCGGCTGCAAAAACCCGACAATGCCGAAATTGATCAGCGCAAAGGCCGTCGCAAAAATGAACGGCACCCGCAACATCCGGCCATAACTGATGCCGACCGCGCGCAGCGCATCGAGTTCGGATGACAGCGCAAGTTTGCGGAACGCCATCAAAATGCCCATCATCACGCCGATCGGGATACCCAGCGACAGATATTCCGGCAGCAGATTGCCCAGCATCCGCCAGACAACGCTGACCGGCCCGCCTTCGTTCATGACAAAATCAAACAGCCTCAACATCCGGTCGAGCAGCAGCAGCATCGCTGCGATAACCAGTGACGAGAACAGCGGGACGATGATCGCCCGCGCCAGATAACGGTCAAAACGAGCGAGAATCGGCAAGTTGGTGGCAGTCCAATCTCTTTATGCAAACACGCTTGCGTCTAAATTCTGCCGCAAGCCTGCGTCATATTGCGTCATCACCGGCGGTTGGCTGCCCCGGTCATGCATAACCCTATAGCTCGGTGAATCCCCAAGGTCATGGCAATTTCTCGCATTCTGGCGGCTTTCACTGCCAGCACTCTTTTCGCCGCACCGGCGCTTGCGCAAGGCCCGATTGTGCTGGGCAGCGACACGGCCGCCTGCGTTCCCGGTGCCGGCGGCCATGCCGCACTCGTCACCGTCCGCGGCTTTCGTGATCGTGCGGGGCGGCTGCGGGTACAGAATTATACCGGCGCCAAGGGCGAATATCTGGAAAGCGGCAAATACCTGCGCCGCGAGGAGATGCCGATGACGGCAAGCGGTGACATGGCGGTGTGCCTGCCGCTGCCCGGCCCTGGCCGCTATGTCGTCGTCGCGCTGCACGATCGCGACCAGGACGGCAAATTGTCGATTTTTTCGGATGGCATCGGATTTTCGCAAAATCCCAAGCTGGGGCTGGCAAAGCCTGCGGCCGAAAAAACCCTTTTTACCGCAGAGGCCGGCGTGACGCGGGTGACGATCGTGCTGAATTACCTGCACGGGCTGTCGGTGCGACCGGACAACCGATAACGCTCCCCGGTCTGTGCGCCACCATCTGGCATCCCGCCCAAGTTTCGGGCAAGAGCCTTGCCATGACATTACAGCCCACCCCCAGCCAGTTGGTCGATCAACTGGTCAACATCCACGCCGAATCGACTGCAGCGCTGCGTGATGCCCTGCGCGACTATCTTGACCATGGCACCACGCCGGATGGTGCCGCCAGGGTGCGCGGGGATTGGACCTATCCCGAACTGCGCCTGCAATATGCCGGTGCCAGTGGCGGCGCCCGGCCAGTCCGCGCCTTTGCCCGGCTGAACCGTCCCGGCCGCTATGCCAGCACCGTCACGCGGCCAGAACTGTTCCGCGCCTATCTGGTCGAACAGCTGACATTGATCATGGCGGACTATGACGTGACGGTCAGCGCCGGCCGGTCAGAGGTGGAAATTCCCTATCCTTACGTGCTGGACGGGGCCGCCGATCTGCGGCTCGACAATGCCGCAGCCACCGAACTCGCACGCTGGTTCCCGACAACGGAATTGGCGCAGATCGGCGATGAACTTGCCGATGGGTTGTGGGATGACACGCTGTCAGATGATCGCCCGCTGGCACTGTTTGATGGCCCGCGCACCGATTTTTCGCTCGCCCGCCTGAAACATTACACCGGCACGGCACCCGAAGATTTTCAGCATTATATCCTGCTGACCAACTATCATCGCTATGTTGATGAATTCGTCCGCTGGGGCGTGCAGCAATTGGGCCATGGCTATGATCGCCTGGCCTGCCCGGGCGGGCTGGATATCGTCGCCGGCGACGCATCCCCAGAACGGGCTGCGGATGATGTGGCCTGGCGCAAGCACCAGATGCCGGCCTGGCACCTGACCGCACCGGGTCGCATTGGCATCACCCTGGTCAACATCGGCGTCGGCCCGGCCAACGCCAAGACCATCTGCGACCATCTGGCAGTGCTGCGGCCCGAGGCCTGGCTGATGATCGGCCATTGCGGCGGGCTGCGGCCATCGCAGGCGATCGGCGATTATGTGCTCGCCCATGCCTATCTGCGCGATGATCATGTGCTCGATGATGTGCTGCCGCCCGAAATTCCGGTGCCGGCACTGTCGGAAGTTCAGATTGCCCTGCAGGCCGCCGCCGAAGCCGTCACCGGCGCACAAGGCGAAGCGCTGAAACCGCGGCTGCGCACCGGAACCGTTGTCACCACCGACGATCGCAACTGGGAATTGCGCTTCAGTCGGTCAGCGCTGCGCTTCAACCAATCCCGCGCTGTCGCCATCGACATGGAATCGGCAACAATCGCAGCCCAGGGCTATCGGTTCCGGGTGCCCTATGGCACCTTGCTGTGCGTGTCGGACAAACCATTGCACGGCGAAATCAAGCTGCCCGGCCAAGCCAATCGATTCTACGAGGGCGCAATTTCCGAACATCTGCACATCGGTATCGACGCGATGATGCGGCTGCGCGACGCCGGGCCTGGGCTGCATTCGCGCAAATTGCGGGCGTTTGACGAACCGCCGTTTCGGTAGCCGCGTTCGTCGCCGTTCAGGCGGTGACCGTCTGTTCGATGGCGCCAAAGATCGAGCGGTTGCGCGAATCCAGCATTTCGATGCGCACCACATCGCCGGGCGCGAGGAACGGCGTCACCGCCTTGCCGCCCTCGATTGTTTCGACCATCCGGAGTTCGGCGATGCAAGCATAGCCGGCGCCGCCGCTGCCGACGGGTTGCCCTGGCCCGCCCGCCGCATCGCGGTTGGAAACCGTGCCCGATCCGATGATTGATCCGGCGGCAAGGCTGCGCGTTTTTGCCAGATGCGCGATCAGGGTGCCGAAATCAAAGGTCATGTCGACGCCCGCATCGACCCGGCCGAACGGCGTGCCATTCAGATCTACCGACAAAATACCGTGAAGCACGCCGTCACGCCAGTTTTCGCCCAAAGCATCGGGCGTGACAAACACCGGTGACAATGTCGACGCCGGCTTTGACTGCACAAAGCCGAAACCCTTGGCAAGTTCATCCGGAATCAGCCCGCGCAGTGAGACATCATTGACCAGGCCGATCAGGCGGATGGCGGCCAGCGCCTGTTCGCGGCTGGCTCCCTGTGGCACATCGCCCGTGATTACAACGACTTCCGCCTCCAGATCCAGGCCCCAATCGGCATCGTGAAACGCAATCGGGTCACGCGGGCTGCAAAAATGGTCGCTGCCGCCTTGATACATCAACGGGTCGGTCCAGAATGATGCCGGCAACTCCGCGCCGCGCGCGCGGCGCACCAATTCGACATGGTTTACATAGGCGCTGCCATCCGCCCATTGATAGGCACGTGGCAATGGCGCCGCAGCATCACGTTCGTGGAATCGGCTGTGCGGCACAGCATCATGTGCCAGGCTTTCGGCGACACCGCGCAACACCGGTTCGGCATGGGCCCAATCATCCAGCGCCGCCTGCAGCGTTGCATACATCGGCGGCGGCGCGGCGCACCAGGCAAGATCATCGGAAACGACGACCAGACGGCCATCACGACCCTGTTTGAGTGAGGCAAGTTTCATGGGCCTATCGTGGTCCTGTGTGGGTGTTGACGCAAGTGTGCTCGCCGCCGCCAGCGCATCAGGCCGCCAGCCCGGCCTCGGGAATCGCGTAAAGGCCTGCTGCGCCGCGGGTGACCGGGCCAGACAGCGCGCCAACTTGCGGCAGCAATTGTTCGGCATAAAAGCGCGCCGTGGCGATCTTTGCCTTCAAAAAGGCCGGGTCGCCGCTGGCCATCTGATCGTGCGCCGCCAGCGCCTGTTTTGCCAGCAGCCAGCCGCCAAGCATCAGCCCGAACATTTTCAGGTAAGGCGTGGCGCCGGCGGCAATATCGTCGGCGTCATTCGCCCCTTGCAACCACACGGTGGCGGCTTGCGTCGCGGACAGCGCGTCATCCAGATAGGGTGACAGGCCGCGCAGTTGCGCCGACCCTTGCAAATCCAGCACCGTATCGCGGACCTGGGCAAACAGGGCCTTCCAATGCGCGCCACCAGCCATCCCCAGCTTGCGGCCGACCAGATCGAGCGCCTGGATGCCGTTGGTGCCTTCGTAGATCGGTGCGATGCGCGCATCGCGGAGGAACTGGGCGGCGCCGGTTTCTTCGACATAGCCCATGCCGCCGAACACTTGCAGCGCCATCGATGCAACTTCGACACCGATATCGGTCGCCCAGGCCTTTGAAATCGGCGTCAGCAGATCGGCGAGCCCCCCTGCTGCGGCGTCACCGGCATGACCGCGATCTACTGCGGCTGCATTCAGATAGACCAGCGCCCGCGAAGCCTCGGTTAGCGCCCGGCACGTCATCAAGGTGCGGCGGACATCGGCGTGTTCGATGATCCGCACCGGATCACCGGCGCCGCCGAATTTTGCCGATTGGACGCGATTGCGGGCGAATTCTACGGCATGCTGGGTTGCCGCCTCCGCCACCGCGACGCCCTGCAGGCCGACCTGGACCCGAGCATTGTTCATCATCGTAAACATGGCGCGCATCCCACCGCCTTCGTTGCCGACCAGATAGCCGACGCAATTGTCATTGTCGCCAAAGCTCATGGTGCAGGTGGGGGAGGCGTGGATGCCCAGCTTGTGTTCGACACCGACGCATTTCAGATCGTTGCGCCCGCCATCGGGCAGGAATTTGGGGCAGAGGAACAGCGAAATGCCTTTGGTACCGGCCGGCGCATCGGGCAGCCGGGCGAGCACGAGATGGACGATATTATCGGCTGCATCATGTTCGCCCCAAGTGATGAAAATCTTGGTGCCTTTTATGCGATAACTGCCGTCTGCATGGGGTTCGGCGCGGGATTTCAGCGCGCCAACATCGCTGCCGGCGGAGGGCTCGGTCAGGTTCATCGTGCCGGTCCATTCGCCGGAAACCAGCTTGCTAAGATAGCGATCTTGCAATTCCGGGCTGGCATGGACGGCCAGCGCCTCGATCGCCCCTTGGCTGAGCATCATGCACAGCGCAAATGCCATGTTGGCGCTGGTCAGTTGTTCCTGCACCGCAACATTGATGGCAAATGGCAGCCCCTGGCCACCGTGCGATTCGGGGACCCCAAGCCCGGCCCAGCCGCCATCGACATAGCGGGCATAGGCCGCGACAAAGCCCGGCGGCAGGGTGACAACGCCATCGGCGAGCCGGGCATGGGTTTTGTCACCCACGCTGTTCAGCGGCGCAAAAATCGTTGCCGACAGTTTCCCGGCTTCGTTGAGGATCGCCTCGACCATGTCGGGCGTTGCGTTGGCGTACGCGGGCATTGCCGCCAACCCCGGCAGATCGGCAATGATATCAAGCACAAAGCGTTGTTCGGCAACGGGCGCGGTATAGGGCATGGAATAGGGCCTTGGGATGATGACAAAGCCGCTATAGACGGGCAGCATGGAGGACAAAAGCCGCATCATTGCCGCAAACGCCGCGGGCATTGCCGAGGCCGTGACGGCTTTGCGGGCCGGCGGCATTGTCGCTGTGCCGACCGAGACGGTTTACGGCCTGGCAGCGCGCGCCGATGATGCAGCCGCAGTGGCGCGGATTTTTGCCGCCAAGCAGCGTCCGGCGTTCAACCCGCTGATCGTCCATGTGACGGGACAGCGCCAGGCGGCGGAACTGGTGGAAATCGATGCCCTGTCGGCGCAGCTGATGGCGGCGTTCTGGCCGGGGCCGCTGACGCTGGTGCTGCCAATGCGGGCGGGCGCGGCGGTGGCGGCGTTGGTGACCGCTGGGTTGCCGACGCTGGCACTGCGCTGTCCGGCGCACCCGGTCATGCAGGCCTTGATTGCCGCAGCGGGGCCTTTGGCAGCGCCTTCGGCCAACGCATCGGGGCGGATTTCATCGACCAGCGCGACCCATGTTGCCGGGTCTCTGGGCGGCCGGGTGCCGTTGATACTGGATGGCGGCAGTTGCGCGGCTGGGATTGAATCGACGATTGTCATGGTTGTTGATGGCGCGGTGCGGGTATTGCGACCGGGGGCGATTGCGGCTGATGCGATTGCTGAAGTTGTTGGAGAAGATCCAGCTTCCGGCTCAGCCAATCGGCTGCGTCCGCCCCCCCCGCAAATGGGGGGAGTCATGGCGCCCGGCATGCTGGCGTCGCATTATGCGCCGGAGCAGCCGCTCAGAACGGGCGCGACCGGCGCCGGCGCCGAGGAATTCCATATCGGTTTTGGCGCTGTTGCCGGCGATGCCAGCCTGTCATCCAGTGGCGATCTGATCGAGGCGGCAGCGCGGCTGTTTGATCTGCTGCACATGGCCGAGGCGAGCGGGCGCCAGGCGATTGCGGTTGCGCCGATACCGGAGACCGGGCTGGGGGTCGCCATCAATGATCGATTGCGCCGGGCAGCATGCCCGCGGAAATAAAATGCGATTGCGCCTTGCAAAAACTATTTTAAGATATATCTTGGAAGCATGGAAATTAGAAAAGGAAAATCCATGCGACACTTTAATCACCCCTTTGGCCGCGATGACGGCCAGCGCCGGAGCCATCGCTTTGGCG
Source organism: Sphingomonadales bacterium (assembly GCA_038228305.1). Lineage (GTDB taxonomy): Bacteria > Pseudomonadota > Alphaproteobacteria > Sphingomonadales > Sphingomonadaceae > Sandarakinorhabdus. The sequence goes on along the minus strand of JBBRPI010000020.1, from coordinate 28,927 downwards.
CAAAATTTGAAGCCTTTGCCCGTGAAATGGGCGACCAGATGAGCGAAGGTTTTGGCGATGGCTTTGGCCCGAGTTTCCGCCGCGGTGGCCCCCGCCACATGGGCCGCGGTGGCCCGGGTGGCCGGCGTGGGCGCCTGTTCGATACAGCGGAATTGCAGCTGGTATTGCTCACGCTGATCGCGGAAACGCCGCGCCATGGCTATGACCTGATCAAGGCGATCGAGGCCCGCAGCGGCGGTGCCTATGCCCCTAGCCCGGGCATGGTTTACCCCATCCTGACCCTGCTGACCGATCAGGGCCTGCTGGACGAACTGGCCGATGGCAGCCGCAAACGCTTTGCCATTACGGATGCCGGGCGCACGACTCTGGCGGAATCTGCGGCTGTCGTTGCCGATGCGCTTGCCCGGCTCGACAAGCTGGCAACGCTGACCACCCCCACCGATGCTGCCCCGATCCGGCGCGCACTGCGCAACCTGCACAGCGCCGTTCACGGCCGGCTGTCGGTTGAGGGCGCGGACAAGGACCTGCAACTGAATGTTGCGGCAATCCTTGACGATGCCGCATCGCGGATCGAGCGTTTGTAGATCCTATCAGGTCTCACCGCTGGACATCGCCGGGCAGGGTGTTCACCCTGCCCGGCATGGACTGTTTTGATTTCCCCGCCGCCGTCGCCGCCCATGCCGTAGTGCGTCCCGATCATCTTGCCGTCATCTGCGGCGATCACCGGATCCGCTATGGCGATTTTGCCGCCCGCGCCGAAGCGGTCGCGGCAACGCTGGCCAAATTGGGCACAGCGCCAGGCGATGCGGTGGCCATCATTGCTGCATCGTCGGTCGATTATGCGGTGCTGTGGGCGGCAATCCTGCGGCTGCGCGCCGTTGTTGCCCCGCTGGCGCCGTCATCCACTCCCACCCAGATTGCCGCAATGATTGCCGATTCGGGGGCCCGGCTGGTTTTCACCGATGCTGCGGCGCGTGCCGATTTCGGGGCGGTGTTGGCGCCCTATGGCGTCGTCGATCTTGCGGCGCTTGATGCCTGGATCGATCCAACCGCCATCGTCCCGGCACTGGCGCCGCTGGACCCGGAAAGCGCATTTAACATCATCTATTCGTCGGGTACGACCGGCACGCCAAAGGGTATCGTCCAATCCGCAGGCATGCGATCGCTGCATATTACCGGGGCGAGGACGCTGGGCTATGGCGAGGACGCAATTACCCTGCTGTCCACCCCGCTCTATTCCAACACCACCTTGGTCAGCTTCATCCCGACCCTTGCCTGGGGCGGCACCGTGGTTTTGCAAGCCAAATTCAATGCTGGCGAATGGTTGAAACTCGCCGAACGCCATGCTGCAACCCATGCGATGCTGGTGCCGGTGCAATATCGCCGGCTGCTCGCCGATCCGGCATTTGATGACCATAACCTGTCGTTCGTGATGAAATTCTGCACATCGGCGCCATTTCCGGCCGAACTGAAGGCCGAGGTGCTGCGGCGCATGCCGGGCGGGTTGATCGAATTTTTCGGCATGACCGAGGGCGGCGTCAGTTTCGTGCTCGTTGCCCACCAATTCCCCGACAAATTGCACAGCGTTGGCCGCGCCACCGAAGGCCATGACGTGCGCATCATCGACGAAGCCGGCCATGATGTGCCGCCGGGCACGCCGGGTGAAATTGTCGGGCGATCCCCCGCGACGATGACAGGCTACAAGAACCGGCCCGATCTGACCGCGGCGGCCTATTGGACAGCGCCGGACGACACGCAATATCTGCGCACCGGCGATATCGGTCGGCTGGATGCGGACGGATTCCTGACCCTCATGGACCGCGCCAAGGATATGATCATTTCGGGTGGATTCAACATCTATCCCAGCGATATAGAGGCTGTGATCACTGCATTGCCAGGCGTGCGCGAAGCAGCAGTCGTTGGCATCGCTTCGGATCGCTGGGGCGAAACCCCAGTGGCTTTTGTTGTTGCGCCTGGCGCCGAAGCAGAGGTTTTGCGCGCCACCGCCAACGCCCAGCTTGGCAAGACCCAACGATTGGCCGCACTGGTGCTGGTTGATGAACTGCCCCGCAGCCATATCGGCAAGGTGCTGAAACGCGAATTGCGCGACGCGTTCGCCGGAAGGGTCGATTGAAGGCCTGGCGGTACAGGCGCAGCATGACAACGGGGGATCGTTCATGAATCGCACCGCGATCACACGCGCCACCGCCATCGGCGCGCTGCTGCAAATCGTCATGGTCAGCGCCGGGCATTTCCTGCCGGCGCTGCGAGACCCGGGCTTTGCCATTGGCGGGATGGGGTTTTCTGCCGTCGCTGGATGGCTTTTTGCCCGCGCGGCGCCCGATCGTCGCTGGCGCCCGATATTGGCCGGTGGCGCCATTGCCGGTGGCGTATCAGCGATCTTCGGAATCGGCGTTTCGGTGCTGCTTGGTGATGTGCCGGCATCATTGTTGGTGCTTGGCACCGCCGCTTCGGTCTTGACTGGTGCCTTGGGCGCCGCGATCGGACGCCACTTTCACCGCTGAAATATCGCGGCAACGGACCCTAATAAAGTGACGCCAGTGCGGCACTGGTGGCTGCGACGGTCCGCGCCACATCATCGGCATTGGTCTGCCAGCTGCATACGCTGATCCGCAATGTTCGTTCACTCCCCCAGGTGGTGCCGCTGAAAAACGCTTCGCCGCTAGCGTTGATGGCGGAGATCACTGCGTCGCTGATATTCGCGCCATTGCGATCATGAAATCGGATCAGACCCTGGTTGATGATCGGCCGCGCAATGCTGGTGGCGCCGGCCAACGCCGCAATCCCGTCATGAATGGCAAGGGCATGATCGCAGCAGCGTTCGATCAAATCGGCCAGCCCGTGACGGCCAAGTTCGAGCAGCGCCGCCAACACGGTGATGCCGCGGGCGCGGCGCGACCATTCGGGCGTCCAATCCATGGCATCGCGCAATGCGCCGCCAGTTGTCAGATAGCTGGCGGTCAATGTCATTGCTGCCCGGTGCGCCGCCGGATCGCGCGTCATCGCGATGCCACAATCATAGGGCGTGTTCAGCCATTTATGGCCATCGGTCGCCCAGCTATCGGCCAATGCGATGCCGGCCACCAATGGTCGCAAGCGCGGACTGGCGGCCAGCCACAGACCAAATGCGCCATCCACATGCACCCAGGCATTGGCGGCATGGCCGATGGGCACCAGCGCCGCAAAATCATCAGTTTCACCCAGATTCAGGTCACCGGCATTCAGAACGACGATCGTTGGGGCGCCAGGGCACACGGCGAGCGCCGCTGCCAGTTCGGCCGCACCAACCCGGCCTGGCACGGAGCCAGCAAGTGGCACCAGGCTATCGGTGCCCAGCCCCAGAAAGCGCAGGGCCCGATCAACCGAACCATGGCGATGCGCATTCGCCAGCACGCGAATTGGCGGCGCGCCGAACAGGCCCCGGGTTTCCACATTCCACCCGGCGCGCGCCAGCACCGCGTGGCGGGCAGCGGCAAGCGCCGTGACATGCGCCATCTGGCAGCCTGTGACAAAGGCAAAACTGGCATCGCCGGGCAGCGCAAGCGCATCAAGAAGCATTGCACCCGCCAGTGTTTCCAGCACCGCCGCTGCCGGGCTGGTGGAGGCAAGCACGGCATTCTGATCCCAACCGGTCAGCATCATGTCCGTTGCCAACGATGCCGGCAGGGCGCCGCCCTTTACCCAGGCGAAAAATCGCCCGCCGGCATTGCCCATCAGCCCCGGTTGGGCGGCGGCGGCAATGCGCCGGACGACATCGGTGGCGGCAAGCCCGTGATCGGGCATGGCGGCGGGCAAATGCGCCAGCATCTGGGCGGCGTCGCCAAACGGCGCAACCGATCGGGTTGGCAAGGAAGCGATGAAATTGCGAGCTTCGGCGATGGCGATGTCTATAGTGTCCATTGCGGCTTTCATATCAGCGTCGTGGCGCCCGGTCGCGCGAAATTCGGCCCTGACATGCCAATGCAAACACTGGCGGCGGCACAGGGGATGCGCTAGTTCACCACCGCAACAACAGGACGCTTTTGATGCCAGACAAGCTTTACCCCGATGCCGCCGCCGCGTTGGCCGGTGTCGCATTTGATGGCATGACGATCATGTCGGGCGGTTTTGGCCTGTGCGGCATTCCTGAAAATTTGATCGCTGCGTTAAAGGCGCTTGGCACCCGCGACATGACCGCCATTTCCAACAACGCTGGTGTAGACGGCTTTGGTCTGGGGTTGCTGCTCGAAACTCGGCAGATTTCGAAAATGATTGCCAGCTATGTTGGCGAGAACAAGGAGTTTGAACGGCAATATCTGGCCGGCGAATTGCAACTGGAATTCAATCCGCAGGGCACACTGGCCGAACGCATTCGCGCTGGTGGGGCGGGGATTCCGGGGTTCTACACCAAAACCGGCGTCGGCACGCTGGTGGCCGACGGCAAGGAGCACAAGAATTTCGGCGGCGAAACCTATATCATGGAAACAGGACTGGTGGCCGATGTGGCATTGGTAAAGGCCTGGAAGGCCGACCCCTATGGCAACCTTGTCTATCGAAAGACCGCCCGCAATTTCAACCCGATGATGGCAACCGCCGGCAAGGTGACAATCGTCGAGGTGGAGGAACTGGTCGAAGCCGGCGCGCTCGACCCCGATCACATCCACACGCCGGGAATTTATGTGCAGCGGCTGTTCGTCGGCACAAATTATGAAAAACGCATCGAACAACGAACGGTGCGTCAGCGGGAGACAGTATAATGGCCGGCTGGAATCGCGACGAGCAGGCCTCCCGCGCCGCACGGGAATTGCAGGACGGATTCTACGTCAACCTGGGCATCGGCATGCCGACACTGGTTGCCAACCATATCGCGCCGGGCATCGACATCACGTTGCAATCCGAAAACGGCATGCTCGGCATGGGGCCATTTCCCTATGAAGACGAGATTGACGCCGATCTGATCAACGCCGGCAAGCAGACCATCACCGAATTGCGCCGCAGCAGTTACTTCAACAGCGCCGAAAGTTTTGCCATGGTCCGCGGCGGCCACATCGACCTGAGCATACTGGGTGCGATGGAAGTGGCCGAAAATGGCGATCTGGCAAACTGGATGATCCCTGGCAAGATGGTCAAAGGCATGGGCGGCGCCATGGACCTGGTCGCCGGCGTCAAACGCATCATTGTGCTGATGGAACACAACAGCAAATCCGGTGAGGCAAAATTCAAGCGTGCCTGCAGCCTGCCGCTGACCGGCAAGGGTGTCGTCGATATGGTGATCAGCGACCTGTGCGTGCTGGCGCGGCCGGCCAAAGGCGAAGGCTTTCGCTTGGTCGAGCTGGCACCGGGGGTGAGTTTGGAAGACCTGCGCGCCAAGACCGAGGGCGATTTCGCAGTTTGAAGGTCAACTGCCCAACGCCATGATCCTTCCCGCCTGGCGCGTGCCCGCGCAGACGCTGAGAAATCGACGGTCTGCAGTCACCAGCAGTTCATCCTCGACAATCGCGATCGCCAGATAAAAACAATCATAGGCTGGGTGATCAAGCGCTACCGATAGCGCCACAGCGTTTTGTATCAAAGTTACACAAGGGGAGATGCGCTGAAACAATGGCATCTGCCGATCCCTGCCATCAGGTACCACAGCAAAGTCGCCTCGCCGCCAGCCTTTCCACAACACGTTCGCGACTTGGGCAAACAGCAGGTCCGGCGTTCCGCGCGCGCCACCCAGCAATGCCACAGCAGCGCTGATACCTTCTTATTCGATCAACCATTTTTACGGCGACGCTGGCATCAACGATCATCGTCGTCGCGGCCTTCCCGGATCGAAATCCAGCTATCGACGAGCGGACGGCGAGGCGCCCGCAATGGTTCATCATGCGCCCTGATGTCGCGCAGCATTGCCAGCTTTTCATCCAGGGTCATTACGCTGCCCTTGGTTAACGCCTCCCGCGCTTCCGCCTCCATCGATCGCCCGGCGGCGGCACGGCGTTTCAACGTGTCGATAACCGAATCATCCAGGTTGCGGATCAAGATCCGGCCCGTGCACCGACGATAGCAAAACGCTATCATCGGTGCCATCAGCAGAATCAGAAGCGGAAGTTCAGCCCGGCGGTGACCGCATTGCGGCGATATTTCAGCACTGCGCTGTTCGCGCCCAGATTGGCCGCAACCGCCGGCAGATTGTCACTGCCAAACCGCGAATAGGCATATTCGATGCGCGCCGAAACGTTGCTCATCAACTGCTGTTCATAACCAAGACCAACGGTATAACCGTCACGGTTTTCGCTGATGTTGGTTGTAGGATTGTTCAGCGTGTAGCGAGCGTTGGCGTAACCGCCGCGCGCATAGAGCAGACCTTGCGCGCCAACCATATAGCCCAGACGTGCCGTTGTGGTGATGGTGCGGCCCTGCTTCAGGGTCAGATTGCTGGCGGGATCGAGCAGCGAAGAGCCCGTCCGCCCGGTCAGGCCGAGTTCGGCACCCAGCACAACATTCGGCGTAAGGTGAAAATCATAACCCAATTGGCCGCCATAAGCGAAACCATCCTTGTTCTGGCTGCTCGACGACAACACGCCCAGCTTGGTGACATCCAGACGCTGGCGATCCTGCTGCCAACCACCCTGAACACCGATGTAAGGGCCGCTGAACGGCGCGGCGCCATCTGCCGCCAATGCCGGCACCGACACCGCAATGGCCGCCAGCGCGAAAACAGATTTCAACATAACACTACTCCAAAAACACTAAAACGCTGGTCTGTGCCACAGCCTGTCACTGCGCCTGCCAACGGACGATGCTATGGGCGTTGTTGCCTAAATGTTGGGTGAATGAATCGGGGCAAGATAAAGGCATAACATTGATTTTGCGTCATTTCGCGATCAGGAAGATGGAAATCCGGCGTGTCTTTACCCGGCTAAACCCAGGGCAAGTTCCCAACGCCAGACCAGTCCTTCGTCTGGGTCGATCGCATCGCCTTTGCGAACAAATCCGTTGCGGGCCAGCGCGCGACCCGAGGCGTTTTCAACCGGCAGCGTATGGGCGATGACCAACGGCTCTCCGGCAGCGGCGGCCAATGCCACCAGCCCAGCGGCCATTGCCGTTGCAACGCCGGTCGCCTCGGCCCGGGGAAATGTCATGTAACCGATTTCCGGCGAATCACCCGGGCTGGGGACATTCTTGAATCCACAACAGCCGACGGCGGCACCATCGCGCCACGCGAGGTAATTGCCCCAGGGCTGCGGCCGTGCCTCCGCGCGCATCTGTTCCAGGCCATCGGTAAGCATGGCCGCGGATTCCGCCTCCAGCGGCGGCACGATATCCGCCAGTACTGCAGCGACCGTGCGGTCGTGCGGAACAAAGCGGAGCGCCAAATTCATGCAGCTTTTTTCAGATGCCGCCGCCCCAGCAATTCCGCGATCTGCACGGCGTTCAGCGCGGCTCCTTTTCGCAGATTGTCGCTGACGCACCATAGCACCAGGCCATAATCGACGGTCGGGTCCTTGCGCACCCGGCTGACATAGGTAGCATATTCGCCGACGCATTCGATCGGGGTGATATAACCGCCGTCTTCGCGTTTATCGAATAGCATGATGCCAGGCGCTTCGCGCAGGATACGCTGGGCTTCCGCCACCGAAATCGGCCGTTCGAATTCGATATTGATGGCTTCGGAATGGCCGACGAACACTGGCACGCGCACGCAAGTGGCAGTGACCAGGATGTCGGGCGACAGGATCTTGTTGGTCTCCTGCGCCATTTTCAGCTCTTCCTTGGTATAGCCGTCATAGCCGGTTTCAGACCCGACAAAGTCATCAATATGCGGAATGACGTTAAAGGCGATCTGCTTGGTGAATTTGCGCGGAGCGAGCGCATCGCCGACGAAAATGGCGCGCGATTCCTCGAACAGTTCGTCCATGCCTTCCTTGCCGGCGCCGGATACCGACTGATAGGTCGAAACGACGACGCGCTTGATGCCAGCGGCATCGTGCAACGGTTTCAATGCAACGACCATCTGCGCCGTGGAACAATTGGGATTGGCGATGATGTTGCGCTTCCGATAGCCGTCAATGTCCTGCGGGTTCACTTCGGGCACGATCAACGGCACATCCGGATCCATGCGGAACAGGCTGCTATTGTCGATCACCGTGCAACCGGCCGCGGCGGCCTTTGGCGCATAGATTTTTGCCGGGCCGGATCCGGCGGCGAACAACGCAATATCCCAGCCAGCAAAATCGAAATGTTCGATATTCTGGACCTTCAGATCCTTGCCGGTATCGCCGAAATCGATGATGTCCCCGGTGGAACGCGGGCTTGCCACAGCAGCGATATCCGCCAGCGGAAACTGGCGTTCGGCCAGGATATTCAGCATTTCCCGCCCGACATTGCCGGTCGCGCCGACGACGACGACTTTGTAACTCATAACATGCTCCTTGTGCGGCGCGGCATAGCCCAATGCGCGACAGAGTCCAACGCCCGAGGGAACGTAAAGCCGCTCCCGAGGGTTCAGGCTGATACGAAAACCCATGAAGGAGTGTTACCCCATGACTCGCAGCCAATTGTTGACCACCGTCGCCGCATCGCTGTTGCTGGCGCTCTCCACCACGGCCCATGCTGGCCAGGCCGAGCGCGCCCGCATTGCCATCTCAGAAGCCCATGGCAAGCTTGAGGCGGCCGACAAGGTCGCAATCAGTGGCGAATCCATGGCGATTCAAACTCGCGCCCATGCCGCGCTGCAATCCGCCGAGGCGGCGCTGGCCAATGACAAGAAGGAAACCGCGCTTGCCAATGCCAAGCATGCATCGGAATTGTCCGACATGGCGATCATTGCCGCCGAGCGAGACAAGCGCGGCATGGTGCGCAATGCCCAGGTCGACGCCGCAAACGCCAACGCCGCAGCGATGCAGTCAAATGCCGCTGCTGCGCAATCAACGGCCATGGCAGCGCAATCGACCGCGGTTGCCCAGCAAAGCGCCATCGACGCCAATGCCCGCGCCGCGACGGCCGAAGCCGCCGCCATGCGCCCGGCACCGGTAACCACTGTTGTGCAGACAACCGAAAAGACTGTGGTGCCGGTGACAACGCACAAAACCACTACCCACACGACACACCGCAAAAGGACGATCCATCACAGGCCAACCGCCGTTGTGGCCAAAACGACGGTCAGCACGACGGTCACACCGCAGTAAAATTTGCAGCGCCGGGGTTTCAATCCCCGGCGACAGGCATTGCTTGCTGGCGCTTCGCCAGAATTGCCGTCACCGCCAGATCGGCGGTGACGTTGCCCAATGTGCGGAACAAATCAGGCAGCAGTTCGACCGCCAGCAGCAGCGGCAACGCGGCAACCGGTATCCCCATGGCATTGGCGATCGGCACCGTCGCGGCAAGAAAGGTGATCGAGCCTGGCAGGCCGCCGGTGGAAACCGCTGCGGCCAGCGAAGCGAGAACGCCGGCGGCCAGCGCCAGCGGCCCCGGCGTGATGCCGTTCAAATGCCCGACATACAGCACAACTGCGATATTGGCGCAGGGACTGGTAATGCGGAAAATCGAGACCGCCAGTGGCAGCACAACGCGGCTGATGCTTTCGGGCAATCCCAATGCCTCGGCGCCCTCATAAATCGCCGGCAGCGAAGCGATCGACGATTGGGTGCTTACCGCGACCGCCTGCGCCGGGAGCACCGCGCGGGCGAAGCGCACTGCGCCACCGCCTGACACCGCCATCAGCACATAGACGACCAGGATCAGCGACACCTGCGCTATGACCAGCACGGCAACATAATGCGCCAGCACGCCGAATGCGCCGATGCCGGCCTTGAGCCCCACTGCCATGGCCAGTGCAAACACGCCGATGGGCCCCACCACAAAAATCCAGCCGACCAGCACCAGCATGGCATCCTTCAACGCATCGAAAAACGCCACCAGCGGTGCCAGTTGCCGTTCGGGCAGGCGACCGGCGGCGAGGGCGAAGGCGGAGACAAACACCACGACCGGCAGCATGTCACCCGCAGCCAGCGCCTTGAAGACGTTCGACGGCACCAGCGACAACAGCCATTCGCCGATATTGATCGGACCGATGGGAGTGGCGCTGCCAGGGGCAACACCGGTCAACGCCGCGGCAGCCTTTGCCGGCGCTGGCCACCACGCCAGCAGTTCCGGCACAAACAGAATCGACCACAACGCGCTGACCAGCAGCAGCACCAGAAACGCCAGCAGCGCCGTCGCCGCCACCCTGCCGCCGCCCGCCGTGCCGACCGATTCGCAGATGCCGGTGAACAACAGCCCGGCAATCAGCGGGACGATGGTCATTTGCAGCGCCTGCAGCCACAGATTGCCAATCGGCTCGGCAATCGCCAGTGCGACGCCCGCGCCGCCAATCAGCGGCACCACTGCCCCGGCCACCAGACCCGCCAGCAGCGCCAGAAAGATCCGCGTCGTCAGATTCACCGCGTCACCAGCCCGGCAGGTGCCACGGTGCCCATCGAAACATAGAATTTCGCCAGGTCATCGACACCCAGCCCCAGCACCGGTCGCACCCGCGATACCTCGACGAACAGCATCGCACCGCCCACCGGCACCGGCGCCGTCGGACAGATGACCAGATGGCGCGGACCATTGCCCAGATCAAAAATCTGTGGCGTCGCCAGCAGCGCCAGCACTTGCGTATCGGCGCCAAACGTCACCGCCACCACCGCCATGCCTTTCAGCTCACCGCCCGGCGCGCCGCCTATCATCCGGACGATCTGCGCCAGCGGGCGGTAAAATCCCCCCACCACCGGCAACCGCCCGATCAGGCCATCAAACCCGCCCTCCAGCCGCGCCCGCCACTGTGTCTGGACGATCAACCCCAGCCCCCAGACAATCAGCGCTGCAATGCCAAGGCCCGTGACAAATGCCAGTTCCGGGCTGCGCGTCAGCCACATCCCGCCTCTGGCGAGCGCGCCACCGATAATGGTGTTCGGCCCCAGTGCGGCGATCACATAACCGGCCAGCCATTGCAGCAGGATGATCGTCAAGATCACCGGCGCAAGGAAAACGAGCCCGGTGATGAATGGCCCGGCGATGCGGCGGATCATCGGGACGATGGTCGGGCAAGCACAAAGACTCCGGCGGCTGGGGCCATCACACCAAATGCGCCAATATCGCATCGCCCATTGCCGCTGTCGTCAGCGCACCGCCCAGATCGGCGGTGCGCGCACCGTCGTTCAGCGCCGCCTCAACCGCGGCCTCGACGCGATCGGCCAGATCGGTCCGCCCCACGCTGTAGCGCAGCGCCATCGCCAGGCTGAGGATCGAGGCACAGGGATTGGCGACGCCGCGCCCGGCGATATCGGGCGCAGAGCCATGGATCGGTTCATACAGGCCGGGCTTTCCAGCCTCGCCGATTGCAGCGGATGGCAACATGCCAAGCGACCCGGTCAGCATCGCTGCTTCATCAGACAAGATGTCGCCGAACAGATTGTCGGTCAGGATGACATCGAACTGCTTTGGTGCCTTGACCAATTGCATCGCCATATTGTCGGCGAGCATGTGACTGAGCTTGATATCCGGATATTCCTTGTCGCGCAGGGCCTGCACATCTTCGCGCCACATCAGCCCCGCCTCCATGACATTGGCCTTTTCTGCAGAGACGACTTCACCCTTGCGACCTCGGGCCAATTCAAAGGCGACCCGGGCGACGCGCTGGATTTCGCTGGTTGTGTAGACATGGGTGTTGACGCCGCGGCGTTGGCCATCGGCCAAGGTTTCGATACCGCGCGGCTGCCCGAAATAAACGCCCCCGGTCAATTCGCGGACGAACATGATGTCCAGCCCTTCGACAAATATCCGTTTCAGCGATGATGCTTCGGCCAGCGCCGCGAAACACCGCGCCGGGCGCAGATTGGCATAGACGTTCATTCCGGCCCGCAATGCCAGCAATCCGGCCTCGGGCCGGTTGCCATAGGGCTGATCCGCCCATTGCGGCCCGCCGACTGCCCCCATCAGCACCGCGTCGGATGCCTTTGCAACGGCAAGCGTTTCCGGCGTAAGCGGCATGCCATCGGCATCGATGCCGGTGCCGCCAAAACGCGCCTCGCTGATGGTCAGTGCCAGCCCTTGGGAAATCAACCGCCCCGCGACGCGCCGTGCGACGGCAGTGACTTCGGGGCCGATACCATCACCGGGGAGCAGGAGCAGGGTTTTTGTCATGGCCGGAATTTAGGCGAACTGCAGGCCCGTGCGCCAGTGTTAATCTGCCGATTTCGCGCACGGCATTTTATGCCCAGGGATCATAGTCGCCAAAGGTCCAGACATGGCCGCCGCAATCACGCACATCATAGCTGCTGCCGCCATAATCCTTTGCTGACAGCGGCGAAATGATATCGGCGCCGGCGGCAACCGCCCGGGCATAATGTGCCGCCGGATCGGCCAGGGTAACCGAGATCGACCCCGTTACCCCGCCCAATTTTGCCGGCGTCGCGATGCCATAGATATTGGGCCGGCTGGATGACAGCATGATCATGTTGCCGTCCAGCAACAGCTGGGCATGGGCGATGCCGCCGGTTTCATCGGGATGTATGGCGTGTTCGGTAAAACCAAAAACAGTCTTTAGAAACGCCATCGCCGCCGGGGCATCAGCATATTGCAGGGTCGGGTGGATACCGGGCTTGATTGCCATGTCTGTGTCCCCTCATGCCGGCGGGCGGGTTGCCTTTAACGATGGCCGTTCCGCAAGACGTTCGTGCAGCGATCTCAGCGCCGGCTGCGCCCGCCAGTCAATATCGGGAAAGCGCAGATCCAGATATTCGCAAGCGATGATGATGCAGAGTTCCGGATAGCCCACCCCTGCCCCGACACGCCCGGCCAGCGCCGCCAGCGCGCGGGCAATGGCGCGATGCTGTCGATCAGGCCAGGCACCCGATGTCACACCCTGTGCCGCGTTGAACCGCAGGGTGATCGCTGCATCCAATATGCCATCGCTGATGGCTTCGGTGGTCAGGCCCTGCCAATGTGCGCTGCCATCGGCCGGCAACAAGGATTGGCCCGGCACCAGTTTCATCAGAAACGCCGCGATCACCGGCGAATCGACAATCACCGCGCCATCATCGAGCAGCAGCGCCGGCACCTTGCCGAGCGGATTGGCGGCGAGCAATTCCGCCGGATCCTCCATCACCGCGGTCTCGATCAGCGCCAGATCAATGCCGAGTTCCAGCGCGACGACCCGCAGTTTGCGGGCATAAGGCGAGGTTAGCGAAGCGAGGAGTTTCACCCGATGATCGCCTTTGCAGCATCCAGCTTTGCCGCCAACCTGTCGATGGCGGCGGCGGTGCGACTGGCATAGAGATTGGCGTCGGCAAAGCGGCGTTCCTCGATTGCTTCGCGCACCCCTGGCAGGGTTTTGGCACCATAGCCGGTAAAGCGGCCGGGGGCGTAGAGCGCATGTTTATACCAGGCGCGACCCGGCAGGCCTTCGGGGATCAACAGCGCCTGATCGATGCCGAGCAGTGCAGCGTTCAGCTTGGCGCGGCGGCCGGCATCCAGCGCCGCACCCTTGTCGGCATAGGCGGCATCATAGGCCTTGGCGCTTGCCTCCAGCTTTCCAACGGCATTTTCCAATGCTGCCAGTTCGATCAGCGGCGTTGCCGGCTCCATCACCGGAGCGCCGACGGGCGACAATGGGTCACTTGCCAGCTTGAAACTGTTGCCAGCGAGCAGACTGCTGCGTTTTTCATCCTGTTTGCGGCGGCTGTCGATCAGGCCCTTGACCTCGACCAGATAGCTGCGAACCGTCGCCGCGAGATCGGCAAACCGCAGCGGCGGCGTGTCGCTGTCGGCGATACGCAGCACCAGCCGGCCGACGGTTTTCGATAGCACCGCGCCATAGGCCAGGCCCGGATCATCAAAGCGGGTAAAATGATCGTAACTGTCATAGATGGAATGATAGGAACCGGCGCTTTCCGCCTCACCGCCAAAACCGATGTTGAGCGATGGCACGCCGACATGTTGCAGGAATGACGAATAATCGGAGCCTGACCCCAACGGCCCCAGCGGCACATCGCCGCCCGCCTCGGCGGCCTTTAGATCGGCCTCATCCACCCGGCCGCCATCAAAGGCATCGGCGCGGATTTTGGCGCGCAACCGATCCAGAACGCTGGCACCGGTTTGCGGATCGGTGACATCGGCCGCGACCTGGTTGACCAGATGCTGATATTGGTGGCTGCCCTCCGCGCTCAAAAAACCGCGGCCATTGCCATCGGTGTTGATGTAGATGACCGCCTTGGCCTTTAGTTCGGCCTCATGGGTTTCGGCCCACTCGGTGCTGCCGAGCAGCATCGGTTCTTCGGCATCCCAGCTGATATAGGTTATCGTCCGCGACGGCCGCCAGCCGGTTTTCACCAGCTCGCCCAGCGCCTTGGCTTCGGACAATTGCGCCACCTGGCCCGAAAGCGGATCTTCGGCACCGAACACCCAGCCGTCGAAATGATTGCCTCGCACCACCCATTCATCCGGGCGATCCTTGCCCTTTATCGTGGCGACCACATCATAGATGGTTTTCAGCGACCATTCGGATTCAACCTTCAGGTGCAATTTGATCTTGCCATCACCGCCGGTGCGATAGGCGAACGGCAATGCGCCCCGGAAATTGTCCGGCACCAGCGGCCCGCCCATGGCGCGCAGAATTTTCGTCGCATCGCCATATGAAATCGGCAGCGTCGGAATTTTCATGATGGTGATCGCGTCTTTGCGATCGATGCGCTTGGCGCCCTTCACCGATCCATAGCCGGGTGTGCCGGGGTCACCGGGGTAGGTGGTCATGTCGGCGACGCTGCCGCGCTGCACGCCGGTATCGGGGCGGCCGCCGCCATTGGGGTAGCTGTCGGCGGCGGCATAGCCATCATCGGCGGGATCGGAATAGATCAGGCAGCCGGCGGCGCCCTGTTCCTGCGCCAGTTTGGGTTTCAGGCCGCGCCAGCCGCCGCCATAGCGGGCCAGCGCGATCTTGCCCTTTACTGAAATGCCGCGCCGGGCGAGCGCTGCATAATCGGCGGGCAGGCCGTAGTTGACGTAAACGACATCGGCGGTGATATCGCCGTCGCCCTGGAACGCGACATAGGGCGGCAGCGCGTCCTTGGTATTGCCGCTGGTCGAATCCTCGGGGATTGCCGGTTCCTGGCCGCCCAGCGTGATCGCAGTCGGGGCGATCAGTTCCAGCTTGGTGGAGATCGGCGTGGGGTAAAGCACCTCGAACAGCTCGATCTTGGCGTCCCAGCCCCACGCCTTGTATTGGCTCAGGATGAATTCGGCGTTGGCCTTGTCATGCGGCGAGCCGACATGGTTGGGCGCCGATGTCATCTGCTTCAGCCAGGCCATTTGTTCGGGCGCGCTGACGCTGGCATCGAGCGTCTTTTCATGCGCTGCCTGTTGGAGGCTGACCTGCGCGTCTCCTGATGTTGCCAACGCCGATGTGCCAAGCATCGCCGCCAGCGCCAAAGTGCGAAATATCATACAAAACCCCTGTTTTTCGATGCTTCCATCGTGGCACAGCTTTGCCGCTGGCTCAAAGCGAATGTATGGCAGTTGGCGCAACAGCCGTCAGCGGCTATCCCTGCGCGATGATTCGATCTGGCCCGTTTGACGCATTGTGGATTGGCAATCTTTTGCGGGAGCTTGCCATTCTGCGGGCGCTGGGCCTGTGACGGATTCCGACATTGCCCTGGCCCATATCCTCGCCGATGCCGCCGGTGCCGCCATCCGGCCCTGGTTCCGTCGGCCTTTCCTGGTTGAGACCAAGGAAGATTTTTCCCCGGTCACCATCGCCGATCGTGAAGCCGAAGCCGCTATCCGCACACTGTTGGCCGAACACCGCCCGGAGGATGGCGTCATCGGTGAGGAATATGGCGACGATCGGGCTGACAATGCCCGTGTCTGGGTGCTCGATCCCATAGATGGCACGCGATCGTTCATCGCCGGCCGCCCGGTATTTGGCACGCTGATTGCCCTGATCGAGAATGGCATACCGGTGCTCGGCGTGATCGACCAGTGCATCGCAGGCGACCGCTGGATCGGCGCAGCGGGCGCACCGACCACGCTGAACGGCCAGCGCGCCCATGTCCGCAGATGCGCGGAGGTTGCCAATGCGCATCTGGCAACGACAGCACCCTGGCTGTTCGATGGCCGCGATCTCCCCGCTTTCGATGGCCTGCGCCGCGCGGCGCGGGACACATTGCTGGGCGGCGATTGCCATAATTACGGGCTGGTCGCCTCGGGCCACCTCGATCTGGTGGTCGAATCGGGCCTGAAAATCCACGACTGGGCGGCGCTGGTCCCGGTTGTCACCGGCGCTGGCGGGGTAATGACCGACTGGGCAGGACAGGCTTTGCGGCGCGGCAGCGATGGCCGGGTCATTGCCGCCGGTGACGCACGGGTGGCATCCGAGGCGGCGGCGCTGCTTGCATGATCCGGGTTGCAGCCCTGTATCGATTTGCCCGGTTCGATGATTGCGCCGCGCTGCGCGACAGGCTGCTGATGGCCTGCACAGACGCCGGGGTGAAGGGCACCATCCTGATCGCCGGTGAAGGCATCAACGGCACCATCGCCGGGGCGCCAGCCGGCATCGAAAGCGTGCTGGCGGCGATCCGTTCCTTGCCGGGCTGTGCCGACCTGTCGGTGAAGGACAGTTGGGCCGAAACCGTGCCCTTTTACCGGCTGAAAGTTCGGCTGAAGCGCGAGATCGTGACCATGGGCCAGCCCGATATCGATCCCCTGTCCGGTACCGGCGCTTATGTTGCCCCCGCCGACTGGAATGCACTGATCGCCGACCCCGGCACCATCATCATCGACACGCGCAATGATTATGAAGTGGCAATCGGCAGCTTTGCCGGCGCGATCAACCCCGGCACCGCCGCATTCAGCAATTTCCCCGACTGGTTTCGCGCCAATCGCGTGACGCTGTTCGGGGGCAAGCCATCGCCGCGGGTCGCCATGTTTTGCACCGGGGGTATCCGCTGCGAAAAGGCAACCGCGTTTTTAAAGGCGGAAGGGGTAGCCGAGGTTCACCACCTTGAGGGCGGCATCCTGAAATATCTGGAAACCGTCCCGGCCGAGGATAGCCTGTGGCAGGGCGAATGTTTTGTTTTCGATCAGCGCGTCGCCGTTACCCATGGTTTGGCCGTTGGTTCTCACAGCCTATGCCACGGCTGCCGCATGCCGGTCAGCGCCGACGACCGCGCTTCGTCGCTGTATATCGAAGGCATCGCCTGCCCCGCCTGCCATGCCGCGCGCGACGACGATCAACGCGCTGGCTATGCCGAACGCCACCGTCAGACATTGCTCGCCAATGCCCGTGGGGAGCCACATATCGGGCCGATACGTGGCTGACATGCCGTTGCTCTACAGCTTTCGCCGCTGCCCCTATGCCATTCGCGCCCGGCTTGCGCTGCTGATCAGCAATACCGAATGCGTTGTACGCGAGGTGAAATTGTCGGCCAAGCCGCCCGGCTTGCTCGCCGCATCCACCAAGGCGACGGTGCCAGTGCTCGTGCTGCCCGATGGCCGGGTGATCGATGAAAGCCTGGACATCATGCGCTGGGCGCTGGCCCGGCATGACCCAGAAGATTGGCTGTCAGGCGATGATGAGGCCCTGATCAGTGCGTTTGACGGAGCGTTCAAGCCGCAACTCGACGGCTATAAATACGGCGCTGAACCATTGGCGCACCGCAACGCCGCAGTGGACATGCTTGGCATGCTGGAGACTCGGCTGGCCAACCGCGCCAACCTGGGCCGCGATACGGCGGCCCTGACCGACATCGCGATCATGCCCTTTATCCGTCAATTCGCCGCTGTCGAGCCGGCCTGGTTCGCCGCCCAACCATTACCGCGATTGCGCTATTGGCTGGCAAGCCATGTGCGGTCGCCACTGTTTGCCAGCGCAATGCGGAAAACCATTCCCTGGCATGCAGGGGAAGCGGCTGTTTTGCTGGCAGGGTAACACCGCCGCCGACGTTGACACGCGTGCGTCAGCCATTCGATTCGACCGGCGACGCTGACAATTTGTGCAGGCCCTGAAGTGATTCCCCGATGACCTTGCGACGTTGCTTGGCAACGCGGCGCATGATGGCGCGCGGTCGATCAAGCTGGTCGCCAATGCTGTCCAGCGTGCGCAAGAAGCGCTGTCGTCTCAAAAGGCGTTTGGGGCGAAACCAAGCGCGCGTTCGCACAACCGCCGCAGCGTCCGTTCCGATCCACCCACGCCAGCAGCACGGCATCGATCCGCGCCATCTGGTCCGCTCCATTGGCGCTTTCGACCCATCTTGTTGCGCATGGTGGTGTCGGGGCGATGTTGACCGGCAAGATGATCCCGAATGAAGGGGAACAATCGGGCGGCACCGCTGGCAGCGTTGATGCCGGTGCCGGCGCGTTGTCGTTGGATTGCAGCCATTTTTACCACCGCAACAGTTCGCAATGCGGCACCACAAATTTTACCATGGACGGCACTCTGACCCATGTTTCAACACTGGGATTCAACGGTTTTGTCACGCTGAATGCCAGCGCCTATCTGAACGAAGGCGGCAGCCCCACCTGGTTCGGGGCGGCGGGGGTCGGCAGCCTTGGCCTAACGTTCCTCCAGCTTTGGCGCGGCCACCCCATATTTGACCACATCGGCGACGGTGACCTTTGCATTGTACGCATTGCCGAAATGGGTGCGGGCATAGCCGATAACGTCGGCGATCTGCTGGTCGGTCAATTCGCCGCGGAACCAGGGCATCGGGCCTTTGCCGCCGGTAACGATGCTGATCGGATATTCGGGGTAGGCGAGATTCGGGTTGCTGGCGAGCGCCGCAATGCGCCCTGCCCCGATCGCGCCTTGGCCATTGGCCATGTGGCAGGCCTGGCAGACCTCGGCATAGGTTTCTTCGCCCGGGTGCGGCGGTGGCGGGGCGGCGAAAGCGGGGGTCGTCAGCAGCGAGACCAGCAGCAGCGTTTTCATCTCAGGCCTCCAGTGCGCGCTTGTGAAGTCGGGTAATGGCATCGAGCGATGACAGCAGCGCCCCCTCCATCCAGCAGCCGATATAACTGGCATGTTCGCCAGCCAGAACCAACCGGTTGTCGACGGCACACAGCGTTTGATAATGTTTCTTGCGGGTATCTTCGTTCCATTGTGCGCAACAGCCCAGGGTGAACGGCGAACGGCTCCACGCGACCGTCGCACCACCGATGAATTCCTGTTTATATTTTTCGGGATGAAACACCGATCCCTGCTCCAGCGCTGTGGCGATGCGCTGGTCCGGTGTCATGCCGGCGAATTTATAGCTGGGCGGGCCAAAGGTATAGGCGCCCAAAATCACCGCCGGCCCTTCGCTGTGCATGCCGCCACTGGGATAGGAAATCAGCCCGATCTCGCGATCGGTAAAGCTGATGCCGCCATAAATGGCATCATCCTCCTCCCAAAACCGGCTTTTCATTTCCAGGCCGACCTTGACCGAATTGGAATAGGGAACGGCTGCAATGGCTTCGAGCAGCCCCGATGAAGCCGTTACATCAATCTGGCTGAGGATGCCGAGCGGGATCGTGCAGACGCAATAATCGGCGCTGGCGGTTTCAATGACGCCGCTGGCGACATCCGTGTAGGTAACGGTGACACCCTTGTCGCTCTGATCGATCTTTGACACCTTGGCGCCGAACCGGACCTTGTCCGCCACCTGCCTGCCAAAGGCCTTGCCGATCATCCCCATGCCGCCGACAGGCTGGAACATCGTCGTCTGATGGGCGCCCTCCATATGCTGGCCGATCGCCCGCCAGACGCCCGAATCCATCACATCCTTGAATTTATAGGGTTCATTCGGGATCGGCGCGCCATTGACGCCGCCGCCTGCCGGCCGTTCAAAGCCGCGGCGTTTCGATGGGCGGCCCTTTAAATAGCGCATGTCCTTGTCAAGCAGGCCCCACTCGCGCAGCGCCTCCTTCAAACGGTCGCGGTCCTCCGCCGTCATAACCTGGTCCAGGCCCTTGTTGTCGATGGCCTTGCCCAGCAGTTCCGCCACATTGCCTTCAAAATCGGCCGACAATTCGCGGTAGTGCTTGGGTTGTCCGCCAAAGGCCAAGCTGTTGTGGACCAGCGCCTGGTGGTTCAACTGGATGAATGGTTCCAGTGCCACGCCAAACGTCTTGCAATAATGCAGGATGGTGCGGTGGTGGTAGGGAATGCGCCACGGCCCCGGATTCAGATAATTGCCCGGCGCAAAGCCGATTTTCTGCGTCGCGCCACCCAGTTCGGTATAACTGTCGCCGCCATAAAGCGACCAGTTCCGACCGCCCGGGCGATTGTTATATTCCAGGATTTTAACGCTATAGCCGGCCTTGGCCAGTTCGTACGCCGCCAGCATCCCGGCAAGGCCCGCGCCCAGCACCAGCACCGTCGCCCCCGGCCGCGCGCCCGACAGATTGGGCGGCCCGGCGAATTGCGATTCAGCGGCATGGCCCATTGTCGCCATCGCCTGATACAGCACCGATGCGCCACCAATCATGCCGATGACGTGCAGCACTTCACGTCGTGTCGCAGCCTGTTTTGTCGCGTTGATCAATGGCCAGCCCCCGCTTGTGCGCTGCAGCATACTGACCTTGCTTTTCCAGCGCCGCAATATGCGTCACAGAAATATTATGTCGCAGGGGCTGACCCTACTTTTATCGTTCGAGCACGCCGAACAGACGTTTTACAAACGCATCTCGCTCGACCGCCAATCGCGCCTCCGCTTCGGGCGACAGCACCACATCCTCGACCGAGCCAATTTTTGCCTCCAGCGCAGCAAGGCGCGCCCGCGTCACCCAGGTTTCGCTGGCCAGTTCCAGCAGCATCTTGACCAGCGCATCAATCGCCGGATCGTCAAAAACCTGGGGTTTTACGCCCCTCGCTTCGTTCACGCCCAGTTTCCATAGACAAACCATTGCACGCCATCGGCCAATCGCCCGGTGTTGCTGCCAATCTGCGCCGGGCCGGCCAGAGCATCCGCCACCGCATCGGCGCCATACCAGGCCAGCGACGGCACGACCGTCATCAAAAACCCGTCCGCGCCAAAGCCAGCCTCGGCGCACAGTGCCGCCGGATCCTGGTCGCGGTAGGTTTTATAATATGGTTCATTATTATACCAGCAATCCCAATCGAGGTAGAACCCGTCATAGGCCGATAACTGATTGTTGGGTGGCAGTTCGTAATGCAGCATCAGGCCACCGGGCTTCAGTACGCGCTTTGCTTCGGCAAACACCGCCTTGATGTCCTTCAGCGGCAATTCGTGGAGAAACATCGACGAATAGACCAGATCGAAACTGGCGTCGGGATACGGCAGCGCCGTCGCATTGGCCTGAACGAAATGCGCATCGACGCCCTGGGATTGCGCCCGGCCATGGGCATAGCGCAGGCACGGCGCCGCAACATCGATGCCGGTGACCATGGCATCGGGGTAGGCGCGTTTCCACGGCAATGTCTGGTGCCCAACCGAGCAACCCAGATCGAGAATCGCCTTTGGGGCGAATTCCGGATATTTTCGGCTCAGCCAAAAGGCGCTACTTTCGCCGATATCATCGAGGTTCTTCCCCATCAGGCCAAAGGAGAACACCGACAGGCCATTTTCATACAGCGCGCCGCCGGCCAGATCATCGTCACCCGTTTCGGCCGAATAACTGCCGGGCATGTGGTGGACATCAATCGCGCTGACATTGCGCGGCACGGCGAAATCGACATCGACA
This sequence comes from Sphingomonadales bacterium, assembly GCA_038228305.1. Lineage (GTDB taxonomy): Bacteria > Pseudomonadota > Alphaproteobacteria > Sphingomonadales > Sphingomonadaceae > Sandarakinorhabdus. The sequence goes on along the minus strand of JBBRPI010000020.1, from coordinate 7,225 downwards.
GTCAGCGTGCCGCCGCCCTTTGCCGCCAGCGCCTTTGCCGTTTCCACCAGCCGCGGCGCATCGCGCTGCACCACATCGCCGACGCTGGCCCAAACCATCTCCTGCGCGCCCATGCGAATGGCGGAATAGAATCGGAAATAGGTGTCACCCTTGATGGCGCCATGCACCGCCCGGCCATCGGAAACCGGTTCGGGCAGGCGCGGCGCAATCGCTGCCTCAAACCGCGCCTTCATCGTGGTGGCCATATGGTTCAGCACATGGCCGCGCAGGCTGGATGTGAAATCCTGCGCCGCAAGTTCATCGCGCGTCGGGCGCACAGCAAGATCATGGGTGACTAATCGGGTCATTGGGAATCTCCTGCGCCTATCATGGCAAAGCCGCGCGGCGGCGTCACTAACCCTTTCCCTCATAACCGTCAGGTTCCGGAGGCCATCGGTCGTGGTAAATTCAGATTTCAGACAATCAGGATCACCCGATGGAATATGATGCGATCATCGTCGGTGCCGGGTTTGCCGGCCTGTATATGGTGCATAAATTGCGCGAACTCGGCCTGACGGCGCGAGTGATCGAGGCCGGCAGCGATGTAGGCGGCACCTGGTATTGGAATCGCTATCCTGGCGCGCGCGTTGATATCCAGAGCCTGGAATACAGCTTTTCATTCTCGCCGGCGCTGGAAAATGAATGGGTCTGGTCGGAACGCTATGCGCCCCAGGCCGAACTGCTCGCCTATGCCGGGCATGTGGCCGACCGGTTTGATCTGCGACGGGATGTTGAATTCAATACGCGAGTCATATCGGCGCATTTCAACGAAGCCAGCAATCATTGGGTGGTCACGACCGATGCGGGCGACACCATGATCGGCAGATATTGCATCATGGCGACCGGTTGCCTGTCAGTGCCGACGAATGTTGAATTTGCCGGGATCGGCGATTTTGGCGGGAAACTTTATCGCACCTCGCAATGGCCGCATGAAGGCGTCGATTTCACCGGGCAGCGGGTCGGGATCATCGGCACCGGGTCATCGGCCATCCAATCAATCCCGATCATTGCCGAACAGGCGGCGCAGCTGACGGTGTTTCAACGCACGCCAAATTATTCGATCCCGGCGCATAATGGCCCGATACCTGCAGACGCGCTGGCCGAATGGCAGGCCAATCGCGCCGAATTTCGCGCCCGGTCACGCGGCGCAGCGGGCGGATTCTGGAATGAAGCGAGCGAGGCACTGGCGCTGGAAACGCCCGAAGACATTCGCACTGCAGAATATGAACGGCGCTGGGCGATCGGTGGTTTCCGCATTCTGAGCGCCTATGCCGACACCGGAATCGACAATGCCGCCAACGCTACTGCCGCAGATTTCGTTGCTGGCAAGATCAGGTCTATCGTCAAGGATCCGGACGTCGCCGCGCTTTTGACGCCAAAGGATCATCCGTTCGCCACCAAGCGCCCGTGCGTTGATACCGGCTATTACGCGGCCTATAATCGCGACAACGTCCGGTTGATCGACCTGCGCGCCACGCCGATCGAAACGTTCACCCCGGTCGGCATTCGCACCACCGGCGAAGATTTTGCCTTTGATGCGATCGTGCTCGCCACCGGTTTTGATGCGATGACCGGCGCACTCGATCGTATCGATATCCGCGGCCGCGGCGGTGTGGCAATGCGCGACCGCTGGGCGCATGGCCCGCGCACCTATCTGGGCCTGATGGTCGCCGGTTTCCCCAATCTGTTCACCATCACCGGCCCGGGCAGCCCATCCGTGCTGACCAACATGATGTCATCGATCGAGCAGCATGTCGATTGGATCGCCGATTGCATCGCCCATATCGTCAGCCACCAGCAGGCAACGATCGAAGCCAGCGCCGACGCCGAAACAACTTGGACCGACCATGTCAATGAAGTCGCCAGCATGACGCTGATCCCCCAGGCAAACAGCTGGTATATGGGCGCCAATGTGCCCGGCAAACCGCGCCAGTGCCTGCCTTATGCCGGCGGGCTTGATGTTTACCGCGCGCATTGCGCCGAGGTTGCGGCGCAGGGCTATGCCGGGTTTGAAATGCGATCGGCAGCCTGACTCGACCGGTTGTGGCATGGCCGTGATTGCCCTATCCGCCGCACGGAAGGTCGGCATTTTGCCGCAAGGATGACAGCGCCGATGCAGGTGAGCGACGAACGGTTGATGACAGTGTGGCGCGATGCGGTCGATGCCTATCATCAGACGCCGCTGGCCGCACACTACCGGTTTGAAATCACCCCGGCGATGTTTGCCCAATTAAGGGCGGTGGTGGCAAACGTGCCGGAGGGGGGCACCTTGCTGGATGTTGGCACCGGCATGGCGATAATGCCGCGCACGTTAAAGGCACTGGGGGCGCGGGTCATCACCGTCGATCCGCCGTTTACCGGGCCGGCGGCGCTGGAAAATGCGGCGTTGGCGGGGATTGAAACCCTGGTCTGCGATGTGACGCAAACCCCGCTGCCGCTGCCGGCAGAATCGGTTGATTGCATCCTGTTTGCCGACGTCATCGAACATCTGCTGCATTCGCCGCGGCCGGCGCTGGCCGAATTTCACCGCGTGTTGCGGCCCGGCGGGGCCTGTGTGGCGTCCACACCCAATGCGGTGCGGCTGCCGGTACGGCTGAAATTGCTGCTCGGCTGGTCAAATTGGCCGCCAATTGGCGATTATTATGATGAAGCTGTGCACGGCGGCCACCACCATGAATATACGCCGGAGGAATTCCAATACGCCTTTCGCCGCGCAGGGTTCGTGGCGGATGAGCTATTGCTCCACGGCACGACGGCCAATGTCGCCAGCCCGGATTTTGACCGACTGGCCGGCGGAGAACGATCACGCGGCAGCAATCCGTTGGTGACGATCGCCAAACACGCCTTGGGCCTGATTGAAAAACTGGCCCCTCGCCTGCGCCGTGACATGCTGCTGGTGGCGCGCCGACCCGGGTGACGGCGCGGGTTGGTTCACTCGGCGGCCAAGGCTTCCACTTCATCTTCGGCCTGTTGCAGCGCCCACATCTCGGCGTAGGTGCCGTTTGCTGCGAGCAAGGCTTCATGTCGTCCGCGTTCAATGACCTGGCCGCCGGCCATCACCAGAATTTCATCGGCATCGGTGACGGTAGACAGGCGATGGGCAATGACCAGCGTTGTCCGACTTTGGCTGACGGCGCCAAGCGCGGCCTGAATATCGGCCTCTGTCGCTGAATCCAACGCGCTGGTCGCTTCATCGAGAATCAGGATTGCGGGGTTTTTCAAGATCGTTCGGGCGATAGCGACGCGCTGTTTTTCCCCACCTGACAGTTTCAGCCCGCGTTCGCCCACCTGGGTCGCATAGCCATCCGGCAGGGACAGGATGAAATCATGGATCGCTGCCCCCCGCGCCGCGTCCTCAATTTCGGCCTGTGAAACATTTGGCCGACCATAAGCGATATTATAGCCAATGCTGTCGTTGAACAGCACCGTATCCTGGGGCACGATGCCAATGGCGCGGCGCAGGCTATCCTGGGTCACCTGGGCGATATTCTGCCCGTCGATGGTGATCGCGCCGCCCTGAATATCGTAAAAACGATACAACAGCCGGCTGAGCGTTGACTTGCCCGCCCCGGAATGGCCGACAACTGCCAGTTTACGCCCCGCCGGCAGGTCAAACGAGACATCATGCAAGATCTGCCGGCGCGGTTCATAGGCGAAATTAACGTGAGAAAAACGCACATGACCGCCGTTTATCGCCAAGGCCGGCGCGCCAGTCACATCGGCGATTTCGGTCGGCGTATCGATCAGGCCGAACATCGATTCCATGTCGATCAGGCCCTGTTTGATTTCGCGATAGACCATGCCAAGCATGTCCAGCGGCCGGAACAATTGCGCCAGCAGCGTGTTGACCAGCACCACATCCCCGATGCTGAATTTGCCCTGGTTCCAGCCCCAGACAGTATAACCCATCGCACCGGCCATCATCAGGTTTGTGATCAGCGATTGGCCGATGTTCAGCCACGACAGCGATACTTCGCTGCGAATTGCCGCTTCGGCCCAACTATCAAGCGCCGATTTGTAACGGCGAAATTCATGCGCCTCCGCATTGAAATATTTGACTGTTTCATAGTTCAGCAGCGAATCGACAGCGCTTGCCGAAGCTCGATTATCGGTTTCGACCATTTCGCGGCGCAGCTTGTTGCGCCATTCGGTGATGCGCTGGGTGAAAACGATATACACCGTGACCATTGCAAGGACAGCGGCGACCATCCATGGCCCCAATTTCACCCAGAAGATGACGCAGACTGCGGTCAGCTCAAAAATCGTCGGGAAGATGTTGAACAGGATAAAATACAGCATGATATCGATGCTCTTGGTCCCGCGCTCGACGATCTTTGATAGCGCGCCGGTTCGGCGTTCAAGATGAAATCGCAGCGAAAGTCGGTGGATATGGGCAAAGACGTCCTGGCCAAGACGGCTCGCCGCAGTCTGGCCCACGCGTTCGAAAATGGCGTTGCGCAAATTATCGAAAACTACACCGCCGAAGCGGGCCAGCGCATAGGCACAGACCAGCGCCACGGCGATCTGGATGCCATCTGGCACCCCTGCCGCCATGCGATCGATGGCGCCCTTGAAGGCAAAGGGCATGACCAGACTGGTCGATTTGGCAAGGATGACAAGCACCATGGCGATGACGACACGCGCCCGCAACGCCGGCTCTGCCTTTGGCCACAGATAGGGCATGAAACGGCGAAGCGTGCCGAAATCAGCCTTGCTTTGCGGCGACGCCGTTGCGGTGTGGAAGGATTGCATCATGCCTATGTGGCGATGTGCAGCGACACGCGCAACTGGCGGCTTGCCACACACCATGCAGTGAACTGCGGGCCGGTGACTCGCTTTTTCTCCTGCTGTTTCAGCACCTTTGCGGCGCGGCACCTCGTCACAAAGCTATGCCTTACCAGTGCCTCGCTGCCTCACCGCAAGTTGACTTGCGATAAACAATTGAAATGTTTGTAGATTTCCGCGCCCGAAAGGCCTGGGTATTCGTTCCCTTTTTTTTGAGATTCGGCGGTTGCTCTGCCAGCATTATGGGAAAGCTGGATGACATATGTGCGTTCGGATAGATGGGAACACATAGCGCCCACTGCCTGTCATGACGCGGGCCGTCCGGAAAAGCTCGATGACCCGCCTCGACAGAGGCACAACATGTTCCTGCCTTCCCTTCATCCGTGCAGCCGGAATGCGCCATACCGCACCTTCCAGATCGATTTCCGTCCACTCGGCGCTGCGCAGTTCACCCGGCCGCACGAACACGTGCGGCGACAGCTTGAGGGCAATGCGCGTGACGGGGATGCCCTGGCTTTCATAACCGTCCAGTGCTCGCAGCAGGTCGCCGACGAGCTTGGGCTCGAGAATAGCGGCGTGGTGCTTTGGCTGGCGCTTGGTCAGGGCGCCGCGCAGGTCCCGCGTCGGGTCGCATGGGGCAATCTGGTTGGCTACCGCGAAGCGAAACACCTGGCCGACGAATTGCAGCGTCCGGTGCGATTTCTCGTGGTTCTTCGCCGCCTCATAGGGCCGCACGGCCTCGGGGATCTCGTAGGGCTGGATGTCGGCAATGGGACGGTGGCCGATCGCCCGGTCGACCAGCCCGAGGAACCACTCGCGCTTCGCCACGGTGGCATCGGCTTTGCCGTCTCGGCGGTTCTTCTCGCTATAGGCCTTGGCGACGACGCCGAATGTGTTGGCAGCGTTGACCTTTGCAGCCCGCCTGTCGCTGTGCTTTTGCTCGGCCGGGTCAACGCCTTTGGCCAGGGCGGAGCGTGCCTTGTCCCGGGCCTCTCGCACGTCTTTCAAACGGAGCTCGGAATAGCACCGAGCGCCAGCTTCTTCTCGATGCCCATGCCGTTGCGAAATTTCAGTTTCCAAAGCTTGCCGCCCGCTAGCGTCACCAGCAGAAAAAGCCCCGTTTTATCGGCAACTTTGTAGGCCGTCGGCGTGGGCTTGAGAGCTCGAATCATGGTGTCGATTAGAGACATTTGGGGGCCTCCTGTTTTCGGCTTCTCAAAAGGCCCCCAAAAAAGCCCCCAGATTTCGCCGAACGGGAGCGAAAGCTGGCGGACGCTGGCGACCGATCCAGCGTTTAATGTATCTGATTTGCTTGGCTTTTTCAACGTTCTGCGAACTGTGGCGAACGGAAAAATGGTGCCGCTTAGGTGACTCGAACACCTGACCCCATCATTACGAATTCGCCCGAAGCCTCTTTTACAGCGTTTCTCTTCCTTCGCCAGAGCCCCCTAGAGCACGACAAGCTATTGTTCTCCTTGCGCTAAGCCTACGCCAGAGACACACTCTTCCGCGAAGCAATTCTCCGTCTCCTGCTTCCCCCCTGCTTCCCCGGCAGCGGGAAGCATTCCGGGGAAGCAGATTTGCAGCGGAGAGGTCGATGCCGAGGCTCACAAAGCGGACGATTGATGCGATCGACGTCCAGGGAACGTTAGAGCAGTTTGTCTGGGACGATCAGCTTCCCGGCTTCGGTCTGCGCGTTAAACCAACGGGGGTGAAATCCTATCTAGTTCAGTACCGGAACGCCGATGGGCTGACTCGTCGGCAAGTGCTCGGAAAGCACGGTGTGTTGACCCCCGAACAAGCGCGCAAGCTCGCGGTACAGAAGCTAGCGGCCGTTGCCGCCGGCGGAGATCCGTCCGCGGAGCGTCGTGCGGCGCGGGCGGGGTTGACGGTGGCGGAAGTCTGCGACTGGTATCTGAGCGAGGCTCGGGCTGGTCGCTTGCTGAGCCTTGGTCGACGACCGTTGAAGGCGTCTTCGGTCCAGGGTGACGAGGGTCGGATAGCACATCATGTTAAACCGTTGCTCGGTTCGCGTGCCGTGCGGACCCTCACACTGGCCGACATCGAGAGGATGCAGGCCGATATCTTTCAGGGAAAGACGGTCAAGCCGCGGACCGGCAGCCGCGGCGGGGTTATGCGAGGGGGAGCGGGGGCAGCCGGCAGGGCCGTTGCGACGCTGCGTGCCGTCTTCGGCCATGCCAAGCGATGGCAAATCATCACTGAAAATCCTGCGCTCGGGGTTCGTCAGGTCGCTTCCGCAAAGCGCACTCGCCGCCTGTCCGAAGACGAGCTCGTCGTGCTGGGGCGAGCGCTCGAGGAATGGTACGCATCCGATATGGACCGCGGACGTCTGGCGTTGACCTGATTTGCGAGCTCGTTGAGTATGGCCAGCGATACTCTT
>JBBRPI010000019.1:0-49807 GCA_038228305.1 Sphingomonadales bacterium | reverse complement strand
GACGTCGTTGGTCCGAGCCTCGACACGGAGGGATTTGGTCTCGACAGTGCGGGCGGTGGCGCGTTCGGCGCGGCTGCGCACCGCGTCGTGCAGCGTGCTCAATGACAAATAGCGTTCGTCGTCGGGGCGCGAGAACCATTCGGTCGAGACGCGACCGATCCGCTGGCCGCGCGAGATATCCACCTTGAAGCCGCTCGTAACCGGCCCGGCACCGACGCTCACGTCGCGCCGCACATCGTTCTTGATCATAGCAAAGCCTTTCGCGACGGGCGGCCGCGAGACTCTCTCTCGACCTCGAACCCGTCACGGAAAGCGCAGCCGCTCTCTTACTTTTCGAAATAGATAGCACTTCGCCAGCTGGTAGCTACCGAGGGTCCGCGACCCCAGCGCCTCAAAGTGGCTCCCGAGCGTGGTTGACTCAACTCGTCGCAAATTCTTGCGGCGTTTTGTGCGCTGCGACTGCTTCCCCCATGCTTCCCCGTGATCGGCAGGATATCGGGGAAGCACTTCTCACGCCGCTAAGTGCTTGAAAAGGTGGTGCCGCTTAGGTGACTCGAACACCTGACCCCATCATTACGAATGATGTGCTCTACCGGCTGAGCTAAAGCGGCAACGGACGCGGGACTTACCAGCGCTTTGACCGAACCGCAAGCGGTCAAGACTGCCGCCGTTATCTGGCCTATACAACAAAGGCTGGAGCGCCGGGTGATGCGAATAGGATTGGCGGATTCGGCGTTTGAGCTGCCGCCGCGCTTTGCGCTGGTTGAACGACGCATGGCGGGGCAGGCGATTGACGCATGGGTCGATGCTGGTGGCGGGCGTGTGGAAGGTTTTGCCGCGCACGAGATCATGATCAGCGATCCCGGCGGAGAACAGCGGATTGACGGTGTCGGGGCTAGACTCGCGCAGCAATTCGGGTTGGCGTCCGGTATGAGGCTACAGCGGCGAGACGGGCTTGCGGCGGAATTGTGCGCCGCTTGTGATCTTCTGGCATTGCAACCCATTCCGGTCCCGTTTGAGGCAAGCCTGATGATGCCGAGCCGGGCCTGCGTGCTGGTACGCGGCGTGGCGTTGCCTATTGGTGGAGGTGAAAATGTTCAGATCATCATGAACTGGCGTGAGGTGCTGAATCGCGCTGCGACAGTGCGTTTGCGCCGCGAATTGTCCATGGCGCTGGGCATCTCGCGCCACAATCTGCCGAAACAAGACCCGTTTTCGTGAAAAACACGTTGATTCCGCTCCAAACTCTGGGCTCGGGGTTGCCCTTCGCCATAACGCGGTTGCATAAGCGCGCCGCAGCGACAAAGCGGAGTAAATGCGTGTCAAAGCCCAAGATCATCATGTCTGGCGCGATCGATGACGCGCTGGCACAGGCGTTGTTCCAAACCGCATTGCCGGGGGAAGTCGAAGCGCTGGATCATGCCGGCCGGGCGGCAATTTCGCGTTACGTCGCTGGCGCCGCTGCCTGCCGCCTGCCGAGCCAAGCAGTCGTTCAACTTGAATCTGTCGACATTGAGGAAGCAACCCCCGGGCGCCGTCGGATGGCGCTGGCGATAATCGGCGATGATATGCCGTTTCTGGTTTCGTCCACTTCGCTGGCGATCACCGCTGCCGGGCTGGAAATTGATCGGTTGCTGCACCCGGTGATCGATGTGCGCCGCGATGCGGCGGGCCGGCTGGTCGAAGTCATCGGCGTTGCCACCGGCCCGGTCGCGCCCGGTGTTTCGCGCGAATCTATGATCTTTGTTGAGGTGGAGCGTGCCGGCGCCCGGGCACGGGCCGATCTGGTGCATAGTCTGGAAACCGTGCTGGCCGATGTGCGTTCTGCCGTAACCGATTGGCCAGCAATGCAATCGGCGTTAAAGGATGCGATCAAGGCATTGTCCGAAAATCCGCCGCCAGTTGCCCCGCATCGCGCTGGTGAGGCGATGGCGTTCCTGGAATGGCTGGCGGCCGATAATTTCACCCTGCTCGGTGTGCGCCGCTATGATCTGGGCGGCGATCTTGATGACCCGGCTATGCAGCCCATAACCGACACCGGGCTGGGCCTGTTACGCAATCCCGATTATCCGATCTGGACCGGATCGGCCGATATGACCGACACGCCACACGCACTCAGGGCGCTGCTTGCCGCACCGGAACCGCTGTTGATCACCAAGGCGGGGGCAGTCGTGACGGTGCATCGCCGAGTCAATGGCGACCTCGTTTCGGTCAAGGGGTTTGACCGGCAAGGCCGCGTTATCAGCGAAACACGGTTTTTGGGCCTGTATACGTCTGCCGCGCTCGCTACATCACCGCGGCAAGTGCCGCTGTTGCGACGAAAAGTCGGGGAAGTCATCGACGACCTGGGTTTTGCGCCGACGGGCCATACGGGTAAGGCGCTGGTCCATGTCTTGGAAACCTTCCCACGCGAGGAATTGTTTGAGGCATCAGCGGCGCGCCTGAAAACCATGGCGTTGGGGCTGATGTCGCTGCTGGACAGGCCGCGGCCGAAACTGTTTGCCCGTGCCGACGCGTTTGGGCGGTTCCTTTCCGTGCTCGTTTATATACCGCGCGATGCCTATAATAGCCGGCTGCGCGAAGCGATCGGGGCGATGCTGGCGGCAACGACCGGTGGCACGCTGAGCCGTTATGAGGTTGAATTGCGCGCCGAAGGGCTGGCGCGGGTGCATTATGTTGTCGCCATGGCGGATGCCAGCCAATTCGATGAGACGCAGGAAGCCGAATTGGATCGCAGGCTGCGCCAATTGGTGCGGGGTTGGGAGGATGATCTGGAATCGGCGCTGTTGGCTTTGGCCGGCCCAGCGCGGGCAGCGCGGTTGACAATAAGCCATGGGCGCGCCTTTTCGGCCAGTTACCGTGCCCAGCACGGCGCAGACGAAGCCGCCCAGGACGTGCTGGCGCTCAGCCTTTTGCAAAATGAAGATGCGCGCGCCGTCCGCCTGATGCCCGGCGAAGTGCCGGGCCAGTTGCGGCTGAAAATCTACCGGCTGGGAAAAATCATTCCGCTGTCCGAAGCGGTGCCGGTGCTGGAAAATTTCGGTCTGCGGGTGATCGAGGAGTTTCCGTTCGACTTGGCTGGCGGCAAGCTCGGCTGGATTCATGATTTCGTGCTCGAGGCGAATGACGCCGCTGCGCTGGGTGAATGGGATGCGTTGCGAGCCCGGGTCGAACCGGCGCTGACCGCTGTGTTGACCGGTGCGCAGGAAAACGATGGTTTCAACGCGCTGACCCTGGCCGCGGAACTGGATGCCGAGGCGGCGGGATGGCTGCGCGCCTATTTCCGATACCTACGTCAGACAGGCGTGACCTATGGCTTGATGACCGTCGTCGATGCGTTGCGGCGCTATCCCGCGATCACTCGGGATTTGATCGGGCTGTTTCGGGCGCGTTTCGGGCCGAAAGGGAATCAGGCTGAGCGGCGGAGCGCCATCGACGCCGGGTTGCTTGATGTCGCCTCGATCGACGATGATCGTATCCTGCGGTTGTATCGTGCCGTGATGCTGGCCACCCTGCGTACCAACGCCTTTGTGCCGGGTGGGCCGGAGGCGCTGGCATTCAAACTGGATAGCCATGCTGTGCCGAACCTGCCGCCGCCGGTGCCATATCGTGAAATCTGGGTTTATTCGCCCCGGGTTGAAGGTATTCACCTGCGCGCTGGTCCCATCGCGCGCGGTGGCCTGCGCTGGTCCGATCGCCGCGATGATTTTCGCACCGAAGTGCTGGGGCTGGTCAAGGCGCAAAAGGTCAAGAATACGGTCATCGTGCCGACCGGCGCCAAGGGTGGATTTTATCCCAAGCAGTTGCCGGTCGCCGCCAACCGCGACGCCTGGCTGGCCGAGGGCACCGAAAGCTACAGCATCTACATCCGCGCCTTGTTGTCGATCACCGACAATCTGGCGGCCGATGGCAGCAATATTCCCCCGACAAACGTCCGCTGTCATGATGCTGCCGATCCTTATCTGGTCGTCGCGGCAGACAAAGGCACCGCAACCTTTTCCGATACCGCCAATGCCATCGCCCAGGCGCATGGCTTTTGGCTGGGCGATGCCTTTGCCAGCGGCGGCAAGCATGGTTACGACCACAAGGCGATGGCGATCACTGCCAAGGGTGCCTGGATTTCGGTGCAGCGGCATTTCCGCGAAATGGGCATCGACGTCCAGACGCGCAGCATCCGTGTCGCCGGGGTGGGTGACATGTCGGGCGATGTATTCGGAAATGGCATGTTGCTGTCACCGGTCATTCATCTGGTTGCTGCCTTTGATCACCGGCATTTCTTTTTCGATCCGATTCCCGATGCGGCAATCAGTTTTGCCGAACGTCAGCGCATGTTCGAACTGCCGCGATCCAGTTGGGACGATTACGATCGTGCCGCGATTTCGGCGGGCGGCGGCGTTTTCCCGCGCAGCCTGAAATCGGTGCCGCTGACGCCGCAGGTCCGCGCCATGCTCGACGTTACGGTCGACAGCCTCAGCCCGTCGGAATTGATCGCCGCCATCCTGAAAATGCCGACCGACCTTTTGTGGTTTGGCGGCATTGGCACCTATGTAAAGGCAAGCGCCGAAAGCAACGGCGATGCCGGCGATCGCGCCAATGACGCCCATCGGATCAATGGCAGTCAGATCGGTGCAAAGGTGGTCGGTGAAGGCGCCAATCTGGGCGTCACCCAGGCCGGCCGTATCGAATTTGCCAGCATGGGCGGACGTATCAACACCGATTTCATCGACAACAGCGCCGGGGTCGATTGTTCGGATAATGAGGTCAATATCAAGATTGCGCTGAACGGCGAAGTCACGGCGGGGCGACTGGCCGAGGCCGATCGTGATACGCTGCTGGTGGCGATGACCGATGACGTGGCAACTTTGGTGCTCGCCGACAACATGCTGCAAACCCAGGCGCTGAGCATTGCCGAACGCGGCGGAGCGGCGTCATTGCCCGGCCATATCCGGCTTATCCAAACGCTGGAGGCAAGTGCTGCCGAACTCGACCGCAAGGTGGAAGGGCTGCCCGGCGATGATGTGCTGGTGCAGCGCGGCCGCAACGGCGGCGCGCTGGAACGGCCCGAGCTTGCCGTGGTCATGGCCTATGCCAAAATGGCGATCTACGATGGCCTGGTTGTGTCACCCCTGGTCAATGATGCACTGCTGGTCCCGGATCTCCACGCCGCTTTTCCGCACGCGATGCAGGCGCAATTTGCTGCCGCTATCGATGGCCATCGGCTGCGCCGTGAATTGATAGCGACAAAGCTGACCAATGAAATCGTCAATCGCGGCGGGCTTGGGCTGGCATTTGAACTTGCCGAGGAACTGGGGGTCGATCTGGCCGACACGGCGGCGGCCTTTGTCGCCGCCCGGTCCCTGTTTGGTTTCCGCGATTTGTGGGCGACGATTGATGCGGCCGCCGTTGCCGGGCCGGTGCATCTCGATCTTCACGTCGCCGCCATCGCCGTCTTGCGCAGCCATATGGCGGATCTGGTTCGCTCCGCCGCCGGTATCCCGCCATCGGTTTTGGTCGCGCAATTGCAGCCCGGCCTTGCCCGGCTGGCAGGGTCGATCGAAAATGTGATGCGGCCGGAACTCAGGGCGCAGCTTGATCGCTATACCAGCGGCCTGGCTGCGTTGGGCGCACCGGCCGATATCACCGCCGCACTGGCCAGCATCGAGGCACTGGATGGCGCCATTGGTATCGGATTGCTGGCCAGCGAACTGGCGCTGGGTGAAGCTGCGACTGCCGCAGCCTATACCAATCTTGGCGAAGCGACCGGGCTCGATTGGGCCAAAGGCGCCGCCACCAGCCTGGACCCTGCCGACCCCTGGGAACGCCTGCTGAAGGCCGGGCTGATCCGGGATTTTGAACAATTGCGGCTCGATCTGATGCGGCGGATCATCAGCACGGGCAGCGATCCCGAGGCGGCAGTCGATGAATGGCTGGCGGCAAATGCCGCACCCGTCGCGCGGATCGCCGGGCCAGTGGCGCGGGCGCGATCAGGCGGCGTGGTGACAACGGCCATGCTGGCGCATCTGGCCAGCCAGGCGAGGGCGGTTTTGGGGTGACAACGCGGTTTCCAACGGCAGATACCGCCTTAGAAATCCAGCTTGTCGTAATGCGCCGGCGGCAATAGCCCCTCCATGCGTTCCCCCAGCATTGGCCGAAACGCCGGCCGGGATTTCAATGCCGAATACCAGATACGCGCCGGCTCATGGCCATCCCATTCGATGCCGCCCAGGTAATCCGCCACTGAAATCTGCGCGGCCGCGGCAATATCGGCCAGGCCAAAGCCCGGGCCTGACAGCCAGCGCCGGCGATCGAGCAGGAAATCCAGATAATCCAGATGGGCCTCTGCGTTGCGGGCGGCATTGCGCACGGTGGCGGCATCAGGGGCCAGTTTTGCAAACAGCCGCTTGTACATGCGTTCGGATAGCAACGGCGCTGTCACCTCCGCATAAAATTTCTGATCGAACCAGGCGATCAGCCGGCGGGCTTCGGCCCGTTCCTCAGGCCCCGCCCCCAATAGCGGCACGCGATCCACTGTTTCTTCAAAATATTCGCAGATCGCCGCACTATCGGAAAGGGTGATGTTGCCGTTCGTTGCGACCGGTGTCTGCCCGGCCGGGTTCAGCGCTGCAAAGGTATCACGCCGATCCCAGGGGAATTCCGTGATCAGTTCAACGTCAATACCCTTGACCGCACAGGCAAAGCGCACCTTTCGGCTGAACGGGCAAAGCGGATATTGGAAAAGACGCCACATGGATGTCGCACAGCTTTAACGCCATAGGCGCGAAGCGAAAGCGGCGAATTAGCCGGCCTTGTTGCGTTTGGGCTTCGCAGCCGCCTGCAACCGGGCAATTTCAGCCTCGAGCCCGGCGATTTTCTGGGCCTGGCTGACAATGATTTCCTGCAAGGCGGATTTTTCGACGCTGAAATCCGCGGCTGGCTGGGCCGGCGGGTTGGGGGTTACATCGACGACGGTTTCCGCCGCGTCGGCCTCCCGCGTGCCGGCTTTGAACATGCCCGATTCGCGCGCCCTTTTGATCAACGGGGCGGCGCTGACCGCCAGCGCCATCAGGCTTTCGATCAACGGATCGCGTTTCGTGTCGACCATGGCAAATCCAATGCACAGTTGTGTTAGGCAGATAGGACGCTTCCGGTCATTTTTCAATTGCCCGGGATGCGCAACGAAAACTGTCCCGGAAAACCTCGGTTGAGGTGATGCCAGGCAGCTTTGGTTGTGGATTTTCCATCACCGAAGGCCGATGGGCTGAACGGCTCCCAGCCGTGCCTGAGTGTCTGACCCAAAAGTCCTGCGGGTCGGTCTGTCGGTGCTTTTTCGCGCTGGCGGCGTCGCGATCTTGCCCCGATGCGAAGGCATCGCGGCGGCGATCGCGCCTTGCCAGCACAAAATTGCGTCCCAGCCCTCGCCACCGGACTTCTGAGTCAGAGTTGCAACGCTCGATCCAGCCACTGTGATTATCCCGCCGACTCCGTCATTCGTGCCGGAACCGACGACCTGGGCCATGCTGATGGTTGGCTTCGGTCTGGTCGGCGCTACCCTGCGTCGCCGCAAGCCGGTCGCGATTTCCGCATAACGGCAAACCCGGCCGCAAGGCATGGGTAACGGAGCGGCGGCCAGCAATGGCCGCCGCTTCTTTTTTACCTACACCAACCGCGACCTGACATTGATTACAAAAAACCCGCCAACAACGCACTATTATTGCGCGATTATGGGTTGACCTGATAATTTCCATGTTCTAATCCCGCCGCGAACAGCAGAAATGAAGGGCGCCGGCATGAGCGCGGAACTGACAGGCGCAGCAATTGTCATCCAGGCGCTGACCGACCTTGGGGTTGAGGTGGTGTTTGGCTATCCCGGCGGTGCCGTGTTGCCGATTTATGACGCCCTGTTTGCGCAGACGCGCATCCGCCACATTCTTGTCCGCCACGAACAGGCCGCAGTGCATGCCGCCGAAGGCTATGCGCGGTCATCGGGCAAGGTTGGCGTGGTGCTGGTCACCTCTGGCCCCGGCGCCACCAATGCCGTCACCGGCATCACCGATGCGTTGATGGATTCGGTGCCGCTGCTGGTGTTGACCGGCCAGGTGCCGACGCATCTGATCGGCACCGATGCGTTTCAGGAATGCGATACCGTTGGCATCACCCGGCATTGTTCAAAGCATAACTATCTGGTGAAGGAAACCGCCCGCCTGGGCCCGGTGATTCATGAGGCATTCTATATCGCCCGCTCCGGCCGCCCCGGCCCGGTGGTGATCGATATCCCCAAGGATGTGCAGATTTTCAAGGCGCGCTATGAAAAACCCGGCACGATTGGCCATAAAACCTATAAGCCGCAGATAAAGGGTGACCGCACCAGCATCGAGGCGGCGGTCGAAATGCTCGCCGCGGCCGAACGGCCCATTCTGTACACCGGCGGCGGCATCATCAATTCGGGCCCGGTGGCGACGCAATTGCTGCGCGATCTGGCAAAGCTGACCGGCGCGCCCGTTACCTCCACCCTGATGGGGCTGGGGACGATGCCGAATGAGCATCCGCAATTTCTCGGCATGCTGGGGATGCACGGATCATATGAAGCGAACATGGCGATGAATCGCTGTGATTTGATGATCTGCCTTGGCGCGCGGTTCGATGATCGCGTCACCGGCCGGCTGGATGCGTTTTCGCCCAATTCCAAGAAGATTCATGTCGATATCGACCGATCATCGATGAACAAGACGGTGCGGGTTGATCTGGGCATCGTCGGCGATGTTGGCGGCGTTCTGGAGGATATGACCAAGATCTGGCGGGCACGCGGCCACAAGGCGGCGGACCTGTCGGCGTGGTGGGATGACATTGCCAGTTGGCGCTCACGCAACAGCTTTGGCTTTCAACAGCGCGGCAAGGCGATATTGCCCCAGCATGCCATCAAGACGCTGTATGAAGCGACGAAAGCCAAAAAGCCGATCATCAGCACCGAGGTTGGCCAGCACCAGATGTGGGCGGCGCAGCATTTCGGTTTCGATGCCCCGAACAAATGGCTGACCAGCGGCGGGCTGGGCACCATGGGTTATGGCCTGCCGGCTGCCATCGGCGCCCAGATCGCCAACCCCGGCGCGCTGTGCATTGATATTGCGGGGGAAGCCAGCATCCAGATGAACATCCAGGAATTGGGCACCGCGGCGCAATACCGGCTGCCGGTCAAGGTGTTCATCATCAACAATGAATATATGGGCATGGTCCGCCAGTGGCAGGAACTGAACCATGGCGGGCGCTATTCCGAAAGCTATTCGGACTCGTTGCCGGATTTCGTCAAACTGGCCGAGGCCTATGGCTGGAAGGGTATCTTGATCGAGGATGTCGATGGGCTTGACGCGGGGATTGCAGCGATGCTGGCGCATGACGGCCCGGTAATGGTCGATTGCCGGGTGGCGAAACTGGCGAATTGTTTCCCGATGATCATGTCAGGCGCGGCGCATACCGACATGATTTTGGAGGAAGGCGACCGCCAGGGCGAAACCGACGAAGACGCAAAGGCGCTGGTGTGATGACTGGATACAGCTACGTAATAGTTGAAAGCTATAAGCCGACAAACACTTCAGGATTACACGGAGCAGTGCACATACGACCGGTCGATGGACAGGGTTTTGAATCAAGTATTCATGTCGAATGTTCCAAGGATTTGTCGAATTTGAACCTCTATCCCTTGGGCACCAAATTTCGAATTAGAGCGAAGGTTACTGATCGAGAGGGAGGAAATCCATTTCTGTATTCATACTGGGGATGGAAGCACGAGGTGATCGAGCGTGGACAAGTTTAAGAGATGAAACACCTCCCCTCCGAGCGGCACACGCTCTCCATCCTCGTAGACAATGAATCGGGCGTCCTCGCCCGCATCGTCGGGCTGTTTTCGGCGCGTGGCTATAATATCGACAGTCTGACGGTTGCCGATGTGTCGAATGACAATGCCGTGTCGCGCATAACCGTCGTCACCAATGGCCCGCCGCCGGTGATCGAACAGATTATCGCGCAGCTTGACCGGCTGGTGCCGGTGCACCGCGTGCTCGATCTCACCGCGCTGGGCCCGCATGTCGAACGCGAGATGGCGCTGGTAAAGGTCGCCGGCAAGGGCGCGCTGCGCGACGAAGCGCTGCGCATCGCCGATATTTTCCGGGCGCGGCCGGTGGATACGACCACGGGCAGTTTTGTGTTCGAAGTTTCGGGGCCGACATCGAAAGTGGACCAATTCATCGCCCTGATGCGCGAAGTCGGGCTGGTCGAAGTCGCCCGCACCGGCGTCGTCGCCATCGCGAGAGGGGCAGACGCGGTCTGAAATCTCCTCTCCCTGCTTCAGGGAGGGGTCTAGGGTGGGTTCTTTTCCACCCCATGCTCGAAATTTTCCGACAAAGAACCCACCCCAGACCCCTCCCGCAGACGGGAGGGGAGAAGAACATAAGAAGGACCGAAAGATGCGCGTTTATTATGATGCCGATGCCGATGTCGGCCTGATCAAGGGCAAGAAGGTCGCGATCATTGGCTATGGTTCGCAAGGCCATGCTCATGCGCAGAATCTGCGCGACAGCGGCGTCACCGAAGTCGCCGTCGCGCTGCGCAAGGGCAGCGCTACCGCCGCCAAGGTCGAAGCCGCCGGTTTCAAGACGCTGTCCAACGCCGAAGCCGCCGCCTGGGCCGATGTCATCATGATGCTCGCCCCCGATGAACACCAGGCCGGCATCTATGCCGATGATCTCCACGCCAATATGAAGCCCGGCGCCGCGCTGGCGTTCGCCCATGGCCTCAACGTGCATTTCGGCCTGATCGAACCGCGCGCCGACATCGATGTGTTCATGATCGCACCAAAAGGCCCCGGCCACACCGTGCGCAGCGAATATGCCCGCGGCGGCGGCGTGCCCTGCCTGATCGCCATCCACCAGGATTCGAGCGGCAACGCCCATGATGTGGCGCTGTCCTATGCGTCGGCCATCGGTGGCGGGCGTTCAGGCGTGATCGAGACAACGTTCCGCGAAGAATGCGAAACCGACCTGTTCGGCGAACAGGCTGTGCTCTGCGGCGGCCTTACCCACCTCATCCAGGCCGGGTTCGAAACGCTGACCGAGGCTGGCTATGCCCCCGAAATGGCCTATTTCGAATGCCTGCACGAAGTGAAGCTGATCGTTGATCTGATGTATGAAGGCGGCATCGCCAACATGCGCTATTCGATCAGCAATACGGCCGAATATGGTGACATCACCACCGGGCCACGTATCATCACCGCCGAAACCAAGGCCGAAATGAAGCGCGTGCTCGCCGATATCCAGGGCGGCCGGTTCGTCAAGGACTTCATCCTCGACAACCGCGCCGGCCAGCCGGAACTGAAGGCATCACGCAAGGCCGCCGCCGCCCACCCCATCGAAGAAGTCGGCGCAAAACTGCGAGCGATGATGCCATGGATTTCAAAGAACGCGTTGGTCGACAAGGCGAAAAATTAAGGCCGAAGGAAAAGGGCCTTCGGAAACCGGAGGCCCTTACTCACCGCTCAACACAGGCTTGCGCTTTTCCCGTACTGCCGCCACCGCCTCGGCACGGTCCTTGGCCAGGTTTGACAGCGTCTCATAGGGGATCGACGCATCCATCAATTGCTGCGCCAGCACCCGCAGCGGCTGGTTGGCGACGACCTTGCTCCAGCGCACCGCCCATTTCGGATTGGCCTGCAATTTGCCGACAATCTCGGCGACCTTGGCATCGAGCCCGTCGGCCGGCACCGCATAGTTGATCAGGCCCATGGCTTCGGCACGCGGCGCCTTGATCAAATCGCCGGTCATCAGGAATTCCTTGGCGCGGGCATAGCCGATCAATTGCGGCCAGATCACCGCACCGCCATCGCCGGCGACCAGCCCGACCTTGACATGCGGATCGCCGATCACGGCCCGGTCATCGGCGATGATGATGTCGCAGAGCAGCGCAATCGTCGCCCCCAGCCCGGCAGCGGCGCCGTTCATCCGGCAGATGATCGGTTTTTCCATTTCCAGCAACGTGGTGACAATGCGCTTGGCATCCCAGCCAATATCCCGAAACCGTTCCGGATGGGCGATCTGTTCGTCGAACCAGTCAAAATCACCGCCGGCGCAAAATGCCCGGCCGGCGCCGGTCAGGATGATGATGTCGCTGTCCGGGTCGCGTTGCAGATCGGTGAACACGCGCGCCAGTTCATCATGCATCAGTTCGTCAACGCCATTGACCGGATTGTTGCCGGTGATCGTGGCGGTCAGCACCCGGCCATCGCGGCTGAAGGTGAATCGTTGATAGCCCTGCATGGTCATCTCCCTTCCACAAAGGCTGGCCTGCTGCCGCACCGACGTAAACTGGCAAGGGTGATGGGGTCGCATCTTGTGGCAAACCGGATTATGGGCAGCCGATGTCTTCGCGTCCTCCGCTGCCCACCGCGCTGAAACTGGCGCTCGATTTCGGTCCGTTGCTGGTGTTTTTCGCCGCCAACAAATTCGGCGGGGTGTTCACGGCCACGGCGGCCTTCATGGTCGCCACCGGGGTCGCAATCGCTATTGCCTGGATCAAGACTCGCCATATTCCGCCAATGTTGATCCTCACCAGCCTGATTGTGCTGGTCTTTGGTGGGCTGACGTTATGGTTGAAAGATGACAGCTTTATAAAGCTGAAGCCGACGCTGATCTATGGCATGTTTGCCGCCATCCTGTTGTTCGGACTCGCCACGCGCCGTCCCTATCTGAAACTCGTGCTGGGGGAGGCGTTGCCGGCGCTGGATGATGCCGGCTGGGCGAAGCTGACGCGGAATTGGGCGGTGTTTTTCGTCGTGCTGATGGGCGCGAACGAGGTGGCGCGCCAGATGTTGACCACTGATCAATGGGTGAACTTCAAGGTCTGGGGCGTGACTGCGGCAACGATATTGTTTGCCATTGCCCAGGCACCCTTGCTGGCAAAGCATGGCGCAAAGCTGGATTAAAAACGCGTCTCCCACCTGGGGGAGTTTTTAAGGCAGCATCGCCCCCATCTGCCGCCCGCCAAAGATATGGACGTGCAGGTGAGGCACCTCCTGATGCGCATCCATCCCGGCGTTGGCCAGCAGACGATAGCCCGGCAAATCCAGCCCTAATTGCTTCGCCACCGCCCCGACGGCGCGAACAAAGCCGGCGATTTCCCCGTCTGAAGCGCCCGCCGAAAAATCTGCCCAGCTCCGCCAACGGCCGCGGGGAATCACCAGCACATGCACCGGCGCCTGGGGGTTGATGTCATGGAATGCCACCGCCCAATCATCTTCATAGACTCGCTTTGATGGAATTTCATCGCGCAGGATGCGGGCAAATATGTTGGCGTCGTCATAATCGCCCAAGGCTTCGATTGGCATTGCTTACCCTCTTGTAATTCTGTTTCCCGCCCCTTGGACCAGGCGTAGAGATGTGCTTGACCGACACGATCGCCGCGCCTATCTGACAACCACCGCTTCCGTCCTGGCTTGCGGCTTAAACGTCCCGCCATCGTTGGTAGATACCCCGACAGCGCCCGGACTCCAATTGAAAAGACCCAAATGCATCTTCATGATCTGAAGCGTAAAACCCCCGCCGAATTGGTGGTGATGGCCGAAGAACTCGGCATCGAAAACGCTTCAACCCTAAGAAAACAAGACATAATTTTTGCCATTCTCAAGGCAACCGCCGACGCTGGCAATGAAATAACCGGCACCGGCACCATCGAAGTGATGCCGGATGGCTTTGGCTTTCTGCGCTCCGCCGACAGCAACTATCTCGCCGGCCCTGACGATGTTTACGTCACCCCGCAGATCGTCCGCAAATTCGGGCTGCGCACCGGCGATACCGTCGAAGGCGAGATTCGCGGGCCGAAAGATGGCGAACGCTATTTCGGCTTGGTCCGGGTTATCGCCATCAATTTCGATGATCCCGATGTCGTTCGCCACCGCGTCAATTTTGACAATCTGACGCCGCTTTACCCCGATGAAAAGCTCAACCTTGATAACAACGACCCGACGATCAAGGACAAGACCGGGCGCATCATCGATATCGTCGCGCCGCTGGGAAAGGGCCAGCGCTGCCTGATCGTTGCGCCGCCGCGCGTGGGTAAAACCATGATGATGCAGAATATCGCGCGGTCGATTTCGGCGAATCACCCCGAGATTTTCCTGATCGTGCTGTTGATCGACGAACGGCCCGAAGAAGTCACTGACATGCAGCGCACTGTGAAGGGCGAAGTGATTTCGAGCACGTTTGACGAGCCCGCCACCCGCCACGTCCAGATCGCCGAAATGGTCATCGAAAAGGCCAAGCGCCTGGTGGAGCATAAGCGCGATGTTGTCATCCTGCTCGATAACATCACGCGGCTTGGCCGTGCCTATAACACCGTGGTGCCATCCAGCGGCAAGGTGCTGACCGGCGGTGTCGATGCCAACGCCTTGCAACGCCCGAAACGCTTTTTCGGTGCGGCGCGCAATATCGAGGAAGGCGGTTCGCTGACCATCATTTCCACCGCGCTGATCGACACCGGCAGCCGCATGGACGAAGTGATTTTCGAAGAATTCAAGGGCACCGGCAACAGCGAAATCGTCCTGGATCGGAAAATCGCTGACAAGCGGGTGTTCCCGGCCATCGACATCGGCAAGTCCGGCACCCGCAAGGAAGAGCTGCTCGTTGACAAGACGACACTTGCTAAAATGTGGGTGCTGCGCCGCATTCTGATGCAGATGGGCACTGTCGATGCGGTCGAATTCCTGATCGACAAGATGAAGGATTCGGTGACGAACAAGGATTTCTTCGACGCGATGAATCACTAGCGCCGTGCGCCCTGGCGCAGCATTTGCTGCGCCAGCGCGCACACAAACTCGGCCGGCGAGGCGGCGCAACCTTCCAGTGCCGAACTTTTCCGACGTCAGCTTGGGCTCAGCGCATGCCTCTTGCTGCCTTGCTTGATTGTTTCACCAAGCAAGCAAGAAACAACCAACCCTCGACCTCTCTGCCGGAAAAGGGGAGGGAAGAGATCACAAAGCCGCCAGCACCGCCGGCGAATCCCATTTCAGCGTCCCCGCAACACGCCACAGCTCGCGCCCTTGCTCGTCATAGAGAACCGACATCGGCAGACCCTGCGCCGCAATCTTTTCCGCCAAAACCCCTTGCTGGTCGAGATAGGGCACCAGCGTCTGGAACTTGCCCTTGGCAAAGAAGCGATTGACCGCCTTCCAGCCCTCCATGTCCTGCGAAATCGGCAGCACGGTCAGCGTCGCCTTTTTCACCCCGGCCAACTGATCCAGCGCCGGCATTTCAGCAACGCAAGGGGCGCACCAGGTCGCCCATAAATTGACCAGCACGCGCTTCCCCTTGAATTTGGCGATGCTGGTCTTGGCGCCTCCGACGGCTTCGAACATGATATTCGGCGCCGCGGTTCCGGCGTGGCTGCGGTCGATTGTGTTGATCTTTGCCATGGTTGCGGCACTTGCTTGCGACCCGGCGGGGTTTCCCTTATCGCAGCCGGTGAACAACGTCGCCGTCACCATGGCACCGGTTGCGATCAGGAGCCTTGCAATCTCTACGCCCATATCCAGTTCCAATACGCTGTGGGGGGGCCGTTTCGGGGCCGGCCCGGCGGCTGTCATGCAGGAGATAAACGCCTCGATCGGAACCGACAAGCGGCTGTGGCAACAGGATCTGGCCGGCAGCGACGCGCATGTGACGATGCTGGGGGCGAAGGGCATCCTTGCTGCCGATGATGTCGCAGCGATTCTGGGCGGGCTGGCGACAATCGCGGCCGAATATGCTGCCAATGGCGTGCCCGAAATCATCGCGCTGGAAGATATTCACATGACGATCGAAACCCGGCTGGCCGAATTGATCGGTCCGGTGGCGGGGCGTCTGCACACGGCGCGGTCGCGCAACGATCAGGTGGCGACGGATTTTCGGCTGTGGGTGCGCGGCGCCTGTGCGGAAACCGACGCTGGTTTGCAGGCGTTGATCGCGGCGTTGCTGACCCGTGCCGAACAACATGCCGATACCATCATGCCGGGTTTCACCCATTTGCAGGTCGCGCAGCCGGTGACGCTGGGCCATCATCTGATGGCCTATGTGGCGATGCTGGGCCGCGATCGTTCGCGCTTTGCCGATGCCAGCGCCCGGATGAACGAATGTCCGCTTGGCGCGGCGGCGTTGGCCGGCACCGGATTTCCGATCGATCGGCACGCCACCGCAGCCGCTTTGGGCTTCTCTCAGCCAACCGCCAACAGCCTCGACAGCGTATCCGACCGGGATTTCGCGCTGGAATACCTGTCCGCAGCCACCATGGCCGGGCTGCATCTGTCGCGCCTGGCCGAAGAAATCATCATCTGGGCGTCGCAGCCCTATGGGTTTGTGACCTTGCCTGATGCCTGGTCGACTGGATCGTCGATCATGCCGCAAAAGCGCAACCCTGATGCAGCAGAACTGGTGAGGGCCAAATCAGGCCAGTTGCTGGGCAGCTTTACCCAATTGGCGATGATCATGAAGGGCCTGCCATTGGCCTATTCCAAGGACATGCAAGACGACAAGGCACCGGTGTTCGCAGCCCATGATACGCTGGCGCTGTGCCTCATCGCCATGGCCGGGATGATCGACAGCCTGACATTCAATGCGGGCAAGATGCGCAGTGCGGCGACCAGTGGTTATTCCACCGCCACCGATCTGGCCGATTGGCTGGTGCGGGAGGCGGATGTGCCATTTCGCGCGGCACATGACATTACCGGCCGCGCGGTAAAGGCGGCGGAAGCGCAGGGTGTGATGCTTGATGGGCTGAGCGATGCCGACCTGGCCGCCATCGATCCGCGCATTACGCCGGCGGTCCGCAGCGTGCTGTCGGTAGAGGCATCCGTCGCCAGCCGCAGCAGCTTTGGCGGCACCGCGCCGGCGAATGTGCGCGCCGCGATTGCGGCGGCAAGGGCGGCGCTGTGAATCGTTTCGCCCTGCTTGTCCTGCTCCTGCTCGCCGCATGCGGCAAACAAGGCGTGCTGACGCCGGTGCCGCCCCGCCCTGCACCGGTAAAGGCGGCCGATGTGGGAAAGGCGCCGACCGCCGATCAGATGCTGCAATTGCCCCCGCAATCGGCCCCGGCGCGTGTCGATGATCCGGTGCAGAAATCGCAGGAACGCCCGGACGACCGCTTTAATCTGCCGCCGACAGCCACGGATCGGACCTGATGGACCATTTCGAATTCAAGGACGGCGTCATGCACGCCGAAGCCATCAATCTTGAACTGCTCGCCAAACAGGTTGGCACGCCATTCTATTGTTACAGCAGCGCCACGATCGAACGCCATTATGATGTGTTTGCCGCCGCCGTTGCCGGCCTGGGCGATGGCGATCCGCTGGTGGCGTTCGCGGTCAAATCCAACCCCAATCTGTCGGTGCTGGCAACGCTCGCCCGGCGCGGGGCAGGCGCGGATGTGGTTTCGGCAGGCGAACTGGCGCGGGCGCTGGCGGCGAGTGTGCCGGCGGATCGCATTGTGTTTTCGGGCGTCGGCAAGCAATTGCACGAACTGGCGGCAGGGATCGAGGCTGGCATCCTGCAATTCAATGTCGAATCAGAGGCGGAAATCCTGATGCTTGGTCAGGTCGCGGCAGACCTTGGCAAGCAGGTAGAGATCAGCATCCGCATCAATCCGGCAGTTGACCCCAAAACCCATGGCAAGATCAGCACCGGCGGTGCCGACGCAAAATTCGGCATCCCCTGGGATCGTGTGCCAGCCGCCTTTGCGCTGGCCGCCGCCCAGCCGAACCTGCACCCGATCGGCTTGGCCGCGCACATCGGCAGCCAGCTTTACGATCTGGGGCCGGTCGCCGAAACCATTACCCGGCTCGGTGAACTCGCCCGCGCCATGACCGCGGCGGGGCACACCATAAAGCGTATCGATTGCGGCGGCGGGCTGGGCGTGCCGTATCGCGCCGACCAACCACCGCCGCCAACCCCGGCGGATTATGCAGCGATGGTGGCCCGCGCAACCGCCGGCTGGCCTTGGCGGCTGGTGTTTGAACCGGGCAGGCTGATTGTCGGCAATGCCGGCGTGCTGGTGTCCAGCGTCATCCTGACCAAGGAAGGCGCCAGCAAGCATTTCATCGTCGTTGACGCGGCGATGAATGATCTGCTGCGTCCGTCACTTTACAATGCCTGGCACGATATTCGCGCCCTGCGGCCGCGTGCCGATCGCGGCATCGCCACTGTCGTCGGCCCAATTTGCGAAACGGGTGATACCTTTGCCGAGGATCGCGATGTCGAGGCCGTTGGCGCCGGCGACTTGATCGCTTTCATGACGGCGGGTGCCTATGGGGCAACAATGGCCAGCACCTATAATTCGCGCGCCTTGGTCCCCGAAGTGATGGTGAAGGGCGACCAATGGTCGATCGTTTCCGAACGCAACCAGCCCGCTGCCATGCTGGCACTGGATGCCCGCGCGCCATGGCTGTAGCGGGCATTATCCATATCGTAACAATCGCACGGCAATGATGCGCTGCAACATCCTTTGAGCAATGGGGAAATGATGACGATCAAGCCGGTGACAACAGCGGTGTTTCCGGTCGGCGGCCAGGGCACGCGCTTCCTGCCGGCGACAAAGGCTGTGCCAAAGGAATTGCTGCCGGTCGTCGATCGCCCGTTGCTGCAATATGCCGTCGATGAAGCGCTGGCCGCCGGCATCGAGCGCATGGTGTTTGTCACCGCCCGGGGCAAAGGTGCGCTGGAGGATTATTTCGATGTCGCCGGCGAACTCGTCGCCAGTCTAAGGGCCAAGGGCAAGACCGCCGAACTGGCGGTGCTGGATGAAACCCAGCTCGCCCCCGGCCAGATCGCCTATGTTCGGCAACAGGAACCCGCCGGGCTGGGCCATGCCGTATGGTGCGCCCGGCACATTGTTGGCAATGATGCCTTTGCCGTGCTGCTGCCTGATGAATTGCTGTGGAGCCCGGCTGCACCGGCGCTGGCCGAAATGCACACCGCCTATAAACGCCTGGGCGGCAATGTGATTTCGGTGCTGGAAGTACCAGAGGCGCACACCAACCGTTATGGCATCGTCACCCCGGGCAAGATTGATGGCAAGATTACCGAGGTGAAGGGGCTGGTCGAAAAACCCGCTCCGGGGACCGCGCCATCCCGGCTGGCGGCAATTGGCCGCTATATTTTGCAGCCAGAGGTGATGGGCATCCTGTCCGCCGGCAAACGCGGTGCCGGCAATGAAATTCAATTGACCGATGCGATGGCTGACCTGATCGGCGTGCAGCCGTTCCACGCGCTGACATTTACCGGTGACCGTTTCGATTGCGGCGACAAGGCCGGGCATATCACCGCGAATATCGCACTGGCGCTGGCGCGCGATGATGTGGGGCCAGCGGTCAGGGAATGGCTGAAGGCGCAGGCGCTTTAAATCGCTCCCTTGAAGGGGACGAAGATCACTCCTCTACGGCTTTCGCCTTGATCACCAGCGCATGCACCCCGCCCGGCGCCATCAGGTCGCCCAGCGCCGCATAGACCAGCCGTTGCCGCGCCACCCTCGATTGCCCGGCAAAGGCGGCGGCGGTGATTTCCACGGTAAAATGGCTTTCGCCCGATCCATCATGGCCGGCATGGCCGCGATGGCTGTCGCTGTCATCGGTGATGGCCAGTGCCGTTGGTGACAGGGCACCCCGCAACCGGGCCTCGATCTTGCCTGCGACAATCCCCATCTTGACCCTTTCACTGCGTTCTGGCCGTCTATAGGCGAGCCCGACCAAACCCCCAAGGACCGATCCATTACCGACGAACCCCCCAAACGGCCGCAGCGCCTGCATGGCCGCATCGAACGCCCCGAACCCGCCCGCTGCGATCACCCCGGCTGTCCTTTGCCTGGCGAATTTCGTGCGCCGCTGTCAAACCGGCTGCCCGGAAGCGATGGTGGCTGGCAGTTCCTTTGCCTGGACCATGTCCGCGCCTTTAACGCCCGCTATAATTTCTTTGATGGCCTGTCGCCCGATGAAATCCGCGATGCGCAATCGCCGCTTGCCGGGTGGGAACGCGCGACGAACGGGAAGGCCTTTACCTTTGGGGACGCGCATGACCTGTTCACGGGTGAATCAAGGCCGGCACCATCGCCCAGGAATTGGTCCGGATTCGGCGATGCTCAGGCGCTTGCCGCGCTCGGGCTTGGTGACGCCGCGACCACCATCGACGTACGCCGTGCCTATAAACGACTCGTCCGCCGTTACCACCCTGACAGCAATGATGGGGACCGCACACAAGAAGGTAAGTTGCAGGCCGTCGTCAACGCCTATACGCACCTGAAATCCGCATCCCGCTTCCAATCGGAGTCCTGACGCCCGTGGCCACAGCAATGTCCGTTTCCAGTCCCAGCCTGACCGCACCCGATACAACCGTTGATGCCCGTGAGGTGTTCGGTGTTGATATCGACATGGCGGTGCCAGCATTTTCGGCGCCCGATGAACGCGTGCCCGATCTGGATCCCAGCTATGTTTTCGATCCCGATACCACTTTGGCGATTCTGGCCGGCTTTACCCACAACCGCCGGGTGATGATCCAGGGCTATCACGGCACGGGCAAATCGACGCACATCGAACAGGTGGCAGCGCGGCTGAACTGGCCGTGCATCCGCATCAACCTGGATAGTCATATCAGCCGCATCGATCTGATCGGCAAGGATGCCATTGTGCTGCGCGATGGCCAGCAGGTGACCGAGTTTCGCGAGGGCCTGCTGCCCTGGGCGCTGCAGACGCCGACGGCGCTGGTGTTCGACGAATATGATGCCGGCCGGCCCGATGTGATGTTCGTTATCCAGCGCGTGCTGGAGGTGGAGGGGAAATTGACCCTCCTCGACCAGAATCGCGTCATCCGGCCGAACCCCTGGTTCCGGCTGTTCGCCACCGCCAACACGGTGGGCCTGGGCGATACCACCGGGTTGTATCACGGCACCCAGCAGATCAACCAGGGCCAGATGGACCGCTGGAACATCGTCACCACGCTGAATTATCTTCCCCACCACACCGAAACGGCCATTGTCATCGCCAAGGTCAAGCATTTCGATACCGAGGCCGGCCGCAAGCAGGTGGCAAACATGGTAAAGGTCGCCGACATGACCCGCGCCGGTTTCATCGGCGGCGACATTTCCACGGTGATGAGCCCGCGTACGGTGATCACCTGGGCGCAGAATGCGACGATTTTCAGCAATAATATCGGTTTCGCGTTCCGATTGAGCTTTCTCAATAAATGCGATGAGGCGGAACGCGGTATCGTCGCCGAATATTACCAGCGCGTATTTGGCGAGGAATTGCCGGAAAGCGTGGCGGTAAAGACGCGGAGGTAGGTCGCATTGGAACCGAACTATTGGCGACGTTCAGGATGATGGCGCGTTGTGACAGTGCTGAGAATTCAAGCCCAGGGATTTTTGAAAGCTAGCTCTTGCGACACGGGAATAAACTCGCAGATTTGACGGCAAGGTCCCCCCTGGCAATGCCTCCGGAGAAATCCCGATCGAAATGACCGCAGGACCAGGTCCGCAAATCGCGGTTCGGGATTCCGGATCCGGCATCGATCCTGACGACGCGCCGCACATCTTTGAACGGTTCTGGCGCAAGGATCGCCGCAAGACCGATGGCGCAGGCCTGAGGCTCGACATCGTCGGAAGTCCATGGTGGGGCGATTGTAGTCGAAACATCCCCCGGTGGCGGGGCGACATTCCGGGTGACATTCAAGCTGGCAGGGCAGGCCAAACAAGAGGCTGATATTTGCCAGCGGCGGCGCGGCGTCAGGTTATTGTCAGCTTTGGAGCATATGGTTGCTATCTAGAAGGAGGCGATCATGCGTGAACTTTCAGAGGCTGCCGTCGGGTTGACGACAACGGTCAGTGTCTGGGATCTGCCCGTGCGGCTGTTCCACTGGCTGCTGGTTGCAACGATCCTGATCGCCTTTCTGTCATCGGAAGAGGACAATCCGCTTTCCGCCTGGCATGTGCCAGTGGGCTGGGTTGCTGCGGTTCTGATCGCATTCCGGCTTGTCTGGGGATTTGTCGGCGGCCAGCATGCACGCTTTGCCGATTTTCTGAAGCCTGGCGCGATCGCGCACCATCTCGGCGGCCTGTTTTCCGGTAAGCCCGAACGGTCGATCGGTCATAACGCCTTGGGTGGAGTCGCTATCGTCGCCCTGATCGGCACGATTGGCGGTGTCATTTACACTGGCGCGACGATGCAAGGCGAAAGCGAGGACGGGCTGCACGAAACGCTGGCGAACGTTTTGATTGGTCTGATCGTTCTTCATGTGGTCGCCGTCATCGCAATGTCGTTTCTGACCAAGGACAATCTGATCAAGGCGTTTATCACCGGCAACAAACGCGCCGAACTCTACCCCGGCGTGGCCGATGCGCGGCGACCGGCCGGTCTTGCAATTCCGATCGCTGCGGTCGCGATCGGTGCAGCCGCCTATGGTGTCACGCTGGCCGACCCGCGGGGCTTCACCCCCGGTGCCCACGCGGAGGCGGGTGAAGGCGCGGCCGACCGTGACTAGGCTGCATCTGCATCCCGAGCGCCATCTTGTCTCGCGGATCGGCTGGCTGCGCGCTGCGGTCCTGGGCGCCAATGACGGTATCGTTTCGACCGCCAGCCTGATTATCGGCGTCGCGGCGGCGGGCACGAAACCCGCCGACATCCTTGTTGCCGGCGCTGCTGGTCTTGTCGCCGGCGCGATGTCGATGGCGGCGGGCGAATATGTCTCGGTCAGCTCGCAATCGGATACCGAACAGGCTGACCTTGCCCGCGAGAGGGTGGAACTCGCGGGCGATGTTGCTTCCGAGACCGATGAGCTTGCCGGCATTTACGTCAGACGCGGAGTCGATTCTAAAACTGCCGATATTGTGGCACGCCAGTTGATGGCGAAGGACGCGCTTGCGGCCCATGCCCATGATGAGCTGGGCATTTCGGACATGACCACGGCGCGGCCGATCCAGGCCGCGTTCACGTCGGCGGGAACCTTCACCGCCGGCGCTGCCTTGCCACTGGCGATCGTCGTCCTTGCACCTGGCGACTGGTTGGTGATGATCGAAGCGGTCGCGTCACTGCTGTTTCTTTCGCTGTTGGGCGCGATCGGTGCGAGGGCCGGCGGCGCGCCAGTGTGGAAGGCAACGGTTCGGGTCACTTTCTGGGGCGCCCTCGCCATGGCACTGACGGCAGGGATCGGCCGGTTGGTCGGCACCGTGGTATGAAGGCCAAAGCTGGCACAGTCACAACGAGAGCGCACAACCGGCCTGATCCGGTTATCCACGACGCCAATCCGCGAATAGCGCAATGATCAGCGCAAGGGATCTCAAGATCCGGGTTGCGTGTCACTTGCTGTCACGGGCTACGATGCCGATGCTGATGCCCGGGTCGCAGCGATCTTGCCGAGGAACCCGGCGCTGCCGGGCAGTTATTTCGAACTAAACTATATTGCGTTGACGCCTCTGCGGCCCTGCACCACGCCATCCGGCAATAAAACGAGACATGATCTCCAGCTGACGCGCTGCCCTGGCGAAACTGTTTGGGAACCATCGCGCGAGTTTGGCGTTCGGAAGTGATGGGAAATCGGCGGCCATCGTCGCCACCTGCACTCCCCATCTGGCGCTTTCAGGATCAGCGGAATCCACAACGGCGTGGCCGCCCGCGAGATTGTTTTTGACGGGATTCGCGGAATGAAGATCGCAACTGGCATCGATCCTGCGAAACGCCGGCCTAGGTGACCGCTTTTGCGCTTCTTGGATATATTGTTGCCGCGCTGCTGGCGCAGCTCATTGTCGTATTCTTCTTTGTGGTTCTGCGGCGCAACAGTGCCGCTTTGCCAATTCTTGAAGCGGTGCGTATCGACAGGCCTGACGCATCCGCCGCATGGCCCGGCCTTCGCGATTTCCGGGTCAGGTCACGCGTATTCGAAGACGCTGCAGCCAGCCAGCTATCCTTCTATCTGGAGCCGGTCGATGGCCTGCCGCTGGCGCCCTATAAAGCGGGGCAATTCCTGACGTTTCATCTCGATCTGCCTGATCCGCAGGGGAATACGCGACCCGTGACGCGCTGCTATTCGCTGTCCGACTGCCATGATCCCGCTGCTTATCGCATAACGATAAAGCGAATCCCCGCACCGGATGATCGACCCGACCTACCACCCGGCCTTGTTTCCAACCATTTTCACGCGTCTGCCATTCCGGGCACGGTCGTTCAGGTTCGCGCCCCTGCTGGGGTATTTACCCTCCACGACGATGCCCGCATTCCGTCGGTGCTGGTTGCCGGCGGGATCGGCATCACGCCACTGTTTGCAATGGCGCGCGCTGCGCTGGCAAAGCGGCCGGATCGCGCCATCCACCTTTTCTATGGCGTGCGCGACAGCCGTGAAGCGGTGTTCAAAACGGCGCTTATGGGGATGCGAGAGCGGCATCCCAATTTCCAGGTGACATTTGTCGAGAGCAGACCTGTGCCGGACGAACTCGAAAGCAACGCTGTCGATGCCGCCGGCTTCATCGACGTCGCCTTGCTTCGGCGCCTGCTGCCCCACGGCAACCATTATTTCTACGTTTGTGGCCCGCCACCGATGATGGCGAGCCTGGTGCCGGCGCTGCGGGATTGGGGCGTCGCTGCCGATGCTGTTCGCTACGAAGCCTTTGGCCCAGCCTCGATCGAGTCCGCCGAGCTGGTTGCCGCAATTCCGCTCGATACGCCGTTGGAGGTGCAATTTGCCGGCGCCGGGCGAACGCTGAGCTGGACCGGCGACGACACCAACCTGCTCGACTTTGCCGAACACCACGGCGTCGATGTCGCGTCGGGCTGTCGATCGGGCAGTTGCGGCACCTGCGAAACGGCGGTCAACTCGGGATCTGTTCGGTATGCCCAACAGCCGTCGTTTGATGTGGCCCCTGGGCATTGCCTGTTGTGCGTCGGCGTGCCGAGTACCGATCTGGTGCTTGACGCATGAGCGGCATCCGCACCAGCCTGTTGAGCCGGGAGGTTGTTCCGTTCTATTTGTCACTCGCCGTGCTCGGCGGCGCGGCGCTGGCGCTGGACGCCGTGCTGCATCTGGCGGGTGTCGTCTGGATCGGACGTTATCTTGGCATCCCCGGCGTTCTGCTGATCCTGGCATCGTCCGGCTATTCGATGCGCAAGCGCAAGTTGATAAAGTCTGGCAGGCCTGCCGACCTGCTGCGCTGGCATGAACGGCTGGCATGGGCGGGATCGCTGCTGGTGCTTGTGCACGCCGGCATTCATTTCAATGCGATCCTGGCCTGGTTGGCGGTGTGGGCGATGCTGATCAATATCGCGAGCGGGTTGACAGGAAAATATCTGATCGACCGATCGCGCCTCCGCCTGGACGCAACCCGGGCGCGGCTGCGCGCACAGGGTCTTTCGCCCGCAGCACTGGAGGAGCAGACCTATTGGGACAGTCTGACCTTTGACGCCGTCAAGGCATGGCGCGTCGTCCATCTGCCGATCACGCTGGCATTCGGTGTGCTGGCCCTGGCGCACATCATCGCGACCTGCCTGTTCTGGGGGTGGAATTGATGCGACGCTGGGGTCTTTGGCTGATCGTCATAAATCTGTGCGGGCTGATCGCGATGGTATTTGTCTGGCCGCAGTTGATGGTCGCACCCGGCCCGCTGAGTCGGGCGCATCACACGATCGCCAGCGATTGTTTTGCGTGCCACGCCCCGTTTGCGGGTGCCGCCGCTGATCGCTGCATTGCGTGCCACAAGGTCGCCGATATCGGGATTCGAAAGCCCTTGGGCACACCGGTGGCAAGGCAAGGTGACGCCACCGGTTTCCACCAGTCGTTGATCCAGCCCGATTGCATGGCCTGCCATAGCGACCATAGCGGGCCGCAACTGGTAAAGGCGGCCCCCCAAAGCTTTGCCCACCAACTGTTGCGACCCGAAATTCGCGGCCAATGCGCAACGTGCCACCACGCCCCGCAAACGCCGATCCACGCCCAGGCCGGCAGCAATTGCGCCGCATGCCATACACAAGCAGGCTGGAAGCCCGCAACGTTCGACCATCAGCGATATTTTGCGCTGACCGGGCCGCATGCTGTACCGTGCGCCACCTGCCACACCGGCGGCAATTTCAGTCGCTACACCTGCTTCGGCTGTCATGAACACCAGCCCGCCCAGATCAGGGCCAAACATGCCGAGGAAGGGATGCAAGACATCAACAATTGCGCGCGTTGTCACCGCAGTGGTTCCGGAGAAGGCGGGGAGGGCCGCGAACGCGGGGAAAAGCGAGAGGATGACTGACCTTGATCGTACCACTGGCCTGACCAACGACGAAGCGCGCAAGCGCCTGGAAATGGATGGCCCAAACGCGCTTCCCGATGCTGGCCGGCGCTCGGCGTTTCGCATTGCATCTGAGGTGCTGCGTGAACCCATGCTGGCACTGCTTCTGGCTGGCGGTATCGCGTATTTGCTGCTTGGTGACCGGTTCGAGGCATTGATCCTGCTTGGCTTTGCCAGCTTTTCGGTTGCAATCACCGTTATCCAGGAAACCCGCACCGAGCACGTACTCGAAGCCTTGCGCAATTTGTCGGCACCGCGCGCGCTTGTCATCCGGAATGGCACGCGGGTCCGGATTGAAGGGCGCGAAGTGGTGCAGGGCGATCTGATCGTTCTGGAACAGGGCGACCGCATCGCAGCCGACGCGATGCTGGTGGCGGCGGTCGATTTGCAAGCCGATGAATCATTGTTGACCGGGGAATCGCTGCCGGTCGGCAAGCTGGCAGCGCTTACCGATGCCGTTGATGACGCGCATCGCCCGGGCGGCGAGGGGCAGCCCTATGTCTATTCCGGCTCGCTGGTTGCGCGCGGCAGCGGCATCGCCCGCGTTCTGGCGACCGGTCCACGCAGTGAAATCGGTCGCATCGGTCAATCGCTGGCGACACTGGATACCGAAGCCCCGCGCCTGCGCCGCGAAACAACGCGCATCGTGACCTGGTGCGCCATTGGCGGCGGCGCGGTTGCAATGCTGGTCGTGCTGCTGTTCGGCTTGCTCCGCGGCGGCTGGATCGAAGCGGTGCTCGCCGGAATCGCCATCGGCATGTCGATGCTGCCTGAGGAATTTCCAGTTGTCCTGACCGTGTTTCTGGCGATGGGCGCGTGGCGGATCGGCAAGGTGGGCGTGCTCACCCGGCGCGCTGCGGCGATCGAAACGCTGGGATCAGCGACCGTGCTGTGCACCGACAAGACCGGCACGTTGACCGAAAACCGGATGATGGTGGCAGCGTTATGGTTGCCATCGGAGAAGACGGCGTTGGTCGGCAGCGACGGCCAGTTCCCGGAAGTTTTTGATCGCCTGATCGAGACAGCGGCGCTTGCAAGTGCACCGACACCTGCCGATCCGATGGAGATTGCGCTTCAAGCTGCGCATGGCGCTGCGCCGGATGGAACGCCGGCGCACGCCTATGCGCTGCGCCCCGACCTGCTTGCGATGTCAAACGTCTGGGACGATGGCAAAGCGCTGATAGTTTCGGCAAAGGGTGCCCCGGAAGCAATCGCCGGCCTGTGCCACCTGCCGCCAGACGAGGTCGCCGCGATGACCGCTGCGGTTGAGCGAATGGCGACGCGCGGCATCCGCGTGCTCGCGGTTGCCACGGCAACGGCCGCCGATCGCAATTGGGCAAAGACCCAAAACGGCTATGATTATGCGTTGGTCGGCCTGGTCGGCCTCGCCGATCCGCTGCGCGCCAGCGTGCCGGCGGCTGTCGCGGAATGCCGCGGTGCGGGCGTGCAGGTGGTAATGATCACCGGCGATTACGCCGCGACCGCGCGGTCGATCGCAACGCAGGCCGGAATCGCCGATGGCGATGTGTTGACGGGCGCTGACCTGGCCGTGCTGGATGACGCCGAGCTGGCCCAGCGGCTGAAGACTGTCACGGTTTTCGCCCGGATCATGCCAGAACAGAAACTGCGGATTGTCCAAGCGTTCAAGGCTGACGGTGAAATCGTTGCGATGACCGGCGACGGAGTCAATGATGCGCCGTCGTTAAAGGCCGCCCATATCGGCATTGCCATGGGCAAACGCGGCACCGATGTGGCGCGCGAAGCCTCTGCCATGGTATTGCTCGATGATGACTTTGGATCAATCGTGCAATCGGTTCGCCTTGGCCGGCGGATTTATGACAATATCCGCAAGGCAATGGCGTTTATCTTTGCTGTCCATGTGCCGATCGCCGGCCTGGCGCTGCTGCCGCTGTTGTTCGGCCTGCCGATCATGTTCGGGCCCATCCATATCGCGCTGCTCGAAATGGTGATTGATCCGGTTTGCGCCCTGGTGTTCGAGGCAGAACGCGCCGAGGACGATATCATGCGCCGCCGTCCGCGCGATCCTGCCGAAGCCTTGTTTTCGCCGCCGATGATCGCCTGGAGCGTTTTTCAGGGCGGCCTTGCCCTGGCGATGCTGGCGACGGTCCTGGTCGTCGAAACCCGGTCAGGGATGCCTGAAGCGGAATTGCGCGCGCTGATCTTTTTTGCCCTGATCGCAGTGATTGTCGCTCTGATCCTGGTCAACCGATCGTTCAGTGCCTCGCTTGGCGACGCGCTCGTGCGCCACAACGCGGCGTTGCTCTATGTCGCCGCTGCCATTGCCAGCGTGACGGCGTTGATCCTGTTTCTGCCGTCTGCCCAGGCCTTGCTGAAATTTGGATCGATCGCCTGGACCGACATGGCGTTGGCGCTGGCTTTGGGCGCTGGATTGCTATTGGTCCTTGAAGGCTGCAAGCCGATCGTTCGGTGGCTCACGGGCCGGCTGTCGCCGATACCCTCTGGCCTGGCCATGGTTCCTGGCTCGAATGCGGTGCGAGCGGCATGACGCTGGCGCGTGGTTTTCTGGCGGTGCTGGTCGCCGTTGCAACGCTGGCCTTCCTATGGCTCATCGGGCCATTTTCGGGCGCGATCCTGTGGGCGGTCATAGCTGCCGTGCTGTTTGAACCGCTCAACCGGCGATTGTTGCGCGCCATGCCCGATCGTCGAAACGGCGCAGCCTTGCTGACATTGGTCGTCATCGTTGCTGTCGTGGTGGTTCCCGCCTTGCTGCTGGGCGCGGCCTTGCTGCGCGAAGCAACCGCCGTTTATTCCCGCTTGCATGCCGGCGAGATCGACGTGGGACGCATGTTTGTCGCAGCTCAGACCCATTTGCCGGGCTGGGCGACGGGCTGGCTGGCCGATGTCGGACTGAGTGACGCGGACGGGGTTCGCACCAAGATAAGCCAGGGTTTAGCCACCAGTTTCCAGTCAGTTGCTGCCCAGATTCTGAATATCGGCCAAGGCACCTTCGGCTTCTTTCTGGCGCTCGGCGTCATGCTCTATCTGACGTTCTTTTTCGTCCGCGATGGACACGGGATTGCGGCCCGGATCGAGCGGGGACTGCCGCTGACGGACCAGCAACGTGCCTTGCTGGTCGAAAAATTCGTTGTGGTGGTGCGCGCCACGATAAAAGGCAGCCTGATTGTCGCCATCCTGCAGGGTGCCACCGGCGGTATCGTATTCTGGGCATTGGGATTTCCGGCGGCGCTTCTGTGGGGCGTTGCAATGGGATTTTTCTCGTTATTCCCGGCGATCGGCACCGGGCTGATCTGGGTTCCGGTGACCATTTATCTGCTGGCTACCGGCGCCATCTGGCAAGGTGTGGTGCTTGGTATCTGCGGGTTCTTCATCATCAGCAGTGTCGACAATGTCGTGCGCCCGATTCTGGTCGGCCGCGATGCGCGGATGCCCGACTACATCGTGCTGGTTGCCACATTGGGCGGCTTTGAATTGATGGGATTCAATGGCTTTGTGGTCGGCCCGGTCATTGCCGCGCTGTTCATGGCTGTGTGGGAGATTGTCTCCAACGGGCCTGACGCTGCTGAGCCCGACAAGCCAATTTGAACCGCAGCAGATTTTTTTTGGTTCTGTCAGACCAATGACAGGTTGCCATGTCAAACACCATTCTGTCTCGGGGCTGGACCGCCAATTCAGATGGTTCCAGTCGCCGGTCGATGAAATGCGGGGACCGCAATGCAACGCAAATTTTTCGGGTATTTGGTCGGAATTGCAGCCTTGACCGTTCCGGCCATGGCGAATGCGACGACAACCTTTGGTTCGCTGGGCAACTTCGACGCGGTCAATGATACCGGCAGCGTTGCCCATGGCTTTGAGATCGAGCTTGAAGGCCTCCACGCTGGCGATGTCTCCGATACGTTCGGTGGCGCCGGCCGCGGATTTCCAACGACAGTCGAGCGCTATG
This sequence comes from Sphingomonadales bacterium, assembly GCA_038228305.1. Taxonomy (GTDB): domain Bacteria; phylum Pseudomonadota; class Alphaproteobacteria; order Sphingomonadales; family Sphingomonadaceae; genus Sandarakinorhabdus. Next base: position 19,551 of record JBBRPI010000019.1, on the reverse strand, counting down.
GCGCGCCGACGATCACCGAATACAGCCGCGGCGCCGTCTTTGGCGTTCATGTGACCTATCAGGCCAATCTGGGCGGCGCCGCCTCGGGCTGGATCGGCACGCCCAGCGGGGTCTATTCGACGCCGGGGGAAAGCTGCTGGACCGGCGGCGGTATCGGCTACGGCCCATCGACGCCATGCGATCATTTCGGCGTGGGGTTAAGGAACAATCCGACCGCGACCCGTTACAACTGGCTGGTGGAACAGACCCCCGGATCAGCGACCTTGGTCAACGCCACGTCAAACGTGCTGGCACCAACCTGGACAGTGACGCCGCAGGCACCTGTACCGGGCAATCCGGCGCCGCCGCCGGTCATTGTGGCCCAGATCGTTGCGCCACCGGCCAATTTTGACGGGCCAGAACCGCAGTTCGGCACCGCCATCTGGGCAAAGGTATTCACCACCGAAATCGATGGCCAAGTCGCGCTGGAAGATCTTCTTGGCGGCAACGCCTTTATCCACCAGGCCGAACAGCATACCGAAACCGAATGGCAATTGCTGCAGAAGGATCCCGGCAATCCCCTGTCCGGCATCCTGGAAAACGGTGGCGCGGCGCCGGCTGGCCAAAATGCCCAATCCATCATTCGGCGCTATGAATTCTATGCCTTCACCGGGCTGTACGATCCGGTATCGCATGAAGCGTTGTTTGCCAATGGTTTCGGTGATTCCAAACCGGGCCCCAGCGATGTTGGCAACTTTGTCGGCGCCCAGAACGCTGCCCTGAACTTTGTTGCCCCAGGCGGCGGTGTCGGTAACGTGCCCGAGCCAGCATCATGGGCCATGCTCGTGTTGGGCTTTGGCGTTGTCGGCGGTGTTTCCCGCTCGCGTCGCCGGCGGTCTGTTGCTGCGTAGGTGTCGTCCAGGCACTGCGGATTTGAAACACCATGCGCAGTCGATTTCAGCCTGAACTCGTTGCAGGGCCTCCAATCGTTGGAGGCCCTTTGCAATCACCCCCTAGCCCTGCGCGGCTCCCCATACTATTGTGCAGCTTGACCTGAGCAAATTCGGCCCGTCAGTGGCCGGCGCGAGCACCCGCTGCGACCCGAAACTTGCCATGGTTGCCTTTGCCGGGGAAAATGCCATGGATCAAAGCCAGTTCGCCGCCGATCTTGCCGCGGTTTCGGTCCGCAGCCTCGATGATGTGCGCGGTGCCGCTGAAGCGTTGCGTGAAATCGGCATTCGCTGCGGCAATCTCAAGGTCGCCGTATGCGACAATATTGCTTCTAAACAGACGATGCTTGATGCCGATGGCAATGTGCTGGCGGCAGAAGTGTTTGGCTGGACCGAAGAAGGGGAACGCTGGTGGGCCGATACGCGGCTGGCGCTGTCATCGCCTATTCCGCGCGCCTGTCGGTATGAATCCGAACCCTTTTGGGTCAATGCTGAGGGGTTTCGCACTCGCCAGGCCAACGTTTACCTCGATCAGATCAGCCTCGATCATTTTGAAAAACGATCGGTAACGACGGGTGCCATCGTCATCCCGATTCATCTGCCCTTTGGGCAGATCGGCACTGTCACCTATAATTGCTGGACGAAAACCCGCACCGATCTGGCGGCGGAATATGATGCGCATGCCGATGTTCTGGGGCTGTTGTCGCACCGTTTTGTCGCTGGCTATGTCAAGGCGCACCGGGTTCGCCACTGGCTGCCCGGTGATTGCCAATTGACCAAGCGCGAGGTCGAATGCCTGCGCTGGGCCAGCATCGGCAAGACCGACAAGGAAATCAGCCTGATTCTGTCACGAAGCCACGCGACGGTGCGTTTCCATATCCAGAATGCCGGCGAAAAGCTGGACGCCGTCAACCGCAGCCAGACCATCTACAAGGCGGCGCAACTGGGGTTCCTGGCGGCCGCGGCCTGAGGCTATCGTTCATTGCATGGTCAGGCGGTGGCAGGCATGACCGTGCCATGTTCTATCGCTTGCCCGCCGCCCTGTTCCTCATCGCTGCACCGGCCGGTGCCACCAGTCTGGCCGATGTCGCTGCGTCGCTGAAGGCAACCACCAGCCTGTCTGCCGATTTCACCCAGACGGGCGCCGATGGCCGTGTGCTGACCGGCAGAATGATCCTTGCCCGGCCCGGCAAGATTCGGTTTCAATATGACAAGGCAAAGCTGCTGATCGTCGGCAACGGCCGCAGCCTGACATTCGTCGATTACAGCGTTGGCCAGGTGTCGCAATGGCCGGTCAAATCGACGCCGCTTGGCATATTGCTGGCATCGGACCCCGATCTGTCGGGCGTCGCCAAAATCAGCGGATCAACCGACCGCGATGTGACCGTAGAAGCGCGCGACCCGAAACGCCCCGAATTCGGCACGCTGGCGATCAGTTTCGCCCGGTTGCCTGCCGCCCCCGGTGGTCTGTCGCTGACAGGCTGGACCAGCCTGGACGCTCAGGGCGGTCGCAGCCGGGTTGATCTGATCAACATTCGTTACAACGCCGATCTGTCGCACGCCGATTTCGGGTTCCGTGACCCGCGTCGGCCGGTGACTCGTTAGCGCACAACCCTCAACAAAAGGCCGCTGACGCCGTAGATTCTTTCAGTCGTTCATGCCGGGTCAATCTGGACCGTTCCATAGACGACATGTGGCTGGCGCTGGCGATCGGGATTTGCCCCCTGTTATCCGGTTGCCAAAACAGTGACGGCCACTGCGTGACGAGCGCAAACAGGCCCCCGCTCCATGCCCCCGGAGCGGGGGCCCAATTGTATCTGGTCACTCTATTCTGGCACCTGCGGGATGCCTGATATGACCGATGGCGGCGGCACAATCCGATATCCCCCTGGTTGCAACTGCGCAGAAATTGCAGCGGGCGGAGCGATTTCGGGGTAAACCGTGACGGTGAAATCGCCGGCATTGGGGTTTTGCCGCAGCGGAATCAGATCCTTTTGATATTTTTGCGAAAACCAGAATGCCCGCGCATGCGCATAGCATGGAAAGCGCACCATCAGCACGCTTTGGTTGGCCGGCGGCGTGCCTTCAAATGTGGCAAGGCTGCGCGGCGATGCCAGATAATAGCCGCCCAATTTTTCGTACAGGCCGCTCGCCTTGATCGCGTCGCCATAGGCCAGGATGCGGGCGCGATCATGGACGATGCCGCTGATCAGCATGATCACCGGTTTGCCGTCGCAAACGGTTGCATTGCTTGTGCTTGCCAGGGCGGCCGGATTGGCGGGCGGCAATAGTGCGACGGCGAGGAGGAGCAAGAGGCTGGTCATGCCATCATCCTGACCTGATTGCATGGTGTATGGCAAACCCTCCCGATTAAAATATTTATAAGACAGGAGCGGAAATTATCTCTGGCCAGTGCACCATTCTCGGCCTTTGAGCAGCATCGGGGAACCCGACGCTGCCCAGCGCGCTTCAATGAATGTACAGCGAATCTTCGCGTCGGCAGCTTCCGACCCACCTCAAGGCGTTCCCCGAACAGCGTGCAAACGGCAGCCCATATCGAACGGAGAGTAGCACCAAAATCATATTGGACGAGGCGCTACTCGTCCATATCCTGTCCAGGCCAGAGGGCGAGTTGGCTGCAACGGGCTTGCCAGCGAACTGGGAAGGGCGTCCACTTTGGAAATTGTGAAGATGGACCAAAAGGAGTGACGCCCGAAAAGCGCCCAAAACGTCTATTATGCGCACAGGTATATAAATTAACTACAAAACATCGCGGACGATAACACAGATTATGCATAAAATAGCTGACGAAAAATAGTTGAATTCCGTCACCCGCAGTGCCGTCAGAAATCGGCCTGGGACGAAACAAGAACGCCTTTTCAAGCAGATGTTTCGGAAAACTCGCTGTCGCAATGTGACATTATTTATCGGATCAGTTCTTCATATCGAGCCCTGATTGGAAGTAGGTTTTGCCTGCACATTCTTCGACGATATCAAAACGGTTGCCGCTCCTGACACGTCGACCGGCATATATAATCCCTGGCCTAATGGTATGATCTCGCCGTTTTTGAAGTTATCGATGCGAACCTTTACGACGAAGTTGCCTATCCGTTTTTCGGTAAGAGCGGTGCGGATCTTTATCATCAGCTTGCCCAGATCATTGGCGAAATCATGCGAGACGGCGCGACCTAGCGCATCCTGAACTTCAACGGATTGCGCAATCGCGAGAAGGAGTCGTCCGGTTCGGTCATCCGACGTCCCTTGCACCTTCAGATCGCGAACCAGTATGCGCTGGCTGTTTGGCTCGTTGTAAGCCAATCCAGTCAACCAAACTTTGCCCTTGGTTGCGATCGGCCAACGACTGGTTTTTGCAGAGACATCAAGACCGATAGCGAGACGCCCATTCGTCGTAGCGTAGATCGTCGATTTGCCGAATTTTACGCGAATTTCGCCAATTTCAGGAACAGTTATCGGTCGAGCCGACAATTTCATCAAAGCCTTGTCGAGAACGGGCTGAATCTGAACGTAAGCTGCGACAACGGGCACTCGCAGGTGAAACCCATCGCTTTTACGCGGTGCAGTTGAGGGCGGCAGCGGTGTTTTGGCGGGGTCGGATGGCCGGTCACCTACGAATGTCTCGACGTTCGCAGTCAGCCCAACGTTCAGCAACAGGCGATCACGAGTGACCAGATAACCGCCATAACTGAGGTGTTGCGGTGTGATCCTCATCCACACCGGCGGGTTGGCGCGATTTACAAGAATCGTAGCGAAAGCGCTTTGCCAAGCCTGCTCGATTTTTGCCCGCGGGTGGAGGGCCACCAGATGTTTCGGAATATCCTGCTCAAGGCGCGAAATCACCTTGGCCAGCTTCTCATCTGCTTTGTGGGCAAACGTAAATCGATGACCGAGAACAACAACGCCTGGCTTCTCGATCCAGTCGTAATTGATCAGAATTTTCGCCTTGGGCTCCCATTGTTTGCTCACATCAAGTCGAACGCTGGCATGCACCTCGCCGCTGCCCGTGGCAGTCTCGGATTTGATGATCCCGCCAATATGCTTCGCGCTTACCGTCGCCTCTACGGGCATTGAGAGCACCAGGGTTTCTCCGTCTCCAAAGAGCTTGATGCGGCCCCGCCTGACATTGCCCACAACCTGGCAACTGATATCAGGTGTCACTTTGAGTTTGCCGATACGCTGTGCCGGCACACAAGATTTTTCAACCTTGTCGATGGCATACAAATCAAGCGGGAGTTCGGCATTGATCCGACGTTCAAGGTCGCGCAATTCGATGGTTGCGGGTATCAAAAGCTCGGACGATGGGATGGGCACCACGGCATCGTCGGTCAGACGTTCTGGCGCAGGATTGGTCGAATTGGACCCGCACGACGCGAGAAGAATGATGCCAGATGCCAGCGCGAGACGACGAGGTAACAGGCTGCCACCACCGTTGGCCAACGATGTCGCGTACATCGACACGGCACGCCGCAAAATCATCAGCGCGGGCAGGAAAGATCGCCTTCCTCGCAAGTTTTAAACGCAGCCAGCGCTTTGGCACGTTGATCGGTCAGCGCTTCTGCGCAATTACTAGCGATCATTGGTGATATAGATCCTCCGTCGTTACCGTTCGACTCAAAGAAACACTCTTTGTCTCGAAATGCGATCCAGGCGCGCTGGGCATCGCGAAGCGTCTTTTTACCGGCCGGCGACAGGCGCGCCATGACGACGGCATATGTGCGATTGAGCGCCGAATCAGCCGCTTTCAAAGTCTTGCCGGCGCAGGCGCTCATATCGGCCTGGCTCTGGGCTTGGCTGCAATCAGGCGTCGGTGTTCCAGCGGCGCTTGCACCGGATGCGAGCAAAAGAGCGATAGCGAAAATCACGGTTTTCATCTTGGCATCCTGCATGGCGGTTTTTTAATGATTGTAGTTGCATTCAGTCGCGGACGAAACACCCTGAATACAATCGCTGCGGACTGATTGCGGTCAAACCATCCTGCCATAAAATGCGAGCAGCCTGACGAGCTGATAAACGACCGCAGCCACAGCAAGGTAGTGGACTTGCCCCGGTAAAGTGGCGTGTTTCCTTCCGATGAAAGGTGAACTCAATGACCAAGCAGAAGGGTTTTACGCAGGGGTTTGAGGACGAGCTTTGTCATAGCGCGGCGTTTCTGAGGCGAAGCGCATTGCCCACCACGGAAATCGACGATAATGCCATCGCCGCAGCGGCAATGGCCGGGGAAAGCAACAGGCCGCACCAGGGATAAAGCACCCCGGCGGCCACCGGCACGCCGATGGCGTTGTAAACAAAGGCCAGAAACAGGTTCTGACGAATGTTGCCCATGGTTGCATGGCTCAGTCGACGCGCGCGGACGACGCCATTAAGATCACCCTTGACCAGCGTAACTCCGGCACTTTCGATCGCGACATCGGTGCCGGTGCCCATCGCGATCCCGACATCAGCGGCGGCCAGCGCCGGTGCGTCATTTACGCCGTCCCCCGCCATGGCGACGACGCGGCCTTCGGCTTTAAGCCGGGCAACAACGGCGTTTTTGGCATCAGGCAGAACGTCTGCTTCGATTTCGTCGAGCCCAAGCCGTCGCGCCACAGCCTCGGCAGTGACGCGGTTATCGCCGGTGACCATGATGACACGGATACCTTCGGCCTTGAGCGCCGCGAGCGCGCTGGGCGTGGAGACTTTGACGGGATCGGCAATTGCGATGACACCGGCAGCCTTGCCGTCGATCGCGACCAGAATGGCGGTTGCGCCCTCGCGGCGGTGGCGGTCTGCAGCTTCGGTCAGCGCATTAGTGTCAACGCCCAGTTCTGCAAGATAGGTCGGGTTGCCGATTGCGATCCGCCGGCTGTCCAACGTGCCGATGACACCCTTGCCAGTCGGCGCATCGAAATCGGCAGCGGTCTCGACCGCAAGACTTCGCGCCGCTGCTTCGGCGATGATGGCGGCGGCGAGTGGATGCTGGCTCGGGCGCTCGACAGCGGCGGCAAAGCGCAACAGGTCGGCCTCGCTCATGCCGGCAAACGCCTCAATGGCGACGACCTTGGGTTTACCTTCAGTCAACGTGCCGGTCTTGTCGACGAGCAGCGTGTCGACCTTCTCCATCCGCTCCAGCGCTTCGGCATTCTTGACCAGCACGCCGGCCGCTGCGCCGCGCCCGACGCCGACCATGATCGACATCGGCGTGGCCAGCCCCAGCGCGCAAGGGCAGGCGATGATGAGGACCGTCACCGCCGCGACAAAGCCATAGGTGAAGCGCGGTTCAGGGCCAAAGCTTGCCCATGCAATGAACGCCAGCACGGCAACAGTGATGACGGCGGGTACGAACCAACCCGCCACCTGGTCAGCGAGGCGCTGGATCGGCGCGCGGCTGCGCTGGGCATCGGCGACCATCTGGACGATGCGGGCCAGCATGGTGTCACTGCCGACCTTGTCGGCGCGCATGGCGATGGCGCCGGTCTGGTTGATGGTGCCGGCAATGACGGTGTCGCCTGTTTCCTTCTTAACCGGCATGGATTCGCCAGTGACCATCGATTCGTCGATCGTCGATTGGCCTTCGGTGACGGTGCCATCGACAGGCACAGCTTCGCCTGGGCGGACGCGCAGGCGGTCGCCAGCGGCGACAAGGCCGAGTTCCACCTCTTCATCCGAGCCATCGGGTTTCAGCCGCCGCGCTGTCTTTGGTGCAAGGTCGAGCAGCGCGCGGATCGCGCCGCCGGTCGCCTCCCGAGCGCGCAGTTCGAGCAACTGGCCGAGCAGAACCAGGACGACAATGACGGCTGCGGCCTCGAAATAGACCGCGACCGCACCATCCATGCCGCGAAACGCCGGCGGAAACAGGCCCGGTGCGATGGTGGCGAGCATGCTGTATGTCCATGAGACGCCCGTGCCCATCGCAACCAGCGTGAACATGTTTAGGCTGCGGTTGACGATGGACCGCCAAGCCCGTTGGAAGAATGGAAACCCTGCCCACAGCACCACCGGCGTCGCCAGCACAAGCTGGATCCAGTTGGAAACCTGCGGCGCGACCAGATGGTCGATGTTGAACAAATGCCCGCCCATTTCGAGCACGAACACCGGAATGGTCAGCGCCAACCCGACCCAGAAGCGGCGGGTAAAATCGGCGAGTTCAGGGTTCGGCGGTGTCTCGGCGGTCATCACCGCCGGCTCGAGCGCCATCCCGCAGATGGGGCATGCACCAGGGCCGATCTGGCGGATCTGCGGGTGCATCGGGCAGGTGTAGATCGTGCCTTCAGGGACTGGTTCATGCGACTGCAGCTCGGCAGGCGTCACATACTTGACAGGGTCGGCGATGAACTTGGCACGGCATCCGGCGGAGCAGAAATAATAGGGGTGGCCGTCGTGTGCAGCGCGATGTTCCGTCGTATGCGAATCGACCATCATACCGCAAACCGGATCGCGTACGGTTTTGCCGGCGTCGCGGACGCTGTCGACTACAGGTTCGACCATAGGATGTTGGCCAAGTGGCACCGGGTGAGCCGGATCTGCGGCTATATCCGCGTCACGTGTCTCGTCTGCCATGATGCTTACCTTTTTCGTCGTCGAACCACGTTCCCGCTGCTTGATGTTGCGCTATCGGCTGGCGGGCGCATGGGGCTCAGCTGAACCTCATGCGCTCGTCGCATCACTGGGCGGTTTTGCCGTGACGCCGCAGCCATGATTGCAGGCTGGCGACGTCCTTCTCCTGCATGGCGATGTCTTTCTGCGCCATTGTGCGGACCTCCTTGTCCTTCGCATCCGTCACCGCAATCTTCGACATGGCGATCGCCCCGCGATGGTGTTCGATCATCTGGCGAGCCCAAGTCTCCGATGCGTCGGCACCGACGACCATCATCCTGTGATGCATCGCCATCCCGGCTTCGGCATAGGGGTTGGCGGAGGTATTCTTCATCATCTCGCCCATTTTGCCCATGCCGCCCATCTTGGCGTGGTCCATGCCTTCCATTTTGTTGTGGTCCATCATGGGCATGGGCATTGGCGTGGGCGGTTTGGCGGTCGCGTCGTGATTCATGCCGGCCGTGTCGTCATGCTTCATGCCCGACATGGCGCCGGCCGTGGTCGGTGGGGGTGTCTGGGCTGCGAGGGGCGCAGCGATGAGCAGTGCGGCGAGAGTCATGTATTTGTGCATTGGAACGCCTTTCGGTGGTTGTTTCCCCGACCGTGAAATGCGCTCGGGGCAGAGTCGTGACTGGTTAACGCTTGGAAGAGGTGGTTTGGGCTCATAGGACCGATACCGGGGGCTCCAGCGTGCCGAGCCAAGCGACCAATCCCAGTATCGTGACTGCTGCGAACGTCTCCAGCGTCAGGCTGAGCCGCAGTCGCTGGGTCGCGGCCTCGCCATTTGAACGCACGGCCACTCCAAGACCGGGTGTCAGGCGAAAGCGGTTCAGGGCCGCCAGCGAAAGCATGCCGGCAAACAATGCCAGCTTGATCAGCAGCAATTGCCCATAGAGCGATTGACCAAGTGACAGCAGATTATCGGGCCCGACGAGCAGCCAAACGTTGATCGATCCACTGATCAGCACGAGCGCGACGCTTGCGGTGCCGATCCTTGCAAAGCCGGCAAGGGCGCGGTGTGCTTCGCTGGCGCTCGCATGACCTGTTGTGACCAGCTGCCAGAGCAGTGATGCAAGTGCCCCGACCCAAACGCCGGCGGCAAGCAGGTGCACGATATCGGCGATGAGATGGATGAGGCCCGTCAGACCGTCGTCCATCACGCCATGTCCGGACCAGGCCAGCGAGCCCAAGGCAATCGCGCCCAGCATGACGATGAGCCATACGATTATGCGGTTGCTGCTGCTGCGGAGGCCAAGAGCCATGGCTACTGCCAAAGCCGCGAAGCGAAAAAGAAATGCTTTCCCTACCGTCATTTTCGTGACGACCATCGAAATGCTGGCCGCGTCGACTTCTACGATGGCCACTCCACTCATCGATGCGGCCACAATTACGATCCCCAGCATTGATAGCGCTACACCAAGCGTTGCGGTTGCGAAGATTAAGTGCCGCAAGCCGTGCCAGATCTTCGCAATTGGACTCGAGGAAACATAGACCGCGAACAGAGGCACGCCGAACAGCAGCATCAAGTCGGCGACAAGCGCCCACCGCACCATGATGGTGAGTGCAGCGTCCACCCGCTATTTGACGGTAAAGCTGTAACTGCCTTCGACCCGGTGGGTATCGGCGGTCACGGCGTGCCAACCCAGCGTATAGGTTCCTGCAGGCAACGGCGACTGCAATGTGCCGACAAGCGTCTTGCCATCGGCACCCACGCTCGAAGTGACTTTGCCGACTGACATCGGGGACGTCATTTTCATGCCCGGCATGTCGGTCATCAGGATCGACATGCCCGAGAATTGCGGGACCAGAGTTTCGCTGAAGGTCAGTTTGAGCTGATCGGTCGTTGCAGTGTTGCTGTTGGCAGCGGGGAGCGCCAAAACTAGTCTTGGGTGCGCACCGGCAGCTGTAGATACCGCAATTGCGCCAAGGGCAAAGAGGCCAGCAGCAAGTTTGAAGGCACGAAATGTGTGAAACGACATGATCAAGTCTCTCGGTTGCTGTCAATGGTGATACGCACCCGATAATGCTGGCCCTCACCATCGGCGAGGTATTTTGAATGTCGGCCTGAAAGGTTACCATTCCTGAGGGCTGTTCGATGGCGGTGCGTATCTAGCGTGATAAGTCGGGAGAACGGGATGACGGACAGTATCAATCAGGCACTGCGCATGCTGGGTGAGGCCGGGCTGCCGACAGATTCTGCCAGTATCGAGCGCCGTGTGATGGCGCGGATCGATGAAGTGACCCGTGCTCGCGAAGCGCGACCTTCGCTTGGCGTTGGCTTTGGCGCAGCCGCAGTCGCCATGATCATCGGAATTGCTTTCGTAAATGTCAGACCAGTTTCCGAAACGGTGCCGTTGGAGCTATCGGTCTTTTCGGCCAACGCCGCTTTTGCGCCCGCGACATTGCTGGCAACTGAAGGATGACGGCCAAGGTTCGTCATTCCTTGCTGGTGGCGCTCATTGCCTTTTGTGCCGGGCTGGCGGGTGCCTGGATCGGGCGGACGTTCATCCCCGCGCCGGCGCCGCCGCGAGCAGAGTTGCATGATTTTCTTCACAACCATCTTGATCTCGACGCCGGCCAGCGCATCAGGCTCGAAGCCCTAGAGGCCGATTTCGCGATCCGAAAACGCGCGCTTGAGGCCCAATTAAAGGCTAGTAACGCCGTTCTGGCTGGCGCGATCGAGCGCGAACACGGTGAAGGGCCACAGGTTGCGGCAGCGGTAGACGGCTCGCATCATGCCATGGGAGAACTGCAAAAACTGACGCTGGCGCATATCTTTGCGATGCGGGCGCTGCTGCGACCCGATCAAGCCGCCAAGTTTGACGCCGCCGTCACCCGGGCGCTGACCGCCCAAGGCCAGTGAATCCGAATTTCGCCGGATGTTCCGACGGGGAACTTGCAACGCTTGCACGCGATCGGAACAGCGGGGCGTTTCCGGTGCTCATGCGACGATACGAGGCGCGCCTCTACCGGCTCATTCGCAGTCATGTAGGAAACAGCGAAGAAGCGCTCGACCTCGTTCAGGAAAGCTTTGTCGCGGCCTGGCTGGCGCTGAAAAGCTATGATCCGGCCCGGCCATTCGGGACCTGGCTGGCGCGCATCGCCATTAACAAATCGCGTGACTGGGGGCGTCGGCGCGCCGTACGCCGGTTTTTTACGTTTGCGGCGCCACTGGATGGCGATGTGCTTGAACTGGCCGGCGACAGCGTCCCCGCCGACGTCGCGGCGGAGGACAGGCAAAGGCTGTTGGCAGTCGCACGCGCAATTCCCAAGCTGCCGGCACAGCTGAAGGAGCCGCTGATCCTTTGCGCGGTTGACGGCCTTTCTCAGGCGGAGGCGGCGTTGGTGCTCAGGATCAGCGAAAAGGCCGTCGAAACCCGCATTCGTCGAGCGCGACTGCAACTTTTCGAACTTCTCGGCGACACGTGAGGGCCAGTCTGCCAGCGTGCGTATAGCTAAGAACGGTGGCGCTCTAGCCACGCTCACCGGAGATCATGGAATGCAGCACCAGTGTTAAGCGACAGATGTTAAAGCGCAGAAGGTCGCTTTTGGCGATGGCAACTGTTGCCGTGCTGGTGGCAGGTTGTGCGACGGTCCAGCCCGGACTTGATCCGCCTCAGATCAATCGCCTGCTTGCGGCGCGCGGTGCTCCTGAACTGGGCTGGGAAAACAACAGCAATAATGTCGACCAGGCTCTTGTTACTCAATGGCTAGCGGAACCGATGACGGCGGAGCGCGCCGTCCGGGTTGCCATGCTGCGTAGCCCACGACTGCAGGAAGAATATGCCCGGCTTGGGCTGGCGCGTGCCGACATCATGGAGGCGGTGCAGATCGCCAATCCGCGGTTAAACATCGCGCGGCTCGATGCGCTGGGCGGCCCTGGCTACCAGCTTACATTGGGGCTGGTGGTGCCGTTGGTCGATCTCCTCGTGCTGCCGGCGCGCGCCCGGCTCGCCCGATCCGATTTCGAGCGCGCCAAGCTCGCCATTGCAGCCTCGGTGCTCGGCGTCGGCTTCGATGTTGAGTCAGCCTGGTACGGTTATGTCGGCGCGCAACAGGTGGCGGACATGCGCGCAGCGGCGGCGTCGGGCATGGCAATTTCGGCCGAACTGGCCCGGCGATTTTATGCTGCCGGCAACATCAGCGAACTCCAGTTGAAGCGCGAGGAAGCTGCGGCCAGCCAGGCGCGGATCGATTCGGCGCGCGCGCTGGTCGCGGCGCGGATGGCGCGGCTGGCGTTGAACACCATGGTCGGCCTGAGCGGGACCGACGCCGACTGGCAGACCGGCGACCGGCTGCCGCTGCCCGTCGCCGCCGAAGATGACCCGGCCGTGCTCGAAGCGATGGCGAACCAGGGCAACCTGGCGTTGCTGGCGCAGTCGCGTGAAGTCGATATCCTGCGCGAGGCCGCCGGCATCACCCGCAATCTGCGGCTGCTCGGCGACACGCAGATCGGTGTTGAACGCGAGCGTGAAACCGATGGCTCGAAAATCCAGGGGCCGACCGCGAGCATCGAGATCCCGGTCTTCAACCAGGGCGGCGCCCGTGTCCAAAGGGCACAGGCGCGATACCGGCAGGCACGCGCGCAGTTGCTGGCGTTGCAATTGAAAACCGACAATGGCGTGCGATTGAATGCCGAACGGGTGCAAGTACTCGCCGATATCGTCAAGACCCACCGGGAGGCCTTGATCCCGGCACGCGAAACCGTCGTCGAGCGCAGCCAGCAGGAACAGAATTTCATGCTGATCGGGGTGTTCGAACTGCTTCAGGCAAAGACCCAGGAATATGACGCCTATCAGGGCTATCTTGAAGCCATTCGCGACTATTGGCTGGCGCGGCTCGACCTAATGCGTGCCGTCGGCGGCCGCTTGCCGAGCGAGAAGGATGGCACCGGGTCGACGCCGAGTATCAGCGAAATCCTGACACCGCGCGGTATTGCCATGGACCACGGCGAACATGGCGGCGCGAGTGCGCAGCCTGCACCGTCGATGGCCGATATGCCGGGTATGCACCATGGGAACCCGAGCGCGAACCACAGCGGGCATGGCGCTGCGGTGCCTGTCCCGGCACCGCCGCCGTCCGCGCATCAACATCCGGGAGGCCCATCATGATCGTTGATCGCCGCAATCTGCTGCTGCGCACGGGTGCCGTCGCCGCAGCCGGCGCACTGGTCGCTGCCGATCGGGCCGGCGCGCAATCGCACGACATGGCCGCCATGGATCATGGCACCATGCCGATGCCGCACCCGCCAGCCCCGATGCCGGCCCCGATACCCGGCGGCCTCCGCGATCCGAGGTACACGCCGGTCCGGACGCTGAATGGCTGGACGCTGCCATGGAAAATGGTCAACGGTGCCAAGGAATTTCATCTCGTCGCCGAGGAGATTGTCCACGAATTCGGCCCGGGGTCAAAGGCGACCTGCTGGGGTTATAACGGCTCCACCCCCGGCCCAACGATCGAGGCGGTCGAAGGTGACCGCGTCCGCATCTATGTCACCAACCGTCTGAAGGAGCACACCAGCGTCCATTGGCACGGCCTTATCCTGCCATCGGGTATGGACGGCGTCGCCGGGCTCAACCAGCCGGCCATCGGACCGGGTGAAACCTTTGTCTATGAATTCACCCTGCAACAGCATGGCAGCCACATGTACCACCCCCATGCCGATGAAATGACTCAGATGGCGTTCGGGATGATGGGCCTGTTCATCATCCATCCACGCGGGCCCGAACCTGTACCGATCGATCGTGACTATGCCTTTATCCTGCACAATTGGGCGTTGCACCCCGGCACCTGGCGCCCTGATCCGTCGATCATGGTCGATTTCAATCTGTGGACGTTTAATTCAAAAGTGTTCCCGGCGATCGACCCGATGGTGGCGCGCACCGGGGAACGCGTCCGTATCCGGATCGGCAATTTGTCGATGTGGAACCATCCGATCCACCTTCATGGCCACGAATTTCAGGTCACAGGCTCCGATGGCGGCCGGCGGCCGCGCAGCCAATGGACGTCCGAAGTCACCGAAGTGGTCAACGTCGGGCAGATGCGCGATATCGAATTCACGGCTATTCCCGGCGACTGGTCGTTCCACTGCCATATGTCGCACCACACGATGAATGCGATGGGACACGGCGTGCCCAACCCGACGAGCGTCGATCAAACCGGCGTCGAAGACCAGGTGCGCAAGCTGCTGCCAGGGTTCATGGCGATGGGGCGCGATGGCATGGCGGAGCATCAGGGCCACACCGACGGTGGGATGACCGGCCCGCCCAACACGATGGCGATGATGATCGGCAACGGCCAGTTCGGCAATATCGAGATGGGCGGCATGTTCACCGTGGTGAAGGTTCGCGACGATCTCGCCCGCAGCGATTACCGCGATCCGGGCTGGTATCGCTTCCCGGCCGGCACCGTCTCGCGACGCGTCAGCACAGATCCTGAATTTGGCGCGCCGGTGCGCCGCACCGTCTGACAATCGGGGTAAACAACGATGATCAAGGCAATCATTTTCGAAGGCTTGGCTCTGCTTTTTGCCGCATCGGCGCTGGCCCAGACGGTCGAATCCCACGCAGGCCATACCATGCCCGATACCGAGGCCGCCGCACCGATGAATCACGGCAAGATGAACATGACCGCCCCAGCGGCAGCCGGCGGCAATGCGATGCCCGCCATGGACCATAGCAAGATGGCCCATGGCGGCATGGTCATGACGCCGACATCCAAAGGCATCAGCCGCACCAACGTCAGTCCGGCAGAAGCTGCCCTTCAGGCCTTTTCGAACGCAATTGAGGTTGGCAACCGTGATCTGGCGATCGCTCGGCTTTCGCCCGATCTGAAGGTTGTTGAAGACGGTGTCGAAGAAAGCTATTCAGACTATGTCGGTGGGCACCTGGCCGGCGACATAGCGTTTCAAAAGACGGTAAAAACAGTCTTGCTCGAACGCGCGGTCTCGACTGACAGCACAACGAGAGTGAAGATCACCTCCAAAATCCGCATGATCAGCAATCGCAGTGACAGGATGATCGACACGGTGGTCGACGAAACTGCGGTACTCGCAAAACTTTCCTGTGGCTGGAAGATCGAGCGACTTGAATGGATATCTGAAAAATAACAGCGCGCCGCCTAAAGTATCGAGCCTTTAATCTGCAAAATATTCTACTGTTCTGAGACAATTGCGGCATTCTTTTGATCAGCAAAGGTCGCAGATTTTCCCTGCGACTTTTTTTATAAGGCTTCGATGTTGCGAGCCTTGACTGTTTACAGATGTGCCTTGATCTGGGGAAAGGCCATTCCGATGGGTTTGAGGTCGTGGCTGTAGGGCCTGCCATGACCGCTTTGACACCGACTGCCGCGATCTCGGCGCGGATGGCGTCTGCATCATACCTTTGTCGGCAAGCAGCGCCTCTGCCCAAACCCGCCACGCAACGTCGCGTCGGGGATGCAGCGCAGGACCGGCGAAGCTCGGGCATACGGGGACCTAATGCTATTTTTTGTCGTTGCGGTGTCAATCAAAATCAGGCGAAAGTTTTATCATGGTTGTAGCGCTACGAATCGGGCTCTTAAATAGTCAGTACTTGCCGACGTTAATCGATCATAACTTCACCGTCCGCATGCCGCGCTTGGCGTAACGCGGTCCCGCGGTCGTCCCTATTGGCGCCGCGGCGGTGAGGTCCGCCAAGTCATCATCGTTCAGCGAAACATCGGGCGAGCCAACGGAATCGCGCGTTGTCTCCCGCCGCTTTACGCCGGGGATCGTTGCGGAGCCAGTCGTCGGGGGCGCCGTCGCCCAAGCTGCGAATACCGCCCGCGAGGAAACCGCGCCCGAGCGGGCTGTGCGCTACGAAACCAATGCGAATTCGCGGCAAGTCGGGAGGATATCGTCCTCCACGTCACGTTCCCAGACCGAATATTCGGTCGGCAACGCCGCGATCGGATGCACTTTTGCCGCGCGCCGAAGCGTTTCGGCGCCGGCTTCGGACAGTGCGATGTGCCGAACTTTTCCCTCCTTCACCAGTCGGCCATACCGCCGATGGTCGCTTCGATGGGCACGGCGGGATCGACACGGTGCTGGTACGACAAGTCGATCGTGTCGATGCCAAGCCTCTTCAGCGAACCTTCACAGGGACGGCGCGCGTTGGCCGGGCTGCCGTCAAGGCCGGCCAACTCGTTGCCGTTCGACTTCATTGCGAACTTGGTGGCGATCGCCAGGCTATCGCGCTTGCGCTTGCTCGCCTGACTGACCAGTTTCTCGTTGGTAAACGGGCCCGACATTCCGGCGGTGTCGAAAAAGGTGACGCCCAGATCGATCGCCTCGTGAATCGTGGCAATCGATTCTTCCTCGCGCGCCTCGCCATAGGCGACATTGCCGCCGCGGATCATCGGCATGCAGCCAACCCCGATTGCGGATACCTTGAGGCCTTGGCCAACTGTTCAGCATTTCACGGGGAGACCTCCAAGGTTCCTAGTTACAGCTGTCATAGCCAAATGACCGGCCCCGGCGAGTGGAATGTGTCGTGGTGCACCATTGCCTCATCGCCAGGATCAGTCGTAAACTAATCGGCCATTCAACGCCTCATTGGCGTAAAATCGATCAAAGGGTCGGGGATGGTCACACCTTTCTGAACGGCAGGGCGCGCCGCGACCCGCGCATACCAGGCCCCAAGGTTTGGATAGTCACTGACCGGGTAAAAGGAGGCCACTGCGGTATTCACCCAGCCAAAGAATGCGATGTCGACAATGGAATAGTCACAACAGAAAAAATCACGACTGGCCAGCAGCTTGTCCATGGTGGCTTCGATACGGGCCGCTTCCTTGCTGTAGCGATCGAGCGCGAACGGCACTTGTTCGGACGAAAAATAGGCAAAGAATGCTCGCTGGCCAAACATCGGGCCTACCGATGATGCCTGCATGAACAGCAGTTGCAGTGCTTCGAAACGGCCTTTCGTATCGGTCGGCATGAGACGGCCGGCTTTTTCTGCCAGATAGAGCAATATGGCGTTGGATTCATAGACGATGAGCCCAGTTTCCGTGTCCACGATGACTGGAATTTTCGCGTTGGGATTGATCGCGACAAATTCGGGAGAAAATTGTTCGCCCGCGAAAGTGTTCACGCGCTTGACGACGTAAGGCAGGCCGAGCTCTTCCAGGGCAATGCTGATTTTATGCCCATTCGGGGTGTTGTGCGTGTAGAGTTCAATCATGGTTTGTTGCCTTTTCAATGCATGAGGTTGCGATCGACAATTTGTCGTTAATTTGCTGATAATATTTGGATAAATGCGCCGTCCAGTGGCGGGCATATGACTCTATTTTGATACGTCGAATGTTCCTGCCTTTATCGCGATTGGCTTTGCCGTCGGATAAAACTGGACGAATGTCGTCTCGACGGCAGCGTGTTGTTGATGACACGAATAGCAATGCGCCGAGGTCGGCAGCACCTTGGCCGGTTTGTTGCCTTCCACCTCGAAAAATCCCCAGCCTGAAGGAAACCGTTTGTCGCGCACGTGCAATTCGAGATATTCGGACTCGCCGGACTGGAATTGGCCGGAATGGTTGATCGAGCCCCCGGTGGCACCATGGCGGCCTTCTTTGGCAAATATCGTTCCCTGCGGCCAATGCCCGGTCGCCTTGAAGGCGCGCCACGACACGGGGTCGACAAAGACATTGTCAAAGCTGTGCTCGGAGGTAGCGGGCGCGCCGGCGAAATAGTTCATGTCCAGGCCCGACGACAGGAATACCCATTCGCGGTAATTTGCCGGAAACTTGATTTCGCCTATCGGCAAATAATGGGCCGAGGGAATATCGGCTGCAGCGGCGACGCCGATCAGCAAGAGCGGCGACAGCAGCTTAATTATGCGCAGCATGGGCTGGTCCTTTTTTGATGGTTTGAAAGAAGTGGTGAACGGTGGGGCTACCGTCCGCGGCCTCGGCTGCCATTGTTGCGAGCGTTTCGCGCAAAGCCGCGTCGGCATGCGTGGCGCGCGGCGCCGCGTTCAGAACCAGCACCGGCTTGCCGGCAAATCCTGCCGAGCCCACCAGCCAATCCAGCGCGTTCTTGAGCACGCCGCTAATGCCATGGGCATATTCGGGACTGGCGATGATTACGGCGTCGGCAGCAGCGATCGTGGTGCAAAACTGTTCCACGCTGTCGGGCAGGCAAGCCTCAAGATCGGGATTGAATAGCGGCAAGTTGCCGAGTGATACGATCTCCACGTCAAAGCCTCCAGGGGCCGCTGCCGCGACCTCCCGCAGCCAGGCGGCGTTGACCGAAGCCGCCCTCAGGCTTCCCGACAGCGCGACGATTTTGATGTCCGTCACTTGCCGACGCCGATCAGCCCGTCGTGATCGACCGGGCGCGGCGCGGGACCGGCCCAGCGGAAGCGACGCTGCGCCTCGGTGATTGCGACGTCGTTTACCGAGGCTTCGCGCCGTCGCATCAGGCCATTTTCGGCAAATTCCCATTGTTCATTGCCATGGCCGCGATACCATTGGCCGTCGGTGCGGCATTCATACTGAAAGCGCACGGCGATGCGGTTGTCGGTAAATGCCCACAGGTCCTTGACGAGGCGATACTCTTCTTCGCGCGCCCACTTCCTAGTCAGCAGTGCGATGATCGCCGCGCGACCGACAAGGAACTGATCGCGGTTCCGCCATTCGCTGTCGAGCGTATAGGCCAGCGCGACGCGCGCCGGATCGCGGCTGTTCCAGGCATCTTCGGCGGCGCGGACCTTGACGATGGCGGTGGCGCGGGTGAACGGCGGCAGCGGCGCGCGGGGGATTTCGGTGTCGGTCATGGCTGAACGTTCTTTGTGCCAAGTTTGGCGCGCAAAGCTGCGTTTTCGGTTTCGAGTGCGGCGAGGCGCGCTTCGAGCCGTGCGACCGCTTCGGCAACGTCGTCGGCATCAATTTTGTGCGGGATGTGCTGCGAGCAGTTGGAATCCCACGCCTCGACCTCGAACAGGATGGCCTGCAGTGGCCTGGCGCTATACCCATCGGGCATCAGCCGCGCGAGCAAGCCCGGATCATCGCTGACCACGCG
>JBBRPI010000018.1:0-64059 GCA_038228305.1 Sphingomonadales bacterium | reverse complement strand
GTGGTAACGTGCCGGCCGTGCGTCTGGTGCCGGTCAAGCCGCATGGCCGCCGCACATTTGGAGCGCTCAAGGGCAAGATCACGATTGATGCGCGCTTCGACGAGCCGCTGCCTTCGGATGAACAGGACGGGTGGAATCTGGCTTGAAGTTGCTCCTCGATACCCATGTATTGATCTGGTGGCTGGAAGGCAATGAGGCGCTTAGTCCTCGCGCTCGCGAAGCCATTGCAGATGAATCCAATAGCATTGCCGTAAGCGCCGCCTCGGCGATGGAGGTGGCCACCAAATTCAGGATCGGCAAGTTGCCTGGCGCGGCGCTGCTCGCACAGGAATTTGAAGCTATTCTTGCCGGACAGGGGTTTGGCGAATTGGCTATCAGCGTTCACCACGCGAGACTCGCCGGTGAGATGAACATCTCCCACAAGGACCCGTTCGAACGCTTTCTGATCGCACAAGCTCAGTCCGAGGGGATGGTCCTGGTCTCTAATGAAACGCTGTTTGACGCCTTTGCTGTAAATCGCCTTTGGTAAGCACTTTCGACTATCAAGCCAGAGCGACCGACTCGACGGGCGTGAGCCGCGCCGGGTTTTCCGGAGGCGATTTCGTTTGAGTCGCGCGATCATATCGAGGTTCTCCTTGGCAGCAAAGTAGTTGGCTTCCGCCGCTGCGGGCGGGATGTGGCCGATCGGTCCGAACAGGCGATGGTTGTTGAACCAGTCGACCCATTTCAGGGTAGTCATCAGGGCGGCCGACGCAGTCGGCCAAGATCGCTGCCGCCAGATGACTTCCGCTTTGTGAAAGGCCGTTGATGGTTTCAGCGAGGGCGTTTTCATACGAGTCACCAACGCTGCCGACCGACGGCACCAGGTCCGCCTCCGCCAGGCGCTGGGTGTAGCTCATGGCAAGATATTGCACCGCCCTGTCGCTATGATGGATCAAGCCGTCCGCCGCGCTCGGCCGGCGGGCATGGATTGCCTGCTCCAGCGCATCCAGCACGAAGCCGGCCGTGGCCGCGATGGGCTGACCCTCCAGCCAACGATGCGTCGGGCAAAGGCATCGATGACGAATGCGACGTAGACGAACCCGGCCGAGGTATGGACGTAGGTGAAGTCCACCACCTAAAGCGCATTGGGGCGGGCGACCTTGAACTCGCGATTGACCTTGTCGAGCGGGCACAGTGCTTTGGGGTTGCTGACGGTAGTTATCGTCTTCTCCCCGCGCCCTATCCCCGCCAGCCCCATTGCTCGCATCAGGCGCTCGACAGTGCACTTGGCAACCTTGGTTCCCTCGCGCCTTAACTGGTGCCAGATCTTGCGCGTGCCATAGAGACCAAAACTGGCAGCATGGGCGCATTCGATCTGGGCGCGGAGGACGTCATCGCGATGCGCACGCGCCGACCGTTTGCTGGCATCGGCAAGCCGGGCAGCATGTTCGTGCCAAGACGATGGGGCGACTGCCAGTTCGCGGCAGATCGGCTCGATCCCCAGGTCCTTACGATGGGCCTCAATGAATCCCATCACCATTTGTTGCGGCGGTCGAGCTCCGCCTGCGCAAAATATGCTGACGCCTTGCGCAAGATCTCATTCGCCCGCCGCAGTTCCTTGACCTCGCGCTCCAGCAACTTCAGCCGGGCTTTGTCATCGGAAAGCTGCGCCGCTGGCGCACTTCGTCGGCTCGCCTCCTCGCGACACCAGCGGCGCAGGGTCTCGGTCGTGCACCCAATCTTGCCGGCGATCGACGTCAGCGCCGCCCACTCCGAGGCGTATCCGACCGGTGCTCACCACCCATGCGAACCGCACGATCGCGGACCTCATGCGAAAATCTGTTCGATGGCTTGGTCATAGTATAGGCTCCTTCTCACATTCAGGAGCCTCCGGAAAACCCGGGACGCTTCATACTGTGAAAGAGCAATTGGACGGGCAATGGATCGTGGACGGATTGGCGTAGCAAGTCGCCAATAATTGAAATTATGGAAAGGCCGTGTCAAATCCGCTGCCGGGGGTACCTGGCACCAAAGTCGTCAGTCGTGTATGCCCCCGTTCCTGCGACAGGCAGCGAGGCCAGGTTTCCCAAAACCTCTGCTTCTCAAACTCCCGGCTGTGGACTTCCCGAGCTAACGTCAAGAGGCGTTGCCTCAACTGACCGCGTGTCTTTCGAACTTGGCGGGGCTGACGTAGTCGAGCGAGATTGTAGAAGCCGGCAATTTATCGGGCAATGTCTCGCTCGGCGTCGGCGCGGGTGAACAAGGTCGTTCGCCAGACCATCTCGGATTTAAGCGTCATGCAGCACGTTTCGACCATTGCGTTGTGCCCGGGGCCGGCCGCTCAATTGCCCTTGCCCGACATCAATATCCGGATGCCGTGAAGGCGTAGCGTGTCTTGGCAATCGACGGCACAATAGCGGCTGCCGCGATCAAAGTAGTGGATCAAGCACCGATAGTCTTCCAAAATAATGCTAAACAGTCCCGAATGTCCGCCATGAGCACTGCATATAATCACAGCAATGCCGGGGTTGTTTGTGGAGCGCAGACGATGCTCCAAAGCATGCCCAAGTTGAACGACTGTGATATCGTGCCAACGTGGCAAGGCATATGACGACGACGGACCGCAAGACCAACGGATCGACGAGCATAACGAATCTCTCAATCTTGAGCCTTGCGTAGATCGGCGGGTGCGGTGGAACCTGTTAGCAAGCGGCGTTTGCAACGGGTGGCAGTTGACGGCGACACGCCGGCTGTGGCCAAATGTCCAAGTTGGGGGGCTTGAGTGATGGCGTGGACCGCGACGAAGCAAGAAGGCGCGCTCCTTGGTCGACAGCAGGGTCGTGTCGATGAAAGCAATTGGGAGACTTTTTCTGCCGATCTGGTGGCGGCGATCACGGCAGCGGCGGCGAGCGGTTTGCCGTTTGTCGTGGATCTAGCCGGCGTTCCTTATATGTCATCGCGCGGTTTGAGAGCGCTGAGCACTGGTCTGGCGACAGCGAAAAAGGCCGACGTCGCCATGCGACTGGCGGCGCCGGGCGAGGCGATGCGCGAGATTTTGGCGATCAGCCGGTATGATAAATTATTTGAGGTTTACGACACGGTGCACGCGGCTTGTGCGGACGCGGCGCGATGAAAGTGCGGTTCTGGGGCACACGCGGGTCGCTTCCGGTGGCAGCAACTGCGTCGACGATCCGCGAAAAAGTCGTGGCTGGGGTGTTGGCGGCCTCAGGGCGAACGTTCGCCGATCCCGATGAGGCGGCAGCGTTTGTAGACACTGAACTGGATTTTGTGACGCGCGGCGGTTTTGGCGGCGCAACATCATGCGTGGAGATCGAGGCGGGGGACGGCAATTTTATCATCTGCGACATGGGCTCGGGCCTGCGCGAGTTCGGTCTGGACGCGATGCGCCGCGTCGTTGGCGGTCATCCGCGGCGCTATCACTTTTTTCTATCACACCTGCACTGGGACCACATCATGGGGTTCCCCTTCTTTGTGCCTGCATTCGATCCGGAAACGATAATTGTCATTCATGCCGGCCACACGGACGCGGAAACAGCGCTCCGGCGGCAGATGAAGGAAATTTCGTTTCCGGTGCCGTTCGACTGGCTGCGCGCGAAAATCGAATTCGTCACATTGCCAACGGGCGTGGCGCATCAGATCGGCGGAATCTCGGTGACGTTACTGGAACAGCATCATTCGCATTTGTCTTATGGCTATCGATTCGATGTGGTCGGCCGGTCGGTGGTGTACAGCACCGATTCCGAGCACCGATCAGATACGATGGACAGCGAGGACAAGTTTGAAGCTTTTTTTGCCGGCGCTGATCTGGTGATATGTGACACAATGTATTCACTTGGCGATTCAGTGTCATTGAAGCAGGATTGGGGGCATTCCAGCAGCCTGGTAGCGATAGACCTGTGCCGTCTGGCAACCGCCAAATGCCTGGCGTTGTTTCACCATGAGCCGACCTATTCCGATGTACAGATCGCCGCCGTGACGGCGGAAGCGATCCAGTATGAGCATCTGACACGCGGCGCAGCGGCTGCGGTGCAGGTAATCTGCGCGTATGATGGGCTTGAAGTCGACGTCTGATCCCGCACCTGTGCGCGTTCGTCTGATCGGCTTGCTGGCCGCGCTGGTCACGGCGGGATTGCTGAAAGCGTTTGCCGGATCGTTATTCGCCGAGCCTCTGTTCGACAGATATCAGCGATGGCAACCAAGGGTAATCTCCGACACGGGTGTCCATGTCGTGCGCATCGATGCTGAAAGCCTGCGGGCGCTGGGGCCATGGCCATGGCCGCGATCCTATCTTGCACTGCTCACTGATCGGCTGCGGCAGGCGGGCGCAGCGGCAATCGGGTATGATATCGTGTTCACCGAGCCTGACCCTTCCACCGACCCGAAACGGATTGCAGATGTGTTCACCACTCTCAGCCCGGCAGCGAAGGTTGAGATTGCTGCGATGCCCTCTCTGGATGGGCAGTTCGGCGAAGCTATCGGCCGGGCGCCGGTGGTGGTAGCGCGCACGGGGATCATCGCCGGCGCCGCCGAAGCCCAGGGGCTGACAAAGGCCGACAGCGCCGCCTTGCCAGTAGAGGCGCAATTTGCTGCGCCATTGCCCGCCCGTGTCACCACATTTGCGCTGGCGATCGGCAATGTCGCGGATATTGAGGACAGTGCGCGTGGGCAGGGTTTGATCAATGGCAATCCCGATGCGGATGGCGTAACACGGCGGTTGTTGATGGCGGCGAATGTTGCAGGCGTGCCAACGCCGGGCATTTCGGTGGACATGGTGCGCGTGGCGCAGCGGAAACACATGATCACGCCGGTCGCTGCGGGTTTGCAATTGGGAAAACTCTTTATTCCGACCAGTCCGGCCGGTGAGGCGAGGCTGCATTTCGGAACGCTGCCGGACGGCGCCGAAACGTCGGCTGTCAACATCATCCGGCAACCGCAACGGGCCGGAATGCTGCAGGGCAAGATCGTGCTGGTCGGCCCCGCCAGCGTCGGGCTGGGCGATGTACGGGTAACGCCACTGGGCCGGGAGGAATTTGGCGTGCGCATTCATGCGCAGGCGATCGATGCGATATTGACGGACGGATGGCTGGTGCGGCCGGGCTGGGCGCCGGTCGCCGAATGGGTGCTGGGTATCGCGCTGGCTGGCGCCGCGATTCTGGGTCTGTCGCGTGTTCGGCGGCGGGTGCTATGGTTGGCGGCTGTGGTCGCCATTGTGATGGCAGGCAGTGTTGCAGCATTTGCTTACTGGGCGCTGCTGCTCGATCCGCTGCGGCCACTTGTGCTCGGCGGAGTTACGGCGCTGGCAGTGCTGGCAGCGTTGTTTGCCGAAACGACACGAACAGCGCGGCAATTGCGAGAGGCGCGGCTGGCGGCTGACGGCGAAATGAAGGCAGCGCGCGACATTCAGCGAGCGATGCTGCCCGATCGCAGCGTTCTGGGGAATCTGCACCCACAGCTTGATCTCGATGCCGTGCTTGAGCCTGCCCAGGCCATCGGCGGCGATTTATACGACGCATTTGCGCTGCCCGATGGTCGGATCGTGTTCCTGGTCGGCGATGTCACCGGCAAGGGTCCATCGGCGGCACTGTTCATGGCAGTGTCGAAAGCGCTGGCTCACAGCCTGCTGCGGCGAGGCGGTGCGGCGCTGAACGACGTTATCCGCGCGTTGAACGAGGAGCTCGCCGACGATGGTCAAACATTTGTCGAAGTGACCATGCTTTGCGGGATAATCGACATGGCGACCGGCCACACAGAACTGGTCAACGCGGGACATGAAAATCCACTGATCCTGCGCGCCGATGGCCAGCTTGAAACGGTCGTGATGGAGGGCGGCCTGCCGCTGTGCACCATGGCTGGATATCCCTATCCGTTGGAAAGCGTGCAACTGGCGCCTGGCGACGGGCTGGCGATAATCACCGATGGCGTGCGAGAAGCGCAAAACGCGAGCGGCGATTTCTTTGGCTCCAGGCGGACGCGCGACGTGCTGCTGGATTGGCAGCCCGGGGCAGCCGCTTCGGAAGCGACGCGCGCGATGGTGGGGGCAGTGCGGGCATTTGAAGCGGGCAATCCGGCGAGCGACGATTTGACGGTGATGGTGCTTCGATTTCGCGGGTAGTGAGCCTATTGCAGCAGGGAAAATACCCCAGCCGCCAGCGGTCTTTTTGCTACCGCACCACGATCTCCACACGGCGGTTGACAGGATCTTCGACCCCATCCGCTGTGGCATGGCCGGGCACCGGGGCGCGTTCACCGCGGCCAACGGTGCGGGTGATGCCAACGTCGAGCCCTTGCGCGACCAGCAAGTCGCGGGCGGCAACGGCGCGTTGGCGGGACAGGCGATCATTGTCGGCGGCGTCGCCAACGCGGTCGGTGTGGCCTTCGATCTGTACGGTGACGCCAGGGCCGCGCCGTTTCACTTCGGCAAACATCGCGTCGCGAACGGAAATGGATTCGGGGCTGATGGTGGTGCTGCCTTCGGGGAACACAAGGATAAAGCGCCTGGGCGGGTCGGGTATGCCGGCAAGAAGGTCGCTGAAGCGGCGCTCAGCAGTGTCAGCAGCGCGGCTGCGCACAGTCGCGCTGCGCCCCGCAAGCGAAGCCGAGGTGCCCGCTGTATCGATTATTTTCACGTCTTCGCCGGTTTTCGGGTCAAGGACGACCACGGCGCCGGCCGAGTTTGCGCCCTCGCCCTTGAGCAACGTAACGGTCGACGTAGCGCAGCCGCTGACCAACAGCAGGGCGGCCAAACCGGCCGGGCGAATCATTTCACGGTGACCACAAAGCGGGTGCCGCGCACACCCAGCACCGAGGTCGGCGTTTGCACCGTCATACCCTTAGGATTTTCATGCGCGATCTGGCCTGAAACAATCGCCAGCGCCCCTTTTTCAACCCGGGTTTCGGATTTTCCCTGATGGGTCGTGTCATCAAAATCGAAACGTGTCAGCCGAATGCGGCTTCCAGGTCCGACTGAAAAGCGCGAATCATCGATAAAGGTGACACTGATCCGGCCATCCTTGCCCGTTGTCAGCAAGTCTCCGGTTTCTAGCTTCGTGCCGGGGATGACAGCGACAGGCGTCTTGTTACGCTCGATCATTGCCGTGCCAGTAACGCGCTTGACCGTGGCGATCTCGGCGCTCACTGAAGTCGCTACAAGCGCCCCAATGATCACCAGGCTGATTCGTGCAGATACCATGATTCGGGCCTCTTGCTTGCTCTCGCGTAATCAAGTCTTAGGCTAGGTGTCATAATGGCATCTGGCAATCCGGCGCTTCGACACCTAGCAATCGATTGCATCGCCGATGGCAACGCTGTCGGCAGACTGGTCGCCGCGGCGCGCTTATTCGGCGCCTTGCTGACACCCGAAACCGCGACACGACTGGCGATCATTACCGAGGAATTGGTCAGCAACCTGATCGATCATGCCGAGATGCCCCGCGGTGCAGCGATCAACCTTGTGTTGGCGCTTGAGGCGGGCCGCGTACGATTTATACTAACCGACCAGGCTGCGCCTTTTGATCCGCGCACACCGCAAGTCGAGCACATTCGAAATACCATCCCGACGCGCGGCGCCGGCGCCGGTTTGGCATTGGTACGAGCCTGGACCGTTATCGACAGCTATGAGCGTGTCGGCGCGTGCAATGTGCTGACGCTGACGTTGCCAGATTGTGAAATCGCCTCCGACAATGGCGCGTTGTGATTATGGCATATCCCATTGATCAGGAATACGAATTCATCGTCCTGACAGGGTCGGGCCTTGCGGGAAAGCCGACCCCGCCGCATTCAAGACTGTTCAATTGCGATCGAAGCGATTAACGGATTCGCAGGCGAATCGCTGTTGGGCGCGATTTCACACGCTGTAACCGAAACCGGCGCACTGGCCTTTCCTGTCATCAAGTGCCAAGCCAGTGGCAGGGCAGGGAAACGGGCGATGAAGAACCGCAATTTTGTCGAACGGTTGGGGTTTGCAGTCGCCGGGCTGGTGGCCGGGTGGCGGCGGGAACGAAGTTTCCGCGCCCATATTGTCGTTGCCATGCTGGCAGTGCTGGCTTTGCTGGTCCTGCAGCCGGCCCCGGTCTGGTGGGCACTGGTGATGCTGGTCGTCGCATTGGTGCTGGCGCTGGAGTTGATCAATTCCGCCGTCGAGACCGTCATCGATCGACTGCACCCCGAGCTTCACGAAGAAATGCGAATCGCCAAGGATATGCTCGCTGGCGCCGTATTGGTGGTCAGTCTGGCTTCACTTGTTGTCGCGCTGATGCTCGTCATCGACAGCGCGGCAAAACTACCCTGGGTAAAGCTTTGACTGGATCAAGACGTGCACCCGTCGGCGGCAGGGCGTTGTTCCGACGCAGGACCAAAATCCGCATCGATTTTTCGGCAAAAAGCTGAGGATTGATCGATTCCGGCGGTCGAATTCGCCCCGTGCAGGGTCGTTTCGGGGCGTTTCGGGACAATTTCGGAAGCATTTGCGGCGGGTTCATGGCCCGCCACCCGGCTGCCGACATCTGGAAAGTTAGCCCCGGGAGGCAAAACACTAACGTTAGCAATATAATGTATCGTTGGCGTATGACCTGCCGGTTCATGCACGACAGGCGGTGAAAATACCAGCGATGAGAAAGAGCGGCGCAACCGGTCACCATGGCCGAAATCGGCCGTGTAGGACAGGCAACGCGCGGGGAGTCTAATTTGACCCGCGCCGAACAGTTCGCCGGAAAACGCGCGATCATCCCCAATATCAACGCGGCGATGTTCAAGGCGGCAAAGGAAGAAGTGCTGCAAGGCGGGCTGGATTTGTAGCGCTGCCGCTACCGGAGGGACCTCTGGTAACGGGGCAGGAATTTATACCACATCCTACGGATGATAATCTATCGGAGATCAAAAAGGCCTCCGCTCCGTTGTCTCGAATATAAGTCTGTAGCAGCGAGAGTTGGTATCAGGTCCTATTTCAGTTCGATTGAAAACCTGTTGGCATGCTGGCGTTCGCCAGCATGACGATTCCACCATCCTGAAACGCACTCTAAACGAAGCTATAGGGGTCCACGTCGATCACCACCCGCACATTGGCCGGCACCGGGACCGCGCCCAGCCAATCGCGCAGCACCCGTTGCAGCGCCAATGATCGCCGTGCCTGCACCAACAGCCGCTGCCGGTGACGGCCACGCAGCATCGCCAAGGGGGCGGCGGCGGGGCCGAGCACGCTGAGGCCTTCCAGCTGCGGCGCGGCGGCGCCGATGGCGCGGGCAGCCAAAAGCGCGGCATCACTATTCTCGCTCGACACGATGATCGCCGCCAGACGCCCGAACGGCGGCAGGCCCAGATCGCGCCGCGCCTCGGTTTCCGCCGCGTAAAAGGCCGCCGGGTCCCCGGCGACCAGCGCCTGCATCAACCGCGCCTCGGGCTGGTGGGTTTGAATCAGCACGCGGCCGGGTTTCGCCCCGCGCCCGGCGCGGCCCGCCACCTGTGCCACCTGCTGGAACGTACGCTCGCCGGCGCGCAGATCACCCCCGGCCAGCCCCAGATCGGCATCGATCACGCCCACCAGCGTCAAATTGGGGAAATGATAGCCTTTGGTGACCATTTGCGTGCCGATCAGCACATCGACCTGATGCGATTCGACCGCCGCCACCAAGGCCGCCGCGCGGGCCGGGGAATTGATCGTGTCCGATGTGACCAGCGCCACCCGCGCGGCGGGCCAGACCCGCGCCACCTCCTCTGCGATCCGTTCCACCCCCGGCCCGCAGGCGACGAGTGAATCGGGTTCGCCGCAACTGGGGCAGGCCGGCGGCACCGGCGTCTGATGGCCGCAATGGTGGCAGGCCAGCCGCCGCGACAGCCGGTGTTCCACCATCCAGGCGGTGCAATTCGGGCATTGGATGCGATCGCCGCAAGCCCGGCACAGCGTGAGCGGTGCATAGCCGCGGCGATTGAGAAACAGCAGCGCCTGTTCGCCGCGGGCCAGCGTTTCGGTGACGGCGGCAGCCAGCGGCGGGCTGATCCAATGGCCGCGTGCCGGCGGAAATCGCCGCAGATCGACGGCGGCAATATCGGGCATTTGCGCGCCACCAAAGCGGGCCGGCAACAGCAGGTGGCGATAGACGCCCTTTGCCGCCTGCACCTGGGTTTCGATGGCGGGCGTTGCCGTGGCGAGCACAACCGTTGCCCCCTCCTCTCGCGCGCGCATCACCGCCACGTCGCGGGCGTGGTAATGCACGCCCTCTTCCTGTTTGAAGCTGGTTTCATGCGCTTCATCGACGATGGTGACACGCAAATCCTGAAACGGCAGGAACAGCGCCGACCGGGCGCCGACCACCATTTTTGCCCGGCCATCGGCGATGGCGGCCCAGGCGGCGCGGCGTTCGCTGGCCTTTAGATCGCTGTGCCAGGTCAACGGCTGCACACCGAACCGCGCCGCAAACCGCGACAGCCAGGGCGCTGTGAGGGCGATTTCGGGGAGCAGGACGAGCGCCTGCCCGCCTTGACGGATCGCCGCCGCAACGGCTTCAAAATACACCTCGGTCTTGCCGGACCCGGTGACGCCTTCGAGCAGGAACGGCGCAAATCCGCCCGCTGTCACCGCATCGGCAATAGTCGCCGCGACCTCGGCTTGCGCCGGTTCAAGCTGGGGCGGCGCATGGTCCGGATCAGGCGGCGGCGGGATGACATCGGCACTGACGCTGACGGGCAATAGCGTGCCAGCACTAACTAGGCCGCGAATTACCGCCTCTGACGCGCCCGCCATCCGCGCCAGATCACGGGCGGTTCCCTGCCGGTCTGCCAGCCGTTCCAGCGCCGCCGCCCGCGCCGGCGTCATCCGATCCGGCAAAGGCCCGCCCGGCCGATATTCGGTGATCTGTCGATCGGACTGGAACGCCACCGATGGCCAGACCATGCGGATCACCCCGGCCAGTGGCGCGACATAATAATCCGCCACCCATTCGCACAACCGGCGCATGGCAAGGCTGAGCGGCGGCATGTCGAGCCGGGCAACCACCGGGCGCAGGCGTTTCGGATCGACCGCCCGCCCGTCCAGCCGGCCTTCATCCCAGACAACGCCGGTGATGCTGCGCGGCCCCAGTGGCACCGAAACAGCATCGCCAGCCCCCAGCGCCATGCCGGCCGGCACGGCATAATCAAGCGTTGTCAGGCCATGCTGAAAAACGACGACGCGAACAGTTTGCGGTTTGGGCACGGCCGCAGACTTAGGGGCTGACGACGCGCAATGAAATGCCCCGTGCCGGCTGCGGTTATTCCCGTTCGGCGAAAATATGCTGGACGGTTGGCTGCATCCGCACATTGTACCGGGCCAGCACCGGGTGTTCACCGCCGGCGCCGAAATGCGTGACCAGATCCCGCCCGGTCCAGTAATGCAACGCGAACCCGGGCAATTCGGCAACAATCATGTCGCGCCCATCGGGGTGTTCCGGGTCGATGCTGCGGAAATCCATGGCGACCTGCGGGGCCGATGACGGGCATACTGCCAGCGTCGTGCCACCCCAGGATGTGACGATAGCGCGGTGCAGATGGCCCGTCACCAGCCGGATGATGTGCGGATGCGCCGAGACAACGCTGCGCAACAACTGCACCCATTCGGCGTCCAGGCTTTCGGTCATCCAGCCATTGCCGGTTTCGATCGGCGGGTGGTGGAGCACGATGATCGTCGGCTTGGCAGACTGCGCCAGAGTCTGGTTCAGCCAATTGGCACGAACTGCATCGAAATCGCCGCTGTGCTGGCCCTCATGCAAGGTATCGAGCACGACGATGCGCAACGGCCCGGCATCAAACGCATATTGCACAAACCCGTCCACGACAGGCGAATCGCTGAAAACCTTGCAGAAATTGACGCGGTTATCATGGTTGCCCAGCGCTGGCAGCACCGGGAACGGCAGCACATCAAATGCCGCCTTCAACATTTGATAGGATGCGATCGTGCCCGATTCGGTCAAATCGCCAGTGGCCAGCAACAAGTCAGGCTGCGGCTGCATGGCCAACAACGCTGCCATGACCGCATCGAATCGCTGCCGGTTCATCTCCGCCGGATCGTCCGGCTGAAACCCCAGATGGATATCAGTGATCTGCGCGATCAGCATCGATGTGGTTCGCACTCCTCCCAAGGGATAGATACGAACGCGCGCTCAGAGCGGTGCAGAAAAAATGCTGCCCCGGCAAAACCCGTGATCATGGCCCCACCTTTCGCGGTCGCGTGACATCACCGCCATGGCCGCCCTCGCCGTAATGATAGCCGTGGCAGGTCGAACATTCGGCCGCCACATTGGTGCGGACGTTGCTCGATTCATGGCATTCGCGGCAGGAGGCGACCGGGGGCAGCAGAACATCGCTGGCCAGGTGCGATTTTGGCACGCCGGTGTGGCAGGCAATACAGGCGGCATCGCCGGTCTTTGTGTCAAACGTCTCATGCGATTTGTGCGGGAAACGCCCCTTGGGCAGGTAATGATCGGTCAGCGTGACCGGCATGATGCTGTAACGCCGGGCAATATCGGGTGCGCCGGTGTTGATGATCGCGTGGCAATCGGCGCAAACACCGCCTTTGCTGAAAATGCCGGTAATGGCAGCGTCGGCGCGGGCGCGGGCCTCGGCCGGGCTGGTGATACGCAGATCGGCCGTTTCAAGCTCGGCCATCTGGCCCGGCTGGCGACGTTCGAAGGCCAGGCGTTTCACTCCGGCGCGCGGGGACAGCGCCTGCGCCAGATAGAAATCGCGGATGATGCCGGCAACCTGCTGTGGTTTGCCATGCGGCAGGGTCCGGGTGGTACCGCCATCGCTGGCAAAGGCCAGATCATGGCAGGCGGCGCAGTTTTTTTCCATCTCGATCGGTTTGAAGCGCACCCCATCGCTGTCACGGACATGGCAGTAATTGCACGGCAGCAGCCCATCCTGGCCCGGCAACCCTTGCGCCTTGACCATGTTGGCAACGGCGTTGCTGGTCGAAAGATGCAGGTCATGCGGGTAAAGCAGCCCGGATTGTTCCTGGGGCTTTTGCGCCAGTGACACCCGGGTGAACAGCGGCGTGGTCAGCAAGGCCGTGCGGACGATCGTTGGCTTGAATTGCGGATGCCCGGCCCAATCCGGCACATTGGCCAATTTCGTATCGGTCAGCCGGCTGGAAAGGCCGGCATGGCAATCGGTGCAGAAACTTTGCGCCACCATCAGAGCGCCGCGCGGGCCTTCATGTTCCTTGTGGCAACCTGTGCAGCGGGTTTCGGACAGATTCAACTGTTTGTGGATCACCGCGATGGCGCCGGTTGCGGGCAGCCGGCCCAGCGCCATCCGGGCCTTTCCGGCGTGATCGGGGGTGGTTTCCGGCTTGTGGCAGGCGACGCAGGCGCTGTCCGTCACCGATACAAAAGCGGCCTGGTGGCAGGCGCCGCAATTGTTGGCAAGGCCGGCATGCGCGTCGGATAGCTGCCCGCTGCTCCAGACAATATCGGGTTGCATCGCCCCCTTGGCCGCAACCGGCGTGACCGGCAACAGCCCGGCGCGTGACGCACTGCCATCACCGCGCGCCGCCTCTGCCACCATCGCCTTGGGCAGCGATGCATCGCGGTCGGCCATCCACCACAGCGGCAGCGCCAGGCCGATGATCAGGATCAGGCCGGCCAGCGCCCAGGCTAGCACGCGCTTGCTCGGCATGGTTTCGCGCAACGAAAAAATCCCGGTTTCGGCGCTGGCGTCGGCTGCATCATTGGCCGGGATGACGCGTTCGACAGTGATCGCGATCGTGTCCGCGGTTTCGCCGGCAGATAGCGAAAGCCGGTGGCTGGCGATATTGATCTGCGGATTGTCGGTGACGACCAGTTCGGCGCGGTTGACGAACTGGCCGCCAATTTCCAGTGGAATGCCGCCGGTTGCCTCGATCGCCACCAGCCCGCCTGCCAGTTGCGACAGCCGCGCGTGGCGCAGCATCACCCCCAGGTCGGCAAGTTGAATATCGCAATCGGTGCCGCGGCCAACGGTGATTTCGGCGGCGTCGAACAGCCGGGTGCGGATGATGTCACCACCATCGGCGCGCTTGGCAATCTGGCGGATGGAAAAACTCATGCCCCCGTTACCAGTATAGAAAGACGCTGAGGATATGCGCGGTCAGCGCCGCCAGCAGCGCAAAAGTCGCCGGGACATGGACATACAACCACAGTTCCAGTTGTGCCTTCATCCGGATATGCCGCCGCGCCTGGGCCAGCGCCGCTTCCTTGCGTTCCAGCAGGAACAGGATCTGGTTCAGGCGCGCGTCGGGTCTGCCAGTCCGCATCTGGGCGTTGATGATCGCCTGCACCGCTGCCAGTGCCCGGGCATTGCCGCAGCGCGGGTAATTGCCGGTCAGGCGGGACCACAGCCCGCCGCCGATGTCGCATTGTTCCAGGCTGAGCCGCACCAGATCGGATTCGGCGCGGTCAAGCGGCTGGGCGGCGATATCAAGTTGCGCATCGAGCGCGCGGATCGCCTCCAGCATTTGCGGCTGCGTCGCTTCGTTGCGGTTGGCCGACAATTGCGCCGGCAACCGAGTGTAAACGATGATGCCCCACAGCCCCGACAGGATGACGAACATCATCAGAACATAGGCCAAAGTGTGGACATTCAACCCCAGTTGAAAACCGGTGTGCAGCGTCGCGATCACGATCAGCGACAGGCCCAGATAGACATGAGCGCTGGTCCAGGCCTTCAACGAATAGGGCTTTGTCGTGATGATGCGCTTGCGAAGCCCGATCATGCTGAGCCAGACGATCAGCAGCGCGCCGATGGTGCCCAATGTATAGCCCAGCGCGGTGCCGCCATTGGCACGCGGGCTTTGGTCAATCAACGCATAGGCCAGCAGCGCGGTGATCGACACCACCCCCGACACCTTCAGCCAGCGGCTGCGCTTGTGGGTCAAAAAGCCTTCATGCGCGGTATCGCGCGGTGCCCGAACAATGGCCTTGCCGGCGGCCTTGATTCCCGCCGCCATCAGTCGTTGCCGCGATCGAGCAGCGCCACCGACAGGAATTGTTCGGGGGAAACGCGAATTGCGGCGCCGGTCGGGCAGGCGCGTACACAGGCTGGCCCGCCGCTTTGGCCGGTGCACATGTCACATTTTATGGCCTTTTTGGGCGCCTCGGCCTTGGCGTGCTTATAGGCCCATTTCTTATCCGGCTCGCCTGGCCCGGGCCCCTGGCCAAACAACAACCAGTTGATCAGCCAGGGTTTCTTCGGCGGCACCTTGTCCATGCGGATAACGCCATAGGGGCAATGTCGCTGGCAATTGCCGCAACCGATGCAACTGTCATCGATATAGACTTCGCCGGTCGGCCCGCGGTGAATCGCATTGGGCGGGCAATCCGACATGCAGTGCGGGTGCTCGCAATGCCGGCACGATGTGGGGACGTGCAGGTGCGCATAGGTCCGCCCCGCCTCCCGATCCAGCCGGGACAGGCCGTCATGCGAATCGGCGCAGGCCTTTTCGCAATTGTCGCAGCCGACACAGAGTGTTTCGTCGATCAGCAACACATCTGTCGCTTCGCCAACGCCATTGTCGATCAGGAAATTGGCGACTCCGGTATACATTTCGACAACGCCGCGAAAACTGTCCTTTTTCGATTCGATCATCGAATTCATCTGGATTCTGGTCGCCATGTCGGCGCGCAGCCGCGCCTTCAGCTCCGGCTTTTCCGCCAAAAGGGCGCGAAACGCCTCACCGCCCAGCCGGATCACATCAGCCTTTACGGCCGCCCGCACCGTTGCCGTACGAGTGCCGCCATCCACCACTGCCATTTCGCCAATGTATGACCCGGCCGGGACATAGTTAAGAAACACCGGCTTGCCGCCAATCTGTTTTTCAACGACCATCGAACCCGACCGGATGATAAAGATGTCGTCGCCATCCTCGCCTTCCCTGATGACCGCCTTGCCGGCTGGCACGGTTTCAACTCTAGCCGTTGCAACAATGTCGGCCAGATCGCCAACGGTCAGCCCAGATTTGAAAATCTGCAACACGCTGCGTTCGGTGGTGATGCGGTTGACCTCACGCCGGGCCGAAGGCACCGCCGCCATCAGGCGCAGTGCAGCGGTGCGGGATATCTCGACCAGGATGCAATCACCCTGGGCACGGATGGTGGCGCCGCGCCGCCGGCCGGAAATCAGCCCGACTTCGCCAAAGATCGTGCCCTGGTTCAACGGCACGGTGATGGCCGGGTTATTCGGGTCGATTTCGACCAGCGCTGTGCCTTCGGCCACGCCGAACAGCGATGATCCGGGGGCATTGCGTTCAAAGATCACATCGCCGGCGCGATAGGCGCGCGCCTCGGAATCGAGCATGAATTCGCGCATCTGCAGCGCGCTCATCCCCTCCAATATCGTCACGTTGGACCGCAGATGGTCCAGCCATTCGCTGACCGACCGGTTGCCGGGCAGGTTGCGGAACTTCGCCTCCAGAATCGGCTCATCGGCGGGTTTCAAATTGGTGTTGCCATTGATGAATTCGACCACATCATGGCCCTGGTTCATGCAATGCTTAATCAGCGGGTAACCGGCCAGCGCACCGACGACGAAAATGCCGGGTGCCGTCGATTCGAACACCGCCGACAATTTGGGATAGGCGAGCCGGTCATCGCTGGCGAATTCAACCCCGCAGCCTTCGATAAAGCCCCGCGGCGGCGCCGACCCCATGCGCGCGATAATCCGGTCACAGCGCGCCCGCACCTCACCGTCTGGGGTTTCCATGACGATCCAGCCGGGTTCGACGCTTTTGGTTGTCGTGCCAGCCATGATGGCGATTCGGCCGGCATCGCGCGCCGCCATCAACGCCTTGACATTGGCATCCTTGGCAGTCGAAAACTCTGCCGTCCGGTTGACCAGCGCAACGACATTGCCCTGCGCTGCATCGGCCGCCAACCCCAGTGCGTTTTCAATGCCGGCATCGCCGCCGCCGATCACAAAGATATGTTCGTCATTATATTCGGCTGGGTCATCCAGTTGATACTGGACATGCGGCAGGTTTCCGCCGGGGCAGGCCATCAGATTGGGGTTGCCCTGGGTGCCGATGGCCAGAATGACCGCGTCTGCAATGATTTCGCTGCCATCGGTCAGCACCAGCCGATAAGGCGCGGCGTGGCGCTGAAGTTCCTTGGTTTCGCTGGTGCCGTCGCGTTTGCGGGTGACGATCTTCTGGATGCTGCCCGGAATCGGTGTTCCGGTGCCGGAAATCGATTTGATTTCGGCGTTCAGCCGAACATTGACCTTTGCAGCAGCGGTGCCTGCATCCCAATTGCCCAGAATTAATTCGCGCTTGCCGGCTTCAAACGGCAGGCCGCCCTGCCCGTCCACACCGGTGCCGCCGGCGCGCAATACCAATTGTGACGGCGTTGCCATCACATGCTTGCCCTTTTGATATTTGAAAATCGTGTCGGACAAATGCCCGGTTTTTTCGAGCAAAATGTGCGGAATACCCAGCTTTGCGGCATGGGCCGCAGCACTCAGTCCAGCGGGGCCGGAGCCGACAATGGCGATCTTGAAGTGCTCGCTCACGCCTTTTTCGCCCCCCGGCAACACCTTGTGACCTTTAACCACTCTACCATCTCGCACGGGATCGGCTAGAGTGATTTACGTTTAAGACAGTTTTTCAAAAGGCAATTGCGTCGATGTTTGCCGAAATCGGGCATTTCGCCCTTATCCTGGCGTTGCTGACTGCCACTGCCCAGGCGATATTGCCCATGCTGGGCGCGGTGCGCGGCGATGCAGCATTGATGGCATTCGGGCGGACGGCGGCGCAATTGCAGGGCGTGCTGATCCTGACGGCGTTTG
This sequence comes from Sphingomonadales bacterium, assembly GCA_038228305.1. Classification (GTDB taxonomy): domain Bacteria; phylum Pseudomonadota; class Alphaproteobacteria; order Sphingomonadales; family Sphingomonadaceae; genus Sandarakinorhabdus. The sequence continues at coordinate 46,272 of JBBRPI010000018.1, read as the reverse complement.
CAGCCTTGATGATCAGTTTCGGCCGTGCCGATTTTTCGGTGGCACTGGTTGCCGAACATGCCGCGCTGTCGCAGCCGCTGCCCTATCGGCTGGCGGCAACGTGGGGCAACCACGAAGGATCGATGCTGCTCTGGGTGCTGATCCTGGCCATTTTTGGCGCCGGCATCGCGCGTTTTGGTGACAATTTGCGGCCATCGTTGCAGGCCAGGGTGCTATCGATCCAGGCGATGATCAGTGTCGCGTTCCTCGCCTTTTCGCTGTTCACTTCCAATCCGTTTGCCCGGCTGTTTCCGGTGCCGGCCGATGGGGCGGAATTGAATCCGCTGTTACAGGATCCTGGCCTCGTCTTCCATCCGCCGCTGCTCTACCTTGGCTATGTCGGTTTTTCGGTCACCTTCAGCTTTGCGGTTGCCGCACTGCTCGAAGGGCGCGCCGATGCCGCCTGGGCGCGCTGGATGCGGCCCTGGGTGCTCGCGGCGTGGATCCCGCTGACCTGCGGCATCGCGCTGGGCAGTTTCTGGGCCTATTATGAGCTCGGCTGGGGTGGCTGGTGGTTCTGGGATCCGGTCGAAAACGCCAGTTTGATGCCATGGCTGCTTGGCACTGCGCTGCTGCATTCGGCCATCGTCACCGAAAAACGCCAGGCTCTGGCCGGCTGGACGATATTGCTGGCGATATTGGCCTTTTCGCTCAGCCTGATCGGCACCTTCCTGGTGCGATCGGGCATCCTCACCTCGGTCCATGCCTTTGCCGTTGATCCGGCGCGCGGAGTGTTCATCCTCGCCATGATCATCGGTTCCACCGGCACCGCGCTGGCACTGTTTGCCTGGCGGGCGCCGCTGCTCAAATCCGGGGCATTGTTCGCCGGGGTCAGCCGCGAAACCGGGCTGACGTTGAACAATCTGTTCCTGATGGCGGTGACGGCGGTCGTTTTCCTTGGCACCTTTTACCCTGTCATCATGGAGGCGATTTCGCCGGCGGACAAGATTTCGGTCGGCCCGCCCTATTATAATCTGGTGTTCGTGCCGCTGGCGGTGCCGTTGCTGATGCTGGTCACGGTCGGGCCATTGCTGGCGTGGAAACGTGACAGCCTGAAGGTGGTGCTGGCCAAGCTGAAATGGCCGGCGCTGCTGACGGTTGCGGTGTTCGCCGCCTTGCTGGTTGGGTTTGGCATGAAATACAGCCTGGCCGCATTTGGCTTTGCGCTCGGTTTCTGGTTGATGTTTGGCGGGTTGATGGTGCTGGTTCGGCGCTGGGCCCCCGGAGGTGCATTTGCGGCGCGTTTGATTCGTACCACGCCCGCGGCTGTCATCGGCATGGCGCTGGCCCATGCCGGGCTGGGCGTCACCGTTTGCGGTGTCACCGCAATGAGCAGCTTTGCGGCATCTAAAATCCTTGTCATGCGCGAAGGAGATACCACCAATCTTGGCGCGATGCAGGTCACGCTGGGAAGGGTGGGTGAGGTCAATGGCCCCAATTATCAGGCCATCCAGGCGCATTTCACCGTGCGACGCGGCAACAACATCCGCGATCTGTCCAGCGAACGGCGATTCTACCCGATCAGCCGCAACCAGACGACAGAGGCCGGCATTGGCACATCGTTCACCGGCAACAGTTATATCGCCGTGGGTGATTCGCAGACGGGCCCGCAAGGGCCGGGCATTGTCGTGCGCATTTACGATCACCCGCTGGTCGGCTGGATCTGGTTTGGCGGCTTGATGATGGCCATGGGCGGTGCGGCCAGCCTTGCCGACCGGCGGTTCCGCATCGGTGCGCCGACGCGACTTGCCCCGGCCTTTCGCCCGGCCATGGCGCCGGCCGAATGAGGCGGCTGATCTTCATCATGCCGGTGATTGCCTTTATGGCGCTGGTCGGGTTTTTTGCCTTTGGCCTGACCAAGGATCCAAAGGAACTGCCGTCGCAACTGATCGACCGGCCGTTGCCGCAATTCGCCTTGCCGGGTGTGGAGCCGGGCAGCACCGGCTTTGCCACCGTCGCGTTAAAGGGTGAACCGGCGTTGCTCAATGTCTTTGCCAGCTGGTGCGCCGCCTGCCCGCAAGAACACCCGGTGCTGACGCGTATTTCAAATGAAGGTTTCCCGGTGTTCGGCATCGCCTGGAAGGACAAGCCGCAGGATACCCGCGACTGGATCACCCGCTTTGGCAACCCGTACAAGGCGATTGCCGCCGATGAAAGCGGGCGGACCGCTATCGATCTGGGCATCACCGGCGTGCCCGAAACCTTTATCGTCGATAAAAATGGCCGGGTGCGATTCAAACAGATCGGCCCGATTTCGCCCGAGATCTGGGAGGGGACGATCAAGCCGCTCATGACCAAATTGCGGGCTGAGGCGTGACCATGCGCTTTGTCAACTTGGTGATGACCCTGCTCCTGTCACTCGCTGCACCGACCTATGCGGTGCAGCCGGATGAAATGCTGAAGGACACAGCGCTCGAATCCCGCGCCAGGGCGATTTCAAAGGATCTGCGCTGCGTCGTCTGCCAGAACCAATCGATCGATGACTCTGATGCGCCGCTGGCGAAGGATTTGCGCATCGTCGTGCGCGAACAGATCACCTTGGGCAAGACTGATGCCCAGACCATGGACTATATCGTCCAGCGATATGGCAATTTCGTGCTGTTGAAACCGCCGGTGGAGCCGGCCACCTGGGCGCTGTGGTTGGGGCCGTTCGCGGTATTGGGTCTGGGCGGCATCGGGCTTTACGCCCTGTCCCGCCGCCGCAAGCCCGTCGATGTGGCGCCCTTGACTGCCGAAGAAGCGGCCGAAATCGAAACACTGGCGTAACGCGCCCAACACCTTAAAAGGCCGCAATGACGCTTTGGATAATCCTTACCCTGATGGCTGCTGTATCGGCCGCCGTCCTCACCATACCGCTGGTCCGCCGGCATGAGGCCCGCGCCGATGCTCGCACCGCGACGGTGGCGGTGCTGCGTGACCAGCTTGGCGATGTCGATGTCCAGCTTGCCGCCGGCACCATCCCGCCTGCCGATGCCGAAGGGCTGCGCACCGAAATAAAGCGCCGCATGCTCGCCGCCGGGCATATTCCAGAGGATGCGCTACGGCCGCTGGGATCACGCGCGCTGGCCGGCGTTGCCATCGGGCTGGCGGCGCTCGTCGCGCTGGCGGCCGGTGGCCTGTATGCCAGTATCGGCACGCCCGGCGCTGCCGGATTCGGCGGCACTGGCGAAACCCCGGTGACGCCCGGCACGCCGCCCCCGGCGTCTGCCACGACAGCAGACACTCAGCCCGGCGCCGAAGTCGCCCAGCTTGTGACCGGCCTTGAAAAGAAAATGGCCGCCAATCCGAAAGACCCGGAAGGCTGGTGGATGCTCGGCTGGTCGTATTTCCAGATGCAGCGCTTTGCCGATGCCGCCACCGCCTATGGCAAGGCGGTTGCGCTGAAACCCGATGGCCCGGGCTATCAATCCGCCTGGGGAGAGGCTTTGGTCCAGGTTGCCGATGGCAATGTCACCCCCGCCGCCGCCGCTGCCTTTGAAAAGGCCAAGGCCCAGGATGGCGCCGATGCCCGCGCCCGTTATTTTCTTGCCCTGAAGAAACAACAGGCTGGCGATGCCAAGGGCGCCATCGACGATTGGCTGGGGCTGCTTGGCGAATCCGCCGGCGATGCGCCTTGGGTGCCGCAACTGCGATCGATGATCGAACAGGCTGGAAAGGGTGCCGGCATCGATGTCAGCGCGCGGTTGGCGGCAATCAAACAGCCGGCCAGCGGCGGCGCCACGGTTGCGCCGCCGCCGTCCGCACCGATGGCCGGGCCTCCTGCTGGCATCATGCCCGGGCCGTCCTCCGATCAGGTGGCAGGCGCCGCTGCGATGACCCCGGATGCGCGGCAGGCGATGATACGCGGCATGGTCGATGGCCTGGCCACCAAACTCGCCGCCAATCCGCGCGATGAGGCCGGCTGGCTGCGCCTGATGCGCGCCCGATCAGTGCTGGGCGATCCGGCCGCTGCCAAACGGGCACGCAATGATGCAATCGCTGCCTTTGCCGACGATGCCGCCACGCAGGCCCGCATCCGCGCCGCCGCCACCGAAATCGGCATCACCGGATAATTTATGCTGCGTTGCAGCATAATGCCTGATAGGCTGCGCCAAATCGAGCAAGGGCAGGCAGATGCGAACGCTGGGCGATACGATCGGGCGCATCGCGGCGCAAAAGGCGGCAGCGCATGCTGCCCCCGGCCATGGCAGCGACGGCATGGTTGATCTGCGCGATTTCGGCAGCAATCCCGGTGCCTTGCGCGCCTATATCCATATCCCCGCCGGCCTGCCACTCGGTGCGCCGCTGGTCGTCGTCCTGCACGGCTGTACCCAAACCGCCGCCGGCTATGATCGGGGTGCGGGCTGGTCTGGGCTGGCGGACGCAAATGGCTTTGCACTGTTGTTTCCGGAACAGGTTCGCAGCAACAACGCCAATTTGTGTTTCAACTGGTTTGAACCAGGCGATACAAGCCTTGGCAGCGGCGAACTGGCATCGATCATCCACATGATCGATGCGATAATCGCCGGTCATGGCGTCGATCCGGCGCGGGTGTTCGTCACCGGGCTGTCCGCTGGTGGCGCGATGGCGATGGCGCTGCTTGCCGTGCATCCCGATCGTTTCGCCGGCGGCGGCATCATCGCCGGCCTGGCCTATGGCATCGCCGCCAATGTGCCCGAGGCGTTTGATCGTATGCGCGGCCACGGCTTGAAACCCGGTCCAATGCTCGCCGCCAAAATCACCGCCAGGCCAAAAGCCTGGCCGCGCTTGTCAATTTGGCAGGGCACCACCGATGCCACCGTCGATTCGGCCAATGCCGAGGCGATCATCCTGCAATGGTGCGCCGCCACCGGCCTGGCCACACCGCCCGCCGTATCGGAAAACATCGGCCGCGCCCGCCGCCGTATCTGGCGTGACAAAGCCGGCCAGCCGGCCATCGAATGCTTCACAATTGCCAGCATGGGCCATGGCACGCCAATTGCCACCACCGGCGCCGAAGCGTGCGGATCGACTGCACCGTTCATGCTCGATGTCGGCCTGTCCTCCACCCGTCGCATGGCGGCGTTCTGGGGCATCGCCCCCGTCGTTGCCGCCCCGGCATTGCAGTCGCCAACGCAGCCAGGTCCGGCGTCCAGCATCACCGGAATCATCGAGGATGCGCTGCGATCGGCGGGGTTGCGGCGGTAAACGCGCCCAATGATGCCACCGCCCCTTTTCTGCATCCCGCCAACCGGCTAACCCTGATCGCCAACAGGGGAGATACCATGGCGGACAGCATCTTTATTGGCAAAGGCGAGGAACACCCCCAGGCGCTGGTGCTGCGCCGCGCCAATCGCCACGGGCTGATCGCCGGCGCCACCGGCACCGGCAAAACGGTGACGCTGCAAACCCTGGCCGAAGGTTTTTCGCGCGAAGGCGTGCCGGTGTTCCTGTCAGACGTAAAGGGTGACATTGCTGGAATGGCGATGGCGGGAGACCCTAACGCTGGCTGGACGGCCAGACGCGCCGCCGAAATCGGCCTGACCGATTATGGCTATGAAGCCTGCCCGGTGGTGTTCTGGGATCTGTTCGGCGAACAGGGCCATCCCGTCCGCACCACCATTTCCGAAATGGGGCCGCTGCTGCTGTCCCGCCTGATGGGGCTGAACGAAACCCAGGAGGGTGTGCTGTCAGTCGCTTTTCGTTACGCCGATGACCTTGGCCTGCTGCTGCTCGACATGAAGGATCTGCAATCGATGCTGACCTTTTGTGCCGATAATGCCGGCGAATTGGCAACCAAATATGGCAATGTCACCAAGGCAACCATCGGCATCATTCAGCGCCAATTGCTGCAACTGGAATCGCAGGGCGCCACAAATTTCTTTGGCGAACCGGCGCTGGATATCCATGATTTCATCGCCGTCGATGCCAATGGCCGCGGCCAGGTCAACATTCTCGCCGCCGACAAATTGATGCAGTCGCCGCGGCTGTATGCCAGCTTCCTGCTCTGGCTGATGTCCGAACTGTTTCAAACCCTGCCCGAAATCGGTGATCCGGACAAACCGGTGCTGGTGTTCTTTTTCGATGAAGCGCACCTGTTGTTTGACGAAGCCCCGCCCGCCCTGCTCGAAAAGGTTGAACAGGTGGTCCGGCTGGTGCGATCAAAGGGCGTCGGCGTGTATTTCATTAGCCAGAACCCGATCGACATCCCCGAAAAGGTCGCCGGACAGCTTGGCAACCGCGTCCAGCACGCCTTGCGCGCCTTTACCCCGCGCGATCAAAAGGCGGTGCAATCGGCGGCGCAAACCTTTCGCGCCAACCCCAACGTCGATGTCGCCACCGCCATCACCCAACTGAAGGTGGGGGAGGCGCTTGTCTCGCTGCTGCAGTCCGATGGCGCGCCATCGCCGGTCGAACGCACCCTGATCGCGCCACCCCGATCCCGCGTCGGCCCGATCACCCAGTCGGAGCGAGATTCGATCCAGGACGAAAGCCCTTATTCCGGCAAATATACCGAAACCGTCGATCGCGAATCGGCCTATGAAAAACTGAACGCCAGGGCAGTGCAGGTCGCAACCGACGCCGCCCAGACCGAGGCTGAAATTGCCGCGCAAAAGGCGTCAATCCTGCAGCAAAAGCTGGACGCAGCGGCCGCCGCAATCGCGGCCAAGGAAACCGCTGCCACAGCCCGCGCAACTGCCGCGGCGGCACGGGCGCAACCGAAAAGCTTTACGGAAAAACTGATGGAATCGGCGATGCGAACGGCGACAACATCGCTCACCCGGCAGGTTTCAACCAAATTGCTGCGCGGGATTTTAGGCGGGTTGTTGAAATAGGGGGCGCGGCCTCCTGCTGCCCCTCCCTTGAAAAAAGGGAGGGTAGGACGCCGCTACAACCCGAAACTCTGCTTGACGCCATCGACGACGAACTGTGCCGCCAGCGCCGCCAGCACCACCCCCAACAGCCGAGTCAGCGCGCCTTCGAATTTTGCCCCCATCAGCCGCATCAGCGGCCCGGCGGCAAGCAGCGACACCAGCGTGATCGCCATCACCGCGATCAGCGCCGCCATCACCACCAGGGTTTCCTCGGCCGAATGGCTGCGCGCGGCGAGCAGCATCACGGCGGCGAGCGAGCCTGGCCCGGCGAGCATCGGGATGGCCATTGGGAACACCGAAATATCTTCGGCTTCCAATGGTTTGGCAGCGGCGGCGGCAGCCGAGACGACGCCCTCTGCCCGATTTTCGCGGCGTTCGGTGCGTTTTTCAAACACCATGTCGATGGCGATCAGGAACACCATGATGCCGCCGGCGATCTTGAACGCGGCCAGGCTGATGCCCAGTGCCGACAGAAACGCCTGGCCGCCCAGCGCAAAGGCGACCAGCACGCCGCTGGCGATCAGGGTGGATCGCACCGCCATGTTGCGGCGGTGGCGCGGGCTGGTGCCGCTGGTCAGCGACGAAAAGATCGGCACGCAGCCCGGCGGGTCGAGCACGACGAACAGCGTGACGAACGCCGAGACGAACAGGGCGATCAATTCGGCGTTCACTGGCTGCGCGCCGTGGCGGCCTTCAACGTATTCGCCAGCAGGCAGGCGATCGTCATCGGCCCGACCCCGCCCGGCACCGGCGTGATCCAGCCGGCGCGAGGCAGGGCGCCATCGAAATCGACATCGCCAGTCAGGCGGAATTTTCCATCGGCGCCCATCACCCGGTTCATCCCCACATCGATCACACAGGCGCCCGGCCGCAACCATTCGCCGCGCACCAGATGCGCAATGCCAACTGCGGCAACCACAATTTCCGCCCGTGCCACATGCGCGGCCAGGTCGCGGGTCCGCGAATGGGCCAGCGTCACCGTCGCGCTGCGCGCCGTCAACAGCGCCGCCATGGGTTTGCCAACGATATTTGACCGGCCGATGACCAAAGCCTCTTTGCCCGATATGTCGCCCAGCGCCGCCTCGATCAGCATCAGGCAGCCCGAGGGCGTGCAGGGCACCAGCGCATCAAGACCCGTCGCCAGCCGCCCGGCATTGACGGGGTGAAAGCCATCGACATCCTTTGCTGGATCAATCGCCGCGATCACCGCATCCGCGTCGATATGGCGCGGCAATGGCAACTGCACCAATATGCCATCGACCGCCGGATCGGTATTCAGCGACGCCACCATCGCCAGCAATTCGGCCTGGGTTATGGTGTCGGGCAGGCGGTGTTCGGTGGAGAGCATCCCCGCCGCCGCCGTCGCCTTGCCCTTGTTACGCACATAAACCGCGCTTGCCGGGTCTTCGCCAACCAGCACGACGCTCAGCCCCGGCGCACGGCCATGCACCGCCACAAACGCCGCAACCCCCGTCGCCACATCGGCGCGCAGCCCGGCGGCCCGCGCCTTGCCATCAATGATTGTCGCCGTCATGCCGCGACCTATTGCAAGACGCCGGTATCCAGCAGCAGCGCCGGCACCCCGCGTTGCACCAGCATGATCAGCAAAATCAGTACCATCGGCGCCAGATCGATGCCGCCCATATCCGGCAGGATCCGCCGGATCGGTCGCAGCATCGGTTCAAAAAACCGGTCGAGCCCCGTCACCACGCCGCGCACGAAACCGCTGTGCATGTTGACGATATTGAACGCGATCAACCACGACAGGATTGCCCAGGCGACAAGTGCCCAGATCAACCATTGCAGGACCATAGTGAACAGGCCGATGAGAACGATGAGAGTGTTCATGGGGGTGGGGGCTTTATGCGGCAGGGCAGATGAATACTGCCTTAGCGGCTGAACCCCTGGACAACAACCGCCAGGCTTTGCAGTTCATCGACCGCCGCCGTATGAAGCGCTGCCCACCAGGACCCCAGCCCCCATGCAATTTGATCTGACCGACGACCAGCGCGCCATCCAGGATTTGGCACGGCGTTTCACCGCCGACAGCATCACGCCGCACGCCGGCGAATGGGACGAAAAGCACATCTTTCCCAAGGACACGATAAAGGCCGCCGCCGAGCTGGGCTTTGCCGCCATCTATGTCAGTGAAGCCAATGGCGGCATCGGCCTGGGCCGCATGGAGGCGGCGCTGATCATGGAGGCGATGGCCTATGGCTGCGCTTCGACCAGCGCCTTTATCTCCATCCACAATATGGCCGCCTGGATGATCGACGCCTATGGCGATGCGGCGCTTCAGGCCAAATATCTGCCATCGCTGGTCAGCATGGATCAGATGGCGAGTTACTGCCTGACCGAGCCCGGATCAGGCAGTGACGCCGCGGCGCTGAAAACCCGGGCGGTGCGCGACGGCGATGCCTATGTGGTGACGGGGTCAAAGGCATTCATTTCCGGCGCCGGGGTCAATGATCTGTATGTCACCATGGTGCGCACCGGCGAGGATGGCCCGCGCGGTATCTCGTGCCTGGCCATCGAGAAGGACATGCCGGGCGTGTCGTTCGGCGCTGCGGAACGCAAGCTGGGCTGGCATTCGCAGCCGACCGCCCAAGTCAATTTCGACCATGTCCGCGTGCCCGCTGGCAACCGCATCGGGGCAGAGGGCCAGGGCTTTGCCGTCGCCATGGCCGGGCTGGATGGCGGCCGATTGAATATCGGCGCCTGCTCGTTGGGCGGTGGCCAGCGCGCGCTTGACGAAGCCATCGCCTATACCCGCCAGCGCAGCCAGTTCGGCAAGGCCATCGCCGATTTCCAGGCGACCCAGTTCAAGCTGGCGGACATGGAAACCGAACTCGCTGCCGCTCGCGCGCTGCTTTATCAGGCCGCCGCCAAAGTTTCCGCCGGGGCGCCGGACAAAACCCGCTTTGCCGCCATGGCCAAACGGCTGGCCACCGACACCGGTATGGCCGTTGCCGACCGTGCGCTGCAACTGCATGGCGGCTATGGCTATCTGATGGATTTCCCGGTCGAACGCATCTACCGCGACCTGCGCGTCCACCAGATACTGGAGGGCACCAACGAGATCATGCGCGTCATCACCGCCCGCGAATTGCTGCGGAGCACCAATTGATGCGCCCGCGTTATCTGCCGGCCTTTGCCGCCGCCAATGCCGTTATCGCCCTGACCTTTGGCACATTTGCCGCGCATGGCATTCGCGATCCGCAGGCACGGGAATGGATCATGACCGGGGTGATCTTCCAACTGCCCCATGTCGCTGCGGTGTTCGGGCTGCTCGCCTGGCGCGATACGGCGTTCGTTCGCGCCGCCGCCTGGGCGGTCAGCTTTGGCAGCTTTGTGTTTGCCATGGATATCAACCTGCTGGCACTCGGCCTGCCGCGTTGGATCGCCGCTTTTGCTCCCATCGGCGGCTCCGCGATGATGATCGGCTGGCTGGGCTTGATCGTCGTGGCGATGGCGGGGGATCGGTTGGAGGGGTGAGGCATGAGCCTCCGGCGGCCGGTGGCTCTTCATTCATCCCCATCTTATCCCCAAAACCACCCCCAAGCTTATTCGCCGCCATGCTTGCCCCGCATCCATAGCTCAGCGACAATGGCGCATGATCACCCCAGTCCCCCTGCGCGTCGTGGAAACGCCCATCGATATGACCGGTTTGCCGCAAAATCTGGAGGCGGAGGCGGCGTTACTGGGTGCGTTGATGATCGACAACCGGCTGGTTGAGGATGTTATTGCAAGGCTGCGTGCCGAACATTTCGCCGAGGCGCTGCATGGCCGGGTGTATGATGCAATCCTGCGGCTGTGCGACCGGCGCATGGCGGCAACGCCCGTCACGCTGAAACCGTTGTTCGATACCGATCCGGCGATGATCGACATGGGCGGCCCGGCCTATCTGGCAACGCTGACCCAGAACAGCGGTGCCTTGCTCGCCGCGCGCGATTTTGCCGAACAGATTTACGATCTGGCATTGCTGCGGGAACTGATTCGCGTTGGCCGCGAAATGGCGTTGGCGGCGGCCGACACGTCGCAAGATGTGGCACCTTTGGAACAGATCACTGCCGCCGAAATGGCGCTATACAAGGTTGCCGAGCAGGGCGAAATCTCCGGCGCCGTCAAAACCTTTGGTGTCGCCACCCGCGAAGCGATTGAAATGGCTGAACGCGCCATGAAATCCGGCGGCCATCTGTCCGGCTACACCACCGGGCTGGAGGCGCTGAACACCAAGATCGGCGGCCTGCACAAATCCGATCTGGTCGTGCTCGCCGGCCGGCCAGCGATGGGCAAAACGGCACTGGCCACCAACATCGCCTTTGCTTGTGCGCTGCGTTTTGTGCAGGACATGGCTAGCAATATCGAGCCTGAAAAAAGCAGCGGCGCCCCAGTGGCGTTTTTCAGCCTTGAAATGTCGTCGGACCAGCTTGCGACCCGCGTCCTCGCCGAACAATCGGGGGTGAATTCCGAGGCGCTGCGAATGGGCAAGATCACCCAGGAGGAATTCAGCCGGTTGGCCCGCGCCGCCGGCGACCTTTCGGGCCTGCCGCTGTATATCGATGACACGCCGGCGCTCAGCATCGCTGCGCTGCGCACCCGCGCCCGCCGCCTGAAACGCCAGCATAAAATCGGGCTAATTGTGGTCGATTACCTGCAATTGCTGCAAGGTTCCGGCCGCGGCAGCAGCGACAACCGCGTCCAGGAAATTTCCGAAATCACCCGCGGCCTGAAAACATTGGCCAAGGAATTGCAGGTGCCGGTGCTCGCCCTGTCGCAGCTTTCGCGCGCCGTCGAAGCCCGCGAAGACAAACACCCGCAACTGTCTGACCTGCGCGAATCCGGCACCATCGAGCAGGACGCCGATATCGTGCTGTTCGTCTACCGCGAGGAATATTACCACTCCCTCAAACAACCTGACCCCGAAGACGCCGACAAACACATGAAATGGCGCGAAAAGGCTGAAAAAATCTTTGGTCTCGCCGAAGTCGTGGTGGCCAAGCAGCGGCACGGCTCCACCGGCACTGTGCCGCTGACCTTTCACAAATCTACCACGAAATTTTCCGATCGTGCCGAGGGCGAATATATGCCGGATCGACGCGAATAGGCGATGGCGGGCGTGCTGGCCTGGCGCTGCAGGCCGTTGCAAGCCCGCGAATTTTTAACGCAGCGTTGCGGCCGTGATCGCCTGCTGTCGTTCCGACAGAGCGAGATCCTGCCGGCGGGATTTTTCGCGCCCGTCCGCACCAGCGACGGTTTGAAGCGATAAAAGCCCGCCCGCGCTGATGACATCAGCCCCGGGACTGCCTAAGTCCCATGCATGCTCAGTGTATCCCAAGCCCTTGATCGACTCGATGCGGCCCTGTCCGCCGCCAACGCCGCCGGCGCCGACAGCGCCGACGCCATGTATGTTGGCGATGGTTCCACATCTGTCAGCGTCCGGCTGGGCAAACTGGAGGACATCGGCCGCAGCGAGGGCGAAGAAGTCGGCATACGCGTTTTCATCGGCCAGCAATCGGCGAGCGTCTCATCATCCGACCTGTCACTGGCCGCGCTGGTAATCGCCGCCGAACGCGCTGTCGCCATGGCGCGACTGGCGCCCGAGGATAAATGGGCCGGGCTGGCGCCTGCCGATCGGCTGTTGACCGGGGCATTGATCGATCTGGATATCGATGACGGCCAGGATCCCAGCGCGGAGGCGCTGCGCGACATGGCGATGGCCGCAGAAGATGCCGCCCGCGCCGTTGAAGGCGTTACCAATTCCGAAGGTGGCGGCGCGTCGGCAGGCCGCGCCGTCACGGCGCTGGCGACATCGACAGGATTTCGCGGTGGCAAAAAATCCACCAGCTATGGCAGTTCTGCCAGTGTTCTTGCCGGCAGCGGCGGTGACATGCAGCGCGACTACGCCTGGCATTCGGCGCGGCATTTCGCCGATCTGGAGGCGGCAGGCATCATCGGCGTCCGCGCCGGCGAACGCGCCGTGCGCCGGCTGAACCCGATCAAGCTGGAAACATCCGCCATGCCGATCATTTTCGATCCGCGCATTGGATCATCGTTGATCGGCCATCTGATCGGCGCGATCACCGGCAGCGCCATCACCCGCGGCACCAGTTTTTTAAAGGATGCGATGGGCACCGCCGTTTTCGACAGCGGCATCACCATCATCGATGATCCGCTCCGCCCCAGGGGCCTGCGGTCGCGCAGTTTTGATGGCGAAGGCCTGCCGGTGCAGCGCAGCGCCCTGATCGACAAGGGCATGCTCAGCGGCTGGCTGCTCGATGCCGCCAGCGCCCGGCAATTGGGCCTGCAACCCACCGGCCATGCCGCGCGCGGCACATCGGGCCCGCCCGGCGCAGGCGCAACAAACCTGCATCTGGAGGCCGGAACCCAAACACCCGCAGCGCTGATGGCCGACATCAAACGCGGTTTCTATGTCACCGAATTGATCGGCATGGGCGTCAATGGCCTGACCGGGGATTATAGCCGCGGTGCTTCGGGATTCCTGATCGAAAACGGTGAAATCACCGTCGCCGTCGCCGAAGTCACCATCGCTGGCAATCTGAAGGACATGTTCAAGGCGCTGGTGCCAGCCAACGATCTCAGCTTCCGACACGCTGCCAATGTGCCGACGATCCGGGTTGATGGCATGACGGTGGCGGGTGCCTAGGCGGGAATTCAAGGGCCTCCGGCGGCTAGGACCGCAGACCCCAGGCCCCATTTTGCTGGGGTTGTGCTGAATGTTCGGTTATTTTGGTCTGAACCCGAATAAATGGGGTCTGGGGTCTGCGGCCTCAGCCGACGGAAGCTTGGTTTGCCCTCGTGTCTGAGGAATCCGATCTTGCCCTTGCCGTTCGCGTCACCCGCGCCGCTGGTGAGCTGGCACTGCGGCATTTTCATGCCAAGTCGGAATGGTGGGAAAAGGCGCCGGGCAATCCGGTCGGCGTGGCTGATCTGGAATGTGACGCCTATTTGAAGGATCGTTTGCTGGGAGCGCGGCCGGATGATGGCTGGCTGTCAGAGGAAACTGCCGACACCGAACACCGGTTGGCGCGGCGGCGGGTTTGGGTGGTTGATCCGATCGATGGCACGCGCGATTTCGTTCGCGGGCGCACGGGCTGGGCGGTGTCGGTGGCGCTGGTGGAAGATGGCGTGGTGACGGTTGCAGCGCTGGCGGCCCCGGCGCGCAAGCAATTGTTCGTCGCAACGCGGGGCCATGGCGCGCAATGCAACGGCGTGCGGTTGCGGGTGTCGAGCCTGGCGGTACTGGCGGGGGTGCGCCTGCCGATCGACGCCGCCAATATGACAGCCAGCTTCTGGCCGGAACCCTGGCCGGGGGAGGCGGTGGAAAAGCCCAACAGCCTCGCCTTGCGCATGGCAAAGCTTGCAGCGAATGAGGCCGATGCCTGGATGGAGGGGCGCACCATCGCTGAATGGGATGTGGCGGCATCGGCGCTGATCCTGACCGAGGCCGGCGGCACCGTGACCGATCGCGCCGGCAATCCATTGCTGTTCAACAAGCCCGAGCCAATGTTTCACGGGATTGCAGCGGCAACGCCTGCCCTACACGGGGTCGTGCGCGATCGGCTAGACTATGCGATCAAGACATTGATTGCCATCAGACGGGTGCAATCCCCAGCCGGCTGAGCTCGATTTTCGGGCAATGGTCCATCATAACCTGCAGCCCGGCGGCTTCGGCCTTGGCGGCGGCATCCTCGTTGATAACGCCCAATTGCATCCAGATAGCCTTGGCGCCGATCGCGATTGCGGCATCGACAATCGGGCCAACCGCATCGGATCGCCGGAAAATATCGACAATGTCGATCGGCACTCCGATCTGGTCCAGGCTGTCCCAGACATATTCGCCCAGGACATGCTGTCCGGTGATCGCGGGGTTTACGGGTAGCACGCGGTAACCATGCGCCTGCAACGCTGCCATCACGCCATGGCTGGGCCTGTCAGGCCGATCGGATGCGCCGACCATGGCGATGGCGCGGGCGCCCGTCAGCAACGCGGCAATTTCGGCATCGGTGGTCAGCGGCATGGCAAACACTCCTTTTGGCCAGCATAGCAGCAAACGCCGATCAAGGCTTTCCCTGTTCGGCAAACGCGCTACAATTGGTTTCGGGGAGAATGCTTGCCGATGATCGGGGTGTTGCGCATTGTGATCCTGTCGTGGCTGCTGGCGATACCGGCGGTTTTGATCGCTGCTGGCCAGCCGCGCATCATCTTGCAAGCCAATACCCATGTTGAGGTTGCGGCTTGGATGCCGCGCGATGATTTCATCATCAGCGCCGCGGCGCTCACCCGCAATGTCACGGTTTGGGATGTGCGGCGCGGAGTGATTGTTGATCGGCTGGCGCTGCCGATGCCGGCTGATATGGCCAATGATCTGTTCTTTCTCGATCGGCTGACCATCAGCGACGATGGACGGACAGCGGTGCTGAGCGGCCAGCGTTATGGCATCACCACCGAGGTTGGCCTGCGCCGCCAGGATTGGCAGATCGATCTGAACCGGCGGACGATCACCGCCATGCCATCGGCGCCCACCCCGATCATCGGCACCGCCGGCCACGCAAAGGCCAGTGACATATTGAACGAGCACCTCGCAGCGCTCCTCCAGATTTACGAAGGCGGCAGCACGATGACCGATGATGAGGCGGTCGCAAAGCTGCCGCCGTTGCCGGCGTCGCATGACGGCAAATGGACGATTGAACGGGTCAATTCCGGCATCGAACTGAACGGCCCCGCCGGGCAGGAACGGGCGATCACGCCCAATCCGCCGATCATTATCGCCGCCGCTGCGCTGGCGCCGGCGGGGCAGCAGATCGCTGTGGTTGGGACCGATCCGACCGTCAACGATGTGCATTCGTTGATCCTGATCGACAATCCGGTCACCGGCGGTGCGCTGCGCACCCTGCGCCGGCCGAACGGCTATGGCGGCATCGCCTGGATTGGCGATGAGACGCTGTTGCTCACCCATGACGACAGCGATGACACTCGCGACCCGGCCGATGATGGCGCAAAACAACTGCCGGTGCCGGCGCTGCTGATCGATGCCGCAAGTGGCAAAACGATGGTGACCCTGCCGCCGCGGTGTTACGTTACCAGCGTCGGCGGGGCCGATGGCGGCGTCATCGGCGCCGGGTTGGCCAATTGCCGAACGGTGAAGGCCGACACCAAAATATGGTCGATGGATGAAAACGGCAAATGGACCGATCTGGGGGCTGCTCTGCCAAAGGGCACATTGGTTGATGCGATTGCCGGCGCCGGCGTTGGCGGCCAATTCGCGCTGGCACTGACCCTGCCTGACAAATCGGTCGGGGTTGCGGTCTATGACAGCGATTCCGGCGACGTCGTTGGCGAACTGGCGCTGGGCGGCGCCCAGATCGGCGCGATGGCATTCGGCCCTGATGGCAAAACCCTGTATGTCAGCGTCAATTCGCGGCTGTTTGTCTGGCAGCCGGGCAAGATCACCCCCGACAAAAAGCCCGACTATCGCGATTTTGGTGCCGGCAGCCTGAAACCGGCATATATGTTTGGCGATGGCAAGACGCTGTCACTGGGCGGGCTGCTCGATGAAGGCATCAACCGCTATGATCTGGCCAGCGGTCGCGCGCTGCCGATGCTGCGACAGGGCAATCTGGTCGGCGGCGGCTCGGTGCCGGGCCAAAACATCATCTGGGGCATGTCGGCCAATGAAGGGTTGCGGCTGTGGAATGCCAGCACCGGCGCCGAATTGCTGACGCGTTATTATTTTGCCGGCGATACCGGTGCGCCGGCAAAATTCTTCACCGTCACCCCCGATGGCCGCTATGACACCAATCTGGGGGCGGACGCCGCGCAGATTCGGTGGTTGATGGACGACCAACCGTGGCAAAGCCTGGCGGCGCAAACCTTCATGCGCGATTATTACGAACCGCAATTGGGCCAAAGGCTGGCCGATTGCCGCGCGGCGCGCAGCTGCGCGACGGTGTTTCCACCGCCGCCGCCGCTGGCAAGCCGCAATCGCGTGCTGCCGAAGGTGCAAATTGAAAGCGTGGTGCCGGGCGATACGCCCGATACCGCCATTATCACCGTATCCGCAGCACAAGGGGTTGATCCCACAGCCGGCAATGGCAAAACGCGGTCTGGCTTGTATAATTTGCGGCTGTTCCGTGATGGCCATCTGGTGGCGCAATTCCCTGCCGACCCGGCCGATACGGCGGCGGCAGATCTGGAGGGCTGGCGCGCCGCAAATCGGCTGGATCCCGGTGCCGATGGCCGGGCGCGACAGCGTTTCAGCGTGCGACTGGCCAGCGATGCGGGCTCGGCGAAACCCGAATTCACCGCCTATGCCTTTAACGAGGATCGCATCAAGGGCGAAACCGCGCGCCTGGCCTATGCCCGGCCGCCAATGCCGCCAAAACTGCAACGCGCCTATGTGCTTGCGATCGGCGAGGACAATTATGCCGAACCGCGTTTCAAGCTGAACTATTCCGCCGCCGACGCCCGGCTGATCAATGAACAATTGGCGGTGATCCCGGGGCGGGAAGTGCACCGGCTGGTGCTGGCGGCAAGCGGTGGCACCGCGCAGGGCAACAAGGCGTTGATCGCCGCAGCGCTGGCCATTCTGGGCGGCCGTGACATCGCGGCGGCGCGAGCAGCGCTGACAGCGGCCGGCGTCGACGCCAATGGATTCCAACCGGCAACCCCCGATGATGCTGTGGTGATCAGCTTTTCCGGCCATGGCTGGGCCGTGCCAGGTTCGGAGTTCTACCTCGTCCCCGCCGATGGCAAATGGCCTGACGCCACCGCCGCGCCCGTCCGCGAAAGCTTCATCTCCACCACCGAACTCACTCGCTGGGTGCAAGCGATCGATGCCGGCGACATGGCGATCATCCTCGATGCCTGCCATTCCGCCGGCATCGTCGATGTCGCAGGCTTCAAACCCGGCCCGATGGGCGATCGCGGGCTGGGACAATTGGCGTTCGACAAGGGTATCCGCATTTTAACCGCGACCCAGGCCGAAAATGTCGCGCTGGAGGATGGTTCGTTGGGCCATGGCCTGCTGACCTTTGCGCTGGTCCGCGATGGCCTGATGGGCGGCAAGGCGGCGAGTGGCACCGCAGCACTGACCATGGGCAAATGGCTGGGCTATGGTGTCACCCGCGTCCCCACGCTCGCCGCCGAAATCGCCAGCGGCAAGCGCAAGACTCGCGACCTGGAGGATGACGGCGCGCCAGTTGCCAAGGCCCGCCCGGTGCAACGCCCGGCACTGTTCGATTTTACCGGAAGGCCGGGCGTGGTGGTACGAAAGGCGGCGGAAAATGCAGACCGGTAAAGGCGCCTCCGGCGGCTGCGGCCGTGGGCACCGGCCGCCGGAGGCTTTGTTCGTGCTCGCCGTTACCGCCCTCTTCATCGCCACCCCCGCAAACTCCGCCGTCCGCACGCTGTTCGTCGGCATCAACGCTTACGCCAATTCGGTTGGCAAGCCCGGCAATGCCGATCCGAAATTTCACGATCTGAAGGGCGCGGTGAATGATGTAATGATGATCCGCCAAGTGCTGGCCGATCGCTGGAAGGTATCGCTGGGCAATTTCGCCAAAGGGGCGTGTGAGGCGCGATCCGGCGATGGCCTGTCGGTGACGCTAACAGATGCATGCGCCAGCCGCGCATCGATCGTCGGCGCGCTGACGGACCAACTGACCGCCGCCGCGCCGGGGGATACGCTGCTATTCTATTACGCCGGCCATGGCGCGCAGTTGCAGGATCTCTCCCAGACCCAGGCCGGCGGCGCCAGCGGCACGATTGTGCCGCAGGATTCGCGCGGGGCCGGTGTCGTCGATATTGTTGACCGCGATCTGGGCCGGTTGATCGATGCGGGGGTGGCGCGCGGTGTCAATGTGGTGACGATTTTCGATTCGTGCAATTCGGGCACCGGCACCCGCGACCTGCGCGGCGGCACGGCGCGGGCTGCCCCGCCGGCAAGTGCCGGCTCCAATGCCGATATCGCACCGCCGCCGCCACGGTCGCACAGCAATACCGCCTATCGCGTCCATCTGGCGGCCGCCGCTGATGGCGAGGCAGCACGCGAATTGAGCGTGGATGGCGTGCCGCACGGCATTTTCAGCCTGGCGCTGCAACAGGTGCTGTCCGGGCTGGATCAGCCGGCCTATACGGACATATTGGACCGGGTACGCAGCATCTATACGACGACGCGTGCCGGCCAGACGCCGGACACGCGGCTGGAATCGCAGCAAATCAGTGGTGAGGGTGCGTTGCAGACGCTGTTCCTCGGCCAGAAGCCGGTGCTGCAGCAACGCATCATCCGGGCGATCGCCGGGCCGACCAATATGACGCTCAAGCTGCTCGGTGGCACGCTGTCTGGCGTCACCATCGGTTCCAGCTACCGGGTGTTTGGGAGCACCGGCGCGGCAATTTCCAACGGCGGGCCGTCTCTGGCAGCGGGGACAATCACCGGCGCCGATTATGCCGGTGCGGTGTTGACGCTGGCCGCGCCGCTGACCGGCAGTTCGGCGACTCTGCAGGCGGTTGAGATCGACCATGTCGCAGGCGGCGCGCCGGTGCGGCTGCGCATCGATGGCGGCAGCGCGGCTGACCGCGCCGCCATCACCGCCGCCATTGCAACGGCATCATCGGTCAAACTGGTAAGCGATGCGGCGGATTATATCCTGGTCAGCGAGGCGTCCGGTTGGCAATTGCGCGGCGGTGATAGATCGGTAGTCGGTTCCGCCGTCGCCAGTGGTGACTTGTCAGCGCAAATTCCGGAAACGGTGACCAAACTAGCGCAATATTTCACGCTGGCGTCGTTGCCGAATGTTGCCGGCGCGGCGCTGAGGGCGGATGCGCTCAGCTTTAGCTATGACTGTGATGATGACCAGTTGAACCCGGATCTGGCGCGCTCAGCGGCCGGTGAGGCAGAACTGGTTTCGGGCCAGCGGCTGAGCATAAACTTCAAGAACAGCGGCGCCAGTCCGCGTTACACCACGCTTGTCATGCTGCGCAGCAATCTTGGTATCGGCCACCTGGTGACGGCCAGTGACAGGCTCGGTGCCGGCGAAACATTGTTGCGGCGCGGTATCCGCGGCGGCGCTGCGGGGCGCAACCAGATTCTTTTGCTGCTGACCGATGGCCCGGTCGATACGGCATCACTGGATCAGGAAGGCATCCGATCGATCGATCCGATGCCAATGGGCAATCCGCTCGAACGGCTGCTGGCCCGTGCGCGCCGCGGCCAGGCCAGCCGTGATCTGGAAAGCGTTGGCGCATTTCAGGCCATAATGGCCACGGTCAACATCCTGCCCGCGGGCAGCCCATCAAAGGCACCGACATCATGCACCTTCAAACCAAAGCGGCAATCCTGATCACGCTATGTTTGGCAACGGCAGCCCCACTTGCTGCCCAGCCGGTTTCAACCGTGGCGGCGCAGGATACGCCGGCGCCGGCGCAATGCCCGCCGGGCGGCTGTGATGGCGATCTGCCAATTGCTATGGATACAGCCACCACAAATGGTCGGCTGATCGGCGGTGTCGCCGCCGCCCCCACCCCCTGGCAGGTATCGATCACCGCCGGCGGACCGCTGATCCCGCGCGGCACCCCCACGCCGGAATGGCAATTGCGCCACCAATGCGGCGGTGCCTTGATCGCGCCGCGCTGGATCATCACCGCCGGGCATTGCGTGGTGTTTGACGAGGTGACCGAGGCCCAGCCGGGCGATCTGAATGTCTGGATGGGCAGCAACCTGTTGAATGACCCGGCAATCGTCAAACTGACCGTCAAACGCATCATCCGGCACCCAGACTATCAACGCTCTCCAACGCAGAATGATGTCGCGCTGCTGCAATTGGCGCAGCCGGTAAAGCTGGTCGATGGCCTGATCCAGCCGATTGCCCTGCCAACGGCGCCGGTCAATGGCGGTGACACGGTGACGCTGACCGGCTGGGGCAAAACAGCAACGACGTCCGTTCCAAATATTTTGCAATCGATCACACTGCACGTGAAGGATAACAGCGAATGTATCGCCGCCGGGTTCAGCAAAGTCAGCGATACCGATATGTGCGCCGCTGAACCGAAGGTCAGCCAATGTTCTGGCGACAGCGGCGGGCCATTGGTCGCGCGCACCAAGAACAGCGAGGGCCGCACCGTGCCGGTTCTGGTCGGCACGGTCAGCCGCAGCCTGATCGGTTGCCCGGCTGGTCAACCCGGCGTCTATACCCGTATTTCCAGCTTTACCGGCTGGATTGCCAAGACGAGAACGGCCTATGGCGAGCAATAATCTGGCTGGGCCATAGCACAGGCAAAGCCAGCAGCCGTTTCGCCCCTCCCTGCATCAGCGAGGGGCAGAACCAGGCATTACCGTTCCGATTGCGCGCGGCGGTCGTTGCCGTTGGTATCCTTGGCGTTGTCCTGTTCAACGGCGCTGGAGGTATCGGTGCCCTTGTTGTCCTGTTCAACGGCACTGGGGGTATCAGTCCCCTTGTTGTCCTGTTCAGCAGCCTTCATTTCCGTCTGGTCGGTCCGTTTCTGGCCACAGCCGCTGACGGTCAGCCCGGCCAGTGCAACCAGGGCCAAAATCGCAAGATGCGTTTTCATTGTCGTGCTCCCCTCCGGCGCCCCATGCACCGATCACCATCGAAAGTTAACACAAGCCGGCCGAATCGCCAGCGTTAAAAAATTTTGGCGGTTCCCCCCGGGCAACGGCCGTGGCGCGCTACGCCACCGACATCCGCGCCATCAGTCTGGCAAAACGCGGATCACGGCGCAGCGGATCAAGCAGCGGGTCATGCCGCAACGACAACAGCCCGGAATCGCCTGCCGCGAGCGCCTGTTCCAGCGCCGCCAGCGCACCGGCCACATCACCGCGTTGCGCCCTGACCTGTGCCTGTTGATACAGCACCGTATCGCCATTTTCGGCAAGCAACGCCGCCAGCGCCCTATCCGACGCGAGTTTGTCGCCCAGTTTCCACGCGCTGATCGCGGTGCCGGTCAACATTGCCCAACGCTGCTTTTCCCGGGCAAATTCGGCTGCTGCGCCCTTTACGTCGCCCTGCATCAACAGCGTCATGCCAAGGTCAAAATGCCCGGCCGACAGTGCCGGGCTAAGACGCAGGGCCTCCCGCTGGCGCGGCGCCGCATCGGCAAAGCGCCGTGCCGAATAATAGGCTGAACCCAATGCCTTCCAGACACGCGGGTTGAAACGATCGAGCACCGCCGCCTTTTCCAGCGCCGCCAGCCCCTTTGCCGAATCGCCGACCCGGGCATTGAAGGTGCCATAGCTGATCAGCGCATCGGCATTGCCCGAACTGGTCAGCATCGCCGCCCTATAGGCAGCATCGGCACCCCTTAGGTCAAAACCGGTGCGCGCCAGCACATAGGCCAGCGCCAGCTGGGCATCGCCCAGCCCGGGGGCGAGCGCCACCGCCTGCCGCGCCGCAGCCAGCGCCATAGCCATGGTGCGGGCCTGGGTGGCAGGACCATCAAATTGCCCGGCGATGGCAGCCAGGGTCCGTGCCCGGCCGGCATGGGCCGCGGCATATTTGGGATCGGCCGCAATCGCTGCATCATATTGGGCCAGCGCGGCACGATAGCTCGATTCATCGCCGGCCAGATCAAACAACTGCCCGCCGCGCAGGAACGCATCATAGGCCGTGGATGAAGCCGGGCGATCACCACCAGCCAGCCGCGCCGATTCCTGCGGCAGCAATTCGATTTTCAGGGCGTCGGTGACACGGTTGGCGATGTCGCTTTGGATTGCAAACACGTCTTTCATGTCGCGGTCATAACTTTGCGACCAGCGTTCGAAACCGCTTTTCGCCTCGATCAACTGCGCGCTGACCCTGACGACATTGCCGGCGCGGCGCACGCTGCCATCCAGCGTATAGGCAACACCCAATTTGCCGGCGATGGTGCGAGCATCACCGCTGCCGCCGCGAAACACGTTGGACGATGTGCGCGCCGCGACCTGCAACCCGCCGACGCTGGCCAGCGCGCTGCGCAATTCCTCTGACATGCCATCGGCGAAAAAGGCCTGGCCGGGATCGCCCGAAAGATTGTCAAACGGCAGAACGGCGATGCTGTTGGTCGGGGCGACACGCACCACACTAACGGCGGCGGGGGCGGCGGTCGCAACCGGGGCGGCGACAGCAACCGCCTCACCATGGTCATCATGGCCGGCATCGGCGGGCATGCCGACGCCAAACCCCTTGATTGCCGCCAGCAGGATCAGCGCACCGACAACCATCACACCGAAAATGATCGGCAGCGGATCAACGCCGCCGATCGCAGCGCCATGACCGCCATGACCGCCATGGGTTTCGGCATGGCCATCTCCGAAATTTTCGTGCTCCTCGGCATCGGCAGATGGGTGCTTGAGCAGGCCCGCATCGGTCACCCGAAAATTCCAGGCCACAATCGCCGCAATCGGAAAGGCCGCGACCAACAGCCCGAAAATGCCCTTCATGATCGGCTTTGGCAGCGACAGCACGCTGGTCAGCACATAGCCGACTTCCAGCACCAGCCAGGCCGTGACAAGATAGGTCGCCGCCATCTTGAAAACGCCGCGCCGCCGTGCCTCTCCAACGATATTCACATACGCCCCGGGTTGTGTACGTTGCCTTGTCGCATGGAGGTCGGGAAACGTAAAGTTAGACCGGGAATCGATCGCATATGCTCACGCGCAACGTGCCAAGTGGTTTGCCGGGCGAAAGGCCCGCCAGGCCCGCCATGGCATTGTTGGCACGATCACGGCCGGGCGGGAGCAGCGTGTGATGCCGTGAAAGCCGCTGAATACGGGAAATATTAATCAGTCATTCTCGGTAGGATTAACCATCGCCGGTGCTTAATTGGCTGCCCAGGGAATATTTTGCTGCGATATAGGACGCAAAAACGACCAAAATGCCAAAACAATGCAGTTTTGCGCCACGCTTCAATCGACCTCGAACACCCGCGACAGCACGCCATCATAAATCTCCGCCAACGCTGCCAGATCGGCGACGGCGATCATTTCATCGGCCTTGTGCATCGATGCACCAACCGGCCCGAATTCAACGACAGGGCACAGCCGGCGAATAAAACGGGCATCAGACGTGCCGCCACTGGTGGACAATTCCGGCACGGTTCCGCTGACGGCGGTGATGGCGGCCGCAATGATGTCGGACAATTGGCCAGGTTCGGTCAGAAAGGCCTCGCCAGAGATTTTGATCTGAATATCGGCAGACGGGGCATGGGACGCGATGGTGTTGCGCAGCCAGGCGTCCAGTTCCGCGCCCTTGTGCAAATCGTTGAAGCGGATGTTGATCCGCGCGCTAGCCTGGGCGGGGATGACATTGCTGGCCGGATTGCCAACAGAAATATCGGTGATTTCAAGGTTTGAGGCCTCAAACCAGTCACTGCCGGCATCGAGCACCCGCGCCTTCAGGTCGCCCAGGATAGTGACCAACCGGGTGATGGGATTATCGGCCCGGTGTGGATAGGCGACGTGCCCCTGCGCGCCGTTCACCATGATCCAGGCGTTCAGCGATCCGCGGCGGCCAATTTTCATGGTGTCACCCAGATGCTGTGCAGAGGTTGGTTCGCCGACAAGGCACATATCCGGGACAAGGCCGTTGGCCTCCAGCCATTCCAGCATTGGCGCCGTGCCATGGGTGGCAGGGCCTTCCTCATCGCCGGTGATGATAAGGGACAGCCGACCGGGCAGACCGCGTTCGATCTGGCGCTGGGCGGCGACCACAAACGCCGCAATGGACCCCTTCATGTCGGCGGCGCCCCGCCCGACCAACTGGCCATCGCTGATTTCGGCGGCAAAGGGGTCGACGCTCCAGCCGCTCAGTGCTCCGGTAGGCACCACATCGGTATGGCCGGCAAAGGCGAAATGCGGACGGCCGCGCCCAATGGTCGCAAACAGGTTTTCAATCGGACCATCAGGTGCTTCGCCAAAACGCAGTGCGTGGATTTCAAAGCCCAGCGCCGTCAGCACTGCCGCCAGCACCGCCTGCGCCCCGGCATCATCGGGGGTAATGCTGGGGCAGCGGATCAGATCCTGCGCCAGCGCCAGCGCGTCATGCTTCATTTTGGCCGCGCCACCTTGGGCGCATCGGGGGCAAAGGTGCTGCCGAAATAATCCCCGGCATACCAGCGCGGCCGTTCGGCACCGTCAGCGATTTCGCGGGTGATGAAGTAATTGACCTGGGCATAATGCGCACCGGCCTTCCAGTTGATCGGCTGGCTCAGATCATCGCTGGGCTGGTGATAATCGGTCGACAGGAAATGTTCCCAGCCGGCCTTGCCGCCATTGGCAAAGCCGGTGGCAAGCATCAACGCCGGCACGCCGCGTTTGACAAAGGTGTAGTGATCGGAACGCACGAAAATGGTTTCGGCGGGCATTGGATCGGGCGACAGCGCCACGCCGGCCTTTGCGGCAGCCCGCGCCACCGCCGGGCCCATGGTGGAATGGTCGGCACCAAAGGCGATCACATCGGTGAAATCATACAGCAGCAACGGCTGGTCCAGATCAACGACGCTGGCGATATTGGCGATCGGCACCGGCGGGTTGTTGGCAAAGGATTCGGCGCCCAACAGGCCCTTTTCTTCCGCCGTATTGACCACGAACAACAGCGATCGCTTCGGCGGCGTCGCATCGCCGGCAAAGGCGTGCGCGACCTCCAGCAGCACGGCTACGCCCGCGGCATTGTCGAGTGCGCCATTGTAGATCTTGTCACCTTCCTTGTCGGGTTTGATGCCCAGATGGTCGAGGTGCGCCATCAGGACGACATATTCGTCTTTCAGCACCGGATCGCTGCCAGGGATCAGCCCAACGATTTCGGAACTGGCAACCTTGGCGGTTTTCGATGTCGCTTCGATATGGGCGGTGGTAGAGAGTGCAAAGCCTTTAGGCATGCCCAGATTGGCGTCTGCCGTTGCCAATATCTTGGCCAGCGGTGTTTTGGCACCGGCAAAAATCGCTGCCGCAATTTTTTCATCGACATTGGCACTGCCCTTGATCGCCGGCGCGCCGACGAATGGGGTGCCGTCGGCGCGAACCCAGGTGAAACGCGGATCGCCGGCATATTGCACGCTGCGGTTCCACGGCCGCAGCTTTGCCGATTGCATCGTGGGAATCGAAACCACGCCGATGGCGCCGCGCGCTGCCGCCATCTGGGCTTTTTGGGTGCCCAGATGCGCCAGCACTTCGTTCGGCGGGCCTTTCGGAATACCGGTCAGCAAGACGACAATCTTGCCGCGCACATCCAGCCCGGCATAATCGTTGAAACCCTGTTTCGGCGCATCGATGCCAAACCCGACAAATACCAGCGGTGCTGCGACGTCGGTGCTGGCATCAATCTGGCTGGGGCCGACAATCGCATCGACGCCATGTGGAAAGATGATTGGCGAACCCTTGCCGGTGATGGTCAGCTTTGCCGGGCCGGCCAGGCTGGCCGCGGACAGCGTTACCGGTTGGAACCAGCTGCCGGCTGTGCCTGATGGTTTCAGGCCATAGCCGGCAAATTCGGCCGCAACATAACGGGCGCCAATGTCGAAGCCGCGGGTGCCGGTGCCGCGCCCTTCCAACAGATCATCGGCCAGGAACGTCACATGCGCCTTGATGCGGTCGGCGGAAAATGCCGGTTCGGCAGCGTGGGTGATCGTGGGCAACAGTGCGGCAACGGCAAGCAAGGTGAAACGCATCAAAAGCTCCTGATATTCTGGGCGGACGCTAATGCCGGGCTTGGCGCCGTCAAGCCGGGACGCCGCCAGCGATGGGATAAAGGTTGAAACGCAGCGCTTCCTTGTGCGCATCATTGTTCCATTCCACCATCCACGGGTGGGCCAGCATGGCATCCACGTAAGCCCGCGCTGTGGCGCTGACCGGCAGGCCATAATGGTGGATACGGTACACCACTGGCGCAAACATGATGTCTGCCGCGCCAAACGGCCCAAACAACCAGGGCAGATCGGTATCGGCGCCAAAACCTGCCCGCGCCGCCGTCCACACCGCATCGATGCGGGCCACATCGGCGAGGACGGTGTCGCTGGCGGTGAAACCGGGATAGCGTTCCTGCAAATTCATCGGACAGGCCGACCGAAGTGCCTGAAACCCTGAATGCATTTCGGCGGTGATCGCATAGGCCAGGGCCCGCGCCGGGGCTTCGCGCGGCCAGTATCGGTCATGGCCGCCCTTGTCAGCCAGCCATTGGATGATCGCCAGACTGTCCCAGATCGACAGGCCGCCGTCGATCAGCAGCGGCACCTTCCCCGATGGCAGCGCCTTTTTGGCGTCGCCGCCCTGCCATTCGGGCGAATCCATTTCAATCAGATCGGTGCTGAACGGCAGACCAGATTGTTTGGCGGCCAGCCAGCCGCGCAGCGACCAACTGGACAGGGTGCGCGTACCGATGATGATTTTCATGGGGGGCCTTTCTGACTGCTTCCCTCCATTCTTCAAGGAGGGGTCGGTGGTGGTTTCTTTCTTGCCGCTGTCATCGCCTTCCGGGACGAACAATCCACCCCCGACCCCTCTCCCGCAGACGGGAGGGGCGAAGGAGCACCTGTCAACCCTCTGCCGCGCTTACCACTGCCGCACGCAATTCCGGAATGCCGAAGCCGCTTTCCGATGACGTCGCCAGCACCTCGGGATAGGCCGCAACATGGGTTTTCGCGACTGCCAGCACCGCCTCGACCGTTGCCGCCAGCGCCGTCGGCTTGATCTTGTCACCTTTGGTGAGGACGATCTGGTAGCTGACTGCGGCCTTGTCGAGAATCCCCATGATTTCCTGGTCGACGGTCTTCAGGCCATGGCGCGCATCGATCAACAGCAGCACCCGCTTCAACACTGCCCGGCCGCGCAGGTAATCAAAAATCAAGCGCTGCCAGCGCGCCACCAGATCGCGCGGCGCTTCTGCATAGCCATATCCGGGCATGTCGATCAGCCGGAACAGCAACGGGTCGCCCACGTCAAAGATATTCAGCTCCTGCGTCCGCCCCGGCGTGGTCGAGGCGCGGGCGAGTCCGTGCCGGCCGGTCATCGCGTTGAGCAGCGTCGATTTCCCGACATTGCTGCGCCCGGCAAAGGCGATTTCAGGCACATCGGGATCGGGCAGAAACCGGAGTTCGGGGGCCGACAACCGAAACTCCACCGGGCCGGCGAAACGCCGCCGTGCGGTTTCAATCGCATAGGCCCGGGCTTTGGCATCGTCTTCAATCATTTTCGCACCGCCTTGACCGTCACTGTTTCGGCGGCCGGCGGCGTCGCGGGCATCGGATATTTCTTCAGCATCCACCATTGTTGCAAAATCGAAACCAGATTGTTCGTTGTCCAATACACCAGCAGGCCCGCCGCATATTGCGCCATGATGAACATGAACATCCACGGCATGATGGCGAACACTTGCTTCTGCACCGGGTCCATCGGCGTCGGATTCATCTTTTGTTGCAACCACATCGTGACGCCCAGGATGATCGGCAGCACACCGATGGCGATCATCACCGGCGGCGTCCAGGGAATGGCGCCAAACAGGTTCAGCGGCGTCAGATGGTCGGGGGCCGACAGATCGTGCAGCCACAGCACGAATGGCTGATGGCGCATTTCAATCGACACGGTCAGGGTTTTGTACAGCGCGTAAAAGATCGGGATCTGCAGCACGAGCGGCAAGCAGCCGGCGACGGGATTGACCTTTTCGGTCTTGTACAGCGCCATGACTTCCTGCTGCGCCTTCAGCTTGTCATCCTTGTGGCGTTCCTGGATGGCCTTCATCTTTGGTGCGACGATGCGCATTTTGGCCATGGATTCATATTGCTTGTTGGCAATCGGGAACAACGCGGCGCGAACGATCAACGTCAACCCGATGATGGCAAAGCCAAAATTGCCGGTCAGTTTGAAAAGCCAATCGAGCAGATGGAAAATCGGCTGAGCGATGACGAGGAACCAGCCCCAACTAACCGCCAGATCGAAATGCGGGATGCCCAGTTTGTTCTTGTAGGTGTCGAGAAGATTCACCTCTTTGGCGCCGGCGAAAAACCGCACGGTGATTTCGCGGGATTGGCCAGCCGGAATGGCAACGGCAGGCGCGAGATAGTCTGTCTGATACTGGTCACCAGGCGCTGCCGCAAACCGCGCTTGCACCGGAACCGCCTGGTCGGGTATCAGCGCCGCCAGCCAGTATTTTTCCGTGATGCCCAGCCAGCCGCCGGTGGTGACATAGGTTTGCGGGCCCTTTTCCTTCAACTTTGCATACTCGACATCGCCATCGCGGAGCGTGCCATCCATAACGCCGATTGGACCGACGTGCAGGTTGAAGGCGGTCTTTTCGGTGCCGGTGCCATAGCGCGAGACAAGACCCCAAGGCTGCACGGTGATGGGTGTCGCCGCCGTGTTGCGCACCCGCTGACGAATGGTGAACAGGAAGTCATTGTCCACCGAAACAAGCTGTTCAAACACCGCGCCCGATGGCGAAGTCCAGCTTAGTATCACCGGCGCATCCGGGGTCAGCGTTGGCGCGCTGGCGGTCCACAGCGCATCGGCGGGGGGCGCGCCAGCGCCCGTCCAGCCGAATTGGCCGAAATACGCGTCGGAGGTGCCGCTGGGCGACAACAGCCGGACCGGCGGCGATTTCGGGTCGATCGTCGTGGTATAGGTTGGCAGCAACAGATCATCGAAGCGTGCCCCTTTCAGGTTGATCGAACCCGTCAGGCGCGGCGTGGTGATGGTGACGCGCGGGCTGGCCGCGAGCACCTTGCCCCGGTCGGCAACCTGTGCGGCGACGGCGACACCCGGCACGCTGGCGCCGGGCACCGCTGCACCCGTCGTGGTGGGGGCCGCGGTCGCGGTGATGGCGGGCTTCACCACCTTCGGCGCCGGGAAATATTTCTCCGACGCGAACGTCCAGCCCAGCAGCACCAGGCCCGACAGGATGACGGCAAGAATCATGTTGCGCGAATCTTGGGTCACAAACGGCTCTTTTTTCTGGAATCGAGGGGTTGGACGCGGGCTATAGCCTGTCAGGGCACCGGGTCATAGCCTGATCCGCCCCACGGGTGGCAGCGACCAATCCGCCGCGCAGCCAGCCAGCTGCCCTTGATCGGTCCATGCTTGTCCAACGCAGTTATAGCATAGGCCGAACAGGATGGTGAAAAGCGACATGATGGCGGTAAAATCTGCGACAAAGTCACCTGCCACAGCCGGATGGGAACGATCAGGATGCGGCTGACGATGTTCACCGTTTCGCCTTCGCAAGCGCCTTGTCGAACTCGGCAGCAAGCGTGGCAAAATCGCGTTCGATACCCTGCTCGCGGCCGATCAGGATGTGATCGCATCCCGGCTGGCCCTGTGCCGCCAAAACGGTGCGGACCAAGGCGCGCAACCGGCGTTTCATGCGATTGCGCACCACCGCATTGCCGATTTTCTTGGTCACCGTAAAGCCTGCGCGAACGCTGTCGCTATCATCGTTCCGGGGGTTCACCAGGAGAATGAAACCGGGTGTTACGACCCGGCGGCCTTTATTGGCGGCAAGAAAGTCCCGCCGCAGTCTAATCGTTTGAAACGACAGGTCAGGCAGACAATTTCTTGCGGCCCTGGGCGCGGCGGTTGCGGATCACATTGCGGCCACCAACGGTTGACATGCGGGCGCGAAAGCCATGGCGGCGGGCGCGGACTAACTTTGACGGCTGATAAGTGCGCTTCATTTCAAAATCCAGCTGTGGGGCGGCGGTGCATCCGGACCCTAAATTCAAGTGGCGCCGCATAGGGGCAGATGCGCCGCGAGTCAATCCGCACCGGCAGGTTCAGGTCTTTTTTGCGTTCGCTGCACCCGTAAATCTGACCTTTGTTCCGGCCTTCACCGCCGCACCAAGTTCGTGCGCATCCCAATTGGTCAGCCGCACACAGCCATGGCTTGCGACCTTGCCAATATCTTCAGGTTCGGGGGTGCCATGAATGCCATAGGTGTCGCGGGTCAGATCGATCCAGGTCGATCCCACCGGGTTGTTCGGCCCTGGCGGCACCGTCAGCTTGGCCTTGCCGCCGCCCTTTGTCTTGAAGGTCAACCGACGCGGATCAAAGGTATAGCTGGGGGCCGGTGCCACGGCACGCACCGCCCAGCTGCCGCTGGGGGCCGGGCGATCGGTGCTGCCAACCGTGGCCGGATAAACGGCTACCACAGTTCCGGCGGCATCCATGGCACGCAATTCACCCAATGCCTTGTCAATGATGATGCTGGCCACCGGGGACAATGGTGCCCGGGCCGAATCGGCGATCAGGATGGTGCCGCCGGCTGTGTTGAAATCCACGCCAGGGTTCAGCGTCTTGACCAGCGACTGGTCCATATGGGCATGTTCAGCAATCGCCTCCAACGGTGACATCCAACCCATGCTCGTGCGCTTGGCCATGCCGGCGTAATCACCCTTGATCACCGGCGCGGCGAATGGCCCGGCAACATCATCGGCGGTGATCACATAGCTGCGAACCACTGGCGTATTGTCGGTGGCAATCAATTTGTTCCAGGTGGCATTATCAAGCGCGCCATTGGCCGGCAGGCCTTCCGCCGCCTGAAACGCCTGCAATGCCAGTTTCATGTTGCTGCCGGGCGTGCCATCGATAACGCCGGGGGAAAAATGCCGCCGATCGAGGATGACCTGTGCCCGCATCAACACGCGCAGTTGTGTTGGTGCGTCGCCGCCCGCAACAAAGGCCTGGCCGTTGATGGCGACGGCGGCCGGGGCAGTGATTTGGGCGTTGCCGATGGCAGCCGGTGCGAGCATGGCAAACAATAACGCGGACGCGAGGGATGACGACAACATGAGGCTGGGCTTTCAAAAGGCTGTGCAGCCTAAACCCGCGCCGCAGCGCTGGGTTCCCTTTGCAGCGTTGTTCTGGCTGGCGTCGCCAGCAGGCGCCGCGGTGATTTGTGCCATCGGCCCGGCTGATGCCGCCGCCGCAAATGCCGCATCGTATTTGACGCTCGCCTGGGCACCGTTTCGCCGGGATGAGATCGGCTGGGCAACCTATGCGCCGGCGCTTGCGCAGGAAATTGCCACCGGCTGCCCGCCGACCAGCCCGGGATTTGCCGCAGCGCTGGCAAGATGGCAACGGGTCCAAAAATTGCCGGCTACAGGCATTGTCGATGTGCCCAGCTTTGCCGTGGTGAACGCGTTGTGGACAATGCGGCGACCGTTTGTGGCGCAGACGCGCGGTGGACTGTGCCCGTCGCCACCCGACCCTGGCTTGCTGGCCGCTGCAACCGCGGCAGAAAGCTATGGCGGCAAAACCATACAGCTTGACCCAGGGGCTTTGGCGGCATGGCGGCGGTTGACTGCGGCGGCACGGACCGATCTGCCAGCCTTGCGCATTGGCTCTGGCGATTGGTTGCGGATCTTTTCCGGCTTTCGCGCGCCGGCAGCCGATGATCTACGCTGCGCCAACGAAGCCAATTGCCAGGGGGTTATCCGTGCCGCCTGTTCATCCCACCGCACCGGCCGCGCCATTGACAGCTTTGTCGGCACCGCACCCGGAATGCGGCCCGATTCGAGCGAAGACACCAATCGCCGCGCCATGTCGCAAACGCCGGCCTATCGCTGGCTGGTGCGCAATGCCGGGCGCTTTGGCTTCCAAAACTATGTTTTCGAACCCTGGCACTGGGAATGGAGCGGCCAGATCCCCGCGCCGCTGGACGGCGCCAGCGCAGCGCGGCATGAGGCAAAGCCATGACGATTTCACCGCTAGCCCGCCCGTTTCCCGCACTTTCGCCGATTGCCGGGGTGCGAATCGGCACCGCCACCGCTGCGTACAAGGCCTGGGTGCGTGCCGATGTGACTTTGGTTGAATTTGCCCCTGGAACGACTGTTGCCGGCGTGCTGACCCGATCAAAATGCCCGTCGCCCGAGGTGGAACTGTGCCGGCAACGCCTGCCGGGTGGAATCGCACGCGGGCTCGTGGTCAATGCCGGCAACAGCAATGCCTTTACGGGCCTTGGCGGGCGCGAAGCAGCGGCGGCGCAGACCGCGGCCGCCGCGGCATTGCTCGGTTGCGCTGCGGATAAGGTTTTTTCGGCGTCCACCGGCGTCATCGGGGTGCCGCTGCCGCAGGACAAGGCAGTGGCCGGGGTCACAGCGGCCCATCAGGCGTTGGGCAATAGTGATTTCCATGCAGCGACCATCGCCATCGGCACGACTGATACCTTTGCAAAGGCCGCAACCGCAGCGGCAATGATCGGCGACGTCCGGGTGACGTTGCACGGCATCATCAAGGGGTCGGGCATGATCGCGCCGGACATGGCGACGATGCTGGGCTTTATTTTCACCGATGCGGCGGTGACGCCAGGGTTTTTGCAGGCGGCCCTGTCGCGCGCCAATGCCGCCAGTTTCAGCTGCATTACCGTTGATGGCGATACCTCCACATCCGACACGGTGCTGGCCTTTGCCACCGGCGCTGCTGGCAACACAGTGCTGGCGGGCTGGGATTCGCCGGGCGCCGACGCCTTTGCCGCAGCGCTGGCCGATCTGTGCCGGCAATTGGCGCAACTGGTCGTCCGTGATGGCGAAGGCGCGACAAAGTTCATTACCATAGACGTCACCGGCGCCGACGACGACCGCGCCGCGCGGATAATCGCGCTCAGCATCGCCAATTCGCCGCTGGTCAAAACCGCGATCGCCGGCGGCGATGCGAATTGGGGGCGGATTGTGATGGCGGTTGGCAAGGCCGGCGAGGCAGCCGAGCGCGATTTGCTGTCGATCCGATTTGGCAGCACCGAAGTCGCCGCCAGGGGTGCGGTCGTTCCCGGCTATGACGAGGCCCCGGTCGCGGCGCATCTGGCCAGACAGGATATAGAGATTGCAGTTGATATTGGCCTGGGCCATGGCCGGGCGCGCGTTTGGACTTGCGATCTGACCCATGGTTATATCAGCATCAATGCAGACTATCGCAGCTGACTGGCTGCCCTCCCGCTTGCGACAGGGGTTGGCGTGGGTCGTCGGATACAAAGGTGCGTTGACAGTGCAAAGGACCATGAAATGATCCCGATCCTTCACCATTACGAAACCTCGCCTTTTGCCGAACTGGTGCGCACCGCGCTGGGACTGAAGGGTATCGCGTGGCAATCGGTGCTGATCCCCAATATCATGCCGAAGCCCGACCTAACCGAATTGACCGGCGGTTATGCGCGGACACCCGTCCTGCAAATCGGTGCGGACATTTATTGCGATACCGCGGCGATTCTGCCGGCACTGGAAGCCTATCAGCCTATCCCCAGCTTTTACCCCGCACCGTTGGGCGCGCTGCACAAGATCGTCGCCAGTTGGGCTGGCGGGCCGCAATTCATGGCGCATGTCGGGGCGGCGATGGGTTCGATGCCGGCCGGCGCACTGCCGGACGCCTTTATCAAAGATCGCAAGCAACGTTTTGGGCTTGATCTGAACCAGTTGGGCAAGGCGACGCCGCATCTGAATTCGCAGGTATTGACAGCGGCGCACTGGTTGGATGCCACGCTGTCCGATGGGCGTGATTTTGTCGGCGGCACTGCGCCCGGTCATGCCGATTTGGCGTTTTATTCCAACATCTGGTTCGTAAAGGCGATTCCCTTTGCCAAAACCACGGCGGATGCGATTTTTGGCCATGCCAATATCGCGCCATGGTTTGCCCGCATGACCCGGCTGGGCCATGGCCAGCGGACGGAAATCAGCGGCGCTGATGCAATTGCGATCGCCCGCGCCGCCACCGCCGCCGCCGGATCGGGCCGCATCGATGCGCCGTTTGTGGCGGGCCA
The DNA here is from genome assembly GCA_038228305.1 of Sphingomonadales bacterium. Taxonomy (GTDB): domain Bacteria; phylum Pseudomonadota; class Alphaproteobacteria; order Sphingomonadales; family Sphingomonadaceae; genus Sandarakinorhabdus. The sequence continues at coordinate 11,651 of JBBRPI010000018.1, read as the reverse complement.
GCCTGTGCTGGTCAAAACCGATGGATCGGGCGATGCGTCGGTGCCGGGGGCGCTGGTGCAGCTTGATCCGACCGGGATCATCATTGCCCGCACCGGAGAGCGCTGCGGCGCAGTTGCCGTGCATTTCCCGCGATTGGGACAGATGGTTTTGCCGGGCTGACTTCACGGTTGAGGCTTTGCGGCTGCCCGTGCTAGCTGCGTTGCAACATTTCAAAAAAGGCAGCTGATGTCCGTTGATGACGCCACCGTGAGAAAGATCGCTCGTCTGGCCCGAATCGGCATTGATGAGGCGCAAGTGCCGGCATTGGCCGGCGAACTGAGCGCCATCCTTGGCTGGATTGAGCAATTGGCCGAAGTCGATACGGCGGGAATCGCGCCGATGACGGCCGTGATTCCCAATCATCTCGCCTGGCGCACCGATGTGATCACCGATGGCAGTATCCAGGCAAAGGTGCTGGCCAATGCACCAGATGCAACCAGCGGATTCTTCGCGGTGCCAAAGGTGATCGAATGATGGCCGCAGCACAGCATTCAATCACCGCTGACTTGACCCGGGATCCAGAATTAAAGAGTTTTTCATGACCGTGCTGACTGATCTGACAATCGCCGGCATGAAGGCGGGCCTAGCCGCGCGCGATTTTTCGGCCGCTGAATTGACGGCAGCGCATCTGTCGGCGATGGAAAAGGCGCGCCATTTGAATGCCTTCATCGTTGAAACACCCGAAATTGCGACAAGGGCCGCAGCCGCCGCGGATGCAGTGCTTGCCAAAGGTCAAGCCAGGCCGCTGACGGGCATTCCGCTTGGCATCAAGGATTTGTTCTGCACCGAAGGCGTGCAGACAACTGCGGGCTCCAAAATCTTGGCAGGTTTTCTCCCGCAATATGAATCGACTGTTTCGGGCAAATTGTTCGCCGATGGCGCCATCATGCTGGGCAAGCTCAACATGGACGAATTCGCCATGGGATCGTCAAACGAAACCAGCGCCTATGGCAAAGTGATTTCGCCGTGGAAGGCCCAAAACAGCAATCGTGAACTCGTCCCCGGTGGATCATCGGGTGGTTCGGCGGCGGCGGTGGCGGCGCGGCTGTGCGCCGGGGCGACCGGCACCGATACCGGCGGTTCAATCCGGCAGCCCGCCAGCTTTGTCGGCATTTCGGGGATAAAGCCGACCTATGGCCGCTGTTCGCGCTGGGGGGTGGTGGCATTCGCGTCCTCGCTTGATCAGGCCGGGCCGATGGCGCGCACCGTCACCGATTGCGCGCTGCTGCTGACATCGATGTGCGGCTATGATGCGAAGGATTCAACATCCTTGAACGTGCCGGTGCCAGATTTCGCCGCCGGGCTGACCGGCGATCTGCGCGGCAAACGCGTCGGCGTGCCAAAGGAATACCGGCTCGATGGCATGGACGCGACGATCGCCAAGCTGTGGGATCAGGGGCTGGAATGGCTAAAGGCCGCCGGCGCCACCATCGTCAATGTCTCCCTCCCGCACACAAAATACGCCCTGCCGGCCTATTATATCATCGCGCCAGCCGAGGCATCATCGAACCTCGCCCGTTATGACGGCGTGCGTTACGGCCTGCGGGTGACCCCGCCGGGCGGCAATTTGGCTGATATGTATTCGGCCACCCGCGCTGCCGGTTTCGGGGCGGAAGTCAAACGCCGCATCATGATCGGCACCTATGTGCTGTCCGCCGGATTTTACGACGCATATTACACGCAGGCCCAGCGGGTGCGGGCGCTGATCGCGCGGGATTTCGAACAGGCCTGGGAACATTGTGACCTGCTGCTGACCCCAACCGCCCCCAGCGCAGCCTTTGCGTTCGGCGACAAGGCCGATCCGCTGGCGATGTATCTGAACGATGTTTTCACCGTGCCATCGTCGCTGGCCGGGCTGCCCGCCATGTCGGTGCCGGCCGGGCTGTCGGCGGACGGCCTGCCATTGGGATTGCAGATCATTGGCAAGCCTTTGGATGAGGCGACGGTGCTGGATGTCGGCTATGCCATCGAACGCGCCGCCAATTTTACCGCACGGCCATAGGGAACGATTATACCGGGCCCTGCCAAACCGTTCCGGGTCCAAGACGTCAAGCATCGACAAACACCCTCCGCCCAAGCTAGACGACCCGGCACTGATCGCCCCCCCAGGGCCTGACAAGGTTGCCAGTTTTTCATGTCAAAAGTCGCGCTGATTACCGGGGTTACCGGGCAAGATGGGGCGTATTTGTCCGAATTGCTGCTGGCAAAGGGCTATGTGGTGCACGGCGTCAAACGCCGGTCATCATCGTTCAACACCGCCCGCATCGATCATCTGTATAAAGACCCGCATGAGGGCCACACCAATTTCTTCCTGCACCATGGCGATTTGACCGATGCGACCAATTTGATCCGGCTGGTCCAGGAAACCCAGCCCGATGAAATCTATAATCTGGCGGCGCAAAGCCATGTTCAGGTCAGTTTCGAAACGCCCGAATATACCGCCAATGCCGATGGCCTGGGCACACTGCGGTTACTCGAGGCGATCCGCATTCTGAAGCTGGAGCAAAAGACCCGGTTCTACCAGGCCTCAACATCCGAACTTTATGGGTTGGTGCAGGAAGTTCCACAGCGCGAAACGACGCCATTTTATCCGCGTTCGCCCTATGCCGCAGCAAAACTCTACGCCTATTGGATCACGGTGAACTATCGCGAGGCCTATAGCATTCATGCCTCCAACGGAATCCTGTTCAACCATGAAAGCCCACTGCGCGGCGAAACCTTTGTCACTAGGAAGATCACCCGCGCTGTCGCCGCCATCGCCTGTGGCAGCCAGACCCGGCTTTATCTGGGCAATCTGGATGCCAAGCGTGATTGGGGCCATGCCCGGGATTATGTCGAAGGCATGTGGCGCATCGTCCAGCATGAAACCGCCGAAGACTGGGTCTTGGCGACAGGCACAACAACCAGCGTGCGGACGTTTGTCGAACTGGCCTTTGCCGAAATCGGCCGACGCATCGAATGGTCGGGCACCGGCGTTGATGAAATCGGCCGCTGTGCTGCCAATGGCGACGTGCTGGTATCCATCGATCCGCGCTATTTCCGGCCGACCGAGGTTGACCTGTTGCTGGGTGACCCTGGCAAGGCGAAACAGAAACTCGGCTGGGAACACACATCGACCATGGAGGATCTGGTCCGCGAAATGGTCGCACACGATCTGGCCGAAGCGAAACGCGGCTGATGTTCGATCTGGCCGGCCGCAAGATCTGGGTTGCCGGGCATAGCGGTATGGTCGGCGGCGCGCTGGTCCGGCGCCTGCACGCCGATGGCCATCAGGTGCTGACCGCCGGGCGCGACACGGTCGATCTGGTGCGGCAGGCAGAGGTTGAGGCGTTCGTTGCGGCGCAGCGCCCCGATGTGGTGATTGTTGCCGCCGCCAGAGTTGGCGGCATTGCGGCGAATGCGGCCTATCCGGTCGATTTCTTGCACGACAATCTGCTGATCGAAGCCAACATCATGCGCGCCGCCGCCGACAATGGTGTGGCAAAGCTGTTGTTTCTGGGGTCATCCTGCATTTACCCGCGCAATGCGCCACAACCGATGGCGGAATCAGCGCTGTTGACCGGGCCGCTGGAGGCGAGCAACCAATGGTATGCGGTCGCGAAAATCGCCGGCATCAAGCTGGCGCAGGCCTATCGCCAGCAAATGGGCCTGGATTTCATCAGCGCGATGCCGACCAACCTTTATGGTCCAGGGGACAATTATGATCTGGAATCAAGCCATGTGATCCCGGCGTTGATACGCAAGGCGGTTGAGGCGCGCGATGCCGGCGCCGCCACGATGACCGTTTGGGGCAGCGGCACGCCGTTGCGCGAATTCATGCACGTCGATGATCTTGCCGATTCGCTGGTGTTCCTTCTGGAGAATTATTCGGCGGCAGAACACATCAATGTCGGCACCGGGCAGGAAGTGACGATCGCCGAAGTGGCACGGTCTATCGCTGACACTGTGGGCTTTGCCGGCGCGCTGGAATTCGATCGGTCGCGCCCGGATGGCACGCCGCGAAAGCTGATGGATTCGCAAAGGCTGCTCGGGCTGGGCTGGGCCCCGAAAATCGCGCTGGAGGACGGCCTGGCCGATGCGTATCGACACTTTATCAAGAGTGATTCCAAGCGCCGTTCCGCATGAAGGTGACGGTAATCACCGTTGCTCGCAACGCCGGCGCGACCATCGGAGATACCTGCCGATCGGTGGCGGCGCAGGATTGGCCTGATGTCGAACACATCATCATCGATGGCGCGTCAACCGACGCCACCGCTGCCATTGTCACCGCGACCGCACGGCCCGGCCATGTCTTCGCCTCCGAACCTGATTCCGGGCTTTACGATGCAATGAACAAAGGGCTGGCGCTTGCAACGGGGGATGTGATCGGCTTCCTCAACGCCGATGATTTTTTCTGCCGGACCGATGCGGTGCGGTTGATCGCGCAGGCGGCAACGGCCGATCCCGGCGCGGCGGCAGTATCGGGTGGCGTGGCAATCGTCGATGCTGATGATGTGGCCAGATTGCGCCGCGCCTATCCACCAACGCCCTTTGCACCGTGGATGCTGCGGCTGGCGCACATGCCGCCGCATCCCGGATTTTATGCGCGCGTCGCCGTGTTCGCCAACATCGGCGCATTCGACCCGACGATCGGCATCGGAGCGGACTTTGATTGGATGCTGCGGTTTTTCGTCGGCGGCGGCTTGCGCGCTCACCCCATCCTTGAAACCCTGGTTACGCTGCGCGACGGCGGGGTTTCCAACCGCGGCATGGCCAGCCGCCGCCAGATCAATCGCGAGGCGCTCGCGTCATTGCGGCGCCACCGTCTGCTGGCGTTCACCCTGTTGGTGTGGGCGAAATATCCCGTAAAGGCGTTACAATTCCTGGTGAGGCCGATCGGCTGGCCGGCGCCGGCCGAAGTCAGAATCCCGCGCGGATCGGGTATGTAGCATCGCAGTTGTGGCGCTGGCCAAGTTTGCGTATCGTCGCTCCGTATTTCGGAGAATCGCGCCATGAATGCCCCAACCCTCGCTTCCGCCTTTATCCCGGCCGATCTCCCCGAACCAGGTTTTGACGATCTCGCCCATTTGCCAGGGATGCAGCCGGTGCGGATCAGGGTGATGCGCACCATCAATTTCCTGAAGGATCCGCTGGGCGCCACACAGAAACTTGTTGCCGATTATGGCCGCGTCTTTCGGCGGCAGGATTTTGGCGGTTGGGGTGTTTCACTGATCGGGCCCGAAGCCAATGAACTGGTGCTGTTCGACAGGGACAAGATTTTCTCGTCCTCGCTCGGCTGGAATCCTGTGCTGGAAAACCTATTCCCCAACGGGCTGATGCTGATGGATTTTGAAGAGCATCGCATCCACCGAAAGGCACTGTCGGTCGCCTTTAAAACCGAACCGATGAAGCATTATCTGGGCGAATTGAACGCCGGCATCGCCCGCGGCATCGCCAAATGGCCGAACGCGCCGACATTCAAATTCTACCCTGCAATCAAATCGCTGACACTTGATCTTGCTGCAGCATCGTTCCTCGGTGTGCCCTGGGGGCCAGAGGGGGACAAGATCAACCGGGCCTTTGTAGATATGGTTCTTGCCTCTGTCGCCATCGTGCGCAAGCCATTGCCGCTGACACAGATGAAACGCGGGGTTCAGGGCCGCAAATTCATGTCGGAATTTTTCGGCGCCGAGATCCCCAAACGGCGCGGCGCGGCGGGCGATGATATTTTCACCCAGGTCTGCAATGCCACCAGTGAGACAGGCGCCTTGCTCACCGATCAGGACATCATCGATCACATGAATTTCCTGATGATGGCGGCACATGATACCACGACCTCCTCGATCAGTTCGGTGGTGCATTTTCTGGGCACGCACCCCGAATGGCAGGACAAGATCCGCGAGCAGGTCATGGCGATCAAGGCGAAAACCGGCGGCGAGCTGACGTATGAAATGCTGGGTGAGCTGGACACCATCGAAATGGTCTTCAAGGAATCGCTGCGGCTGATCCCGCCAGTGCCGGCCATGCCGCGCCGGGCGCTGAAGGATTTTGTGTTCATGAATCATCACATCCCTGCCGGCACGCATGTCGGGATCAACCCGATGATGACGCACCGGTTGCCAGATGTATGGCCGAACCCAGAACTGTTCGATCCGCTGCGCTTCACGGCCGAGAACTCCAAGGGCCGCCACAAATATGCCTGGGTACCATTTGGCGGTGGCGGGCACATGTGCCTGGGATTGCATTTTGCCTATATGCAGGTGAAATCGTTCTTCTTTCACCTGCTCGCCGAAAACCGCATCGTGCTGGCACCAGAATATAAAGGCGCATTTTTCATGTTTCCGATTCCAAAGCCCAAGGATGGTCTGCCGCTGCAGATCGAGGCGCTTTAAATGGCATCACGCTGGTTACGGCGAATCGGCATTGGGATTGTCGCGCTGATCGTTCTGATTGGCGGGCTGCTGGTCGTCTTTCACGTTCCTGATATTCCAGTGGCCGAACTGCGCGGCAAATATGGCAATCCGGCATCGCAATATGTCACCCTTGCCCCCGGTACGGTGGTCCATCTGCGCGATGAGGGGCCCCGGGATGGGTTCCCGGTCTTGTTGCTTCATGGCTCAAACGCGTCGCTGCAAACGTGGGAACCCTGGGTGCAGCGGTTGACGCCGAAATATCGCGTCATCAGTTTTGATTTTCCTGCGCACGGCCTTTCCGGCCCCGTCCCGTCCCGCGACTATTCCGGCCCTGCCTATGTCGGCATCACCGAAATGGTCGTGGCGCATCTGGGGCTGACGCGCTTTGCTATTGGTGGCAATTCGATGGGAGGTGGCGTCGCCTGGCGCTATGCTGTCAAAAACCCGGACAAGGTCAAGGCGCTGATCCTGATCGATTCGGTCGGCCAGCCAGAGCCTGGCAATTCATCACCGCCGCTGGGTTTTCAATTGGTCAAGATCCCGGTGCTGCGCGATTTGCTCGCTTCGGTTTTGCCGCGCAGCATGATCGACAAATCGCTGCACCAGACAGTCGCGGTGCAATCTGTAGTGACGCCGGCGATGGTTGATCGGTATTGGGAGCTGCTGCGTTACCCTGGCAACCGCGCCGCGACGATGGACCGTTTCGCCGGATATCGCCGTGCGGCGGACACCAGCGGGTTGAAAACCTTCACCGCGCCAACGCTGATCCTGTGGGGGCGCGAAGACCATCTGATCCCGGTGTCATCCGCCGATTGGTTTTCCCACCAACTGCCCAACGCGCGAGTCACTATTCTCGATCATGTCGGCCATATCCCGATGGAGGAAGCCCCCGACCGTGCGCTTGCCCCGGTGCTGGATTTGCTGGGGCAGGTAGCGAACTGATCGGTTACCGTGTCGCAAATGCCCCCGCAAACATTCGCAGCCAGGCCAGCATTGCCTCTGCCGCCGCGGGCGACAGGGTGACATAGCTTCGGCGGGCATCGCCAGGATCAGTGCGGCGCTCGAACAGCCCTGCCTCTGACAGGCTGCGTACCCAGCGCAGCGCTGTTGTTGTCGGCACCGCAGCGGCGATGCACAGACTGGAAACCGGTACCGATTTGCCCTCCAATTGGGCGGCAGTCAGATCCAGCAGCATATCCCAGGCCGGATCGGCGAGAATTTCGGCCGGGAAATAGCGTTCCCTGTCCCGCCGCAGTCGCAGCAGGCGCCGCACCATGGCCGAATCGACCGGTAGCATGTCAGAGCCGCCGTTCTGTTCTGCCGCCAGGCGCGCCAGGGCGTCGGCAATGCGACTGGCCTCGGCCGACAGGGCATTGATCGTCCGGCTGGTTGAATCCGAAAAATCCGCGACCCTCAAACCCGTTGTCGGAGCGCAGACCGCAGCAAAAACCCCGGCCATGGTCGCCGCATTGTCATCGGCAAAAATTATCGCATCGGCGCGATCGACAAAAGGCAAGTCGGGTGCCGACACACCCGCTGGCACGCCGATGACCAGTGGAAGGACAATGTCTTCAAAGTCATACGCAGCCAAAGCCGCCACATCGCCGACATCGACAAACAGGCAGTCCCCTGTTGCAGAACCCGACGCCGCAAGCTTTTCAGGGGTTTGCCGCTGCATTACCCAGCCTGGCCCCGAATCCGGCCAATCGCAACTAATCGTCAATATTCGTAGCGCCGCCAGTTCTATACCATTTTGGTTCCAGTTTTGCGCAACTCCCTGCGGGATGACATTCATTCCGGTGTTACTTTCATCATGCCTTTGTCCGTTGCTCTTCTATGCTCAATGCAAGCTGTTCGGGGGCACAGTGGTTACGGGTCGAGTGTTAAGAAGCGGATAACACGCATCGGACCCAGCAATGCCCAAAACCCTCCAGAGCCGCGCGAAGAGCATATCCCAACTTGCCGTCTTGATCGGCACGAGCCCGGCGATCACCGCGATCCGGGCCCAGATTGAAAAGATTGCCGATTCGCCCGCATCAGTGCTGATCACTGGCCCGTCAGGATCGGGCAAGGATGTCGTCGCGCAATTGCTGCATCAGCGCAGCCATCGCGCCCCGCGCAGTTTGATCGCGCTGAACTGTGCCGCGGTCGCTGCGGATCTACTGGAAAGCGAAATGTTCGGCCATGAGGCGGGGGCGTTTACCGGTGCGGTAAAGGCGCGCCCCGGCCGGTTTGAAGCGGCCAATGGCGGCACGCTTTTCCTCGATGAAGTCGGGGACATGCCGCCGGCCATGCAGGCCAAGCTGCTTCGTGTGCTGGAAACGCGGATTGTCGAGCGGGTGGGCGGAATGCTGCCGATCGCTGTCGATGTGCGACTGATTGCCGCCACCAGTGTCAATCTGTTCGCCGCCATCGATCGCGGTGCCTTTCGGTCTGATCTGCTCTATCGCCTGGATGTCATCGGCATTGAAATGCCGGCGCTGGCGGATCGACCCGAAGACATTGCTCCGCTGGTCCAGCATTTTTCCGCTCAATTGGCTGGTGTTCCGGTTAATTTTACCGGCAGCGCCATGGCGCTGCTTGGCGATCAACCCTGGCACGGCAATGTCCGGGAACTTAAAAACCTGGTTGAACGCGCGCAGGCACATTTCCCCGGCGACGTGATTGACCGCGACGCAGTGGCGAAACTGCTGCGTCGCGACAATATGGTCGCAAAACCTGCGGCCAAGGCTGGAATTTCAGCACAGCCCAACATGATCGATGGCAGCAGCATCGACCTGAAGGGCATACTGAACAGCCTGGAGCAATCCTATATCCTGGAGGCGCTGAATGCGTCCGGAGGCGCGATCGCCGCGTCTGCCAAAATGCTCGGCCTGCAACGCACCACGCTGATCGAAAAGATGCGCCGGCTGCACATTGCCCCGCCCGGCGCGGCCTGAATTTGCCCGGCACTGCTGCTTCCTGCTAGACGCCGGTCATGGCACGCCCCGGCAAACATATCTTGCTCGATCTGCTCCATTCGGAAGGGGTCGAGTTCATCTTTGGCAACCCCGGCACGACCGAATTGCCGCTGATGGATGCGCTGGTCGTCGAGAACCGTATCAAATACATCCTGGGCCTGAACGAAGTCGTCGTGATGGGCATGGCGGACGGCTACGCACAGGCCTCCGGGCGCCTTGCGGTGTGCAGCCTCCACGCCGCCCCTGGCCTCGGCAATGCCATGGGCATGCTTTACAACGCCGCAAAGGCCGGTGCGCCGATCCTGGTCACTGCCGGCCAGCAGGATATGAGCTTTCGGCTGACCGAGCCTTTGCTGTGGGATGACCTTGCCACCCTCGCCCGACCATTGTGCAAATGGTCGTTCGAGGTTTCCAGTCTCGCGGAACTGCCCCGCGCCATCCGCCGCGCTGCCAAGGTCGCGATGACCGCCCCGACAGGGCCAGTTTTCCTGTCCCTGCCCGGCGACATACTGACCGATAGCGCGCCGGATGATCTGGACATGCTGGCCCCGACCCGCATCGGCAGCCGCATGATGGCCGACCCGGCCAGCATCGCCGTCGCCGCCACGCAAATCCGCGCCAGCGAACGCCCGATCATCCTGGCCGGCGATCATGTCGCGAATTCCGGTGCGCATGCCGAGTTGGCCGCGCTCGCGGAAGCCATCGGCGCACCCGTCTATCTCGAAGGCATGGCCAACACCGCGGCTTTTCCCACTAATCACCCGCTGTACGCTGGCAGTATCCCGCGCATGGCACCGGCCTTTCGCGCGGCCATTGCCCAGCATGACCTGATTATCTCGGTTGGCGCCGACCTTTTGACCCAAAGCCAGGCGACAGGCATCGAAGCCATCCCGCCCGGCACCGCGATCATCCACCTTGACGACGAAGCCTGGCAGATCGGCAAAAATTTCCCCGCCACCGCGCTGCTGGGCGATGCGCGCACCAGCCTGCCGGCGCTGACCGCGCTGGTCGGCGATGGCGGCGCACACCGAACCCCGGCAGTCGTCGCCCGCATTGCTGCCGGCCGCGCCGCTCTGCGCGCCCGCGCCGATGCGTTGGCCGGCGAACTGCCGCTGCAACCGCTGCCGGTGCTGCAACTGCTTGGGGACATGCTGCCCGAAAATGCCATCGTCATCGAAGAACTGCTGTCCAGCGGCATGAACACCGTCCGCCAATTGGTGCCCGCCATTGCGCCCGATAGTTGGTATGGCATGCGCGGCGGCGGCATCGGGGTCGCCATTCCCCAGGCCGCCGGCATTCAGATCGCCAACCCCGGCCGGCCGGTGGTCGTGCTGTCGGGCGACGGCAGCGCCATGTATAGCGCCGCCGGGCTATGGACGCTGGCGCATTATAAATTGCCCGTCATCACCATCATTTTCAACAATCGCGGCTATCGCATCCTGAAACAACGCACCCGCGCCATCGGCGATCACAGCGCCCGCACCGAAACCTATGTCGCGATGGATATCGACGCCCCCGCCATCGATTTCATGGCGCTGGCCGCGGCCCATGGCGTCCATGGCGTCCGCGCCGAAACCCTGGCCGAACTTGCCGCCGCCTTTACCACCGCCCTGGCTGCCGACACCCCGACCCTGATCGAAATCACCGTCGCCCGCGCAGTTTAGAGCACGATCGGTTTCGTCACACGGGCCTGATCTGCGGGCGCAATATCGTGCCGAAAAATGCCAAAAACTTGCCGATTCGGTGATTTAAACGGCCAAAACAGCCCAAAATGGCCATTTTCGCGTCCAATCGAAAAGCGCTGTTGATGGCTTTTATGAACATTTCCCCCTGCCGAACCCATTACCAGAGTTTTAATATTTTCCTCATTTTCCGATTTCAAAGCGTTTTCCTGAAAAATGGGCGTTTTTGGGGGATTTGCGGAAGCGGGCAAACACGGGTAATGCGCGTTGATAACCTATATGGTAAAAATCGTCAAGACAGAGCCTCCGGCGGTTGGGGCCATTGGCCCCAAACCCCATTTCATCAGCCCGGATCTGTGCCACCAAAAACCCACACCAAGGTAAAAAAGTGACAATTATGTCGTCTGCAAACTCGAAGTTCGCAAACGACCGGTTTCGCCCAACACCGGTCGCGCCGCATCGTCGAAACCAACGATGGGGTGAAGCGTAAACGTAGGGCAGCTTCGAGAAGTTGACAGGCACGAAGGAGACTTGCCGGACACGATCCCATTGCGTCAGTCAGCCTTCACACGCGATG
>JBBRPI010000017.1:0-72241 GCA_038228305.1 Sphingomonadales bacterium | reverse complement strand
TCGACGCAATATACATGATCGCATCCATCACCGCCCGAAGGCAGGTCGTGCGACGACGACCGCCGCTGCGGGCTGCCGGAAACAGCGGCTCGATCAACGCCCATTCCGCATCCCGTAAATCGCTTGGATAGCGCCCCCCCTGGCGCATATGCTGACGGCGAGCGGTATCAGTCCAAGGCAAGTGCTTCTCCTATCGTCTCGACAACGACGGTGAATCACAACCTACTGGTATCGCTCAACTACTTTTCGCTCAGGCTCTTACGCTATCATCGCTTTGCATAGAGCCACTCGTTAGATATGTTAATTAGATGCCAATTGTCGAAGCATGCCAAAAGCTTGTCGAATCGTCCGAATTGACCACAGCAATAGTCGGCGGTTTGATAGGTGCGCTTGCCGGCGGCATACCTGCTTGGGCATTGGCAAAGCGCCAGTCGAACGAAACCCTTCGAAGGGACCGCGAACAGCGAGTTGAAAATCAAAAGGCGCTTGCGTTCGCGGTTGTGGTTAAACTGCTGCACATCATCAACAGCACGATTGGCCTAAGCAATCATGTCAAGACCCATCTATCGCTTCGCGATCACCCTGACCATGCCCACATGGAACCTTGGCAAGTGCTTGTACCGATGATCGGGCATGCCGACCATGAAGGTTCAATTCAGTTTGCGGCAGAAGAAATGGCCGTATTTGCCGCCATGAACGAATACGACTTTATGCAAGACATGATGTTGTTGGCGGTGCGCCATTCGTCGTCGCTTTCGGCATTCAAAGAATATTGCATCATGCGGAACGAGTTTCGCGCCATAGGACCAAAGCCCCAAGATTTTGACGGTCAAATCGGAGGGGGATGGCTCACGCCGGAAGAAGTGAACAGCTACAAGCCTTACACGATTCCGATGAACAACGTAGTCGTTGGACTCGACTCGGGTTTAGAAGATGACGTTAGACTAGCACGAACTGTCGCTGAACGGTTCGGGCCAGTGACGGCGAAGTATTTCAAAATGGCGAAATTCGCGACCCTGACGTTTCCGTCCGACGATGAGCTTGCCGCTATGCGGCATCTGCCAAACAACTCATAACATCGAGAACGTCTGCTAACGGGGCGCGAGCGGTCGTACGCTGCAGCCGTAAGAAGAGACGGCTAAGTCCCAAACCCCGTCATTCAAACCGATCCTCACCCAACCCGTCAATCCAGGTCAGGCGCCAGCCGGTCGACCAGCGCTGCCAGGGTGGTCAGCGCTTCTACCCGCAGTGCGCCGCTGGCGGTGCCTTTGGGGGCGAAGGCCGAGGTGAAGCCCAGCTTTGCCGCTTCCTTCAACCGCAGCGTTGCCAGCCCGGCGGGGCGGAGTTCGCCAGACAGCGCGACTTCGCCGAACGCCACGCAATCGGCGGGCAAGGCCCGGTCGGTCAGCGCCGAAATCAGCGCCGCCGCCACCGCCAGATCGGCGGCTGGATCCTGCACCTTCAACCCGCCGGCGACATTCAGATACACCTCATGCGTGCCGAACCCCAGCCCGCAGCGCGCCTCCAGCACCGCCAGCAGCATGGCGAGCCGGCCGCCATCCCAGCCAACCACGGCGCGGCGCGGCGTGGCGCCCGATGGCACTTTAACCACCAGCGCCTGAATTTCGCACAGCACCGGGCGGGTGCCCTCCATCGCTGGAAACACCACCGCCCCCGTTACCGCCGCTTCGCGATCGGTGAGGAACAGCGACGATGGGTTGCTGACCTCCTCCAGCCCTTCGGCCCCCATTGCGAACACGCCGATCTCATCGGTGCCGCCAAAACGATTTTTCACCGGGCGCAGGATGCGATATTGGTGGCTGCGCTCGCCTTCGAAATACAGCACGGTATCGACCATATGTTCCAGCACGCGCGGGCCGGCCAATTGGCCATCCTTGGTCACATGGCCAACCAATATCAGCGCGCAGCCGCTGGTTTTGGCGTAACGGATCAGTTCCTGCGCCGATGCCCGCACTTGCGACACGGTGCCGGGTGCGCCCTCCAGCGTGTCGCTGTGCATGGTCTGGATCGAATCGATGACCAGCAGCGCCGGCGGCGGGCCGGCGGCGAGCGTTGTCAATATATCGCGCACCGATGTTTCGCTGGCCAGCGCCACATTGGCCCTGGCCAGCCCCAGCCGCCGGGCGCGCAGCCGCACCTGATCCGCCGCCTCCTCCCCCGAAACATAGGCCACGGCATGGCCATTGCGCGCCATTTTGCCCGCCACCTGCAACAGCAAGGTCGATTTGCCGATGCCGGGATCGCCGCCGATCAGCACGACACTGCCCGGCACCAGCCCGCCGCCACCGCCAACCCCGCCCAGCGCCCGATCAAGTTCGCCCACCCCGGTCGATAGCCGCGGTGGCAGCACGACATCATCGGCCAGTGACGCCATGGTGAATTTGCGGCCGCCGCCGGCAAGCGAATGTTTGGCGGTAAACGCCGTGACCACCGTCGCCGCTTCGGCCTGGATGGTGTTCCACGCGGCGCAATCACCGCATTGCCCCTGCCAGCGGCTGGAAACCGCGCCGCACGCCTGGCAGACATAACGGGTGGCAGTGCGGGCCATGCCGGGCTTTCCAATGCGAACGGATGGGGAACAGTAGCCAAGCCTGGCCGGGGGCGCAAGGTGGCGGCGCGCTGCCCGCAGGATTAAATCGGCGGCGCAACATTGCACCCTTTTGCCGCTGGCGTGCTAGCCATCCGCCGACGATCAATTTCGGGGACATGGGTGGCCGCCGCCGGCACGCAACATTTTCGCACTTTGGATGCGCTGCGCGGTGTCGCAGCGATCGGGGTGGCGGTGATGCATGCATCCAAAATCGGCAGTTTGCCGCTGTTGCCCAGCGCCTATCTGGCGGTAGACCTGTTCTTCATGTTGAGCGGATTCGTGCTCGCCCATGCCTATGATGCCCGTTTGCGGAACGGGCTGGGGGTTCGGCGGTTCATGCTGCAACGGTTGGTGCGGCTATACCCTCTCTATCTGCTGGGCAGCCTGGTATCGGTGGCGCTGGTGCTGGCGGGGCTGGACCCTGACTGGACGGCACGCGGCTTGGCGCAATCGCTGGTTTATGCGCTGGCAATGTTGCCATTGCCGCCGTGGATCGACGGCCTTGACGATCATTTCACACTATATCCGTTGAACGATGTGGCATGGAGCTTGATGTTTGAACTGATGGTAAATCTGCTGTTCGTGATGGTGCACCACCGGCTTGGCCTGCGCGCGCTGGCGCTGTGGATCGGCCTGGCCGGGCTGGGCCTGGTCGTGGCGTCACTCGATGCCGGCAGTTTGGAACGCGGCTGGTCATGGGCGGGATTCGCGGTCGGCGCCGGCCGCGTCGGCTTTGGCTTTCCTGTCGGTGTGCTGATTTACCGGTTGCATGTGGCCGGGCGACTGCCGGCATGGCGGTTGCCGGTCTGGGGGCTGGTCGCGGTGCTGCTGGTGCTGCTGTCGATGCCGACGATGCCTGATAGCGTGCAGATGTGGCGCGATATCGGCGTCGTTGTGCTGCTACTGCCACCGTTCATCGTCATCGCAATTGGCAGCGAGGCATCGCCGCTGCGATCGGCCAAGCTCGAGGATTGGCTAGGCCAGATTTCCTATCCGGTTTACACGCTTCATGGTGGGGTGCTGGCGCTGCTGTTTGGCCTGTGGCTGCGCCAGGGCCATCCAGTTGATACAATGCCGTTGTGGTGGCGCGGGCTGGCGCTGGGCATTTTGCTGCTCGCCTGCGCGCCAATTGCTCGCAGGATCGACGCGCCACTGCGGCGCTGGCTGGTAAACACCTTAAAATAACCTATATTTAATATGATGGTGTTGTCTGCATTAAGCTGCAAAGGCTTAAAGCGGCGCATCCACCACGCGATAGCGCAACCCACCCAAGAGTATTCGATCCCGATGATCAAACCCTTCAGCCGCTGGCTGGCCTTCATGATTGCCGCCTGTTTGCCGGCCGTTTTGACTGCGGCACCGGCGCGACCCCAGCCCTATATTGTGCTCAGTTATCATGATATCCCAGCCGAAGGGCAAAAGGTTGGCCCGTTCGATCGGATGGCGGTGGCCCGGCGCAATTTCGGCGACCATGTGCAGTGGATGCTGGACAATGGTTATCATTTTATCAGCGTCCAGCAGATTATCGATGCCCATTCTGGCGGGGCGAACCTGCCGGCAAAGGCCGTATTGCTCAGCTTTGATGACGGCTTTGAAAGCTTTTACACCCGGGTTTTCCCGATCCTGAAAAAATACCATATCTCCGCAGTCGAGGCTGTCATCGGCACCTGGATGAACCACAGCGACAGCCCGGATGTGCCGGGTTACAAGCCGATCCTGACATGGGCGCAGGTGGGCGAATTGCAGGCGTCGGGGCTCGTCGAAATTGCATCGCATACCTTTGACATGCATAACGCCATCGATTCCAACCCGCAGGGGGGTCGAGAAGCTGCGGTAACCACGCGCCGTTACATGCCGATCGAACATCGGTATGAAACCGATGCCGAATATGCCGAGCGGATGCAGACCGGCATGAAACGCAGCAGCGATTTCATCTTTGAACACACGGGCAAACGGCCACGGGTTCTGGTCTGGCCGTTTGGCGAATATAACCAGATCGCCGTCACCGCTGCCAAAAAAGCCGGCATGGCGATCACGTTGGCCGAAAATGACGGTGTCAATGATGCCAGCACCAGCCTTGCCGTGATCGACCGGCTGATCATGACTGATGACCCCGAGGTGCCGGCGTTTGCTGCGATCATGACGACGCTGCGCGCCGACCGGCCGCAGCGGGTGATGCATGTCGATCTGGATTATATCTACGACAAGGACCCCGCCCAGCAGCGGCGCAACCTGAGCGCGCTGGTCGATCGTGTTGCGGCCAGCGGTGCAACGACCATTTATTTGCAGGCCTATTCCGACCCGGATGGCGATGGCAATGCCGATGCGCTGTATTTTCCCAACCGTCATTTGCCGATGAAGGAAGATTTGTTCGGCTATGCCGCGGCCCAGTTGAAAAACCGTTCCGGCGTAAAGGTTTATGCCTGGATGCCGATGATGGCATTCAAGGCCGATGTGCCCGCCAGCTGGTACGTCCAGGAATGGAAGGATGGCAAGGCCGGGCCCGCCAGCCATATCTATACTCGGCTGTCGCCATTCAATGTCGCAGCGCGGCGCTGGGTGGGAGATTTGTATGAGGATCTGGCCAAGCACTGCGCCTTTGACGGGCTGTTATTCCACGACGACGGCATATTGTCGGATTTCGAAGACGCATCTCCCGCTGCGCTGGCCTATGGTCACAAGCATTGGGGCCTGCCCGCAACCATCGATGCGCTGCGTGCCACGCCAGCGTCTCGGTTAGCCTGGGCGCGCGACAAAGACGAGCTGATGGCCGGATTCACCGATGAACTCGTCGCGCGAGCCCGGGTTTATCGTTCGTATATCAAGACGGCGAGGAACATTTATTCACGCCCGATCCTGCAACCCGATGCCGAAGAATGGTATGCCCAGTCGCTGCTGGTTTTCCTGAAACATTATGATTTTATTGCTGTCGAAGCGATGCCGGCGATGGAAGAAGCAACCGACAGCGATGCCTGGCTGAAGCAATTGGTGGCCACGGTTGCCGCCAGCCCCGGCGCCATCGAAAAAACGGTGTTTGAACTGCAATCGGTTGACTGGCGCAGCAAGAAACCTGTCGCCGGGGAAGCTTTCGCCGGACAGTTGACGCTGCTGAAAGCGGCTGGCGCCCGCCACATCGGCTATTATCCCGATGATGCCCGAACCAACACACCGCCGCTGAGTGTCTTGCAGCATGATTTCGCACTGCCATTGCAGCCATGAGCCACGTCCTGACCTTTGCAGGTGACGGCCTCGATATGCTGCGCCATGGCCTGCATTGGCTGCTCGAATCCATGCGACTGATCTTTTATTACCCGCTGGTCATGGCGTATGTCTGGATGATCGGCGCCGTTATTTTTTACATTCGGCAGGAACGCGGCAAGCCCGATGTTTATGGCCCGCTGCCCGAGCTGTCGCGCTATCCGTCGGTTGCGATTGTCATCCCCTGCCACAATGAAGGCGATAATGTCCGCGACACCATCGCCTTTGCCGCGCGGCAGAATTACCCGGATTTTGAAATTATCGCGGTCAATGACGCCAGCAAGGATGACACGCTTGCCATTCTGACCGACCTTGCCAGCCGCACCCCCAACATGCGCGTCATCAATCTGGCCAGCAACCAGGGCAAGGCGATGGGCATGCGCACTGCCGCCATGCTGACCCAGGCTGAAGTCATTATCGGCATCGATGGAGACAGCCTGTTGGCGCCCGAAGCAACGGCCTGGATGGTCCGGCATTTCGTTGATGATGCAAGCGTCGGCGCCGTGACCGGCAATCCGCGCGTGCGAAATCGCACCACCCTTTTAGGTCGCATCCAGGTTGGCGAATTTTCGGCCATCGTCGGCATGATCAAGCGCGCCCAGCAGGCCTATGGGCGGATCTTCACCGTATCGGGTGTCATCGCTGCGTTCCGGCGGGAGGCGCTGGCCCAGGTTGGATATTGGTCAACCGACATGGTCACGGAAGACATCGATATCTCCTGGAAGCTCCAGCTTGGCGGCTGGCGAATTCACTTCGAACCCAATGCCCTGTGCTGGGTACTGATGCCTGAATCGGTCAAGGGCCTTTGGAAACAGCGCGCGCGCTGGGCGCAGGGCGGTGCCGAGGTTATGATCCGCTATTTCCCGCGCATCGTCCGCTGGCGGTCGCGAGCACTATGGCTGCTGGCGGCAGAATATTGGGTCAGCGTCATCTGGGCTTATCTCCTCGCCCTGGCCATGGTCGCGGCGTTTGTGCACACGGTCGAGCCCGATCCGTTCGGCTGGGCGGTCGATTTCATGCCGCGCTGGTTCGGTGTCCTGTTGTCCATCACCTGCCTCTTTCAATTTGGCACATCCTTGTATATCGACAGTCGGTATGAGGCGCGTGCAGGTGGGTTGGGGCGCTATTATTTCTGGATCATCTGGTATCCGATTGCCTATTGGGCGATCGGCGTGAGTACCGCGCTTGTGGGTGTCTATCGCGCCCTGTTCCGCAAGCACGGAAAGCCGGCCATCTGGGGCGCCAGCGATCGAGGATTGCAGTCGTTATGACGTCACTCATCATCAATATGCCGCACTTGCAAACTCGCAGGCAGCGCCATGGTGCGGTCATCCTGTCGGCAATCTGCTGGGCCTGGTTTCTGATGCCATTGGTGATTGTCGGCGGCTGGTTGATGGGGTTTCGCGTGTTGGCACAGGAAGTTGTCTGGCTCGGCGGCTGGCAAAGCCTGGTCGGCCTGGGTGAATTCGCCGTTACCATGATCGCCACCCTGATCTGCCTGTGGACAGCCTGGACGCTCATCGAAATGCGTCGCAGCAGGCCGCGAATTGCCCCGGTTGCCCCGGCGATCGATGCGGCGGCCGCGCTGGGTGCTGATCCAGCACAGGTTGCTGATGCACTATCGGCCGGTGTCATCACCGTGCATTTTGCGGCCGATGGCAATGTGGCTGCCGTTGTCGGCGAGCCAGCCATGGGCCAGTTGCCCGTTCGCCAGACGCGCGGCCGCCGCGCCGCGTAAAGGCATCACGACACGCGGTAAACTCGCCGCATGACACGGCCATCGCGCCATGGACCAAAGCTAACAACAGAATCGCAGCCAATACCTCGGAAGAACGTTCGCTTCGGCTTTTGCTTCTCGCAACCTCGTCGCTGCAAACCGCAGTTCTGACATCGCCGGGCATCAGGCTTAGACCATGGAGCGTGGCGCATTTGAAGCCGATGTGGATTCAGCCGTAGGCTCCGGCGCTTTACTCTGGGACCGGCTCGAGTCTGGCGGCGAAATTTTGCCGTCACGCAGCACGGTTGCCGCATCCTGCGCGGTCAGTGGCTTTGCGAGCAAGAATCCCTGAACCTCGGCGCAACCCCAGTCCTTCAGGCGATCATATTGCACCCGCGTTTCCACCCCCTCCGCTATGATGGCGATTTTCAATTCACGCGCCAGGCCGATGGTTGCGCGAACGATGGCGGCTTCGCCCGGCGTGTTTTCCAGATTGTCGACAAAGGTCTGTGCGATCTTGATGCGGTCACTCGGAAATCGACCGAGATAATCCAAGGACGAAAAGCCGGTACCAAAATCATCAATGGCCATTGTCACGCCGGCGCTGCGCAGGCGCTGAAGGACGTCACTATGTTCACGCGATGCCTCCATGAGCATGGATTCCGTCAACTCAAGTTCAAGCAGCCGCGGCGGCAGGCCGGTGTGCGCAAGGGCGGCAATGATATCGGCTTCCAGCGCGACCGCAGCCCGGAATTGCAGGGCCGACACATTCACCGCGATCCGCACGGGCGGAACGCCCTCGTCAAGCCAGGCCTTGCCTTGCCGGCATGCTTCCCACAGCACCCAATGGCCAAGCTTTCCGATGATGCCGATCTGTTCTGCCAGTGGAATAAACAGTGCTGCTGGCAGGATGCCACGAGTCGGGTGCCGCCACCGCACCAGCGCTTCTACTCCGGTGATTCGCCCAGTCGCGATCGCAACCTGCGGCTGATACATTAAAAACAGCTGGCCTTGATCGACCGCCATGCGAAGCTCGGCACTCAGCGTCACCCGCGACCTGACCTCTGCGTCCATCAGGTCAGTGAAAAATCGGTAACTGCCGCGCCGTTCTCCCTTGGCACGGTAAAGCGCCACATCAGCGTGCGAAAGCAAGGTCTCGGCATCAGCGGAATCAGCGCCATAGGCAGCGATCCCGATACTGGCTCCACTGTGAATTTCGCTTCCACGCACGGAATAGGGATCAGCAAGCGCGGCAAGAAGTTTTTCCGCCAGCATTGCTGCATCGGTGAGATCGCGGATATCGGCCACGATAATGGCGAACTCATCCCCGCCAAATCTGGCGACCGTGTCGGTTTCGCGCGTGTTGGCACGCAGCCGGTCGGCCACCGCTTTCAACAGTTCATCGCCAACTGGATGACCGAGCGTATCATTCACGTCCTTGAAATGATCGAGATCGAGATAAATCACAGCAAAACTTTTTGCGCCGCGTTTTGCTGCCTCAATGGCGTGCTGCAGCGCTTCCACAAAAACGGCGCGGTTGGCTAGGCCGGTCAGCACGTCAAATCGTGCCATCCGCAGTGCAAGGGCCTCGATCCGCTTGCGATCGGTAATGTCGCGAAAAAACCAGGCGCGTCCGAGATAGTCGTGCAACGGGGTATAAAGCGTCACCGTGTGGCGATCGATGAACCGGCCATCGATCGTCTGGAGTTCATCCTGACTATCTTCGCCGGGATGGGCATAGAGGTAATCCACGCGCGCGACGAAGCCCTCACGATCCTTCATGTTGGACGCCACCCTTGCCAAAACCGCGTCGTCATGGCCGGCCACCATATCCGCCGGCGGGATCTGCCACATCGCGGCGAACCGCTGATTGCATGCAACAATCGACTTTTTCTCGTCCACAACGAGTGTGCCATCAAGGGAAGCCTCCATCTGGGTCTGGAGCAGGATGTTGGCAAACTGGA
The DNA here is from genome assembly GCA_038228305.1 of Sphingomonadales bacterium. Lineage (GTDB taxonomy): Bacteria > Pseudomonadota > Alphaproteobacteria > Sphingomonadales > Sphingomonadaceae > Sandarakinorhabdus. The sequence continues at coordinate 62,691 of JBBRPI010000017.1, read as the reverse complement.
GTTTCTGGTCCGCGTCAGTGCGCCGGATTATAGCGCCGGCGATGTCGGCAAAAGTCCTTAAAGTGTCGATCTCGCTGACGTGCCATTCTCGGACCGTCGTGCAGGCGTCGGCAACCACAGCACCCCAAAACAGGTTGCCAACAAAGATCGGAACAAGGAGTGTGGACTTGTTGCCAAGGTTTTCGAGCAAGGCCCGGGCGGGCCCCTCGCAGGTCGCCACCTGAATGGCTACCGGTTTGCCGTCGGTCAGCAGCTTTATCCATCCGGCTGCAGTCGCCACTCCCAACGCATCAACCCCAAACGTAGCGCCCGTGAGTCGCGTTTTTAGGCTGGCTGCCTCCCAACGATAGCGCATCGTCATCAGGGGCACAGGATCGGAAAGGATACGTATCAGGAAAATGCGATCCAGCCCCATGCTATCGCCGATAAGGCGGAGGGCCTCGGGCATGCCCAAATCGAGCGATTGGGCCCTTAGCAGCGTTTCGGTGCCAAGTGTCACGGCGTGTACGAGCAGGTCGCGATAGGCCAGCGCGTTGGCCGCCAGCTGTCGCTCACTGATGTCGCGGGCGATAAACGACGCCCCGACCACGGTTCCGGCAGTATCGTACGTCATTGAAACCGCAATCGACACCGGGACCAGCGTGCCGTCTTTTCGCCGGCGCTGGGTATCAAATGGCTCTATCCGATGACCATGGGCGAGCGCATCGAGGTTTCCATCAATCTCCCTCGCCCGGTCGCCGGGAATGAGCATTCGAATATTGCGGTTGATCGCCTCGTCGGCGCGATAGCCGAACATCTGCGCGGCGCCTTGATTCCAGCTGAGGATCTCGCCGGCAACCGTCTCCGAAACGATTGCGTCGTCCGAGGCATCGACGATTGCGGCCAGTAACGCGGTGCCAGCCTCGCTGGCGAGCAGGTTGGCCACCAAACGCTGCTGCCCGAACCGCAAGCGAACATTTTCTGTGATCGATTTGTTGATGCTGCGGCCGGTCCAGACCAGTGCGATCGTAAACAGCGCGAGCATTATCGCCATGCCAATCAGAACAGGACTGCCACGAAGTGCCAATGCGACAATCGGGGGGAGAATGGTTGGCAGGACAAACGCGAGCATTGCCCGAAAATTGATGGCGATGCAGACAACGCCCCCCGCCATCGTGCCGCCGAGCACGAAGACGATGAAATTGTAATAGACCGGATCAGGCGTCATCAGGATGACCGAGGCAGAAAGCCCCCACAGGCACCCCGCGATAAAGGCGTTGATGGTGAACATTCGCGCCCAATTCGGCGATGTTTTCGCGTCACCGGCAGAATGAGCGTAATTGTGCCGCAGCAAAGCCCGCATCACGCTGACGGCACAAACCGAACCCAGCCACAGCACCATCACCCAGACCGGAAACAGCGGCCACACGAAAATGCCGACAATGCCGGCATTCATCAGGTTGGCCGGAACGTCGGCGGGGTTTTGCAGCAGCATGCGGATCTGCTCCGCCGCCACTGCGCTGTCGGGTGTTCCCAAATCACCGCAACCGACATGAGACCGTTGGCCCACCGGCACCTTTGAAGCTCCCAATGCGGGACCTTCCTGCTTATTGGGTCTAGTTGGAGCCACGCCGGCCCGGACACGCAACGTAACGGCTTGCCGCCGCATTCAGCAGGTCAGGCCCGTGCGAAACGAGCCTAATCCCTGCAAGGCTGCTGGACCGGCAGGACCACGATATGCCGCCGCAAGCGCGCCTGCAACGTTGCTTGGCGTCCCGCAAAGGCAAATGGCAGGGCGAATACAGCGTGTTATCCAATAGGTTGCAACCATGACGGAATCCAGCCTCGCAATCGGCTGTTCCCCGTCGAGACCCCCCTCAAGCCAGCTATAGCGATCCTGTGATTTCGTGGATCCTGCCCAAGAATAGGCATCCATCTTGCACAGGGGATAGGTTCGGAAACTACGCAGACACGCGAGCTTGGCGACGATTGCCTTACCCTCAGGATTTCTAAAGCTGCGCCGCAGGCAATTCATGCCACCTTCAATCATCAAACTCCGGGGGTTTTCCAGCTCGGGATCGGTTTGGCTTCAACGCTCCGTCATTCACATCGACCAGGACCAGTTCACGGCCGAGGGGCAAGCTGCTGCGTGGTTAGCGCAAAGCGCACCCGTGCCACCAGGCCCGGGTTGCCGTCTTCAAGCCGGTAGCGCGCCGCATGCAGCCGCGCCACCGCATCGACGATCGCCAGGCCGAGGCCGGACCCTACCGTGTCACCCGCCGCTGCGCTGCGCCGGAACGGATCGGAAATCGAATCAAGGCTTTCAGCATCAATACCCGGCCCATCATCGGCAACCGTCAACACCGCTTCGGCATCGTGGCAGCGGACGCTGACTGTGATGCAGGCACCAGCAGCCGTGAACTTGATCGCGTTGTCGAGGAGATTGGCAAGCAACTGCGCGATCAAATCCGCGTCGCCAAGGACATGTGCAGAGACAATGGCGCTAGCATCGAGCACACGTCCAGACGCCTCGAATTCCGGCCGATAAGCATCCGCAACGCGCTCCGCCACTTCGCCAAGATCGACAAGGGTGAACCGTGATCGCGATGCACCGGCGTCAATCTCGGCAAGGCGCAGCATCGCATCGAACAGCCTGAGAGCGCTGCCAAGATCGGCGCTGGCCGCGACAAGCGCAATTTGGCGCGATTGCGCATCAGGCGCAGCCGCTGCCTGTTCAAGCCGCTGGCCAAGATGCATCAATGGCGTACGCAGTTCATGCGCGACATCCGCCGATACCCGGCGCACTGCCGCCACCAATATGCCGATCCGATCCAGCATGTCGTCGACGCCGCGCGCCAGCATGTCGATATCGTCACCGCTGGTCAGCGGCAGCGCCGTGCGCGCCGCCAGGTCGCCGCGTCCGGCCGCCGAAATCGTATCGGAAACGACCTTCATCCGGCCCAGCGCGCGCCTTGTCAGCCAGATGCTCGCCACCAACCCCAACGCGAGCGCGGCAGCGCCCCAGCTTGCGATGGCCCGGAAAATCGCATCGCGCATTGCCGTACCCCGCGTGACATCATCGCCAACCGACAGTTGCGCGCCGCCTGGCAAATCGGCGGTAAACACCAGAATACGGGCGTGCCGATCCCCGTCCGGTTCCGGCGGCATATCGACCAAATTTGTCCAGCCAGGCTGCAACACCGGTGCCCCGAGATCGCCGGCCAAGCGGTGACCGGCAGCATCGACCAGCCGATATTCAAGTGCGCCTGGCCGTTCGGCACGCGCCATCACGGCTTCGGCCGCAGCCGAAAGACCCTCACGCGTCGCCTCAAGGCGGATCGCCTCGACTTCGACACTGATCCGCGATCGCAGGTCGCGTGCCACAAGATCGCGTGTGGCGATCCAGGCTCCCGATGCCGCAGCCGCCATCGCCACTGTCAGCAAACCCGCTTGCAGCAGCGCGATGCGAAATCCGGTGGAAGCGAGCAATGGCCTAATGGGGCCTGATGGCATATCCCTCTCCACGGATCGTCGCGATCAACGGGCGATCGCCGCCGCGGTCGATCTTGCCACGCAGCCGGCTGATATGGCTTTCAACGATATTGGTGCCGGGATCAAAGTGGAAATGCCAGACGCGCTCCAGCAGCATGGTGCGTGTCAGCACGCGCGGCTGTTCGAGCATCAGCAATTCGAGCAGCTGAAATTCGCGCGGCTGAAGCTCGATGGTGGTGCCGGACCGCCGCACGGTCCGCGCCAGCCGATCGAGCACCAGGCTATCCACCGACAACAACGTAAGCGGTTCCGTCACCAGCGCCGGGCGTCGGCCCAGCGCTGCGACACGCGCCGCCAGTTCGACGATCGAAAAGGGTTTCACCAGATAATCATCGGCGCCGCCTTCCAGGCCCATCACCCGGTCTTCCACCGATCCAAGCGCCGTCAACATCAGAACAGGGCAAGCGTGGCCGCTGGCCCGCAGGCTGGCAACGACACCCAGCCCGTCATCCCGCGGCAACATGCGGTCGGCGATGATGATGTCAAAGCTGCGGGTTGCAGCGATGGTGCGCGCGACGTCGCCGTCACCGGCCACCATCACGGCATGGCCACGTTCGCCAAGCCCGTCGACAATGAACGCGGCTGTGCGACCATCATCCTCGATCAGCAGCACGCGCATTTACCGGCGATCCTGTTCGTTGCCATTGCGATGATGCCGATAGGTCAGCACCAGCGCCGGCAGCAAGAGCAGGCTCATCAACGTCGAAGTGATCAGGCCGCCCAGGATGACCGCCGCCATCGGCCCCTGCACTTCGCGTCCGGATTGCCCGGCCTCCAGCGCGAGCGGCGCCAGGCCCAGACCGGTGACCAGCGCAGTGATCAGGATCGGCGTCACACGTTCGCGGGTGGCGCGGACGACTGTTGCCAGGCCGAAGGGCGCACCTTCCTCAGCAACTAGGTGATCGACATGGGAAATCAGCAGGATGGCGTTGCGCGCCGCGATGCCAAACAATGTCACAAAGCCGACGAGTACGCCCAGTGACAGCACGCCGCCGCCCAGTGCTGCTGCAACAACGCCGCCGGCCAGCGCGAACGGTGTGACAGCAACGATCAGCAACGCCGGCCGGCCACCGCCAAACGCCAGCACCAGCAAGGCACCGACGCCGATGGCAGCAGTGCTGACATTGATCGCCAATTGGCGGAATGCCGCCGCCTGGCCTTCGGCTTGCCCGGTATATTCCAGATACATGCCCCGCGGCAGTACAACGCCTTGCGCGACCGCTTGCTTTACAGAGGCGGTAAGGCTGGCAACGTCACGACCGGCCGGATTGGCGGTCACGATCTGGCGGCGCAAACCATTGTCATGGTTGATCGACAGGCGACTGTCGGCGGGAACCAACACCGCAATGTCGCCTAGCCGGGTGGTGACGCCGTCGCTGGACCGTACCAACAGGTTGCCGATGGCCTCGGGATCCTGTTGCAGGCCGGGTGGCAGGGTGATGGCGATATCGCTGACTTGGCTGGCGGTGGCCCGCTGTGCGACCACCCGGCCCTGAAACGCCGTTTCGATCGTATCGGCGGCATCGGCCGCCGATACGCCGCGCAACGCCATCCGGGCGGGATCAAGCCGCACCGTCAGGCTGGGCGCGCCGGGTGCGGCCTTTATCTGCACATCGGCCGCGCCGGGCACGCGGCGCACCACCTGCGCCACCAGCGCCGTCACACGATCAAGTTCATCAAGATCGGCGCCATAGATGCCGATCGCCAGCGCTGCCGTCTCGCCTGAAAGGGATTCGCTGATGCGGTCCCCCAAAAATGTCAGCACCTCGCTTTGCGTGCCGGGGTAGCGGGCCAGCACGGCGCGGATTTTTGCCTGTGCGGCGTCTTCATCGGCACCGCCCAGCGCCGTCAGTTCGACATGGAATTCGCTGCGGTGGGGCGGGAACGTATCCTCGCCCGATTCAGCGCGGCCGATTTGATGCTCGACGGTGCTGATTTCCGGCATCGCCAGCAGGTCATGCGAAATGTGCCGGCCAAGGTCTCGCATCCAGGGGATCGAGGCCCCTGCCGGCCCGGAGACCTGCAGCACATAATGCCGTTCCCGAAACGCCGGCAGCAATTCGGATCCAAACAACGACAGCCCGATCAAGGCCAGCACGCCGACCGCCGCGGTCGCAGCAACCACCGTGCCCGGCGCCGCGCAGATGCGGGTAACCAGCCGGGCATGGCCGGCCTTTATACGGGTGATCACCGCCGGCTCTTCATGATCCGGAATGCGACTCAGCAGCAGCAGCGCCAGCGCGGGAATGATCGTCAGCGCGGCGAGCAGCGACGCCAGCACCGCAAGGCCAAAGGCCAGCGCCAGCGGCGCAAAGAATGCGCCCTGCAACCCGGTCAGGAACAGCACCGGCATGATGGTCATGATCAGAACAAACGTTGCATAGACAACCGGCGCTCGCACTTCGATCGAAGCATCGCCGATCACCTGAACCACATCATCGCTGTCGCTGGCATGCAATCGGCGGACGATATTTTCCACATCGACAATGGCATCATCGATCACCACCCCCAGCGCCACCGCCAGCCCGCCCAGAGTCATGGTGTTGACCGTCTGGCCGAGCAGATTGAGCACGATCAGCGCCGCCAGCAGCGACAGCGGGATGGCGAGAAAGATGATCAGCGCCACCCGTACATTGCGCAGGAACAGCAATAGCACCAGGCCGATCATGGCTGCGCCGATAGCGAGGTCGCGTTCGATGCCAGCTAGCGCCGCTTCGATGAAATTCGCCGGCCGATGCAGGCGCGGATAAACAGTGATGCCCTGCGCCCGGAGCGCCGGAGCCAGTTCCGCAAGTGCCTTTTCAACCGCCAGTGTGGTGTTCAGCGTATTGGCGCCATATTGGCTCGACAGCGCCATCAGCACCCCGGGCCGTCCCATGACCAGGGCATCACCCGATTTGGGCGTTGCTGCCTCGGTCACGTCGGCAATGTCGCCGATCCTGATCGGCGCGCCCATAGTCAGCGACAACGGTGCCTTTGCCAGATCGGCGGCGTCAAGCCGCGGCGCCGCAGCAGTGACGATGATGCGTTGCGCCGCGCTTTCGACAAACCCGCCGCCGCGCACTGTCGCTGCGGCCTGAACCGCGGTCGTCAGATCGGTGAGCGAAACGCCGCGCGCCAGCATTGCCGCAGGATGCATCCGCACTTCCAGCCGGCGCTCATCCCCGCCAAATACGATGGCGCGGGCGACACCCGGCACCGCCAGCAATCGGATGCGGACCTGCCATTGCACCAGATCGCGCAGCACCATCGGATCCATCGCCGGCGCCACAAAACCGATTTTCAGCAGGTCCATCGTTGATGATGTCAGCGGGCTGAGCACCGGCGTAGCAATATTTGATGGCAGCCTGCCATTCGCCTCTGCCAGCGATTCGGCCAGCACCTGCCGAGTGCGGAACGGATCGCTGCCTTCGGCAAAGGTGACATTGATAACTGACAGCCCCTGCACTGATTCCGATCGCACGCTGGTCACGCCATTGGTGCCGTTGATCGCCGCCTCCAATGGCCGCGTCACCAGCACTTCGACCTGATCGGCGGCAAGGCCCGGGGCCTCGGTCTGCACCGTCGCCTGGGGCGGCACGAATTCCGGGACCACGTCATAGCGGGCGTCAACTACCGTCATCATGCCATAGGCGAGCAACAGCACGCCAGCGACCAGTACCAAAACCGGGTGACGCAACGAAGCCCGGACAACGGATGCGAGCATCATTCGTCCCCGCCAACTGCGCCGTTTTCGGCGGCAAGCAAACTGCCGGCACCAGCCGTGACGATCGTGTCACCTGGCGTCAGGTCGCTGGCGGTGAACCAACCATCCGCGACCGGGCGCGCGGCTGACAGAATGCGGCGTTCAAACCTGTCGCCCTTGGCCACATAAACGAACACATCGCCATGTTGCCGCAACAATGCGCCGCGCGGCACGATCGTTCCGGCCTCCGCCGCGCCGCTGCCGATGATCGCCGGCAATTGCCGCCCGGCCGCCGCCTCGCGCACGCCAGGGCCGCGCAGGATTGCCAGCAGCGCCACCCCCTGCACGCGAGGATCGGCCGCTGATGCCGGCCCCAGCATTATCACTGCCACCGCCGGATCGCCGACCCGCACGCTGGTAACCGGTGCTGCCCCTGGCACATCGATGCGCAACAACGCGGCACGCCCGGCAGCGACGTCACCGATCAACTGCATCCGCGCCGTTTCGCCCAGCCGCGCCAGGCCAGGACCATATTCCAGCGCGATGCGGCGCACCGCCAGATCGACGCGCAGCCGATCACCGGTCGCCTGCGCATTGGCCACCTGTACCGATCGTGCCGACGCGCTCTGATCCTGCGCCGCAAGATCGCGCAGCCGTGCCGCATCGGCGGCCGATGCGGCGGCGGCGGCACGGGCAGTGCGGATTTCACTGTCAATGGCGGCAAGCGGCCCAATATCCAGCGCCCGGGTAAAGCCGGCAGTGACGCGCGCCGCGCTGGCCAATTGCAGACGAGTGACAATGATGCCCAGCCGTTTCCGATTGGCAGCGTCCATCTTCAACGGTCCTTCGATCGGCGGTGCCGCCGCTACCGACGTATCGGCCTCGGGTATCCCGTCATGCACCGAATGCCACATCAGCACGGCAGCCACCGCCACTATCGCGCCTGCGGCCATCAGCCCGGCCGATCGCATCGCCGTCATTTCAACGCCTCCAATCCGCCGGTTATGGCCATTTCCGGGCCGCCCAGTGGCCGTCGCAGCGCTGCCTCCAGATCGGCATCGGCGGCCTGTACTGCGGCCAGCGCGTCATATTCCGACAGCCGGGCCAGCCGCGCCCCTGCCTGGGCAGCGGCCCAGTCACTGCGGTCGATCACCCCGGCCTGCAGTTCACGATCGGCCTGGATGGCCAGTCGCCGCGCTGCCGGCAGCTCCGCCTGCCTCACCTTGGCGAGCGCGGCGCGAGCCAGCCGCGTCGCTGCCAGCGCCTGATCGATTGCGGTCTGTGCGGCGGCGACACTTGCCTCCAGCTGGGCTCCGGCTTCTCTGCGGCGCGCTTGCGCTGCGGCAATGGCACCACGATTGCCATCAAGCGGCGGCAACACCAGCGCCAGATTGATCGGGATCTTCACCAGGCCGCGTTCCCAGGTATAGCCGGGACCAATGCTGATCGCCGGATATTGCCGGGCGATCTCGCCGCGCAGTTCAGCCTCGGCCTGATCATATCGCGTTGCGGATTTCAGCACATCGGCGCGCGCGGTGATTGCCCCCGCTCGCGCGGCCGCATCGACAATCGGTTGCGCCGCCCGCAGCATCAAATCATCCCAGCCGATATTGCTGGCCGCAACATCGGCTGCCGGCACGCCTAGTGCCGCAGCGATCCCGGCATTACCGGTGGCGATCGCCAATCGCGCCTCGGCCTGGCGGCGCAGCGCATCAGCGGTATCGGCGCGCACCCGTTCCAGATCGGCGCGCGATGCAGCCCCTGCCGCAACCCGGCGCGCGACAGCATCAAACTGGCGTTGGCGCACGGCAACGATATCACTTGCCACGCCCAACCGGCCCTCGCCAAGCAGCCGGTCGGCGAGCGCGCGGCGCAGCGCCATCCGCACCGTCCAGACTGTTTCGGCGTAGTCATAGCGCGCAGCAATCAGGCCAAGATCGGCGATCGCCAGCCGGCTGGCCCGGCGGCCCCCGGCATCGATCGAAACATCCAGCGCACCGCCGAACAACCATGGCGAGGCTTCGGGGGCCTTGCCCGCATATTCGCTGGCCAGGGTCAGCATAGGGCCAGGCCTGGCTGCGGCGACGCGGCGGGCGGCACGGGCGGTATCGATGGCGGCACGCGCCGCGGCAATATCAGGGTTGCCAGCCAGCATGGCGGCAAACAAAGTCAGCCGATCCCAGCTGTCACCGGCGATGACGGCGCCCGGAGCGATTCGGGCCAGCACCGGCGCTGCCAGCACTGGATCGAGCCGCAACGCCGCCCGCCGCACGGCGATATTGGCGGGCGCAATCGGCAAAGCGGCATAGCGCGCGCAACCCGCGAGCAAGACCATGACCATGACCAAAAGATAGGGAACCGCACGCATCGCCGTGTCAGATGCACGCTGCCGACGGTTCGTGCATATTGTCGATCGGCAACATTAGGGTTCACATGGCTTCGTGCTGGCAAGACATTACGCTTTTCTCATGTTCTGCCCGGTGCCAAACATTGTGATTTCCCAATCTCCAGCAATGTCACCGAACTGCAACCCAAACGGCACGCAACCGTCACCCAGACGCCACAAAAGGTTCCACTTCTGCTGTCCCGGCCCGGCCGGGCACAGCGTCAACCGGGGACCCCACCATGACCACATCGCCGCTGCACATCACGTTCCAGACCTGCACCTCGCTGGCCGCGCTGATCGTCGCCTGCTTGCCGATGGCCGCAGAGGCGGCAGAGGCGGCCGCCGACAGCGACGTGATTGTTGTCACCGCCAGCAAGGTCAATGAACAGACGCCGATCACGTCTTCGATAGCAGCGACGCAGCCGCAATCGATCATCAACCGGTCGGTGATCGCCAATGTCGTCCTTGCAACATCCGACTTCAACGACGTTATCCTGCTGACGCCAGGTGCGTCGCAGACCACAAACGGCAATGGCCCAGGCCTGTCGGAATCAAAGATCAACCTGCGCGGGTTCAAGGATGGCAATTACAATATGACCATTGATGGTGTCCCATTTGGCGACACCAATGATCCCACCCATCATTCCACCAGCTATTTCCCCAATGGCACCTATGAACAAATCGTCGTTGATCGCGGCCCCGGCAATGCCAGCCAATTGGGTCAGGCCAATTTCGGCGGCAATATCAATATTTACACCCGCACGGTGAACGACAAGTTCGGTGGCAGTTTGGAAGGCAGCTATGGCACATTCAATACACAGCTTTATCGCGGCACCCTGCAAACCGGCGAAATCGGATCAACCGGCATCAAGGCGGTGTTTGTCGGGGAGCACAAGAAAACCAATGGCGCGTTGAGCAATTCCCCGCTGAAGGCCGACAATCTGTTTGGCAAGGTGATCGTGCCGATCGGCCGGGGAACGCTGTCGATTGTCGCATCGTACAACAACAACGCCTTTAACCAATCCGACAATAATGGCGCGACGCTTGATCAGGTCGCACGCTATGGCAAGGGTTTCGCGTTGAGCAGCGTGAACGATGCCGATTTTGCCAGCAATCCCTATTTCCAGAGCCGCGCCGACTGGAATTTCACCAAGAAACGCGCAGATTTTGAGATTGTCCGCCTGCAAGTCCCGCTGACCGATCGTTTTTCGATCGATAACAAGGCCTATACCTATTTCTACAAGAACTACACGGTGTCGGCGTCCGATATCACCACCCCCGGCGCCGGCCAATCCGCCAGCCCGCTGATCAATGGCAAACCGACCGCGATAAAGGGCGACATTCCCGGCTATATCAAGCTGAACCAATATCGCGTCTATGGCGACATATTGCAGGGAAAGTATGACACCGGATTCGGCGAATTGACGGTTGGCGCCTGGCTGGAATTTTCCGATACCCACCGTTTCCGGTATGACTTGGATATGACCCGCAGCACGTTCAACAATGGCGAAATCGTCACCCAAGTCGATAATTATGACCAAAAAACCACCGGGCAGATTGGCGTCAATCCGGACGGTACAGCCGTCACCGGCCCATTGCTGCAATTGAATGGCCAACCTGTGCCACAGAACATCCAGTTTGATGAAAGTTCCAGCTGGTATCAACAGCAGTATTTCGCCCAGTTTGACTGGAAACCGTTGGACGGCCTGACGATCACTCCAGGCGTGAAACATGTGAACTTCAGCCGCAATATCCTGTCACCGATCGCCACCCAAAAGGCCCGTTTCGGCACCGCCAGCGAGGCCAATTTCCAAAAGACGCTGCCGTTCCTGACGGCGAATTATCGACTGCACGGCAATTGGGCGATCTATGGCCAATATGCCAAGGGCTTCCTGATCCCGGCGCTAGCTAACCTTGAAGTGTCAACGACAGCGCCGCTGATTCCGGATCCAACGACGACGACCAACTATCAGGTTGGCACGGTCTATGCCGGTGATCGCCTGAACATCGATGTCGATGCTTACCTGATAAAATTGTCGAATACGATCATCTGCACTGGTCCCGCCAATGCACAGTGCAGCAACACCGGCCACCCTTCGACCTACAAGGGGCTTGAAGGCCAAATCAGCTTTGTGCCATTCTCGCACTTCACACTGCTGGCCAATGGATCGGTGAATTCGTCAAAGGATGATGTCACCGGCTTTCGGGTTCCGGGCGCACCGGAATACACCGCGCTGGCGGGTGCACTGTTCAATGCCGGTCGGTTCAAGCTCAGTTTTGTCCAGAAATTCACCGGCAAGCAATTCACCGGCGCCAATGAAACCTTGCCGGTCGGCGCCTACAGCATCGGCATCGCTTCAGCCGAGGCCGGTTTTGGCCAGGTTGCGGTTCGTGTCGCGGTTTACAATGTCTTCAACGACCGGTCGGTGACCAACATTTCGGGCGGAAACCAATACTTCTTCAATCCCGGACGAAGTGTTCAGGCGACCGGCATCCTGCGGTTCTGAACGGCACACCGGCGATGACCCGCGTGCTTTTGTTGCTGGCCCTTGGCCTGCTGGTCCTCCCGGCTGCGGCTGGGGCCAGCGATATCGCTTATGTGCTGGCCGGTGACGGGGATGCGGTCGTGCGCCTGGTCACGGCGGTGCCGGGCTGTCCATCGGCTACCGTCGATGGACGGCAACGACCGATGACGCTGCGCTTTGCCGCCGAAACCTTGCCACAGCGCCAGACAGCCTCGTCAGCGGCACTTTCAAAACCGTCAGCGTTTCCGTTCAATGTCTGCGAAACCCGAATTGCACCCGGCACCCGCCGCGTCAGCGTGATGGGCCAACAGCTGTCAGTGCCGAAACGCGTTATCCGCCGCATCGTGGTCATCGGCGATACCGGCTGCCGGCTAAAGGCCGCCGATGCTGCCTGGCAGGCCTGTAACGATCCCGCGACATTTCCCTTTGCGCGGATCGCCGCCAGCGCAGCCGCCTGGAAACCCGACCTGGTCATCCATGTCGGTGATTATCATTATCGCGAAAATCCCTGCCCGGCAGGCAATTCCGGATGTGCCGGCAGCCCATGGGGCTATGGTTGGGATGCCTGGGCGGCGGATTTCTTCACGCCAGCCTCACCTCTGCTCGCTGCGGCTCCCTTGGCAGCGGCGCGTGGCAATCATGAAAATTGCGACCGCGCCGGCCAGGGCTGGTGGCGGCTTCTCGACAGCCGGCCACGCGCCCAAGGCCAGGATTGCAATGATCCGGCAAACGACCGAATGGGGAATGCCAGCAATCCGTGGGCGATCGATCTTGGCAATGGCGGCCGGGTGATCATGATGGACATGGCGGCAGTGGGTGCGAAACCGCTGCAGGCTGATGATTGGCGGGCGGCAGCGCTGCGGCGCACTTATGCGCGCGTTGCCGAACTCAGCGCCAGTGCCCGCTATGCATTTGCCGTTGGTCATTATCCAATTCTAGGTTTTGCTGGCGAATACGACAGCAATCCGCCAGTGCTAAAGCCGGGCAACGCCGCGATCCAATCGGTGTTTGCTGGCTTTGGCCCACGAATGGCGCCGCCAGGCATCGAAATGCTGCTCGCCGGCCATGTCCATCTTTGGCAGCAGGTCAGCTTTGCCAGCGATAACCCCGGCCAGTTCATCACCGGATTTTCGGGAACGCAGGAAAATGAAGTGCCGATGCCAGCAACAATTCCCCAAGGCACCGAGCCGGCACCTGATGCCCGGGTCGACGCCTTTAGCAGCTGGACCGGCGGATTCGGGTTTATGACGATGGAACGCAGCGGCAGCCGCAAATGGCGCGTGCTGGTGCACGACCGCGATGGCCGAATTGTCAACCGCTGCGCGATAAACGGCCGCCATTCGCAGTGTGAACGCGCCAAGATCGACCCAGACCGGCGATGATCAAGCCTGCCGATGGACTTTGGTCCAGTTTGCGCCGACGCTATCTGCCGCGCTCGCTGGCGATGTTTTGAGGAAATGTTTCGATGCGGTTCATCATTCTGCTGGCGGCCTTGCTGGCATTGCCAGTTGCCGCCGCGCCGCCCTATCGGATTGTCGACCGAATCCCCGGTCCCGATGGCGGCTGGGATTATGTCCGGGTGGATGGCGGCGCCAACCGGGTGCTGGTGGCGCGCGGCAGCTCGGTGATGGCGATCGATCTGGGGACCCGAACCGTGACGCCCGGCCTGGCCCCCGGGGTTCGGCTGCACGATGCGCTGCCGGTCGCCGGCGAACTTCTGGTGACCAACGGCGGCACCGAAACCGCCGTCTTTGCCGACGCCGCGACCGGCAAGACGTTGGCAACAGTGCCCACCGGCAAAGGTCCCGATGCTGCGACCTATGATCCCAAATCGGGATTGGTGCTGGTGATGGACCATGCTGGTGGCGACGTGACCCTGATCGACCCCAGAACACATGCCGTCGTCGCAACGATCACCGTTGGCGGCGAAATGGAGGCCGCAGCGGTGCTTGGTAATCGCGCCTATGTGAATGTGGAGGACAAGAACGAAATCGCTGTTATCGACATTCCCAGCCGTCAGGTCATCGCGCGATGGCCGCTGGCGGGTTGTGAAGGGCCAACGGGCATCGCCCTTGTCAACGCAGACCGCCAATTGATTTCGGCTTGCGACGGCACATCGGTCATCGTCGACGTCGCGACCGGCAAGGTCATTCAGGTGTTGCCGACCGGCAAGGGCGCCGACGGCGTCGCCTATGATGCCGGCCGAAGTCTGGCTTTTGTCCCGGCCGGCCGCGACGGGACATTGGCGGTAGTCGCATTTGGCGGAAAGCAGGCAAAGATAATCCAGATATTGCGCACGCAGGTGAGCGCGCGAACGATCGCGATCGATAAACGGACCGGACACCTGTATCTGCCGTCGGCAACATTTGGCGCCGCGCCCGCCGGCGGTGGTCGGCCGCCGTTGGTGCCTGGCAGCTTTGCCGTGCTGGTGATCGGGAACTAGCACTACTTTGGCAGAACATTTGGCGGTATCGGTTTATGGCAGTGCGGGCACTTTGAAGGCGGCGGCCTTGCGAGTGCGGTGAGGATGGCCTGGCGTATCGCCGGCAGCGTCGGCTGTGGCGGCGGCCCGGCGATGCTTTTCCCTCTCTCGCCTGTTTGAGGCGCTGGGGCTGGAGGAAGGCCAGTGCGATCATGCACATCAAAGCGTGTCGGTGCAGCCCGGCCCAGAATCGTCCCTCGCAATGGTCGAGACCGAGCTCTTCCTTTTATTGCTGATGCGCCTGCTCGCAGACCCAACGCGCCTTGATGGCACCGGCCAGCTGCTTGAGCGGCGTGTCGGCGGGCAGGTTGGACAGGTAGTATTTGCGCTCGCCGGTCGAGCGATGCTCGCCAACAACCCAGACCGCCTCGCCGGGCAGATGCTGGCCGTCCTTGTCGTGCGCGTCGCCGATGGCCCGCCGGAAGCGGCCGCTCATCCCATAGCCGGCGTCCGCAAGCACACAGCCAAAGTCGGTCCAGCGGAGTTCTGGATCAGACACTAAGCGCCCTGGCGCATCACGCCGATAGCGCTGAACAAGAAATTTGGTGCGCCCGGAACGATTCGAACGTCCGACCCTCAGATTCGTAGTCTGATGCTCTATCCAGCTGAGCTACGGGCGCATTGGGAGGCGCTGAATAGGCGAGCCAGCGGCGAATGGCAACAGCTTGTCAGAAATTGTCCCCCGGCCTAGCAACGGTGGCATGAACCTGCGTGCACATCTGGCCCTGTTGTTGGTCGTCACCGGCTGTTCCGGCCTGGATCGCGGCGGCAATTGGCCCAGCCTGGCGACGCGGCCGGGGGAACAAGGGTCATCGCTGGGGCAACCCTTGGCGCCAACCTGTGCCGGCTGCGGGCAGGATGTGTTAGCAGCCGCCAAGGCAGCAGTGCCGGACAGTCCGCCGCCCGTTTCCGCTGATATCGCGCAACGGCTCAGTCGTGTCGATCAGGCGATCGCCACCGTCGAACGACAGGTGCCTGCCCAGCGCAACATTGCCATGGCGGCCCCCGAAGGTGCCGAGGCCGAAGTGCAGCGCAGCCGCTATGAATCGCTGTTTCTGCCTCTCGCCGAGCAAGACAGCGCGCTGGATCGCATCGAAGACGATCTGGCAGGCAAGGCCGGCGCGGAATCAGCGCTTGCGGCGGCAGCCGCACTCAGGGTCCGGCTCGCGGTTCTGTCGCAGCTGCGGACGTTGCCGTAACCGACGATAATCCGTGCCGCGCAATTCTGCCGGTGATCCCCTGTCCCCCCATTGTTGCGTCCGGCGGAAACCCGCGAACGCCAATTGTCGATGACATGATCGGCCAAGGTGCGAGCTTCGGCGATGCCGCCAATGCACAAGGCAACCCGCACCCACTTGGATGCCGCCATCCCGTCCAAAATTGTAACCGTCGCATGAACGGTGGCAGCGGAAACATTGCCCGGCCGGCCAATTCAGCCGCGGCCGCGCAGCCGGTATGACAGGCAATTGCTGTTCTGTTCTGGCGGCCCGCCTCAGGGTCTCAGCTTTGATCGGTTGAACAGCACTGCGCCGCGCCGCCTCGCCTCGGCCTCATCGCAGGGGTTGCCGCGCAGGTGCGGCCGGCTGGCGAGCAGCACGCTGGTCGGCAGCAGTTCCGGCCAGCGGGTACGGGCGACGCAGACGGCGCCATTCGGCCCCCATCCTGCCTCAAAGGCGAACAGCGGATCATTCAGGCTTTCGGGCCGTTCGCTGCCGATATCGCCCCAGCCGTCGATGGTGGTGCCATCGCGGGTATGGGCGACGCCACTGCCATCATAATCGGCGCGCACCATGTGCTGGCACGCCTCGTAGAGCGGTCGCAGCGGTGACCGGTTGGGGTCGGAACCCCAGGGATCAAAGCCCCAAAGCCGGCATTTGGCCTGCGATCCCGATGTGCAGGTCAGGAACCAGGCCCCGGCATCGGCGACAAAATGGCCGCCGTTCCAGCGGCCGCGCATTGGAAAGGCAGCTCTGCGGCCCTTGGCATCGGCGGCGCACAACGGCGACCATATGCCCGGCGCGCTTTCGACGCTGAGATTGTGCAGTGTTACGTCGGATGCTTCGGCCGCGGCACGGATGCCATCGATGCGGACCTTGGCATTGATGCCTTCGGGGGTCACCATATCGAATACGGCGCCGATCAGCGCCGCCGAATCAAGGCTGCGGCCATCGCCGGTATCGAGCACGAAGCGCGTGCCGGAAACGCCAAGGCTGGCAGGCGCGGCCATTGCTGACGTCGCGAATAGGGCGATCAGCAGGGCGGCAAGCAGGCGGAACATGGCCGATCCTTTCAAACGCAAAGGCCCCGGGCGGTGCACGCCCGGGGCCGGTGCCTGGTGGCAGTGCGCCTTACTTTACGACGATGGTTTCACCATTGGCCAGTGTCACCTGCTGGACGCGGAAGCCGGCCTGCGCGGCGCCCGAATCGATGCCGTTCAGATTGAAACCGTTGAACACGAGGCCGTTCATTTTGAAACCGTTGAACTTGAGGCCATTGAACTTGAGGCCGTTGAACGTCAGACCGTTAAGCCGCAGACCGTTAAGCTGCAGACCGTTCATCTCCACACCCTGCAAAATAAGCCCCGGCCCGGCGGCGGCGGGAACGGCGACCGTGGCGGCGATAGCGGCAATGGCGGCAAATGCGATGGTTTTGATCATGATGATGTTTCCCTGAATTTGTCCGTCTGCGGGTGGCAGCGGCATGGCGACTGGATAGGCGGCGGCGGGGTGCGACAAAAGGTGCAACAACACGCACCGAAATGCGCAACGGTTGCATGTTGGCCATGCAACGGTTGCACGATTGGGGTTGCCAGCGACGAGCGGATAGTGACAATGGTTAAGCCTGCGTATTACGCTTTGGTAAGGGGGCAATTCTTCCGTGGGGGATGGTGAGTTTGCAGCACGGCTGGTGCTGATTCTAAAGGCACTGTCGCTGAGCCGGGGGCGGCTGGCTGCTGATCTGGGGGTCGACAAATCGCTGGTTGGCCGCTGGTGCGCCGGCAGTGTCGTGCCATCGTCGCACAATCTGGCGCGGTTGACCCAGCACTTCGCCACGCGCCAGCCGGGATTTACCCTGCACGCCTGGGATATGCCGCTGGCCGATCTGGCGGCCAATTTCGGCATCAGCTTGACCGCGGCACCGCGCCTGATCCTGTCGGGCTTTGATGAATGGCTTGCGCTGAGCAAATTTCGCGAATCGGCGTTGGCCAGCGGCCCCGCCAGCCGCGCCATCGCAGGATTTTGGCGCACCACCCGCCCGGTGCCCGAATTTCCCGGCAAGTTCGTCCATGATCATGTTATCATGGAGGCAAGCGCCGATGGCCCGCTGCGCTTCCGCATCGGGTTGTTCTCCAGCCGGCTGGTCGGCTGGTCGATGGCGGTGGGCGATCAAATGTTCTGCTGCGCCACAAACCAGATCACCGGCGGGTCGATCTTTGCCATTTTCAACCGGGTCCACCGCCCGCGTATCGATGTGATGGACGGCGTCACGCTGGCTTGCATGGCCGATGCCGGCGGCGTGCCGGTGGCGGCCGCCTGCCTGCTGGAACGCGTCGGTGACCTGTCGGGTGATGCCGAAGCGGACAATGCCCGCTACGAAGAATTGCTCGCCGAACATCCGATCGCGCCCGACGGATCGGTGCCGCCCGCCGTCAGCGCCCATCTGTGGCGCGATATCGGGCCAACGGCGCTGGCCAATGGCGGCGACGCCAATCTGATGATGCGATCGATGACATCGATGGCGCGCGGGTCTGCCGGGCCGACACTGTCGTAACCCACCTCCGGTCGTTTCGCAGCGCGCCTTATTCCGCCGCCAGTGCCACCATCGGTTGTGCCTGCGGGCCACGCACCAGCTCGCCGGGCAGCGCGCCCGTCATCACGCCGTCGCGGAATGTGATTTTGCCGCGTTTGATCGTCGCCACATAACCTTCTGCCTTTTGCAACAGGCGCTTGCCACCGGCGGGCAGATCGAACGCCATCCAGGGCGCGCCCAGTTTCAACCGCGCCATGTCGATCAGGTTGATATCGGCCAGCATCCCCGGCGCAATCTGGCCGCGGTCGTTCATGCCATACAGGCGTGCTGTATCGCTGCACTGCCTTTTGATGGCGTTTTCAATCGTGATCCGCCCGCGTGCCCGGTCCCGCACCCAATGCTGCAGCAGGAACGTGGGGGATGCGGCATCGCAGATGGTGCCGCAGTGCGCCCCGCCATCCGAAAGTGAAATCACCGTGTCGTCGCGATTCAGCAACCCTTCGATGAAATCCAGATTGCCATCGGCATAGTTTAAAATCGGGAAATATATGAAGCCGGTGCCCGCACCTGCGGTCAGCAGGTCATAGGCGTACTCCGCCGCCGGCTTGCCCGCCGCCTTGGCCAGTGCCTCGATGGTTGCCGCCTGCCCGGGTTCGTAATCAAAGCCTTCGCCCATGCCGTATTGCAGGCCAAAACCCAGCGCGACCGCCATCAGCAACGGCAGCACGTCGGATTCGGGGAAAACACTGTCTTCTGCCAGCAATTTCGCCTTCCATACCGGGTCACAGATATGCGCCCATTGCTGGTCCCAGGGCATCGCATCGATTGCCGCCCAGGATGGCTTCATCTTGAACGGATGCACGGTGCCGCGCCACGCCATCAAAATGCCGGTGCCGCGCAGCGCGATCTGGGCGACAATGTTCGCCCCCTTGGCATTCCAGGCCGCCGTTTCGGCCATTTGTTCTTCCCAAGGCAATTCCTTGGCAATCGATTGCAGCATGGCAAAGGTAACCGGCAGGCCTGTCTCCTGGCTCAACGCACCCATCCAGCCGAATTCATCCCATTCACGCTTCAAATCGCTGGCCATTTCAAACACGCCATGCCCGGCCCGCGCCACTGCCCGGCCAATGCCGATCAATTCGTCCTTGGTCGCGGTGGTGCCCGGCACCAGCACGCCATCAATGGATTTGTGCAGAACCGTGCGGCTGGTCGAAAACCCCAATGCCCCGGCGCGCAGGCCTTCCTCCACAATCGCGCTCATCTGCGCGATTTCCTGCCTTGTCGGCGCTTCATTGTTGGCCCCGCGTTCGCCCATCACATAGGCGCGCACCGCGCCATGCGGCACATGCGTCGCCACATCAACGGTGCGCGGCCGCTCAGCCAGCGCATCCAGATATTCGGGAAATGTCTCCCAATTCCACGCCATGCCTTCGGCGAGCGCGGTGCCGGGAATATCCTCCACCCCCTCCATCAGGCCGATCAGCCATTGGTGCTTGTCGGGCTTGGCGGGTGCGAAACCAACGCCGCAATTGCCCATGACGACGGTGGTAACACCGTGCCAGGCACTGGGCGCCATTTCCGAATCCCAGGTCGCCTGGCCATCATAATGGGTGTGGATATCGACAAAGCCGGGGGTGACATGCAGGCCAGCCGCGTCGATTTCCTCCCGGCCCTTTGCCGTCACGCGCCCGACGGCACTGATCAGGCCATTGTCGATCGCCACATCGCCGATGAACGCCGTCGCGCCGCTGCCATCGACAATCGTGCCGCCGCGGATGACCATATCGTGCATGTTTCAACTCCCGTTTGCCAAAGCATCTTAGCCTTGGAGGTTGAAAGACGCATTGCTGGATTTAGAGAGGATGGGGAGGACCAGCCGATGCGGAACCTTGTTGTATGGGCGGCGCCGCTGCTCACCTCCACAAGGCCGGGATCCTGCCCGGCCTTGACCGGGCGCGACATTGGCCGGGCTTGGCGGCGCTGCGATTTTGGGCCTAAGAATGCATGACGATGCGGCGCGCGAGATTCAAATGAACCCGATCCTCTATGCCTTTCCGGTGTTCTTGCTGACCATGCTGGGTGAGGCATGGCTGGCGCGCCGGCGCGGGCTGACGGGTTATGACACTGCCGACGCGCTGACCAGCCTGCATTCGGGCATCCTCAGCCAGGTTTCGGGTGTGTTTGTGAAACTGCTCACTTTCACCATCTATGTGCTGGCCTACCAGAAGTTTGCGGTCGTCGCCTGGCCAATGAACAATCCGGCGCTGTGGGTGGTGGCGCTGTTGCTCTATGATCTGGGTTATTACTGGAACCACCGCCTGAACCATGAAGTCAGCGTGATGTGGGCGGCGCATATCGTCCACCATAGTTCCGAATATTACAACCTGTCGACGGCGCTGCGGCAGTCGATCTCGACCGGGCTGTTCGGGTGGATTTTCTATTTACCACTGGCCGTTCTGGGGGTGCCTCCGGCGATGCTGGCGGTCGTCGGCCTGATCGATCTGCTTTACCAATATTGGGTGCATACCGAATTGATCGGCCGGCTCGGCTGGATGGAAAGGGTCTTTGTGACCCCGTCAAACCACCGCGTCCACCACGGCCAGAACGATTATTGCATCGATAAAAACTACGGCGGAATCTTCATCATCTGGGATCGAATATTCGGCACATTTGCCGATGAACGCCGGGGCGAAAAGGTCGTCTATGGCGTTCGCAAACCCCTGCACAGCTTCAATCCGTTATGGGCCAATGTGCATTATTATGCCGAGCTGGCGGCAAAGGCGCGGGCTGAACGCGGCTGGCGCAACAAGCTGCAGGTCTGGCTGGCGCCGCCGGGTGGCTGGCATGGGGCGCGTGATCCCGGCGCAGATGACGTGTTCGATCCGGAACGCTTTGCCCGCTATGATCGCCAGACACCGGCCGATGTGCGCCGCTATGCGTTGCTCCATTATGTCTCGATCAATCTGATGCTCGCCCACTTTCTGGTGGTTCAGGCCGGGCTGACGACCGCTTCGCGGCTGGCCTATGCCGGTATCATCCTGGGGTCGGCGGTCGCCATCGGTGCGTTGTTGCAGAGGGTGCGTTGGGCCCGGGCCTTTGAATCCATTCGTCTGGTGACAGTCATCGTCGGCATCGTGCTGTTTCCGGTATGGTTTACCCTCGCCACACCGTTGCTGGCCCGCGTCGCAATGGTGCTGGCGCTGCTGTATTGCCTGACGTGGACGCTGCGGTCGCTGCGCAGTCCGGCGGTTGCAGCGCCAGCCGAATGATCGGCAATGCTGCGTCCGACATGATACTGGCGCTGGCCTGTGGTTGGCTGATCCTGGCGCACCGCAACCATAGGCCGGGACTGGCACTGGCGGCCATGCTGATCGGCGTTGCCGCCACATTTGGCGTGCTGCATTATCTGGGCGCCGATTTGCTGGCCGGCGCACATCGCTTTGCTTCACTGGTGTCGATGGCGGCGGCGTTTCCGCTGCTCGCCTTTGCGCTGCGCTGGCCGCAGGATCCCGTCGCCGCTAGCCCGGCCGGGGCGGTGCGCGCGGCGCTGCTGCTCGGCGGCGTCGGTGTTGGCGCGACCGTGCTGGGGGTTGCGCCGTGGGCGCCGGCGGTGGCTTTGATATCAGCGCTGGTGGTCGAGCTCACCGTGTTCCAGCATCCAAATATGCGCGGCATCGCCGGCGGCACCCTGCTCGCCCTTGGCATGGCGGCATCGGCCTGGGGCAAGTCGGCGCCGTTCAGCACTGTCGTCATCCTGCACCTGTGCCTTGCCGCGGCACTGCTGCTTCTGGCGTCGGCCAATAACCAGCGGACTGTCGCGGGAATTTAAAGCCCGGCTCAATTGCGCCGCGCACCCGGCCCGGCTATGCCGCGTGCCATGAGCAACAAAGTCGCGACCTCGGGTGATGACGCCCCCATCGAGAACCGGGCACAGCTCATCAGCGTGTTCGAAGACGGCAACAAGCCTGTGGACGCTTGGCGAATTGGTACCGAGCATGAAAAGTTTGTCTATCGCAAGGGCGATCACCGCGCACCGTCGTATGACGAACCCGGCGGCATTCGTGACTTGCTGAAAGGCATGGAAGATTTCGGCTGGGAACCGATTTTTGAGGGTGGAAACGTCATCGCGCTAAAGGGTGCAGACGGCAATGTCAGCCTGGAACCGGCTGGGCAGTTTGAACTGTCAGGCGCACCGCTGGACAATATCCATCTGACCTGTGCCGAATCCAACCGCCATCTCGCCCAGTGCCGCGAAATCGGTGACCGGCTCGGGCTGGGCTTTCTCAGCCTGGGTTTCTGGCCCGACAAGGCGCGCGCCGACCTGCCGGTGATGCCAAAGGGCCGTTATGTCATCATGCGCTCGCACATGCCGCGGGTGGGCAAGCTCGGCCTCGACATGATGCTGCGCACCTGCACCATCCAGACCAATCTGGATTACGCCAGCGAAGCCGATATGGTGCTGAAATTCCGCGTCTCGATGGCGCTGCAGCCGCTGGCCACGGCGCTGTTCGCCAATTCGCCATTCACCGAAGGCAAGCCCAACGGCTTCAAATCCTTCCGCAGCCATATCTGGACCGATACCGATCCGGCCCGCACCGGCACGCTGCCATTCGTGTTTGAAGACGGCTTTGGCTTTGAACGCTACACCGACTATGCCCTTGATGTACCGATGTATTTTGTCTATCGCGACGGCAAATATATCGATGCGGCGGGGCTGAGTTTCCGGGATTTTATCGATGGCAAGCTGAGCGTGTTGCCCGGCGAAAAGCCCAAGCTGGGTGACTGGAAGGATCATCTGTCGACCGCTTTTCCAGAAGTCCGCCTGAAGGGCTATCTTGAAATGCGCGGCGCCGATGGCGGGCGCTGGGATCGCATCTGCGCGCTGCCGGCGTTCTGGGTCGGGCTGCTGTATGACGATGTCGCGCTCGATGCGGCCTGGCAATTGGTCAAGGCTTGGAGCCATGCCGACCATGACCGGCTGCGCGCCGAAGTGCCGCGCCTGGCCCTGCAGGCCGCCAGCCCGAACGGCGGCACGCTGCAGGATCTGGCGAAACAAGTGCTCGAAATCGCCGATCGGGGCCTGGCGCGCCGGGCACGGCTGAACCGGATGGGCGATACCGAACAGGGATTCCTTAACCCGCTGCGCGAAATCGCCGCCAGCGGCCTCACCAACGCCGACCGGATGCTGACGCTGTATAACGGCGCCTGGGGTGGCGATGTGGCGAAGGCTTATGCGGCGGAGAGTTATTGAAACGCCGTCTGGCGCGCGTAATCGTCGGCATCGAACCAGCCGAGCGATGACGCAATCAATCCGTCGGCGCCGAGTTGCCATTCTTCCCAGCCGATGACGTGCACCGGCTTGCCAGAGGCCGCATGGGTGCCGGTGAACGTCCACAGGTAAAGAAGATGGGCATTGGCGCGGCGCACGCCATCACAGCGCAGCGCAAGGCCGGGAATGTCGGCAAAGAACTCGGCCGCCATCGCGGCGACACCTTCACGGCCGTGCCAGGGCGTCCCCGCATTGATGGTGATTGCACCATCGTTCGCGAAAAACCCCGCTATGGCGGTCGGATTGCCAGTGTTCCATGCCGCCGTATAGGCGTTGGCGAGCACCTGCGGGTCGATCAAAGCCCGCGCCTGGCCGCCGCATACAACGCGATTGCGGCGGCGTTGGACACATTCAGCGATTCCATCGCTGCCGAAATCGGCAGTTTTGCCAGCTGGTCGCAGCGTTCGCGGGTCAGCGCGCGCATGCCTTCGCCTTCGGCCCCCAGGATAAGGCAGGGCCGGGTTTTGGCCATCGCGGTTTCCAGATCGGTTTCGGCGGTGCCGTCCAACCCGATGCGCCAGAAGCCGGCGTCGCCGATTTCATCGAGCGCGCGGGCGAGGTTGACGACGCGGCACCATGGCAGAGTTTCGAGCGCGCCCGAGGCTGACCGCGCCAGCACGCCCGATTCGCCGGGCGCGTGGCGGTCCTGCGTTACCAGCGCGCGGGCGTTGAAGGCGGCGGCGCTGCGCATGATGGCGCCGACATTGTGCGGATCGGTGACCTGGTCGAGGACGATGATCGGGCGGTTTTCGCCATCTTCTCGCGCTGCGCCCAATATGTCGCCGAGCCAGACCGATTCGAGCGGTTCAACCTCCAGTACAAAGCCCTGGTGCGGCGCATCGGACGGCACCAGCCGGCCCAGATCGCCATCATCGCCATATTGCACCACCAGCCCCTTGGGGATGATAATCGTCTTGGCCGTCGCATGCGTCACATACAGCTTGCGAAACACCCGCTCAGGATTGTCGAGCGCCGCAAACACCGCGTGGCGACCATATAGCCGCGGATATGTGCTCTTTGGCCCATGATTTTTCGTAACCGGTCTGCGTCCCATGCGCGCTGCATAGCGCGGGGAAGCGTGCGGGGCGAGGGGGAAGTGGCTGCCCAAGCAGCGCGCCCGACCTTAAACCTGCCGCAATTCTTCTATGAAGCTTGTGAGAACCGCTTCGATGTCTGGAAAGGCCCGATGGGAGGCAAAATGCGACATCAAGTCAGATGAAATTCGGGAAGCGGAGCGTCCGTCTTCAGTTGTGGCGGCCGCCCATTTTCGACCTGGATGAAGCGTGTCCCAAGGCGACCGCTTATTTGCCCGAGTCGTGGCGGCATCGCCATGCTTGCCGAGTCCGTAGAGGATATCCGTCTCACTATTCCAGATGGGTCGAAACAGGTGAATCAGATAATCCTCGGCCGCTGACTCCCAACCACTTTGCACAACAAGTGAACGAAACTCGAAATCATCGAGCGATAAAGTCGTATTAGCTTTCGCAATGTTTTTCGCGTGTTCAGCCAACCGCTTGCACAATTTGGCGCCCTGCTCCATCGGCGTTCGTGCGCTGGGAATTGCCGGGGCCGCCTGCCCAACATATATTGGAGTTTCGGATTTACTGATCGGCAGATAGGCATGATATGGCCCGGTATAGTAGATCGCATAAACGCCCGATCCATAGAATTGGCCGATATCGCCAAGCGAGTGCCGGCTCTGGGCCACCAGCGCCAGCGACACAAACCGGCCTATAATTTTAGGATTGCTGGGATCGAAAATCGCGGTGGGCTGTCGTATAGGATCAAGCCTGTCGAGCAGACCAGACAGCTGAGTTATTATCTTCCTTATCTGCTTCTCAACCGGCCTTCGCTTGTTCGCTGCCAAACCTGCAGAATCAGACTGCTCAACAAGCTTGTCCAAATTCCCTTGAAGCTGCGCGATTGCGCTATCAACGCCCGATATACTTGAAGGATTTCGGCTCATTCCGCCACATTAAGGCACTTAGCTACATTCTCGGCAACTATTTTCGCCAATTGAACAGGTACAGCGTTACCCAGCTGCCGCATGCATTCACTCCATGAACCATGCAGCCGAAAGCTGTCCGGAAAAGTCTGTAAACGAGCACTCTCTCGGACAGTAAAATAGCGGACACTTCCGTCAGCGCGGCAAAGCATATTTTCCCCACCCGGAACCCCGTGGACGCCGGCCTTCAACGTCTTTGCCGGCTCGTCCATTGGGCTCCCGGTGTGTCCGACGTAGCTGCGCGCGCCAGCTTGAAAGCGATGATTGTGCAGCCACCCACTGCGCTCAATATCCAGATCGGGGCCGGGCAAATCGCCAATCGCATCTCTTACAGTGCCCCATGGCAGTAGCGACGGGCGGTTAGCGAGCATATCACCACGGCGGTGAAAACGAATGGCTGGTCGCGCATCGCGAGAAATCTCATGCCGTTCCCAATAGTCGCCGGAATGGCACTGTTCCCACAGAAGCGATTCAAGTGAATGGGTCGCTTTGGGGAAAGACCATTCTATACCAAGATCATTGCGAAATCCGACAAAGACGACTCGTTCGCGTTTTTGCGGAACACCATAATCGGCTGAATTGAGCACGCGATAGACGACGTTGTATGCTAACCCCGTCCCAGCGCCCGACGTATGGTGGCGTTCCAACCGCGTCATATGTGCAGACCAATCGTCATCGTTCTTCCGAACAATGTCGGGATAGCTGAGCTGGTGGACAATGTAGGACAGATAGGTAGCGAAGGTCGCGCGAGTCAGTCCTTTGACATTTTCAAAGACAAATGCGCGGGGCCGCACTTCACGCACTACGCGAACGGCCTCTGACCACATATCACGGTCGTCATCATAGGCGCGATGCTTGCCGCCCATTGAAAACGGCTGGCAGGGCGGGCCGCCCGAAACAAGGTCAATTTGGCTTTGAAAACCGGCAAAGCTGATTTTGCGAATGTCGCCTTGAGTGGGCGCCGGCCAGTTCGATATTGCCTCGACGCCGGCACGACGGTTTTGCCTTATGGTGTCGCAACACCATTTATCCCATTCAACAATTTTCACTGGCTCGAATCCGGCTTGGCTGATGCCCATCCCAAGCCCGCCTGCACCGGCAAACAGCTCGATTGAACTCAGCATTGGCCAATTAATTCCCCATACCAATCTTGCACTGTCGGCTTCGGCCTCAAATGCGAGATCATGTTGCCGAAGCACTATCACTGATTTTCAGGCCAATCCAAACACCAATATTCCAGCGGCAGGCAGTCAGCGAACCACATCACATGATACAAATTTCCACTGCGTCATCCGTGTAAGCCCCGCCCCGATCATAAAGCTTCACCGTGCCATGCCTGGACAGAGTGTCGCGGAGTTCCCGAGCCAGCGGAAACTGCCTGCCTTCCTGATCATAGGTCCAGTATTCCCGCCGACTTCGCATTCTGCTGTTGAGCACTCGCATCACATGGTTGACTGCATCGGCGACGGTTTCGACCTTCATAATCGTGCGCTGACGAGGATCACTGCTTCTAAAGCGGAAAACCACGGCCATTTCGTTCACTCCTTGCACCGCAGGAGTGTGTCAGCTTAGTTGCTTAAAATCAATGTGTTGGGGCGACAGATGCAGCCAGAATGGCCGCAATTCCCCCTCACGCCGCCTTTGGCGCGCTCTCCATCACACCCGCATCCACATGATCCGCAAATTGCGCGAAATTTTCGATGAACATGCCAACCAGCGCCTTGGCTTTGGCGTCATAAGCGGCCTTGTCGGCCCAGGTATCGCGAGGGTTGAGGATTTTGGCGTCAACACCGGGGACGGCGACCGGCACCTGGAAGCCGAAATTCGGATCGGTGCGGAAGGTCGCGGCCTTCAGGCTGCCATCCAGCGCCGCGTTCAACAGCGCGCGGGTCGCCTTGATCGGCATGCGGGTGCCGGTGCCGCCGGTGCCGGCGCCGCCGCCGGTCCAGCCGGTGTTGACCAGCCAGACATCGACGCCGCCCTTGGCGATGCGGTCTTTCAACAGATTGCCGTAAACCGATGGATGGCGCGGCATGAACGGCGCGCCGAAACAGGTGCTGAACGTTGCATCGGGTTCGGTCACGCCGATTTCGGTGCCGGCGACGCGCGCCGTATAGCCAGAGAGGAAATGATACATTGCCTGGTCGGGCGTCAACTTGCTGATCGGGGGCAGAATACCGAATGCATCGGCGGTCAGCATGATCACATTGTCGGGCACCGGACCCAAATTGTCAGCGCTGGCATTGGGGATGAAATCAATCGGGTATGACGCCCGGCTGTTTTCGGCCAGGCTGTGGTCGTCCAGATCGATCTCACGGCTGACAGGGTCGATAACGACATTTTCCAGGACGGTGCCGAACCGCTGGGTGGTCGCGTAAATTTCGGGTTCCGCTTCGGCCGACAGGCGGATGACCTTGGCATAGCAACCGCCTTCAAAATTGAACACTGCGGTGTCGGACCAGCCATGTTCGTCATCGCCGATCAACGTGCGGCTGGCATCGGCGCTCAGCGTCGTCTTGCCGGTGCCCGACAAACCGAAAAACACCGCGGTATCGCCCTTTGGCCCGATATTGGCCGAACAATGCATCGGCATCACACCCTTGACCGGCAGCAGGTAATTCAAAATCGAAAAGACGCTTTTCTTCATTTCGCCGGCGTATGATGTGCCGCCAATCAATACTGTCCTGTTGGCAAAATCGACCGCGACAATGGTTTCGCTGCGGCAGCCATGGCGGGCGGGGTCAGCCCTGAAGCTGGGCAGATCGATGATGGTATATTCCGGCAGGAACTCCGCCAGCGCTTCTGCCTCCGGCCGCACGAGCAAGGTGCGGATGAACAGGCTGTGCCAGGCGAATTCGGTTATCACCCGCACCTTGACCCGATATTCCGGCTGCGATCCGCCATACAGATCCTGGACGAAAAGGGTCTTCTTCTCCGCCACTGCCGCCTGGAAATCGGCCTTGATCGCAGCAAATTGCGCCGGCGTGATTGATTTGTTCTTGTCCCACCAGATGACATTTTCGGTGGTCGCGTCACGAACGATGAATTTGTCCTGCGCGCTGCGGCCGGTGTGCTTGCCGGTTTCGACGACGAAAGCGCCACGCTTTGAAAGCAGGCCCTCACGGCGTGTCACCGCGATTTCGATCAGCGGCGCCGTGCCCAGGTTCCAGTGCAGATCGGCCGATGTTTCATAGCCCTGTGCGGCCAAACCATGGCTCGAAACGATCGAAGCGGACACGGCGGTGTTCCTTTCAGGGCGATGCCGTACAAGCGCGGCGGCCATCGCATTGTTGTGCTGTATGGCGCATAACGAAGCCACGCCGCTTCGTCAAAACCAACTGTATTAAGTGGGAATGAAGAAGCTCTGGCTTGCCATTCCCGCGCCCAGGCGTAACAACAGCAGTGCATGCCAGACACCGCCGCCCCTGTAATCGCTCTGGTCGATGATGATCGCAACATCCTTACTTCGGTGTCGATCGCGCTTCAGGCCGAAGGTTATACGGTCAGGCTGTATTCCGACGGCGATACCGCCTTAAAGGCGCTGACCGAAAACCCGCCTGACCTGGCCGTGCTCGACATTAAAATGCCGCGCATGGATGGCATGGAGGTGCTGCGCCGCCTGCGCGAGAAATCCGAAGTGCCGGTGATCTTTCTCACCTCAAAAGACACCGAGATTGATGAAGCACTGGGCCTGGCGATGGGCGCCGATGATTATATCGGAAAGCCGTTCAGCCAGCGGCTGCTGATTGAGCGCATTCGCGCCGTGCTGCGCCGCGCCGCAAATCGCCGGAAGCCACCGGAAGAAACCCCCGATACCCCCGCCGCCGAACCCATTATCCGCGGCCGGTTGACCATGGATCCTGCCCGCCACCGCGTGATATGGGATGCCGGCGAAGGCCGGCGCGGCGATGTCGCGCTGACTGTTACGGAATTCATGATATTGGAAACGCTGGCTGCCCGGCCGGGTTTTGTGAAATCACGCGACCAATTGATGGATGCAGCGTATCAGGATGATGTTTATGTCGATGATCGTACCATTGATTCGCACATCAAGCGGCTGCGCAAGAAATTTCGCGCCGTCGACCATGATTTCAAGGCGATAGAGACGCTGTATGGCGTCGGATACCGTTTCAACGAGGAATAGGCCTGGCCTGGAATCGGCCCCTGAATCGTCAGAAGTTCAGGAATGGCGGCGCGGCCTGGGCTTTGGTTCGCTGCGTGCCCGGATTTTTGCGGTCAATATTGTCGCCGTCATCGTGCTGGCGATCATGCTGCTGTATCTCGATACCGTGCGGTCGCGATTGCTCGATGAACGCAGTGCAGGTCTTGCCAACCAGGCGGCCACCATCGCTGCCTTTGCCGATGCGCTGCCAGCCGCCGCGGATCGCCTGCGCGATTTCACAACTTCACGCGGCACCCGGGTTCGCCTGTATGCGGGCGATGGCACGATGGCGGCGGACAATTGGGCCAGCCCCGGCACGCGCCGATTCACCATCGAAAACCCTGCACGGCAAAGCTGGCGGCGGCTGTCAGCCCGCTTCATTGATCGCGCACTTGAACAGGTCGCGCGGTTTCGCCCGATAACCCCCTATACCGAAATCACACCTGATCGCGCCCGGAATTGGCCCGAAATTGCCGAAGCAAGCCAAGCCAAAGCGCCCGTTACCCGGCTTCGCCGCGCTGTGGATGGCGATTTCATCCTGACCGCAGCAGCGCCGCTGGCCCATGGCGGTACCGTCCATCTGGCCGACAATGCCGCCGATCTGACGGCGATCTTGCGTGCCGAAAGGCTGACATCATTTTGGCTGCTGCTCGCTGTAACCGGCATTACGCTGTCGCTGTCGTTTTACCTCGCCAACACCATCGTCAGGCCGCTCAGAATGCTGGCCATCGCCGCCCACCGCGTTCGACTGGGCCGATCCCGTGAAGTCATCGTTCCGCGGCTGCCGGACAGGCGCGACGAAATTGGCGCGCTGGCGCGAGCCGTGTCCGACATGTCGCTGGCGCTGCGGCTGCAGATTGATGCGACCGAAGCCTTTGCCGCCGATGTCGCCCATGAATTGAAAAACCCGCTGGCGTCATTGCGCAGCGCGGTTGACACGCTGGACGCGGTGCAAGTGCCCGATTTGCGGGCCCGGCTGATGGCAGTGATCCGCGATGATGTGGCGCGATTGGACCGGTTGATCAGCGATATTTCCGATGCCAGCCGATTGGATGCCGAACTGTCGCGTGCGCGCTTTGAACCGGTTGATGCGGGGGCTTTGGCGGCAGGGCTGGTTGCCGCCTATCAGGTGGCGGGAATGCCACCTGGCATGTCCATTGCCTATTCCCCGCCGGCGGCGGGTGCAGCGCGGGTGCGGGGTGATCCGGCACGGCTGGCCCAGGTGCTGCGCAATCTGATCGATAATGCCATTTCCTTTTCGCCCAACCCCGGCACAGTGATCGTTTCGGCGGAGACCGGCGCGCGTCGCGTTCGGCTGCAGGTTGAGGATCAGGGGCCGGGCGTGCCTGCCGAAAATCGCGGAGATGTCTTCAAGCGTTTCTATTCGCAGCGGCCGGAATCCGAAGATTTCGGCCGCCATTCCGGGCTTGGGCTTTCCATTGCCGGGGCGATCGTCACTGCGCACGGCGGCACAATCCGGGTGGGCGAACGCGACGGCACCCAGGGCGCGATGTTCACCGTGGAACTGCCGGCGGGATGACACCGACAATCCATGCGACTGCCGTGGCTCTGGATGGACGAGCAGTGCTGCTGCTGGGGCCATCGGGAGCGGGCAAATCCGATCTGGCGTTACGGCTGATCGATCGGGGCTGGCAACTGGTCGCCGATGATCGCACCGTGCTTTCCGCCAACAACGGCATCCTCACTGCCACTGCGCCGGCTGCCATAGCCGGGCTGATCGAGGTGCGCGGCGTAGGATTATGCGCCGAATCAAACCTGTCATCACCAGTCGCGCTCGCTATCGATCTCGCGGGCGACCCCGAACGCCTTCCCGAAACCACGACGCAAAGCTGGCGCGGCATCGCCATCCCGATGATTGCCCTGTCCGCCTTTGGCGAATCAGCCGCGCTGAAAGTCGAACGGGCTTTGCGCCAACACGGTCTGGCCGTAAAAGGCCGCATCATGGCTGCTATTTCACCCGCCCCGTTGCCCGGCGTTCCGCCAATGTTGATCGTCACCGGCATGTCGGGCGCCGGGAAATCGACGGCGCTGAAGGCGCTGGAAGACTTGGATTATGAGGCGGTCGATAATTTGCCGCTTGGCCTTGTCGACACCCTGCTCAATTCCGCCGAAGGCGGCGATGGCCCGCCCCGGCCGCTCGCATTCGGCATCGACACCCGCACTCGCGAATTTGATGCAGAAGCTTTGGTCGAACGTCTGCGCACCCTGCGCGCCGAAGGTATCGACATCCGGCTGCTGTATCTTGATTGCAGCGACGATCGCCTGGTCCAGCGTTTTTCCGAAACGCGCCGCCGTCATCCGCTCGCTGCCGATCGCCCTGCCGCCGATGGCATTGGCCGTGAACGCGCGCTGACAGCACCGCTCAGGCGCTGGGCCGACATGGTGATTGATACGACAGATCTGTCCGCGGCCGATCTGCGCCGCCGTATCGCTGAACAATTGGGCCGTGACAGTTACGGCGCACTGAATGTCACTCTTCAGTCGTTCGGTTTTGCCTATGGCCTGCCGCGTGACGCCGATCTGGTGTTTGACATGCGGTTCCTGGCCAATCCGCATTGGGAACCGGCGCTGCGGCCATTGACCGGCGAACATCCCGATGTTGCCGAATTTGTCCGCGCCGATCCCGCCTATGCCCCGGCCGTCGATCGCATCGCCGATCTACTTTTGACACTGATCCCGGGCTATGGCCGCGAAGGCAAGGCATACCTCACCATCGCTATCGGTTGTACTGGCGGTCGCCATCGCAGCGTCGCCGTCGCACGCGAATTGCAGGCGCGCCTAACCGCCGCTGGCCAAGGGCCATTGCTGGTGCACCGCGATGTCGCAGGCCACGGTCATGACGCCGCCATATTGACAGCACCCCCAACATCGGGTGAGGCAGGCCCTGCATGATCGGATTGGTTCTCGTCACCCATGGCCGCCTGGCCGCCGAATTCATGGCCGCGATGGAACACGTCGTGGGGCCACAGGATCGCGTGCGCGCGATTTGCATCGGAGCAGACGACGACATGGAGGTGCGGCGCAACGACATTGCGGCGGCGATCACTGATTGCGATGCCGGCCAGGGCGTAATCATGCTGACTGACATGTTTGGCGGCACTCCGTCGAATTTGGCCATCTCGCTGATGGGTCCGAACACCGAGGTCATCGCCGGGGTCAATCTGCCGATGCTGATCAAGCTGGCCAGCGTGCGCAAGACCATGAACGTTACAGCAGCAGTTGAGGCCGCGCAGGGGGCCGGGCGAAAATATATCGCCGTCGCTTCTCGCATGTTGGGCGAAGCGGCTTGAGCGCCGCGGTTGGCCCGATTAGCGTTCCGATCACCAACAAACGCGGCCTGCATGCGCGCGCCAGCGCAAAATTTGTCACCATGGCCAGCACGTTCGATGCCGAAGTTACTGTCAGCCATGACGGCGGCAGCGTGACAGGAACATCGATCATGGGGCTGATGATGCTGGCCGCAGCCTGTGGCGATTCAATCGAGATTTCAGCGACAGGCGTCGACGCCGAAGCCGCCATTACCAAGCTGCGGGGCCTTGTTCTCGACAAATTCGGTGAGGATTAACGGTCGTTCTTGGATTGAAAGGGAAGGTGCAAGCGCCGACCCGAATTCAGCGAGCCGGATGCAGCAAGGCCGAAAAAAGCGCCTCTTGTGCAATGGCTCGTGCAAGAGCAGGCAGCACTCACGACAGCCGACGTGCATCAATAGCCCAGCGTTCCAGCCGGCCATCCTCGTCGGCAACAAAGACCGCATCGTGCAACGCCATGGTCGGATCGACATGGCCAGGTTGCAGCCAGACCAAACTGCCTTCTTTGGGTGCATCGGCGAGATAGTCGTTGTCATTGTCGATGGCGGCGATCGCGTGCGGGTTTTCGCGCAGCCGTTCCAAAAAGGCCGGGTGGATGATGGCGCCATGTTCATCGCCGAGAGATCGCCAGCGGCTGCCCGGCGCGGCGCCGGCAACGACGCGAGACGCGGGGCCATCGGTGTATAGCGATTTCAGCCCGGCATCGCAGGTGACCAGCGCCTTGTGCCGGGTGGACACGATCGTGCTGGCCAGGAACAGCGCCGGCTGGAATGGCCAGTCACCAGTCGGGCCGCCGGCGACAGTGTAATCCACATCCATCAACGCATAGCTGCCGGCCTGAATTTCGGTAAAAACGCCGCCGGCGACATCGAGCGCATAGGTGCCGGTGCCGCCTCCGGTGACCTGGGGCGGCGGCAGACCACCAGCCGTAAAATCGGCGACCAGGGATCGCAAAATGTCGGTGGCGGCGGCGTTGGCGGCGGCGCGGTCCTGACGCAAATGCTGCAAATGCCCGCAATAGGCCTGGATACCGCCGAATGTCACACCTGGCGTCGCCGCCACCGCCTGGGCCAGCGCCAGCGCATCGGTCGGGGCGACCCCGGTGCGATGCTGGCCCAGATCGATATCGACATACAGCGTCAGGCCAGTGCCAGCCGCGAGCGCCAATTGCGCGGGCGAATCAATGACGACAGCGCATTTTAGGTTTGCCAGCCGTGCCCAACCCCAGGGCGGTATCGGCGCGGTAACCAACAAATCGGCAATGCCGGCTGCGGAATAGGTTTCAGCCTCCCCCACTGTTTGGCAACAGATACCAATGGCGCCCATTTCGACTTGCAACCGGGCAAGCGTTGAACATTTGTGCATCTTGCCATGGGCGCGCAGGCGCACGTCGGCGGTATTGCACGCGCTTTGCATCGCTATAAGGTTGGCCATCAACGCGCTGCGCCTGATAATCAGGGCGGGGGTTTGCGGCGGCGTGATACCGGCGAGGAAATTGCTGAGCATGGCATCAAGGTTTCGCGGTTGTGGCTGGGATGTGCAAGCGCTTCCCTCACCCCTTGCGGCTACGCCAGACTTCCGCCATTCCCCGTGCCATGACAAACCCAGCCCCAACGGTCATCATCACCGGCGCGTCGTCGGGCGTCGGCCTATGGACGGCCAAGGCGCTGGCCAGGCGTGGCTGGCATGTGGTGATGGCATGCCGTCACATGACCAAGGCGAAGGCGGCGGCTGACGAAATCGGGATTGGGGCGGCGCAGCGGACGTTAATGCACATCGATCTGGGCGATCTGGACAGCGTGCGGGCGTTCGTCTCGGCTTTTGCCAAAACGGGGTTGCCTCTGGATGCGCTGGTCTGCAATGCTGCGGTCTATATGCCGCGACTGACGGCCCCGGAACGATCACCACAAGGCTTTGAAATAAGCGTCGCCACCAACTATTTTGGGCATTTCCTGCTCGCCAATCTGCTGATGCCAGTGCTGGCTCGGGCCGAGGCACCGCGGCTGGTGACGCTTGGCACCGTAACCGCAAATTCGGAGGAATTCGGCGGCAAGGTGCCGATTCCCGCACCGGCCGATCTGGGCGATATGGCGGGGCTGGTCGCCGGGTTTCTGGCGCCAGTGGCGATGATCGACGGCAAGGCCTTCAAGCCCGGCAAGGCCTATAAGGATTCAAAGCTTTGCACGATGATCATGAGCCGCGAATTACACCGGCGCTTTCATGTGGAAACCGGCATCATTTTTTCAACACTCTACCCCGGCTGTGTCGCGGATACGCCGCTGTTCCGTCATGCCCCGGCAGCGTTCCGGCGGATTTTTCCGTGGTTTCAAAAGAACATCACCAAGGGCTATGTCTCACAACCATTGTCTGGTGAGCGTGTGGCAAATGTCGTGGCCGGCGCGGATTTTGCGGCATCCGGCGTGCACTGGAGCTGGGGCAACCGCCAGCGCGAAGGCCGGGCGGCGTTTTCGCAAAGCCTAAGCGCCAAGGCGAATGACGCGGGCCGGGCGACGCGACTATGGGATCTTACGGCGGGACTTGTTGGCCTTTAAAGGCCTCAATCCCTGCCCAAGGGCGTTTCAGTTGTTCCCCGTCTGCCAGGCAACAGCCCCAGGACGTCGTGGAAGCTTTCCGGGGTGGTATTGTCCGAACAGGACGAGCGGCGGGGACAGCCTGACCTTGAACAGGCTTTGGAACGTCCCGAAAAACAACTCGTCGGGCTTGGGCGCCTTGCGCGCGCGGCCCTGAACTTCGACCTCCGACAGCAATATAGCCAGACGTTATGAACTGGCGGGCCGGGCCGCAATCATCGGGCGTTTGGTGCGGGATATGCCACAATGCTTGCACAGGCGGCGATGGACGGGGCTAACGTTTCAATCTGGGTGCTTCCTTTGCGGATACCCCATCTTGCGGATCATAACCTGTCGGAGTTCAAAAGGGCCGTCGGCGGCTCTGTTGTCTTGAATATGAGTCGGCATCAACAAGAGTTGGTATAAATCGCCGGTGTCAGGAAATCACGGCTACATATTCAACGGTTTTTGATAGCCGGTCATTTCAAGATAGCCCCGCCCGCCGGGCACGGTGACAGCACCCTCCCAATACACCGGGCCGCCACCGCGCCGGCTGTCAAGTTCCTGGTCGTCAAACAAAGGTTTTACCAGCAATTCCAATTTTTTGCCGCGCAGCAGGAAACTGACCGTGGGGGCAACCGGATAGCTGGCGCCTGTTCGCGGCGACCGCCAGCGTCGCGTGACGGCAAATCGGACATCGGTCTGTTTCAGGATTGTCACTTCACCATCTTTGTCGCGATAGGAACCGCCGGCCCAAACAGCAGCGCCAGCGGCATCGCGAACGCGAAACAGCGTCAACGCGCCACCGTCGTCCATGTTCAGCCCCAGCCAATCCCAGCCAGTGGCGCGCGGGTTGAGCAAGGTTGATGACCATTCGCGATCCATCCAGGCGGTGCCGGTGACGGGCTGGGCATCCAGCGTGCCGGAGACGCGAAGCTGGGGTATGCTGTAATAATGGCTGGCTTCGCGAGGATCGGGGCCTTTCTGGCTGTACCCAGCGCGGCCTTGCAGCAAAGGTGGCTGGGTCGGCGTCAACGCAATGTTGAGGTCAAAGCTGCTGGCGGTGACGCGAGCGCGGAAAATGCCGTCGGGTCTGCGCACCAGTGTCCAGTCATCGACCTTGACCGCCATGTCACCGACTCTCGCATCCGCAAGGCCAAAGCCCGCGCGGGAAATGCGTTGGTCATGGACCAAATGGCCGGCTTTGGGCGCGGCAATCGCGGCATGGGCAAACATTATCTGGCGCGGGGTGAACTTGCTTGGGTTGGCGTCATTCACCGCCGGCCGGGTTCGAAAAAACGTCAACTGAAAACCACGTTGCTGGCCCTCGGCGGTCGTCAGCCAGCCGGTGACATACCACCATTCGGTGCGAAAATCGGGATGGGCGCCGTGATCGCGGGGAAAGATGATCGGCGTGCCAGGGCGAACAGACGGGTAATCGATGGGCGCCGCACCCAGCAGCAACAAACAGACCAGCCAGCGCATTACCAATCATCCCTTACCGCGCGCACGGCATGCGCCGACACTGCTTGCCGACCTGCTAGCACCGCAGTGCCAGCCGCTGCCGCGACGAGGGCGACCGCCAGCAGTCCGAGCAGGCCCCACGGCAAGCTGGTGTCCATTGTCCAGTGGAAACTCTGCGGGTTGATGACGTCGATCAGCACCTGGCTCATCACCACGCCCAAAGTAATTCCGGCAATACTGCCGACAGTGCCGAGCAATGCGCCTTCAGCAGCCAGCATCGTCATGATCTGCCGCCGTGTCACGCCGATGTGGCGCAGCATTCCGAATTCCCGCGTCCGTGCCAGAACCTGCGCCGAAAATGTTGCGGCGATTCCAATCAAGCCGATAATGATGGCGATCGCCTCCAGGGCATATGTGATGGCAAAACTGCGGTCAAAAATTGTTAGCGCCATGGCTCGCATCTGGCGTGGCTGGCCAAACATCGCCTGCCCTGCGACCGCAACTGGCAGGCGCTGGCGCAACGCGGCGATGCTGCGGGGAATATCGGCTCTCGGCGCAACATCGATGGCTGCCTCGGTTTTGGTGGCATCGCCGGTCAAACGCGCCAGATCGGTATCACGCATCGCAATCGCGCCAAATTGCCGGGCATAATCGCGCCAGACGCCGGCAACGAAAACTGGCCGCGCGGCGCCGCCCAGCGGCAGGCTGATCTGGTCGCCGGGTTTCAAGCCGTATAGCCAACCCATGGGTTCGGAAACCCAGACCGGGGTTGCCCCCACTGGAACCGCCACGGTTCCACCGATCATCGCCAGATGGGCTGCCGGGTTGCCGGCATCGATGGGTTGGCCGGACAGCAGCACCGGTGGTTTATCCGCGGCCAGCCGCAGCGGCATCTGGCGGACAAAGCGCATCGATACGATGCCCGGTGTTGCGGCCAGCCGGGCTTGCGCCGCCGCATCCAGCCCACCAGCGTCTGCGCCTTCCAGGTGCAGATAAATGTCGGACGGCAGAATCTGCGTCAGCCAGGAATCAACCGAACCGCGAAAACTCGTGACCATCACCGCCATCGCCACCATCAACGCCGTCGAGGCGACAATGCCGCACAGCGCCACCGCGGCCTGGCCAGGGGCGCCCCTCAGACGTTTGAGCGCGAGGTCCAGCGGCGGCGCAAGGCGGCGGGCAGGCACAAGACCGAGCAAGGCACGCGCAACCCACGGCATGATGGCGATACCACCGGCAAGCAGCAGCGCCATCGCGGCGTAACCAAGCAGCGGCAGGCCCCATAGCGGCGGCCCAAGCGCAGCAATGCCGCCAATGATGATCACGGTGACGCCAAGCTGGGCATCGGGCCGTTGATCGCCAGCATTGTCGCTGGATTTCAGCGTGATTGCCGGCCGAGCACGGGCGGCGGCGCGGGCCGGAACCAGGCTGCTCGCCATGGCTACGACGATGCCGATGCCGCCAAAGGCAATCGCGGCGGGAAGCGAAAAATGCAGTTCTGGTGCGGCATCGCGCAGCATCCCACTGCCCAGATCGCCGCCCAGTAATCGCAACGTGAGCACGGCAAGGCCATAGCCCAGCGCCAGACCAAATGCAGCGCCGGCAACCCCAAGCAGTGCACCCTCGGCAACGACCTGCCCGGTCAGAGCACTTGCCTTTAGCCCCAGAACACGCAGCAGTGCAAAATGCGGCGCGCGGCGGGCAACGGCGAGCGATTGCGCCGAATAGACCAGGAAACCGCCAGTCAGCAGCGCCACCATCGCCAACATTTCCAGATTGACGCGATAGGCGCGAGATAGGCTGTCCGTGCGTCCCGCCGCGCTGGCCGGCGTTTCGATGCTGCCGCCCACAGGCAGGATTGCCGCCAGCGCGGTGCTGACCACGGCAGGATCCGCACCGGGCGCGAGCCGCAAATCCAGCCGTTGCAACCGGCCCAATTGGCCGAACCGCCACTGCGCATCGGCAATATCGATTATCGCCAGCGCTGTGTCATCAGCCCCGGGAATTGTACCTGAAATTGTAAAGGTGTGACTGCGCCCGGCGGCGTCGATCGTCAGCCTTTGACCAATGTGGCGATTGAGCGCGATCAACGCCGGGCCGGACAGGAAAACGCTGTCAACGCCGGGGGCAGCGGACGGCAACAGGCCCGGGGTGACGACAGCAGCCCGCAACAGATCGAGCCCCAACAAGGTAAAACGCGATCCCCCGTTGGAACGGGTACCGGGCGGGGCGATCGTGCCACTGCTTGCGGCCAGTTCGATCACCGGGCTGGTCGACGCGACTCCGGCGACACCGGCAATCTGCGGGTACAGACCTTCATCAAATCCGGTCGCAGTCGCCGCATGAACCTGCAGATCGGCACCGCCGTTTACACTGCGCAGCGCCCTTCCGAAACTGTCCAGCGCAGTCTGGTTGACCAGATGCACGGCAAATCCCAACGCGACGCCAACTGCAATCGCCAGCACCGCGATGATCAGCCGACCGGGATGCGCGCGCCATTCGCCGATGAGCAGCCAGCGGGCGGGGGTGAGGGCGATCAAAGTGCCTCCGGCGACTGGGGCCCTGCGCACCAGATCGGTGTTCTGGGTTCAGTCTCGGCAAAATAGGGTCTGGCGCACAAGGCTCCAGCCGCCGGAGGCACTTCACTCACGCGCCACCAGCCCATCCCGACCCAACACCAGCACGCGATCGGCAATGGCAGCGGCGCGGTCGCTGTGGGTGACGATAATCGCAGCGGCGCCCGACGCACGGATTTGCGCCGTCAACAGCGTCAGGATTCGGGCGGCGGTTTCGGGGTCCAGATTGCCGGTGGGTTCATCGGCCAAAATCAGAGCCGGGGCATGAACCAATGCCCGGGCGATGGCGATACGTTGCAATTCGCCGCCAGACAGTTGGGATGGGAAATCTGTGTCGCGATCCGGTAACCCGACATTGGCCAGCATTGCGCCTGCAGCGGCCAGCGTAGCGCCAGCGTCGCTGCCGGCGAGCGCGAGCGGCAGCGCGACATTCTGGGCCAGCGTCAAATGCGGAAGGATGTGGAACGCCTGAAAGACAAAACCGATATGGCGGAGCCGAAGCAACGTGCGGGCATCATCGTTCAATTGGCCCAGATCATTGCCGGCAATATGGATGTCGCCTGCATCGGCGCTGTCCAGCCCGGCGATCAAATTGAGCAGGGTCGATTTGCCCACCCCGGATTCACCCATGATGGCGATGATTTCACCGGGAGCGACGGCGAGATTCAGCCCGGAAAACAGCACACGGCCGCCGGGAACGGACTTGGCAAGGCCAGTTAAGGCAAGAACGGTATCAGACGGCATGCTGTGGGGCTGTAGCGCAAGGCAAGACGGCTGGCAGCAGGGGTGTGGCACCATGACCGCCGACGTTGCGGTGCACTCATCGCATTTTTTGGACGCCAGGCACAAGCTTGGGCCGGCAAACCCTAACCGATCGGTTTCAACAGCAACGGTTCACCAAATTCTTCCAGATCGGCACGGCTGGCATTGAGCCATTGTCGCCAGAAGCGTTCGAGACTGGTCATTTCGGCAGTGCCGCGCCGCGCCGAGGGTTTATCAGCCGGCAATGCGCCTGCACCAATCACATAAGTCTCTGCGCCGCCAAAATTGGCAACAAGG
Organism: Sphingomonadales bacterium; assembly: GCA_038228305.1. Classification (GTDB taxonomy): domain Bacteria; phylum Pseudomonadota; class Alphaproteobacteria; order Sphingomonadales; family Sphingomonadaceae; genus Sandarakinorhabdus. Next base: position 21,838 of record JBBRPI010000017.1, on the reverse strand, counting down.
CCCGCAGCAGTGGCTTTGGCAAATTCGACGTCAGGGTCGATTTTGCGCAATATCGATTTGCTGTAAAAGCTGGTTATCGTCGAATGTTCGATCATGTCGGAAATGATGACAACGGTTTTCTTCCGGGCTGGCGATGCGGCGACGCGCGCCGACAGTTGTTTAAGGCTGGCCAGGATTTCGGAATTGGCAAGACCGCCGCTGCTGCCAGAAATCGCCATAGCTGTGGCAGCCAGCATGGTGCGGGACGCAAATGGCAATTGTGCGCGAAGACAATCATCCAGCTTTTTCAGTTTCGGCACCGAAATATCGTTGCGCATCGTCGCTGGGACCGAAGCCTCGGTAACGCCTGAACTGATGATCACGGGATAGCGGCCTTGGCCATATGCTGAAAAGCTGGCAACTGAATAGGCCGTGCCCGGGCGCAGCAACGGTAGTAGCCGTTCGTTGATCGACGCCTTTACACCATCATCGAACAAAACTGTCTGGTCGACCAGAACAAAAATTTCATGCGCTGGTTTGGCCTGCACCATGCCGATATTGACCATGGCATAGCAACTCGCAACGGCATTTTCGGCGGCATCAGCAGCGGCGAAGGCGACCATGACTCCAGCCATCACGGCAAATTTTACGAACTTCACAGAACATCCGCGAACATGGCAGTGACCTTTTCGTGGATTTCGCGGTCGCGATCGGCGTTGCTGGCGTCGGTACGGGCCTTCAACGCCTTATAGAGATCAAGTTGCATCGAATCGCGCAGCGTTTTGACATAGGCGATCCGGGCGTCTTGATCCGGCCCCAAATGATCCCATTCTGCCAAAGCGCCGGCGACATTTTCGCTGTTTGACTGATGGCCCTGGTGCGATGGCGAAAGCGCCTGTGCCGGTGGCTCATGCAGATCGGTTGCGCCCCGCGTACGCTCCTCACGGATGAAATCGGGAAAGCTTTTGGAGAAATCAATCGGGCGCGGCATTCCCTCTTCCAACAGGCGTTGCAGTTTTTTCAGCCGGCTGTTGATCAGATTGATGCGATTCTGAATCGGTTCCCAATAGGATTCATAATCGGCGCAACCACGCGTTGCGCGATAGGCATTGTCAGCCTGTTTGCCAGCAAAGCCATAACTATAACCAACCCCGATCCCAACGATCTGCGTGGTCACAAAGATTGCCGCCAGCATCATATAGGCGGTCAACGAAGCATTATGTTGGGCCGAAACCGCAGAAGCCGCGCTGCCATCGGCAGCAGGCGCCACAGCCGGTGCGCCGCCAAACATCGCGGCACCAACATCGCTGCTGGCCGCAATCTCGCTCGCCGCCAGGGTTTCGATGCGCAAATAGGTTGAACCGGCAGCAATGACCAAAATCAAAGCGCCGGCCACCCACAGCCAGGCGCGGCCACCAATATCATCACCGCGGTGGGCAACACGATTGGCGCATTGCACATGGGGTGGCTTGTTGGCGTCAATCCCTGATGGATCGTTCAATCCAACCACTGCCGAGGTGAAACCATCGTCACGACAGGTTTGAAACGCCCGGAAGCAACTGCGCAGCACATTGGTGCGAAACATCTGATGGCCAGCGGAATGCATGACCCAAACAAGGATCATCGCCAGCACGATGGTGATACCGATCATCAGGATTTGACGGGTGTTTTCAGAACCTTCGGCCGCCATTGCGGCGCCCAGCAGATAGGAAAAACCAAAACCTTCTAAAATGACCAGGATCACGATGCCGGCAATCGCGACAACAGGCACCGGTTTTCGACCATGATCATAGGTTTTTTTCAAATACTCGACCCGATGATCGAACTGCGCCTTGGATAGCGAGGAGATGTGTTTGGCATAGTCGCGGCACAGCATGTCCTCGACATTCAGCCAACCGGTGTACGAAGATTCAGCATAGTCACGTGAATAGCGTTTGATTTTGCCGATCAGCGGAAACGTATAGACCAGATCGGTCAGCCAGAAATGGCGGGTGCGATTGACGTAAAGCGCCGCAGCAGCAACTATTCCGGCAGCCGCGGACAGCCACCAACCATAGGCCATCAGAAACTTTATCAATGCTGGCATCGCCGTTTCCCCATAACCTGAAAAGCAATACAAACAGCCGATGCCATTTGTCAGCGATTCGGATTAACGAAAAGACAAGCTATTACTGCGCCAGAGTCAAGCACTGCGCCATTTTTTGACTGCAATCGTTAACGCGCCGGTAGCACAACCCCTGCGATTTCACGCCGCGTCGTCACCCACACCCGGTCGTGCGCCGCGACATGGGCCAGGAATGCCGCCAGGGCGCCGATCCGGCCGGGGCGACCGATGATGCGCAGGTGCAGGCCGAGCGACATCATGCGCGGATTGCCGGCCAGTCCTTCAGCATAAATCTGGTCAAAGCTGTCGCGCGCATAATCGAGCCAGGCGCGCGGGGTGTAGGCCGGATCAGTCCACATTTTCATGTCGTTGGTATCAAGTTGATACGGCACGATGGCAATCGATTTTCCAGGCACAGTCGCGGCGTCCAGGAATGGAACGTCGCCCGAATAGTCATCCATATGATATTCGTATCCGGCCTCGATCAACAAACGCCGGGTGTTGTCGGTGTGGAAATAGCGGCTTAGCCAGCCATAGGGGCGGGTGCCGGTGGTTGCCGCGATGCTGGCGGTCGCACGAGCGATGAATTCGCGTTCGGCGGCTTCGTCCATCTTGAACTGGTGCACCCAACGCCAGCCATGGCTGACCGCCTCATCCCCCCGCGCACGTATGGCTGCGGCAATCTGGGGGTGGTTTTCCAGGCTCATTGCCGCGACGGTCCAGCTGGCCGAAAATCCATAGCTGTCGAGCAGATCGACCACCCGCGGCGCACCGGCCTTTATGCCATAAAGATAATTGGATTCATTGCCGTAATTGCGGATCGGCGACTTGATGTGGATACCCAGCTCATCAACCGGTTCCATGCCGCGATCGCCGCGCGCCACGGTCATTTCGCTGCCTTCCTCCACATTGACGACGATCGACAAGGCACAGGCCGCGCCGTTGGGCCAATCGATGCGTTCATACTGCATTGGGCGATCTCCAGCGCTTTGTCCGGACAATTAGAAGCGAATTTGCGGATTGGCCAGCCTGAAGCGGCTTGACGGATTGCGAACCAATCGCAATAAAGCCGCTATTGATAATCATTCCCAGGAATTGCAATGCGTTTCCCTTTATTGCTCGCCAGTGCTGCGATGCTGACGATTTTCGCAAATGCAGCGGCACTGGCGACCGATGACAGCGGGCTGATCACCGTTACGGCGGCGCGCGATCAGGGCTATCTTGTCGATCACAGCGTCACCGCCACGCGCACCGAAACGCCGCTGCTGAATGTGCCGCAATCGATCAGCGTGTTCAGCCGGGCCCGGCTGGATGACCAGGCGATCCTGTCGATCACCGATGCGCTGCGTTATGTGCCAGGCGCCGTCGCTGCCCAGGGTGAGGGCAATCGCGACCAGATCGTGCTGCGCGGCAACAATTCGAGCGCCGATTTCTTTGTCGATGGCCTGCGTGACGACGTCCAATATTATCGGGACTTCTATAACATCGACCAGCTTGAAATACTGAAAGGCCCCAACGCGCTGATTTTCGGCCGCGGCGGCGCCGGCGGCATCATCAACCGCGTCTCGAAATCACCCTTTGCGTCGACGGATTTTGCCAACGCCGATGCCAGTGTCGACAGTTTTGGTGGCTGGCGGTTGGGCGGCGATATCGGCGCGCCATTGGTCGGTGGCATCAGCGCCCGATTGAACGCTGTGTATGAAGACGGCCGCAATCACCGGCAGTTTTATGATCTGCAACGCTGGGCGATCAACCCGACCATTGGCTTTGATCTGGCCGGCAAGGGCCGGTTGGTCATCGGCTATGAACATGCCGATGATGATCGCCTTGTCGATCGCGGTGTGCCGTCGGAAAATGGCCACCCGCTGCTTGATCGCAAATATCGCAACACGTTTTTCGGTGATCGGGATCGCAATCGATCGATCTTCAACGGTGATATCGTCAACCTTAATGCCGACTATGGGCTGACCGACCAGCTGACGCTGCGCCAGCGCGCGCGCTATGGCGATTATGACAAGCTGTACCGCAATCTGTTTCCGGCAACCGCCGTATCGGGCCTGGGCGGCGGCGGCGATGATGACGGCGATGAGGATGAAAGCAGCTCAGAAGGCTTTGGCGTCGAGGCCTATCAGGATGCGGTGCAGCGCCAGAATCTGCTCAGCCAAACCGATCTGGAATGGCACACCCGCACCGGCGCGATCCAGCATGTCGTGCTCGCCGGAATCGAGTTTGGTCGCCAGATCACCCGCAGCCAGCGGCTGAACGGCTATTTCGACAGCAACAACGCCACCCGCGCGCTGGCCATTCTGGCCGATCCGTTTGTGCCGCCGCCATTTGTGCTGCGCCCCGGCCCCGGCCAGCGTGACAATTACACCCGCACCGATTTGTTCGCCGCCTTTGTGCAAGATCAGATCGCCATCAGCCCGCATTTCGAAATCCTTGCCGGCGTCCGCTATGATAGGTTCAGCCTTGATTACACCGACCGTTTGACCGGCGCTGGCTTTGGTCGCACCGATAATCTGTGGTCACCGCGGCTGGGCCTGATTTGGAAGCCAGTCACTAATGCTTCAATCTATGCCAGCTACAGCCGGTCGTATCTGCCGCAATCGGGGGATCAGTTCACCAACCTGACCGCGACACAGGCGACGCTGAAACCCGAACAATTTCAGAATTATGAGATTGGCGGCAAATGGGATGTCACGCCGGGGCTGAACCTGACGGCGGCACTGTATCGGCTGGAACGCACCAATACCCGCGCCAATGGCCTTGTCGCCGGCACCACCGTGTTGACCGGGGCAACGCGTTCGCAGGGGCTGGAGCTTGCTGCCAACGGCAAAATTCTGCCCGATTGGCAGATCAGCATCGGCCTGGCGGTGCAGGATGCCGAAATCCGCAGCACGACGGCAGCGGCGCCGGCCGGCCGCAAGGTGCCGCTGGTGCCGCACGTCCAGGCGTCATTCTGGACCCGCTATGATCTGACATCGCGCCTGGGTTTTGGCGCGGGTGTAACCCATCAGGGCGGCAGCTATGCAACCATCAGCAATGCGGTGCGGCTGCCGGCCTATACCCGGGTTGATGCCGCCGGCTTTTTTTCCCTGACCAAACAAATCAACGTGCAGATCAACGTCGAAAACCTGTTCAACACCGGCTATTTCCCAACCGCCCATACCGATAACAACATCTCCACCGGCGGGCCGCGATCGGCGCGGTTTACGATACGGACGCGGTTTTAAGGCAGAGACATAGCTGATTGAACGACAGCGACCCCCGGCGGCTGGGGCCTAAGGCCCCAGCCGCCGGGGCACTTAGACGTCCAGATTCGCCACGTTCAGCGCATTATCCACAATGAACGCCCGGCGTGGTTCTACGACATCGCCCATCAATTTGGTAAAGATGTCGTCGGCCAGATCGGCTTCGTCGGCATCGACGCGCAGCAGGGTGCGGGCGGCAGGATCCAGCGTGGTTTCCCACAATTGTTCGGCGTTCATTTCGCCCAAGCCCTTGTAACGCTGGACGCTCAGCCCCTTGCGGCCCGAATCGAGGATGGCAGTGAGCAGGTCCGATGGCCGGGTGATGCGGCGATCGCCCAGCGTTGCCGAGCCGCGATAGCTGCCGGCCTCCTGCATCGCCAGCGTGTGCAGGCGCGGCGCCTCCGGGCTGGCCAGAAAACCGGCGTCGATGATGTGATGGTCGGCAACACCGCGCCAATCGCGGCGCAGGTGATAACCGCCTTCGATGCCGGGTTCGGCGGTCCAGCTTGCCTTGTCAGTATCGGCCTGGGTCAGCCAGTTGGCGGTGGCGGTGGCGGCAGTCTTGGCGCCTTGGCCAGCCAGGCCGGGCTCCAGAGCGCCGGCCAGCGCCAGTGCTTCGATGACATCAGCCGGATAGCGTTTCGGCACATATTCCATCAGGGCGCGCAATTTGCGGGCATGATCGACCACGCTGCGCAGATCGGCATCGGCGCGCGGGCCAGCATCGGTGTTGAGCACCAAACCGCCAAGCCCCGCATCGATCAGATAATTCTCCAACGCCGGATTGTCCTTGAGGTAAACTTCAGAACGGCCGCGCATCACCTTGTACAACGGCGGCTGGGCGATGAACAAATGGCCGTTTTTGATCAGTTCCGGCATCTGCCGATAGAAAAACGTCAATAAAAGCGTGCGGATATGGGCGCCATCGACATCGGCATCGGTCATGATGACGATCTTGTGATAACGCAATTTTTCCAGCTTGAATTCGTCGCGGCCGATGCCGGTGCCCAGCGCCTGGATCATCGTGCCGATTTCGCGGGATGACAGCATACGATCAAAACGCGCCCGTTCGACGTTGAGAATCTTGCCGCGCAACGGCAGAATCGCTTGGAATTGCCGGTTGCGGCCCTGTTTGGCGCTGCCACCGGCGGAATCGCCTTCGACCAGGAACAGTTCGGATTTTGCCGGGTCGCGTTCCTGGCAATCGGCCAGCTTCCCCGGCAGGCTGGCGATGTCGAGCGCGCCCTTGCGCCGGGTCAGGTCGCGGGCCTTTTTGGCGGCTTCGCGGGCGGCGGCAGCATCGATGATCTTTGCCATGATAGTGCGGGCATGGGCCGGGTTTTCCTCCAGCCAGATGGCCAGTTTGTCGGCGATCAGGGCCTCCAGAGGCTGGCGGACTTCGGAGGATACCAGCTTGTCCTTGGTCTGGCTGCTGAATTTCGGGTCGGGCAATTTCACCGACACGATGGCGGTCAGCCCCTCGCGCATGTCATCGCCAGTCAGCGTCACCTTTTCCTTTTTCAATACGCCGCTGCTTTCGGCATAATTGTTCAGGGTGCGGGTCAGCGCGGCGCGAAACGCCGCCATATGGGTGCCGCCATCACGCTGCGGGATGTTGTTGGTAAAGGCCAGGACGTTTTCGTAATAACTGTCATTCCATTCCAACGCGACATCGATGCTGATATCGTTGCTCTCACCATGAATCGCCACCGGGGCGGCGATCAGCGGGGTTTTGGATTTGTCGAGATATTGGACGAACGCCGCAATGCCGCCTTCATAATACAGCTCCACTGTCTGCTGTTCGGCGTGGCGGGCGTCGGTCAGGTGCAGGCGGACGCCGGAATTGAGGAAGGCCAGCTCGCGGAAACGATGCTCCAGCTTGCCGAAATCAAATTCGATGATCTTGAAGGTGGCAGGGCTGGGCAGGAATTTGACCATGGTGCCGCGCTTTCCGGCTGGCGCCGGGCCGACGATCTTCAGCGGTGCCTCGGCATCGCCGTGGCGGAACCGCATCCAATGTTCCTGACCGTCGCGCCAAATGGTCAGTTCCAGCCATTCGCTGAGCGCGTTGACGACGGAAACGCCAACGCCGTGCAGCCCGCCCGAAACCTTATAGGCATTGGCGTCGCTGTTTTCGAATTTCCCGCCGGCATGGAGTTGCGTCATGATGACTTCGGCGGCCGACACGCCTTCTTCGGAATGAATGCCGGTCGGGATGCCGCGGCCATTGTCGGTGACGCTGACCGATCCATCAGGGTTCAGCGTGATCAGGATCAGGTCGCAATAGCCAGCGAGCGATTCATCGATGGCGTTGTCGGAAACTTCAAACACCATGTGGTGCAGGCCTGACCCGTCATCGGTATCGCCGATATACATGCCGGGGCGTTTGCGCACGGCATCGAGCCCCCGCAGCACCTTGATCGAATCGGCATCATAATCGCCCGGCGCCTGGTTGGTTTCGTCGCTCAAAATCTTTGTCCTTCAACCGCCTTGGGGTTTGCAGCGGCGTTTTCGCGCTTACTATAGACTCCGGCGCGCGTGCACGCGAGCGGCGAGTTGCCGGAATCAGTTGGCAATGCCCCAATGACGCGCGCCAGATGGCAGCGCTGCCAGGAATTTCGCCGCCTGGGCGCGAATCGCTTCCTGCTCGGCATTCGAAAAACGATCCCAGCCGGAATACATCTGCCACAAGCGCTGGTTGCCGCCCAGCGCCGGGCGATTGCGCGCCAGAAAATCCCAGTACAGGCTGTTGAACGGGCAGGCGTTGGGGCCAGTGCGCTGTTTCACATCGTACCGGCACGGCCGGCAGTGGTTCGACATGCGGTTGATATAGGCGCCGCCTGCTGCATAGGGTTTTGATCCCATCAGGCCACCATCGGCAAACTGGCTCATGCCGATCACATTGGGCGTTTCCACCCATTCATAGGCATCGTCATAAACCGCCAGGAACCATTCATGGACCTGAACCGGGTCGGCCCCGATCAACATGGCAAAATTGCCCAAAATCATCAGCCGCTGAATATGATGGGCGTGGGCATTGCGCCGCGTCGCCGCAATCGCCTGTGACAAGCAGCGCATATCAGTGTCGCCGGTCCAGTAGAACGCCGGCAGGTCGCGGGTTGCCGCCAGATGGTTGCGCGTCGCATAATCGGGCCCGGCGATCCAATGGATGCCGCGCACATATTCGCGCCAGCCCAGAATCTGGCGGATAAAGCCTTCGGCGGCGTTCAGCGGCACTGCGCCCGTCTGCCAGGCCGCCATGGCCGCCGTGCAAACCTCCTGTGGCAGCAACAGCCCGCAATTGATCAGCGGCGACAATTGGCTGTGGAACAGCTGATCCTCGCCATCGACCATGGCATCCTGGAAATCGCCAAACAGCGCCAGGCGATGCGTTATGAAATCATCCAGCGTTGCTAACGCATCGGCCCTCGTCACGGCGTGGCAAAAGCCGTCGAGATCACCGAAATGGTCGCCAAAGCGGGTTGCCACCAGCGCCAGCACATCCGCGCTGACCGAATCCGGGGCAAATTTTGGAACAGCCGGATAACGCATGCCCTTTGCCGGCGGTTTGCGGTTTTCCGTGTCATAATTCCAGCGGCCCCCTGCGGGTTCGTCGCCGGCCATCAACAGCCCGGTCCGGCGGCGCATCATCCGGTAAAAATCCTCCATCACCAGCCGCTTGCGCCCCTTTGCCCAATCCGCGAATTCGCTGCGGCTGATCAGGAAACGGTCATCGGACAGAACGCTGCATGCAACGCCGGCCAGCGCGCCCCATGCCTGCTGGCTGGCGAGCACGCGCCATTCACCGGCCTCGACCGTGACAAGGCTGGTCGCGGCATGGCGGGCAGCAGCGCGCGTTACCTCTCCGGCGAAATCCTGGGTGTTGCCGCGATCATCCAGCGCGACATAGTCGACCGTCCAGCCCCGGGCACGCAGTTCACCGGCAAAATGACGCATTGCCGAGAACAGGAAGGCAATCTTTTTCTGGTGATGGCGGACATAGGTGGCTTCCGTTGCCACTTCCATCATCAGCACCACCGAATTGGCTTTTTCAGCCTGGGCCAGCGAGGCCAGCCCAACGCTCAACTGGTCACCCAGGATGATGACAATTTGGGTCATGGCGTTCGCTTTGGATCTGGCGCCCGTTGCGGTCAACGGCGCCAGTGTCGCGGGCAGCATCAGCCGTGGATAATACCCTTTTCGACATGGAGCCGTGTCGCCGGCTCCAGGTGCTCGAACAGCGCCGGCTCTGTCCCCGTCATCCAGACTTGTGATCCGGTGGCGGCAAGCCGCTCAAACAGTGCGGCGCGGCGACGAGCGTCCAGATGCGCCGCGATTTCATCGAGCAGCAACAGCGGCGGCCGGCCAGTGCGCCCGGCGACCAGCCCGGCATGGGCCAGGATGATGGCGATCAGCAGCGCCTTTTGCTCGCCGGTCGATCCGCGCGCTGCGGCATCACCCTTTGCCGCGTGGGTAACGACCAAATCGCTGCGGTGCGGACCGATCAGGGCGCGGCCGGCGGCGCTGTCAGCGGCGCGATTTCGGGCGAGCTGAAGGCGCAAATCGGCGCCGGGTTCGCCGCCTTCCAGCGCCAGCAGGGGCTGGGGAAAGATGCTGGCCGGCGCGGCGGTGAGCGTCACCGTCAATGCGGCAACGGTATCGGCGCGCGCGGCGGCAATCGCGGCGCCATGGTCAGCCATCGCCAGTTCCAGCGCCGCCAGCCATTGCGGATCAGCAGGCGTGTCGGCCGTCAACAGCCGGGTGCGAGCGCGCATCGCCGCGTCATAACGCACCGATTCGCGGGCGTGGCCGGGGTGCAGCGCCAGCACCAACCTGTCCAGAAAGCGCCTGCGCGCTGCCGGGGTATCGGCAAACAACCGGTCCATCGCCGGCGTCAGCCAGACCAATGCCAGATATTCGCCAATCGTGGCGGCGGTGCTGGCGGCGCCGTTGATGCGGACGATGCGGCGTTCGGGCGCCTGTGCGGCGGTGCCGGTGCCAATTTCGACATCACCGCCCAGCGTTGCGGCAATGCTCCAGCCGCCCCGACCATCGGTGCGGGCAGCGTCGGACAGCGGTGTACCGCGCAACCCACGGCCGGGGCCGAGCAGCGACAGGGCATCCAGGATGTTGGTCTTGCCGGCGCCGTTATCCCCCGTGATGACAATCGGGGCGATACTGCCGATACCGATGTTGGAAGCGGTGTAGGACCGGAAATCAGTCAGGGACAGGCGCGTGACAACGGTCATCGTGGCGGGTTTAGCGCAATTGCCGCTTGAGTCGAACCGGCCTGGGCAGGCCAGCCGTGTCATGCCTTCCATCTTGCCCCAATCCACTGGCCTGCTAGACGCAAGTCCATGAAAACCCCCTTCCCGTTTTCGGCCATTGTCGGCCAGACAGAAATGAAACAAGCGCTGTTGATGGCGGCGGTCGAACCGCGGCTGGGCGGCGTCATGGTGTTTGGCGATCGGGGCACCGGCAAATCCACTGCCGTCCGGGCACTTGCGGCGCTGTTGCCGCCGATGCTGGTCGTCGCCGGCTGCCGCTATGGCTGCGCGCCGGCCGATACCACCCCCTGCCCCGATGATTGCCGCAAGATTGCCGGCAAGAAAACCGCCAGCATCGCCGTGCCGTTTGTCGATCTGCCGCTGGGCGCCACCGAAGATCGCGTCGTCGGTAGCCTCGATCTGGAACGTGCGCTGGCAACCGGCGAAAAGCGCTTTGAACCCGGCTTGCTGGCCAAGGCCAATCGCGGCTTTCTTTACATCGACGAGATCAACCTGCTGGAGGATCATCTTGTCGATCTGCTGCTCGATGTTGCAGTATCGGGCCAGAATGTGGTTGAGCGAGAGGGGTTGAGCATCCGTCATGCGGCGCGATTCATCCTGGTCGGTTCGGGCAATCCCGAGGAAGGCGAATTGCGGCCACAGCTCCTCGATCGGTTCGGGCTTTCGGTGGATGTGCGCACCCCGACCGAGCTTGCCGAACGCATCGAGATCGTCAAACGCTGTGACCGCTTTGATCGTGACCCCGATGGCTTCGCCGCCGATTTTGCGGCCGAAGAATCCGCAACGCTGACCGGCATCGCCACCGCCCGCAAACGCCTGCCCAATGTCACCGTCTCCGACGCCATGCTCGAACTGGGCAGCCGGCTGTGCCAGGCCGTTGGCGCCGATGGCCTGCGCGGTGAACTCACCCTGCTGCGTGCTGCCCGCGCCACCGCGGCGCTGGCCCATAAGAAAGCCGTTGCCCCGGCCCATATCGCCGCCGTCGCCGCACTCGCCCTGCGCCATCGCCTGCGCCGCAATGTTCTGGATGACACCGGATCGACCGGGCGCATTGCCCGCGCTGTGGCAGAGCTGATCCCGGCGTGATCGACACGGCGCTGTCTCCGCCGCCAAAGGCAGATGACGCCGTCGCGGCCAATTCTCAGGCCGCGGCCAGCGCCACCCGCTGGGCACTGGCGCTGACCGCGATCGAAATTCTGGTCGCAACCCCCGCTGGCCTTGGCGGTATCGTGCTGCGCGCCCGCCCCGGCCCGGTGCGGGATGCCTGGGCGGCGGCGCTGGCCATGGTCGCGACAATCCGACGCCTGCCCGCCAGCGCCGATGCGGAGGCGCTGGATGGCGGGCTGGACCTGACGGCAACGCTGGCCAGCGGCCGCCCGGTGCGCAAACACGGCCTGCTGGCCGAAATTGGCGGCGGCATTCTGCTGGTGCCGATGGCGGAACGCCTGTCGCCGGCGCTCGCCGCCCGGCTTGCCATGGCGCTGGATGACACTGGCCTGCGGCTGGTGCTGTTCGATGAATCGGATGCGGCGGGCGACGGTGATGCGCATGTTTCGGCGGCGCTGGCTGACCGGCTGGCGATCCATCTCGATCTGAATGACGTCCGCTTGCCGATGGCGGCGCTGCTGGCCGGCGAAACCGGATTTCCGCCACAGGTGAACGATATCGAGGCCGGCGAACCGATCGACGATGCGTCGGCGGCGCTGGCTTCGGCGGCGCTGTTGCTCGGCATCGATTCGATCCGTGCCCCGATCCAGGCACAGCGATTGGCCTATGCCCATGCCGCACTGGATGGCCGCAGGGCGATTGCGGCCGGCGACATCGAGGCTGCTGCTGCGCTGGTGCTGGGCCCGCGCGCCACGCGCCTGCCCCCCGGTGACGCGCCGCCGTCGCCGGAGGAAGCCCCCGATCAACCGCCCGAGCCGCCGCCCCCATCAGATGACAGTGCCAATGACAGCCCCGATACGCCCGACCAGCCGCCGCCCGATCCGACCGATATCGTGCTGGATGCCGCCCAGACTTGCTTGCCGCCGGGCCTGCTCGATGCCCTGGCCAATGGCATCCAGATGAAATCGCCGGGCAGCGGCAGTTCGGGCGCAAAACTGAAATCGCTGACATCGGGCCGCCCCGCCGGGGTGCGCGCCGGGGCGCCGGGGCGCGGCGCAAGGCTGGCACTGATCGAAACCATCAAGACCGCCGCCCCCTGGCAGAAATTGCGACCCCGGCGCGAGGATGGCCGGCTGTCGATCCGCCATGACGATCTGCGCATCCGCCGCTTTGTCGCGCGTGCCCAATCGACGACGATCTTTGCCGTCGATGCATCAGGGTCCGCAGCCTTTTCCCGGCTTTCCGAGGCAAAGGGCGCCGTCGAACTGCTGCTTGCCCAGGCCTATGTCAAACGTGCCGAAGTCGCACTGGTGGCGTTTCGCGGCGATGCGGCGGCGATCACCCTGCCGCCCACCCGATCGCTGGCCCGCGCCAAACGCGAACTGGCGGCGCTGGCCGGTGGCGGCGGCACGCCGATGGCAGCGGGCATCGACATGGCGCGCAAGGTGGCCGAAGCTGAGCGCGCGCGGGGCCGTACGCCATTGATTGTCATCCTGACCGATGGCCGCGCCAATGTCGGCGGCACAAACCCGCAGGAATTGGCGCTGGCCAGCGCGCGCACCCTGGGAAGCACAGGAATTTCAGCCGTGTTCATCGATTGCAGCCCACGCCCGCGCCCGGAAGGTGCAGCGTTGGCCGCCGCGATGGGTGCGCGCTTTGTCGCGCTGCCCCGGCTTGATGCCCGCGCCGTCGTCGCCGCGGTGAATGCCGCATCATGACGGCGCTGCGCTGGAGCACTGACGGCAGGGATTGGCCAAACGCCGCCAGCAGCCGCTTTGTCGACGGCGGCGAGCTGAAATGGCATGTGCAGGTGATGGGAAACGGCCCCGTGCTGCTCCTGCTCCACGGCACCGCTGCCTCAACCCATAGCTGGCGCGATCTGGCGCCGTTGCTTGCCGAACATTTCACCGTTGTTGCGCCTGACCTTCCCGGCCATGGTTTTACCAGCGCCCTGAAACGCCCGAATCTGCCCGCCGTCAGCCGGGCGCTGTCGGCGCTGATGACCGCGCTGGACCTGCAGCCGGCGATCATCGCCGGCCATTCCGCCGGTGCCGCAATCGCCGTCACCATGGCCGATCTGGGCCTGGCCAAACCGCAGGCGCTGATCAGCCTGTGCGGCGCGCTGCTGCCTTTCGCTGACATGGCAGGCAAATTGTTCCCAGCCATGGCGCGGATATTGTTTGACAATCCGATCACCCCCAGCCTGTTTGCGTTCGGCGCGCGCCAGCCCGGCATGATCGGATCGTTCCTGCCCCGATCAACCGGATCCCGCGTCGATCCCATCGGCATGGCGCTGTATGCGCGGTTGATGGCCAATTCCGGCCATGTTCATGGCGCGCTGGCGCTGATGGCACATTGGGATCTGGTGCCGGTCGAACGCGGGCTCGCCGGTTTGCAAACCCCGGTGCTGTTGATCCACGGTGAGCGCGATGCGACAGTGCCGGCCAGCACATCCCGCCAGGTCGCAGCAAAACTGCCGCTGCCGACGCTGATGCTGCTGCCAAAGCTCGGCCATCTGGCGCATGAGGAAGCACCGGCAGAACATGCCGCGCTGATCATCGATTTCGCACGCGCAGCCGGCGTGCTTGCCGGCGCGGCATAGCGGGCGTCACGGCGCCGGCTGAACCCCATCCGCCATGGTTTCGCGGCGCAGGATATTCACCACCGCCACCTGCACCTTTGGATCGGGAATTGGCCCCGAAGACACGATCATCGCGGTGCCGGGCAGATGTTTCTGGGGATCGGCAATATACCAGGCGATGCGTTCCGGCGTCCACACCAGCCCCTTGCGCCCGGCATCGGCGAGCGCGGTCGAATAGGTGAAATTGGGCACGGTGCCGGCGCGCTGACCGAAAATGCCATATAGATTTGGGCCAACCAGATGCGGGCCATTTTTCGCAACAGTATGGCAGAACCGGCACCATTTATAGGTTTCGGCCCTCACCTGCCGCTCGAATGGGGTTTCAGGGGTCATCACCACCGGGGTCGCCGGCATCTCATGCGATGTCACGCCCTCTGGTGCCTTCACCGTTTCGCCCATCGGCCATGGCGTCACCTTGAACAAGGCGTGCGGCCCATAGCCGCCCAGTCCGAGCAGCGACAGCGCCGCCACCGGGGCGGCAACGCGGGCAAAACCGCCCAACGGCAATCGCGCATCAACATCGCGGCGGTTGCGGTGGATGAGCCAGGATAGGCCCCAGACCAGCGCGCAAATCCCAAAGAAGATCGCCAGCGCTCGAGGCCCCGGCGCGGGCGAACGAAACGTTGAAAACGCATAAACCGTTGATGCCATGCCCAACACAACCTGCGGGCCAAACCCAGGCGGCATCACCGCCAGCATTCCCTTGCCCCGGCGCAGCAGATTATACCCCAGTGTCAGCACCGCCGCGACCGTGATCACCATCAGCATAAAGCCGAGGCCGGAATGAAAATAGCCGGTAAACATCCATACCGCCCGGCTACGCGGCATCAGGCTGGGCAGGGTCACAAACGGCCCCAGATGGATTTTCAGTTCGTCCGACCAAGCGTAAAACACCCCCAGGAACGGCGCGGCAAAGATCAGACAATAGGAAATCAGCGCCAGCCAGCGCCCCCAATTGTGCGCCGCCGCAGATACGCCCATCGCCGGGGCGACGGCGCCATCACGCCGCCACAGCCACAGCCGCCAGGCCACCGCAGCAAAGGCCAGCGTGCCAAGCAAATAGTGCCAGCCGCGATAATCCTCTCGCAGCGGCCCAAAACGATCGCTGCGCGCCAGAAACACCGTCAACTGCTGGTGCGCCAGATAGGCGATTGCCACCAGCCAGCCGGCGATGATGCTGTCTTGCCCGTAACGGCGTGCTGCCATGATCTGCCCCCCCTTGCAGCGATCATGCTAGGGTGGCGCAACGCTGGGCAAACCGCAATGTCGCGGTTTTATCCGCTGGGCGGATTGATGGCGGGGCGATGCTGGCCCGGCACCGCTGCTGCGCCAGTCTGTGTTGGTGAAAATCGGGGGACAAATATGCGCCGCTTGCTGTTGTTGCTGGCCCCGCTGCTGATGGCCGCGACCTATCCACCCGAAGTCGAGGCAGTGTATCTCACCCGGTTTCAGGACATAGCGACCAGCGGCAAAGGCGAATTGAGCCGTTATGATCCGCTGGAAACGGTCGCTGGCGCCGCCTTCAAGCCGCTGCCCGTGGCCGCTACCCCCAGCATAACGGCGGCTGCACTCGATGCCGCCGCCGCCTATGCCGCCGCCAACAAATCCAGCGCCTTCATCGTCATCCATAATGGCGAGGTGCAGACCGAACGCTATTTCGGTGGCGCCGATGCGGCGACGCTGATCGTTTCGAAATCGCTGGCCAAACCGATCACCGCGCTGGCCATCGGCCGGGCGATAAAACTGGGCAAGATCAAGTCACTCGACCAACCGATCAGCGATTTCATCGCCGAACTGCGCGGGCAGCCCAAGGGCGCCATCCTGGTCCGCCATTTGCTCGACATGCGATCCGGGCTGCTCGCACAGGGCAATTCCGCCGATCCGCAAAACCCGTGGAGCCGTGCCTATCTTCACCCCTATCACGACCGCATCATCATCGACGATTACCCGCTGACCGATGCGCCCGGCAGCATTTACGAATATAACAATGCCACTGCCGAACTGGTGGCGCTGGTCATCGAACGCGCCACCGGGCGGCGCTATGCCGAATTCATCGGCAGCGAAGTGCTGAAACCGATTGGCGCTGCCGGCGGGCAGGTGTGGAACAATCGCCCCGGCGGCCTGGCGCACAGCGGCTGCTGCGCGCTGTTGCCGGCGCAAACCTATGCCAGGATGGCGATGCTGGTCATCAACGACGGCATCTGGGCCGGGAAACGCCTGTTGCCCGTCGGGTATGTTGCCGCGATGAAAACCCCCACCGCGCAAAACCCGCATTATGGCCTTGGGCTGTGGATTGGCGGCCAATACATCGAACGGCGCGGCTTTGCCAACCCTGGCCGGCCATTGCCGAAAGTGCTGCATTCCGAACCCTATCTGGCTGATGATGTGGTGATGTTTGACGGAAATTCCGACCAGATTGTTTACATCGTGCCATCGCAGAAATTGATCGTGCTGCGCACCGGCGACAGCCCGCCGCGGACACCGGAATGGGACAATGCAAAGCTGATCAACACGGTGCTGGCGGGGATTGTGCGCAAGCCGGGGGCGGCAGCACCGGTGCCGCAGCCGCGTTAGGGTCAGCGCCTGTTATCTCAACTCTCGTTGATGCCGACTCCTGCTCGAAACACCAGAGCCACCAGCGGCCTTTTTGATGCCCGATAAGGTATTATCGTCAGGATGTGGCCTAAATTCACCCTGCAGCAGGCAAAAGAGGCGGGGCTGACCAATAATGGTCGCCCGGATCATCAATTGGCGTTACGCTCCGCAACATGCGCATAGAGGCTTTGAACCATGTTCAGCTCGCGATGCCCGCCGGTGGTGAGGCGGCGGCGCGCGCCTTTTTCACTAATGTGCTGGGCATTCCCGAAGTTGCAAAGCCGCCGAACCTTGCGACACGGGGCGGCTGCTGGTTTGAGCGCGATGCTTTGAAAATACATCTTGGCGTGGACCATGATTTTCGGCCTGCGAAAAAGGCCCATCTCGCGCTGACGGTCAGCGGCCTTCCCGAACTGATTGCCCGGCTGGCAGGCGCTGGTTATCAAATCGTCGGGGACGAGCCACTTTCAGGCTATCATCGCTGTTACGTCAACGACCCGTTCGGCAATCGTATCGAACTGATGGAGCCGGTGTAACGGACCGGGCCAAGAATTGGCTTTGGCCGGCGCCGCCGCGTTGCGCGCCAGACAGTGCAGGGCCACGCAGCCTGCCACCCGGCGCAACGGCCCCGCCGCCGAAGGCGCTTTCCTGCGCCGTCCCCCTTGTGTTGCCCGATTACCACACCATATCGAGCGGCACAGGAGATGCCCGCATGAACCTCGAAAAATTCACCGATCGCGCCAAGGGATTTCTGCAATCGGCGCAGACGGTTGCCATCCGCAATAACCATCAACGCGTTGCGCCCGAACATGTGTTGAAGGCTCTGCTGGAGGATGAGGAGGGGATGGCGGCGAACCTGATTCGTGCCTCTGGCGGCAACCCGGCGACCGCGACGCAATTGACCGATCAGGCGCTGGCCAAGATCGCCCAGGTGTCCGGTGCGGGCGCGCAGTCGCTGGCCTGGGACAATGACACGGTGCGGGTGCTCGACAATGCCGAAGCGATTGCCGCCAAGGCCAAGGATTCGTTCGTCACCGTCGAACGCCTGCTCGTCGCGCTGACCCTGGCGACGACGACCGAGGCCGGCAAGGCGCTGGCCAAGGCCGGGGTGACGGCGCAGGCGCTGAACACCACAATCGAAACCACCCGCAAGGGCCGCAGCGCCGACAGCGCCGGGGCCGAGGCGCAGTTTGACGCGCTGAACAAATATGCCCGCGATCTGACCCAGGCGGCGCGGGATGGCAAGCTGGATCCGGTCATCGGTCGCGATGAAGAAATCCGCCGCACGATCCAGGTGCTCGCGCGCCGCACCAAGAACAACCCGGTACTGATCGGTGAACCCGGCGTTGGCAAGACGGCGGTCGTCGAAGGGCTGGCGCTGCGCATTGCCAATGGCGACGTGCCCGATGGCCTGAAGGACAAGCGCCTGATGTCGCTGGATATGGGCGCGTTGATCGCCGGCGCCAAATATCGCGGCGAATTTGAAGAACGGCTGAAGGGCGTGCTCGATGAAGTCCGCGCCGAAGGCTCCGACGTCGTGCTGTTTATCGATGAAATGCACACGCTTGTCGGGGCCGGCGCTTCGGAAGGGTCTATGGATGCATCGAACCTGCTCAAACCGGCGCTGGCACGCGGCGAGCTGCATTGCATCGGCGCGACGACGTTGAACGAATATCGCAAATATGTCGAAAAGGACGCGGCGCTGGAACGCCGATTCCAGCCGGTGATGGTCGGCGAGCCAAGCGTTGAGGACACGATTTCGATTCTGCGCGGCCTGAAGGAAAAATACGAACTGCACCACGGCGTGCGCATCACCGATGGCGCGATTGTCGCCGCGGCCACCCTGTCCAACCGCTATATTTCGGATCGCTTCATGCCCGACAAGGCGATTGATCTGATGGACGAAGCGGCATCGCGGCTGCGCATGGAGGTCGAATCAAAACCCGAGGAGATCGAAAACCTCGATCGCCGCATCATCCAGTTGAAGATCGAGGCCGGCGCATTGGAACGCGAAACCGATGCGGCGTCAAAGGACCGGCTGACCGCCTTGCGCACCGAATTGGCCGACCTGGAGGAACAATCCGGGGCGCTGACGCTGCGCTGGCAGGGCGAAAAGGACAAGCTTGCCGCCGCCACCAAAATCAAGGAACAGCTCGACACGGCGCGGCTGGAGGTTGACCAGGCGCAGCGCAGCGGTGATTTCGCCAAGGCGGGCGAGCTGACCTATGGCCGGATTCCCGAACTGGAACGCGCCCTGGCCGACGCCGAGGTGGCCACCGCCAATGCGATGACGCGTGAGGAAGTCACCGCCGATGACATTGCTGCGGTGGTGTCACGCTGGACCGGCATTCCGGTCGACCGGATGCTGGAGGGTGAACGCGACAAACTGCTGAAAATGGAAGACATATTGTCAGCGCAGGTGATCGGCCAACCGGCCGCCGTGCATGCCGTATCGTCGGCCGTGCGGCGGGCGAGGGCCGGGCTGCAAGACCCCAATCGCCCGCTCGGCAGTTTCCTGTTCCTGGGGCCGACGGGTGTTGGCAAAACCGAATTGACCAAGGCGCTGGCGAATTTCCTGTTCGATGATCCGCGCGCCATGGTGCGGTTGGACATGAGTGAATTCATGGAAAAACACAGCGTTGCCCGCCTGATCGGCGCGCCTCCCGGCTATGTCGGCTATGAAGAAGGCGGCGTGCTGACCGAGGCCGTTCGGCGCCGACCGTACCAGGTCGTGCTGTTCGATGAGGTGGAAAAGGCCCATCCGGATGTGTTCAACGTGTTGTTGCAGGTGCTCGACGATGGCCGGCTTACCGATGGCCAGGGCCGCACAGTGGATTTCACCAACACGCTGATCATCCTGACGTCAAACCTGGGCAGCCAATATATCGCCGCACTGCGCGATGATCAGCCGGTCGCCGAGGCCGAGGCGCAGGTGATGGAGATTGTCCGCGGGCATTTCCGGCCGGAATTCCTCAATCGGCTGGATGAAATCATCCTGTTCCAGCGGCTGGGCGAATCGGCGATGGCGCCAATCGTTGATCTGCAGGTTGCCCGCGTCCAGACTTTGCTGGTCGATCGCAAGGTCACATTGGACCTGACCGACGCCGCCCGGCGCTGGCTGGCGCGGGTCGGCTATGATCCGGTTTACGGCGCGCGGCCGCTGAAACGCACCGTGCAGAAACATCTGCAGGATCCGCTCGCCGAACTGATCCTGAAGGGCGAAGTCCCCGACGGCTGCACGGTGCACGTGGATGAAGGCGATGGGCGGCTGGCGCTGACGGTCTAACAAAGCGGCCTCCGGTCAGAATCGCCGGAGGCACCTTCAATTTCGGATCAATTGCTGGTCGGCCGGCCCGAATTGTCTTCAACGAACTTGCGGCTGGTCCGCTGGTTTTCATCGTCAATAAAGGCCCATTGCGACCGCGTGTGGCAAGTCTTTTTGGACTTTACCAGGCTCCCGGTTTCCTTGTCCTTACGGCAGACCATCTGCTGCATCGGATCAATTTCGGCACCTGGTGTCGCTGGCGTCTGTTCCGCAGC
This sequence comes from Sphingomonadales bacterium, assembly GCA_038228305.1. Lineage (GTDB taxonomy): Bacteria > Pseudomonadota > Alphaproteobacteria > Sphingomonadales > Sphingomonadaceae > Sandarakinorhabdus. The sequence continues at coordinate 1,333 of JBBRPI010000017.1, read as the reverse complement.
CATCGCAACGGTGGAAAGCATAAGGCCGGAAATGGCCAGCATGATGTGAAGTGTGCGCACGTGATACTCCCGTCGAATCGTTTCAGCGTTTACAATTGCAAAACTTGTGCGTTGCAGCAAGCCCGTGATTGACTGTTGAGATTATAAGCTAACGTCGCCAAATGGCAGAATGATGACGCCAGCCCTGAATATCGCCGGTATCAGCCATGATCCACTGTGGTTTCCATATCGATATGACCCCGGCCAGGACGCTGTGCAGTTTCGGCATCTGACACGCGCCCAGCATCGTGCCGCGACATTTGTGACGGATGAGTATCTGGGCAAGACCGAACCCAGCATCGTCAATCGCAGCGTTGCCATGGCGGGACGGCGCGAGACGGGGCCGGTGCATTTCATCTTTCATTCGGCGTTTTGCTGTTCAACGGTGCTGGCCCGCGCCTTTGATCTGCCCGGCGTGGCGATGGGTTTGAAGGAACCGCCGCTGTTCAATGATCTGATCGGCTGGCAGTTGCGCGGTGGCACCGCGGCGCAGATTGCCCCCGTGCTCGATGATCTTTTGAAACTGCTGGCCCGGCCGTTTTCACCCGGCGAAGCTGTTGTTATCAAACCCAGCAATCTTGCCAATGGCCTGGCGCCGGGCATGTTGATGATGCGGCCCGATGCGCAGGCCTTGCTGCTGCACGCGCCGCTGCCGGTGTATCTGGGATCAATTGCCAAAAAGGCGATGACCGGGCGGCTATGGGTGCGCGAATTGCTGGTCAAGCAGTTGCAGCAGGGACTGCACAATTTCGGCTATTCAACCGAGGATTATTTGGGCCAGACCGATTTGCAGGCCGCCGCCATCGGTTGGCTGGCGCAGCACGCCTTGTTTGCACAGATGGTGGCGCATTTTCCGGACCGGGTGCGGACGATTGATTCTGAAACCCTGATGGCGCGTCCGGTGGCGGCCATGGCGGCGCTGGCGGCACTTTACGGGCTAAGTGTCGATGCGGCGGCGGTCGTTGCCGGGCCGGCCTTTACCCGGCATTCCAAATCCGAAGCCGAATTCAGTGCAATCGCTCGCAGCGCCGAAATCGCTGCCGCCAACAGCGTTTTTGCCGATGAAATCGACAAAGTTACCATCTGGACCGCAGCGGTGGCGGCCAGCGCCGGCGTGCCGATGACATTGGGCGCGCCGCTGCTCTGACGCCCAAATGAAAAGGGCGGACCTTTCGGCCCGCCCTTCGCATTGCTCGGTTGATGTCAGATCAGAATTTCAGGCCGACCTGCATCGTGTAGCGACGACCCAGCGCATCATAGGTCGATGGGAAGGTGTTACCGCTGTTATAGGCGG
>JBBRPI010000016.1:0-72405 GCA_038228305.1 Sphingomonadales bacterium | reverse complement strand
CGCCCTCAGGCTCTCAAGCCTCAAGCTGTATCGCTCGACGGACTGCCTCTGTCGTGCGGGCGCTGCCGTGTAGAATTTGGACCATAGTGCATCCTTCCATTCCTGGCTGAATAATGCACCATCAAAATCCGGGATCAAACATCTAGTTTTGAGGCTTTTCGTGGCTGACTCAAAAGTCCGTCAGATCGGCCCAGCGGACTTCTGGGTCAGACACTTGGATCGGGATGACATCAGCCTGACGCATATCCTGAGTTGACGAGATGGTTTGCGCATTCCTGCGGGCTGAAAGGGTCAAGCAGTGGTCCGATTTTGTGTCAGGTTGCTTGGGCGGTGCGTCCATGCGCTTTCATCTCGCCTCAAAGATCCAGCGAAAATTGCGGTGCCAATGGCTTGGACTTCATCGCGCGCGCCTTCGCGCCGTGCCGCGCCCTTGGGCCCGCGCGTGACCCATGTTTTACAAACACGCCTTGTGCCTCTGCACGCGCTTGGGCGGATTTGCGACGGCTGAATATTTCCTGCTTGGCATGTTTGGCGGCCAAATTATGGTCGACCAGTGGTGCGGGATAATCAGGGCACAAGCCTGCGCGCGTGTCAGGATCGAGCCGCCATGGCTCATGGACCACGGCGCCTGAGATGGCGGCCAATTCCGGCACCCAGGCGCGAATGAAATCGCCGCTTGGATCCTGGTCATGGCCCTGCTTGACTGGCGAATAGACGCGAATCGCGTTAATGCCGGTTTCGCCGGATTGCATCTGGCACTGTGGCCAATGGATTCCGGGTTCAAAATCGACAAATTTGCGCGCCAGAACCAGCCCGGCTTCCTGCCATGACAGCCAAAGGTCGTAGGTTGCGAAGGACATCAGCATGGCGCGCATCCGGAAATTGATCCAGCCATGTGCGTTGAGGTAGCGCATGGCTGCATCAATGAAGGGATAGCCGGTGCGACCCTGGGTCCATGCCAGCAAATATGCTGTATTTCCGGGTTGCGGCCGCATCCCGGTATAGATTTTGGCAAACGGCTCCCACTCGATTTCGGGCTCGCTTTCCAGCTTCTGGATGAAATGGCAGTGCCAATGAAGCCGGGCGGTGAAGGAGCGAAAGGAACGTGCCCAAACGCTATGGCCTGTCGACCGCTGCGTCGCGATTTGCACGGCGCGATTTCCAGCCGCCTGATAGACTTCGCGAATCGATAGCGCGCCATAGGCCAGATAGGGCGAAAGCCGCGAACAGGCCTGTTCGGCCGTGACCGGCGACGACATTTCGCGGGTGTAGCGCTCACCGCGCTGATGCAGAAATGAGTGCAACAACGCAAGGCCCGCCGCCCGGCCCGGTGGCTGCAGAAAAACAAGGCCATCGGGCGCCAGGCCAAGGTCCTCACAAGAGGGCAGCGGGTCCGCCGGTACTGGTGCTGCCCAATCGACAACAGGCACTGCCTCGATTGGCAGTTGCATCATTTGGTCCCAGTGCCGGGCCCATAGATCACGGTTCTGTTCCCGCCCGCGCTGCACGCCGAACTGCCGCCGTTCGTTCCAGGGTATGGCATAGGGCGCGGTCCACGCCTTGACGTCGCGATCACGATCGAAAGTCCAGCCATTGCCGGTTTCCGCATGCGACCACAGGTCGAACGTGCCAAGGCTATGGCGCAGTGCTTCCAGGACATCGGTGACAACGCCGGTTCGAATCGCGAGATGGCCGCCACTCGCTGCGATGTCCGACGCCAGTGCGGCAATGCAACCGCGCCAGAATTGCCATTGCCGCGCCGACGTGTCGGGCAATGTCCAATAGTCAGGCTCGACAATCACCAGCGGCAGCACGGGCCCGCGTTTTGCTGCCTCGGCAAGCACCGCGTGATCAAACAGCCGGAGGTCGCGCTTGAACCAGACCAGCTGGATCGTCATGCCCCGACCAGACCCGGAATCTTGCCCTTGAATGCGAAGAACCCCTTGTCGGCATGCGGCCAGGCAGCGCTGTCCCAACGGCGACGGACGGGCAGCAGCGCAATTCCCGCGGCGGCAAGATCGGGAGCGATGGCTGCCAGTCGGTCGCTGACAGGGCCGACAGGGGCAAACGGCGTGACGATCATGTTCAGCCTGTGCGCTTTGGCCCAGGTGATCAGGGCGTCGCTATCGAGCGTGCAGAGCATTGCAGTTTGGCTCTGCCAGCATGTGGCGCTCCTTGAGAGCGCATCGCTTAGGGCAGCGTTTGCAAAGCCCTCCACCACTGCCGATCGGTTCCTTGCTGATGGCGCCGCCGCGACGGCGGCGATGCGCACGGAATCCAGATCAAGACTTTCAGGATGCAAATCCTCCTCGGTCAACAGCAACCCAACAGCGCCCCCGGCAGCGTTGCCGGGCAATGGCGGCACAGCGACGATTGGGATGGGGGACACCGGCATTTCAGCTGGCGGTCCCGCCCCATGAACGAACGGATGCGGCTTGAAGCGCCCTTGGGTGAATTTGGCGATGTTGTCGGCCTGTGCCAGATAGGTTTTGCCGGGCGTCTGCAACCCCGCTACCCAGCGCCATGACAGCGTGTTCGAAGCGGGATCGCCATCCAGCAAATGCTGGTAAAAGAAATCGGCGCCCAGCTGCCAGGGCAGGCCAAGCGTGAAAATCCACAGGCTGGCAAACCACATGCGTGCATGATTATGGAGATAGCCGGTCTCTGTCAGTTCAAGCACCCAGGCGTCGAAACACGTGATACCCGTCGCGCCGGCGCAGGCGGCATCATAGGCAGCCGGGCGCGCCAAATCGGCAACATCCGTCTGATACTGCGCCCAAACCGACGGCCGCATCTGAAGCCAGCCTTTCCAATACGTACGCCAGCAGACCTCCTGGATGAACTTTTCCGCATCAGCGAGGCGGTGTAACGCCAGCACGCGCTGGATCACCTCGTGCTCCGTAATCAGTCGATGCCGGATATAGGCCGAGAGCATCGAGATATTGCTGCGATCTTCAGGACCATGATCGAAATTTCTTTGCTCGGCATAACGGCGTCCGGCAGCCGGCAAAAAATCATCAAGCGCCCTCAAAGCTGCGTCACGGGATGGAGAAAAGGAGCGGAACATAACAGAAACGTTAGCGATCTTTGCCCGGCGGTAACAGCAGAATGATCAAATATTTGCCCTTCGGTGGGAGACGATCGCCTTGGCGGCACTCTTATGAGCCGCTTTATGATCCACCGGAGCAGGGACGGGAAGAGGTCTTCATCCAATGAGCCACCGTGTCGCTGGAGCCACGCGCACAAACTGGCGCGTACATCGTTCATCAGTTCAAACTGCAGCGGTTTTCCGGTCTTTCACCAGAGAACAACGGCGCGACTATGGATGTGGCCGCCGATGACCAGATCACCGATCTTGACGTTGACGACATCACATCCGCGCCGCTTGCTGTCGACAGCCAGATCAAATAGCGCGCGATCGGATCGCTGGTGATGCTGGTCCACCGAAGAGGAGCGTTTCGGCCGTCAAACCTGCAATCCTGCGCCAGCGATTGCGCCAGCGATTGCGCCAGCGATTGCGCCAGCGATTGCGCTTGCAAGGCGCGTTCCAAACCGCTCAATCAGCTCGAAAAGCCCAGCGATGGCCGCTGGCACGTCTTTGAAAACAGCACGGCGGCGACCATCGCGCCGTTGGTCCCCGGATGGTCGTTTCACGACCCTGGTGCCTTCCGGAACGATTAATCGAAATCGTCACGAGTCAGCGCTTTTGACCTCGGGGATCCATCCTGTCCCGCCAAGGTCGGGCACGACAGCCATCTCCAGCGCATCGAGGTAGTGCGCTGCGTGGAATACGGCCTTGCTGTCATGACCAAGATTGACGCGCGAAAGCACGGCCAATGGCTGAACCTGCGCGCCCGACAGAATGACTCGGCAACCGCCAACAGCGGCCTGATGGACAAAATCCTCAAGCGCCGCTGCCCCACTGGCATCAAGGTAAGGGACAAGCCGCATGCGGAGAATTATCGTGTGCGGTTTGGCACCCATGCCACGCAGCCTGTCCAGCAATTCGCCCGCAACCCCGAAGAAAAATGGCCCGCTGATCTGGAAAACCTCGACGCCCGGCGGAAGCGTCTCGCGTTGGTGCATGTCCTCAACCTCGGGAGCGTCGCTGGTGGCGCCACCATCGCCACCCGATATCGCCACCGTCTCGCTCATCCGCGCCATGAACATCAGCGATGCAAGCGTGACGCCGACGCCGATCGCGACAGTCAGATCGACGAACACCGTCAGCCCAAAGGTGAGCAGCAGCACGAGCCGCTCGCCCATCGGCATGCGCAACAGCGCTATGAAACGATCGATTTCGCTCATGCCCCAGGCGACCATGAACAGGATTGCCGCCAGGGCCGCCATCGGCACCGTCTTCATCAGGTCTGCGCCGAACAGCATGAACAGCAGGACAAAGACGGCGTGGAGAATACCGGCGACCGGGGTGCGGCCACCGCTGCGGACGTTTGTCGCTGTGCGTGCGATGGCCCCGGTCGCCGGCAAGCCGCCGAACATGGCGCTGCCGATATTGGCGAAGCCCTGGCCGATGAGTTCCTGATTCGAACGGTGTCGAAAGCCTGTCATGCCATCGGCAACCACGCACGACAGCAGGGCCTCGATACCAGCCAGAAAGGCGATGGTGAACGCCGACGGCAGCACCGCCTGGACGAGCGCGAAATTGATGACCGGCAGCGATGGCATCGGAAGTCCGGTCGGCATGTCGGGGAAACGCGAACCGATCGTTTCCACCGGTAGCTTCAGGACAGCGACCAGCGCCGCCGCAGCGACGACGGCGATCAGGAATCCCGGCAATCGTGGGTTGATACGGCGCAGGCCGATGATCAGGGCAAGTGCAGCCATACCAACAGCGGCCGTCCACGGATTGATCGATCCGATCGCGTGGAAATAGGCACCCCATTTCGGCAAAAAATCCGCGGGCACCTTGTCGATGGCGAGCCCCAGAAAGTCCTTTACCTGGCTTGATGCGATGATCACCGCGATGCCGGCTGTAAAGCCTGTCACGACAGGATGCGGGATGAACTTGATGATTTGTCCCAGCCTGAGGACGCCAGCCGCGATCAGGATAATTCCGGCGAGCAGCGTGGCCAACAACAGTCCGTCATAGCCGTGGAGGGCGATGACATTGAAGATGACGACGACAAATGCCCCCGTCGGCCCGCCAACTTGCACGCGCGATCCGCCCAGTGCCGAAATCAGGAAGCCGGCAATGACAGCGGTGATCAGTCCCTTGTCTGGCGACGCGCCACTCGCAATCCCGAGCGCCATTGCGAGTGGCAAGGCAACGATGGCGACGGTCAGCCCGGCGATCGTATCGGCGCGCAACTTGGACAAGTCATAGCCTTCGCCCAGAACGCTGATGATCTTCGGCGTGAACTGTGCCCAATTTGGTGAAGGCGGCGCACGCGGCGGCGCAGCGTCTGCTGCTGCGGCAGACGCATTGGATTTATCCGTTGGTGTCGGCCAGGCCATTGTTGTTCCCTTCCGCCAACCATCCGGCGGCAGCGGCACGCTTCTGTCTGATTGCCTTCACGGCGACGTCCTTGAGGCGGACGCCGCGCCCGGTACCTGTGCTCGGCATATTGTCGGCGATCAGTTCGACACCGGCAGCTTCGAGTGCGTCGATGACCTTGACCAGAGTATCGATGATGCCGCGCACCTGGCCTTCGGAGACTTCCATCCGTTGGATCGTCGGCAGCGAAAGCCCCGCCATGGCCGCGAGCGTGCGTTGGTCAATCCCGAGCAACGCCCGCGCCGCACGCAGCTGCGACGACGTAATCATGCTTCCACCCCACAAATGATGTTTGAAACATCAAGATAAGGTATAAAACGCTTATATTCAAGTACTGAATATCATCATTTTGGCATGACGCATGACTTTCGTGCGCAAGGTGGGCCATCGCTGCACCCCCCCCCCCTGCCGAGCACAAGGAGTGTTACGGTTCCGCCGACGCATCTGGCGAACGAAAAGGCACGAAGACAGTCATGCGCAATACCGGACCACCCTACGTCAACCTTGGGCCTGAGCGCCGCCGCAGACTGCCGTACGAGGTCGCTTATGGCGTCGAAATATCCGTCTCGGTGGGCGGTCAGACGATCGTGCGTGCTTTGTTATCTGACGCCGCCATCAAATCATGGCTGACGATTTGGCCTCGAACCAACCCAGACGTTCGTTGACAACCACCGTGTCAATTGATTCTGCACCTGTTGCTGTTTCTCGTTTCAGCTAGCCGCGACACAAGGTATGAGCCAGTCAATGGGTTACCAGTCTCCCGCGCCTCGGCGCGTCTTCGTTATTGGCGGCACCGGCACGATAGGGCGCGCCACCGTCCGCGCTCTCGTTCTGGCGGGCCATGAGGTCGTGTGCTTTGTGCGCCCGCAGGCGCCCGCACCCGGACTTGGGGTCGTGCTGCCCGAGTTCGACGGAGCCACAATCAGATTCGGCGATGTGACAGACCCGGCTTCAGTCATTGCGCAGGGATTTTGCGGGGAACGCTTCGACGCGCTGGTGTCTTGCCTCGCCTCCCGAACTGGCGTTCCCCGTGACGCCTGGGCCATCGACCATGCAGCGCATGTGACCGTTCTCGATGCGGCAAAGGTCGCGGGTGTGACGCAGATGGTGCTCCTTTCCGCCATCTGCGTGCAAAAGCCGCTTCTTGCGTTCCAGCAGGCCAAGCTTGCCTTTGAAAAAGTCCTGATCGAATCCGGCATCGATTACTCGATCGTGCGGGCGACGGCCTTCTTCAAATCGCTTTGCGGGCAGATCGAACGCGTCAAGAACGGAAAATCCTTTCTGGTGTTCGGCGATGGCAATGCAACGGCCTGCAAGCCGATCAGCGATGCTGATCTTGGCCGGTTCATGGCCGAGTGCCTCGACGATACAAGCCGGTGCAACCGGATCATGCCGATCGGCGGCCCCGGCGAGGCGATCACGCCGAGGCAGCAGGCTGACCATCTGTTTACGCTGCTGAAGCGCAAGCCGAAGATCGCCAGCGTGCCGGTCGCGTTGCTCGATCTGATAATTGCCGTGCTTTCCACCCTCGGGCGCGCTGCGCCGCGCCTCGCTGACAAGGCGGAACTGGCGCGGATTGGCCGTTATTATGCGACCGAATCCATGCTCGTCGTCGATCCCGTGACCGGCCGCTACGATGCCGCCGCAACGCCTTCGACCGGGTCCGAAACGCTTTTCGATTTTTATGGCCGGATGATCAGGGGCGAGGCAAGCGTCGACCGCGGCGACCACGCGGTATTCTGACGGCACAGCGTTGAATGCCGGCTGGATCATGCAGCAAGGCTGGGGGACAGTCTGTCGATCTGCCCTGTGAGGTGACGCGAGGTCTCGAGGTGCGAAGCTTGGGTCAAATCGGTGATTTTTCCGTTCGTGTTGGTGGGCTAACTTTCCAGATTTTGGCAGACGGATGCCGGGCCAAAAATGCGCCGCAAATGCTTCCCGAAACGCCCCAAACCGTCCCTACACGGGGCGAATCCAACCGCCCGGTATCGATCAACTCTCGTTTTTGGTCGAAAAATCGATGCGGATTTTGACCCAGCTTCCGACCAATGCCCTGCCGCCGACGCGGGGTGGTTTCACCCGGAATTGCCAGGCGGCGTTGACGATGGAGCGCGCCAACCCCGAGCCGCGCGGGGAATCGCCAAGCTCGACGCAATCTTCAACCTTGAAACGCTGCACCGTGCGGCAGGCGATCAGCGCCCAGCTGCCGCTCGGGGCGCCGCGTGGAAGGTAATACGCCAGTTCCGCATTGGTTGGCTCGCGTTGCCACTCGGCATTATACAGCGGTTCGCCGCCCGGCCCGGTGCCATCGGCAGTGGTGCTATCAGATCCCACGCCACTGTCCGCCGTGCCGGTTGCCGCCTGCGCATCCGCCTTGTGATTGGGCAATTCGGTGATATCCACCATCTCAAACGGTTGGAAACTATAGGGTTTCACCGGCTGTGGCATGGTAACGACCGGTCTGGGGGATGGCCGTGGCGGGGCGCCGGCGACACGCTTTGGCCTCAGGCTGGGCTTTGGCACCGGTTTCTTGTCGGGCAGCACGTTGAACGCTGTCACCTCATGCTCCTTTGCCGGGCCATAGGCCCTTGGCGGGGCAAGCATGATCAGCACCCCGACCAGCAGGATGTGCAACAGCAGGACCAGCGCTAGCGCCATCGCGCGCCGCCGGTCCATCTGCGGGTGGGGAAACGCTAGACGCATGGGAATGCCGATAGGTGCGCCCTGCAGCGCGCGCACCTTACGCCTTGGTTATGCCGGCAATCATGCGATCAACAACGCCCGGCAATGATGCGAGCGGCACCCCGCCCGTCATCACCAGCGCGTCATTGTAATCGCGCACATCCCATTTCGACCCAAGCAACGCCTTGGCCCGGGCGCGCTGCTTCAGGATTTCATTATGGCCGATTTTGTAACCACAGGCCTGGCCCGGGCTGGCGCAATAACGGTCGATTTCGGATGTGACGCTGCCCACCGATCGCCCGGTTTCCGTAACCATGATGCCAATCGCCTTGTCCCTGGTCCAGCGCATCGCGTGCAGCCCGGTATCAACGATCAGGCGCACGGCGCGAAACCGCTGGGCGTTGAGATAGCCAAGCCGGCCGAACGGATCATCGGCATACAGGCCGTCCTCATCGACCAATTGTTCGGCATACAGCGCCCAGCCTTCGACAAAGGCGTTGAAACCGATCAATTGCGCCACCGGCGATACGACATCGGGATGTTCGGCGAGATAGGCACCCTGCCAGGCATGGCCGGGGATCCCCTCATGCGCGGTCAATGATTTCAGCGTCCAGCTTGGCCAATAATCCATCTTTTTCAGGTTGATGTAATAAATGGCAGGGCGTTTTCCGTCGGTGCTGGCAAAGTTCATGTAACCCAGCCCCGCACCGTCCTGAATATCCACTGGCACGCGTTTTACCTGCACATCGGCGCGCAGGCCGAGTTTGGAAATCCGGCCGAGGCGGGGCCGGATCGCATCAATTGCCGCCTGACATTCGGCGATCACCGCAGTGCGGCCGGCGTCGGTATCGGGTTGCAGGAATCGCGGGTCCTTGCCCAGGGCCGCGGCGCGTTCGCCGACGGTGCCCTTGGTCAGCCCTTGCGATTTCAGGATCTTGTCCATTTCCGCCTCGATGGCGCGGTTTTGTTCCACCCCGGTCTTGTGGATTTCGGCCGCGGAAAGGCTGGTCGTCGTCTGGCTTTTCAGCAAATATTGGTAATAGGCATCGCCGTTCGGCAATTTCCACACGCCGGCATCGCCATTGGCCTTCAGCGCCTTTAGCGCCGCGATCTGGCGATCGAGCGCCGGATAGATTTTGTCTGTGACAATCGCTCTTGTGTGCGCGCTGTGGTCGGCCAGGCCCAGTTTTGCGCTGCGCAGCGCCAGCGACGTGACGAATTTCGATTCGGCAACCGGCACGCCGCGCAGTTCGGCCTGCTGGCCCAGCGTGTTGGCGATGATGAAATCGGGCGGGATGACGCCTTTGCCGGCATCGGCCTTGATCCGGTCGGTTTCGGCGTCCAGCGCGGTCGAAACCTGTTCCAGCCGCGCCACATAGGCATCGGCGCCGGCGGCATCTTCGACGCGGTGGTAACTGTCCAGGAATTCGGCGGCCTGGCTATAAGTGCCATTCTGCTGGCTGACGACATAGGGAATGCCGCCGCTGGTTCCGGAAAAACCGAATGGAAAGTGTTCGCCTTCGCCGGCTATGGCCAGCGCCCAATGTGCGCTTTCGTAGTTGTTGATATCGGCGCCCTGCAGGCGTGCCTTGGGGATGCTGTCGAGCAGGCGCAGCGACGTCGCATAGACCCGGCGGTCTTCGGCTTCACCGGCCGGTGAACTGTCGCTCAACTTTGATGCCAGCCCGACATTGGCGCCCTTGTCGACGCCCAGCAGCGTCGCCTGTTCGGGGCTGCGCTGCAACAAGGCGTTGGCGATTGTCGTCAGCGCCGCGCCCAGTTGCGGGTCACGCGCCTTTGTCGCGGCGCGGGCGATCGCCGGCAGCGCCGCCATTGCTGCAAAGGTGGCGGTGCCACCCAGAATCGAACGGCGTGTGGCAGGCATGAACATCGCAGTTACTCCAGATTAAAGCGTTACAGAATCACCGCGCAATTGGCGGGCAAACAACAAACGATCCGGGCCCTTGAACCCAAACCGCCAGATAATCGCGCAGAATAGACCCAGAATCAGGAATTGCCCCAGCGCCAATTGAAACCATTCGGCCAGATGCATGAACACCAGCCCCATTGCAAAGGCTGGAGAGGCCGCAATCAACATGATCCAGCGCCAACCCGCCACCGGATTGCCCAGGATCCGCGCCAATAACCGTGATTTGGCGATCGACAGAAATAGCGCCGATATGGCGAGGCCAGCCGCAGCGCCGACGCCGCCATAACGCGGCACCAGCACCAGGCTGATTCCGGCCTGCATGACGACGCCCGCCAGCGACCACATCAGATTGGCATTGCGCGCAACGTAAATCAGCGCGCCCTCTGCCACAGCCGCCTGCGCCGCCAGCAATTCCGCCGTTAACAGCATCGCCAGCACCATCGCACCGCCGGCAAACACAGGACCGAACAGCCCCATGCCAGCCTGCCCCGTCAACCCTAGCGCCAGTACGACACCCAATTGCGCCGACCCCACCCAGAAACTGATCTGGCGCACATGCGCCGCCACCTTGTCGATGCGCCCGGCGGCCAGATTGGTGGTCAACACCGGGGCAAGGATCGGATCGAAACTGGACTTCAACCGCTGTGGCAGCGACGCAATCTGCTGTGCAACATAATAAATGCCGACAATTTCCGGCCCGGCAAACCGCCCCAGGATAAAGATATCCAGTCGCCGCGCCCCCCATTCGGTAATATCGGCGCCGGCCAATGGCAGATTCTTGCGGGCCAATTGCCACAGCACCAGTGGCTGTGGTCGCCAATTTGGCGCCAGGCCAAAGGCGCGGAATGCCGGCCACAGGGATGCGGCAGCGGCAGCGACCATTGACAGCAAATAGGCGATGATCAGGCCGTCGGGTTTCATATAGGTGAAAGCCAGCCCCAGCGCGGCGATGCTCAGCACCCAAGGCTCGACCAGCGATCGCGCCCGCACCGTCGCTGCGATATCATGCCGGAAAGCCAGCCCAGCCAGGCTGACGTCCGACAGCACGATGGCGATGATGATCACTGGAAAAAACCGGTCCAGCCCGCGGATTTTTGATGACGGGAAAATGATCTCGGGAAAGGCGACCAGCACAGCGGCACCGGCGCATGCAGCGAGAACGGAAACCAGCAGGCCATCATATAGCGAATGTGCCTCTGCATCGCGGCCGTCCTGAAGGCCGCGCATTGCCATGTCCTCGGCAAGGCCACGTTTCAAACCCAAAGTCGCCAGCATCGCCACCAGTTCAACGACCATCGTAGCATAGGCAAAGCGCCCGAGCGCCGGCGCGCCATAAATGCGCCCGGCGATGAACAGGAACGGAAACCGTGCCGCCAGCCGCAAGATATAACCGACGAATGACGTGCGGCCGCCGCGCGCCAGTTCGGCAGTTTCAGCGGCAGCCTTGCTGTCAGTCGGCGACATGCACCCGCCGATAGCGGCCATGTAGATACAGCAGCGATTCAAGCCCCGGAGACAACCCGAACCGCGTCACCCGCCCGACCATGATGCGATGGTCACCGCCATCATGGTCGGCATACAACGTGCAGGCAAAGGCGGCCTTGGCATCCCTCAGCACCGGCAGGCCATCCCATTCCTCCCAATCGGCGCCTTCGAAACGGTCGATGCCCTTTTTGGTGAACCGATCGGCCACATGCTGGCCATCCAGATGCAGCACATTGATGGCAAAACGCCCCGAGTCGCGCAGGGCCGGCAGCGCCGATGCGCCGTTTGCCGGGCAGAACAGCAACAAGGGCGGATCCAGCGAAACGCTGGTGAAACTGTTGGCGGTCAGCCCGGTGCGTGCCCCATCGGCGCCGCAGCCGGTGACAACGGTAACGCCGGTGGCAAAACAGCCAAACGCATCACGCAGGGTGCGCGCTTCAAAGGGAGGTTCGGAAAGCTGCATTGCCACCCCCCTAAGGCATGGGGCAACAGCGTCAATGACTGAAGCTGTCGCGCGCGGCAAAGGCCAGGGGCTGGCCAACAACCCGGCGGTCTGCGATGTATGCCGCCGTATACATCGAAAAGGTTGCCATGTTTCGCTGGTTTTTGCTTGTTCTGGCGGTTGCCTTTGCCCAGGCCGCTGCCAGCGCTGCGCCACTGCGGGTACTGGCTGCAAGCAGCCTGACCGAAGCAATGATCAGCGTTGCCGACGCCTGGACCGCCGCCGGACATCCACGCCCGGTGCTGGTGTTTGCAAGTTCAGCGTCGCTGGCGCGGCAGATCATCGCCGGATCACCGGCGGGGGTGTTCATCAGCGCCGATACGCAATGGATGGATGCGGCGGAAAAGGCCGGCGCGATAGTGGCGGGAACGCGCCGGGTGATTGCGGGCAACCGGCTGGTGCTGATCGTCGCGGCTGATCATCCGCGCGTTGCAAGGCTGGTGCGCGGGTTCGACATGTCGGGGTTTGTCGGTGACGGTCGTTGGAGCACGGGTGACCCCGATGCGGTGCCGATCGGGCGGTATGCCAAGGCAGCATTGACCAGCCTTGGCGCATGGGACGCAGCATCGCCGAAACTTGCCCGCGCTGAAAATGTGCGGGCGGCGCTGGCGTATGTCGAACGCGGCGATGCAGCAGCGGGGATTGTCTATGCAACCGACGCCAAGGCATCGGGCAAGGTCGCGGTGGCCGGGGTTTTTCCGGCGAGCAGCCATCCGCCGATCGTTTACCCGGCAGCGCTGGTGAAGGCCGGGGCGGATGTCGAAGCGCGCGGATTCCTGGCATTTGTGGCCGGGCGGCAGGCACGGGCGATTTTGGCAGCACAGGGATTCACCAAATGATGATGCTCGCACTCGCCGCCGCTCTGGCCATCCCTATTGATCCGGCAACGCTTGACAAGCTGCCGCATACTACCGCAGCCTTGTCCGTTCACGGCACCGTGCAAAGCTGCACCGGTGTCCCCCTGATGGCATTGCTGGCGAACGCCGGCGTGCCATCCGGGGAGGCGGTGCGAGGCGCGGCGCTGAACACTATCGTCACCGCCGATGCCGGCGACGGCTATCGAATCGTCTTTTCGCTGGGGGAACTCGATGCCCTGCTTGGCGATGCCGGCGTGCTGGTGGCGGATCATTGCGATGGCAAACCGCTGGCCGCCGCCGATGGCCCATTGCGGCTGGTGGTGCCCGGCGAAAAACGCGGCGCGCGATCGGTGCGGCAATTGATCCGTCTTGGCGTGGAAACCTTGCCGCGCTGATGTTCGGCCCGCTGACTCCCGCCGAAATCAGTGCGATTCTGGTCAGCCTGAAAGTGTCCGGCGTCGCCACGCTTTGCACGCTGCCGATCGGGTTTGGCATTGCATATGTGTTGGCGCGGTTGACATTCCCTGGCAAGGCGCTGGCCGATGCACTGGTCAGCCTGCCCTTGGTGCTGCCACCCGTTGTCACTGGCTATCTGTTACTGCTTGCCTTTGGCCGCGATGGTTTTGCCGGTCAGGCGCTGGCCAGTGTCGGCGTGTCGGTGCTGTTCCGCTGGACAGGCGCCGCGATCGCTGCCGGCATCATGGCGCTGCCGCTGATGGTTGGTCCGATGCGGTTGGCACTTGAGGCGCAGGATTTGCGGCTTGAGGGGGCTGCGGCAACGCTGGGTGCCTCGCGCTGGCGGGTGTTTGTCAGCATCACGTTGCCGTTGGCACTGCCCGGCATCATCGCTGGCACCGTGCTGGGATTTGCCAAAGCGCTGGGCGAATTCGGCGCGACGGCGATCTTTGTGTCGTCGATCCCGGGTGAAACCGAAACCCTGCCGCTGGCCATCAACGCCTTCCTGCAAATTCCGGGGCGCGAAGCCTCGGCCTTGCGGCTGGCTCTGCTCAGCATCGCCATTGCCTTTGCCGCATTGATCGCGGCGCAATATTGGCAGCGGCAGGCTGTGCGGCACCGGGCATGACGATCGACACCGCCATCCAGCTGCAACTGGGCGATTTCAGCCGCGAGGTGATATTTGCCGCAACCGCGCCCATTACCGCCCTGATTGCCCCGTCGGGTGCCGGCAAGACCAGCACCTTGCTGGCGATCGCCGGGTTATTGCGGCCGCAATCGGGGCATATCCGGGTGGCCGGACGCACGTTGTTTGACAGTGCGGCCGGCGTCGATGTGCCGGCCCGCGATCGCAATCTTGGCGTGGTTTTCCAGGATGGCCGGCTGTTCCCGCACCTGACAGTTCGCGCCAATCTGGGTTATGCCAATCGTGCGATCCCCGCCGAAATCACTGCCATGGCCGAAACGCTGGGCATCGCGCCGCTGCTTTCGCGTTGGCCCAGGCACCTGTCGGGCGGCGAAGCCAGGCGCGTCGCGCTGGGCCGGGCGCTGCTTTCCCGACCTGCTGCGCTGTTGCTCGATGAACCACTGGCGCATCTTGATCCGATGCGTGCGGACACGTTGCTGGGGCTGATCGCCGACATCGATGTGCCGATGCTGTATGTGACGCATGACATGCGCGAGGCGGAACGACTGCGTGCACAGATCATCGGCTTGTGACAGGCCCTGACCCCAGGGTATGCTCGGCTATCGCCTCGCCCATCCGCCTGATTGCTGCAATCTTGGCTTGCAGCGGCCGCCAGTCATCGTCGGTGGCAATCGGCGCCCAGATCGCCTCCACCTCGTCGATCAGCATCGTACACGGCGCCGCATCGCTCCAATAACCATGCGCCGGCATTGCCCCGCAATAATCTGCCACTGCTGCGCGAAACGCCGCAAAATCATCACCAGCATAGATCGCATCGGCAGGCGACGACCCTCGCCGGACGCCGCCTCGCCAATCAAACCAGAAACGGTCGGGGCTCATCATGCTGCCGGTCAGGCCGCGTTCGATACTCCTTACCAGTGCCAGGTCGTGGGCTGCGTCGCGCTGTGCCACGCCCAGCCGTGCCAGCAACGCTATGGCCAATGCGGCCTGATACCGTGCCGGAAACGCCTCCAACGCTGGCTTCAAATCGTCGACCGGTGCCACCAGCCGCAGCGCGCCGGCCAGTTGATAGGCATTCCATTGCAGCGCCTCGGCCTGGCGGCCAAAGCTGTAGAGGCCATGATGGTCGAAATAAGCGGCGGTGAAATTCGGGTCCCATGACGGGGTAAAGCGCCAGGGGCCGTAGTCGAACGATTCGCCGGTGATATTGATATTGTCGGTGTTGAGCACGCCGTGGACGAACCCCGCTGCCATGAACTGCGCCGCCAGTCGGGTGGCGGTCGTCACCGCATGGTCCAGGAGACCGGCAGCGCCAACGGCACCCGGTGCAAAATGCCGGATGGCGTAATTGATCAGCCGCTGCATCGCCCCGGCATCCTGGCCATAGGCGACGCGCTGGAACACGCCATAGCGGATATGGCTGTGGTTCAATCGCACCAGCACGGCGCTGCGGGTTGGCGATGGCTCGTCATTGCGGTCAAGGTCTTCGCCGGTTTCTATTACCGAAAATGTCCGTGACGTATCCAGCCCCAGTGCGTCCAGCATCTCGGTTGCCAGAATCTCGCGCACGGCGCCCTTTAACGTCAGCCGGCCATCGCCGAAACGGCTATATGGTGTATGTCCCGAACCCTTGGTACCCAAGTCCATCAGACGGCCCTGCGCGTCGAACATCTGGGCATATAAAAATCCGCGGCCATCGCCGATATCAGGATTGTAGGTGCGGAATTGATGGCCGTGATAGCGCATCGCCAGCGGGCCATCCAAACTGCCGGCCAGGGGCTGAAATCGCCCGAAATGCGCAATCCATTCGGCGTCTGTCAGCCCTGCCAGCCCGATTTCAGCGGCGGCACTGTCATTGCGATAGCGCAGGGTTGTTGCCGGAAAATCAGCCGGCTTGACCGCATCGTAAAAACCGTCGCCCAATTCATAAATGGCCCGGGCCGGGCGAAAGCCGATCAACTGGTCGGGTAATTGCAGGCAGCGCGAACAAATCGCACGGTCTCACGCTCGATCCGGGCGGCGTCTTCGGGGGTGGCAGCCATCAGGATCAGGTCAATCGCATCGCCGACAACATGGTGGGTAAATGACGCCGCAATGCCGATATCAACGCCGGTGATGCCGCGCTTTGCCATGGCGACCCCCATCTGGCGATGAATCCATTCGGTCGTGGTGGCCTTTGCGGCATGATAAAAGGGTTCTGCGTCGGCATTTTGGGCCATTGCCGCCTTGGGGCCGGGGCCGTCACCGCAGGGAACAACGCCCACACCCTCCCACATTGTATTGGCGCGGCAGAATTCGAAAACGCGTGGCAGGATGATGCCCGGTTCCAGATCCTCCAACGCATCGCCGGCCTCCATCGCTTCGATCATCATCTGGCCATAGCGCACGCCAAGTTCCGCAAGCAGCGCCTTTTTGGAGCCGAAATGATAGAAGATCGAGCCTTCTGAGACATCGGCCTCGCGCGCGATGTCGGCGGTGCCAGTGTTGGCAAAACCTTTGGTTGAAAACAGCATGTGCGCTGCCGCGAGCACACGCTGTTTAGTTTCGGCGGGATCGTAACGACGGGCACGGGAATCACTGCGAGATTCATGGCGCGGTTCGGCCTTGAAGGCCTTGCCGACTGAAATTGCTGAATCACTTGCGCGCGTTGCCACTGCCTGAATACTTCCTTATCCCCCCCGGGAGATAAGGCTTATAGCCTGGCAACTGAGTCTGAGTCAAAACAATCGCACCGTGTTACCAACTATAAAGGGAGGACGGGCAAAGGCATGACAGCAGCATGGACCGATGGCTGGTTTTGGTCGGATGACGGCCTGCGGCTGCATTGGCAAGAACTGGCGGGCGATGAATCGCGCCCGGCCCTGTTGTGCATCCCCGGTCTGACGCGCACCGCTGCCGATTTCGAAGCCCTGGGGAACCATTTGTCCGGGCGATGGCGCGTTATTGCCGCCGATCTGCGCGGCCGCGGCGAATCAGCCTGGCCGCGCGATTCACTATCCTATGTGCCGCTATCCTATTTGCGCGATCTGACGCTGTTGATCAAAGCCGCAAAGATTGGCCACTTTATCGTTGTCGGTTCGTCCATCGGCGGCGTGCTGGCGATGCAGATGACCACCGGCCACCGCGATGCCATTGTCGGCGCGATATTGAACGACATCGGCCCCGATATCGAGCCGGCGGGCCTGGCCCGCCTGCGGGCCAATGTCGGCCGCCAGGGCAATTGGCCAACATGGATCCACGCGGCGCGCGATCTGAAGGTGCGCAATGCAGCGTTATACCCCGAATGGCAGCTTGCCGATTGGTTGGGCTTTGCCAAGCGCCTGTGCCGGTTGAACCCCGCCGGGCGCATCGTCTTTGACTATGATCCGCGCATCGCTGAGGCGTTTCGTCTGCCGCGCAGCGATGCCGGCAGCGACTTGTGGGCGGCGCTTGCAAATCTGGATGGCGTGCCGGTGCTGTCATTGCGTGCCGAACATTCCGACGTGTTCAGCCACGCCACGCAGGCGGCGATGGCGGCGCGCTTACCGTTGCTGACGGCGGTGGAAATCCCCGGCGTCGGCCACGCCCCCAGCCTGGCCGAACCGGCAGCGCTGACCGCGATCGACGCGTTTCTGGCGACGATTGGGTCGGTCTGATCTGGTTTAGAACACCACCACGCTGCGGATGCTTTCGCCGGCGTGCATCAGGTCAAAGCCTTTGTTGATCTCGTCCAATGTCAGCACATGAGTGATCATCGGGTCAATTTCGATTTTGCCGTTCATGTACCAATCGACGATTTTCGGCACGTCCGTGCGGCCCTTGGCGCCGCCGAATGCGGTTCCGCGCCAGTTGCGGCCGGTGACGAGCTGGAAGGGGCGGGTGCTGATTTCCTTGCCGGATTCGGCGACACCGATGATTATGCTGGTGCCCCAGCCGCGGTGGCAGGATTCCAGTGCCTGGCGCATGACGGTCGTATTGCCGGTGCAATCGAACGTATAATCCGCGCCGCCATCGGTGAGCGCGATCAGGTGCTGGACGATGTCCCCCTTTACCGTGTTGGGATTGACGAAATGCGTCATCCCGAAACGCTTGCCCCATGCTTCGCGCGCCGGGTTGATATCGACGCCGACAATCATGTTGGCACCGGCCATGCGAGCGCCCTGCAGCACGTTGAGCCCGATGCCACCCAGGCCGAAAACAATGACATTGTCGCCAACCTGAACCTTTGCCGTATTGACGACCGCGCCGACGCCGGTGGTGACGCCGCAACCGACATAACAACTGCTCTGAAAGGGCGCGTCGCTGCGGATTTTTGCCAACGCGATTTCAGGCAGTACGGTAAAGTTTGAAAAGGTCGAACAGCCCATATAATGGTGCAGCATCTGGCCCTTGTAGCTGAAACGGCTGGTGCCATCGGGCATCAGACCCTTGCCTTGCGTGGCACGAATCGCGGTGCACAAATTGGTCTTGCCAGAAAGACAGCTTTTGCACTGGCGGCATTCGGGGGTGTACAGCGGGATGACGTGGTCACCAATGGCAACGCTGGTGACGCCGGCGCCGATTTCGCGGACGATGCCGGCGCCTTCATGGCCAAGGATCGAGGGGAACAGCCCCTCGGAATCCAGCCCGTCCAATGTATAGGCATCGGTGTGACAAATGCCGGTCGCCATGATTTCGACCAGCACTTCGCCGGCGCGCGGGCCTTCCAGATCAACCTCGACGATTTCCAGCGGGGTCTTGGCGGCAAAAGCAACAGCGGCGCGGGTTTTCATGGGTGATCCCTTATCAACTCTGCCGCCTTCCTAGGGCATGATTCAGCCCGGTTGAACCCCCCGCCGCCGCCAGGCGACAATGCCGCCGATGATCAGACCCATCCCACCGACCAGCCAAGGCAGGGCGGCGCGCAGCGCCGTTTTCAACCGCGGCAACAGCAGTTCATCGACGGCATTCATCTGAATCTGTGTGGGGGCTGTATAGCCTTTGGGCATCGGCAGCACATGATCGCGTGCAGCATAGGCCGCATAATCGGATTTCATCGCGGCAAGGCGCGCCGGTTCTGCCCCGGCGCGGTTGTGCGTCTCCCCGGGGTCATTGACGATATCGAACAATTGCCATTGGCCATCGCCATAGGGCGGCAGATTCTTGACCAGTTTCCAATCACCTTTCCAGACGACGGCATTGCCCGATAATTCATAGCCGATGGCCTCACCCGGCGGATGGACTGCCGCCGCGCCGTGCAGCATCGGCACCAGGCTGGCCCCCGTGACCGGCTCGATTCCTGCCGGTTGCACGGTGGCCGCGACCCCGGCCAATGCGAGCAGCGTTGGCGTGACATCGGTGACATGAGCAAAGCCGCGCGCCACGCTGCCCTGCCGCAGCGCCGGGTTGCCCGGCCAGGCGATAATCAGCGGCACTCGCACGCCGCCCTCACTGGCGGTGAATTTGTAACCGTTCAACGGCGCCGCCGATGTGCTGGCCCAGCCGCGGCCGACCGCGGTCAGGCTACCCGGCCGGCCCTGCTGATCGGGGGCCTGATTGTAATAATAGCGCGCCGAAAGGCCATTGATGCCGATCATCGGATCAATCGCTTCGGGGCCATTGTCCGACAGGAAAACAAAGATGGTGTTATTGTAGGCATCGGTGGCTTTCAGATGCGCGACCAGCCGGCCGATCTCACGATCCATCGCGGTTGCCATGCCGCCATAGGCCGCCATGGCGCGTGCCCGCTGGGCGCGTTCCGCTGGAGACATTGCATCCCAGGCATCGGCGGGCGGCCCGGCGCGAGACATGGCGGCCATCGGCGTGCCGGCTGGGATAATGCCTGCAGCCACGGCGCCGGCAGCACGTTGTGCCCGCAGGGCCCGCCAACCGGCATCATAGCGATGGGCATAGGCGGCAATATCGGCGTCACTGGCCTGCACCGGGATATGGTTGGCCAGGAAATTGATCGAGGCGAGGAACGGTTTGCCGCTGGCCGCCCCCGCATCGATATAGGCCATCGCCTTGTCGATGATGAAACGGGAGGAATAATAGTCTCTTGGCAGGTGCGCAGGCTTGGCGTCTTCTGTCCAATCGGCGCGATCGTATAACAGCAAATTGGGCTTTTCTTCGAAATTGTCAGCGCCGGACTGACTGAGCGCAAAGGCGTGGTCATAGCCGTGCGCCGTCGGCAGCGTATCGGGGGTATGTCCCAAATGCCATTTGCCGGTCAGATAGGTGCGATAGCCTGCAGCTCGCAGCCGGTCTGCAATGGTTTCCACCCGGTTGGTCAGGTGATTGTCATAGCCCCATTTGCCGGCATGTTCAGGCGGCATGGTTTCCGGCATGTTGCCCAGCCCGGCACGGTGGCTGGGCACACCGGTCTGCAACATCGCGCGGGTCGGCGCGCACGACCCGGCGGTGTGGAAATTGGCAAAGCGCGTGCCGGCCCGGGCCAGTGCATCAATGTTTGGCGTTGCCATTTCGCCACCAAAGGCCCCGACGTCCGTAAAACCCCAATCATCGGCCAGCAGGATGACGATGTTGGGGGCGGCGACGGCGGGCGTGGCGGTGGTGAGCAGGAGGGCAAGCAGGATCAGCGCAACACCGCCCCCCGGGCCAGCGTTAGGACACACCGCACGGGCCGGTTTCATCCACGCCACCCAGCCGATCGGCCCCCCAACGCTCAGGTGACGGGTGCCGGTATTGGCGAGGATGTGGTTAATCAAGGCAACGTCCCCCAAATCGATCTTGCAGCAGGTGATGGTGCGACCGCCGGCAGGCAGCGACACCGTAATATCATCGTGCCATTGCCGGCGCGCCCGTATCCAAGCCTGCCGTGCACACCATGCGACGATATTTTGGCAGTTTCAATGCCGCAATCTTGCCGTCGCGATGGCGATGATTTAAACACGTCCATCAAAGGCGCGCAGAAATGCCGCAGAAACGACCTGGGGGAATTGCGCATGAAACCGGCAATGCGCGGGCTGATTGGCCTGGTGGGCCTGTTCAACATTGCCATCGGGCTGGGGTTTCTGCTGATGCCGCAGAAACTGGGCTTGGCGTTTTTCCTTGCCCCCACCGACATTCAAGGGCTGGCGACGCTGCGGGCCGATTTTCCCGGCTTTTTCGTTGGCGCCGCGACATTTGCCCTGATCGGGGCCTGGCGCGCCGATTCTCGCCTGCTGCTGGTGCCAATGCTGATGATTGGCCTTGCGCTGTTTGGCCGCTGTGTCAGCGTCGCCGTGGACGGCACCCTGCCGACAACCGTTCCACCGATGCTGGTGGAGGCGTTCATGCTGGTGTTGCTTGGCCTGGGTTATCGGGCGTTTCGGGCGTGATGCGAAGCGAGGTTGCACGATGAAGACGGTCGGCAAGGTTTTGCTCGGAACAACGGCGGCACTGGCCATCGGCGTATTCGCGTCACGTGACTATATCAAGCTGCACCTGCCAGGCTGGATGGCGGGCCACACTGCCGCCAATCATGGCGTGGCCTGGTCACAAGGACCAGCCATCCCGCCAACTGGCCAGCGCCCGCCAAATATTATCCTGATCATGGCCGATGACCTGGGGTTCAACGATATCAGCCTGACCGGAACCGGTGCTGGCGGCGTCAAAACCCCGAACATTGATGCGATCGGGCATCAAGGTGTGCTTTTCACCAACGCCTATGCCGGCAATGCCACCTGCGCACCATCTCGGGCTGCCTTGATGACCGGGCGTTATGCGACACGTTTCGGCTATGAATTCACCCCGACCGACACGCGATTGCCCTGGTGGTTCCCGACATCGCTGATTCGCCCTGATGCGATGTTTGCCCGTAATATCGCAAGTTTCCCAACCAATTGGGAGCACAAGGCGATTTTTGACGAAGACGCGGCAGCAAAGGCCCCACCGGCGGGTGCCAAAGGTGTGCCGGCGTCGGAAATCACCATTGCCGAGCAGTTGAAATCCCGCGGTTATCACACGCTGCACCTGGGCAAATGGCATCTGGGGGAAGCCAAGGGCATGCGGCCCGAGGACCAGGGGTTCGACGAATCGCTGGGCTTCATCATCGGTGGCCAGAAATACCTGCCCGATGATGACCCCAATGTTGTCAATTCGAAACAAGCCTTCGATCCGATCGACCAGTTTTTATGGGCGAATTTGCCTTTCAGTGTGCAGTTCAACGGGGCACCGCGTTTCGCGCCTGATAAATACATGACCGACTATCTGACCGATCAGGCCGTGACGACGATCAAGGCCAATCGCAACCGGCCATTTTTCCTTTACCTTGCCTATAATGCGCCGCACACGCCGCTGCAGGCGCTGAAATCCGACTATGACGCGCTGCCGCAGATCAAGGATCACCGACTGCGGGTCTACGCCGCCATGATCCGAGCGGTTGATCGCGGGGTTGGCCGAGTGATGGCGGAATTGAAGGCGCAAGGCGTGGATGACAACACTTTGGTCATTTTCACATCCGACAATGGCGGCGCGCATTATATCGGTCTGCCCGACATCAACCGGCCGTATCGCGGCTGGAAGGCGACATTTTACGAAGGCGGCACCCATATTCCGTTCATGATGCGTTGGCCGGGGCAGATTGCGTCGGGATCGAGCTATGCAAATCCGATCAGCCATTTCGATATCTTTGCCACCGCCAGTGCTGTGGCCGGCGCGCCGCTGCCAAGGGACCGTCCCATTGATGGCGTCAACTTGATACCTTATCTCAATAGCAGCACTGCCAGATTGCCCCACCAGACGCTGTTCTGGCGCAGCGGCAACTACCGGGTGGTCCGTGATGGCAATTGGAAACTGCAATCGCTCGATTTGCCGCGCAAGCGTCTGTTGTTTGACCTCCGGACCGATCCGACCGAACGGCATGATGTTGCGGCCGCAAACCCGGGGCTGGTCGATGCACTGCTGGGCAAGCTTCGCGCGCATGATGCCGAGCAAATGGCGCCGGCCTGGGGTGCACTCGTCCGATCACCAATTGCGATCGACCGGCCGATGGGAACCAATCCTAAACCTGGTGAAGACTATATCTATTGGGCGAACTGAAAATCCGTTTAGGATAGCCCGATGATAGCAGAACCCTCCACCGATGGCCGCCGCCGCCGATCCGAACAAAGCCGCGATCGGATCATCGCGGCGATGCTGGCGCTGGTTGAGGAAGGGGCGATCACGCCATCGGCAGAGGATGTTGCCGCGCGTGCCGAAGTGGGCCTGCGCAGTGTTTTCCGGCATTTCAACGATATGGACAGCCTGTATGCCGAAATGGCGGTCCGGGTCGTCAAGGGGTTTGAATCGTCACTGGGGGCCTTCGCTGCGCAGGATTGGCGTGGGCAGTTGTTTGAGGCGCTGGGACGGCGGGTTACGCTGTACGACCGGCTGTTGCCGTTAAAGCGCGCCGTGGATGCCCATCGTCACGAATCAGCCGCGATTCAGACCAGCCATGATGCGGTGCAGATGCTGTTGCGGCATCGGTTAAAGGTGATTTTGCCGGCCGCAATCGGCGATGACCGGCTGGCCTTTGAAACGTTGGACCTGCTGATGAGCTTTGAAAGCTGGCAGCGGTTGCGGGTGGAACAGAAATTGCCGACGGCGCTGGCCCGGGACTTGATCGAATCAGCGGTCAGCCGGCTGCTGGGATAACATAATCGTAATCTGTCGTCCGGCGCCGATTTTGCGCCATGATCTCGCCGCAATGCGTGTCAAATGGGCAACACTATTGCGAAACCCGGCGAACCGACTTTGATGATGGCTATACAAAAAGGCTTGGCCGGACCACATTTGCCAGTGAAAGCCGTGATTGTCCCCCGCCTGCCGTTTGGCAAGGTGAGAGGGAGGGCCGGCAATTGGGGAAGGAACATCAACCCGAACACAGGGAAAATGTTCATGCTTCAATCCATGTCTCGCCAGAATCTCACTCGCTTGTCGCTTGGCGCGGCGCTTCTCGCTGGTTTCACCTTCGCCGCCCCTGCTCTGGCCGAGGAAGCAACCCCGGCCTTTAAATTTTCCGGTTCAGTCGCCATTCTGAATGACTACCGCCTGCGCGGCGTGTCGCAGACGGACAAGGGCGCCACCATTCAAGGCAGCATGACGCTGACTCACAGCAGCGGCTTTTACATCAGCACCTTTGCTTCGAACCTCGCCGGCTGGGGCACCTTTGGTGGCCCGAATCTGGAACTGGATCTCATCGGTGGCTATTCGATACCGGTCGGTGCGCTCAAGCTGGATGGCGGTATTACCTGGTATAACTATCCCGGCGGCGCCACGCTGACATCCTATGTCGAGCCTTATTTCAAGCTGAGCGGCGCACTCGGTCCGGTCTCCATCACCGGCGCCGTCGCCTATGTCCCCAACCAAAAGGCAGCGGGCAACTGGTTTGCGACACCAACCAGCGTCGTCGGCAGCAAATATGACAATTTGTATTTGTGGACCGATATTTCCAGTGGCATTCCGGGCACGCCCGTTACGCTGAAGGCCCATGTCGGCCATTCGGATGGCAACCCCGGCCTTGGCCCGAACGGCACCAGCCTGGCGCCGACCGGCAAATATTGGGATTTCCTGGTGGGTGCCGATTTCGCGATCGGACCGGTCGTCATTGGCGTTGCCTGGGTCGATACCGACATCAAGACCAGCAGCGTTGCCTATCAGCAGCTTCAGCCCAACTTCTCCTCCACCAAGGATGGTTCGACGATCGCCGGCAGCAAGTTCCTGGTCTCGCTGTCTGCAGCCTTTTGATCCTGACACGGCGATCGGGGCTGCGATCGGCGATCGCAGCCCTTTTTGTTGCCCTTCATGAGGCGCGTCCCTAAGGTCCGGCGCTTGCCTGTCGCCGGGGGAGCGCCGCGTTGAACGAACCGATCATCGGCATCATCATGGGGTCCAAATCCGATTGGGCAACGATGGCTTATGCCGCCGAAATGCTGACGACATTGGGCGTGCCGCACGAATGCCGGGTGGTCAGCGCGCATCGCACCCCGCAACGGCTGTATGATTATGCTGGCACGGCTGCGGCGCGCGGCCTGAGACTGATCATCGCCGGCGCCGGCGGTGCAGCGCATCTGCCTGGCATGGCGGCGGCGATGACGGCATTGCCGGTGCTGGGCGTGCCGATCGAATCAAAGGCACTGAACGGTGTCGACAGCCTGTATTCGATCGTCCAGATGCCGGCTGGCGTGCCGGTCGGCACGCTGGCCATTGGCAAGCCGGGCGCGATCAACGCAGCGTTGCTGGCTGCGGCAATGCTCGCGACGACCGATCCGGCGCTGGCAATCCGGCTGGCGGCGTGGCGGCAGACGCAAACCGACAGCGTGGTTGAAACGCCGGAATGATTGAACCGGGTTCGACGATCGGCATATTGGGCGGCGGCCAGTTGGGGCGGATGCTGGCTCTGGCTGCGGCAAATATGGGCTATCGCGTCCATGTCTTTGCGCCTGAGGCGGAATTGCCGGCGGGTGACGTTGCGGCCGAGGTGACGCGCGCCAACTATGATGATCTGGCAGCGCTGGACCGGTTTGCCGCCTCGGTCGACGTGGTGACGTTTGAATTCGAAAATATCGACACTGCTGCGATCCGGCACCTCGCGACGCGCCTGCCGGTACACCCTGGCGCCGAAAGCCTGGAAGTGGCGCAGGACCGGGTGACCGAAAAACGTTTTGTCGAGGCGCTGGGCGGGCGTCCGGCGGCATGGCGGGCCGTTGACAGCCGCGCCGGGCTGGATGTCGCCATTGCCGAGATCGGGCTTCCGGCAGTGCTGAAAACTCGGCGCATGGGCTATGATGGCAAGGGTCAGGCGCGAATCCGCAGCGCGGCCGATGCCGATGCGGCCTGGGCAGCGCTGGCCGGCCAGGCGGCAATTCTTGAGGCGTGGGTGGATTTCACCCATGAATTTTCGGTGTTGCTGGCGCGCGGGCAGGATGGCACGGTGGTCACTTGGGCGGTGCCGGATAACCATCACGATGCCGGCGTGCTCGCCACCAGCCATGTGCCGCCCCCCCCCGAAATCGCCACGCTGGAACCGCAAGCTGTCGCGCTGGCGACCAGGGTAGCCGAAGCGCTCAACCATGTCGGGGTATTGACGCTGGAATTCTTCGCCACTCCCGATGGCCCTCGATTCAACGAGATGGCGCCGCGTGTTCACAACAGCGGTCACTGGACGATCGAGGGCGCGCGTGCGTCACAATTTGAAAATCATGTTCGCGCCATTTGCGGGCTCCCGCTGGGTGATACGGCTTTGACGTCTTCCGATATTTTGATGCGCAACTTGCTCGGCGAAGATGTCCATGATTGGGCCAAGCTGCTCGCCGACCGCCGCGCCCATCTGCATCTTTACGGTAAAAGCGAAATCAAGCCGGGCCGAAAAATGGGGCATGTGACGTGGTTGTGACCAACAACCGCGCGCTGGCATTCTTGTTCGTCACCGTGCTGATCGATGCGATCGGCTTTGGCATCATCATCCCGGTGCTTCCCGGCCTGATCATGGATCTGACCGGGCGCAATCTGGCGGCGTCGGCTGAAATCGGCGGCTGGATCACCTTTCTATATGCCAGCACCCAGTTCATCTGTGGGCCAATCATTGGCGGCCTATCGGATCGGTTTGGCCGGCGGCCGGTGCTGCTTGCCAGCCTGGCGGCGTTCGGGCTGGATTATGTCGTCATGGCCTTTGCGCCAACGTTGGCCTGGCTGGTCGTGGTGCGGGTGGTGGCGGGCATCACCGGCGCATCTTTCCCCACGGCCTATGCCTATATTGCCGACATTTCGCCGCCCGAAAAGCGCGGGCCGAATTTTGGCATCATCGGCATGGCGTTCGGCTTTGGCTTCATCATCGGCCCGGCGCTCGGCGGTCTTGTAGCACAATTCGGCCCGCGGGTGCCGTTCATGCTGGCGGCCGGCCTGGCGTTTGCCAATGTCACCTATGGTTATTTTGTCTTGCCGGAAAGCCTTGGGGCCGAAAATCGCCGGGCCTTTGACTGGCGGCGGGCCAATCCGGTCGGGGCGCTGTTGCGGCTGCGGGCCGCACATCCGCGGGTGCTGGTGCTGGCGGCGACCGTGTTCGTCTGGACGCTGGGATATCAGTCGCTGTATTCGACCTGGAGTTATTTCTGCCTGGAACGCTTTTCCTGGAGTCCGGGCCAGGTCGGCGCCAGCCTTGCGGTTGTCGGGGTGACCGGCGCAATCGTGCAAGGCGTACTGTCGCGCCGGCTGATGCCGCGCTATGGCGCACGCAAGGTCGTCATTGCGGGGGCGATCTCGTCGATTGCGGGTTTTCTGATCTATGCCTTCGCCGCGGCTGGCTGGGTGATGTATGTCGGTATCTTCGTTGCGATGCTGCAAGGGCTGGTGTTCCCGGCCCTGCAGGCGATGATGTCCACAGGCGTCGCGCCATCCGAACAGGGCGAATTGCAAGGTTCGGTCAGCAGCATCCAAAGCCTGACATCAATCATCGGGCCGCCATTGATGACTGGCAGTTTCGCCTATTATTCCGGCGGCGGCGCGGCGATCTATTTTCCTGGCATTCCGTTCCTGCTGGCCGCAGGGTTCAGTGTGATGGCGCTGGTGCTATTTTTCCGGGCGGTGGCGATGGGGGCTGGTGGGGAACTGGCGGCGGCGTAGCCTCCCCCCCACGGCGTCAGGGTATTTTACCGCCGGACCTCCAACGGCAGGCCCAGCTTTGCAAGCTGCGGCTCGACCAGCTTGGCATCACCAACCACCACCCAAACGAATTTGCCGGCATCGAGCATCGCGGCGGCACCGTTCAATTCCGCCGTCGTCAACGCCTGGTAACGCGCCGGCAGCTTGCGGTAATAATCATCGGGCCGGCCCAGCAGCGCATTGCGTTCGATCGCCCCCAGCACGGCGCCGCCGCTTTCAAACGCACCCGGCAGCGACCGGGCATTGCTGTTGACGACCTTTGTGCGTTCAGTGTCGTCCAGCGGGCGGGTGCCCTTCAGTGCTGCATAATCGGTGATGATCGCGGCGATGGCATCGCCTGTGCGATCGGTCTGCACCGGGGCGACGACGATGGCATAGGTCTGGTCCACGCCTTCCGACAGCCGGCTGCCAACGCCATAGGACCAGCCCTTTGCCTCACGCAGATCGGCATTTAGCCGCGCCGTCAGCCCGCCACCGATCAGATCATTGGCAGCATCCAGCACAAATGGATCATCGCGGCCGCTGATCGGCAGCAGTTCGCCAGCGCGAATATAGGATTGCGGCGATCCGGGCCGATCGATCAGGATGATCCGTGGGCTGGGCGTGGTTCGCAGCGGTGGAAACGCCTTGCTGCCTTTTGCCACGGCCGGTGGCTTCCAGTTGCC
The DNA here is from genome assembly GCA_038228305.1 of Sphingomonadales bacterium. GTDB lineage: Bacteria > Pseudomonadota > Alphaproteobacteria > Sphingomonadales > Sphingomonadaceae > Sandarakinorhabdus. The sequence continues at coordinate 44,068 of JBBRPI010000016.1, read as the reverse complement.
AAGGCTCGCCTCCAGCAGCGGTTGCAATTCTGCCGCTGTCACATCGCCGACCACGAACAGCTGGGCATTGTCGGGCCGCAACCAGCGTTGATGAAAGGCGATCAGATCGGCGCGGGTGACGGCCTTTACCCCCGCGTCGGTGCCGGCACCGCTGCCGGGTACGCCATAGGGGTGGCTGGGGCCGAACAGCAAAGGAACGAACGCCCGGCGGGCAATCGACGCCGGATCGCGCGCCTCTTGCGCAATGCCGGCCAGCGCCTGGCCGCGAACGCGTTCCAACTCGGTGGCGTCAAAAGCCGGGTTGCGCGCCACATCGGCGAACAGATCAAGGCTGGCAGCAAGGTTCGGCTTCAACGCGCTCAGCGTCAACCGCGTTGTGTCAAACCCATTGCCGGCGCTGATATCGGCGGCCAGGCGTTCGCTGGTCTTGGCGATATCGAGCCCGGTGCGGCTGGTGGTGCCTTCGGTCAGCATTGCCAGCATCAGGCCCTCGGTGCCCGGCCTGGCGCGGTCATCGGCGGCGAAGCCGGCATCGAATGACATCGACATGATGACAGTGGGGATGGTGGTGCGCCGCGCCAGCGTCACTTGAATCCCGTTGGACAGTGTGAAGCGATCCAGCGGCGGCAGCGTCAATTCGGGGGCGATCGCGGGCAAAACGGGCACAATCCGGGCCGCACCCGATACCGGCGGGGCAGAAGCAATGGCCTTGGCGACAACCGCGTTCGTCTGGGCATCGCCAGCCGCCGCAGGGCTATCGCCAGTATCGCGTGGGATGCGCTTGCCCGGCAGCACAGTCAGCCGGAAATCGCCATGTGCCAGCCATTTGCGCGCCGCCATCAGCACTGTATGGGGCGTGGCATCGGCATAGCGCATCAGTTCGGTTTTATAGAAATCGGCATTCCCTGCATAAACCGCACCTTCGGCCAGGCTGACGGCCTTGCCACCATCACCGCCGACCGCCTCCAGCCCGCGGATGGTGCCGGCGACAGCGCTTGTCGCGACGCGCTGGACTTCATCGGCGCTGGGGCCGGATTTGAGGAATTGCGCGAACAACTGGTCAATGCGCGCCTCGACGATCTTGGGATCGACGCCGGCTTTCACATCGATCTGAAATTGCACCATGCTGATTTTTTCAAATGGCTGCACGCCGCCGCTGACATTGACGGCGAGCAGTTTGTCGCGCACCAGATCGGTATACAGGCGTGATGTCTCACCACCCGCCAAAATGGTCGCAGCGACATCGACCAGCGGCACCGATGGGTCGGGGCGCCCTGGGATGACATAGCTGCGGATCAACCGTGGGTTGGCGATGGCGTCGGTCATGGTTTCGCGGGTGGTGACAGTTCGCACCGGCACCGGCGCCACATAGCGCACAGGCTCCGGCCCGCGCGGAATATCACCAAAATATCTGGTGACAAGCACCCTGGCGGTGGCGCTGTCGATATCGCCGGCCAGCACCAGCACGGCATTGTTGGGGCCGTAATTTGCCCGGAACCAATCGCGCACCGTATCGAGGCTGGCCGCATCCAGATCGGCCATGCTGCCAATCGTCGAATGGCGATAGGGATGGCCGACGGGAAACAGACCTTCACCGATGGCATATCGGGTCATGCCAAACGGGCGATTGTCACCCTGACGCTTTTCATTCTGGACGACGCCGCGTTGCAGATCCAGCTTCCTCTGCGTCACGGCACCGAGCAGATGGCCCATGCGATCGGATTCAACGAACAGCGCAGTTTCCAGCGCCGGGGTCGGCACATTTTCGAAATAATTGGTGCGATCATACCAGGTGCTGCCATTGGCCTGTGACTGGCCGATATCGTCCATCAGCTTGTCGAATTCCGGTACATTTTCCGAACCGCCGAACATCAGATGTTCAAACAGATGGGCAAAGCCGGTCTTTCCGGCGGGTTCATCCCTTGATCCGATATGATACCAGACGCTGATTGCGACGATCGGCGCCTTGCGGTCGGTGTGGACGATGACCGTCAGGCCATTGGGAAGGGTGAACTGGTCATGGGGAATGTCGACGGATTTGATCAGTGCAGCGACCGGGGCGGGGGCTGGCTGGGCGTAGACTGGCTGGGCGTAGACTGGCGTGGCGAGCAGCAGGGCAGCGATTATCGACAGGCGCATTGGGGACTTTCCGGCGGAAGATGAAGCCGCTTTGCCCGATTGGGCCAGGGTTGCCAATGCGCGACCGGTGAATGGTGCGTGACCTCGACCATGGCGGGCGAGGCGCCGTCAGAATTCCTCCAGCAACCGCCCCTTGCTCCACACGTTGTCCAGCACCCCGATCGCCCGCAGGCCGTGCCACCATGTCGCGGCGTTGATCGAAATCACCGGCTTGCCCAGCACCTGTTCGGCGGCGGCGCACAGATCGAGCATCGACAGGTTGGTGCCGACCTGAACGATGGCATCGACATCAGGGCCATCGAGTTCGGCGAGCACCCCGCGCAGCCGCTCCGGCTGCACCTGGGCGATTGCGACCGGTGATGCGCATTCCAGGCACAGGTCACGTGCCACGCTGAAACCGGATTCTTCAAAAAAACCGCGTACTTCGGCATTGGCGCTGGGGAAATAGGGTGACAGAAAACTGATGCGTTTGGCGCCGAACCGATGCAGCGCCGCGGCCGTTGCAATTGCGCCGGTGGAAACGCCCAGCCCCGAAATGCCGGCGATGCGGGCGCGAAACGCCTCGGCCCCGGCAACACCGCCATAAAAAGTGATCGCCGACATGCCCATGACGATATGATCCGGCTGGCAGGTAAGGACGGATTTGACTGCCGCATCGACGCTGACGGTGATGGCGTCGGTCAGCGCCTTGAAACTGGCATTGTCGCCAATGGCCATGTTTTCAACGAAGATGCGGGCGTAGTGCGCGGTGACGCCAGGCACGCGCAAATCGTCCATGTCGGGCTGGACGATGGTGTTGGTGCTGGGCCCGAGTACGGCCAATTTGCCGCGCCAGCCGCGTGCGTCTTCGTTTGCAGGAACGGCACCAGCCCGCTCCCCCACCCGGCCACCCAAAGCGTTAACTGGCATCGGCTGGCCCGGCGGAGGAGCGGGCTGGTGTCGTTCTTCGTCAAAACCACTCATGCAATCGCCGCCGCATCATCCAGGCTTTTGAACATAGCCTGATTGTACAGGTAATTGCGCCTGCGGTCGGCGTCTATGTTGATCGCCCGCATTTCGGCATAATTTGCCTCACGCGCAACCGGGTCCCTGGTTTCGATCAACTTCTTGTTGGCGATGGTCTGCGCCTGGATGAAATTGTGCATCACCGTGCGGCGTTGCCGATCGAAGCGCGCAAGTTGTTCCGCCGAATCCGCGCCGTCGAGCAGGATCGCCTTCAGCTTTTCGGTCAGGTTGATCGCGTCGTGGATGCCGCTGTTCATACCCAGCCCGCCCAGCGGATTGTTCAGATGCGCCGCATCGCCAATCAGCACGACCCTGCCATGGTCATAGCGCTGCGCCACACGCTGATGGATGCGATAGATGGTGCGGTGATGGGTTTCGACCGGTGTGTCGTCGCCCAGCAGTCGCCTGAACACCGCATCCTTGTTGGCGTCGGATTTCAGCACATCATCATCGGCGGCAATATCGGCTGAAACCAGCACTCGCCACAGCCGTGGCACCCGCAGCAGCACATGCCAATCATCAGGATCGGCGACGTAATTCACCCAGGCCAGCCGATCAAAGCGCTGCTCCAGCGGCAATTTTGTCGACAGGCAGAGGAATTTTTCAGGATAGGTAAAGCCTTCGAATTCCACCCCCAGCCATTTGCGGACGATCGAATTGGCGCCATCGGCAGCAACCAGATAGCGGCAGCGGACAGGTTCGATCGCTGTCGGCGTTTCCAGATTGACGGTAACGCCATCGGTATCCTGATCGAAATGCACGACGCGGCTGGAAAACCGCATTTCGCAGCCGGGGTGGGCGGCAATCCGCGCTGCCAGCAGCCGCGCCAATTGCCATTGTTCGCATTGCAGGCGGAATGGATAGGGCGTGCGATCCGACAGTTCACTCAGATCAAACGCCAGCACCTCGCCGGTCTGGCGGATGCGATACTGATAGACGGGGGCCTTCAGACCCAGCGGCAGCAGATCGTCGATGATCCCCAGCGCGGCCAGCATTTCAAGGCTGGGCGGATGAAAGGTAGAGGCGCGCAAATCTTCGGCGGCATGTGTGGCGGATTCAACGACAAGCACGCGAAGCCCGGCGGCAGCCAGCGCATAGCCGGCAACGGTGCCGACCGGGCCGCCGCCGGCGACGATAACATCAAAATCCGGCATTTGTTTGGTGCTCGCTCTCCAGACGCTGTTGGCTTAGGCGGCAGCCAGCCAGCGCAGCGGTTGCGGTAACGCAAATCACCGCAGGGCGGACACAGGGCCGTCCTCTTCCGCCTGCGGGGAGGCGACGATTACTCCGCGAAAAACGCGCCGGCAGCGCCTGGATAGACCACCGGGCTGGCGCTGCCGGCTGCCCCCAGCGCCGAAACACCGAAAAACCAGGTATCGATGTCGATGCCGACCAATACCAGCGAAGTGTCGCCCGCCGCCACATCACGGTGGAACTGCCAGGCCGGTGATGTGGTGGCGCGCCACCAGATGCGATAGCCGGTGGCGCCGGGGCTGGGTTTCCAGCCGAGCTTGGTATCGGGTGACACTTGCCCCTCCACAGTTACCGCCGATGGCGGCGCGGGGGCGGTGGCGAGCGCGGCGAGGGCAGCGACATTCAGCCGCGTCACCTTGGCCAGATAGGCAAAATCGACGCCGCCGATGACATCGCCATAGGCCCGCGCCGCCTCGATTCGGATATTCTGGTGCTGGCGGTCGTAATTTTCCTGTCGTTCGGTGATGCGAACGGCTGGATATCCGGCCTCCAGCATCGGCACCTGATCGCCGCCGCGGCCAAAACGATCGGTGCGATAAACCTGTTCAACCCGAATCCCAGCCGACAAGCCGGCTATATAGCGCGACAGGTTGCGCGCCGGCGAATCGACTTCGCCGCCATTGTAACGTCGGCGGTTGGCCTGTTCGGGGCTTTCGGTCGCCTTGGTGCCTTCGGAAAACACCCGTACGCTGCTGTCATCGTGGGCGCCGCCGCTGCCATGGCTGTTGCCGATGATGTCATTGTTCAGCACCGCTTCGACCCGCCAGCCCTTGGCCTTGGCCGTTTCGGCAAGCAATTTGCCGCCCAGCAGCCCCTGTTCCTCACCCGACAGCACCGCGTAAACGATGGTGGCTGGAAATTTCTGTTTTGAAAGCAACCGCGCTGCCTCGATCACCGCTGCCGTGCCCGATCCATCGTCATTGGCGCCCGGCGCAGCGCCCGTTGCATCCATTGCGTCGCTGTTGCGGCTGTCGATATGGCCGGAAATAATGACCACACGGTTGGGGTCGGTGGTGCCGCGCTGGATCGCCAGCACGTCGACGATTTCCGCTGGCACCGGCACCCGTGGGCTGGTCATCATCCTGGCCGGAGTTTCGATGGTCAGGCACCCGCCGCAATCCTGACCGATACTGGCGAATTTCGTCGCCGCCCATCGCCTGGCGGCACCGATGCCGCGCGTCGTTGACGTGGTGTCTGACAAACTATGGCGAGTGCCGAAGCCGACAAGCGTCGTGATGGTGTTTCGCAGTTCGGTGGTCGAGGGTTGGGGGGAGCCGGCGGCGGTAGTGGCAAGCAAAATCGCCGCCAGCAGAATGATGCGCATTGCCGAAATCTCCGCCTGATTGGGCAACCTGCTTGGCACGGGCCGGTGCCGTCGCCAAGGCCAATCCGCCGTTGCGACATCCGGGTGCGCCCCATATAGCTGACCCCAGCAAGGCAGGGGGCGAATGGCGAGTCTGGGTGAAGTCATGGTGCAGGCCGGTGTCGATCCCGATGCCGGCTGGTCGCTGCCGGCATGGTTGTATCAGGATCCAGAATGGTATGCCGTCGAACGCGCCGTGATATTGCGGCCGGCATGGCAGATTGTCTGCCATCTGAGCGATATACCGGCAGCCGGCGATTGGCGGACACTCGAATGGCTGGGCGAAAGCATCATCGTCGTGCGCGGCGATGATGGCAAAGTGCGCGCCTTTGCCAATGTCTGCCGGCACCGCGGATCACGGCTGGTCGATGGCGATGGTGGCTGCGCGCGGGCGCTGGTCTGCCCCTATCACGCCTGGACCTATGCGCTGGATGGGCGGCTGACCGGCGTGCCGCTGAAATCCACCTATCCAGATTTTGCGCTGGCCGATCATGGCCTGGCGGTGATGGAGCATGAAATCTGGCGGGGGTTCGTCTTTGTACGGCTCGCCCCCGGCTTGCCATCTGTTGCCGAAATGCTGGCGCCCTGGGATGCCGAGGTGGCGCCCTATCGGTTTGAAGACATGCGGCCATTGATGCCGGTCAGCGTGCGTCCGCGCGCGGTGAACTGGAAAAACCTGTGCGACAATTACAGCGACAATCTGCACATATTGCCGGCGCATCCGGGGCTGAAACGGCTGTTCGGGTTGGGGTATGAAACGATTGCCGGGCCCTGGTCTGACCGGTTGGGCGGTGCGTTGCAGGATGTGGCCAACGCCGGCAGTTGGTCGGAACGCGCCTATGCTCGCGCCGTGCCACCGGTGGCGCATCTGCCGCCTGAACGCCGGCATCATTGGTGGTATATCAAGCTATGGCCGAACATCGCCTTTGACATTTATGCCGATCAGATTGATTTCATGCAGTTTATCCCCACCAGCGCCACAACCACGGCGCTGCGCGGCGCCAGTTACGCCCTGGCAGACGATCGCCGCGAAATGCGCGCCGCGCGATATTTGAACGAACGCATCAATCGCAGCGTGAATGCAGAGGATTCGGTGCTGGTCGGCCGGGTGCAGGCTGGCATGGCGTCATCAAGCTTTACCATCGGTCCGCTTAGCGAGACCGAGGTGTGCCTGCGCAGTTTTGCCGCGAAAATCCGTGAGAAGGTGCCCGAGGCGCGATTGCACACGCCCCCCGCCCCCGGCTGGAGCCGGCGTTATTTGAGCAAGGCAAAATGACCGAAAAATACGACGCGATCATCATCGGCGGCGGGCATAACGGCTTGGTGTGCGCATTCTATCTGGCCCGTGCCGGGCTGAAGGTGCGGATATTGGAGGCGCGCAACATTATCGGCGGAGCCTGCGTTACAGAAGAATTTGCCCCCGGTTTCCGCAATTCCACCGCCAGCTATACGGTCAGCCTGTTGCGGCCGAAAATCATCGCAGACATGCGGCTGCACGACCATGGGTTCCGCATCATCGAACGGACGATTTCCAATTTCTTCCCGTTGGAAAATGATTATCTGAAGCTTGGCGGCGGCATGGCCCGCACCCAGGCCGAATTTGCGCGTTTCTCACCCAAAGATGCCGAAACGTTCCCGGCCTATGAGGCAGCGCTGGAGGGTGTGGCCGAAGTGCTGCGCGATATCAGCCTGAAAACCCCGCCGAATGCCGGCGGCGGGGTGAGAGCCTTGTTGGCCGCCGCCGCCCAGGGCCGGCCGCTGCTGGGCATGGATATCGAGGCACAGCGTGACGTGCTCGATTTGTTTGTCAAATCGGCGCGGGATTTCCTCGATGGTTGGTATGAAAGCGATGCGGTCAAGGCGGCGTTCGGCTTTGACGCCGTCGTCGGCAATTATGCCAGCCCCGATACGCCGGGCAGCGCTTATGTGCTGCTCCACCATGTTTTTGGCGAAATCAACGGCAAAAAGGGCATGTGGGGGCATAGCGTCGGCGGTATGGGTGCGATCACCCAGGCGATGGCGCTGGCCTGTGCGCTGGCGGGCGTGGAAATCAGCCTCGACAGCCCGGTGGCAAAACTGCTCGTCGATGGCGGCAGAGCCGTGGGCGTGCGGATGGTCAGCGGTGAGGAAATTGCCGCCCCCATCATCGCTGCCAATGTCGGCCCGGCACTGCTGTTCCGCCAATTGGTCGATAACGCCGATCTGCCCGCCGCCTTCAACCGCCGCATGGCGACATTCCGCACCGGCTCCGGCACATTCCGGATGAACGTCGCGCTGTCGGAACTGCCGGATTTTTCGGTGTTGCCGGGCAAGGCAAAGGCCGAACACCATACCGCCGGCATCATCATCGCGCCGACGCTGGATTATATGGATCGCGCCTATACCGACGCCAAACTGAACGGCTGGTCGCGCCAGCCGATTGTCGAAATGAAGCTGCCGACGACCGTCGATGACAGCCTGGCACCACCGGGCCAGCATATCGCCAGCCTGTTCTGCCAGCAATTCGCGCCGGAACTGCCAGACGGTAAAAGCTGGGACGATGTGCGCGAACAGGCCGCCGATGACATCATCGATTGCGTCACCCAGCACGCGCCAAATTTCAAGGCATCGATCATCGCCCGGCAAATCCATTCGCCGCTCGATCTGGAGCGCAAATTCGGGTTGATCGGCGGCGATATTTTCCATGGGCGGATGTCGCTGGACCAACTGTATTCCGCCCGGCCGATCCTGGGTCACGGCGATTACCGCGCCCCGATTGCCGGGCTGTATATGTGCGGATCAGGCACGCACCCGGGCGGCGGCGTCACGGGCGCGCCGGGGCACAATGCAGCGCGAGAGATTTTGGCGGACCGGAGCTTTGTCGGGCGCTGGTTGCGGCGCTGAAGAGCCTTTGGCGGCTGGGGCCTGGGCCTCAGCCGCCAAAGGCCGCCACCCTAGACTCGATTTCAGTTCAATTGAAACATACCCGTCATGCTGGCGTAGGCCAGCATCCACTGCGGGGCAAGATACCGGCCCGTCGACGGTGTGCCGGCTGCTGCGCAAAGCACGCCCCAACTGCTCCAACAGCCTGACTTTGGCTCAGCAGTGGATGCTGGGCTACGCCAGCATGACGATGCTATGATAGCGAAATCGACGCTAGAACTTCTTCCCCAGTTTCAGGCCGATCGTGCGTGGCCGGATGATATAATTGTAGAAAATACCGCCGCTCGCCGTAACTTTGCCCGGATCACCGCAGACGGTTTCGCCGCATTGGACCGACCGTGAGGTGATGCCGTTCGAATCGAACAGGTTGGTGGCATATAGCTCGGCACTCCAGCTGGCGGTTTTGACGCCGACGCTGATATCGGCGGTCGTGTAGGCCGGGAAATCGCCGACGATGGTACGGATGCTGGTGCGCAAATCGCCGTTGCGTTCCCCTTCGTAAACCACCGCGCCCTGCACATGGCCGGTCATGTCCTTGCCCAGGTCGAATTCATAGCGGGCGAGAAGATTCCCCTTGAATCGCGCTGTGTCGGGCAGGCGGGTGCCGGCCGGGGCCAAGATCGAATTGGCAGCACCGCCCGGCCCGGCAATGCCGCAATCATGGGTTGGATTGGCGTAATTGCAGAAATTGGTAACCAACTTGGCATTGTTATAGCTGCCGCTCGCCGTCAGGGTCAGGCCGCGGCTTGGCGCTACCGTCAGATCGAATTCGACACCCCTGATCCGGGCATTGCCGGCATTGGTGACGATAGACAATCCGTTCAGGCCCAGCGCCGAAAATTGGATATTGTTCCAGTTTTCCTGATAGATGGCGCCGTTGAAACGGACCATGTTATCCGCCCAGCTGGTTTTGAAACCAATTTCGAAATTGTTGAGCTTGTCAGGCGTGTAGGGGGCAAGGCCGCCGCGCCGATTGATGCCGCCGGGTCGGAATCCCTGGCTGAAGGTGGCATAGACGAGTTTGTCGGCATCGATTTTATAGGTGATGTTCGCCTTCCCCAGCCAGTCGGTCTTCTTGGTATTGGCGTTCAAATTGGTGCACGGTGAGCCCGCGACGATGGCTGGCGCGAAACATTGCGACACGCCGGTCTTGCTGGAATAACCGGCGCCATAGCCGAAAAATCCGACCAGCGAATTGTCATAGCGATATAGCCGCGCGCCACCGGTCACCGTCAGCTTGTCGGTGATGTCATAGGTCAATTCGCCAAAGGCCGCATAATCGCGGTCAACCCGATCCTGCTTGGTCAGCCAGATGTTGCTGGCAGTGCCCGGCACTTTGATGGCGGCAGCAATGCCATCAATGACGTAATTTTCCTCGATATTATTCTCCTGGCGTTGGTAAAACAGCCCGGCGATCACGCGCAGCGGTGCAGATTGCGGTGACGAAATCCGCAGTTCATGGCTTTGGCGGTTAAATTTCGGCCGCGATTTGATATATTGGTTCGGGCTGATCGTCTTGCCGGCATTGTCGTAAATATAAGCGCCAGAGCCATAAAGCGCATCGTAGAAATAGGCATAGTCGCTGTAATCGCTGTCATACGGCTGCTTGCGCTTCATATAGCCGCCCGAGTAGGTCAGGTCCCAATTGCCGATCTTGCCTTCGATGGTCAGCGATGCCTGCCACCAGTCATCGCGGCCGAATTCGGGATTATATTGGGCAACCTGGCGCTTGGCGAGGCCGGTTTCCTGGCCGAAAAAACCATGGATGGACTGTTTCTGGCCCATCAGCATCGGGGTGATCGTCCATTCATCGTTCAGGTCGATGCCCAGCGCGATGCGGCCGCCAACTGTTTCGACGTCGTTGTAGTTTTTCTTCACATAAGGCGCGGTCGTCGCCGTCACCCCCGATGTCGGATAGGTGCGGGTCTGCAGGATGTTGTCGATGAAGCCGGCATCCTTTTCATACCAGCCCACGGCGCGAACGGCGACCCGGTCGCTGAGCGGCACGTTGATATAGCCTTCGACGATACCGCCCCAGGCGCCGTCATGGACATTATTGGCCTCGACATCGAACGCGCCCGAAAATTTGGATGTATCAGGCTTGTTGGTGATCAGGCGCAGCGTGCCGGCCATGCTGGAGGAGCCGTAAAGCGTGCCCTGCGGCCCGGCCAGCGCCTCGACCCGCGCCATGTCATAGATGTGGAGATCGATCGGTCCGGTGATGGTGGTAACCGGCTGTTCGTCAAGATAGATGCCAACGGTTGGCTGCGACGTCGAATGGTTGGCGTTTTCGCCCGATGAAACACCGCGGAAATAAACCTTTGCACTGCCAGGGCCAGCGGTCTGATACGTCACAGAAGGCAGGAAGCGGACGTAATCGTCAAATGATTTTACCTGCAATTGTGCCAGTTTTTCGGTGCCCAGCGCGGTAATGCTGATCGGCACATCCTGCAGGTTCTTCGATGATTTGGTGGCGGTGACGACGATTTCGGCAACGCCATCCGTATTGGCGTCAGCAGTTTGCGCCGCAACTGGCGCGGCGAGCGCAGACGTGACCATCAGCAGTGAACGCAACATCGAAATACCCCGCTTTGCGGCTTTACAACCGTCATGCTGACAAGACTGCGCCAGCTAGGGGTAGCTGTCCAGTCGTGAGCCCAGTGCGGCGCGCAATGGGGTCAACCATTTTTCAAAGTGTTGCCAATGATCCACAGCCGAGCCGTAAAGTGGCTGCCGCACCTGTTCCGAACTGGCGGTGCGCACGGCACGTTCGGTCTTGTGAAAATCGAGGCATGCCGGTTCGAAATCCAGCCCGCAATAGCCCAGCAGTGCCCTGATCTGCGCCTCAGGCTCTGCCACCATCGCTTCATAAAACACCCTGTGGATGCGGCCGGGAAGCACCCGATCGAAATGGTCCATCAAATCGGCATAATCGGCCCAATAACGGCCAATTTCGCTCAGGTCATAGCTGAACGCCTGGCCGCGGGCGAAATGCTGCTTGTATCCGGAAAAACAGCAGCCGATCGGGTGCCGCCGGGCGTCGATGATCCTGGCATTGGGCAGTATCAGGTGGATGAAGCCGGTGTGGACGAAATTGTTCGGCATTTTGTCGATAAACAAAGGCCGCCCGGTTTTGCGCTGGATACGGGTGCGATCCAGATATTCCCGGCCCAGCGCCGCCAGCCCGGCCGCATCCAGTCCGGCCAGCCGGACGGCAAAGCGATCACGCTGGCCGCCACCATCCGGCGCCCCTTGCGGGCGTTCGCCCAGCCGGCGAGCCAGCGCGATAATGTCGGGCAGTTCGCTGGTGCCCTCCACCTGGCTGTGCGAGCTGAGGATCTGTTCGATCAGCGTTGAACCGGATCGTGGCAGGCCGACAATGAAAATCGGGTCCGGTGCGGTACAGCCCTGGCCAGCGCGGTCGGCAAGGAATGCCGGTGTGTAGAGCGATTTGACCCGGGCGACATTGGCAGTGGTTTCATCGGCGCTGTATTCGAGCTGGGTGCGGCGCAGTGTGTTGGCGCGGCGGTAGTGGGCGAATGATCCGTCATGGTCGCCAGCGTCTTCCAGCGCCTTGCCCAGCGCGAATTCCAGGTGAAACCTGTCCTCGTCGGCGATGTCCGGCTGGGTGAGTGCGGCCTGCATCGCGGCGATATCTGCGGCGCTGAATTTGACGGTCTTCAGATTGGCAAGGCTCCACCACGCCTCCCCAAGCGTCGGCGCGTGTTGGATGGCGCGGCGATAGGCTGCAACAGAGGCATCCTGTTGGCCAACAGTTTTCAGGGCGTGGCCATGGCTCATCTGGGCGCGCGGCTGTTCGGGGTGGCTGGCCAGCAGCGTGTCATACAGCGCGATGGCGGCGTGATATTCGCCCAGCCGGACCAGGATCGCGGCGCGCAGCACCTGGTAACCGGGGGAATCCGGGTCTCGCGCCAACAGGGTGTCAGTTTCGGCCAGCGCTGCCTCGGCTTTGCCCTGGCGTTGCAGGACGACGGCAAGATTGTGGCGGGCCGCGTCAAAGGAGGGCGCAAGTTCAACGGCGCGGCGGAGCAGCTTTTCGGCGTCGCCAAAGCGCCCGATGCGGCCGGCAAGTTCGGCAAGCATGCGGATCGCCGGCACATCCATCGGTTGTTCGCGCAACCGTGATTTCAACAGACGTTCGGCGACAGGCAGATCATTGGCCAGCAACGCGTTGGCAGCCGCGATCAGTGCGGGGTCGCGGGCGGCGGCACGCAGTGATTGCGCCTGCGCATGGTTGGCGGCGGGCTGGTCATCATTCTGGTGGTGCAAATCGGCAAGGCGCTGCCAGGCATGAGCATCACCGGGATTGGCGGCGGTCGCGGCGGTCAGTGCTGCGATGGATTGCGGCGCGGGCATGCCGGCATGGAAAGCCGGCGGAGCAGCTTGTCAATTGCGAAAGCAGAAAGAACCCACCTCCAGCCCCTCCCGCGAGCGGGAGGGGAGGAAGGCAGGGGCGCAAATCAGCGGCGGAAAAACCGTCGCTGGTTCATCGGCATCGGCGCGGTTTTTTCGCGGAAGACGATGCGGCCCTTGTCGAGGTCATAGGGCGTCATTTCAACATGAACGCGATCACCAACGATGGAACGGATGCGGTTTTTGCGCATCTTGCCCGCCGTATAGGCGATGATTTCATGTTCATTTTCCAGACGGACGCGAAACCGGCCATCAGGCAGAATTTCAGCGATGACGCCCTCGATCTTGATAACCTCTTCTTTTGGCATAAGCCGAGTCTTACGCCATCGCGAGGTTGACGGCGGAGGCCCGGCCCTGACGATCGTTTTCGAGATCGAAAGTCACCTTGGCGCCTTCGTTCAGATCAGACAGACCTGCCCGTTCGACAGCCGAAATATGGACAAAAACGTCCTTGGAAGCACCATCGGGAGCAATGAAGCCATAACCCTTGGTGGCGTTGAAAAATTTGACTGTGCCAGTGGCCATGTCAGTTCCTTGATAGTGTCGAGTTCCCGGCGGAAACAGTCCGCCGGAATGGCATTGGAAACCGTAGTTCGAAAGGGGGGCCGAAGCACCGCGGATCGCTTGCAGGCACCTTCGCGCTGGGGGGCAATGCGCCGTTGTGCAGGAAAAAGCAAGGGAAAGGAGTCACTGTAAAGCCGGACCCGGCGTCGCGAAGGCGCTCAGCGCGGCGAGAGGCCCCTTTGTTGCAAGCGCCAGACGAGCTGGTCAAACCGGTCCTGCCCAAAGAATGGTTCGCCATCCAGCGCCATCAACGGTACGCCATAATGGCCGGCGGCGCGCTGGGCGGTCTGGTTGGTTTCAACAGCAGCGATATGGCGGGCGGTGTCAGCGGCGACGGCGGCGTCCATTTCGGCAAGGTCCAGCCCGGCGCGAGCGGCGGCATCGGCCAGATGATCGCCCCGGTGCCAATCATCGGTGGCGCCAGACCAGATCAACGTGCTGACTTCGTTGATAAAGCCAAGGCCCCTGCCGCGTTCGCTGGCGGCGACACCCAGATGGCTAAGACGGTGGATGTGCGGCTGTTCCTTGGGATAGCTGCGGGTTTGCGGGTCCATCAGCACGGGATCGGGGCGCGGCCAGCGAAACGGCAGCCCCAGGAATTCGGCGGTGCGATAAGTGTCCTTCATCAGGTAAAACACCCACAGCGGATCGGCATTGGCGAAAAAATCCGCCTGCCGCACGGCGATCGGGTAAACGATGCGGACGTTGCAGGCCACGTCATGGCTGTTGGCGAGTTCGACAAGGCGCGGTGTCAGCAGATAGGAATAGGGCGATCGGAACGACCAGAACAGGTCAAAGGACAGGGTCATTTCCCTGCCCAGCCTTCCGTTGGCTTTGTCCGGATATTCAACTGGCCTTCCAGCCCGGCAAAACGGTGAATCTCGATGCCCTGATATTCCGGCAGCGCCACCATTTGCAGCATGGCCTGCGGGCTGGGGTAATAGGCCAGCGCGACCATGTCCCAAAGATCGTCGACCTGCCCAAGGATGATGCCGCTGACATCGCCCGAAAACACCGCATGGCCGCCAACGAGCGCCAGGCATTTGGTAACGGCGGCGCCATAGACCAAATAGGCGTCACGCCCGCTCATGCCGGTGTTGCTGCCGTCCGGATACGCCGCCTTGTCACGGAATTTCAACAGGTTGATCATCACCATCGGGCCATGATCGGCATCGGCAAAAAACGTCTGCGCCGCGGCGGATTGCGGCATGATTTCGTTGGTTACCTGCATCGGGATCAGCCTTTTGCGAAATCGATGATGATCCGGGTGATCATTTCGGGCGAATCCTCCTGCAGGAAATGCCCGCCCGCGATCACGTCATGGCGCTGGCCCTTTGCCCCCGGAATGCGTGCCATGATCATCGCCTCGCCGCCCCTGGTCACCGGATCATTGTCCGAAAAACAGGTCATCACCGGCTTGTCGAAGGCCTCCAGCACCGTCCAGGCGGCAATGTTTTCGGCAACCGAGCCGTGTTCGGGGGTGATCGGCACCAGGTTTGGAAACTGCCGCGCCCCTTCCTTATAGGTTTCATCGGGGAATGGCGCGTCATAGGCGGCGATTTCGGATGGGCGCAATTCCCGCGATGTGCCCATGTTGACGATCATCCCCGCCGGGAAATTCGGAATCGTCTGGCTGATCGTCAACCATTGGTGAAAGCCGGGGCCGGGCGACTGGCCAACCGGCAGGCCGGTATTGGCAATCACCAGCCGGGCAAAGCGTTCCGGAAACGCAGCGACCAGCCGCAGCCCGATCAACCCGCCCCAATCCTGGCAGAACAACGTGATGTTGGTCAGGTCCAGCCCGGTCAGCCAATCCGACATCCATTGGACATGGCGTTCATAGGTGTAATCGGTGCGATCCGCCGGCTTGTCCGATTTGCCAAAGCCGATCAGATCGGGCGCGATCACCCGGTGGCCGGCCGCAACCAAAGGCCCGACGAAATTGCGGTAGAGGTAAGACCAGCTCGGTTCGCCGTGCAGCAGCAGCACCGGAGCGGCGTCGCGCCGCCCCTCATCAAGGTAATGGATCCGCAATGTCGACCCCGTCTGCGCATCGGTGACGTCGGCATAATGCGGGGCGAACGCATAACCATCCAGCCCGACAAAGCGATCGTCTGGCGTGCGCAAAACCTGCATGTCGAAACACATCCCCAACCGATTATTGGCATGGATAGTGCAAAAAGATTACCGGATGGTCAATGCGCGATCATGGCCCTTGGCTTGTGCCGTGCCGTTCTGGCGATTAGCGCTGGAGCGAATTCAGGGAGTGAGAGCGATGGGCAATTTCGTGTTGCGGGAAACGCATGGCCGGGTGGCGGTGCTGCGCATGAACCGGCCGGCGGCGCTGAACGCCATCGGCACGTTGCAGGATTGCGATGATTTTGTCGCCGCCATCGAGGCTGTGGGCGACGATCGCCAGATGTCCTGCCTGATCCTGACCGGCAATGGCCGCGGTTTTTGCGCCGGCGGTGATTTAAAGGCGATGCAGGATAAAACCGGCATCGGGCCAGGCGCACAGCCAGGCGACACCCGCGACACATACAAACGTGGCGTCCAGCGCATCACGCGCGCCATGATTGAACTGGAGGTGCCGGCGATTGCCGCGATCAATGGTCATGCTGTCGGCCTTGGCTGTGATCTCGCTTGCTTGTGCGACATCCGTATCGCGGCGCAAAGCGCGCTGTTTGCCGCCAGCTTCATCAAGGTCGGGCTGGTGCCCGGCGATGGCGGCGCCTGGTCGCTGGCGCGGGTGGTGGGCTATGCGGTGGCAGCGGAATTGTTTTTCACCGGTGATCGTTTCGATGCCGCCCGCGCCAAGGACATTGGCCTGGTCTCGCGGGTGGTCGCCGATGATGATCTGATGCCCGAAGCGATGGCCCTTGCCCAGCGCATCGCCGCGAATCCGGCGCGGGCGTTGCGCCTGACCAAGCGGCTGCTGCGCGAATCCCAGACAGCGCGAATGGATCAGATTCTGGAATTGTCAGCAGCGTTTCAGGCGCTGGCGCATGAGACAGCGGATCATGGCGAGGCAGTGGCGGCGTTTCTCGAACGGCGACCAGCAGTGTTTACCGGGGATTGATACCGCCCCGCATTGCTGGCGGCGATCAGAGGTCGCGTGGCGGGGGGAGAGGTAGCCAAGGGGCTTGCGCTCTGCCGCCACCTGCCCGACACCGGCGCCATGCCCCGCCGCCTTCTCGCCTCGATCCATGATGTCTCGCCGCGGTTTGAACGCCAGATCGATACGCTGGCCGAACGGCTGGACCGGCAATTGGGATCGGCGCGATTTGCGATGCTCGTCGTGCCCGATCACTGGGATACGGCGCCGATCAGCGCGGACAGGGCGTTTCAGGCGCGGCTGCGCGGCTGGGCCGATGCCGGGGTCGAAATGTTCCTGCACGGCTGGCGGCACCTGGATGATGCACCGGCGGGGTTTCGCCAGCGCCACATGACAGCGGGAGAAGGCGAATTTGCAGCGCTGCCAGAGGCAGAGGCCGTGCGCCGGCTGCGCGCCGGGCGGGCGGTGGTGGAGGATGCCATCGGCCGACCAGTGGCGGGGTTCATCGCGCCGGCCTGGCTGTATGGGCCGGGGGCATTGGCGGCGGTACGGGCAGAAGGGTTTGCGCTGGCAGAGGACCATATGAAGGTCTGGCAGCCGGTAACCGGCACGGTGCTCGCCAAGGGCCCGGTGATTACCTGGGCCAGCCGATCGAAACCGCGCATCGCCAGTTCCCTGTTTTTTTCAGGGCTGGCACGCTGGGGGTTGCAACCGCTGGCAACCGTGCGGGTGGCGGTGCATCCGGGCGACACCGGCGTGCCGGCGATACTGGCCAGCATCGATGCGACTTTGGCGCGATTGCTGGGCGGTGGTCGGGTTGCGGGGCGGTATCAGGATTTGCTGACGCGCGTTTGACGTGGCTTCAACCGGTCAACCCAGAATCGCGCCGGCCCGTCCCATGGTGAAAAAATCGCATAAAACCACGGCGTGCCGACTTGTTCAGGGTAATGCGCCCGCAGCCATGCGATACAGCGCTGGCGCATATGCACGCGTTCCTGTGCCGCGGTGCGCCCGTTGGAAAACACCCGGTTGTTGCTGCTGATGGCGCGGGTGTGGCGGGCGCTGGTGCTGTCGATGATCGCCGCTGGCCCGGCGCCGGACACCTGTTGCAGCATCGGAAACACGAATTGGTCGATGCCATAGGACGATATAGAATCGCCGAAAAACGCCGCTGCGGCCTGGAACAGCGGCATGGCATAGATCGGCATCATCACCTCGACGAACGGCACCGTGCGGACGTGCGATCCCGATTGTTGGAGCGTCGATTTGTGCGAATGAAAACTGTCATGGGTCAGCGCCGGGGCGCAGGATGACAGCCCATTGGCGACAGCAATGCTGAGGCAGTGGTTGATCGCCTTGCTGCTGATTTCGACATCATCATCGATAATGGCGATATAGGCATGGCCCTGGTTGATCCGGTCCAGCACCGCCGCGACATGGGCGAATATCTGGCCCTTGCATTCGGTGGCGTGGGACAGAAGCGGCACCGGCGCGGTGGTCGCCGTGCCGCTGTAATCGAACAGCATCAGATCGAAATCGGGTGCCGCATCGATGGTGAGCAGCGCCAGCGGCGGCGATCTGCCATCCCAACTGATGATGACGAGTGCGGATTTTGGTGCAGGCTTCACCAGTTGCGCTGCCGCAAATTGATGAAACCCATCCGCCGCGCTTCAAAGCGTGGTCCCAGATAACGATAGAAAAACCAGTCTTTCCAGCGGAATGGCGTCACTGAATACAGGATGCGTTCGGCCAGGTTCCAGCGCACCTCCCGGGTGGGGGTGCGCCGGTCCGACGCCAGGCACCAGAAATCATGGTCATAGGCCAGCCGGCCCTGATGGGCGATGCAATGGATCAATTCATGATCATACAGAACCCATGGCCAGCGGCGCGCCGAAAAACCACCGCAAGCCCGATAGGCCGCCAGCGTAAAGCAATAGCCATAGGAACCCGTGTGGCTTTGCCGATCGAGCAGCCGGGTGACAATCGCGAATTTCAGCCGGCGCAAGCGGGTCTCCAGCGCGTGGGGCGGTGCGTATAAATCAACCGCCAGCGCCGCAGCCACCCCCGGCCGGGCCAGCAACGTCTGGGCGCGCGCCAGATAACCCGGCGGATACAGCGTATCGGCATCGGAAAACGCAATAAAATCACCGGCCGCCAGCGCCGCCCCGGTTTCCAGCGCCAGCAGATGCCCCGGCGCGGGTTCGGCAACCATCACTGCGTCCAGTTGCGGGTGTTGCGCCAGAAAGTCCTTGACCAGCGCTGGCGAGCCATCGGTTGAGGCGTTATCAACCAGTATCAACCGCAGCGGCAAGGTCTGCGCCGCCCAGCTTGCCAATGTCGCCTCGATAAAGGCCAGTTCATTGTAATAGGCGAGCACCACCGTCCAGCGCGGCGTGGTGGCGGGGAGGGGTGTCGCGGACAGTTGGGCCACCGAATGATCAGGGTTCCGCCTCCCCATGACCCAAAGTTCACCCCGCCGCCACCCCCTTGTGCGGGTTTGGCCTGTCTATACCGTCTATCCTACAGGGCTTCCAAAGCCGTCAAAATGCCATATTGTGGCTGCTATGGGGGCGATAACATCGCTGGAAACGCTTGAAATGAACTCTGCCAACGCTCCGATTGCGCCGATCGACGCACGCCCGGTTGCTGATCCGCAGCCGCTGAAGGTCACCGAAAACAGTATCACCAAATGGGTCGGCACGGCGATTACCGTTGCCATACTGATCGCGGTGCTGCGCGAACTGGCGCGCGTCGATTTCGCCGCGGTCTGGGCCATCGTGCCGACATCGCCGTGGTTCTGGATCGTGTTCGCCATCACCTATTTCGGCTCGCCCCTTGGCGATTGGGTGATTTTCCGGCGGTTGTGGAATATTCCGGCGGCCGGGTTCCTGGCGCTGTTGCGCAAGTTGATCGGCAATGAATTGCTGCTCGGCTATATCGGGGAATTGTATTTCTACACTTGGGCGCGGCGGCAGACGGGCATGACATCGGCGCCGTTTGGCGCGATCAAGGATGTCGCAATCCTGTCGGCGCTGGCCGGGAATTTGACGACGCTGCTTTTGCTGGCGCTGGCCTATCCGCTGTTGGGCGCGCTGCACCTGAATATCGACAACAGCACGCTGTTGCTGTCGGTCGGCGTCGTGCTGTTGACATCCAGCGCGATGTTGTTGTTCCGCCGAACCCTGTTCAGCCTGGCGCGCAATGATCTGTTTTTCATCACCTTTGTGCATTTCACCCGCATTATCGGCATCACCGCGCTGAACGCCTGGTGCTGGCATCTGGCACTGCCGCAGGTTGATCTGCAATGGTGGCTGCTGTTGTCGGCGATGCGGTTGCTGCTGGGCCGGCTGCCGCTGCTGCCCAACAAGGATATAGTGTTTGCCGGGCTCGCGGTGTTCCTGATCGGCCATGATGCCGAAATCGGCACGCTGATGACGATGATGGCCAGCCTGATGCTGATCTGCCATCTGGGTTTTGGACTGGCGCTGGTTGCCGGTGATGCGGCCCGCTGGCGGCGCACGTGAGGCGGTTTTTGCTGGCTGTCGCGCTGGTCAGTTCGTCATGTGCCGCCGCTGAACCCGCCGTGCTGCAATCCAGCCCGGATTTGGGCAAGGCCGAGGGCCAATGCCGACCGAACGAAGCCGGCCCTGCTTTGCTGGTGCTCGTTACCGGGCTGAAGGACCGATCGGGCCTGCTTCGCACCGAGCTATATCCTGCCAATGACGATGATTTCCTGGCCGATGACAACCTGCTGATCCTGGCCGGCAAGACGTTTCGCCGGGTTGAAGGGACAGTCCCCAAAAATGGCGCGGTGCAACTGTGCATCCGCGTGCCCGGCCCCGGCACCTATACGCTGTCGGTGCTGCATGATCGCGATTCCAATCGCAAATTCGGCCTGTCCAGCGATGGCTTTGGATTTCCCGGCAACCCGGGCCGGTTCTGCTTTGCCAAGCCCAATGCCCATATGGCAAAGGTGACGGCCGGCGCCGGGTTGACCAGCGTGCCAATCCACATGAATTATCGGCGGGGCCTGTTTTGTTTTGGGCCTTTGAAGGAGCGGTAGGGGCCGCCCCAATGCACATCGTTGACATCTCGGCGCTTTATTCCCCAACCGGCGGCGGCATTCGCACCTATACGCGGGCAAAGCTGCGCATGGCGGAAACGCTGGGCGTCCAGATGACGGTGATTGTGCCAGGGGCAGAATCTGCTGTCGAACATTTCGGCACGGCGCGGTTGGTCAGCATCCCGTCGCCACGTTTTCCGCTCGATCGCAGTTATTTCTATTTCGAAAGCGATGCGGTGATTCACGCCGCGCTGGATCGCGAAGACCCTGATTTTGTTGAGGCATCATCCCCGTGGGGCAGCGCGACGGCGGTTGCCGAATGGCCGGGGGCGGCGCCGCGCGCGCTGGTGATGCATGCCGATCCGCTGTCGGCCTGGGCCTATCGCTGGCTGGAAGGAATGGTCAGCCGCAAGACGATCGATCGGGGTTTTGATTGGTTCTGGCGACATTTGCGCCGGCTCGATGCGGGTTTTGACATGGTGGTCTGTGCCTCGCCCAGCCTTGCGCAACGGATGACCGGTGGCGGTCTGCAACATGTGCAGACGGTGCCGATGGGGGTCGATCCCGGGGTGTTCACGCCGGCCTTGCGCGATCCGGCATTGCGGGCACGATTGTTGGCGCGCTGCGAATTGCCCGAAAGCGCCACCTTGCTGCTCGGCATCGGGCGATTTTCACCGGAAAAACGTTGGCCGCTGATCATCGCCGGTGCGGTCGCGGCGGGGTATAGCCGGCCACTGGGGCTGGTGCTGGTCGGCGATGGCCATGGCCGGGCAACAGTGCTGCGCGCCGTGGGTGAAAACCCGCATGTGCAGCTATTGTCACCGATGACAGACCGGATCGAGCTGGCGCGGCTGCTGGCCAGCGCCGATCTGTTGGTCCACGGCGCCAATGCCGAAACTTTCGGCATGGTGCAGGCCGAAGCGCTGGCATCGGGCCTGCCGATCATCGTGCCCGACGAAGGGGGTGCCGGCGATCAGGCGCTGCCGGGGCTGGGCCTGCGCTATGCCGCTGGCGATGCAGCCAGCGCGGCAACAGTGATCGGCCATGGCATCGCGCAATTGCCAGTGTTGCGCGCCAATGTACTGGCCGCGGCCGGCACCGTGCGGACGATGGACACGCATTTTGCCGATCTGTTTGGGCGTTATGCGGCGCTCTGCGGCGCGCCGCCACGCGCCATCCAGCCCGGCAGCGTTTCGGGCAGCGCCTGAAACCCTTGGTCTATGCCGTTCGAAACGCATTGGTGATCGGGTATCGCCGGTCACGCCCGAAATTGCGGCCGCCGATCTTCACCCCCGGCGGGGCCTGTCGCCGCTTGTATTCTGCAACATAGAGCAACCGCTCGATGCGGGCGACGATCGCCGGATCCAGCCCCTGTGCCACCAGTTCGGCGGCGCTGGCTTCGTTTTCCACCAGCCCGATCAGGATGCGATCGAGCAGATCATAGGGCGGCAGGCTGTCATCGTCGCGTTGATTGTCGCGCAGTTCGGCGCTGGGCGGCTTTGATATGACACGCTGGGGCATCACCGGGCCGGCTGGGCCCATCGACAGGCGCGGGCGGTTGCGGTTGCGCCATTCGCACAGCTTGAACACCGTGGTTTTATACACATCCTTCAGCACCGAATAACCGCCGGCCATATCACCATAGATCGTCGCATAGCCCACGCTCATTTCGGATTTATTGCCCGTTGTCAGCAGCATTGGCCCGAATTTGTTGCTCAGCGCCATCAGCGACAGCCCGCGAATCCGCGACTGGATATTTTCCTCGGTGGTGTCCGCCGCCTTGCCGGCAAACAGCGGCGCCAGCATCGTGCCAAACGCATCCATCGCCGGCTGAATGGCCAGCGTATCCAGCCGGCAGCCGAGCATCCGGGCGCATTCCGCTGCATCATCCAGACTGTCCTGGCTGGTATAGGGCGATGGCAGCATGACGCACCATACCCGATCCGGCCCCAGCGCATCAACCGCCACCGCGGCCGACAGTGCGCTGTCGATGCCGCCCGAAAGCCCGAGCACCACGCCGGGAAAGCCATTGTGGTTCACATAATCCCTGAGCGCCACGAGCATGGCGTGGTAGATATCGGCAGGGTCTTCATCGCGCGTCGCGATCGGCCCGGGGGCGCAGGCCCAGTGATGGCCCAGCGTGCTGCGCGTCCATTGCGTCAACTGGACCATATCGTCCCAATCGGGCAGCTGCACCGCCAGTTTGCGATCGGCATTGAGCACAAAGCTGGCGCCATCGAAGACCAGTTCATCCTGGCCCCCCACCCGATTGAGATAGACAAGCGGCAGCCCGGTTTCGGTGACCCGCGCGACGGCGAGGCTGAGCCGCCGGTCATCCTTGCCGGTTTCAAAGGGTGAACCATTGGGGACGATGAGGATTTCGGCGCCGGTTTCGGCCAGGCATTCGGTGACCTCTGGCGTCCAGATATCCTCGCAGATCGGAATGCCCAGCCGCACGCCGCGAAACGCCAGCGGGCCGGGCAACGGGCCGGGCGAAAACACGCGCTTTTCATCAAAAGTGCCATAGTTGGGCAGATCATGCTTGCGGGTGATGCCGGTGATGCTGCCGCCATCGAGCAGAAACATGGCATTGTGGAGGCGGCCATTTTCAGCCAGCGGCCCGCCGACGAGCAGCGCTGGGCCGCCATCGGCCGTGGCGGCGGCGAGCCGTTCGACCCGCGCCATGGCGGCGGCGACCAGTGCCGGTTTGAGCACCAGATCCTCGGGCGGATAGCCGATGACGCTGAGTTCGGGGGTAACGAGCAGATCGGCGCCCGTCACCCCGGCGCGCGCCGCCAGAATCGCATCGGCATTGGCATCGAGCCCGCCGACGATGGCGTTGGACTGGGCAAGGGCGATGCTGAGCGTCATGGTCATGGCCATGGTTTACTGAGGCGTCGGCGGGGGGGCAACCTCAGGCGGCGAATGCCCGCAGCACGGCGTCGCTTTCGGCATCGGCGGGAAAATAGAGTTCGATGCGAAAATCATCGAGCAAAACATCATCGGGCGTGCCGAATTGCGCCAGCAGCGCGAACAGCGCCAGCCGCTGCTCGCCGAAGCGAAACACTGTCGGCACCACCGGGCCGCTGACGGGCGCCACCGTGCTGCCGATGCCGGCCAGCGCAACCGCTGCCCGATCAAGTTCGGGCACGCCGCCCTGGGCCGCGCTTTCGGTGCGCAGCCGCAGCGCCGCGTGATGCGCGACTTCGGCCCAGTTTTCGATCATCGCTGGCAGGCCGGGTGACAGCATCAGATCGAGCAGACTATCCCCCAGCGCCACCCCCAGCACCGCGAACAGCCGCGCCGCCGGCGGGTTGAACGCCATGACGCGCCACAGCCGATCAACCGCCAGCGCCGGATAGGGGGCATGGCCGGTCAGCATATGGGTGACGGCGGCACGCACCAGCGCCATCGCCGGATCGTCCCAGTGCCGCCCGCCATGCGGCGCGGCAAAGCCGGCAAGGGTAAGCAGCTGATTACGCGCGGCCAGCGGCAGGTCGAGCGCATCAGCCAGCCGCCGCACCATCCGCGCGCTGGGGTTGGCGCGGCCGGTTTCGAGAAAGGCGATATGGCGCGCCGACACCTGCGCCGCGCCAGCCAGATCGAGCTGGCTGAACCGGCGGGTGGTGCGCCAGTGGCGCAATGTGTCGGCAAAAGCGGTCATGCCGCATCATGCCATGGGGACTGCGGTTGCACAGCTACCTTTGAGGTAATTGCCAGCCCGAAAAATATGGGGCCAATCGCGAGGGCAACAAGGAGCCATGCCATGACACAGGCCTTTCACAAATTCTGGTTGAAGATAACCGCCGTCGTCATCGGATCATTCGGGCCGGTGTTTTTTCTCGGCACCATGGCGGCAACACGCGAACCGGCGCGGTTGAGCCTTGATATCCTCAGTTGGCCGATCGACCGCGCGACGCGCTACACCGATCCCGACACCCAGTTCCTGACCGCGCTGACCGGGGGTTTCCTGCTCGGCTGGGGGGTGACGATCTGGTGCCTGTCGGCCTGGGTGCATGATGCGGCGCCCGAAGGCGTGCGCAAATCGGTGCTGGTGGGGACGCTGGCGTGGTTCGTCCTTGATAGCGCCGGGTCGATTGCTTCGGGGAATGCGTCGAACGCGTTGTTCAACGTGCTGGTGCTGTTGCTGGCGGTTGGGCCGTTATGGCGGCCGGCGCGGGGCTAGTTTCAGGACTTTAACAGGTCCTGACACTGGCGATGTTTATTTCGCCTTCTCCCGCTCCACCTGTGCCGCGACGCTGGCCAGCAGGGCTGGAGCGTCAAAGACGATGCCGTCCTTTATCGTCCAGCGGACGCCGCCGACGCGGTCGGTTTTCTGGGACGTTTCGTTCAGTCGTTCAAAGCCGGTGCCGTAAAGCGTCTTGAAATTCTGCAGCGGGTTTTCCGGGGTGATGACCAGATCGGCGCGCATGCCGACGCGGACCAGGCCGAAATCCGGCGGCAGCTGCTTTGGTTCCATCAGCGTGGTGGCGCCGTTGATGGTGGCGGACTGGATGACCTCCAGCGGCGAAAATCCGGCTTCCTGCAGCAATTCCAGTTCCAGGATGTAACTGAACCCCCACAGTTGCCAGATAAAGCCCGGATCGCTGCCGGTTGTCACCCGGCCGCCCATGTTCTTGTAATCATTGATCAGGCGCATGTAGCGTCCATAAAAATTGCGCCATGAAACCTCACGCGCCGTCGTCCAATCAAAGAAATAACTGCCGTGATTGTCACGGTTGGATTCATAATAGGCGGTCATCGACGGCAGGGCGTATTTGGCGTGCCAATCGGCATTTTTGGCGCGCATCAGGTCGCGGCTGGCGCTGTAGATGTTGAAGGTCGGATCAAACACCACCCCCGTCGCCTTTTGCGCCCTTAGGTAATCGATCCATTCCGGGCTGCCGGGTTCGTAAATCTGGTTCCAGATGTCAGCGATGCCGCCAAAGCGCATTTGTTCATCGTTGAAATTATAATCGGCCGGCGTGTCCTGGATGCGGCGATCCTTGAGTAGCGATTCAAAATGCCCATAAAAATGCGTGATGGTGCCAAGGCCGGCGGCGGCAGCGTCGCGGGCGTTGAATTCGGCGATATTGGGCTGGCTCAGGTGCGCGACGGTGCCCAGCCCCAGTTTTTTGGCCTCATCGATCGCAGCGCGGTCGATGGCGGGTGTTTCATCGCCGCGGTTGAAAAATTTGATGCCATCGATGCCAACGCCGGCGGCCCAGCGCACCCATTGACGAGCCTTTTCAGACGTTTGCACGCGGCCACCCTTCCAGCCTGCCGAGGCACCGCTGCCCAACGTCTGATAGACGAAAATGCGCGGCGCGCTGATCTGGCCGGCGGCGCTGCGGCGTTTGTCATCCAGCGCGTGCGCTGCATCATCGCCAAACAGCGGCACGCCGCGAATGGTGGTGACGCCATGTGCCAGCCATAGCCGATAGGGGTAACTGGGGTCCGGCGCCTTGTCTTCATCGCCGCTATGGCCGTGCATATCGACGAAACCCGGCAGCACAAACATGCCGGTCGCATCGATTTCGCGGGTCGCGCCGACGGGCGGGCGATTGCTGCGGATCGGCAGGCCCGGCGTGCCGGCGGCACGAATTTCGGCGATGCGGCCGTCGCGGATGATGATATCCGCCGGGCCATAGGGTGGCCCGCCATTGCCGGTGATGATCGTCGCGCCGCGAATGACCAGCAGCGGATAGGGGCCGGCTGCTTCGGGGCCACGCGGCGGCGTCGGCTGCATGGTGGGCGCGGCGAGCGCCGGGGCCGCCAGCAGGGTGAGGGCGAGGAGAAAGCGCAACATGAGGACAGCGTAGAATAGGATGGCGGTGACGGAAAGAGCCTCCGGCGGTTGGGGCCTGAGGCTCCAACCGCCCATTTGTTTTATTGGCAATGCGCGGTTAGCGTCCGCGAATGATACAATTGCTCTGGATCGTGATCGGCTATCTGCTTGGCAGCATTCCGTTCGGGCTGTTGCTGACGCGCGCCATCGGCATTGATATTCGCAGCGTCGGTTCGGGCAACATAGGCTCCACCAACGTGCTGCGCACCGGCAACAAGGGGCTGGCGGCGGCGACATTGCTGCTCGATGGCGGCAAGGGCGCGCTGGCGGTGTGGCTGGGGCAGCATTTCGGTGGCCTGGAATCGGCAGTGTTGGCGGGCGTGGCGGCGTTCATCGGTCATTGTTACCCGATCTGGCTGAAATTTCGCGGCGGCAAGGGGGTGGCGACGCTGCTGGGTGTGACGCTGATGGCGCTGCCGTTGGCCGGGCTGGCGGCGCTGGTCGGCTGGGCATTGGGCGCGGCAACCACACGCTATTCATCGGTTGGCGGCATGACGGCAGCGGTCGTTGCGCCGGTGGCGGCGCTGGCGCTGGGCAGGCCCCATACCGCAATCGCGCTGGCCATGATGGCGGTGATGCTGATCTGGCGGCACCGCGAAAATATCGAACGGTTGCGCGCCGGCACCGAGGGCCGGATCGGCCAGAAATGATGTTGCCAGAAGACGCCGTTGCCCGCCTGCGGTTGATTCGCACCGATTCGATCGGCCCGGTCACCTATCGGCAGTTGATTGCGCGTTTCGGCAATGCGGCGGCGGCGATTGCGGCGCTGCCCGATCTGGCCCAGCGCGGCGGCAGGCGGCTGACGATCGCCACGGCGGCGGCGGTGGAGGATGAACTGGCGCGCTATGCCGGCATCGGAGCCGCGCTGGTCTTCATCGGCACGCCCGAATACCCCGCGCTGCTGGCAGCGACGGAGGCTGCGCCGCCGGTGCTCAGCGCACGCGGCGACCTGGGCCTGCTCGAACGCCCGGCCATCGCCATCGTCGGCGCCCGCAACGCCAGCGCGGCGGGGGTGCGCATGGCGCGCGGCCTGGCCAGCGACCTCGCCGAGCATGATCTGGTGGTCGTCTCCGGCCTGGCGCGCGGCATCGATGCCGCGGCGCATCAGGGCGCGATGGCCGGCGGTACGATTGCCGTTGTCGCCGGCGGTGTCGATGTCGTCTATCCCCCCGAACACGCGGCGCTCATGGCCGAAATCGCCGAAAAGGGCCTGATTCTCGCCGAACAAATGCCGGGGGTTGAACCGCAAGCCCGGCATTTCCCCCGCCGCAACCGCATCATCGCCGGGCTGGCGACCGGCACTTTGGTGGTCGAAGGCGCCCCCAAATCCGGATCGCTGATTACCGCGCGCATTGCGGCAGACGCCGGCCGCGAAGTGATGGCCGTCCCCGGATCGCCGATGGACCCCCGCGCCCAGGGCTGCAACATCCTGATTCGTGAGGGTGCGACCCTGGTGCAAACCGCCGCCGATGTGCTGGAGGCGCTGTCGGCCTTTGGCGAAGGCCCGCAACTCGGCCTGCGCTATAAGGCCGCCGAGCTGGCGCTGGGCTATGACGATATCGCCGTTGACGCCAGCGACGGCGACCGCGTCACAGTCGCCGCGCTGCTATCCCCCACCCCCGTCGCCATCGATGAAATCGTCCGCCTGTCAGCCCTGCCAGCCGCCACGGTGGCCACCGTCCTGCTCGATCTGGAACTCGCCGGCAGCCTTGTCCGCCACGCCGGTGGGCGGGTGGCGATGGGCTAGCTGGCGCGATATGCTGCGCGCATGACAACGACCATGGCCACAAAAATCACCGCGTCCGCGCAGCCGGCTTTTGATGCGCTGACGGTCATCAGGCTGATTCGCGCTAGCGACATCGCCGGCAAGCATTTTCCCAAGGGCACTGCGGGCACCATCGTCCATGTTTATGCCGGCGGCGGCGCCAATGAGGTGGAAATCGCCGTGCCGCATCACATCATTGCCACCTTGCAGGCGGATGATCTGGCCGCGTGACCCGATTGCTCGGCGCGCAGGCCGTCGTTATCATCGAAGCAAAGGTCCGCGACTATTTGCTAAATGACAGCCACAGCATCGGCGCGGGCAAGGCCAAGCTGCTCACACAATTCAGTTTTTCGCGGCCTGATTGGCCGATCCTCATGGCCGCGCTTCGCCGGCACCCCATCGACAATGCAATCGTGGAAACCACCAGCAATGCGTTCGGCACAAAACATATCTTGCAATGCCAAATCGCCTCGCCTGATGATCGCAACCCTTGCATCATCACCGTCTGGATCGCTGAAAATGGCCAGGCCGGCCCCCGCCTGATAACAGCTTATGCTGGACCACCCCTTGCGCCGCACCCCATATAGAGCGTAGGGGCCGCGCCGTCGCCTACCCCGGCAATTGAGACAGGACCCGCATGGACCTCGTGATCGTTGAATCGCCGGCAAAGGCCAAGACGATCAACAAATATCTGGGATCGAATTATGAGGTGCTGGCCAGTTTCGGCCACATCCGCGATCTGCCGCCAAAGGATGGCTCCGTCGATCCCGACAATGATTTCAAGATGCTATGGGAGGTGTCGGGTGACCGCGCCAAGCAGCTGAAAGCGATATCCGACGCCGCCAAGCGGGCGCAAACCGTCATCCTCGCCACCGATCCCGATCGCGAAGGCGAAGCGATTTCCTGGCACCTGCTCGAATGGCTGAAGGCGAAGAAAGCCCTGCCCAAGGGTGGGGCCAGCCGCGTCACCTTTAACGAGATCACCAAAACCGCGATTCTGGCGGCTATGCAGCGCCCGCGCGAACTCGATGCCGCGCTGATCGATGCCTATCGCGCCCGTCGCGCGCTGGACTATCTGGTCGGTTTCACTTTGTCCCCCGTGCTGTGGCGCAAATTGCCCGGCGCCAAATCCGCCGGCCGCGTGCAATCGGTCGCCCTGCGGCTGATTGTCGAGCGCGAACGCGATATCGAGGCGCATGACGCCCGCGAATATTGGACGGTTGAAGCCGATATGCTGGCCGGCGGCGCTGGCTTTCCGGCGCGGCTCAGCCTGTTCAACGGCAAGAAACTCGATCGTTTTGACATCACCAACGCAGCGACCGCGGCAAAGGCCGAAGCCGATGTAAAGGCCGGCACATTCAAGGTCAGCGCCATCGAAACCAAGCCCGCCACCCGCAACCCGTATGCGCCTTTCACCACATCGACGTTGCAGCAAGAGGCAGCACGCAAGCTCGGCTATACCGCCAGCCACACCATGCGCGTCGCCCAGGGCCTATATGAAGATGGTCGCATCACCTATATGCGCACCGACGGCGTCCAGATCGCCGGCGAAGCCATCGCCGCCGTGCGCGACGTCATCGCCCAGGATTATGGCAGCGGCCCCGATGTGCTGCCCGACAAACCCCGGCATTATGCGACAAAGGCCAAAAACGCCCAGGAAGCGCATGAGGCGATCCGCCCGACCGACCTTGCCGCCCGCCCGTCGCGCAGCCCGATGGGTGACGCCGAAAAACTGTATGCGCTGATCTGGAAACGGACGGTGGCCAGCCAGATGGCCAGCGCGCGCATGGAACGCACCAGCATCGATCTGCTCGATGCCGCCGGCACCACAGGCCTGCGCGCCACCGGCCAGGTCATATTGTCGCCGGGCTTTCTCGCGGTTTATACCGAAACCAACGAAGATCTGCCGTCGGACAATGATGACGACGAAGGCCGCCGCCTGCCGCGCCTGACGGCAGGGGACGCAGCGCAAGTCAAATCCGTCGCCGCCAAACAGCATTTCACCGAACCACCGCCGCGATTTTCCGAGGCGTCGCTGGTCAAGCGGCTGGAGGAGCTGGGCATCGGCCGACCATCGACCTATGCGGCGATCCTGCAAACCCTGCGAGACCGCGCCTATGTCCGCGTTGAAAAAAACCGCTTTTTTGCCGAGGAAAAGGGCCGGCTGGTCACGGCGTTCCTGGAACGTTTTTTCGAAAAATATGTCGGTTATGATTTCACCGCCGATCTGGAAACCCGGCTTGATGATGTCTCTGCCGGCGGCCTGGACTATCTGACGGTCTTGCGCGATTTTTGGGATGATTTTTCGCCCAAAACCAAGGAAATCCTCGATCTGAAACCATCGGACGTCACCGTGGCACTCGATGAATATCTGGCGCCGATGCTGTTCCCGCCAAAACCCGATGGCAGCGACCCGCGCCTCTGCCCCACCTGCGGCACCGGGCGGCTCAGCCTGAAAACCGGAAAATTCGGCGCGTTTGTCGCGTGTTCAAATTACCCCGAATGTCGCTACACGCGGCAATTCGCCGGCGACAATGGCGGCCAGGAAAACGTCGGGCCGATGCTGCTCGGCATGGACCCCGAAACCGGCGAGCCGATCACCCTGCGCTCCGGGCGTTTTGGCGCCTATGTCCAACGCGGGGATGGCGAAAAACCGCCGCGCGCATCGATACCAAAGGACGCCCCCGTTGCTGGCCCGGACGATTTCGCCCTCGCGCTGCGGCTGCTGGCGCTGCCCCGCACCATCGGCAGCCACCCCGAATCCGGCGAACCGATCACCGCCAGCATCGGCCGTTATGGGCCGTATCTGGCCCATGCCGGCAAATACGCCCGGCTCATTTCCACCGCCGAAGTGTTTGAAACAGGCATGAACGCCGCTGTCGTCAAACTTGCCGAAGCCGCCGCCGCAGGCCCGCGCGCCCGCACCGCCATGGCACCCTTGCGCGAAATTGGTGCCCATCCCGCCAGTGGCGCGGTGATGAAACTGATGGCAGGCCGATTTGGCCAATACATCACCGACGGCAGCATAAACGCGACGGTGCCGAAAAGCGAAGACGGCCTGACCATCAGCCTGGCCGACGCCGCAGCCCTGATCGACGCCCGCGCCGCGATGCCGCCCAAACCGGGCAAGAAACCGGCAAAAAAGCCGGCGGCGAAGAAACCGGCCGCGAAGAAGAAAGTCGGCAAGAAAAAGCCTCCGGCGGCTGGGGCCTGAGGCCCTAGACCCTCACTTGACGAGCTTTTTCATGGCACTAACTTTCCGATTTTCGGACGCGCCAATCGCCGAACGGCAGCACCGCCGCATAGGCTGCCAGATCGGCCAACGCGCCGGCCTCCCGCAACCGATAGGCGTCGGCGACAATACACGCCTGTTGTTCGATGCCGTAGCGGGAGAAAGGTTTTTCTGCTGATAATTCATAGGTATAGCGGGCGAATGGAGGCCGGGCGAAGATCAGGTTGCGGCCATGCTGGACCTGCCAGACATGGGTCATTTCGTGGATAAAATGTTCGCGCATGGCCGGGCCCTGGGCGGCATAGTCGGTGCACCAGCTATCGCCATTCGGGTGGCACCAGATATGGCCATCGGGCGCCATGGTAACCCACCAGGGCTGCAGCGCCCAGAATTTCTGGTGGCGAATGGTGACGCCGGCGGGGTCAACCGCGCTGCCAAACACCGATGCGACCAGGGCGGTTTCGCCTGGCGTCAGGCCGCGGATCAATGCGCGCTGGGGTCTGCGGATGGCAGGGCATCGTCGCCGGCGTTGCGGATTTGCGCCGTCACCAGCAATTTCGCGCCGCTGGCGAAATTCAAGGTCAGCGGCATGGTGACCGGCACTTGTTTCAGTTCGAACAGCATCAGGTGGTTGCCGCCGGGGGCAAGGTTGACCACCGTGCCGGCAGGCACCGCAAGGCCATCTAGCTTTGCCATCGACATCATGCCGCCGGCCATCGACATGCTGTGCATCTCGACACGGACACCGGGCGCGGTAACGCCGACCAGCCGGTCTGCCACCGTGCCACCATGGATGCTGACATAGCCGGCGGCGGGACGGCCGGGCACGGCGTTCAGCCGCACCCAGGCATGGTTGGCGGTAGGCGCTGCGGCCGGATCAACGGCGGGCGCCGACAGGCCGGGCGTCGCAAACATCAACAGGGCATAGGGGGCAAGGCGCAGCATCAAAAAGGTTCCTGTCAGCATCATTTACGGACCATGTAGGGTTTGCTGGCGCGAATGTCATCGGGGGCAGGTGACGCCGCGATGCGCATAGCCTAACAGAGCGGGCATGACGCTGCGCATTGCCACCTGGAATATCAATTCTGTGCGGTTTCGGCTGGATATTGTCGAACGTTTTCTGCGCGATCATGCCCCGGACGTGCTGTGCCTGCAGGAAACCAAAGTGGTCGATGAGGCGTTCCCGCATGCGATTTTTGAGGAACTGGGCTATCGTTACCGGCTGCTCAACGGCCAGAAAATGCACCACGGCGTCGCCACGCTGTCGCGGCTGCCGCTGATCGAGGAACGCCGATTCGATTGGCAGGACAATGGCGAGGCCCGGCATATCGGAGCGCGATTGCCCAACGGCCTGCTGATCGAAAACGTCTATGTGCCGGCCGGCGGCGATGTGCCCGATGCGACCGTCAACCCGAAATTTGGCCAGAAGCTGGCGTTTGTCGAGCGGATGACGCACTGGTCCGAAGGCTTGCGCGATGCGTCGGTCATCGTTGGCGATTTCAACATCGCGCCGCTGGAATGCGATGTCTGGAGCCACAAGGCGCTGATCGACGTCGTTAGCCACACGCCAATCGAAGTGGCGGCGCTGACCGCGCTAAAACAAAGCCATGACTGGGTTGATCTGGGCCGGCATTTTATTGCGGCGCCGGAGCGATTGTTTACCTGGTGGAGCTATCGCGCCGCGGATTGGCGGGCATCCGATCGCGGCCGGCGGCTGGACCATATCTGGGCATCACCTGAGGCTGCGGCAACGGCGACGCGGTTTGAAGTAATTGAAGATGCACGCGATTGGGGAAAGCCATCCGATCATGTGCCGCAGATTGTGACGCTGAACCTGTGAGTGAGCTTGCGGCCGAGGCGGCAATCGACGCGCTGCGCCGCGGCCGTATCGTCGGCATCGGCGGGCTAGCGCTGCTGTCAGCCGAACTGGCCGATGCGGCGGCATTGGCAGCACTGGAGGCGGGCGACCGCGCCGGCCTGATCATCACGGCACGGCGAGCGGCGGTGTTGAATCTGGCGAACCAGCTGGCGGCGGCGGCGGCCGATGCCGAACCGGTATGGGTGGAACGGCCGGGCTGGCTGGATCTGGCGGGCAGCCGCGCGGTCGCCGATCCGGTGCTCGATCTGGCGACGCCGATGAAGGGGCCGTTCACAACGCGGCCGCTGGGCGAACTGGCCGAATCGGCGCGGGCGGCGATGGTGCTGGCCAAACATGCGGCGCTGATTCCGGCGGTGTATGCGGTGCCGATCGGGCAGACTACGCCGGTGGTGACGGCTGGCGCAGCGGCGGTTCTGGCGTTGCCGGCGGCCGCGGCGCGGGTGGCGATCACATCACGCGCCCGGCTGCCACTGGCGCTGGCGGAGGATACCGAGGTGGTGGCGTTTCGGCCATCGGATGGTGGCCCGGAACATCTGGCGCTGGTCATCGGTGATCCCTCCCGCGCTGGCCCGGTGCTGGTCCGCCTGCATTCTGCCTGTCTGACCGGCGATGTGCTGGGCAGTTTGAAATGCGATTGCGGCCCGCAACTGCACGCGGCGCTCGCCGCAATCGCCGCCCATCCGGGTGGCGGTATCCTATTGTATTTGCAGCAGGAAGGGCGCGGGATCGGCCTGATCAACAAGCTGCG
This sequence comes from Sphingomonadales bacterium, assembly GCA_038228305.1. GTDB lineage: Bacteria > Pseudomonadota > Alphaproteobacteria > Sphingomonadales > Sphingomonadaceae > Sandarakinorhabdus. The sequence goes on along the minus strand of JBBRPI010000016.1, from coordinate 9,797 downwards.
CGCCTATGCCTTGCAGGATCAGGGATTTGATACTGTTGACGCCAATACGCGCCTTGGGTTTGAGCCTGACGAGCGCGATTTCACCCTGGCAGCGGCGATGCTGACCGCGCTCGGCGTTCGTCAGGTTCAATTGTTGACCAACAATCCGCTGAAGGTCGAAGGCCTGGCGTTGCATGGCCTGGCGGTGTCGCGGGTGGAGCACGCAATGCCGCCCAACCCGCACAATATCGGTTATCTGGACACAAAACGCGATCGGCAGGGCCATATGCTGTGAAGGCTAGCGTTGCCGGCCAAAGCGTCACCGCCTTTGGCGAAACAGTTCGCGCCGCGTTCGGCAAAGCCGGCGCAATTGCTGCGGCGGACAAGCGTGAGGGCGATGGCGCGACGCCGCTGGGAGTGTGGCCGATCCGCGGCGCGTTGCTGCGGCCTGACCGGATGCCAGCACCGGCAACCGCGCTGCCATGGCGGTGGTTGCGCGCGAACGATGGCTGGTCGGATGGCGCGAATGATCCGACGTATAATTGCCCGGTGTTGTACCCCCACCGGCACAGCGCGGAACGTTTATGGCGGGATGACCATGCCTATGATGTCATCCTGGTGCTCGGGCACAATGATGCGCCGCCGGTCGCCCCACTGGGCAGCGCGATCTTTTTTCACTGTGCCCAGCCTGATTTCCGCAGCACCGAAGGCTGTGTGGCAGTGGACCGCGTCGTGCTGGCGCGCTGGCTGGATCGGTTGCGACCCGGCAACACGATCATGATTGCCGCCTGAGCCTTTACCCCCGCCAGACCTGTACGCCATCATCGCCCATGTTGACGCGGCCGGTGCTGCCCACCGGCGAAGCGTCCGCCGCCAGCAACAGCCCAAGCATATCCGCATCGGCCATCATCACCCGGCCAAATACCCGGACGCCATCGGCATTGCGGCCGATAACGCTGCCATAGGCCGGGGTGCCCTCTCGATCATAGATGATGCTGAACGTCTCCAGCGTCGCCGGCCCGGCGAAATCCAGATCAAGCGGCGGCACCGTGTCGCGCAGCGCCTCCGCGTCGGCTTGCACATCCTTTGGCAGCATCAGGCTGGCCGCTTCGGCGGGACCGCTGCCGACGACCAGCGCGTGATGTTTGGTGACATAGCCGCCCTGGCCATAGAGCAGTGCCGCCGTCGCCGGCCTGTCGCGAAGCGATCGCACCATCGCACAGGCCGATTGCAGCATATAACAATTCAGGCCGGCGCCGGCGAAGCTGAGGCCGCCGGTGACGGTGAACGGCATATCGGCGGCCAGACCCAGCGTCCGCCGCGCCATTTTCGGCACGGTCGGAAAACAGGAATACAGCTCCACCCGGTCAAAGCCGTCTGGCGCAATCCGCATCGCCTGCCCCAGCACCGCATCCTGCGCCACGGAACGCGTGTATTGATCGCGCGCCAGATAATCCATTGGTTCGGCGGCCGCAGCCCCGCCGTGCACATGGATGATGCGGTCCTCGGGCACCCCCGCGGCGCGAGCAATCGCCAGCGTCGTCATCAACACGGCACCGGCCTGGTTGACCATGTTGTTGGCAACCATCCGCTTGGTATAGAGCCAGGCGATCATGCGATTGTCGGGCGCCGGCGTGGCGATTTCGGCGGCGGTAAAGGCATGGCGGCCCCACGCATGGGCGTTCGCTGCGGCGACTTCCGAAATCGCCGCATAGACCATTCCGCTTTCCGCCAGTGCTTGCGCCGGGGTCAGCCCCCAGGCGGCGATGGTGGCATTTTCATACAGCGGATAGACGTGCGCCGGCTGGGCAATGCCGTGCTGGATGGCCGTGGCGGTGACATGCTCGCTGGCGATGATCGGATTTTCGGGCGATTTTGCCGGCGGTGTCCAGGGCAGGGTGATGCCGGCCGCCTTGGCCTTGCCAACGGCATTGGCAGCTTCGCCGCCGGCGATCACCGCGACCAGGCTGTTGCCATTGACGATGCGCAGTGCTGCCTCATGGATTTTTGTCGTCGGGGTTTCACCGCCGACCAGGCCATAGGCGGCGCGCGCCGGATTGATGCCCAGCCGTTCGGCCAGCCGCTGCGCCACCCGATCATAGCGCCAACTGACCAGATTGATGACATCCAAGCTGTCGATCCGGCCCAGGAATCCGCCGCCGGCGTCGGCATCCGCCGCCGCAATCGCCGCCGCCATCAGCGCCAGCGGTTCCAGCGCCAACGCCGGATCGGTTGGCCGATCAACGATTTCGCCAACCCCGATGATAACAGGTGTGCGATCGGCTGGCAGTGCCATTGTTGGTCCTCTGATCAGGTTCCGGCGGGTCACATGACCTTAGCGGCGATGCAGATCGGCGTGAACCGCTGTTGATGATAGGGCGCTAATCCAGCTCCCACTGCACGTTTGTCTCTTTGGTCTCGGTGATCGGTTGGCCCGCTGCGTCCAGCGCCGGCAGGAATCGTGTCCGCTGTTTGACCAGCCGGCAACTGGCGTCATCCAGCGCGCCGGAACCGCTGCTGCGGGTGACGTTGCATTGCGTGACGATACCGTCTGTGCCGATGGTGAATTCGATGCCGGTGGCGCCCTGTTTGCCGGCGGCGCGCGCCAGTTCGGGGTAATCGCCACTGCCGATCACCGGGCCGTTGCATCCTCGGGCGGGTTGCGCCGTGCCCGGCCTGTCGGCAGCGCGGGTATCGCGCGGACAGATCTGCCGGCCCAGAAAGGCTGCTGGCCGCGCCGGCGCTGCCTTGCGGGTGATCCGCCAGACCAATTTGCCAGCATAGCGCGATGGCACAGCTTGGCCAGCAGCATCACGCGGCGGATCAAATGTCGCGCGTTTGGAAATGACCGCACAGGTGCGGTCATCAACGGCCTTGTCGCCGCTGCTGGCGGTGACGGAGCAGCGATCAACCTTGCCGCGGGCATCCAATTGCAGCGTATAGCCGATGACATAGTCGCCCCGGGTTTCAAACGCGCCCGGCGGATAGTCCTTGAATTGCACCCAATCATCGATGCCGCTGCGCGGCCGGGGTTGGCCGGGGGATGCCATCGTGCTGGCGGGCGGCGCATAGCCCTTGGGCACCACCCAGACAAAGGACGCAAGATAGGGCGATGGCATGGCGGTGCCGCTGACATCGGTGGCGGGGATAAAGGTGGCGCGCTCCGCCACGGCCTCACAGGTTCGCGGGCCGATATTGGCGGGGCCGCCGCTGCGCAGCACGTCACAACCCATGACAATGCCGGTGCCGGAAACCCGCAACCGCACATCGACAAAATAGATGCCGGGCCGGGACAGGCCGCCATGATAGTCATCGACATTGACCCAGCCGTCAGGCGGCCTGATCGGCTGTGCTGCCTTGGCGAATTCCGGGCTCCCAGCCGGCTGCACACCATGGCCGGTGGCGATCAGCGCCGGCGCGGTTATCGTGGGCGCGATCGCGCTTGGGTCGATTGGCGCCGTCATTATCGGCGGCGGTCCGTAGGGATCGCTGCGGCGCGTGTCAGGGTTAGAACCAAAGCTGCCGGCCATTGCAGAAATGACCAGAACCCAGGGGATGATCAGCCACAGCTTCATCCGCCCCATCGGGGTCAAGTCGCCGGCAATGCGCAGCAGCACCAGCGCCGGGCTGACCACCGTCATCACCATATGGACCATGGCCGGATTGGGCAGTCCGGGGCCAATAACCGCCGCAGCCAGACTGCCAACCGCAGCGATGCCGCCCAGCGCCGCCGCCGTAAAGCGCGGCAACAGGTGCCGCGCCAGTGCGGCCAGCGCCTCGCGGCCGCGCGACAGGATGAGCAGCAGCGCCGCCGTCATCACCAGCCAGCCAGCGGCATGGCCAAATGACATCTTATCCAGCATCCGCAGGCCAAACAGCCCAAACGGCCAGGCAAGACCAATAAAGGCGCCGAATCGCGGCAGGCTGGGTTCGGTATCCGGCAATGGGTTGGTGATCGTTACCCAGGCAACCGCGACCAGCGCCAACAGGGCGATGGCGATAATCGACAGCGGATGATCGGGCAGCAACAGCGCCAGCGCCGGCAGCAGCGCCAGCGCCGACGCCCAGCCCAGCCGTTGCCACATCGGCCAGCGCCAGCCATTTGCCGCAAAGGCCATTTGCGGGCGCAGCACATAACGCAGGATCAGCCAGGGTATCGCCAGCCCGACCACAAGCAGCAGCACCCGCACGGGCATCAGCAGATGCGGTTCGCCGGTCATAAGGTCAAACAGCAGAAACGCCAATATCCCCGCCAGCGGCAGCAGCATTGACAGACGCAGACGGGGCCGGCTGGCAAAATCCCGCCACCACGCCTCTGCATCCGCATTGAACCAGTCGCGGATGCCGGGCAGATTGGTATCCGCCGCTGCCAACAGGGCGCGCACCTGCCACTCCACACCGGGCGACAGCACCGCCAGCCGCATCCGCCAATTGGCGCGGCGCGGGGTGGTCAGCGCCAGCCAGCCCAGATGCAGCGGGGTCGCCGGCTGCCGGGCGGCGTTGACATACTGCCATTCCCGAGTGCGGTTCAGAATGGCCTCCATGGCGCTGTAACCACCCCGCGACCGGCTGTTATCGTCCCAGCCAAATTCGGCCATCGCCGGTTCGATCAATGCATCCGACCGCGGCAGGTGTCGGGCGATAGTGTCGGCCAGCCAGGATTCAAAACTGACCCGAGCGGTGATCTGGTCCAGCATCGGCAAGGCCAGCAACGCCGTCAGCAGCGTCTGCAATTCGGCATCCGGCAGCGGTTGCGCACGTTTCAGCGCCGCCAGCAGCGCGCGGCGCGCCCGTTCAAAATCGGCCTTTTCGGCCGCCTGTGCGGCGATGGCGGCGGCGCGTTCGGGGTCCACCACGGCTGGTTCCGGCGCAATCGGGTTTGGCGCCGGCGGTGCTGGCCGGGCAACATCATCAGCAGGAATTTGCGCTCGGCGGGCACGCCCCAGCGCGGTTTCATAGGCCTGGCGCAGCGCCATGAAGCCTTCGGGATCATCCTCCGGGTTCGTAACCCGCAGTTTCCTGGCATAGGCGCGGCGGATCGTGTCGCGGTCGCTGCTGGCCTTTACTCCCAATATGACCCAGGGCGATTTGCTCATCGATGCGGGCTCAAAGGTAGCCGGGCCCTTCGAGTTCATCCAGCGCGGCCACCAATTGATCGCGCGCACGATCGGCGATGCGCAGATCCTGGGTTTCCAGCGCTGCCTGGAATTGCCCGATCAACTGCCCGACATAGTCGCGCTGGTCGCCCAGAAAATCCTGCCAGCAGCGTTCGGCGCGAGCCATGGCGGCGCGGTTCGCCTCACTGTCACGCGGATGCACCTTCAGCGCGGCCAGTGCCAGGCGGCGGCGTTCCAGTTCGGCCGGGTCGATGGTGTCATCGGGGTCGGTGATCACCAGTTGCTGGCGTTCGCCGCTGGCCAGCACATGCAGATCAACCTCCAACAGGCCATTGATGTCATAGCTGAAACGGATTTCAACCGCTTGGCCGGCCGGCGCGCGCGGCATCGCAACCTCCAAACTGCCGATGCGGACATTTTCGGCCACCAGCCGCGCTTCGCCCTGGTAAATGCCCATGGTGATGCGGCGCTGGTTATCGTCCAGCGTCGCATAGATTTTGGCGCGGCTGACCGGGACTGCGGTGTTGCGTTCGATGATCGGCGAAAACACGCTATATTCAAACCCGCCACCGGGCAGCCGATTGGTCACATCGACTCCCAGCGAATAAGGGCAGACATCGGTCAGCACGACCTCCTTCAGCGCCGCGTCGCGGGCCTTTAGCCCGGCCTGCACCGCCGCGCCCAGCGCCACTGCTTCATCAGGGTTGACGCTGGCGTTGGGAAACCGGCCGAACATCTTGGTGACGGCCTTGCGCACCAATGGCATCCGCGTTGCGCCGCCGATCAGGATGATTTCCGACAGCGATTCGGGCCGCAAATCGCTATCCCGCAGGGCGCGCAACACCGGTTCGCGCAGCCGGGTGATCAGGCCGGTGGCGGCGGTTTCAAATTCCTCGGCCGTCACCGTCATTTCATGGCTTTTGTCGCGCCAGACCAGGCCTAGCCGCGCTTCGGCATTGGCCGATAATTGCCGCCGGCCGCGTTCCGCTGCCTCCCGCAATTTCTGGTACAGCGCATCGCTGTCGCGTGTCGCCTTGCCCCATTCGGTGCCGAATTTCTGGCGCAGCATGGCGACGAGCACTTCGTTGAAATCCTCGCCGCCCAGTCGGTTGTCACCGGTTGATGATCGCACCTCGATGATGCCATCAAAAATTTCCAGCACCGAGACATCAAAGGTGCCGCCGCCCAGATCAAAAACCAGAAACCGGCTTTCCGCCGCCAGGTTGTGGATGCCATAGGCCAGCGCCGCCGCGGTTGGTTCGTTGATCAGCCGTTCTATTTTCAGCCCGGCCAATTCGCCGGCGCGGCGGGTTGCCTTGCGCTGCTTGTCGTTGAAATAGGCCGGCACGGTAATCACCGCCTCGGTCACAGCCGCACCCAGAAACGCCTCGGCATCATCTTTCAGGCTGCGCAGCACCAGCGCCGAAAGGTCCTCGGGCGAAAAACTATTGCCGCCCAGCCGGGTCTGGCGCTGGGTACCCATATAGCGTTTGAAGGCGGTGACGGTCGCTGCCGGGTGGCTGGCCTGGCGTTCGCGCGCAGCGAGGCCGACGAGCACGGCACCTCCGTCATCAACGCTGACCGCCGATGGCGTCAACACATCGCCCAGCCGGTTGGGCACCAGCACCGCCGCACCATCACGCCAGATGGCCGCGGCACTGTTGGTGGTGCCAAGGTCGATACCCAAAATCATTGCTGCGTGCTCGCCGAATCCAGTGCTACCGCGTCAGGCCGGTCCAATAGCCGATAAAGCTCCATAGATCGGTGATTTCGTCGATCTGCTTCGATGTCGGCTTGCCCGAACCATGGCCGGACCGCGTGTCGATGCGGATCAGATGCGGTTTGTCGCCAATGCTCGCCGCCTGCAGCGCCGCTGCATATTTGAAGCTGTGGCCGGGGACAACGCGGTCATCGGTATCGGCGGTGGTCACCAGGATCGCCGGATAATCGCGGCCCGATCGAATGTTGTGATACGGCGAATAGCCATAAAGATTCTTGAATTGGTCGGCATCCTTTGGATCACCATAATCATCGGTCCAGGTGCGGCCTTCGGTGAACAACGGAAAGCGCAGCATATCCATCACCCCCACCGCCGGCAGCGCCGCGGCAAACAAATCGGGCCGTTGGTTGATCACTGCGCCGACCAGCAAGCCGCCATTGCTGCCGCCCTGAATGGCGAGGCCGCCCTTTGGCGTGATGCCCTGTTTGATCAAAAACTCTCCGGCGCCGATGAAATCATCGAAAACATTCTGCTTGTTCAGCCGTTTGCCGGCATTGTGCCAGGCGGCACCATATTCGCCGCCACCGCGCAAATTCGCTTCCACATACACCCCACCCATCTGCATCCAGGCCATCGCATCAACCTGAAACGCCGGCAGGATATTGATGTTGAAACCGCCATAGGCATACAGCAAGGTCGGGGCGCCATGGGCGAGATTCAGGCCCTTTTTATGCGAAACGAAAATCGGAATGCGGGTGCCATCCTTTGATGGCGCAAACATCTGGGTCACCACATAATCCGCCGGATCAAATGCCACCTTTGGCGCGGCGAACACCGTGCTGGCATTGGCGGCGGCGTCATAGCGATAGATCGTCGTCGGGGCGTTATAGCTGGTAAAGGCATAAAAACTGCTGGCGCTGCCGGGCACAGCCTCAAATCCGCTGGCCGTGCCAAGGCCGGGCAGGGCGATCGTGCCATCGGGCGTGCCATCCAGCGTATATCGGCGCACTTCGGTGCGGGCATCGCGCAGCACGGTCACGATCAACCGTTCGCCAATGATATGGGCGCCGGTGATGGTTTGCTTGCCTTGCGGCACCAGCGGCAGTCGCTTGCCATGTATGCCATCGAAAAACACGATCTGGCCATTATCGGCGCCATCGGTGGTGACAAAATACAGCCGGTCGCCGTGCGATCCGGCAAAGCGCCAATCATATTTGCGATCGGGCACCAGCGTGACGATTGGCGATGCGGGCGCGGCCAAATCCTGGACGCGCACTTCATAACTGGCATCGGAACCGGTGCTGGATTGCAGGATCAACCAGCGGCCATCGTCGCTAACCCCTGCCTGATTATAGTAGCCGGGATGATCGGGTGTGGCGAACACCAGCCGGTCGGCGGCCTGGGCGGTGCCGGTGGCGTGAAACCAGATCTGGTGGTTCAACACTTCGGATCGGAAATCGCGGCCGCCGGGGGTTTCGGGGTAGCGGGAGTAATAAAATCCGCTGCTGTCACCGTTCCAGGCGATGCCGGAAAATTTCACCCATTCCAGCGTTTCGGGCAACACCGCGCCGGTTACGACATTCAACACGCGGATGCTGCGCCAATCGGTGCCGCCATCCTGCACCGTGTAAGCGATGAGTTTGCCATCTCCGCTGGGGGCCCATTCGGCGAGCGCGGTGGCGCCATCCTTTGACCAGCCATTCGGATCGATCACCGTACGGGTCTGGCCGGATTCGTCGACCAGCAGCACCGATTGGTTTTGCAGGCCGGAATTGCGGCGGTAAAACACCCGGCCACCGCGCGACACCGGCAAATTGATGCGTTCATAATCGAACAATTGCGTCAACCGCGCCCGGATTTCGGCGCGCTGCGGCAGGGTGGCCAGATAGGCCTGGGTGGTCTGATTTTCGGCCGTCACCCAGGCTTCAACCGGTTTTTCAGTGCGAACATCGCCTTCCAGCCAGCGATACGGGTCGGCGACCGTCACGCCGTGCATCACATCGGTTTGGGAAACGGTCGCGGTGGCGGGGTAGATGACGGGCGCAGCGTTCGACACCATGGGAAACCCGATCAGCAAAGCAGTGACCACCGTGCGCGGCATCATAGTATCAACCCTGCAAGCCATGGCGAAGGCGCCTGTATGCGGAGGCCGGGCAGGGTTGTAAAGCCGGGCACGCGGCGGTGGGTTTTGGGCGGCGGCGGCGCCGGATTATCGTCAACCGACTGGCGGCAAGGCCTGTTGCCGACAATCGGGCAGCGGGGACGTAACGGCGACATTTGCAACAACCCAAAACGGCACCGTCAAGTTAAGCTCTGTGCCTTTGCGGTGTTGGATCGGAGGGCTATTGCGGGGGTATGACGCCCCTTCGAGATCCGATTTACGCGGGTTACCGCCATCCTCCCGAGATCATCTGCACCGCGGTCTGGCTGTATTTCCGGTACCCACTGAGCCTGCGGATGGTCGAGGAACTGCTGGCGGTGCGCGGTATCGAGGTCAGCTATGAGACGGTCCGGCAATGTGGGCTGAAATTTGGTGAGGTCTTTGCCCGCCGCATCCGGCAGCGAGCGCCGCAACGCGGTTACAAATGGCATCTCGACGAAGTCGTGATCACCATTGCCGGGCGCAAACACTGGCTGTGGCGCGCGGTCGATCAGCAGGGCTTTGTTCTCGACGTTCTTGTCCAGAGCCGGCGCAACACCAAGGCTGCCCGGCGTCTGCTACGCAAGCTGATGAAGCAGCAGGGTCGGGCACCGCGGGTGATGATCACCGACAAGCTCAGAAGCTATGGTGCCGCCAAACGAACCATCATGCCCGGCGTCGAGCATCGCCAGCACAAGGGCCTCAACAACCGGGCCGAGAATTCCCACCAGCCCACAAGGCGACGACAGCGCATCATGAAGGGCTTCAAGTCGCAGCGCCACGTCCAGCGCTTCCTTTCCACCCACGATCAAATTGCCAACGTCTTTGCCCGCCCGCCCCT
>JBBRPI010000015.1:0-93037 GCA_038228305.1 Sphingomonadales bacterium | reverse complement strand
CGATAAATCTTTGGTCTCTCGACATCATACGGTATTAGCACAAGTTTCCCTGAGTTATTCCGTACCTAAGGGCAGATTCCCACGCGTTACGCACCCGTGCGCCACTAACCCCGAAGGGTTCGTTCGACTTGCATGTGTTAGGCATGCCGCCAGCGTTCGTTCTGAGCCAGGATCAAACTCTCAAGTTCATGATCGAATAATGGTCACACTAGGTTTCTACACCCAACACAACCAGAACTCGTTTTAGGAGCTTATCTGTCTGCACAACGTTTAACTTGGCATATTTGGCCCCAGATTGCTCTGGAGCGATGTGCTTTGTGGTAACGTTTGAGGACATATAAGCAGCGTGTTTAACCACGGTAACCGGACCCTAAATTGCCCGGGCCGTGGACCGCCGCCCACATGTCCCTTCATTCAACCTACAATGAGAAAGAGCGCACTGGCCAATCGCCCGGTTTAACCAGGTTCCTGACCAGCTTCGTATTTCGAGGTCGGCTCCGATTCTCACAGGGAGAACGGCGTCGGCGACGGGGGCGGCTTATGGGCCGATCGAAATTCCCCGTCAACAACTTTCTTTCAGATATATTCCGGTTGAACCGGCGTCCATCGAAAGTTCCCGGCACCGCCGCGTTGGTTTAACTCCTTGAAACAGCTTTTGTTTCCTGGAGCAGTTTCCACCGCCGCTGTTGGTCTGGCTGGCGAAGCACCGAAGTGCCCGTCGGCCGGGAGTGGTCATCTAGGCGGCGGACTTTGCCGGCGCAACCCTTATTTTGCGCCGCATGACGTTTTTTTGAATGCCACAGGGTAAACCCCGCCAAATTGGTGGGAATTAGGCGACAACCAGCGCCGCTCAGCTCGCAATATAGTCTTTCATCGCCCTGGCCTCCGCCTCAGCCGCCTCGATTCGAGCTTTCACCAGGTCACCGATCGACACCAGGCCCAGGATTCGGCCGTCCTCCACCACCGGCAAATGGCGAAACCGCCGATCGGTCATGATTTCCATCGCCTGCACAACCGTCTTGTCGGGATGCACCGTCTCCACCGGCGACGACATGATCTCATCGGCCGTTGCATCCAGGATCGCGGCGCGGTGGGTGTGCAGCCCGGCACATATATCGCGTTCACTCACCAGGCCGATGATGACGCCCGCCTCCACCACCAGCACCGCGCCGATTCGATTGCGATGCAATATCGCAGCTATATCGCTGATGCTGGTCTCGCGGGTTACCGATATCAGCGGTTTCTTGCCGCTCAGGATCGATCCGATCATACCGCTCTCCCAAAGATGACTGTCTATAAGCGTCTGATGCGCGCATTGCGGCAATCATCGCGCGATTCGCAGCGGAAGGCAAAAGATGACGCCGGCACCCGATTCCCCCCAACGCGAGACCGCCGACCATTGGCGCCGGTTCCGCCGGCTGATGCTGTTGATGACCATCGTCGCCTTTGCCACCGCCGGCATCGCCATCTGGAAAATGCGCGCCGATGGCGTGCCGTTCCATTTGCATTTCATGATCGCCATGGGCGGCGGCATCGTCATCGCCCTGCTGCTCGCCGGCGCGCTGATGGGGCTGGCGTTTGTTTCAAACCGATCGGGGCATGATGAAACTGTGGGGGATTTGGACGATTAAGCGGCTTGAAGCGGCCTCCAGCGGTTGGGGTATCAACCCCAGACCCCATTTTGTCGGGTTGGCGCGAATCTTGGGGCGGACCATTGGCTATGGCCAGCACGGCCTTTGACCGATTGCCGTCGGTAAGGCATTTATTGGCGTTCGGGATTAATCGGGGGCCTGTCCATACATTTCCATATGCCCAAGCCAATTCATGGCTGGCGCGAATTTATCAACGAGGTCGGCATCATCATCATCGGTGTGGGCATTGCCCTTGCCGCCGAGCAGGCGATTGAAACGGCACATTGGAATCATGTTGTCGCAGAGGAAGACGCAGCCATGGTGGTGGAAATCCGGGCAAACCACGCCGCCTTGCTGGCTCGTGTCATGATGCAGCCCTGCATCGATCGGCGGCTGGCCGAGCTTGGCGACGTTTTTCGGCGCCATGATGCGGGTCAACCGCTTGGGTTAATTGCCCCCATCGGGCGGCCGACGACGTTCACCGGCGGCAAAACAACGCTCGCAATGGCGACAGCCGATCAATCACTGTCGCACATGTCGCTTGGCCGCAAGGCAGCTATCTTCGATACCTATGGCAGTTATGACGTCTTCATCCCAGTCGCGAACGAGGAGCGGTCGAGCTGGCGGTCGCTTCAGGCCCTTAACCATGCAGCCTCACTCGATCAGGCCGATTGGCGTGATCTGCGCAAGGCCTTTGATGCGGTTACCGACAATAACATCACAATGAAAGCCAACCTTCAACGCGACCGGGGTGGGCAATGGCTGACGCCTTTTGCGGTTTTCCCCAAACTCGACAGCGCCCGTTTGATGCAGGCCGTGCACATCTATCCTTATGTTCAGCAGCTCTGCCGACCGGCCATCCGGCATCTTGAAGCCGGCGGCTGAACAAGGCTGAGCTGACGCTGGGGTTGGCGATCGGGTTGATGGTGTCGCTTGGGCAGTCGTGACGGAAAGCTGTGGCGCGGTTCGGCATGGCAGCGCTGAACCATGGCAGCGCTGAACCATGGCAGCGCTGCCGATCTGGATCCCTCCCGGTTGACGCGAAGGCGTCGCCTCTGGCTGTGGGGAGGGATTCAGGCTTTGGCAGCCATGTGATATTTCCAGCGCGCTACCCTGCGCCCCTGTCCTACACGCACCAATCGGGTTATCCGCGTTGCGAACCCTCGCCCTTTGGCAGCGCTGGCACGACAATCGGCGGGCAATGACAGTGCTGACACGAAAAAAACCGCCTGAAATCGGAAAATCACGAAAATCTTAAGGTTTCACCCACGGTAGGATTAACGATTCGGCGCCGTTCAGCGGTGATTTTGATGCCGAATAAGGCCCAAAACCAGCGTTTTGGGCCTACACTCGTCGCATATCCGGCAATTTTGTCTCAGCTTTCGGTCGCCGCGTCTTCCACGACCTTGCGCGGCCGGCCGCGACGACGCGGCGCAACGTCCGCTTCGGCGACCGATTCGACGATCGGCGGCGCGGCTTCCACCACCGCCGCTGGCCGTCGCGGCGCGCGCGGCGTCCGGGCGCCGGCATCGTCGCTGCGGTTTACCCGCAGCGTTGCCGGGCCGGGCAGGCCGGGGATCGGGCCTTCATCGGCCATCGCCGGTTCGGCATAGGCCGGGCGCGGCGTTTCCGGCCGGCGTTCGGGGCGTTGGCGCTCGCTGCGTTCGCCCGATCGTTCCGGGCCGCGATCATTGTTGCGATTGCCTTCGGCCCGATCGCTGCCACCATCCCGGTTGCGATTCGGGGTGTTGGCGTTCCAGCCCTGCTGCTGGCGGTCGCGATTGCCGTCACCATCGCGCCGGATGTCACGCTGCTGTTCACGCGGTTGCTCACTACGATTACCGTCGCGGTAATTTTCGCGCTGGCCGCCATCACGGGCGTTGTTGTCACGGGCATTGTTATCACGGGCATTGTTATCACGGGCATTGTTATCGCGGCTGTTGCGGTTCTGGTTGCCCCGGTCGTCGCGATAATTGCGATTGTCATCCTGGCGAGCCTCCTGCCGGACATCATCGCGATCGTCGTTTCTGGCCTCGTTTCTGGGGTCGCTGCGCGCTTCACCGCGATCATCATCCTGATCGCCGTCATCGCCGTCATTGTCATCGCCATTGGCGGCATAACCGCTGTTGTCGTCCTCATATCGCTGGCGGCCCTGGTCGGGCTGTTTGTCGCGATAATCGCCAAGCACGCGGAAATAATGATCGGCATATTGCAGATAATATTCGGTGGTCACCCGGTCGCCAGCCTGTTGGGCGTCACGCGCCAGCGCCTTGTATTTTTCCAGCAGCTGGCTGGCATTGCCGCGCTGGCGGTTGTCCAACCGATTGCCGTAATTGTTGCCGCCGTTCATCTGCTGCGGGCGCGGGCCATTGTTATTGCCGCCGCGGCGACGCCGATTCTGATTGTTTCTGATCAACTTAGCGTCCCCGTATGAACGGACGGCATGCGCCGTATGCTGGCATGGTTCGGCAGAGTGTTCCGGTTTCGCTGTGGCGCCCGCTTATGTGGCGCCGCCGGACCTGCAATGTCGAAGGGTAAGGGACTTTAATCCACCTCACCTGCAACCGCGTCTAGCCGCGATTCCGCCGCCGGCCAAGCGAAATTGTTAGCGGCTTAATTCCACCAGTTCATACCAGGTCTGCATATACCCGCCGACCCCGCCGCAAACAAAGATCGAATCACTGTCCGCCGTCACCCACATGTCATACGGTGGGTGCTGGGTGCCGCCCATCGCCGCCTCATCAACGAACCGAAAATGCCGACACTGGAAGCTTCCGGCGGCAACGCTGCGCTGCTCTTCGCCAACATATTCCAGGTGGATATCCACCCGCGCCAGCATCGGCGGCGTTGCGCCGCGGTGATCCGGGGATGGCAGCAATACGGTAATAAGGCGGCGATGCGGGCCCTTTGACACATCCATGCAGCGGGTCAGATAACCATCGCCGACAATCGGGTGGGTGCCAAACCCGGTCAGCCCGTCGGGCAACGCCATGCGTTGCGATACGCGGCCAATCGTCGGCCCATGGCTTTCGCACTCGGCAAAGCCGGCATCATGATCGAATCGCACCCAGCCGCTGCCCAGATATTCGTCATCCAGGCTGAGCCGCACATGGCAATCCATCGGGCGGGATTGGGGATCAAGCGAATACAGAATGTCCCGCATCACCGTCGGCGCCGGTTCATCGATCTCGCAATGGGCGCGGATCGTCACCGCACCATTGGCATGGGTGGTAAAGGCAAAATCCTCGCGCCCGCGCTCCTCGTCAAACCGTTCAGGCTTTTTGGAGGTGTAGCGGATGCGGCCAGTGACACGGCGGTGCCTGGTCGTCTGTGCGGTCATGCGCGCGCCACCCTGGGCGCCAGGCTTTCCATCAGTTTGAAAAGCTGCACCGGATCACCGCGTTTCAGATCGAGCAATTGCATCTCCGGCGCCCCCGCCCGGCCAACCGGAATTTCCGGCGTTCCGAGCGCCAGCGCAGCCAAGATCTGGGTCGCGGCTTCATCGGTGCTGATACCGCCGCTGACGGGATCATCATTGGGGCCATTTTCCGATCCATCGCCCTTTAACGCGGCCAACGCGATGCCGGTGGCAACAAAGCCCGGCGTCACCACATGCACCCCGACCCCATATTGGGCCAATTCGGCACGCAATGTATCCGACCAGCCGATCATCGCATGTTTGGCCGCGCAATAGCCCGATCGCAGCGGCGATCCGACCTTGCCGGCCACCGACGCGATATTGACCAAGGTGCCCGATCGACGCGCCACCATCGCCGGCAACACCAGTTGCGTCAGCCGCAGCGGCGCAAAGAAATCCACCTCCATCACCCGGCGATACACGTCAAAATCGGTATCCAGCGCCAGGCTGCGCTGCGAAATCCCGGCATTGTTAACCAATATGTCGATGCCGCCGGTTTTGGCCTCGGCCTCTGCGACAATGGCCGGCAGCGCCTCCAGGTCGGTCGCTTCAAACGGCAACAGCAACACCTCGGCCTGGCACCGCCCCGCCACTTCGGCCAGCGCCTCTGCCCGCCGACCCGACAGCACCAGTCGCGCCCCGGCCCGGGCAAATCCCGTCGCCAGCCCGGCGCCAATCCCCGATGATGCGCCGGTAATCCATACCGTCTTGCCAGCAAAATCGACCATTTTCTCTCCAACCAGCAGCGGTGTTCAGCGCCGCATCGCTTCAATGGCGCCCTGGGCGCTCATCACGTCAAACAGCCGGTCCGGGTCCAGCGATTTCAGTTTCAGCGCCTCGGCAATCGGGCCGCGTGCCACCGGAATTTCGCGGCGGCCAGCGGCAAGCCCATCAAAAATCATCGTCACCGCTTCTGAAACGCGCAACCCGCCATCGATATCATCGTCCGATTGGCCGCGCACGCCGCCATCACCGGTTAACGCGTTGATGGCGATATTGGTCCGCACATAGCCGGGCGTGATCACTGTCACCTTTATTCCGGCGTGTTCATTTTCGGCGCGCAACGCATCGGCATATCCGATCATTGCATGCTTTGCCGCAGAATATCCGGATCGCAACACCCCGCCAATCTTGCCGGCAATCGACGCCATGAAGATGATCTGCCCGGCCTTGCGTTCCAGCATCGCCGGCAATACCAGTTGCGTCAGCCGCAACGGCGCAAAGAAATCCACCTCCATCAGGCGGCGATAGGTTTCAAAATCGGTGTCCACGGCCAGGCTGCGCTGCGAAACGCCGGCATTGTTGACCAATATGTCGATGCCGCCCCGCCAGGCCATGGCACGCTCAGCAATGGCCGGCAATGCTTCGAAATCCGTCGCTTCAAACGGCAATTCCAGGGTCGCGCCGCGGCAGGCCATGGCAACCAATTCCAGCGCATCGCTACGCCTGCCCGACAGGATTACCGCGGCACCTTCATCAGAAAACCGTTTGGCCAGCGCCTGGCCGATACCCGATGACGCGCCGGTGATCCATATCCGCTTGTCCGTATAGGCGCCCATCACCAGGTCCCCATCATTGCGGCAACGACGACACGCCGATAACCAGCGGGTGCGCCCACAGCAGCAGACCCCATAACGCCAGGCCACCAATGCTGGCAACCAACCCCGGCAGCGCGGTGCCCCAGGCCGCCGCTCCGCGGATCTGGGCACCGAATGGCACAAACCCGGTGGCAGCCATGTGGGCACCATAGCCGGAATCGGTCCGGCGCTTCTTGCCGTCCTGCATCGCCGAGCCGAACAGCGCCAGCATCAGGATTCCGCTGGCCAGCACAATGGTTCGGCTGTCTGCACTCAGCACGATATGAACCACCGCCCAGATAGCAAAGCTCCACATCATCGGGTGGCGGGTAATCCGCTGAACACCGCGCGGCCGCCCGCCGGCCGAACCGCCACCCATCAGCGCCGGGTTCGGCGCCGTGACGGAACCGACAAACAAGATCGCCGCGAACAGCATTGCCGCGATGGCGCCATAATGCACCCAGGCCGGAGCCTGCCACAGCCGATCGGGTGGGATGGCTTTCCACAATTGCCCTGCCCACCCCAGGCTGCCGAATGCAACGACAGCATAGACCAGCGGGAAAAACCGCTTGCCCACTGCCCGTTCAACGGGTGCGCGCAACGGATGGGACAGCAACTCATGCCCGCCGACGAACAGCGACACCGCGAATATGAGGAGGGCGATATCGCTCATTTCGGATATTGCAACGGCAAGGCACCAGGGGCCAGATCGCGATAACGATCGCGCAGCAGCGTCTGCCTCGATGTCATCGGTTGCGATACCCCATCTATGAAAACTGCGGTAGGGGCCGATGTCAATTCCAGCGGGTCACCATCCCACACCACCACATCGGCGCGTTTGCCAGGTTCCAAAGTGCCCAGATCGGTCAGCCCGAAAATCTGCGCCGGGGCACGGGTGATCGTCGCCAACGCCTGGCCGCGAGTCAGCCCGGCTCCGCCGGGTACCAAGGCCTGTGCCACGATATTGCCGGCGAAATAGGGCAGATTGCGCGGCTGGGATCCCGAATCGGCATCGGTCATGCCCAGGGCAACAACGACACCTGCCGCCACCATCCGCCCCACGTTGGAACGGGTGGAGGCAAGCGTTTCAAATGCATCGGGCAGATCATATAGCGGCAAAGTGATCACCGGCACATGCGCGACGGCAATCTTGTCGGCCACCAGCCAGCCTTCGCGGGCACCGATCAGGATGATACGCAGCTTGGGGAATTCCTTGCGCAGGCCCAGCACCGCAATGATATCACTGGCCCGCTCGGCACGGATCACCGCCGGCACCCGGCCTTCGACAACCGCGACCAATGCCGCCGCATCCAGGCGTTTGATCAACGAATCCTTGTCGCGCCCGGAATCGAACGCAGCCGGATTGCGAGCATAACGCTGGGCCTCGGCAAAGCCGTTGCGCAGGTTCAGCCACGCCGCCGGGCGCGATCCGCCGGCGGCGCGGGCGCCATCTTCGCCAAGTTCGATCAACTGAAACGCCTGCCCACGCATCAGAATATCCGGGCTGTTGGCCAGACTGATAATCGCCCCCTGCCCGCCAAAGATTTCACTCGTTGCCGATGGGCCGATGATGGCGCGGGTCACGCCGCCCAGCCGATTAATGGCGATTGGCGGTGACGACGGATTAATCGCCGGCGTCACGTCGATCGCCGCCGAAAATGGCGATTGCCGGGCACCCGAATCGTTGGTTTGGCGAACGCCCTCAACCTCGACAATGCCCAGGTCCGACATGGCGGTGATCAGGCCCGGGGTCACATATTTGCCGGTGGCATCGAAAACAGTCGCGCCGGCCGGCACCGCCAGCCCAGTGCCAACCGCTGCGATGCGGCCGTCACGGATGATGACGGTGCCATTCGGTATGATGGTATCGCCAACCGCGGTCGCGACCGTGCCGCCAGTGATGGCAATAACGGCGGCAGCAGCCGGCGTCGCCAAAAGTGCCGCAATGATGATGGCAAAACGCTTCACTTCGGGTCTCCCGCGCCGGGCTGGCCGAGTTCAAAATCGGCCATGGGTCGGTGTTTGGGGTCGGCCCAATCATACATCACGGCGCCGTCGATCCAGACCTTTTCGGGCCGCGAATAGACCGAAAACGGGTTACCACTCCACAGCACGACGTCGGCCATCTTGCCAGGTTCCAGGCTGCCGGTTTTCGCCGCAATGCCCAGCCCCTTCGCCGGATTCAGCGACAGCCAGGCCCAGGCGTGTTCGGGGGTGATATTGAACCCCATACGGTTGCCCGCCGCCATCGCCTTTGCCGCCTCCTGGTTCAGCCGCTGGATGCCATTGGGGTCGTCGCTGTGGACGATGGCGCAAGCGCCCGCATGATCGACCAGCGCCACATTTTCACGGATGCCGTCATAGCTTTCCATTTTAAAACCATACCAATCGGCCCACATTGCGCTGCAAATACCTTCTTTTGCGAGCAGGTCAGCGATTTTATAGCTTTCGACGGCATGGTGGAACGTAGTCACCTTATAGCCGAATTCATGGCTCATCGCGATGACATTGGCCATTTCGTCGGCGCGGTAGCAATGGTTTTCGACTAGGATTTCGCCGTTAAGGACCCCCATCAGCGTATCGCCAGCAATTTCCCGGCGCGGCGCATCTGTCGGCTTTGCGGTGCCAGCCTTGGCCCGCTGTGTATAATCATCCCATTTGCGTTTGTAGTTGACCGCATCGGACCAGACCTGCCGATCATAGGCGATATTGCCCATCCGGGTCTGCGGCATCTGGCCTTTGCTGCCGTAAACCCGCTTGGGGTTTTCGCCGCAGGCCATTTTCAAGCTGTAGGGAGCGCCGGGGAATTTCATGTCCTGCGCGGTGCGGCCATAGACATTCTTCATTGTCACGCCGCGGCCGCCGAACAGATTGGCCGAACCGGGCAGGATGTGAAACGATGTTACGCCACCGGCCAGCGCCCGGGAAAATCCGGCATCCTGCGGCCAGACCGAGTGTTCGGCCCAAACCTCGGGCCGCGCCGGGCTGGTCGCTTCATTGCCGTCGCTCAACGCTTCGACGCCGGGGCTGGGGTAATCACCCAAATGGCTGTGGATATCGATCACCCCCGGTGTCACATATTTGCCGCCGGCATCGATCACCGTCGCGCCGGCCGGTATCGTCACTTCGGCGCCAATTTCGGCGATCTTGCCATTTTCCAGCCGCACCGCACCGGGGCTGAATTTCTTGCCGGTGCCATCAAAGACGATCGCATTGCGAATCACCGTCGTCACACCCGGATAGGCGCGATACGTCGACGGGTAGGGATCAAGCGGGACGGCAACAATCTCCGCCGGCTTGGCGCCCGCGGTTTTCGGCGGCGGCGCTTTGGTCGCGCACCCCGCCAGCAGCACCAGCCCGACCAGAACAAATTTGCGCATCATTTCACCCCGTGCATCCAGCGCTTCAGCAATGGTGAAATCACCAGTAGCAACACTCCAACCCCGACCGACGACCAGCCCAGAGTCTGAAATATGCCAGTATACGTATCCAGGCTGAGTTTCAGATTGGTGACCTGGCCGCCAACGGTTTCCACGCTCGCGCCTTGCGCCACCTGCCCGGCCAGAAACTGCGCAAAGCTGATCGACAGGAACCATACCCCCATCATCATCCCGACAATCCGCGCCATCGACAATTTGGTGATCATCGACAGGCCGACCGGTGAAATGCACAATTCGGCCACCGATTGGATGAAATACAGCCCGGCCAACCACCACAGCCCAACCTTGTAATCCGGCCCGACAAAACTGCTGCCCCAGACCAGGAACAGGAATCCGGCACCGACGCCCATCAAGGCGATGCCGAATTTGATCGGGATACCAGGCTCGATGCCGCGCTCACCCATGGTAATCCACAATTTACCCATGATTGGCGCCAGTGCGACAACGAAAAACGCATTGAAAAACTGCGTCTGCCCGGCGGTGATGTCAAACCAGCCAAACACCGACAAATTGGTGTTGCGATCTGCAAACAGCGTCAACGACGAACCCGCCTGTTCAAACAATGTCCAGAACGTCACGTTGAACACGATCAGCACAATGGCTGCCACCATCATCTGGAATTCGGTGCGGGTGCCGGCCCGCCAGGACCAGATCGGAATGCCGATCACCGCGGCCAGGAATGTCGTCAGCAACACCTTGCCCTGAATTGACAGGCCCATGAAATAGCCGATGGCGCCAGCGCCGGCGACCGGGGCCGATGCCACCATCAGATTGACGAACAGGAACCAGACCAGCGGGACGGCCAGAATTGCGCCAGCATAGATCAACCACGATTTGTCGCCGCCCTTTTGCATCGGCGGTTCGCCATAACCGGCCAATTTCGGCCCGGCAAACTGGATCAACGCCCAGCTGATCGTCATGCCGACGGCAGCGAGCAGAAACCCCGCCCACCAGCCATAGCGATCGGCCAGAAACGGACAGGCAAGCTGTGATCCCAGGGAGCCCAGGTTGATCCCCATATAAAATATCGTGAAACCGGCATCGCGGCGGCGATCACCCTTGCCATACAGCGATCCGACCATCGTTGAGATATTCGGCTTGAAAAACCCGTTGCCGATGGTGACGGCCGACAGCCCGATCAGCATGATCATCGTAAAAAATGCGCTTCGATCACCACCCGCTTCAAAACGGCCCTTGGCGATGCTGCGCGCGGTGCTGCCATCGGCGCGGGTCAGCGCAACACTGCCATCCTCATTGCCCTTGATCGCCAGCTTTTCGCCGGCATCGGTGACATATTGCTGCTTGGCGCTGGTGCTTTTATCAACCGCAACTTCGTATCGCGTGCCTTCGATCATCGCATAGGGCTTGGCCGCATCGCCGCCGAAACACAGGATGAAATAGCCCATCGCCATCACAATCGCACCAAATTTCACCGATCGTTTCGATCCCAGATAGCGATCCGCCAACAGGCCACCGATCAGCGGCGTCAGATAAACCAGCGAGGTAAAGCCGCCATACAGCCCGGCCGTGGTGGAATCGCTGAACAGGAAATGATCGGCCAGATACAGCGTCAGCAACGCCCGCATGCCGTAATAGCCAAAACGTTCCATGGCTTCGGTGGTAAACAACCGGGCCAGCTGTGCCGGGTGGCCAAACCATTGCGGGCGCGTGTCTGTCACCGGCGCAATCGCGGCATCATCGGACAAAATAACCACTCCCCGAACCCTTGTTGCCGGCACGATAGCGGCGGTTTCGAAATGGCGAAAGGGGCCGGTGCTGGCGCCGGCCAATCCGGCTTGATAAAGGCCGCAGCATGAACCCGTTCAACGATCTTGCCTCCCCGGCCCAAATGCTCGCCACCCGCCGTTCCGGCAAGGCGCGGGATATGGGGCTGCCAGGCCCTGATGCCGCGCAATTGCGCCAAATCCTGACCAGCGCAATGCGCGTGCCCGATCATGGCAAGCTGGCGCCGTGGCGATTCATAACCGTGGCTGCCGACAGGCGCGCAGCCTTTTCCAAAGGGTTGGAGGCTGCCTATATTTCCGAAAAGCCGGACGCAGGCCGGTTGGAACGCGAAGCGGTGCTGGCGTTTGGCGGCGGGGCGCCTTGCCTCGTCATCCTTGCTTCCCGGCCCGAACCCGGAATCAAAATCCCGGTTTGGGAACAGGAGCTATCGGCCGGCGCGGCAGCAATGCAGCTGTGCAACGCCGCCCACGCCTTGGGTTTTGTCGCCAACTGGCTGACTGGCTGGGCCGCCTATTCAGCAGCAGTCCATGCGATGCTGGCCGAACCGGGCGAACGCATTGGCGGGTTCATCTTCATCGGTACGGCATTGAAATCACTTGAAGAGCGCCCCCGTCCTGATTTCGATGCCGTCGTGCGCGCCTGGCAGGCCTAGCCGCAGCTTACCGTGCCGCTGCCTGACGTGCGCGACTGGCAGCGTGCGCCACCCGCAATTTTCACATCGCCTGAGCCCGCAATTCGTACATTGGCATTCTGAGAGGCCCGCGCCACGACATCGCCCGATCCGGAGATGGCGACGGTGATGGTCGCGCATTGCAGCCCGTCCAACGCCATACCGCCGCTGCCCGAAATCGAAACATTAGCGTTGCCGCACTTTCCAGCCGCTGTCACATCGCCTGATCCCGCCGTCGTCAGCTTGACCTGCGGGCTGTCGATCATCGCGACGTTCAAGTCCCCCGATCCGGCCAGGCTGGCGCTGAATGCCGGACCTGTGCCGTGATCAGCCGTGACATTGCCCGATCCGGCCAGCGATACACCCCTTAACGCCGGCAGGGTAACCGCAATCCGCGTCTTGTCCTTGCTCCAGCCCCAGCCATGCCAATTGCCGCTCTTGTGCCCGATTTTCAACGTCGTGCCGTCAACCCTGACGTCCAACCGATCGAGCATGTCCTGTGGCCCCGTTGCCACGACTGACGCCGTTTTGCCGGTGGTGATCGTCACATCCTCTGATCCGGTCGCCGAAACCCTGTCAAACCCGGACACAGCAAAGCTGCGATCAGCAGCTGCGGCGCTGGTTGCGCCGGCGAGCAAGGCGATTATCATGAGACGAGCGATCATGGCGCGGTTTCCTCTTTTGTGTATTGTTCATATAATACACGCTAGCGCCGCCTTTGCAAGCGCAGGCGCTTTCGGGTCACTGATTGCGGTGGGGGCTCTATTTCGAGGAGGCCCAAACCCTCCCTGTTACAAAAAAGTCATTTAGTGGATCAACTGGCCAGAATACGCGGCGCATGGGCCGTTGTGCAGCGATTGCAAAGTGGCCGAACGAATATTCTGTTGCCCTTCATCATCACTTCAAATGGCTCAGGCTGCGCTAAGCGCACGGGGGCAACCACGCCATTCATTAACCCATACGGCGATAAATATCAAGGATCGCGCGTCGTTGCAAATGCAGCCTGAGCGCACAACAGGCCATGGTGGTTGGGGTCCAAGCTTCCGGCGCCTCTTCTCGTCGCTGAAAGGTTATAATCAGCGAGCTTTGGGGCGATGATCCATTTCAAATCGGAAAATGTTGATTTCAATGATGAAAAAGCTCAGAATCCATAACAGGGCATCCCAGAAATCCAGCCAGACACCTTCCACGCCCCAGGCTAACGCAAAGCCGAAAGTGGCGGCATAGAGCGTTGCCTTTGCTGCGGTACGGAACCGAAACGCTCGGGTTCCTGCGTCGATGGGGTGCAGCAGATCAAGGATGATCATGGCCGAGATCAGCAGCCACACGCTGGCATTGCCGAAATCCAGCCATTCGCGAGTGCGGCCATATGTCACCCAGGCAAACAGCGCCAACGCATAGCCGCTGATTTCGATGGCGAGCGGCCAGCCAAGGCGGTAGCCCTGCGCCATCCCCAGTGCACGGGTTTCCCATTCGAACACACCCAGCAGCAGCAACCAGCCGATCTCATCGATCGCCTTGTTCGGGCTGGCTTCGTTCAAAAACAGAAAGATATTGGCGATCAGCAGCGCGTAGAGGGTGTATTTGAAGACCCTGAAAACGCGCTGCTTCACCAAGGACTTAGGCGGCCTTCAACACCTGTTCGATCTTCAGTTGCGCGGCCGGTTCGTCGATGTTTTCCATCGCCGCCAGTTCGCGCGCCAGCCGGCCGATAGCGGCCTCATAGATCTGGCGTTCGGAATAGCTTTGTTCCGGCTGGTCTTCAGCGCGGTGGAGATCGCGGACGACTTCGGCGATGGAGACCAGATCACCTGAATTGATCTTGGCTTCATATTCCTGGGCCCGACGCGACCACATGGTGCGCTTGATGCGTGGCTTGCCCTTCAGCGTCGTCAGCGCTTCGGTCAGCGTTGCCTGGCTGGACAGTTTGCGCATGCCAACGGCTTCGGCCTTGTTGGTCGGCACGCGCAGAGTCATGCGTTCCTTTTCAAAACGCAGCACAAATAATTCCAAGATAGAACCAGCAATTTCAGAGCTTTGCAGTTCCACTACGCGGCCAACGCCGTGTTTTGGGTACACCACATAATCACCGACTTCAAAGCCGAGCGGTTTGGCGATTGCCATGCAAATCTATCCTTTCTGCGCCCGATCCTTTCGACAAAAGCCACGCCCGCGACCAGTGCAAAGCCATGGTTGCGGGGCGTTTCGTCGGTTAAAAGCACGGACGTTCTGCCAGTCTGACTATCTGGTTCACCGCCGGCCCGGCAGGGGGCAGTTGGCGGACGAACCGGCGACCGCGATGATCGTTTGCCACCACCGCATGTGCTGCATAGCACGAATTGTGTCAGATTTCTACTGTTGCGTTGGGCGTCGCAGTACGGCGCAGGGTAATATCGGGAGGATTCGGGTGAATTCGGGATCGGAAAGTTAGCCCCAGAGGCCAAAACACTAACTTTCCAAACCTGTTTTCTTCGCACATTCGCCACCGACCGCAGTGCCGATGGTGATTATAACCTATTTGGTGCGATTTGTCGACGGGAGGGTTTGATACCCCAGCCTCAATTGCCTTCACCGGCCTTGTCCGAGAAATATTTGTCGAACTTGCCTTCTTCGCCCTTATGCGCATCGGCGTCTGCCGGCGTTTCGCCCTTCATCGTGATGTTGGGCCATTGCGCCGAGAAGGTAGCGTTCAGCTCCATCCACTTTTCCAGGCCGCCCTCGGTGTCGGGCAGAATCGCTTCGGCTGGGCATTCCGGTTCACAAACGCCGCAATCGATGCATTCATTCGGGTTGATGACGACCATATTGTCGCCTTCGTAAAAGCAATCGACCGGGCAGACCTCCACACAGTCCATATATTTGCACTTGATGCAGGCTTCGGTGACGACATAGGCCATTGGTGATTCCCCCGGCGGGCAGCAACGTTGATTTCTGCCCGCCTGCTAGAACGAGGCAGCCGTTGCCGTCAATGGGGCACCGCCACCAAGACCCTGCGTCAAGTCGGCATAAAGCTGCCGCGCCTCCTCATAGGGTCCGCGCCGATCGGCCAGGCCGAGCACCCGCACGACCACGACATCATCATCATCGGGGTAGCTGAGCACCGATCCAGCCCGGACCAGCGCCGAAGCACGATCAATCACCCGGCCATCTATTCGCAATCGTCGGCTTTCGCACAGGTGTTGGGCAGCAGAACGTGATTTGGCGAGCCGCGCAAACCACAACCATTTGTCGAGCCGAAGCCCTGCCCCGTAAACCAAATGCTACCTGCCCTTCATACTCGCCAGAATTGCAAACGGCGATTCCGACAATGTTCTGGCTGCATCGTAGGAAATCTGTGGAACTGCCGGCCGGCGCTGCCCTCGCCAGGCAAAATGTGCCGCGCCGTCGACAAGCTGGAGCCGATAGCCCAGCGCCCGCATCAGCCGCGCCAGGCCATCGTGGGTCAACCCCGCCGATGCCGCCCAATGCGGATCGGCAATGAACGGCGCCCGGCCGCTGCGCCGGCCATGGATGGCGCGGGCCAGCCGATCGACCATGTCGATGCGCACCGCTTCGCTGCCAATCCGCCAATATCCGGCGGCATCGAGGAAACCGGCGGGCAGGCTATCATCGGCGGCAACGCTGACCCGGCCCGGTTGCGGCAGCGGCGGCAGCACGGCGATGTCATTCCACACCGCCCATAGCGCCAGCCGCCAACGCGTCGGTTCGGGACGCAAGGCAGCCGCAACATAGATATGCACCGCGCCCAGCCGCACCCCGGCGGCGGTCAGCGCCTGGCGATCACCACGCGCCAATGCCTCCACCTGGTCATCGGCATCGCCGCGTTTCAGGGCGCCCAGCGTTTCGACGAGCCGCACGATCAGCCCGCGCGCGCCGGGTGACACGGTGTCATGCAGCGCCGCCAGCCGCACAAGGCCACCGAGTTCGCGGGCCAGGGCGGCGGCGAACCAGATTTCGAGCCGCTCCAGCACCCGGCGGCGATCTACGGGTGGCAGACTGGCCAGCGACCGATCCAGATCGATGCGCGGCGTCATCGCATCGCGGCCCTTGCGCAACGATGCCACCCGGGCGCCATTCCACAACAACCGCGGCGGCATCCGCCCGGCAAAATCGAGGATGAACGCGGCATCGTCCGCCGCCGCCAATTGCCCGGCCCGCGCTGCCATTTCCTTGATCAGATAGCGTTCAGCGGCGGCCAGCAGCAGCCGCTGTTCGCCGGCACGGGCCAGCGGATCGGCGGTAAAGCGGAAACCGCACAGATTGCCGATGACTTCACCCTCGACTGCCACCGCGCCATCGGGATCGATTTCCACCCGCAGATCGCCGCCGCGCAGCTTTAGATCGCGCATCAAGACCGCCGTCCGCCGATCAACAAAGCGCTGGGTAAGTGCGGTGTGCAGCGCATCCGACAGCCGATCCTCCACCGCCCGGGCGCGTTCGGCCCAGTGGCTGGCATCGGCCAACCAATCCGGGCGGTTGGCCACATACGTCCAGGTCCGCGCCCCGGCGATACGATCCGCCAGGGTTTCGACATCGCCCGTGATGCGATCAAGATGCGCCAGTTCGCTGGCGATCCAGGCATCCGGCAGTCGGCCATCGCCTTCGGACAGATGGCGGAAAACGCGCCCGACGAGGCGCGCGTGCTGTTCCGCCCCGGTCTTGCGGTAATCCGGCAGGCTGCACGCGGCCCATAACCGGGCAACGCCGCGTGTGCCGCCAGAGTCCCTATGGGTGCGTTCCATCACCCAGGGTTCGCCGGCCAGGTGTTTCAGCACGGCATGGTCGATGGCATCATCGCCGCGTTGCAATTCAACCCGCGGCGGCCGCATATCAAGCGCGGTGATCAGGCGCGGCAGGCTGCCAAAATCGAGATCGGTATTGCGCCAGACCAATTGGTCCAGCGCTTCGAAGCGATGGCCCTCCAGCCCTTCAATCTCTTCGGGTGTAAAACTGGCGGCCGCGGCGGTGCCCAGCTGGACGGTGCCAAACGTGCCATCCTTTTGATAGCGGCCGGCGCGGCCGGCGATCTGCGCCATTTCCGACAGCATCAGCCGGCGCTGGCGGCGACCATCGAATTTGCCCAAGGATGCAAAGGCGACATGGGCAATATCCATGTTCAGCCCCATGCCAATCGCATCGGTGGCGACCAGATAATCGACTTCGCCCGATTGATACATCGCCACCTGGGCATTGCGGGTGCGGGGGGAAAGGCTGCCCATCACCACCGCCGCACCGCCCTTTTGCCGGCGCAGCATTTCAGCCAGCGCATAGACTTCGGTGGCGGTAAAGGCGACGATGGCGCTGCGACGCGGCAGGCGCGACAGCTTTTTCGATCCGGCATAGCTGAGCGTCGAAAACCGCGGCCGCGTGACGATTTCGGCGTGGGGCAGCAATTTGCGGATAAGCGGCCGCAAGGTTTCAGAGCCCAGGATCATCGTTTCGGCATAGCCGCGGGCATGCAGCAGGCGGTCGGTGAACACATGGCCGCGCGACGGATCGGCCGCGACCTGACCTTCGTCGATGGCGACGAACGCCACCTCCCGGTCCATCGGCATGGATTCGACGGTGCACAGGAACCAGCGCGCACCTGAGGGAACGATTTTTTCTTCGCCCGTGATCAGCGCGACGTTAGCGGCGCCCTTGATCGCGACGACGCGATCATAGACTTCGCGCGCCAGCAGCCGCAGCGGGAAACCGATGATGCCGCTGGCATGGCCGCACAGGCGTTCAACCGCCAGATGGGTCTTGCCGGTGTTGGTTGGGCCGAGCACGGCGATAACGGGAAAATTGGCGTTTGCGCCGGAACGTGCTGAAGGTGCGCGGGGCGTCACCGAAATAAACTGGAGCGTCGGCGGGTGAAGCGCAAGCCGTTCGGCACTATGCCGCAGGGCGCAGCATCAGATGCCAAAGGCAATCGTTGCTTGTCAAAACGCATCCGGCCCATGGTGCCCTTTGCCGTTTGTTACCACCAGATATAGTGCACAGCCGAGCTTGCGATTCAAGTGACCGTATAAAGACAATCGCTCCACCGCATAAAATGTGCGCCAAAGCGTGGCAGGATTGACACACCGGGGCGGATTCGCCCAAAGAATCCATTGCCTTGGAAGCGCATCAGGGCTTGCGGGGGATTTCGCGCTTGTTCCAGCCCGAATTGCAGGCGGCAAATGCCGGCCCAAATATGGGCGCCGCACCGACAGCGCGGCGCAGCTGGCGCTGGATTTTGGCACGCGAAGGCATCGGCATCGGCACAGATCGCTCGATCGACCTGGGCGACGACATTGGCAGCCGTGCCTGGTGGCTGGGGCTGGCAGGCTGCCTTAGCCTGATCGGCGCCGCGCTGGCGCTGGCAACATTGGTGCCGGCCCTGCCAACGAATATTCGCCCCGACCTGACCCCGGCACAGCGCGAAAACACCCTGCCGCAAATCATTGCGCCACTGGCACGCGGCGGCATGACCGGCGCCTTGCCGCTGCCGAACATGCGGTTGGTTGAACCCCTCGCCGATATCCCCGAACGACCGCGGCTGGAACTGACCACCACGCTGAATGGCCGCGACACGTTTGAATCCGCCCTGCGCCGCGCCGGTGTCGGGCGGGATGATATCGCTGCCGTTACCGCGCTCGTGCGCCCAGCCGCCAATCTGACGGCCTTGCCAAAGGGCACCGCGATCGATGTGGTACTGGGCCGACGCGACACGAAATCGGTGCCGCGCCCGCTGGAGCTTATCGGCTTTCGCGCTGCCTTTGACCTGCGGCTTGCCGTTGCCCGCGCCGATGGCGCGCTGCAACTGCGCCGAATCCCGATCGCCGTCGATCACACCCCCTTGCGCGTGCAAGGGCTGGTCGGCGCCAACCTTCAACGGAGTTTGCGCAGCACCGGCCTGCCCGACAAGGTGATCGCCGCCGCCACCGCGGCGCTGGGCTATGCCATCGATTTTCAGCATGGCATCGGCAAGCGCGATCGTTTCGATGTGATCGTCGAACAGGACAAGGCCGAAACCGGTGACGTCCGCCAGGGCGATCTGCTGTATGTGGCGCTGCGCCGTGATGGCAAGGAGGATGTCGAACTCGCCCGCTACAGCCTGGGCGGCCACCCCGAATTCTTCCGAGCCAATGGCGAAAGCGCCAAAAAGGGCCTGATGCGCACCCCCGTCGATGGCGCGCACCTCACGTCGGGCTTTGGCATGCGGTTTCACCCGCTGCTCGCCTATACCCGGATGCACCAGGGCGTCGATTTCGGCGCGCCATCCGGCAGCCCGATCATGGCCGCAGCCGGTGGCACCATCGCCTTTGTCGGGCCGCACGGTGGCCATGGCAATTATGTGATGGTCAGGCACACCGCCGAGCTGAGCACCGGCTATGCCCATATGTCGCGCTTTGCGGTAAAGCCCGGCCAGCGCGTATCGCAGGGCCAGGTCATCGGTTACGTCGGCTCCACCGGAATCTCCACCGGGCCGCACCTGCATTATGAAATCTGGCTGCGCGGCAAAGCGGTCAACCCTGTCCAGCTGAAATTCATCGGTGGCACACAGTTGGCCGGGGCAGATATGGCGCGTTTCCGGGCGATTATCGGCGGCTTGCGCGGGCTGTTGGTGACGGGCGGGGCAGCGGCAGTGACGCCGTTGGAGCGGAAACGGCGGCGGTAGGTCAGACGCCTCCGGCGATGTCCCCCAGCACCCCCAGCAATACTGCAACTTCACCGGCGCTGTTATAGTGTGAAAGCCCTACCCGCACCGCCCCCGGGCCATCACGCAGCCCCAGCACGCCAGCCGGTTCCCAGGCGTAGTAATAACCGGCCCAGGCGAAGATGTTGCGATCAGCCAGCGCCTGAACAACGGCCGGCGATGGCCTGCCAGCGATGGTAAAGGTGAAGGTCGGCACGCGTTCGGCAATGCGATTGGCATTGCCGATGCCGTGCAACGTAACACCGGGAATGGCGGCCAGCCCGATGAGGAATTGCCGCATCAGATCGGCTTCATAGGCAGAGATCGCAGCGAACCCGGCGGTCAGCCGGGTGCGCAGGCTGTCATCCTCCGCCGCGCCGCCAAAGGCACTGCCCACCCAGGCGAAATGCTCGATGGCGGCGAGCGTGCCGGCCTGTGCCTCAAAACTCGGCGTGCCGGGGGCAAAGCGGGTCGGCATCGCGTCAATCGAAGGGCGCACCTTCCAAGGCCGCAACCGCGCCTGCAGCCCATCCGACAGGAACATGATCGCTGCATGCGGGCCAAAGAATTTATACGCCGAGGCACACAGGATATCGCAACCGATTGCCTGCACATCGATGGCGATGTGCGGCGCCGATTGCACCGCATCGACCACGCTGATCGCCCCCACCGCCCGCGCCGCCGCGCACACCCGCGCCACATCGTTGATCGTGCCCAGGTAATTGCTGGCATGGCCGACCGCGACCAACCGGGTGCGTGGGCCGATGATCTGGTCCAGCGTGTCATAGCGAAAGGCAAATGTCTCCCGGTCCCACTCCAGCCATCTGACCGTCACGCCGCGATCCGCCGCCGCCTGTAACCAGGGCGAGACATTGGCATCATGGTCCATCCGGGTCAGCACAATCTCGTCACCCGCCGCCCAATCGCGGGAAATGAGCGCGGCAAATTCAAAGAACAACGTGGTGGTGTTCAGGCCGTAAACAATCTCATCCGCATCACAGTTGAACAGCGCCGCCGCGCCGGCATGCGCCGCCACCGCTATCGCGCTCGCCGCCTGCGACGTGCGAAACGCCCCGCCATCATTGGCACAGGCATGCAGCATCGCATCGCGCATCGCATCCATCACCCGCCCGGCAACCTGGGTGCCGGCCGGCGCATCGAAATAGCCGCGGGGGGCGCCATCGTCGGTGATGCCAAGCGCCGGGAATGCGGCACGGATCCGGGTGATATTGTACGGTGTGGTCATGGGGTCAGGCTATGCAGGAATGCGGTGAATAGCAAAAGCGCTTCCGGCGGCAGGGCCGTGGGTCCTGACCCGTTTTGCGGGATTGGTGCGAATTTGGCCAATATTGGGTCGTTTCGCTCGATTTTTCGCCCTGAAATGGCGCCTTCGGGGTCATTCTGGACGCACGGCCGGCGGCAAAAGGTTAATGCTAGCAAGGAAAAAGTTTTAATATTTTCCGTATTTTCCGATTTCAGAGGCTTTTACAAATCTGCACCCTGCTGCGGCCGGTCCCTGGTCAGGGAGACACACACCACGCACGAAAGTCAGGCGCAGGCATAGCCAGATTGGCATGTGTAGGACAGCGATGTCTTGGCGGCCGGGCAACAAAGGCTGGCCGTACTATCTGTAAAATTGTTTGGCCAGGCGTCCGCTTTTGGAGGCGAGCCGACGGCAGCATCGGGGCTTTGCCAGATGTGAAGCGGAACGCCAGCCAGCAGGTGGCAGGATGATGATGAGATTCGTTTTGTCACGAAAAAGGGCGACCGTTTCCGGCCGCCCCTTAATCAGCCCAGTCGTTGAGTTCAGGCGGCAACGGCGCCCTTGCGGCGACGGGCAGCAACGCCGACCATGCCGAAACCAACGATCAAAAGCGCCCAGCTTGCCGGTTCCGGCACATAGCCGATCGTACCGGCGCCGTACCGGGTAACCGGAGCTTCCACGATGGTCGCGAAATCGCCGGGCGTTCCGGTCGAATAAGCGACACCGGTGGCCGTCAGTCTGCCGCCAAAGCTGTTGAATATGATCGGGCTCGCAGCGCCGGACGAGTTGTAGTTATTGTCCGTGCCGCCGAAGCCCCAGGCTGCGACCTGGTAATTGCCCGCCGCAAGCGTGAAGGCGGCGACCCTCATCGTCGCATAGGACTGGGCGTTGGCAAAGTTGCTGAAGGTCGCCACAGGCGACACAAACAGTTGCGTTGCGTCATCATACACACCGACGCTGACCGGGCCGACGATACCATCATGGTTGGCATCGAAAACGCCAAGCACATTGAACGTGGTGGCAACATTGACCGTAAACTTCATCGACACTGTGCCGGTATAAGCCTGGTTGCCAGGGGTGGTCAGTCCCGTGTCATACGCGAGCATGGTGCTGGCTTGTGTTGAAACTGCCATCATGGCGATCGACGCAGCGGTAAGATACTTCAACATAAAACTCTCCAGACGTTGGCGGTAGGCCACATGTCAAAATAAAGTTTTGCAAGACTCATGCAAAGTTGGCCAGATTAACGAATTCAAAGTTTTATCATTCTGCGAGTTTCGAACATGTAAAGAATTCCGACACTTTTCATGGCCAAATGTATTGCATTTTCTTAACTTTTATCGCTTATCCCAAGCGGCAACGCGGTCGCAATCATGGCGGACGCACAGGCCAACAAGCTTTGCTGGCACCAAGATCCGCGTTGAATTCAAGCTCCCCGTCTTCAAGACTTTCGCGGCCGATGAGGTGCAGTTGCCCCCATGCCGGTCTGCGTCTCAGATGGGACCGGCGTCCGCTTCCGGGCTCGGCCACCGGCCGGCCGAATGCCGCAAACCAGGGTCAGGAATGGCAGACTGCGATATCCACAGGGTTGATCGTTGAATTTTGGGACGCCGCATGTTGCAACCGGGCACCGCGCCAAATCCACCCCCGGCTTACGCGCGGCGCGCCGGACTCCATGCCTGGCGCATACGCCCATTTCTGATCCGGAAGATCGGCCGAGGCTATTCCGATCGTTTCAGCAACGCTATTAAATCCGCCTTCCAGAATTTTGCCCAGGTGTGGGTGCCATGGCCATGGCTATCAGCGCTTTCGGGGATCAGCACGAATTTGGCATTTGGCATTTTGGCGCGCTGCGCGTCGATCAACCCCAGCCCCGGCGGATTGATGAAATCATCGCCGCTGTTGATCCAGGTGACGGGAACGGTGATCCGCGCCAGCAATGGTGAGGGATCATAGTTGCGGGAGGCGTTCAGCCGGTAAATCGTGTCATTGGCATCGGTATCGGCAATGCCGCGTTCGATCCGGCCGGCCAGCGCTGCCTCGGCCAGCGCCCGGGTTGGCGCATCGGCCTGCATCCGGACGGGGGCGGAACCGGCGATCAGTGACAGCGCGGCGACGGTGCGCAGGCCCTGCAGCGGCGCACTGGTGTAATTGCCGCCATTCCAGGCCGGATCGGCCTTGATCGCGTCGATGCTCATCTGCCGCCAGATGCGGTTGCGCCCGGCCAGTTCCACCGCCTGGCAGGCGGTTGGCAGCATGGCGCGCATCGCATCTGGATAGGTTGTGCCCCAGACGAAATCCATCATGCAGCCCATTGAAGTGCCCATCAGCAGGCGGAGTTGTTTTACCCCCAGTTTTTCGGCCAGCAGGCGGTGCTGGGCGTTGACCATGTCCTGATAATCATAGGCCGGAAAGGCCATGCGCAACCCGTCACTGGGCTTTGTCGATCCACCATGGCCGATGGCATCGGGCAGGATGATGTAATATCGGCTGATGTCGAGCGGCTGGCCAGGGCCAAAAAGTTCGTCGGCGAATTGCGGCTGCAGGAATTGCGCGCCGGTGCCGCCAGTGCCGTGCAGCACCATTACCGCGTTGATGACATTGCCGGCCGTGTCACGCACGGGCGTTCCCAGCGTGCGATAATGCTGATTCAGCATCGGCAACGTCTCGCCGCTGCCGAATTTGAAATTGGCGATGCGGTAATCGCCCTGCACCACCGGCCAGGGCGCGGCAGCGACAGCCGTTCCAAGGCACAACAACAGGGTGGCAAATACAGTTTTGATCATCCCCTACGCTAACCGCATAATTGCGCCGGTCAAGCCTATGGTCAGGCCCTGTTAAAATCCTGCCCTGTCATGGTGCCAGGGCATGATTTCTATAGGTCCTGACCCTGGCTGCCTTGCAATGATAATACAGTTACGGCAAACTGGGCCAACGTTGGGGAGCAACATCATGAAAATCTGCCACACTGCCATGGCCGCGCTGATCACCGCCCTGCCGCCCGTCGCGGCGCTGGCGCAGACGCCGGTCGCCGAACTGGCCAAGCCGCCCGCCGATGCCCAGCATTTCACCATCCAATCCACCGGCGGCAAGCACGGCGACAGCTGGATCTGGACGGCGCCCGATTGCAGCCGCATGGGCCGCGAAAGCATGAACCTGCGCGGGCAGATCTGGGAGGAGGATTCGGTCGGCAGGGCCGGGCCCGATGGCATGCCGGCGATGATCGCCATTCACGGCAAAAGCCCGAATGGCGATGCCGGCGAAACGTTTGGCGTTACCGATGGCAAAGCCAGTTGGAAAAGCCAGATCGATGCCGGCAGCGCTGCCTATACCGGCCCGGCGTTTTATTCCGCGATGGGCGGCCCATCGGCGTTGAACGCCTGGTTCATCGAACGCCTGCTCGCCAGCCCCGACAAAACGCTGGCATTGCTGCCCGGCGGGCGGGCGCGCGCCGAAAAACTGACGACATTGGAGGTCGGCAGCGGCCCGACCAAAAAAACCGTAACCGCCTGGGCAATGACCGGCGTTGGCACGTCGCCATTTCCGTTCTGGGCGGATGCCGATGGCAAGATTTTCGCCGTCACCTTTGGCCTGGGCTGGATTCCCGATGGCTATCAGGGCGAACAGCAACGGCTGGAGGAGGCGCAGGCCAAGGCGCTGGCAGCACTGGCCCCGGCGTTGGTCAAATCGCTGCTGAAAACCCCGGCGGGGCCGGTTGCCTTTACCAACGTCCGCATTTTCGATGCGGATGCCGGGGTGTTTCGCCTCAACCAGACGGTGATCGTCAACAACGGCCTGATCACCGGCGTCGGCCTGGCCGGCAAGGCAAAATTGGGCAAGGCGCAAATCATCGATGGCAAGGGCAAGACGCTCGTTCCCGGTCTTTGGGATTGCCACATGCACATCGGCGACGATTTCACCGGTCCGCAGGAACTGTCGCTGGGCGTTACCTCCGTCCGCGATCCCGGCAACAATGATGCGCTGACCATCGAACGCGCCAAGCGCCGCGCCGCCGGGCAATTGCTGTTCCCCAACGTCTATGCGTCGTCTTTGATCGACGGCAAGGGGCCGAACACCGCGCAAGTGGCGAACGTCGTCACCAGCGAGGCCGAAGCCATCGCCGCGGTGGACAAGGCCAAGGCCGGCGGTTTCATCGGGGTGAAATTCTACGGCACCTTCAATCCGCTATGGCTGAAACCGGCGATCACCGAGGCGCACAAATTAGGCCTGCACGTCCATGGCCATATTCCGCAGGGCATACGCCCGATGGATGCGATCACCGCCGGTTATGACGAAATCACCCATATCAACTGGGTGATCATGCAGGCGATGCCCGACAGTGTCATCGCCGCATCAAACGGCATCATGCGGTTCGAAGGGCCAGGACGCTATGCGAAAGACGTCGATCTGAACGCCGAGCCGATGAAAACCATGGTCGCGACAATGGCCAAAAAACACATCGCCAATGATCCGACCCTGGTGACATTCGAAGCGCTGTATGTGCCTGAAAATGGCGATCTGTCGCCGGCCTATGCGCCGTTTGCCGGCACCATGCCGCCCACCACGGAACGCAGTTTCCGATCGGGGGGCTTTGCCGTGCCAAAGGATCTGACCCGTGCCGATTACCGCGCCAGTTTCGCCAAGATGAAGGCATTGGTGGTGGAAATGCAGCGTGCCGGGGTGCCGATCGTCGCCGGCACCGACGGCGGCGGCCTGGAAATCATCCGCGAGCTGGAACTCTATGTTGAAGCCGGCATGACGCCGGGCGAAGCGCTGACCACCGCCACTCTGAACGCTGCAAAACTCGTCGGCGTCGCCGCCAAAACCGGATCGATCAAGGTCGGCAAGATCGCCGATCTGGTGCTGGTCGAAGGCGATCCATCGGTGCGCATCGGCGACCTGCGCCAGACCCGGATCGTGATGCTGGCTGGCAAGATGCTGGATGCAGACGCGCTTCGCACCGCCTCGGGCTTTGCCGGACGGCCGAAATAGCGCCTGAGGCAGGCATCGCGCCTTGTGCCGACTCTCGATGATACCGATTCATATTCGAGACAACAGAGCCTCCGGCGGCCGCAGCAGCAGGTCCCAGACCCCTGCTGGTTAATTGGCGCAAATCGCAGCAAGATTGGCCCAATCCAGCGAAATGCGGTCTGGGGGCGTTTCGGCAGTTGCAGAGAGGATAACGCCCCTTTCCATTCGTGCCGGCGTTCTCTAAACGTTCGCCGATGGCCTCGCTCTCCGTCCCTGATCTGCCGCCGTGGCTGCACGGCCTGAATCCGCCGCAGCGGCAGGCCGTGCTGACCACCGAGGGCCCGGTGTTGATCCTGGCCGGCGCCGGCACCGGCAAAACCCGGGCATTGACGGCGCGGCTGGCGCATATCCTGTGGTCACGGCTGGCCTGGCCATCGGAAATCCTGGCCGTCACCTTTACCAACAAGGCGGCGCGCGAGATGCGCCACCGCATGGAAATGCTGGTCGGGGATATGGCGGAAGGCCTGCCCTATCTCGGCACCTTCCACGCCATTGCGGCGCGGATGCTGCGCAAGCATAGCCGGCTGGTCGGGCTGGAGAGCAATTTCACGATTTTGGATACCGATGACCAGCTCCGCCTGCTCAAACAAGTGATTGCCGAGGCCGGGATGGACGAAAAACGCTGGCCGGCAAAGCAGCTTGCCGGGATGATCGACCGCTGGAAAAACCGCGGCGAATTGCCCGAAGCGGTGCCGCCGGGGGAATCGCTCAGCTTTGGCGAAGCCGGCAGCGCCGGGGCGACGCTGTATGCGCGATACCAGCAACGCCTGGCCGCACTGAACGCTGCCGATTTCGGCGATCTTCTGCTCCACATGCTGACCATATTCGATCGGCACCCGCATGTGCTGGCCGAATATCGGGATCGTTTCAAATACATCATGGTCGATGAATATCAGGATACCAACATCGCCCAATATCGCTGGCTGACGTTGCTGACTGGCAGCCGAAAAAACATCGCCTGCGTCGGCGATGATGACCAGAGCATCTATAGCTGGCGCGGTGCCGAAGTCGCCAACATATTGAAATTTGAGAAGGATTTTCCAGGCGCCACGGTGATCAAGCTGGAGCAGAATTACCGGTCAACACCGCATATCCTTGCCGCGGCCAACGGCCTGATCGCTCATAACAAGGGCCGCATCGGCAAGGCGCTGTTCACCGATGTTGCCGCCGGCGACCCGGTCAAGATCATCGGCGTCTGGGATGGGCCAGAGGAAGCCCGGCTGGTCGGCGACAATGCCGAACGGCTGGGGCGTGACGGTGTATCGTTGAACGACATGGCGATTCTGGTCCGCGCCCAGTTCCAGACCCGGGCATTTGAAGATCGTTTTGTCAGCATCGGCCTGCCGTACAAGATCGTCGGCGGTTTCCGGTTTTACGAACGCGCCGAAATTCGCGATGCGCTGGCCTATCTGCGCATCGTCACCAGCCCGAATGACGCGCTGGCCTTTGAACGCATCGTCAATATCCCGAAACGCGGGCTGGGCGACAAGGCGATGGGGCGGCTGCACGCGCTGGCACGCGCCATGGACAGGCCGCTGCCCCAGGCGGCGGTGGCGCTGGTCGAAACCGATGATCTGACGCCGGCGGCGCGACGATCGCTGAAGGGGTTCCTCGCTGATCTGGCGCGCTGGCGGGAACAGGCGGCCGACTTGCCGCATGCCGAACTGGCGCAGATCATATTGGAGGAATCAGGCTATATCGCCATGTGGCAGGCCGACAAATCGGTGGAGGCCGATGGCCGCATCGAAAATCTGATCGAATTGACGCGGGCGATGGCGGATTATCCGTCGCTGACCAGTTTCCTCGAACATGTCTCGCTCGTCATGGACAATGACGCGTCTGATGCCACCGAAAAACTGACGATCATGACCCTGCACGCCGCCAAGGGCCTGGAATTCGATCACGTGTTCCTCGTCGGTTGGGAGGAAGGCGTGTTCCCCAGCCAGCGCGCGCTGGATGAAGGCGGCGGCAAGGCATTGGAGGAAGAACGCCGGCTGGCCTATGTCGGCATCACCAGGGCGAAAAGATCGGCAACGATCATCCATGCCGCCAACCGCCAGATTTACGGCCAATGGACGGCGGCGATCCCATCGCGATTCGTTTCGGAACTGCCGCCGGGCAATGTGGATGTGACCAGCACGATGAGCGGCGGGCCGAGCCTGTGGCGCGCAGCGCTGAATGGATCGGGCCAGGGCGGTGATCCGTTCGGCGATGTGGCCCGCGGCACCGGGCGCGGGCCGGGCTGGTCACGCGCCGCATCGCAGGGCGGGTTTCAGCAGCAGGTGCGTGGCCCGGTGATCGATGCCCGCGCCAGCGCGGTGTCGGTCGGGCTGAAGGGGCGCAGCGATGTCGCGTTGGGGGCGCGGGTGTTTCACAGCAAATTCGGCAATGGCGTGGTGACAGCGATTGACGGCAACAAGCTGGAAATCGATTTCGAACACGCCGGGGCAAAGCGGGTGCTGGATAGTTTTATCGAGGTGGTGGGGTAAACCGACTCCCCTCGCCATTTCTTGAGGGGGGAGAATTAGTTGCGCCACCGCCCCCCGCTTTCTAGACAAGCCCATGCCCCGCATTCCCGCGCCCTTCCTGATCGCCAATTTTCGCGCCTTTTGGCTGGCGCGGGTGTTTGCGACGCTGGGCAGCATGATGCTGGTCATCGTCATCGGCTGGCAGGTCTATGATATCGCCCGGCAAACCATGTCACCGCGTGATGCCGCATTGCAGCTTGGGCTGGCCGGGCTGGTGCAGTTCGTGCCGATGTTTGGCCTTACCCTGATCGTTGGCGTTGTTGCTGATCGGGTCGATCGTCGCCACATCGCCCGCGCTGCGGTATCGCTGCAACTGGTCTGTGCTGTGGCGCTGGCCTGGCTGGTGTTGAACAATCACATCAGCATTCCGGCGTTGTTCGTCATTGCGTTTTTCTTTGGCGTCGCCCGGGCATTTTCCGGCCCATCGATGACGGCGCTGGCGCCCAATATGGTGCCGCGGACGATGTTGCCGTCGGCGATCGCGCTGAATTCAATCGGCTGGCAATCCGGCGCCGTCGTCGGCCCGCCGCTGGGGGCATTTCTTTATGCCGTCAGCCCGGCAACGCCCTATATCGCTGCCACGTTGTTGTTCGGTGCAACGCTTGTCGCACTGTTCGCCATCGGGCCGGTGCCGCGCCCGGCAAAATCGACGATGTCCCCCTGGC
The DNA here is from genome assembly GCA_038228305.1 of Sphingomonadales bacterium. Taxonomy (GTDB): domain Bacteria; phylum Pseudomonadota; class Alphaproteobacteria; order Sphingomonadales; family Sphingomonadaceae; genus Sandarakinorhabdus. The sequence continues at coordinate 63,404 of JBBRPI010000015.1, read as the reverse complement.
GCAGCCTGGTCGAGGGGCTGGGCTATGTCCGCCACAACCGGGTTGTGCTGGGGGCGATCAGCCTGGATCTGTTCGCAGTGCTGCTCGGCGGTGCGACAGCGATGCTGCCGGTTTACGCCCGTGATGTGCTGCATGTTGGCGTCGAGGGGTTGGGGCCGTTGCGGGCTGCACCGGCGGTGGGGGCGGCATTGACGGCACTGCTGCTGGCATTTCGGCCGTTGACCCGCAGAGTCGGCCCGGTGATGTTCCTGTGTGTCGGGCTGTTTGGCATTGCCACCATCGTGTTCGGGCTATCGACCAACGTGCCGCTGTCGCTGGCGGCGCTGGTCGTGCTGGGCGCAGCCGACATGATTTCGATGTATGTGCGCGCGTCGCTGATCCAGCTTCACACGCCCGATGCCATGCGCGGGCGGGTTTCTGCCGTATCCATGCTGTTCGTTTCGGCCAGCAATGAATTGGGCGAATTTGAAAGCGGGCTGACAGCGGCGTGGCTGGGGCCGGTCGAAGCGGTGGTGCTGGGCGGTGTCGGCGCCGTTATCGTCACCGGCATCTGGGCCTGGGGATTTCCCGAATTGCGGCGGGCCGATGAATTTGTGGCGATGGGTGAGACGACGGGTGACGCGCGGCCGTGATGCCGGGTATAAGGCCGCCAAAATGCCGCAGGGAGTGACGATATGAAGGCGCAATCGATCCTGGAAACCATCGGCAACACGCCGCACGTGCGCATGAACAAGCTGTTCCCAAACGCCGAAGTGTGGATCAAATCCGAACGCGCCAACCCCGGCGGTTCGATCAAGGACCGCATCGCGCTGGCGATGATCGAGGCCGCCGAGGCCGATGGTTCGCTGCAACCGGGAGGCACGATTGTTGAACCGACCAGCGGCAACACCGGCATCGGCCTGGCCATGGTTGCAGCGGTAAAGGGTTACAAGCTGATCCTGGTCATGCCCGAATCGATGTCACTGGAGCGTCGCCGGTTGATGCTGGCCTATGGCGCCAGTTTTGCACTGACGCCGCGGGAGAAAGGCATGAAGGGCGCCATCGCCCATGCCACCGCAATCACCGCCGAAACCCCTGGCGCCTGGATGCCGGGCCAATTTGAAAATCCTGCCAATATCGCCGTCCACGCCCGCACCACCGGGCCCGAAATCCTGGCCGATTTCGCCGACACCCCGATCGATGCGATCATCACCGGCGTCGGCACCGGCGGCCACATTACCGGCATCGCCGAATTTTTGAAAAAGGCCTGGCCCAAGCTAAAGGTCTATGCCGTTGAGCCAACCCTGTCGCCGGTGATTTCGGGCGGCCAGCCGGCCCCCCATCCCATCCAGGGCATCGGCGCCGGTTTCATCCCGGCCAATCTTCACACCCAGCTGCTTGACGGCGTCATCCAGGTCGATGCTGCTGCCGCCAAGGCAATGGCACTGCGCGCAGCGCGGGAGGAAGGCATGCTGGTCGGCATATCATCCGGCGCCACATTGCAGGCCATCGCCCAGAAACTGCCGGAACTGCCGGCCGGTTCGCGCGTGCTGGGCTTCAATTACGACACCGGCGAACGCTATCTGTCAGTGCCGGATTTCCTGCCGACGGAGTGAGGTAGGGGGATAACGAGCCGCCAGAAACCCTTATTCCCCGGCCATTTCCAATATCACCGCACGCTCGGTATCGGTGATCGGCGTTACCGACAGGCGGAACTGGCGGAACATTGCCATGCCGGCCAGCCGGGGCTCGGCTTTCATTGCCGATAGCGTCACCGGGATTTTCAGCGGTCGCAGCGGCGCGACGGTAACGGCGGGGAATCGACCCTTTGGGTCGCTGGGATCGATGAAATGTTCCGCAACCACGGCCGCAATCCCGACCACCGCCAAGCCTTCGTTGCTGTGGTAGAATAACAGTTCATCGCCGATTTTCATCGATCGCAGGTAAATCGCCGCCTGGTTGTTGCGCACGCCATCCCAGGTGGTGGACCCATCGCGAACCAGATCATCCCAGGCATATTTGACCGGTTCAGACTTCACCAGCCAAGTTTTCATACCGCCCCCAGCAAGAATTCGACCATTGCCCGCACTTTCGCCTGTCGCCATTGCGGCGTCGGCGCGATCAGCCACCAGGCACTGGTCGTCGGCTCGGGATCACCGATTGCAACGACCCGCCCAGCCGCAAGATCAACCGCCACAAGCGTTGCCGGCACCAGCGCCGTGCCCAGCCCCAGCGCCGCCGCATCAATCGCCAGCCCGGCATCGGCAACCGTCATTCCCGGTGCCTGGGCATCGGCGGGGTGGGCAATGCGCGGTGCGTCGATTGCGTTTGCTGCCCCGACCAGAACCAGCGTTTCAGCGGCCAGCGTGCGGCCGTGAATTCCCTCCTCCGCCGGTTCTCCGCCATAGGTGATGGCCAGGTCAAGATTGGCCTGGGTGAAATCGGGCGGGCCCTCGCTGGCCGCGATGACAAAGCGAACGTCAGGGTGCAGCGCCGCATAGGCCGCCAGCCGCGCATTCAGCCATTTGGCGGTAAAATCGCGCGGCGCTGCGATGGTCAGCACCTTTGACCCTTGCGCATCCTGCAGAACCCTCACCGATTCTTCGAATTGCAGAAAGCCGGCGCGCAGGGCCGGCAGCGCGCGTTCCGCCTCTTGGGTCAATTCCAGGTTGCGGGTCATGCGTTTGAACAGCACGACGCCCAGCGTATCCTCCAACGCGCGGATCTGCTGGCCAACCGCCGCAGGCGTAACCGCCAGCTCGTCCGCCGCCTTGGTAAAGCTGAGGTGACGGGCGGCGGCATCAAACACCCGCAGCGCATTCAGCGGTAGATGCGTGCGCTTCACCGGTCGCGTTCCAGCACGAACAGCGGGATTTTCGCCAAAAAGGCTCCGCCACTGCCGATCATCTGGTAATGGCCCTGCATGCTGCCGGTCGTCGTCGCCAGCGGGCAGCCGGAAACATAATCAAACGCACCGCCCGGTACGATATGCGGCTGTTGCCCGATGACGCCGGGGCCATCGATGCTTTCAATCCGACCCTTGCCATCGGTGATCAGCCAGTGACGGGCGATCAACTGCACAGTCCCGGTGCCATGGTTTTCGATGCGGATGTGGTAACGCCAGACATAACGCGGCTCATCAGGGTCGCATTGTTCGGGCAGATACCGCGGCGCAACCCGCACGGTGACGCCGTCGGTGCTTGCCGCATAGGGAAAGATCAGATCTATGGCCGTCAAAGGCCGGCCCGCCGCAGCGCCTGATCCAGATCGTCGATAACATCGGCCGGATCCTCCAGCCCGATCGACAGGCGCAACATCCCCTCGGTAATGCCCATGGCTTCGCGCACGTCGGGCGAGATACTGGCGTGGGTGGTGCTGGCCGGGTGAGTCATCAGGCTGCGGCTGTCGCCCAGATTGTTGGAGATATCGATCAGTTCCAGCCCGTCGAGCAGGGCATGGGCCTGGGGCCGGCCACCATCGACGAACAGCGCAATGATGGTGCCGCCGGCCGACATCTGCCGCATCGCCAGTGCATGCTGCGGGTGGCTGGCAAGCCCGGGATACAACAGCCGGGGGAGGCGAGATTCAAGGAATGTCGCGACCTTCAGCGCGTTTTCGCACTGGCGCGTCACCCTGAGATCGAGCGTTTCCAGCGATTTCAATACCACCCAGGCATTGAACGGTGACAAGTTCGGGCCAGTATGCCGGGCAAAGGCCAGATATACGTCATTCATCCAGCGTTCGCTGCCCAGCACGGCGCCGGCCAGCACCCGGCCCTGCCCATCCAGCAGCTTTGTCGCCGAATAGGCAACGACATCGGCACCAAAATCCAGCGGCCGCTGCACAATGGGAGAGGCAAAGGCATTGTCGACGACCACCAGCGCGCCGGCATCATGGGCGATATCGGCAATGGCGCGAATGTCACAGATTTCGAGGCCGGGATTGCTGGGCGTTTCAAGGAAAAACGCCTTGGTATTGGGGCGACGTGCCTTTGCCCAGGCATCCGTGTCACGGCCATCGACGGTCGTCGTCTGGATGCCGAAACGCGGCAGGATGCTATCGACCAGCAGCCGGCACGACCCGAACAGCGCCCGGCCGGCAACCAGATGATCGCCGGCCGACAATTGGCACAGCAACGCCGCGGTCATTGCCGCCATGCCGGTGGTGGTGGCGCGTGCCGCCTCTGCGCCTTCCAGCAGCGCCAGCCGCTTTTCCAGCATTTCCGTCGTCGGGTTTTGCAACCGCGAATAGGTCATGCCCGGGCGTTCGCCGCGGAACCGCGCGGCGGCTTCCTCGGCATTGTCATAGGCATAGCCACTGGTCATGAAAATGGCTTCGCTGGTTTCGCCAAAATCACTGCGCGCCGTGCCGCCGCGCACGGCGAGCGTGGCGGGCCGCCATTTGTCAGTGATTGATCGATCCTGGCCAGCAAAGCGTTTCATGGGCGATGGGATAGCGGCGGGAAGCCGGGGGTGCAACGCACGTTGGGCGGATTCGCGTGTGTACAGCCTGTCAAACAGCCTGATCGGCTGGGTCTTGTGTAAAGCATCCTTTACACATGAGCCCGACTCACTGTAAAAGACGCTTTACAGGAGAAACCGATGTTCACGCCTCGCCGTTATCTGATCGAACTGTTCGGCGCGCTGGCGCTGTATGCCGCGCTGCTGGTCGCATCAAACCTGATCGAGCGGGCGTTGCGGCCAGCAGGGCCGTGGCAGATGGCGCTGGCGCTGCTGCCGATGATTGGCATGGCGGCCGCAGCCTGGGCGATCATGCGCGGCCTGTGGCGGATGGATGAATTGCAGCGCCGCATCCAGTTTGATGCCATCGCAATGGCCTTTCTGGGGACCGCCTTGATCAGCTTTGGCTGGGGATTTGCCGAAACCGCAGGGGCGCCGCGGTTGCAGGCCTTTGCCGTCTGGCCGATCATGGGGATACTTTGGGGCTTTGGCATCGCAATCGCCCATTGGCGTTACAGATGATCAATCGCATCGCCGCGCTGCGCCAGGCGCGGGGCTGGCACCAGGGTGATCTTGCAGCAGCGCTGCAAGTATCGCGGCAGACCGTCAACGCCATTGAGAATGGCCGCTATGACCCCAGCCTGCCGCTGGCCTTTGCCATTGCCGCCACCTTTGACACCACAATCGAAGCGATTTTCACTCCGGAGGCAAAGGGCGAGGCGTAGGAGCGCAATGGCATGATCGTGCCCGGTCACGGACGAAAGGACAATTCCAGCCATCCCAGATCGTTCTGCTATCAGGCAGCATTGGCTTCAACCCCCGGCACTTCGTGCCCGCGCACGATCAGCAGATACATGACCGGCGTCACGATCCGGCTGAGCAGTGTTGATGAAATCAGGCCACCGATGATGACCCAGGCCAACGGCGAATAAAGGCCGGAGCCGGATAGCGCCAGCGGCAGCAACCCGCCGATGGCCGTGACGCTGGTCAGCAGCACGGGGAGAAAACGCACTTCGCCGGCGCGTTCTATGGCGTCGCGCAGCCCCATGCCGGCGGCACGTAACTGGGTGGTGAAATCGACGAGCAGGATGGAATTCTTGATCTCGATACCGATCAACGCAACAAACCCGATGACGGCGGTATAGCTGATAGAATTGCCGGTAACGAACAACGCAACGATGCCACCGAAAATGCCGAGCGGAATGACGCCCGCCACCACCGCCGTTTCGCGGAACCGACCGAATTCAATGACGAGCACACCCAGAATCCCGAAAACGGCGATGGCGATGATCGGCCCCAGCCCGCCAAAGCTGCGCGCCGCGACATCGGCCTCACCGCCAACATCAAAGCGATAACCCGCCGGCAGTTTGACCCTCTCAAGTGCTTTGTAGACGGCAGCGTTGACCTTGGCGGTGAGAAACCCCGGCGCAATCTGGGTGGTGACATAGACCGTGCGTTGCTGGCGCTCGCGGCTGATGCGCGGCGGCGCGCTGTCAAGCCGGGGGGTCGCAATTTCGCGCAGCGGCACGGCACCGCGTGCGGTCGGCACATAGACGGCGTCCAGTGCCGACAGTTCGTGCCGCGCTGCCATCGGCATCCGCACAACGACATTGTAACGATCACCCTCGCGATCACGGAACTGGCCGGCATTTTCGCCAACCAGTGCCAGCCGCAGCGCCCGGCGCGGCGCCCCCGGCACAACGCCCAGCAACGCCGCCTTGTCGGCATTCAGCCCAAGCTCGATCCGCGGCTGATCGACGGCAACCGGATTGTTGATATCGCGGGTGCCGGGCACCGCGCGCATTGCGACCTCGGTATCGGTCGCAATGCGTTTCAGCACATCAAGGTCAGGGCCGACAATCTTGACCGAAATCGGCGCATCGATCGGCGGTCCGTTTTGAAAGATCTTCACGGTATACTGCGCATCCGGCAACAGATCGAGCCGTTGTCGCAGCCGCGCCACCATCGCCGGCCCTTCGACCGTATCCCATTCGTTCAGCACCACCAGCACTTCACCCAGATTGCTGCGCTGATCGAACGACCGCTGATTATAAAAGATCTGCGGGTTGCCGCGGCCGACATTCGACATGACGTTTTTGACAGTTTTCTCGCTCGCCAGCGCATGTTCGACATCACGAATGGCGCGATCGGTCTGGCTGATCGCCGCGCCTTCGGGGGCGGCCACCTGGACGAGAAAATAAGAGGCATCGGCCGATGGAAACAGGCTGGAGCCAATCAGCGGCACCAGCGCCAGCCCCGATACGACGACCAGCGTCGCTGCAATCATGGCGCGGCGCGGATGGGTTAGCGACCAGTGCAGCACCGGCGCATAAAAACGCTGGATGCCGCCCTGGATGGTCTGCAGCGCGCTGTTGCCATGTGCGGTTTCGCTGCGCGGCAACATGCGGCTGGCGAGAAACGGCACGATGGTCAGCGACACCAGCAGCGAGGCGGCGACCGTGCCGAGCACCGCAACCGGCAGCGAACGGGTGAATTTTCCGGCGCCTTCCGGCAGGAACGCCAGCGGCAGGAACGCAAACAGCAGCACGAATGTGCAACCGAGCACGGCGACGGCAATTTCCCTGGTGCCGTTGATCGCGGCCGTCATCCGGTCTTCGCCCTCGCGCAGATGCCGGGCGATATTTTCGGTCACGACGATTGAATCGTCGACCAGCAGGCCCAGCGCGATGATGAATCCCGAAATCGCCAACTGGTTGAGGCTGAACCCCGAAAAGGCCAACACCGCACAACCCATGGCAAGGCTGAGCGGCACCGACACCATCACCACCAATGATGCCCGCCAGCCCAGCGGCAATAGCGTGATCAGCACCAGCCCCAGCGCAATGGCGAAATCGCGGCCCAACTGGCTGAGTTTGTGATCGATGTCATAGGATTGGTCGAAACCGACATGCAGTTGCACGTCCGGCGGCAGTTGTGCCTCAAATTCCTGCGATGCCTTCAGCGCGGCGTTGCGAATATCGAGGACATTCAGATTGTCCTTCTGCGTGATCGTCACCCATACCGCGCGTTTGCCGTTGTAACGCGCGATCATCGGCTGTTCTTCATAGGCCCAGCCGACCTTGGCCATATCCTTGATGCGCAACAGATTGCCGTCATTGGCACGCACCGGCACATCCATGACCTCATCCAGCGAATGAAAGGCGCCGCCGGCCTGCACATTCAGCCGCTGATCGCCGATATGCACGGCCCCCGGCGGCAGATCGGTCGATCCCTGCCGCAGCGCATCGGTAATGGCAGTGACCGGCAGGCCCAGTTGCGCCAGCCGGCCCGGTTCGATGGCAACGCGCACTTCGGGCAGCGGAATCGCCCAGGCCTTGCTGTTGCGCACGCCCGGCACGCGGTTCATCCGTTCGCGCAGATCCTTGGCGATCTTTTCCAGCCGGCGATAGGATGCAGTGTCCGATGTCAGCGCAAATTGCAGCACTGCCGCTTCGGTGGTCCGGCTTTTCAGGAAATCCAGCCGGGTCAGTGCCGATGGCAGGGTGTTGCGAATGGCGTTCACCTCTCGGACGACCTCGTCGTAACTTTTTTCAGGGTCGCCGCTCCAGCTGAATTCCGCGGTGATGACGGCGGTCGAATCGGTCGATCGCGACGACACGCGGACAATGCCGTCCAGGCCCTGCAGCACATCCTCGATCGGCTTGGCGATGGTGGTTTCCATGTCGCCTGGCTCGGCGCCGGGAACGATGGCAACCACCGTGATGAAGGGCGACGGGAAATGCGGATCGACCGTGCGCGGAATCGTGAGGAATGATGAAATCCCGATTGCCGAAAGCAGCGCGAACACAACCAGCGTGATCTGCCAGCGCCGGATCGCAAATTCGATAATGCCCATCCAGGTCAGCCGCGCGCCGGTGCGATGCGCACTGCAGCGCCGTCGCGGAGCCGATCGACCCCTGACGTCACGACCTTTTCCCCGGGGTGCAGGCCGCCGGTGATCGTCACTGCGCCATCACCCAATGCCCCCAATGCGACCTGGCGCAGCCGCACCCGGCCGGTGGCATCGTCATAAACATAGACAAACCCTTCGTCAGCGCGCGCCGCAAAGATTGCCGTTGCGGGGATGCTGACGGTGCCGCCGCCAGGTGGCATGTCGCCAGCACGCAGCCGCGCGTTATCGTCAAGGCGCAGCCGCGCGTTATCGTCAAGGCGCAGCCGCGCGTTATCGTCAAGGCGCAGCCGCGCCGTGCCGATCAGCCCGGATCGCATGTCGGGCCGCGCCGGCAGCGCCAGTTCAACGCGGAATGTGCCGGTGGCATCATCGCCGCGTGCACCGATTTCACTGATGCTGGCGGCGATCGCTTCACCGCCGAGGGCCGGAATCAACACCGCGGCCATCTGCCCGCGTTTGACGCGTGCCAGATCACTATCGGCCAGCGGCACGCGCAACACATAGCCGGAATTGCGCTCACCAACAGTCAATATCACTTGCCCCGGGCTGATGATTTGGCCCGGTTCGGCGCTGCGGCGCAGCACGACTCCAGCCGATGGCGCCCGAATGCTTGCCAGCCCGACATCAAAACCGGATTGGGCAACGCGGGCGCGGGCGGCGGCCGCCGTGGCGCGAGCGGTTTCAACCCGCGGTGCTGTCACCCAGCCTTGGGCAAATAATCCGTTCAGCCGCCGATAATCGGCATCGGCACGAACCGCCTCTGCGCGCGCTGAAACGGCGGCGGCATCCAGGCTGGTCGGATCAAGCCGGGCAATGACCTGGCCGCGGGAAACCGCATCGCCTTCGCGCACCAGAATTGCGGCAATCCGCCCGGCGGTGTTGAACCCCAGCGGCGTTTCGCGTTTCAGGCGAACGGTGCCGCTGATCGCCAGGCTGGAATCGCCGCTGGCCGGCGCGGCGCTGGCCAGCGTGACCGGGATCGGTGCATCGGCAACGGGTTTTGGGGCCGGCGGCACGGTGCCGCAGCCGGCCAGCAACAGCAGCGCAGCACCGGCCACCCCCGCAATCGCCCCCGAAATCGCATTTTTCGCCAACCGCATGCCGCCCCCGCCGATCCGCAATCATTTGATTGCGACTCATATTCGCGGTTTCGGAAACGCGCGCAAGTAATTTCGAGCGCCACTCAAACCCGGCATCACGCCGGACCGCTAGTCACGGATCACCAGGGCCCTGATGGTTATCGGCTGCGACCCTGTGATGTCATCACCTGGCGCATCGGATGCTTCAGGATCAACCACGGCGATTTCGGCAACAAAACGGCCAAGAATCGGAATTTCATATTCGGGCAGTGCGCCTTGCAGATAGGCAACGATGCGGGCGGTATCGGCAGCAACGCCTTCGACCCGGAGGTGAAGGACATGGATTTCGCCGACAAAGGTGGCGCTGGCCCAGTCCGTTGATTCGATCGCTTCCACAATTATGATGGGTTTTTGCCTATTTGAATCGGTGATTCGGTCCAAATCGGTGCTTGCGCGGCGTGCTAGATCGGTAATTGCCCGCAAAATCGCGGTTGCAGCATGGCCGTTCATGGTCCGCATCAGATCGCTCCATAATGTTCGGTGGTTTCCATCGTGGCGATGAACGCCAGCACGCGCGCGGCGGTCGCCGGGCGCGGCTCGCGCCCGCGTCTAAGATCGAAAACAAAGCGTGGATCGCCTGCTACGAGGCGTCCGAAACGCGACGGGGCCACATCCCGCCGGCGCAAATGCCGCTCGACTGTTATCAACAATGTCATCGTCAGCCTCCCATCGACTGCCCTCGGGGTAGGAATCGGGTCCGATTCGGCAGCGTTGGAGATTTATCGTGAGTCAAATCCTACTAGTCTAGGTAAAAAACTATGCTATGGTGCGAATCAAGCGGACCAGGAGAGGAGGTTCGCGAGTTATGGACAGTATCGCCATCCGTAAAAGGTTGGACGAGCTGATCACGTCGCATGGAGAGGATTATGCCTCGCTGTCGCGCCGTCTCGGCCGCAATCCGACCTATATCCAGCAATTCGTCAAGCGCGGCGTGCCGCGACGCTTGTCGGAAACGGATCGCCGCGTGCTCGCCCAGCATTTCGGCATCGCCGAACGCCTGCTGGGCGGCCCCGATGATACCGCGACCACCCGCGTCGTCACCCGCCCCGGGCTGGTGCAACGCGCCCAGGATTATGTACTGATCCCGCGGCTGTCGGTGGCGGCATCGGCCGGCACCGGCGCCGAAACCGGCGATGAAACCGCGCTGGCGGCACTGGCGTTCCAATCAAATTGGGTGCGTGAGGTGGCCAGCGGCCGGCCCGAAGCGTTGTCGGTCATCCATGTCGAGGGCGATTCGATGCTGCCGACGCTGGCCGATGGCGACCATATTCTGGTTGATGGTGATGACCGCGAACGGTTGCGCGATGGAATCTATGTGTTGCGTACCGATGATGCGCTGCTGGTCAAGCGCCTGTCGGTCAACCCCGCCACTCGCCGCCTGACCATCCGCAGCGACAATGATGCCTATCCCAGTTGGGACGATTGCGACCCGGCGGCGGTCACGGTGATCGGCCGGGTGGTGTGGATTGGCCGACGGTTGAATTAGGCCTGGCGCCTGATACGGTCGCCGGTGGCAGCGATCGAGATGATTTTGCCGTACAGATAGTCAGGCTGACGTGATGTTCAGGAACCGCAATCGGGCAAGGGCATTGACTCGCCGCGGGGCAATTCGCAGCGCAGCCAATTATGGCTGCACACGCTGAATGCCAAAATCACCACTTCCATTGCCATTGATTCTGCTGCTTGCGCCGCTGCTGTCAGGCTGTGTGGTCGGCGCCGTTACCGGGGCGACCGTCGCGGTGGTCAAGGCACCGTTCCAGCTCGTCGGTGCTGCGATCGACGCAACGACAACCAGCCGGGACGAAGCTGACCGCGCCCGCGCCCTGCGCAAACAAGAGGCGGCCGACAAGAAAGCCCGCAAGCAAGCAGAAAAAGCGGCCAAGGCAGCAGAGCAAAGCCGCCGTTGACGTTTAATCTGATCAGAGATTATCGGATTCTGTTCCCATTCGCTTTCGGCTTTGCTACCGTCACGCACAAGGCATCGTCCGGGGGCGCATGTGGCAAGACGGTGGGGGGTAGCAGCATTTTTCGGGGCGATCGCCCTTTGCCTTGCCGCGCCCCCGTCCGCTACCGCGTCTGCGGCCGGGCATGATCCGGTTACCCACCTGGGTGTTGCCAGTTGCGGCGGCACTACCTGCCATGGCCGGCAGGATGCCACCGGGCCCCGCGTTCGCCAGAATGAACTGCTGACCTGGCAAGACCCTGCCAGCCTGACCGGCGCCCATGCGCGGGCATGGAAGGTGCTGAATGATCCGCGCGCCCGGGCAATTGGTGCCAGGCTGGGCATCGCAAATGTGGCAGAAAGCGCCGAATGCATCGCCTGCCATGGCGACCCGGCGCCGAACCATGGCCCGCAATGGCAGCGCAGCGACGGCGTGGGGTGTGAGGCCTGCCATGGCGGCGCCGGTGGCGGCAGCGCCAAATCCTGGCTGGCATCGCATGCGGCGGTCGGGGCTTCGCACAGCCAGAATGTGGCGCGCGGGTTATGGGCGATCGACAAACCCGCAGTGCGCGCCAATCTGTGCCTTGATTGCCATTTCGGGTCCGACAAGCCGGGGCAGTTCGTCACCCATCGCATCATGGCGGCCGGCCACCCGCGCGTCAGCTTTGAACTCGATCTGTTTACCAGCCTGCAATCGCACCATGATGAAGACGCCGATTACGCCCAGCGCAAACCCATCGCCGGCGGAGTAAAGCTCTGGGCCGTCGGTCAGGCGCTCGCCGTGAAACGCACGCTCAGCCTGTATCCGGCGCGTTCGGCGGGCAGCTTCCCGGAATTCTATTTCTACGATTGCCGATCCTGCCACCGCAGTTTCAGCGATGATCCGGCGGTGCCGCTGGTGGCACGTACCAACCCCGGCCGGCCGATTCCACTCGGCCAGCCGGTGTGGAATGACGAAAGCCTGATTTCGCTGATGGCGGCGGCCCGCGTCGCTGCGCCGGCGCTTGCCGGGGAACTGGATAGACGATCGCGCGCTTTTCACGCCAGCCTGGGCGGCGATCGCGCCGGCGCTGTTCGCGCCGCAGCGGCACTGGCCGGCACTGCCGATGCCTTGGCCAGCGCATTCCAGAACAGCCGGTTCGACAAGGCGCAGACCATGGCAATGCTCGATGCGGTTCTGGTCGGCAATGCTGATCGTTACAGCGATTACCAGGGCGGCACCCAGGCGGTGATGGCGGCCGACACGCTGATATCGGCGCTGGTCAACGCCCGGCAGATCGACCGCGCCGCTGCAGATGCCATGCGGCCCGATCTTGACCGCGCCTATGCTGCGGCGCGCGATGCCAATCGTTGGCAGCCGGCGGTGTTCCGCGCCGCGATGGCGGGCGTTGCCGGCCGGATGAGGGCGTTGCGGTGAGGTTGGCAATTCTTGCCCTGGCGCTGCTGGTCGCGGCCTGCGGCGGCGGTGGCAGCCCTTCCAGCCCCGCCAGCGGCGGCGGCGCCGGTGGCACGCCATCAACCCCGACAACGCCGGTCAGCCTGTTTGCCAAACCGGCGGCGGAATCGCTGACCACCGCCGATGTCGAAGGCATCATCGCCCGCGCCGTGGCCGAGGCACAGGCGCGGCGCAAACCGGCGGTGATCGCGGTGGTCGATCGCGTCGGCAATGTACTGGCGGTATTCGCCATGGCCGGTGCCCCTGCCACGGCAAAGACGCGGGCCGGTGCCAATGGCAACACCGATGCCCAGGGAGTCAGCTTTCCGGCTGGACTTGGGGCGATATCAAAGGCGATCACCGGGGCCTATCTGTCGTCAGGCGGCCATGCCTTTTCCACACGCACCGCATCCCAGATCGTGCAGCAGCATTTCCCGCCTTCGGCCAATACGGTTGGCCTGGAATCGGGTCCGCTTTCCGGGGTGCAATTTTCCTCGCTGCCCTGTTCCGATCTTGTCACCCGCTATGTCGCATCGGGTGCCGGCGCGCTGATCGGGCCAAAACGAACCCCGCTGGGGCTGGCGGCCGATCCGGGCGGATTGCCGCTTTACAAGAATGGCGTCGTGGTCGGCGGCATCGGCATCATGGCCGATGGCGATTACGGATTTGACCCCGAAACCGCCGATGTCGATGTCGATGATGAGGAATATATCGCAGTCGCTGGCAGTATCGGGCTTGAACCCGCAGACAGTATTCGTGCCGAACGCATCAGCGTTGATGGCACCACCCTGCGCTATGTCGATGCCGACAAATCCAAACTGGCATCGGTGCCGGCAAGCGCGCCGGGCTTTGCCAGCATCAACGGCAGTGTCGGCACGTTGACCCCAATCGCCGGATTTTATGGCGGCGGGGCGATTGTGCCGGGCGCGATCTATGGCACCGAAGCGAGCGGCATCCGCAGTGCCAGCCTGGCCGAATTCAACAATGTGGATGCGTTCGTGCTGTCCGATGGTTCGGGCAACAACCGTTTCCCGATCCGCGCGGCGACCGATGCTGCCGAGGTTGCGGCGCCGCTAACGGCCGCCGAAGTCCGCACGCTGTTGGAGGAAGCGTTCAAGGTGATGAGCCGGACACGGGCCCAGATCCGCATCCCACTCGATTCACGCGGGCAGGTGTCGATCTCGGTCGTCGATACCAGGGGGGCAGCGCTGGGCGTGGTCCGTTCACCCGACGCGCCGATCTTTGGCATCGACGTGTCGCTGCAAAAGGCGCGCACCGCGGCGTTTTTCTCGGGCACCCATGCCGCCAGCGATTTGCTGGGCACAACGACGGCTGCCGGCGCGCCCGACCCGAACGTCCGTGATTTCGTTGCCCGCACCAACGCCTTCATGGGCAGCAGCGATTTGTTGTCGGGCAAGGTCGCGGTCAGCAATCGTGCTGTTGGCAATTTGGCGCGGCCCTATTTCCCGGATGGCGAGGTGGCGCGCCCGAACGGCCCGCTGTCGCGGCCGATTGCCAATTTCTCGGCGTTTTCAACGGGATTGCAATCCGCGTTGATCGTGCAGAATTTGGTGCAGGTGTTGCAGGGCGGCAATCCGCAACGCTGCACATTTCTGCCCGACACGCCGGGGGGCGGCAATCGCCTGCAAAATGGCCTGCAAATCTTTCCCGGGTCGGTGCCGGTTTTTCGCGGCAATGTGCTGGTGGGCGCGATGGGTGTGTCGGGTGACGGCATCGATCAGGATGACATGATTTCGTTCCTTGGCACCGTCAATGCCGGCATCAGGGTGGGCGGCATCGGCCTGCCCCCCGCCGCCATCCGCAGCGACCAGGTGATCGTCTCCCTGCCGGGCAGCGCCGGGGTGCGCCTGCGCTTTGTCGGCTGCCCGTTCGCGCCCTTTGTTGACACGGCTGAGCAGAATGTCTGCCAGGCGCTTTAACCTGTCCGCCGCCGCGATGCTGCTGGCTGGTGCCGCACCCGCCAGTGCCGGCATGTTGTCGAAATATTTCGATTGTTACCACGGCCTGAAACCCGGCACGGAACGCGCGGCGGAAACCGAAACTGCGACGCCCGGCGATCCCGCGCTCGCCCCGCTGAAGGGCCGTCGCCAGCCTGGCCTGACGACGCCCCGCCTCGCCCCTGAAATCATCCAGAACAACCCCGGCGCCGTTGCATTGCCGCAACCCGGCGATTTTCCTCGCGATACGATTGGGGTTCCGGATCGCTGGCGGCTGGTCGAAACCCTGGGGCTGGTCAAATCCAACTGGAAAGACCCGTATAGCCAGAACACGCTAAAGGGCGATCGGCCCTTGTGCGGGACGCAGGATCTGTTCCTGACGCTGTCCGCCGTCAGCGACACGGTGGTCGAACCACGCAGTTTCCCACAGCCGGTCGGGGTGCAGACCACCGAACGGCCGGGCAGCAATGACACCTTTGGCCGGCAGCATTCAACGGTTCTGGCGCAAACCTTCATTCTGGGCGCGGCGCTGACCAAGGGATCGACCGCTTTCAAGCCGCCGGAATTTGAATTCCGTGCCGCCTTTGCCATCCAGGTCAACCATGTCGATGTCGATGAACGCCGCATCCTGAATGTTGCGCCATCAAAATCCAGCGTCCGCACCGATGCGTTTATCGGCGTGCAGGAATTCTTCCTCGATTATCACCTGCGCAACACCTCGGATCGTTATGATTTCGATTCGATCCGCATCGGTATTCAGCCGTTTTCCAGCGATTTTCGCGGCTTTTTGTTTCAGGATAACCAGCTTGGCGTCCGGCTGTTCGGTGATCGCGACGACAATCGGTTTCAGTATAATCTGGCGGCGTTTGCCCGGCTGGAAAAGGACACCAATTCCGGGCTGAACAACATCACCAAGGCTATCCGCCGCGATTATGTCTTTGTTGCCAATATCTACCGTCAGGATTTGCCGCTGCCGGGGCTGACGTCGCAGCTCAGTGTCACCTATAATCGCAACCGTGAGGCGCGGCAGTTGCAGGTCGATACCAATGGCTTTCCCGTCCGCCCGGCGCTGCTGGGGGATCTGCGCGGCCGGAGTTATGATGTCGTCTATCTGGGCTATAACGCCGATGGCCGTATTGGCAGGGTCAATCTGACCGCCAGCGCAACGCTGGCGCTGGGTGAAGATCGCAACAGCATTTTCACCGGCAAGCCGGCAAAAATCCGCAGTTTCTTCCTGGCGGCGGAACCTTCGATTGATTTCAACTGGACGCGCATCCGGCTATCCGGGCTCTACGCGTCGGGCGATTCAAACCCCTATGACAATACCGAGCACGGCTTTGACGCGATCTTTGAAAACCCGCAGTTCGCCGGGGCGGACACCAGCTACTGGATCCGCCAGACGATTCCGTTTGCCGGCGGCGGCCGCGCCATCGCCATCAACGGCCGCAACGGCATCCTGAATTCGCTGCGATCATCAAAGGAACAGGGCCAATCCAATTTCAACAACCCTGGCACGATCCTGGCCGGCATCGGCGCAGATTTTGATCTGACCCCGGCGCTGCGCCTGTCGGCCAATGCCAATCATTTATGGTTCGCCACCACCCAGATATTGCAGGCGCTTCGCGTCGAGGGGTCGATTCCTAAAACCATCGGCACTGATCTGTCCACCGCCGCCATCTATCGCCCTAAATTCAACCAGAATCTGGTGTTTCGCCTGTCTGGCGCCATGTTTGTGCCCTCTGCCGGGTTCAAGGACCTGTTCACCAATGCGCCGCGTGATGGCCATTATTACAGCGTGTTGTTCAATGCGTTGTTGAGTTACTGATGGCCATGCGGGGGATCAAAATCGGGCTTGTCGCGGCGCTGTTGGGACTGTTTGCCGCCATTGCGCCCGCGTCGGAAGGTGAAAAGCCGGACATTCGCGATTATCGCGCGGTGACCGCGCCGCCGGCCCCCAAATTCCAAACCCAGGAACAGGCCGACGCCAAGAATGGCGGCTGCCTGTCGTGCCACACCGCCAGCGACGAATGGACGATGCACGCGCCAAAATCGGTGGTGCTCGGCTGCACCGATTGCCATGGCGGCAATACCCACGTCATCGCTCCAGCCGGCCTGGCCAGCACCGATGCCGCCTATGCCAAATTGCGCGATGACGCCCATGTGCGGCCCCGATATCCGATGGCCTGGCATTATCCGTCCTCGGCCAACCCCAAACGCAGCTATACCCTGCTCAACAAGGAAGCCCCGGAGTTCATCCGCTTCGTCAACCCATCGGACTATCGCGTTGTCCGCGAAAGCTGCGGCGCTTGCCATATGGATACGATATTGGCAGCCGAGCGATCGCTGATGGCAACAGGCGCAATGCTGCTGGGTGGGGCAAGCTATAACAACGGCATCGCGCCCTATAAAAACTACATCTTCGGCGAAATATATGGCCCTGCCGAACGCCATGGCCTGCTGTTGAGCGAGCATGAAACCCCCAGCATCGGCGGCGCCACCTTTTCCCCCGGCACTGCCGGCCGCAGCGTCGGTGTGTTGACCGAAGCCGAACGGGCACGCGGGGCGTTGCCGTTCCTGGTGCCGCTGCCGGCGTGGCAGGTGCTGGCGCCGGGCGATATTTTCCGGGTGTTTGAACGCGGCGGCCGCAACATCAACCCGACATTCCCCGAAATCGGCCTGCCAAACAGCCTGGGCGCGCTCCAGCGACTGGAGGAACCCGGCCGGCCCGACATTCGCCAGTCCAACCGCGGGCCCGGCACTGGCCTGCGTATCGCCGTGCCGGTCATCAACATCCACAAGACCCGGTTGAATGACCCATTTACCTGGTTCATGGGCACCAATGACCAGCCGGGGGATTACCGCACCTCTGGCTGTGGATCATGCCATATCGTTTACGCCAATGATCGTGATCCGGTGCATTCGTCGGTCTATGCCAGCGCCGGACGTGACGGGACATCGCAAACAGCAGACCCGACGATTCCGCGCAACGAACCCGGCCATCCGATCAAGCATGCCTTTACCCGTGCCATCCCCAGCGCCCAGTGCATGAACTGCCACATGCACCAGCCCAACATGTTCATAAACAGCTATTACGGCTATACGATGTGGGATTATGAGGCCGATGCGCCGCGGATGTGGCCGGCAAAACAGTCCTATCCGACGGCCAAGCAAGTCCGCGAAATCAACGAACGCAACCCGGAAGCGGCAGCAGCGCGCGGCCTGTGGGGGGATGAGGAGTTCCTGCGCACTGTCGCCGATCGCAACCCCGCCAACAAGGATACACAGTTCGCCGATTACCATGGCCATGGCTGGAATTTCCGTGCCATCTACAAACGCGATCGCGAAGGCAATCTGCTTGATGCCGGCGGCAACATGGCGACCTATGGCACCGATACCGCGCATATCGTCGCCAATGATGATCCTGAAAAATGGCGCAAGGCCGGGGCGCTGCCCTTCCCCGAACCCGCCCCAACGCCGGGGGCAGCCCAGGGCGGCAAGGGCGTCCATATGATGTCCGTCCATGCCGAGGTTGGCATGCAATGCGCCGATTGCCATTTCGCCCAGGATGGCCATGGCAATGGCTTTATCCATGGCGAAGTCGCCAACGCTGTCGAAATCGGCTGCAAGGATTGCCACGGCAGCGCCGATGCCTATCCAACACTGCGGACGTCAAACGTCGCGGCCCGGCCAAGCGGCGATGACCTGACGCTGCTGCGCAATCCCGATGGCCGGCCGCGCTTTGAATGGCTGATGCAGGATGGCCGCCAGGTGCTGATCCAGCGGTCGGCGAGCAACGCCAAGCTGGAATGGCGCATCCATCTGACCAAGGATTCGGTGACGCGCGGCAACCCCGATTTCAACGAAAAATCGGCGCGGGCGAAATTGATCGGCAAGGCAGGCACCGGTTTCGGCCCCGGCATCGCTGTCGCCGATCGGGCGCATGGCGATGATTCCATGGCCTGCTACACCTGCCATCTTTCCTGGACAACAAGCTGCGGCGGCTGCCATTTGCCGATCGAGGCAAACTGGAAAACCAGCACCCACAAATTCGAAGAACAGGAAACCCGCAATTTCGCCACCTACAATCCACAGGTGGCGCGCGACGACATGTTTCAGCTCGGCCGGCACCAGACGACCAAGGGCAACATCATCGCGCCAGTGCGATCATCCTCCGCCCTCATGCTGAGTTCGACCAACATCAACCGCGAACGCATTTATGTGCAGCAGCCGCCGATTTCTGCCGCCGGATTCTCGTCCCAGGCGTTTGCGCCGCATTATCCGCACACGGAACGCCGCATCGAAACCAAGACGTGCAGCGATTGCCACATCGCAAAGGCCAATGACAACAACGCCATCATGGCGCAATTGCTGCTGACCGGCACCAATTTCGTCAATTTCATCGGCGCACAAGCCTGGGTCGGGCTCGATGGCGGCATCGAGGCGGTCCGCGTCACCGAATATGGCGAACCCCAGGCGGTGTTCGGGTCGTATCTGCAAAAATATGCCTATCCCGATTATTGGAAACAGCATGTTGAACGCAACGGCCGCGAGCTGATCAACTGGGTACGCGGCAAGATTTTTGACAAGAAAGCCAGCGGCGAAACCAACCCTGTCGAGGACATTCGCAATGTCCATCAAAATGCCGGCGGGGCGGCACGCTGCATTCAGGCGCGCGGCGAATATCTGTATGTCGCCGAAGGCCGCGGCGGTTTCCGCGCCTATGATATTGCCAGCATCGCCAACAAGGGCGTTTCCGAAAAGATCGTCACCGCGCCTTTCTCGCCTTTGGGCCAGGACACCCATATCGCCAGCAAGAATGCCACTTGCATGGCCATCGCCACCACCGAACCGATCGCCATGATCCGCAATGATCGGATGATGGCCGAACAGGCACTGCGCAAAGCCGGCAAGGTGCCTGCCGATCCGCTGGGCGGCATGAACCAGGAACAGGCGATGCATCCGATTTATCGCTATGCCTTTGTCACTGACGCGATAGAGGGCTTGATCGTCACTGATATCGACACGCTGAACGATGGCGATGCGCGCAACAATTTCTTCCATCGCAGCGCCACCTGGAACCCGAACGGCGTGCTGACCGGCGCCCGCCACATCATCCTGGGCGGCCATTTCGCCTATATCGCCACGCCGACGGCCATGGTCGTCGTCAATCTGGATGATCCGCTCCACCCCGTGCTCGCCGCCAGCATACCAATGGATGATCCGCGCGCATCGGCCCTGCAATTCCGCTATCTATGGGTTACGACCGCCAAGGGCCTGGAACTGCTCAACGTTACCCGGCTCGACGCCCCGGTGCCGGTGCCCGCCGCCACCGTGCCGTTGGCCGACGCCCGCCGCGTTTATGTCGCCCGCACCTATGCCTATGTCGCTGCAAAGCGCGAAGGCCTGGTCATCGTCGACGTCAAACGCCCCGAAGCGCCGGCGATCTACCAACGCTTCACCGCTGACGGAAAATTGAATGACGCCGAAGATGTTGTGATCGGCAGCACCAACGCCTCGTTGTTTGCCTATGTAGCCGATGGCGTGAATGGCATGAAGGTCATCCAGTTGATGTCCCCCGAAAGCCAGCCGAACTTTTATGGATTTTCGCCCAAACCCATGCCCGAAATGATTGCCTGGGCCCGCACAAAGCAACCGGCGCTGGCGATGTCAAAGGGGCTGGATCGCGATCGCGCCGTCGATGAATCGGGCCATCAGGTGGCCATCCTCGGCCGGCTCGGCTCACGCCCGTTCAACCGCGCCGAAATGGAAAAACTGTTCATCGGCGCCGATGGCGCGCCCTATGTCGTTGAGGACAAGGTCAACATGGCGGATTGGTCGCCGCTGCGGCGTTGATCCAAATCGTGGTCTGATCCGTCAGGTCACATCGATAATCTCTCGTAGATCAAAGCGGCCTCCGGCGGCTGGGGCCATTGGCCCCAAACCCAATTTTGCTGGAGTTCGACCTGAATGTGCCGTGTTTGCGCCAGCCGAATGAACGGGGTCTGGGGGCGATAGCCCCGGCCGCCGGAGGCTCTTTTGAGCTCCGGCGGGTTCCAGCCAAAACCCTGCCCTACGCGTCCACTGTCGGTGGCGGCAGCGCTTTGGCGGCCTTGGCCTTTTTCGCCCGCGGTGGCTTTTTCGCTCCCGGCACGATTTCAAACGCCAGGTCATCGTCCTTCACATGGACGCGGACTTCGCCGCCGTGCACCAGCTTGCCAAACAACAGCTCCTCGGCGAGCGGCTGCTTGATCTTTTCCTGGATCAACCGCCCCATTGGCCGAGCGCCATACAGCTTGTCATAACCGCGCTCGGTCAACCAGGCCTTGGCCTCGTCGGTCAGTGCAATATGCACGTCGCGTTCGGCGAGTTGCAATTCCAGTTCCAGGATGAATTTGTCGATAACGCGGGCGACCACTGCCGGCGGCAGATAATCAAACGCCACCGTCGCATCCAGCCGGTTGCGGAATTCGGGGGTGAACATGCGTTTGATCGCCTCCTCATCCTCACCGATGCGCTGGGTGGCGCCAAAACCAATGCCTTCGCGCGCCATGTCGGCGGCCCCGGCGTTGGTCGTCATGATCAGGATCGTGTTGCGGAAATCGACCGTTTTGCCGTGATGATCGGTCAATTTGCCGTTGTCCATCACCTGCAACAATATGTTGAACAGATCGGGATGCGCCTTTTCGATTTCATCGAGCAGCAGCACCGAATGCGGCTGCTGGTCGACGGCATCGGTCAGCAAGCCGCCTTGATCAAACCCGACATAGCCCGGCGGCGCACCGATCAGCCGGCTGACCGAATGGCGTTCCATATATTCGCTCATGTCGAACCGGGTCAGCGGAATGCCCATGATCGCGGCAAGCTGTTTGGCCACCTCGGTTTTGCCGACGCCGGTGGGGCCGGAAAACAGATAGGAACCAATCGGCTTGTTCGGTTCACGCAAGCCGGCGCGGCTCAGCTTGATGGCGCTGGCCACCCGCTCGATTGCCTTGTCCTGGCCAAACACAACCCGCTTCAGATCAGATTCCAGCGTAGCCAGTGCTTTGGTATCATCGGTCGATACGCTTTTCGGCGGAATCCGCGCCATGGTGGCGATCACGGCTTCGACTTCCTTGACGCCGATGATCTTCTTGCGCTTGGCCGGCACCACCAGCATCTGCGACGCGCCGGTTTCATCGATCACATCGATCGCCTTGTCGGGCAATTTGCGATCATTGATATAACGCGCCGAAAGCTCCACCGCTGCCTTGATGGCTTCGGGGGTGTATTTCAGCTTGTGGTGCTCCTCATAGCTGGGCCGCAGACCCATCAGGATCTTGATGCTGTCCTCGATCGAAGGTTCGTTGACATCGATTTTCTGGAACCGCCGCAGCAGCGCCCGGTCTTTTTCGAAATGGTTGCGGAATTCCTTGTAGGTTGTCGAACCGATGCAACGGATCGCCCCGGATGACAGCGCCGGTTTCAGCAAATTCGATGCATCCATCGCCCCGCCGCTGGTCGCACCAGCACCGATGACGGTGTGGATTTCGTCGATGAACAGCACCGCGTGCGGCAGTTTTTCCAGTTCGTTGACGACATTTTTCAGCCGTTCCTCAAAATCGCCGCGATAGCGTGTGCCGGCAAGCAACGCGCCCATATCAAGGCTATAGATAACCGCCGGCAACAGCACGTCGGGCACCTTGCCTTCAACGATCTTGCGCGCCAGCCCTTCGGCAATCGCGGTTTTGCCAACGCCGGGGTCGCCGACATACAGCGGATTATTCTTTGATCGCCGGCACAGGATCTGGATGGTGCGGTCCACCTCGGCATGGCGTCCGATCAACGGATCAACCTTCCCCAGCTTGGCCTTTTCGTTCAGATTGACGGTGAACTGCTTCAGCGCGGATTCGTTTTCCTTGCCCTTGCTCGGTTTTTCGGCCTTTTCATTGCGATCGCCCTTGGGCTCGTTTTCATCCTTCTCGCCGCCACTGCCCTTGACCGCGCGGGTTTCGCTCTGGCCGGATTTGGCAATGCCATGGCTGATATAGCTGACCGCATCGAGCCGGGTCATATCCTGTTGCTGCAAAAAGAATACCGCATGGCTTTCGCGTTCGGAAATCAGCGCAACCAGCACATTGGCGCCGGTGACTTCCTCACGGCCCGATGATTGGACGTGCAGGATCGACCGCTGGACAACGCGCTGGAACCCGGCAGTCGGCGATGGATCAACACTGGCGTCCGCCTTCAGCGCGGTCAGTTCGGTATCGAGGTAACGGCCAAGCTGCCCCTGCAATTCATCGACATCGACGCTGCACGCCTTCAACACGGCCAGCGCATGGCTGTCGCTGGTCAACGCCAGCAACAGATGCTCCAGCGTTGCATATTCATGGGTGCGCCGCGCGGCCTCGGCCAACGCGTTGTGCAGGGTCTTTTCCAGCTCGCGGGTGAAAGAGGGCATGCCTGTCTCCGCTTGGGGATCGCCAGGACGGCGATACCAACGATCGTGAATGTCACCCTCAATGTGCCAAACATCAAGGGGGGATGACGCGGCGCAGTGTCGCCCGGGCGATTTTGGACGATTTTGGCCGATTTTCTTGGGCAACATCCCGCCCTCCGCCTATGATCACGGCCAGAAGCGCCAGGATTGAAGTGGGGATTGCGATGAATACACTGTTTGTCTTCGGCCTGTTGCTGGCCGGCAATGCCGATACCCAGACCAACGCCCAGACCACGGCCGTGCCCGCCGCCGTGCTGTCAAACGCCATGGCGCCGGCCACCATGCCACCTGGCTATCTGACCGGGAAATCCCCGATCGACACACTGAAATTGCTGCCGCCACCCCCGGCACCGGGTTCAGCCCAGGATGCTGCCGACCGCGCCGCCTATGCCGCCAGCGCCAGCACGATTGGCGACGCAAATTGGGCACGCGCCATCAGCCAGTTAAGTCCCACCGGTCCCGATTATATGGCCCAGCTATCCTGCGTATTGGGGGCAAAGCTATCCAGGGAAACCACGCCCGCCACCTATGTCCTGGTCGCCCGCAGCGGCATCGACAGCTTTGGCCCCATTGGGATTTCCAAAAATTTCTACAAACGCCCGCGTCCCTTTACCGCGGACGCCGGAAAACCGGGTGGGGGCAAGGCCTGTGACCCAAACAGCGCCGATGGCGTTGGCGAACGGCTGGGCTGGTCCTACCCCAGTGGCCACAGCGCCATCGGCTGGCTATGGGCGCTGGTGCTCGGCGATGCAGCGCCAGCCCGCGCCACCGATTTGCGCGCCTTTGGCATGGCAACCGGCGATCTGCGGGTCGCCTGCCGCGTGCATTATCTCAGCGATGTTGCATCGGGCCGCAGTCTTGCCGCCGCCATCTATGCGCGTATCGCTGTCGAACCGGAATATCAGGCCGATGTGAAACGCGCCGCCGCCGAACTGGCTGCAGCGCCGGCGCTGGTCTGCAGGCCCTGATCCGTCGCCGCACCATCATCATCGGGGCCGCCGCGCTGCTCGGGGCCGGGGCGCTGGGCTATGCACTTGATCGCCCGGCCGGCTATGGCGCGGCGATTGATTATGCCGCCGTCATTGGCCCGCCGCCGATTGCGGGTTCGCCCACCGACACCGCCGACCGCGCCGCCATCGCTGCGACAAATGCCGGCATCGGCAGTCCGCGTTGGGATCAGGCAGCGGCCGAAATATTCCCGGATGGCGAAACCGTTGCCACCGAATTAAGCTGTGCGCTCGGCCATCAAATCTCAAGCGCGACAACGCCCAAAACCAGCCATTTGCTGGCCCGTGCCACTGCCGATCTGCACGTGCCGGTCGAGGCGTCAAAGGCCTTTTACAAACGCAACCGCCCCTATGTCGGCAATGCCGATACCCGCACCTGCGATCCGCGCACCCTGGGCAGCAGCACCGGTGGCTTGCTCAGCTATGCCTACCCCAGCGGCCATGCCGCCTATGGCTGGTTCTGGTCACAGATCCTCATCAGCGTGGCCCCCGAACGCGCCGCGCCGCTGGCCGCATTCGGGCGCCATCTGGGTGACAACCGCATCGTCTGCCGGGTGCATTGGCCCAGCGATGTCGCCGCCGGCCGCAAGCTGGCCGATGCCATGCTGGCAAAACTGGCGGTCGTACCGGCGTATCAATTCGATCTGGCGGCGGCGAAGGTGGAGCTTGCGCGGGCACCCGCCGCGAAGGGGTGCTAATTCAAGGGGCTCCGCCGTTACTTCACCGCCGCCAATGTCTGGCTCATCCCGCCCTTGCCCGTCGCCACCAGGCTGTCTGGCGCAACGCCGGTCTCCGCCCAGCGATCGAGCGCTGCGAACCAGTCGATATCAACCGGCGCATCGCCGCCGCGGCAATGCAGCATCCCCGGCACCATGAACAGGCGGTAGAAATCCCGCGTTCCCGGCGTCGCCCTTTCGACATTTCGGTAATATTCCAGCGTCAGGCCGGGCGGGATCGCCGGATCATTCCAGCCGTGATAGCCCAGCAATTTGCCGCCGCGCGCCTTGAATGCCGACAGGTCGGGGTTGTCGGCATCCAGCGTCGTCGCCCAGCGCATGAAGCCGGCCATGACATCGGCCTTGGTCATGCGGCGCAGATCAAATTTCGGATCGTCCTTTACCAGATAGGCGAAATAATTCCACGGAAATCCCCGCGTCGTCGCCTCCGCAACAACGCCGGCATCGGCGGATCGTCCCCAGGCAGCCCAACTGCCCGGCTGCGCTTCCGCCCCTGGCATCAGCCCGGGAAATGCCTTGCCGGTCACCGGATCACGCGTGCCGCGATAAATGGTCTGCACGGTTTTGATCTGGCCCGGCGTCAGGCACTGGTCGGTGTCGGTGCCCTTGCAAGCCAGCACTTGCGGGTCAAACCGGCAGGCCTGCGGGTCGGCGATCCAGCTCTTGCCGCCGCCGCACGCCGCCAGCGCTGCGGCTTGCAGGGCGGGAAGCTTTCCAGTTGGAATATTGCGGCCTGGTTTTAGCGAATCCTGCACCACCATGCCGGCAACGCCAATCATCCGAGTCCAGGGCCAGGCCGGTGCGCCCGCAACAATCGCTTCAAAATCGGCAGGGTATCGCTGCGCCGTCATCAACGCCTCACGCCCGCCATCGGAACAGCCGACAAAATAATTGCGTTTGGGGGCGACGCCATGGGCGGCAATCACCGCCTTTGCCACATCGGTTGTCGTCTTCACCGCGCGCCAGCCGAAATCCGTCACCTTTTCGGGGTGGCCCAGCCCCCATTTGGCCGATGCGCCATCCATATCCTGATGGCCATCATCGGTGCCCGCCACGGCATAGCCGCGTGCCAGGCCCAGCCACATCGTGCCCCAGGGGATTCTGCCGGCAAAACCGCCATTGCCCAGCTGCGCAAACTTGCCATTCCAGGCCGCACCTTCGGGGATCACCACCCCGATGCGAATGTCGGAATCGGCGGTTGGCCGCGCGGTCAGTTCCACCTTGCACGCCGGCGCCGGCAGCGGCACATCCTTGCCATCAATGGTCAGCGCCGTCACGCTTTGCGCCGATGTCACCGTTATATTTGGCAACACCAGCGCGGCCAGCGCGCCACAATCGGCCGCCGTCGCCGGTGCCGCGGCTAGTGCCATTACTGCCACACTTAAAAATCGTTTCATTGTCGACCCTTCGCATCATTGATACGTCTGCATGGTAACCCCAGCCTTTGGCAAGCCCGCACTTTCGCCATATCGATGTCGCAATTCTGCATTAGACACGCACAAATGAACGCGCAGCCCAATCACGCCACGGCCTTTGCCGCGACGCCAGCCCGCACCGCCGATGATATGGCGATGATCCGGCTGGCGGCGCAAGTAACGCGCGATCTTGGCGCGGCGCGGCCGGCACTATACCGGGTGGATTTTCTCGGATCGGCGCTGCTCGGCTATGCCGGGCTGGTTCTGGCGATCACCGCGACGGGCGCGGTGCAGGCCATCGCCGCCGTCATCGCCATTCTGGCGCTGTATCGCGCCGGCAGCTTCATCCACGAAGTGACGCACTTGCGCCCCGATGCCGTGCCGGGCTTTCGTACGCTTTACAATCTTGTCATCGGCGTGCCGCTGCTGGTGCCATCGTTCATGTATGAAAATGTCCATAGCCTGCACCACGCCCGCACCCGATATGGCACTGCCGAAGACCCCGAATATCTGCCTCTGGCCCGCATGAAGCCTTG
This sequence comes from Sphingomonadales bacterium, assembly GCA_038228305.1. Classification (GTDB taxonomy): domain Bacteria; phylum Pseudomonadota; class Alphaproteobacteria; order Sphingomonadales; family Sphingomonadaceae; genus Sandarakinorhabdus. Next base: position 36,407 of record JBBRPI010000015.1, on the reverse strand, counting down.
GACGGTGCCATTGTTCGCTGTATCGGCCGCACTCGCACCGCTGGCGCTTATCCTGCGCTATGGCGTAGCGGCACCGCTCGGCCTGGTCTTTCCGCCACTGCGTCGCCTGATCGTGGCGCGGGTTTCGGCGCTGTCGATCAACCCCGATTTCCGCCGCCGCGCCCCCGAAGGCGATTTTGCCCGCCATTGGACGCGCTGGGAAATCGCCGCCGGCCTATGGGCGATGGCGCTGATCGCTGGCCTTGCCACCGGGCTGGTGCCGTTGTCAGGCTTTGCTATCGCCCTTGGCATTGCGTCGGCCACCATGCTGCTCAACCAAATCCGCACCCTTGTCGCGCATTTGTGGGACAATGACGGGTCGGTGCTGACAGTCACCGGCCAATATCTGGATTCGGTCAATGTGCCGCCGCCGGCGCTGCTACCGGCGTTGTGGGCGCCGGTTGGTCTGCGCTACCACGCCCTGCACCATCTGCTGCCCGGCCTGCCGTATCACGCGCTGGGCGAAGCGCATCGCCGGCTGAAAGCCGCCATGCCCGTCGAATCGCCCTATCATCAGGCCAATTATCCAGGGCTGCCGGGCCTGTTGGCGCGGTTGCTACGCGGTGCTGGTAAGAGATAACCCAGGTCAACGGTTGTGACGCGGAACGCCATGTAGCGCTGCGATGCAGGTCAACCTGCTTCCGGACCGCCGGATCATCCGGAAGCCGACACGAAGAAAATGTGACATCGATATCCGTCAAATCTGACGCAACCCGCATCCAGGCTTCGCGAACCGCTGCCGCAGCCAATGGTCAAAAGGCGCGATACATCATCCGACGCCGCCGCATCGCCGCGCCAATTGTGCCGAAACCGGCAATCATCAGCGCCCAGCTTGCAGGCTCCGGCACAGCGCTACGGCCAACGATCAGATCATCAAAACCAAAGCCATCAGCGCCGGCCGGGTTGTTGAGCAGGGTGATGCTGACATAGCTGACCCCGGGGTTGCTGAACCCAAAAAACATGTTCGCGCCACTGGCAATCGGAAAGCTGTGCGGCACGGCGAGGGTCGTGGTGTTTCCCAGATTGTCGATAAGCTGCAGACCAAAGAGATTGACCTCATTCAAATCGGAGCCAAACAGGCCAAAGCTGCTGATCGTCTTGGCAAAATTGATGGTGATCGACCGATCGCTCCACAAATAGTTGGAGCCCGAAAAAGCGTGCGCGTCGAACTGATTGCTATTGAGTATAGTCGCGTCGGTCGTCGTCGCCGTTCCAAAACCACCAAAATTCAACGCCGGATTGGTAGTAGCTGCGGCGATTGAATCGAAATTTTCGGTTCTGTATGCCGTTAAAGCAGCAACAAAATTGTCTCGCGCCGTCACGGAATTTGTGGTTGCAGCCGGCGGGCCGAAGGTGGCCAGATCCTCACCAAAATAGGTGGTCATCGCTGCCGTCGCCGGGGAGGCCATAACAAATGCCGCGGCTGCCAATGCTGCTGTTCTCAGCGTGAACATCTTGCAGACCCCTTATCCAACGCCACACATAATTGTCACATGACTTCCTCAAAAGCTTTCTGACGTTCCTTTGCGTGTGATATTATGCCGCAGCATTGAACGGCAAATCCTTGTCCGGCCGCAGATCGCCGGGCAGGCCGAGCACGCGTTCGGCGATGATGTTACGCAAGATCTCATCGGTGCCGCCGGCAATACGCAGGCCCGCCGCGCCCAGGTAGCTGCCTTGCAATTTGGCCAATTCCGGGTCGCCATCGGCGCCGGTGACAAAGCCATCGCCGCCAGCCAGATCGAGCGCAAAGCTTGCCATGTCCTGCATGGTCTTGGCGATCACCACCTTGGCAATCGATTGCTCCGGCCCCGGCATCTGGCCCTTTGACAGCGCCGACAGCGCCCGCATCTGAGTCAGCTTGATGCCCTGATCGTTGATATAGCTTTGGGCGATGCGTTGCCGCACGTCACCGGCCTCGATCGCCGGGCCGCCGGCCGGTGCCTCAACGCCGCGCGCCAGTTTCATCAATGTTTCATAACCCGGGGCGTGGCGCGGCTTGCCGCCAACCGCCAGCCGTTCGTGCATCAATGTCGTCAACGCCACCTTCCAGCCATTGCCGACGTCGCCCAGCCGATGCGTGTCCTTCACCCGCACACCGGTAAAGAAAACCTCGTTGAAATCGCTGCCACCCGACATCTGCTTGATGCCGCGCACTTCCATGCCCGGCGCCTTCATGTCGACAATGAACATTGTCAGGCCCTTGTGCTTGGGCACGCCGGGGTCGGTGCGGCAGACAACAATGCCGAAATCACTGGCATGGGCAAAACTCGTCCACACCTTTTGCCCGTCGATCACCCATTCATCGCCATCCTTCACGGCGCGGGTGCGAATGCCGGCCAGATCGCTGCCCGCCGAGGGTTCGGAAAACAACTGGCACCAGACCTCATCCCCCACCAAAGCCTTGGGCACATAGCGCTGGATGACTTCGGGGTTGCCATGGCTGAAAACCGTCGGGATGCACATGCCAAGCCCGATCGAATATAGCCCGGATGGGGCATGAAACCGCCCTTCCTCCTGCCCGTAAATAATCGAATGCATCGGGCTTAGGCCCTGCCCGCCCATCGCCTTTGGCCAGGTGATGCCGGTATAGCCGGCGGCGTGTTTTTTCGCCTGCCAGGCCTTTGACCGGCGGATGAATTCGTCCAGTTTCCACGGTGTTACCGGCGGGTCGCGATATTCGCTGGCATTGTCGTCCAGCCAGGCATGGACGATAGCGCGATATTCGGCTTCGGCTGCGGTGTCGTTGAAATCCATCGATTATTCCTCAAATTCGAAAAATTATGCCGCCGCCCGGTTGCGCCGTTCCAGCGCCCGCACCAGCCGGTCCGCCCACCAGCCGCGGGCACCGATGGTCGCTGCCAGCGCCCGCGCCCGGCGGTAGTAAAACTGGCAATCGCTTTCCCAGGTGAAACCGATGCCGCCGTGAAGCTGCACCGCTTCTTCCGCACAATAACCCACCGCATCCAGGCTGGCGACGCGCGCTGCTGCCGCAGCCTGGGCGAGTTCACCGCCATCGCTGCCAATCATTGCAACCCCGTGCAGGGCATGCGCTCGCGCCAGTTCGATCTTGATGAACATATCGGCGCATTTGTGTTTGACGCCCTGATACCGCCCGATCGTCTGGCCAAAGGCGACACGAGTTTTGGCATATTCCACCGTCATCGTCATCGCAGCGCTGGCCGTGCCGATCGCTTCAAACGCCAGCAGCACCGCGGCCCGATCCAGCCAGGCCTGATAGTCACCAGGACTGCCCAAAGGTTCTGCGGCGACGCCATTCAGCGTCAATTTGCCGTGTCGGCGCACCAGATCGAGCGTTTCAACCGGTTCAACCGATGCCGCCGCCAGATCGACCAGCCACAGTGATGGGCCATCCGCGCCCGCCGCCGCGACGATCGCCAGATGCGCCCCCGGCAGATCGGCGACCGGCGATTTGACACCGTGCAATGTGCCGCCCGCGGCCTTTACCGCCAGCGCCACCGGGTTGACCGAGCCGGGTTCGTTCACCGCCACCACCGCGATCACCGATCCATCGGCGATGCCGGGCAACCAGCGCGCCTGTTGCGCTTCCGTCCCCGCCAGAATCAGCGCCTCGGTCGCCAGCAACGTTGAAACCAGCGGCACCACGGCCAGGCTGGCACCGGCAGCCTCGGCCAATTGACAGCTTTCCTCGGCGCTCATCCCGAGTCCGCCATGTGCCTCGGGAACCCGCGCCGCTGTCCAGCCCAGCCCGGCAATTTCGGCCCATAGCGCGGCATCAAACGCCGGCGCCTCGGCGGCCATCGCGGCGCGCGCCGGGCCGGTGCCGGATCGGTCGCTGAACAGCTTCCTCGCCTGTTCGCCCAACGCCTTGGCATCATCGGAAAAATCGAAATTCACGCAAAACTCCCCACTTGATCTTGCGGCAGTTTACGCAAACGTCAACCGGGTTCAAGCTATGGATTATAGGAAGCCTACCAGGGCAGTTCCTTGCCGGTGTAATCCAGATAGCGGTGCCCTGGCGCAGTATTTGCCGCGATCACATTGGCAATTCCGGCAACGCTGATCGCCACCGCGATATGCGCCTGTGGCCCGCCCATGTCGGTCTGCACCCAGCCGGGGTGCAATGTCAGCACGCTGATCGGCAATTCCTTCAGCTTTGTTGCATACAGGCTGCGGGTCAGGGTGTTCAGCGCCGCCTTGCTGGCCCGATACAGGTCGCTGCCGCCGCTGGTGTTCAGCCCGACCGATCCCAAAATTGACGACATGAACGCCAATGTGCCGCCGTCGTTCAACCGACCCAGCAGCACCCGCGCCACCCGGATCGGCGCGATGGCATTGGTGTGCATCAGTGCGCCCATTTCGGCTGGCGTCACCTTCATCACCGAACCATGCGACGGGCCCGAAACGCCCGCATTGACGAAAATCAGGTCAAATCGCGCAGTCCCCAGCGCCGTGTTCATCGCAGCAATGCTGGCATCATCATCGATATCGACATGGGCGCCCGCAATCGCGCCATCTGCCGCCGAAATCGCCGCCGCCAGCCCCGGTGCGTCGCCCCGGGACGTTGCCGTCACCTGCCAGCCGCGGCCGGCCAATTCCTCCGCCAGCCCCAACCCCAGGCCCCGCGAAGCCCCGATGATGATGGCAGTTTTCGGTGTGGCCATGCTGATTCTCCTGCTGTGTTGCGTCAATCGCTAGTCCGCTGCCCACCGATCCGATACCCCCACAAATAATCATAGTCCGCCCGGCACGCCGCCGCCACCGCCGCCACTTCGCCATCGAGCATCGGCAGTGCGCCCTCTGCCGGGCCAAACCCCGTTGATACGTCAACCGCGCCATACCAATGCGAGGCCCATACTCCATCTGTTGCCCGCCGACCCGTTTTCCACCCCAGCATCGCTGCATCCCAATCAATCCCCAACGCCCCACACAGCGCCGCCAGCACCCCCGCCGGATCACGCAATATATCACCCGAATCGACAACCGGCGGCGCCCGGCCCAGCCGATCCGCCACCCGATCAAAATAATCCCGCTGTCGTGCCACGCCCAGATGATCGGGCCGCACCGCGACACGTTTTGCGGCATAGCTTGCCACCACACGCTCTGGCGCGCGGATGAGAAAGGCGTGGGTGTGGCCGGACAGATCGGCAATGCCCACCGGTCCCTCCATGTGATGCGCCATGTGTTTCTGATACCAGATCGGCCGTTCGCAAGGCCCCGAAATTGCCCGCGCCACACTGTACCAATCGCAATCCATTGCCGCGATCACCGCGTCCTTCATCGGTTGATCGTCGCCCGTCGCCCGCAGATAGGCGCCGTAAAAGGGTTCATCGGACACCAGAATGTCGGCCCGCGCGCCAAAGCTGCGCATCATCGCCGTCGACAGGTTGCGTGGGCCTGACCACATGGCGATGCGGATCGTCACCCTGCGTCTTTCAGGGCGTCATAGAGTTCGATCAACCGCCCGGTCACCGGGCCGGGCAACGGCCGTGGCAACGCAGCGCGATCGATGGCCGCGACTGGCGTCAGGCCGCCAAAGGTGCCGGTGACAAAGGCCTCGCTTGCACCGATCAGATCAGCCGGCGGGAAATCGCCCAGGGCAACGGGCAGGCCGGCCGCTCGCGCCACCGCCAGCACATTCGCCCTTGTTATGCCGTTGAAACAAAATGCGCCACGCGATGTTCGCAACTGGCCCTCCACCACCCAGAAAAAATTGGTGGCGTTACAGCTTGAAACATGGCCGGCCGGGTCGAGCATCAGGGCCTCATCGGCGCCCGCCGCGATCGCCTCGTTCAGCGCCAGGATCAACGGCAGCCGGCTGTGCGAATTGATCCGCATGTCAAACATGTCGGGCGGCGTGCAGCGGATGCTGGCGGTGTGCAGCTGCAATCCGGCGCTGCGCAGCGTTGGCGCAGGCTGTTTATATTCGGCCAGGATCACCACCGTCGGGCGGCCAAGGGCATTGCGCGGGTCCTGGTTGGCCGCGGTCTTTTCCCCGCGCGTCACCATCAGGCGCAAATGCGCGCCGTGTGTCATGCCGTTTGCCGAGCAGGTTTGCGCCAGCGCCGCTGCAAAATCGGCACGGCTCATTCGCAGATCAAGCCGGATCGCGGCGGCGCTGGCGAACAAACGATCAAGATGCGCATCGACGAACAACAGGCGATTGTTGTGCAGCCGCAGGCCTTCCCACACGCCATCACCCAATACAAAACCGGCATCGAACACCGAAATCCGGGCATCGGCACGTGTGACCAAGGCGCCGTTGAGCCAGATCAACAGGTGATCGTTGCGGGGATCGGCGGCGAAATCCTGGCTGCCAGTCACGCCCGCCCTGCCCTGCAGCGGCGATCGACGCAGGCCCTCACCGCTTGAACAATTCATCTGCCGCAGCCCGGAATTTCGCCGCGCCTTCACGCTTTACACGGCAGCGTATGGCCTCCGCCTCCAGTGCCGCAATCCGGCCGTCCAGCTCGGCGATCGACAGTTTGTCCAGATCCTCCCGCGCCAGATCGGCAAGCAGGTCATTTTTCTTGCGCGGCAATTCTTCATCAAACATGGATTGAAAGTTGACCCCTGATGCCGCCCTGTCAATATCAGCCGATGTCTATTCCCGCCACAATGACCGCCATCGACCCCGCTGCGCCCGGTGGGCCTGAGGTTTTGCAACCCGTCACCCGGCCGGTGCCGCAGCCCGGCCCGCATGAGGTGCTGGTCAAGGTTGCCGCCGCCGGGGTCAATCGGCCGGATGTGTTGCAGCGCATGGGGCTGTATCCGATGCCGCCCGGCGCGCCGACGATCCCCGGCCTGGAAATCGCCGGCACGATCGTCGCGCTGGGCGCCGAAGTCAGCCGTTGGCGCGTCGGTGATAATGTCTGTGCGCTGGTCGCCGGTGGCGGCTATGCCGAATATTGCACGGCGCCGGCCGGGCAGTGCCTGGCGGTTCCGGCCGGCATGGCGATGGCGGATGCCGCCGGCCTGCCCGAAACCTGGTTCACCGTCTGGTCGAATGTGATGGATCGCGGCCATGCCCGGCCCGGCGAGACCATGCTGGTGCATGGCGGCACATCGGGCATTGGCGTAACGGCGATCCAATTGGGCCTTGCCATTGGGTTGAAGCTGATCGTCACAGCCGGCAATGCCGATAAATGCGCCGCGGCGCTGGCATTGGGTGCGGCGCACGCCATTGATTACAATGCCCAGGATTTCGTTGCCGAAGTGGCGCGGATCACCGAAATGCGCGGGGTCGATCTGGTGCTCGATATGGTCGGCGGCGATTATCTGCCGCGCAACCTCAATTGCCTGGCAGATGACGGCCGCCACATCTCCATCGCCTTTCAGCGCGGGCCTCGCGCCGATCTCGATCTGGTCGGGGTGATGCGCAAACGGCTGACGCTGACCGGATCAATGCTGCGCCCGCGCTCGGTGGCGTTCAAGGCCGCGATTGCCGAAACGCTGGAGGGTGTGATCTGGCCGGAATTCGAATCCGGCCGGTTGACCCCCGTGACCGACCGGATTTTCCCGCTGGCGCAGGCTGCGGACGCACACCGGCGGATGGAGGCGGGGACGCATGTGGGCAAGATCGTGTTGGCAGTTTAGGAGAGGGCGTTCAGCCCCGCCGCGCTATTTGGTGACGGCGAAATCGAATACCTTTGCCGTCATAGCGCCGCTGGTGCCGGCGCCCGGTAGGGGCTGGATAAACCCATATTCGCCCGGTGGCATGTCGAGTTCGGGTTGCACTTTGAACACGCCAGGAGCGACAACGTCGGCAGAAAAGCCCAGCCTGTCCTTATCCATCACGCCGGATTTTGCGCCAACGATATTGGCGCTGCCGACGCGAGCTTCGCGGGAATTTGGCTTTTCGGCAAACTTTACGAGGCTAAGCTCCGACGGCGAAGTAGTGATCTGGCCGCCACTGCCGCCCCAGGTGCTGCTGCCATTGCCTTGCAGGGCGCGCGGCACTGATTCATCAAAAAAGAAATAGAATACCGGGCGTAGAGTTGATGTTCGCGTTTTTGCAGTTGGCAACGGAATCGTCGCCTTGATGCTGAGCGATGCAATGCCCATCGTAAAGGCATAACCAAGCACGCCGCCGGTTTTGGCCTGATTTGAAGCGGTGGCATTGATCCGCGTCATCTTGCCGTCGCCGGGATTGAGATTGAGGACATAGACGCCAGGATAATGCGGCACGCGGGGATTGTCGGAGTCGGTCGACATTTCCGGCGCGGTAGCGGCAGCGGGTTGGGTAGAAGCCAGCATCGCGCTGATCACCGAGCCTGGCACACCCCTTTTCTTCAGCGCGATCAACTGATCGGTCGACAAATCATAATTGCCCTTCGACGCCTTGATCTTTTCAATAACTGTGCCTGGGTCCAACCCGGCATCGAGCAGCTTTGCCACGGTTTCGTTTGTCAGGATTTCCTGGGCACCGAGCGGCGAGGCGAGAACCAGCGCCAGGACAGGCAACAGCGAGAGCAGACGCATCTTGGGGGACTTTCAGGGAAAATTGTGCCGCCAGCGTGCCGCGCGGGGTAGAGCATGATCAAGGCGTTTGTAGCGAATTATTTATGAAATGCGACCGAGTCGCCCCTCAATACGCCCGCACCGGCCGCGAAAACACCGCCGTCACTTCGGGCGCAAAACTTTCCAGCGTGTCGCTGTCAAAGGCCGGATCAAACGCCGGGGCATCCCAGCGATCGACAAGTTTCTCGGCCGTCGCATACCAGGGTTCATCCTTGAACTGATCACGCATCGATGCCGATTTGCCGAGAAATTCGTAATAATAGCGTCCCTGAAAATCCTGATGCCATTTCACCGCGTGATAGAGATCATCGGACACATAGGGTTTCAGGATTTCGGCGGCGATGGCGCCGTGGTTGGGAATGCTCATCAACTTGCCCAGGTCGTGGCACAGCGCCGTCACGACTTCCTCATCGCTCGCCCCGTCCCGACGTGCCAGCGTTGCGGCCATCAAGCTGTGCTGCAACTGGTTGGCGCCAAAGCCCACCTCGATCGCTGCCAGCCGCGCCAGTGATTCCATGATCTGCTGCGGCGCCGCCGACACCTGGTGCTTCATGTGTTCCCCGGCGATATGGCCCCAATCCTCGCGGGTTCCTTCCAGCATGGTGGTAAACATGGTTCAGGCCTTTCCTGCATGAAACGCGCGATAATGCGTCCGTAATGTCACCTTGTCTATCTTGCCCGATCCCAGCTTGGGCAAAGGCTCGGTCGCCAGCCATATCAGCGCCGGCACCTTGAAACTGGCCAGATCGCGCGCGACGAAATCATACAGGTCGGCGGCCTCCAGTTCGGCGCCCGGTTTGGGATAGACAACCGCACCGACAATTTCACCCAGCCGATCATCCGGCACGCCAAACACGCTGCATTCCGCCACCGCCGGATGGACATAGATCGCCGATTCAACCTCCTGACAGCTGATATTTTCGCCGCCGCGGATGATGATGTCCTTTTTGCGATCAACGATGAACAGATAGCCATCTTCATCGATCATCCCCAGATCGCCGGTCCGGAACCAGCCATTGCCGGTAAACGCTGCCGCCGTCGCTTCCGGCTTGTTCCAATAGCCGCGGCAGTTGCAGACGCTGCGGATGCAGACTTCGCCGACCGTGCCCGACGGCACGCCGGCGCCGACCGGGCCGTCACCCGGATCGATGCGCAGTTCGACCAGGGGCGCCGATGCGCGGCCGGTGGAGGCCGGCTTGTTGCGGTAATTGTCGCGAAAATTGCCGGCGCCAACGCCATTGGTTTCGGTCAGGCCATAGCCCTGCACCGGGTGCTTGCCGGGGAAAGTGCCAGCCAGCCGTTCGACATGTTCGGGCGGGCGGGGTGCGCCGCCACTGGCGATATCGACCAGCGACGACAGATCATATTTGCCATGATCGGGGTGCTGCATCAATTCCAGGCTCATCGTCGGCACGCCGACGAAATAGGTGGCGCGTTCCGCCTCGATCAGGCGCAGCGCCTCACCCGCATCCCATTTGTGCATGATGACCATCTTGCGGCCGATGGCGATGGAGACCAGCAGCACCGGCACCGACCCGGTGATATGGAACAACGGCACGTTGAGCAGCATCACCTGCTGCGCCGCCGGCGTCACGCCCGCCCGCTGCGACAGTTCGAGCAGCGCCAGCCCGGCGACCAGGTAATTCATGCCGCCCGACACGATGCCGCGATGCGTCGACACCGCACCCTTTGGGCTGCCGGTGCTGCCCGAGGTATACATGATCGTCGCATCGTCTTCGGGCGCGATATCGGGCAGGAACCAGGTGGAGGATGGCGAAACTTCAAGTTCATCCTCCGCCCGGGCAAAGCCCAGCCCCGATGCGACTTCGGCCGAAGTGCGCACGGTGAGCACCGCCGCATGACACCCCAGCGTCGCCAGCCGCCGCGCTCGTTCCTCATCGGCCACCACCAGCCGGGCGCCCGAATCCTTCAGGCCGTAATCCAGCTCATCCGCTGTCCACCAGGCGTTCATCGGAATGGCGATCGCCCCCAGATGCAGCACCCCGACAAACGCAACAATCCATTCGGGATAATTGCGCATGGCGATGGCGACGCGGTCACCCTTGGCAATGCCCTGGCGATGCTGCAGCATCGCTGCGAATTTCAGCCCGCGCGCATATACTTCGGCAAAGGTCAGGCGTTCATCGCCATAAACCAGAAATTCCTTGTCGGCATTGGCATGGAAGAAAAACGCGAAAAATTCGCGCATCGATGGCGGCGCGGCGGCAAACACCGGCATCGTCACACCGCGCACCGGGGCTTCGGCCACCGACAGCGCGCCGCCGGGGGCAATGATCCCGGCGATAACAGCGTCCATGGCAGTGTCGAGTTCGGATTTCATGCGCGTTCCCCAGGGATTTTTTGCCTCCGGCGGCTGAGGGCTCAGGCCCCAGACCCCAATCATTTGGACGGTCCCAAAAAATGGGGTCTGGAGTTCATACACCAGCCGCCGGCGGCTCTTTGGATGTTAGTATCAATAGCCAAGCATCCGCGCCAGCCGGTCACCCTGAAAGGCGATATCGCCAAAGGTTTCCTGCGCGGCGCGGGCACGTTTCATGTAAAATCCGATATCAAAATCATCGGTCATCCCCATGCCGCCGTGCATCTGGACGCCTTCGTTGGTGGCCAGCTTTGCGACTTCGCCCGATTTGGCCTTGGCCAGCGAGGCGAACAGGCTGGCGCGTTCGTCCTGTTCGTCCAGCGCCACCAGCGCCCTTAGGGTTGCCGATCGTGCCAGCTCGACTTCGCAGAACAGATGCGCGGCGCGGTGTTGCAGGGCCTGAAAACTGCCGATTTTCTGGCCGAACTGTTCGCGCTGTTTCAGATAATCGATAGTCCGGGTAAACGCTTCGGACGATACGCCAAGCATTTCGGCGGCCAGGCAGGCGCGGCCGGCGTCCAGCACTTTTTCCAGAATTGCCATGCCGCCGCCGACGTTGCCCAACACATCGGCGCCATCAACCTGCACATCGGCCAGCGTCACCCGCGCTGCATTGCGGCTATCGAGCATTGACCGGCGATCAATCGTGACGCCGGGCGATTTCGCATCGACCAGGAACAGCGTGATCCCCTCCGTCGTGCGCGCCGCAACGATCAGCGTGTCGGCAACATGGCCATCGAGCACAAAACCCTTCACGCCGTTCAGGCGAAACCCATTGCCCGATGGCGTCGCCGTGGTTTCGACATGCGCCGGATTGTGCCGCGCCGCTTCATCGGCTGCCAGCGCAAACAGGCGTTTTCCTTCGGCGATCAAGGGCAAATATCGGGCCTGCTGGTCTGCCGTGCCGCCCGCTACCAGCGCCGTAGTACCCAGCACCGCAGTTGACAGCATCGGCGCCGCAGACAGGTTGCGCCCGATTGCCTCCATGATCAGCCCGGCGGCAACATGGCCAAAACCCGCCCCGCCATGGTGTTCCGGCACCAGCACCCCGGCAAAGCCCATTTCGGCCATTTTGGCCCAGACGTTGCGGTCAAAACCGGTTTCGTCATGGCTGTCGCGCAGTTTTCGATGCTGGCTGACGGGAGCCTCGGTCTTGAAAAATCCGTCCGCCGAATCGCAGATCATTTTTTGATCGTCGGTGAGAACCAGGGCCATCTTCAAACTTTCTTCTCCCCTCCCGCTTGCGGGAAGGGTCGGGGGTGGATCGCGCGGCAAAGCGCCCGGAACGCGGCACAGGGGCGAATTCCCACCCCCAACCCCTCCCGCAAGCGGGAGGGGAGCTGCTACGTCCCCGGCAATTCCAGCACGCGTTTCGCTATGATGTTCAGGTTGATCTCGCTGGTGCCGCCTTCGATCGAATTGGCGCGCGATCGCAGCCAGACCCGGGCCTGATCGCCTTCACCTTCGCCGGGGCCTTCCCAGGCCAGCGCATCGCTGCCACCAACCGACATCAGCAATTCCTGCCGATGCTTGTTGAGCTCGGTGCCATAATATTTCAGCATCGAAGACAAAGCCCCCACACCCTGACCTGCCTTTGCCTCGTCCTTCACGCGCTCCATGGTCAACGCAAACGCCCAGGCGTTGATTTCATGGCGGACGATATCGGTGCGCAGGCCGGTATCGGCCAGAATCTCGCCCGACAGGCCGATGTGTTTCTTGGCAATCTGGGCAACGGTGGCGCGACCGGCGCTGTCCATGTCGCCGATCATTTCGCGTTCATGGGTCAACAGATATTTGGCAATGTCCCAGCCTTTGCCGGCGGCTCCCATCAGATTTTGCTTGGGCACCTTCACATTGTCAAAAAACGTCTGGCAGAACGGCGAAGCGCCCGAAATCAGCTTGATCGGCGATGTGCTGACGCCGGGGCTGGCCATGTCGAACAGCAGGAAACTGATGCCCAGATGCTTGGGGGCTGCTGGATCGGTGCGCACCAGGCAGAAAATCCAGTCGGCCTTGTCGGCATAGCTCGTCCAGACCTTTTGGCCGTTGACCAGATAATGATCACCCTTGTCCTCGGCAGAGGTCCGCAGGCTGGCCAGATCCGACCCGGCCCCCGGTTCGGAATAGCCCTGGCACCAGCGGATTTCACCGCGGGCGATTTTGGGCAGATGATCCAGCTTTTGCGCTTCACTGCCATATTTCAGCAGCGCCGGCCCCAGCATCCAGATGCCGAACGATGACAGCGGCGATCGCGCCTTGATCCGCCGCATTTCGCTGGCCAGCACCCTGGCTTCATCCTTGCTCAGACCGCCGCCGCCATATTGCTTTGGCCATTCCGGCACCGTCCAGCCGCGCGCACCCATGCGATCCAGCCAGAGTTTTTGGGCATCACTGCTGAATTTGATATTCCGGCCGCCCCAGCAGACGTCACTGTCCTTTTGCATCGGCAGCCGCATTTCGGCCGGGCAATTCGCCTCAAGCCAGGTGCGCGTTTCGGCGCGAAATGTTTCCAGGTCGGCCATCGGCCCTTACTCCCCACTGGCATAATGCACTTTGGGCCTTATGGTGCCCGCCGCCAGACTCGGCAAGCAAGCAAAAGGCGCAGGGTGTTGATCCACGGGTTTCAGATCGCCATCGATTTCGCGACGCTGCCATTGCGGCCAGAAGTGTTCACGATCGGCCCATTCGGCGGCTGGGGGCCGTTCGCGCTGCGCTGGTATTCATTAAGCTATATTGCTGCGATCGTCTGCGGCTGGTGGCTGTTGCTGCGGATGATAAAACGGCCGGGATCGCCGATGACCGCCGATCAGGTTGACAGTTTCATCACCTGGGCAACACTCGGCATCATCCTTGGCGGGCGACTGGGCTATGTGATTTTCTACAATGCGCCGCAGTATCTCGCCAACCCGATCGAGGTTTTCAAGGTCTGGGATGGCGGCATGTCATTCCATGGCGGCACCGCCGGCGTGATCATCGGCGTCATTATGTTCGGCATCATCAACAAGGTCTCGCCGCTGCGCATCCTGGATTATGTCGCCACCGTCGTGCCGCTTGGCATGGGTTTTGGCCGGCTGGCAAATTTCGTCAATGGCGAGCTTTGGGGCCGGCCGACGGGCAGCGACTGGGGCATCATCTTTCCACTGGCCGGGCCGGAACCGCGCTATCCTTCGCAACTGTTTGAATTTGCGTTGGAGGGCATGCTGTTGTTAGCCATCCTCAGCTGGGCCTTCTGGCGCACCGATGCCCGGCTGCGGCCGGGTCTGCTGGCGGGCATCTTTGGCGTTGGCATGGGGCTGGCGCGGTTCACGGTTGAATTTTTCCGCGAACCCGATCGGCAGCTGGGGTTCCTGTCGACCGGGCTGACGATGGGCCAGACCCTGACCCTGCCGCTGATTCTGGCTGGTCTGATCCTGATCTGGATTGGCCTGAACCGCCCACCGGTCAACGTGCCTGCGTGATTTGGGCGATTTGATGTGGGCGGCGTGATCGCGGCAGACCTCCGCGCCCGCATCCTGGCGGGTGGCCCGCTGCGGCTTGATCACTGGATGGCCGCCTGCAACGCCGCTTACTATGCCGGGCTGAATCCCCTGGGCCGCGATTTCACCACGGCGCCGGAAATCAGCCAGATGTTCGGTGAAATCATCGGCGGCTGGATCGGCGATCTGTGGCTGCGTGCCGGATCGCCGCCGCTGCGCCTGGTTGAACTCGGGCCAGGGCGCGGCACACTGATGGCGGATGCGCTGCGGGTGCTGGCGCGGTTGCCGGGATTCGATGCCCCGCTGGCGCTGGTCGAAACCAGCCCGGCAATGCGCGCGGCACAGGCGCAGCGGCTGACCGCCAAATGGTATGACAGGCTGGACGATGTGCCCGATGATCGCGCCGTCATCATTATCGCCAATGAATTTTTCGATGCGCTGCCTGTCCGGCAGGTCACGGCGGATGGGGAACAAGCGGTCACGGTTGCCGGCAACGGCTTTGCGGCAACGACAATTCCCGCTGACCACCCCCCCGGCGAACGCTGTGAAGCCGGGGAAGCCATCGCCGCCGCCATCGCCGCCCGGCTGCGCCACCGCGGCGGCGCAGCCCTGATAATCGATTATGGCCATGCCGGCGCCGCCACCCAGGATAGCCTGCAGGCCCTGCGCAACCATGCCCCCGCCGATCCGTTCGCTGCCCCCGGCGATTGCGACCTGACCGCCCATGTCGATTTCTCGGCGCTGTCGAACGCTGCCTTGGGCGTCGCCATCGCCGGCCCCATTCCGCAAGGTGTCTGGCTGGCGCGGCTCGGCATCGAGGCGCGCGCCGCCGCGCTCAGCACCCGCAATCGCCCCGATGCCGCCGCCATCGCCGCGGCGCTTGTGCGGTTGACCGCCCCGCTGCAAATGGGTGGCCTGTTCAAGGTCATGGCGTGCACTGCGCCCAACTGGCCGGCCCCCGCAGGATTCGACGCATGATCAGCTATCGCGATGCAGCCCCCGGCGACGGTGCCATGCTCGGCGGCATCGCCCGCGCCACCTTTATCGAAACCTTTGGGCCGCTTTACAAACTCGCCGATCTCGAAGGCTTTCTGGCGCAGGGGTCGGACGCGAGTTACGCGGCCGAACTCGCCGATCCCGGCCTGTCCGTCCGCTTTGCCCTGGCCGGTGACATTCCCATCGGCTTCTGTAAGATCGGGCCGCTGAAACTGCCCGCCGATGCCGCCAGCCCCGGCGCCATGGAACTGCGCCAGCTCTATGTTTTCAAACCCTGGCAAGGCGAAGGCGTCGCCAATGGGCTGACCATCTGGGCGCTCGAACAAGCCCGGGCGCGCGGCGCCGGCGAAATCTGGCTGTCGGTCTTTTCCGAAAACCACCGCGCCCGGCGATTCTACGCCCGGCACGGCTTTGCCGAAATCGCCCCCTGTCATTTCATGGTCGGCGATCAGGCCGATGAGGATATCTTGTGCCGGGCCATGCTGTGATCGATTTCGCGACCACACCGTTGCTCAGCGTCCGCCACGGCTTTATCGGCCGGCAAGGCGGCGTCTCGACCGGCATCTTCGCCAGCCTGAATGTCGGCCTCGGCTCCGCCGACGTCCCCGAAAACGTTCGCGAAAACCGCCGCCGCGCCGTCCATGCCATCGCCCCCGGCGCAGCACTGGTCACGCTGCACCAGGTCCACAGCAACATCGTCATCCCGGTCACCGCCGCTTTCGCCGACGCCGATCGCCCCCATGCCGACGCCATGGTCACCGCCACCCCCGGCCTGGCGCTTGGCATCCTCACCGCCGATTGCGCCCCCATCCTGCTGGCAGATGCGGGCGCCGGCATCATCGGCGCGGCACATTCCGGCTGGAAGGGCGCGCTGCATGACATCGCCGGCGCCACCGTCACCGCGATGACCGCGCTTGGCGCCCGCCGCGACCATATCACCGCCGCCATCGGCCCTTGCATCGCCCGCGCCAGTTACGAAGTCGATGCTGCCTATCGGGGTCGCTTTACCGACCAAGACCCGGCGCACGACCGATTTTTCACCCCCGGCCGCGCCGCACATTTCCAATTCGATCTGGAAGGCTTTGTCGCCATGCGCCTCGCCAATGCAGGCGTCTGCACCGTCGCCGCCATGGGCATCGATACCTATCCCGACGCCAGCCGCTGGTTCAGCTATCGCCGCACAACCCACGCGGCCGAGCCCGATTATGGCCGCCAGCTATCGGTGATCGCGCTGTAAAACTCCGGCAGCCCGGGCCCGATTGCCGGCACAACGGCCGATGATTATCCCATCATCCAAATCTGCCCGGCGCCAGACCAACGCCCTTCATATCCGGCTGCCAAGCGCCTTTGCCAGCGATGTCGTGGCACTGCCCGGCGCCAGCGGCACCGGCTGGCCGGGCGCTGGCGCCCAGCCGGCCAGATGAATGATTTCCACCGTCACCGCCGTCTTGCCATCCGGCCCGGCGCGCGCTGCAAACCGCGCTGCCGCATCGGCCAGAACATCGCGGCGCATCGGGGACCGGGATGCCAGAACCGACCGCGCGCCCATCAGCGCCAGATCGTCAAACAGCGCAAAAATGCTGCGATAGCGCACCGTCAACCGCTCGACATCGGCAACCGGCATGGCAAATCCGGCGCGCTGCAACAGGCCGGCCGCCGCCTGTGCCTCTACCATCGGCGCAATCCGTGCCGCGGCACCACCGGTGATGGCAGCATCGGCCGCCAACAGATCGGCGCGCAATTCCGCCAGAGTCATGCCGCCGACGAAGGCGCCGACAAACAGCCCGTCGGGCCGCAGCACGCGGCGGATCTGCACCAGCGCACCGGGCAGATCGCTGACACTCGCCAGCCCAGCCGCCGACACTATCAGATCGAAACTGGCATCGGCAAAGGGTAACCGGTCCTCATCGACAACAACCGCCACGCCGGTCGGTGACAGCCCGGCCCGCACGCCAGTCGGCCACACCGCCGCCGGCCCACCCAGATCGAGCACATCGCCAAAATCACGCGCCACCCCGGCAACGCGTTCGCGCAGTTCATCCGCCATGACGGCATGCAGGAAATCACCCTGGGCAAATCCGGCCAGCGCCCGCGCATGGCGGCGGCGGCGCAAGGCGCGATCAAAGGGTTCGGCAGACATGGTTTGGGGGTAAGGGGGGCGAGGACCACAAGCAACTCCCCCCATCATGGCAAAGGGCGGCGCGGGGCTTTTACCCCCGGTCCCCACCGGCAGGGGATGGCAAAACCTTGACTGAAAACGCCAAATCGGTTATTTTTAGACCGTGATCGATGAGAGCGCGCGCAAAAATGAGAACAGACCCGGTTTGGAAAGTTAGTGTTTTGCCTCCTGGCACTAACTTTCCAGATTGCGACCAGGGTGAGAAACCCGCGATTTCGGCGATTGCACGGGCAATTGCGACGATGCAGACCGTCCAAAATGGGTGTTTTCGGGTGGCTTTTCAGGCCAAAATCGTTCCGGATCGATCCCGTTTCGCCCCGAAACAGGCCAAAACCGCCATATACGCTGACAAAACAATCGCGCATCGGCGTGTCAAACGCTCGCCAGTCGGGCTTTCACGCCCTAATCTGCCCCGATGACCAGCGCCGTCCTTGCCCCGTTGCGCACCGCCTATGGCGTGGTCATCGATCTGGTGCTGCCGCCGCGCTGCCCGGGTTGCCGCGCCATTGTCGCCGGCGACGGACGGTTCTGCCTGGGCTGCTGGCAGCAATTGCAGTTCATCACCGCGCCGCATTGTGCCCGCTGCGGCACGCCCTTTGCCCATGATATGGGGGCCGCGGCCGAATGCGGGCAATGTCTGGCCGAACCGCCGCGTTTTGCCGCTGCGCGTGCTGCGATGGTTTACGGCGGACCGGCACGCAAAATGCTGCTGGCGCTGAAACATGGCGATCGCCAGCATCTGGCGCGGGTGATGGCGCCGCACATGGCGCGCGCCGCAGGATCGATGCTGACGGGTGACGCGCTGATCGTGCCGGTGCCGCTGCATTGGCGGCGGTTATGGACCCGCGGGTTCAATCAGGCGGCGTTGCTGGGCCAGGCGCTGGCCAAATCCAGCGGGCTGCCGATCGCGGTGGATGCCTTGCAGCGCGTCAAACCGACGCCGGCGAGCCAGAATATGGGCCGCACCGCCCGTGCCGCCAATGTGCGCGGCGCGTTTCGGGTGGCGGACAGGGCGGTGATCGCCGGCAGGCGGATCGTGCTGGTTGACGATGTGATGACCAGCGGCGCCACCGCCAACGCCTGCGCGCGGCTGCTGCGCCGGGCGGGGGCGAAACAGGTTGATGTCTTGACCTTTGCGCGGGCGGTGCGCGACACTGACGCATTACGGCCCGCTGCCGTGACCAGTGAGCGAGAGTGAAATGCCCAAAATCGAAATTTACACCAAATTCCTTTGCCCCTATTGCAGCCGCGCCCTGGCGCTGCTGCGATCAAAGGGCGCGGCCTTTGACGAGCATGATATTTCGATGGGCGGACCGCAGCGCGCTGAAATGCTGGAACGGTCTGGCGGTCGCACGACGGTGCCGCAGGTCTTCATCAACGGCCAGCATATTGGCGGCAGTGATGATCTGGCGGCGCTGGATCGCGCCGGCAAACTGGACGCACTGTTGGCGGCATGACCCTGCGCATCGGCCTGGTGCAGACGACGACCGGCATCGACCCGGCAGCGGAGGCGCGCGCTCTGGCCGACGCAATCAGGCAAGCC
This sequence comes from Sphingomonadales bacterium, assembly GCA_038228305.1. Lineage (GTDB taxonomy): Bacteria > Pseudomonadota > Alphaproteobacteria > Sphingomonadales > Sphingomonadaceae > Sandarakinorhabdus. Next base: position 17,292 of record JBBRPI010000015.1, on the reverse strand, counting down.
GCAGACAAAGGTGCACAACTGGTTTTCACGCCGGAAATGAGCGGCTATCTCGACAAGGATCGCGGCCGGGCCAAAATGATCGTGAAGACCGAGGCCGATGATGTGGTGCTGGCGGCGGTGCAAGCGGCAGCGGCCACGCACAAGGTCTGGGTGCATCTGGGCAGCCTGGCGCTGAAGACAACAGAGGCTGACGGCGGTGATCTGTTCGCCAATCGTGGTTTCCTGATCGACGACAACGGCGAAATCCGGGCGCGCTATGACAAGATTCATTTGTTCGATGCGGTCGTCGCCGGCGGCGAATCCTATCGCGAGTCTTCGGCCTATCGCCCCGGCGAATCGGCGGTTGTCGCCGCGACTCCCTGGGGGAAAATGGGCCTGACCATTTGTTATGATGTACGTTTCCCGGTGCTGCACCGGGCGCTGGCAACGGCAGGGGCGACGATCCTTTCGGTGCCGGCAGCGTTCACCCGGCCAACCGGCGCGGCGCACTGGCACATCCTGCTGCGCGCCCGGGCGATTGAAACCGGCTGTTTCGTGGTCGCGGCCGCCCAGACCGGCGAACACGCCGATGGCCGCGCCACCTATGGCCATTCGCTGGTGATCGCACCCTGGGGAGACGTGCTGCTGGACATGGGCGAGGCGGCGGGGGTCGCCGTCATCGATATCGATCTGGCGGCGGTGGCGGCGGCGCGGGCCAGGGTGCCGGCGCTCGCCAATGCCCGCGAATTTGCGGCGCCGACGCCATGATCGTGTTTGACCTGCAGTGCAGCGGCGCCCATGTTTTTGAGGCGTGGTTTGGCTCGACCGCCGATTTTGACGGGCAACGCGCCCGCAAACTGATCGCCTGCCCGCTGTGCGGTGACAGCCAGATCGAAAAGGCCGTAATGGCACCGGCGGTGGCGACAAAGGGCAATCGCGGCGGCGAACTGTTGGCGGCGCAGCGCAAGCTGGAGGCCAGCGCAGACTATGTTGGCAGCAATTTCGCAGTAAGGGCAAGGGCGCTGCATGATGGCGACGAACCACCGCGCAATATTTATGGCGAAGCGACGATTGCCGAAGCGCGCGACCTCGTCTCCGACGGAATCCCGACCCTGCCATTGCCGTTTTTGCCCCGAATTTGCTCCGATGCGTAAGGAATATGTCTTGAACTGGCCCAGCAGCATGGCAAAGGAGGCGACGAAGCACCCGTAGCTCAGCAGGATAGAGCAACGGTTTCCTAAACCGGAGGTCGCAGGTTCGATTCCCGCCGGGTGCACCACGATGTTCATGGCTGCGAAAGCCGAAGACGCGTATCACAGTGTTCGAACAGACGAACGTTCATGGAAACCAAGTGATGAAGAGCCGTTTTGCCTTGTTGATCCTCGCGGCTGCTGTGCTGGCGGCACCGCTCGCCACTGCCAACGCTCAGGCGCAACGCCCCGACACGGAATTCTGCGCCAAAATGCGGGCAAAGGACCCCGGCGGGATCTGCACGCCCAAGGGCGAATATGTAACGGCCGAAAAAGTCTATTTGCCGGACGGCAAGATCATCAACCGGACAACAGGCGGTTAATCGAACAGCGAACTGACCGAACTTTCCTCGCTGGTGCGCCGCATCGCTTCGGCCAGCAATGGCGCGATGGTGATGCGGCGAATCTTTTTGGCGGCGCGCACCGCTGCCACTGAAGCGATCGAATCGGTGATCACCAATTCCGTCAGTGCCGACCCATCGACCCTCGCCACGGCGCCGCCCGACAGGACGCCATGTGTCACATAGGCAGTGGCGCCAGTTGCGCCAGCTTCGAGCAATGCCGCTGCCGCGTTGCACAGCGTGCCTGCCGAATCAACGATGTCATCGATCAGCACGCACATCTTGCCGCGCACATCGCCGATGATGTTCATCACTTCGGATTCGCCGGCGCGTTCGCGGCGTTTGTCGACAATAGCCAGCGGCGCATTGCCCAGCCGTTTGGCCAGCGCACGCGCCCGGACGACGCCGCCGACATCGGGCGACACCACAACAATATCCTGCTTGCCCAGCCGCGACTCGATATCCGCCGCAATCACCGGGGCGGCAAACAGATTGTCGGTCGGGATATCGAAAAAGCCCTGGATCTGCCCGGCATGCAGATCAACCGACAGCACTCGATCCGCCCCGGCAATTGTGATCAGGTTCGCCACCAATTTGGCGGAAATCGGCGTGCGCGACCCCGATTTGCGATCCTGCCGGGCATAGCCGAAATACGGCACCACCGCGGTAATCCGCCGGGCGGAGGCGCGGCGCAGCGCATCGATACAGATCAGCAATTCCATCAGATTGTCGTTCGCCGGCGCCGCCGTCGGTTGCACGACAAACACATCTTCGCCGCGGACATTTTCGTGCACCTCGACAAAAATTTCTTCATCGGCAAAGCGCCTGACCGACACGCTGGTCAACTTCATGTCGAGATAGTCGGCAATCGCCAAGGCCAGATCGGGGTTGCCGTTGCCAGCCATAATTTTCATGGTTTGTCGCGTCCCTGCGAATGTCCTGCCGCCATAGCCGCGCTGTCATCGCCCGGCAACAATTCCGAAAACAATTGTCGCAGCGCTGCCAGCACCGGCACATCGGCAGGCGGCATCGCCAGCACTGCCAGATCGGCCAGATTGCCCCATCGCAGCGCCTGGCCCTGCATCCCGACCGGCGTGCCCACCCAAGTCCGGCAGGTGTAAACCAGCATCAGCAAATGAAAATCGGCATAAGCGTGGCTGACGAACATCAGCGGTTGCAGTGCTATCACGTCAATCGCGATCCCCAATTCCTCACCCAGTTCGCGGACCAGTGCCGCCTCTGGCGTCTCACCGGCCTCGATCTTGCCGCCTGGAAATTCCCACAGCCCGGCCAGTGAACCGCCCGGCAATCGCTGGGCGGCCAGCACCCGCCCCGATGCATCGATCAGCGCCGCGGCGACCACCTGAACGATACGCATCAGCGGCTATTCGCCGGCTTGGCCATAGCCCGTAACCGATTCAAACATCACGGTCAGCGCTGCGCGTTCCGCCGCCGTCAGCTCTGGGCGCCAGATTTCGAACAACAGGATGACGCGCATTTCGTCGCTGTCGTTCCAGGCTTCATGTTCGATACTGTCGTCGAAAATCATCACCCGGCCGGCATCGACAGGGCGAGTTTCATTGCCCACTCGCAGCCGGCAATTGCGCGGCACGATCAGCGGCAGATGGCAGATCAGCCGGGTGTTGAGCATGCCGTGATGCGGTTCGATATGGGTGGCAGGTGCCAATATCGAAAACAGCACCATCGGCGATCGCCCGGCGATGCTCGGAATCGGCAGATTCACGACGGCGGCCATGGTGACGGGACATCGTGCGGCGTTGGCCGCCACCGGTTCGCCATTTTTGATCAGATGAAAGGCGCTCCAGCGCGGGTCATTCATCAGGGTATGGGCATGGGCCGGACGATCGGCTGGCTGTTCCACATAGGGTATCACGCCGCTGCGATCGGCCAGCACTGCGGCCGCTTCTGCGGCAATCGCCGGGGTTGCCGCCGCCAGCCCGGCCGCCCAGGCAAAATCTTTCGGATCATACCAGGCGATCTGTGGCAGCCCGGGAAAATAAAAGCTTTTGGGCTGTTGCAGATGGATTTGTGCGGTGCCCGAAACGATCGCCATTGCCTCGCCAAAGCGCGGGCCGACCGCCGCCATGTCAACGCCTGCCCCCACCAGGGCCGCCTGCACCTGCGCCTCAAACCGCGCCGTCGCTGCGTCCCTGGCGATTTTAGCCTGGTCCAATCGCGCTACCAGATCAGTCGGCATGCCGGTTGCGCCGACCACGCTGGCCAAGGCCCGGTCATACCAGCTGACAGCGGCACGATCATCGCCATCGCGGCTATAGAGCTCTCCATGCATGACCAGCGCATAGGGGTTCATCGGATCGTCCTGCAGCACTTGGGCCAGCGCCGCCCGCGCCGCCAGCCGGTCATCGACCATGTCACAGGATTGGGCGAGGAACAGCCAGATCTGCGGCGTCGCGCGCCCCGATGCGGTGATCTGGGCAAAGGCGGCACGCGCGGCGGCTGCGTCGCCGCGTTTGAGCGCCTCGATTCCGGCATGGGCGATGGATTCAAGCTGGGCGCGAGCGGGATCGTTCATGAAGCAGGGTGTAACGGCTAGCGGCGCAGTTGTCTGCCCTTCTGCCTTGCGGCTCCCTCGTTTCTTCAACCAGGGGTTGGGGGTGGTTTCGTTTCTGCCGGCAAACGGCGGCATCGGACGACGCAAGAAAGGCGCCGCACCCAACTTCTCGTTGAAGAAAGAAGGGGGGAAGTGATGGCGCTCTCCCCGAACAACGCCTATCTTGCACTATGGCCTCCCGCCCTGACTCCATCCCCAGCCGCCGCGACATCATCGATCGCCGGGCCATCGCTGATGCGCTGGCAGCCAGCATGGCCGCGACGACGGGGTTTGAGGCCCGGCGTGCCCTGCTGACCACAACCTTGCGCGATGCGCTGGCGCAAGGCCGGGTGGAACTGCACCGCCGCCTGCGCGAAACTCCATCAAAGGGCCTGGAACTGGCCGGCGCCCAAGCGTTTCTGATCGATCAATTGTTGCGGGTGATGTTCGATGCGACGGTCACCGAACTCTATCCGGCCGGCAACCGCACCGCCTCTGAACGCCTGACACTGGTGGCTGTTGGTGGCTATGGCCGCGGCCAGATGGCGCCATTTTCCGACATTGACCTGTTGTTCCTCACCCCGTGGAAACAGACAGCCTGGGGCGAACAGGTCATTGAAACCATGTTGTATCTGCTGTGGGATCTGGGGCTGAAGGTCGGTCATGCCACCCGCTCGCTTGACGATATGATTCGCATGGCCAAGGCCGATATCACCATCCGCACTGCGCTGCTTGAATCGCGCTATGTATGGGGTGACCAACCACTTTATGCAGAAGCAACCCAGCGATTTCGCAAGGATGTCGTTGCTGGCACCGCCCGCGCCTTTACTGCCGAAAAGCTGACGGAGCGTGACGCCCGGCACAAGAAAATGGGTGACAGCCGCTATGTCGTCGAACCCAATCTGAAGGAGGGCAAGGGTGGGCTGCGCGATCTGCATACTTTGTTCTGGATCGGCAAATATGCCTATCAGGTCGAAACCGTGGCTGAACTCGTCGACAAGGGCCTGTTCACCGCCAGCGAACTGCGCCAGTTTCGCCGCGCCGAAAGCTTTTTATGGGCAGTACGGATAAATCTGCACGATATCGCCGGCCGGGCAGAGGAACGCCTGACATTTGATGTGCAGCGCGAACTGGCAACGCGACTTCGCTACGCCGAGCGTGGCGGTATGTCGGCGGTGGAACGCTTTATGCGGCATTATTTTCTGATGGCGAAAACCGTCGGCGATCTGACCGGGCTGTTCCTTGCGCATCTGGATGAAAGCTTTTCCCGCGCATCTTGGCTGCCGACGCTGACCAGGCGTCCGGCAAAGCTGAACGGGTTCACCCTGCGCCGCGGCCAAATTGGCGTGCCCGGCGATGATTTCTTTCGCGCCGATCCCGTCCGCCTGCTCGAAATGTTTGCGCTAGCCGATCGCGAACAGCTTGCCATCCACCCACAGGCTATGCGCCAGGCGGCACGTGATTCGGGGCTGATCGACGAGCGCGTGCGGCGGGACAAGCGCGCCAATCAATTGTTTCTGGACGTGCTGACCAGCCGGAACGACCCCGAAAAAGTACTGCGCTGGATGAATGAATCGATGGTCTTTGGCCGCTTCATTCCTGATTTCGGGCGGGTTGTCGCCCAGATGCAATATGACATGTATCACCATTACACAGTGGACGAGCATAGCATTCGCGCCGTCGGGCTGGTGGCGCGCATCGAATCGGGCGCGCTGAAGGACGATCATCCGCTGTCGGCCCGCGTCATCCAACAGTTGCTGACCAGGCGGGTGCTGCATGTCGCGGTTCTGCTGCATGACATCGCCAAGGGCCGCGGCGGAGACCATAGCGAATTGGGCGCAGACGTCGCCCAGCGGCTGTGCCCGCGGCTTGGCCTGTCACCGGCCGAAACCGAAACCGTGGCATGGCTGGTTCGCTACCATCTGCTGATGTCGGCGACCGCCTTCAAGCGCGATCTGTCGGATTTCAAGACTATCCTCGATTTTGCCGAAACCGTTGCCAGCCCCGAACGGTTGCGTCTGCTGCTGATCCTGACGGTTGTCGATATCCGCGCCGTCGGGCCGGGCGTGTGGAACAATTGGAAGGCGCAATTGCTGCGCGACCTGTATGATTCAGCCGAAGAAGTGCTACGACTGGGTCACAAGCAAAAGGGCCGCAACGACAGGATTCATGCCAAGCAAGAAGGGCTGGCGGCGTCGCTGGGCTGGGATGCGCAGCGATTTGCCAGCTATGCCAAGCGGTTTGCCGACAGTTACTGGATAGCCGAAACGCCGGAAGCACTGGCCAGCAATGCCGCCATGATCGCTGCGGCCGACGAATCCAGGCAGCCGCTGTCGATCACCGCGGTGCCCGACGTCGGATCCGACACCACCCTGGTCAGCGTTTATGCTGCCGATCACCCGGGGCTGTTCTATCGCATTGCCGGCGCAATATCACTGGGCGGCGCCAATATTCTGGATGCGCGCATCCACACCACCCGCGACGGGCAGGCGATCGACAATTTCGTCATCGCAGATCCACTGGGCCGGCCATTTTCAGAAACCAGCCAGCTCGCCCGGTTGAAACGGGTCATCGAAGATGTACTGTCGGGCAAGATCCGCCTGGCTGACCGGCTAGCCGCCCGGCCCCTGGCGCGTCGCCGGGCCGAAGTGTTCAAAATTGAACCGAATGTGTTGATCGATAACCGCGCCTCAAATCGCTATACTGTGCTGGAAGTCAACGCGGCCGACCGGCCAGCCCTGCTCTATTCCCTGACCCACGCCTTGTTTCAAAGCCGGATGACCATTCACAGCGCTCATATCGCCACCTATGGCGAGCGCGCGACCGATACATTTTACATCACCGACCTTACCGGCGCAAAGATCGATAGCAGCACGAGGCTGAAAACCTTGGAAAAACGCCTGCTCGGCCTGGCCGGTGGCAGCATTGGGCGGGACGAGGCACTCGAGGCGGCGGAGTAAAGGCGCCGGGCGGCGCGTGATCGGTTTGGTCACTGGCCGGTTGATGCCCAGAGCAACCCTCACCGCCTGCAATGCCAGGCATAGGCAGGCAGTCAACAGCCGGGTGATCAGGGCCGGGACAGGCTGCCGCCGGCGACCGCAGCCATTCGATGAACAGCACATGGCCGACGTCCAGAATGACGAGGCCGATGAACAAACCGACCAGCCAATCGGCGATCACGCCGCCAATGACTCCGGTCAGGATGACCGGCATCGGCACGTCCAATCCGCAGCCGAGCAACAATGGGTTCAGCACATAGTCGCTAAGACAGGCAAACAGCATATTCGGCGCGAAAATGATCAGCGGCACTGGTTCTTGGGTGATATAGGTGTAACCCACCACCAGCACGATCAGCGGTAGCGCCGGCACTTGCACAATGGCCATCATCAGGGTGGCCAGCGCCAACAAGCCGGCAAAGCGAATACCAAACGTGTATGGCCCAATGCCGACCAACGGGGCCTGCATCGCTGCGACACCAACAACGCCTTGGCCGATTCCTCGGATAGTTTACGCCGTCAACGACAGCAATCATATGCCGCGTGCCACCGGCCGATTGCGGTTCACCAACCTTATGGCGACTAAATCAACCGGCCCATTTCTACAAATTTGTCGCGCCGTGCCCGGCGCAAGGCCGCCGGGGTCAGCCCGAGCAGCGGCGTCAATTCCGCCGCAATCGCCATGGTCAGCGATGCAATCGCCGCAGCCGGATCGCGATGTGCGCCGCCCAAAGGTTCATTGACAATGGTATCGATCACGCCGAGCTTCTTCAAATCTGCCGCCGTCACCCGCATTGCCTCGGCGGCTTCGGGGGCATGGCTGTTGGCCTTGTCTGCCGTCCGCCATAGGATAGAGGCGCAGCCTTCCGGCGAAATCACCGCATAAACCGCGTGCTCAAACATGATGACGCGATTGGCAGCCGTCAGGGCAATTGCCCCGCCAGACATGCCTTCACCAGTAATGGCCGCGATGACCGGCACCGGGCTATCCAGAAAGGCCTGGGTTGAACGCGCAATGGCTTCGGCGACGCCGCGTTCCTCACTGTCTATGCCAGGATAGGCGCCGGGCGAATCAACTAACGTTACCACCGGCACGTTGAACCTCCCGGCAAGTTCGATCAGGCGGATGGCCTTGCGATAGCCCTCGGGCCTGCCCATGCCGAAATTATGCTTTACGCGGCTGGCGGTGTCATTGCCCTTTTCATGGCCGATGACCATCACCGGCACATTCTGGCCGCGCAATCGCCCCAGCCCGCCGATGATCGCCTGATCTTCACCAAAGGCGCGATCGCCGGCGAGCGGCATGAAATCTTCCACCAGCGCCTTGACGGTATCGGTAAAGTGTGGCCGCGCCGGATGGCGGGCAACCTGGGTTTTCTGCCACGGCGTCAACCGGGCATAGGTTTCGGCGAGCAAGCGCCGGCCAGCACCCTCGGCGTGCTTTGCGCCGGCTTCGTCCCCGGCGGCACGATAGTCAGCGGCACGGCCGTAAATGGTCGCTACAGGCTTTTCAAAATCAAGATAGGCAATTGTCACAATGTCTCGCCTAATGGCCGGCGGCGCTGTGGTCAATCGAGCTTAAACCTGCAACGCCGCCGCCAGATCCTTGGCCAGCGCCGCCGCAGCCGCCAAGCCATCGTAATCACGGACGGCGCCGCGCGGGATCGCGCCCGGCCCGGTCATCTCGTCCAGGCATGCCCCCATCATCGTTGCGTCCCAAACCGGTACAATCCGCGCGACACCATGGGCCGCCAGCGATTCCGCATTATACTGCGCCTCCTGCGTGTCGGGCATCAGCATCTGAGGGCAGCCGGCCATTAGCGCATCCAGGCTGATGCCATGGCCGCCGCGGCCAACGAGCAGTGCGGCCTGTTGCAAGGCCGGACCGATGGCGATGGGTTCTATTTCGTGGCGGATGTTCGCCGGCAGGGCGAACTGCGGCGGCGTGTCGCACACCCATATCACCGGCCAGCCGCGCGTTGCGAGGGCAGCGGCCAGCGGCGCGGCCATGGCCCGGTCAAAGGGCAGATAGACAAATATTCTCGGGCCTTCCGCGTCTGGCCAATCGGCAGCGCCGATTGCCGATAGCCCGGTCAGCGGGCCATGAAAGGCCGAATCGCTGCGCCCCTCCAGCGCCTCCAGTTCGGCAAAGCTGGTAAGAAACGGTGGCGCGCTGGCCAGCAATTGCGCCAATCCATCCAGCATGGGCGCGCCAAAATGCCGGCAAACACCGCGCACCACCCGATCGGCAATCGCATCACTATCGGCACGTTCGGCCAGCGTCAGCCCGGGCAGCAATCCCGGCATTGGCCGCACCGCCGCAAGACAGGTAAAGGGAGACCCCAACCGCGCCGCCGGCAGCCCTGCCACATGGGCGGCAAGCAGGGATGCCGGCGCGTGATCGCCATAGACGCCGGCCGGCTGCAGCAAACCAAACATCGCCAGCCAAGCGGCGACCAACCCAATCAAGCCGGCATCATCGCCAAAGCCGCCATCGACCAAAATCTCACCATATGTCCGCGCCGGGCGTATCAACCGCGACCGCCGCCAGATGGGAGCAGGCAGAACCTGCACAAAGGGATTGGCCGGCAGCGGCAGCGTCACATCACGCGCCGCCAGCCAGCTTTCATGTCCGATCACATTCAATGCTGCCGCCACCGGGACGAGCGTCGCCAGATGGCCAAGGCCCAGCCCCAATTCCCAACAGGCGAGCAAGCGGGCCATCTGCGGCCGGTCCTCAGCCGGCCACAGGATTAGCGATCACGGCGCGGCGGCGGGCTCCGACCGCGCAATAGGGCATATTGCCATGGCGGTGCACCGACACTTGGACGCGTCGCAGCCCAGACCATGCGGTCAGCAGATCAGGCCCTGGACTTAAGATAGGCGATCACATCGGCCCGATCCTGCGGTTTTTTCAGGCCGGCAAAAGCCATATAGGTGCCGGGCACGGTTTTCTGCGGGGCTTCCAGATATTTGAAAAGCTCGTCTGCAGTCCAGGTGATGCCGCTGTTCTTGTTGGCGGGCGAATATCGAAAACCTTCGATGCTGCCCGAACGACGGCCAACGATGCCCCACAAGGATGGCCCGACGCGGTTGACGCCCTTTTCGGCGACATGGCAGGTCTTGCATTGGCCAAACACGGCCTCACCCTTGATTGCATCCCCCGTCAATGATGCATAGGTGACAGCGGCCGATGCAGCGGGAGCGGTAGCGGGGGCAGTAGCGGCCGGTCCGGTTGTGGTGGTCGTTGCTGTTGTCGCGTCCGGGGTTTTTTCACCACAGGCTGCCAAGGCTGTCATCAGTACAGCGCTGGTCAACAGGCGTGCAATCGTGCCGGTCAACATCATGGCATATACTCCTTTAGCGATTGAGACATCTTGGATACCGCCATTTTCGCCAGCCCGCAATCGCCGCTGCCTGCGACATTCAGGCAACACCCTGCCATAACCCGCACGAACATTGGCGCCAATCATTCCAATTTGTCTGGACAACTTTTGCCAACGCAGCGATGGAACTACGGTATAAGTTAAAAACCAACGGGGGATTATCTGTGATCAAGTCTCGGTTTCTGCTGCTGGCCGCTGTTGCAACGGCGCCAATGTTTACCGCCCCCGTCCTGGCGCAAACGACAACTGCCGCTGTCAGCGCCGACGATGGCAATGAAATCATCGTAACGGCGCGCAAGCGTTCGGAAAAGCTGCAGGATGTGCCCGTTTCGATCAGCGCCTTTGATTCTGCCGAGATCAAGTCTGCTCGCATCGAACGGCTTGCCGATCTTGCCAAGAACACACCCGGCCTGAACTATACGCCGCTGTTTGGCGCCCAAAATCAGTTGCCAATCATTCGCGGTGCCGCCCAGACGTTTGGCGCGCTGAACGTCGGGGTTTTTCTTGATGGTATCTATTTGTCTGGCAAGGCTGGTGTCGATCTGGAACTGAATGATCTCGCCCGCATCGAAGTGGTCAAAGGCCCGCAATCGGCACTTTATGGCCGCAATACCTTTGCCGGCGCGATCAACTATGTCACCGCCCGACCCACCAAGGAACTGAGCGGAAATGGAGAAGCCACGATCGGCGACAATGGCCTGTATAAGGCGCAGGCCAGCATCGGCGGCGAACTGACGACCGGCGTGCGTCTGCGCGTCGGCGGATTTTACCGGCAATTCGGCGGATTTTACACCAGCAGCATCGATGGTGGTAAGGTTGATTTCGCCAAAAACTATGGTGGTATCGCCACGCTGGAATTGCAGCCGACCGAGCGCCTGCTGGTCACCTTGCGGGGCAGCTATTCAAAGGAAGAGAACGGCCAGCCGCCATCGAATGTCATTCGCAACAACAGCTTTCCTGGCACGCCTTCCGGCGGTTCCGCATCGCAGCCGCGCAACCTGCTGTTTATCGGCAAGGTGCCTTCGATCCCGATAAACGGGGTGACCGTGAACACCTTGCCGGTGCCCGGCCTGCCCGGCGGCGGCTATGGCGATCGCGAGAAAAACGTGCGGATCAGCGGCGATCTGGAATATGATTTCGGCGGCGTTACACTTACCTCGATCACCGCCTATGCCAAGCGCAATGCAGAATATACTTTTGATGGCGACAATACGGTTTGCCAGCTTGCGGCTGGCTGCCCCAACTTTGGTTTTCCGTTTGCGCCGCCGATCCCCAACGGCAAAAGCGATTTTGCCTTCTCCAGCAATAATGGCTCGTCGCGCGATATCAGTCAGGAACTACGCCTGACCTCGACAGGTGAAGGCCGGTTGAAATGGATGGTGGGCGCCTTTTATTACAACAATCGTAATATCGGCGTTGACCGCGGGTTCACGCCGCCGGCGGCGCTGGCCATAACCGATTACAGCGTCCAGGCCGCCGCCTATCGTTACCCACGTAGCCAAGTGGATACTGAAGCGGTTTCGGGGTTTGCGTCGCTGAACTATCAATTCACCGACAGCCTGGGTGTTACCGGAGAACTCCGTTACGAACATGAAAATCAGCATTTCGTGCAAGCCCCATCAAACCCGGCCGGCACCAGCGGTTCGGTTGCAGTGTTCGACCTGAAGGCCAAATTCGGTTTCTGGACGCCACGTGTTATCGTCAACTACAAAGCCAGCGAAGATGTTCTGGTTTACGCCAGCTATGCGCGAGGTGCCAAAACCGGCGGCTTCAACACTGGCAACAATATTTTGCCCAGCCAGCGTTCCTACACGCCGGAAAACAGCAACAATTACGAAATCGGCCTGAAAAGCGACCTGATGGATAATCGCTTGCGCCTCAACATCGCCGGCTTTTACACTGACTGGAACAACCAGCAGGCCGCTTGCCAGAATCCGCCGATCCCGGGCGTTACCTCCACGCAGCTGACGTATGTGTGCAATGTCGCGGCATCGACGATCTATGGCGTCGAACTGGAAGCGACAGCGCGCGTGTCCAGTTGGTTCACCGTATCGGGCAACTACGCTTATACTCACGCTCGCTATGATGCTTTTGTCGATGATTCGTTGCAGGCCGTACTGGTTCGTGCCGGGCTCCCGCCGATCACCTTCAATGGCAAAAAACTGCCCTATGTGCCGCTCCACAAGCTGACGGTAAGCCCGCGGATCAATTTGCCGTTTGGCAATGATTTCAGCGCCGAATTCCGCGCCGATCTGCAGTTGCAATCCGAAACTTTTGTGCGTGCTGACAATCTCCAGCGTTTTGAAGGCTTTCAAAATGTCGATCTGCGCGCCACGCTGCGCAAGGGCGGGATCAGCCTGCAATTGTTCGTCAACAATCTCTTTGATATCGACACCCCCGTCGCCGGCGTCCGCTTCTTTGATTCGGTAAACTATTCCGTTGCATCGCCTTACGTCACCGGGGCCAACCGCCGCCAGGTCGGCGCGTCGTTGGGGTATCGATTCTAAATCACGTCTGGGTCTGGTGAACCGCATCCATCCGGCGAAGGCCGCGGCGGGATCAGATGCCTTTGATGAACTTTGACCGGCGCTGGTCGAGCAGTTCTTCGAAGTAGTCGTGGGCGATGCGCGTGAAGCCAGTAACGGATTCTGCATTTTCATCGAGGCTGTAGAGAATGCTGAGGCAGCCATCCTCTGGTTCCGTCTGTTCGGCGAGTTCTTCGATGACCTCGATATTGACGCCGAAGCGGCTCGCCGCAAAGCGGGCGATGAATACCATCGATGGGGCCGCCATCAGGCAGCCTGTGCAAGCGGGATCGATGACGTCCAGTTCTTTATGTCGACTGCCCACTCTTGCAAGGGGCTGAACAGAAAATTTGATCGGATCGCTTGCTTCCATATTTAAGGCCTTTTTGGGCGGTCGCAATGACTGCTGGCCGAGATGGTTTCCGCGACGTGTGTTCCTAACACGGCAGCGGGCTTCAATAGACTTGTAGCGGTTTTGTGCCGGAAACTTGAGAGTTAAACACTCGATCAAGGAGACCGGCGAGATTATGAAGCATATGGATGATTTTAAGCGCGAGGCTGTGCGGATTGCGTTGACCAGCGGGCTTTCGCGGCGGCGGGTGGCATCGGATTTGGGCATTGGCCTGTCGACGCTGTGCAAGTGGGTTTCGGTGTTTCGGCCTACCGATCTGGTGGCGCCGCCGCAGGCGGATCTGGGCGGCATCAGCCTGCTCGCATTCGAAGCCACGGTGGCATAGTGAAATTGGTGACCGGCAGAAAACCGCTACAAGTCCATTTTGATCGCCCGGGGTGGACGGCGGCAATTGGGGCTTTGCGGCTGTTCCTGCCCGGGCTTCTGAACTTCGGCTCACGCCAGTAGCCGACATTCACCCGTTTGCTAGAGCGACATCGTCGGATGGCGAGTGTGGAGCAGAAGGTCGAACGACGGCTTCCGGCCCGCTTCTGCGAGGAATAGCTACCCCGATGATATCAGCGATAGCCCATAAAAATTGACGCTAAAACGAGGCCCGCAACAGTTACTAGTGTCGGCGGCTTCCATTTCAGACCTGCGAAAAATGCAATGCCGATCACGGCCACATCGCGCCACGACGCGACGGTGCCTGTCCAGAGAGGATCATAAAGCGCTAGCGCCAGGATGCCGACAACGGCAGCGTTTACGCCGACGATGGCCGCGCGCACCCGGACACTGCCGCGAAGCCCGGCCCAGAACGGCAGCACGCCAACCAGGATAAGCAGGCCCGGCAGGAAAATTCCGACCAGCGCGAGCAGGGCACCGGTAACCGGGTTGTCGGCAACCGCTCCCAGATAGGCCGAAATGGCGAACAGCGGTCCTGGTAGAGCTTGTGCGGCACCATAGGCGGCAAGGAAGCGATCATCGCCAATCCATGCAGGTACCAAATCGGCGCGGAGGAGCGGCAGAACGACATGGCCGCCGCCGAATACCAGCGCGCCGGCACGATAGAAGATGCCGAACAACTGCAAATCGCGCCAACCGCTCGCCGCTGCGATGATGGGCAGGCCAATTAGCAGCGCCCCGAACACAGCAAAGCAGACGGCACCGGCACGGCGCGCGATAGCGATGGGCACCGCGTCTCCGGTCATGGTGGCAAGGTGGCGGCAGAACAGCAGACCTGCACCGGCGCCGAAGAGGATCGCGCCGAACTGCCCCAAGGCCCCGCCTGCCAGAACCACGACTCCAGCCCCCAGCGCGGCGATGATCACTCGGCGAAGGTCGGGCGTTATTGTTTTAGCCATGCCCCAGACCGCCTGCGCGACGATCACCACCGCGACGAGTTTAAGACCATGGAATACCGTCGCGGCAAATGGGCCGCTGACAGATCCGGAGACAAGCGCCAGCAGCAGCATGAGCACCGCCGATGGCATGGTGAAGGCTATCCAGGCGGCCAAGGCCCCCAGCGGCCCGGCGCGCGCTAGCCCGAGGGCGAAGCCGACTTGGCTCGACGCGGGCCCTGGCAGGAATTGGCAAAGCGCGACCAGTTCGGCATAGGCAGGCTCCGTGAGCCATTTGCGACGTGTGACCAGTTCCTCACGGAAGTAACCAAGGTGTGCCATCGGGCCACCGAACGAGGTCAGGCCCAGTTTCAAGAAGGCCACGAAAACCTCGCCCGGCGTCCCTGCCTCGTAATGCTGTGGGCGGGCGTTCAACCCCGTGGCTTTGGTTTTGCACGCATCGTCAGCATCATGCTTCGAACGACCCTTCGGCGTAAAGCCTTGCTGAACCAAGGCGTAGCTTTTCTGCAGAGACCCATTCGACGTGCTGGTTCTTCAGTCATCGATCAGCACTAACTTCACCGACTTCTGATAAGCGATATCGGCAGCGATGTGCCGAGCAATATAGCCGGCACCGCTTTTCTTGGTGCCATCGGCGACAGCCTTCAGGCCGGGTGCCAGGCGGATGATGGCGAGTTCGCGATTGCCGACTTGTAGAGCAGGGCGCCAGTCAGGCCAGCGTCTGCCGGAGTTTCGGTGTGCCGCAGCCGACGCTGATCGACACTTTGAAGCGGACGGTATGGACGCGTGAGCGGCTGATCAGGTTCGCGCGCGTGTCAGAAAAACAACCAACATAAGCAACGCAATCACGGCGAAGCCCGCGCCAACAAGGAACGTGGCGTCTGCACCCAAGCCATCCCAGGCCAGCCCTGCGATCACGCTTGCCAGCAGCAAGGTGGCGCCTGTTGCAAGGTTGAACAGCCCATAGGCCGACCCGCGCAAATCTGCTGGCGAATGATCCGCGACCAGCTTGGCCATCAGCCCTTGCGTCAACACCAAATGGCCGCCCCACAACGCAATGCCTATGAAGGCACCCGAGATACCCGGTGCCAACGCCAGGGTCAGATCGGCGGCAATCAGGCAAAACATGCCGGCCGCCAAGAGCCAGCGGGCAGAAACCCGGTCGGACAACAACCCGGCCGGGTAAGCGCCCAGCGCATAGACGAGGTTCATGACAACGAGCACCAGTGGTGCCAAGGCAGCGGCAGGCCTGCCGCACTTGCCTTCAGGATCAGGAACGCCTCGCTGAAGCGTGCCAGCGTGAACACGACTCCAATCCCTGTCGTTTCCCAGAATGGGCGCGGCAGTCGCTTGAGATCCCTGAGTCGGATTGGCAGGCGAGCAGCCGCGTCGGCATTGGCAGCCGGCGCGTCTTCGACCCCGATTACGACAAGTAGCACCGCGATGAAGGCCGGGATGATGGCGAACCAGAACACCGTGCGGATGTTATTGGCGAACAGAAACATCAGTCCGATCGCGAGCAATGGCCCCGCAAAGGCCCCGACCGTATCGAGCGACTGACGCAGCCCAAAGGCCCGGCCCCTGATCTCGGGCGGCGTCACATCGGCGACGAGGGCATCGCGCGGCGCGCCGCGCAGACCCTTGCCGATACGGTCGGCAAAACGCGCGCCAAGGACAACGGGCGCGCTGCCGGCGATTGCAAACAACGGCTTGGTCAGGGCGGCAAGGCCATAGCCAAGTAGAATCAGCGGCCGTCGCCTGCCGATCCGATCGGAAATGTAACCGGAAAACACCTTGGCGATCGCGGCTGTGGCTTCGGCGATTCCATCGATTGCACCGACCATAGCGACGCTGACGCCAAGCGTCGCAGTGAGGAACAGCGGCAGCAGCGCGTGAATGATCTCCGACGACAAGTCCATGAACAGGCTGACGAAGCCGAGCACCCAGACGGGACGTGGAATGGCGGTGACGCCCGGTTTCATGAAGCTCCGCGATTCCTAAAGTTCACCTGTGTCACCTGTTGTTCAGAGCACTATCATCATTTTGGACGATCTTCGGTCTGCCATACTGAAGCTCTCATTCAAACGGGCACTGACGGCTGAGGTCGTTGCGGGAAGAATAGAACATTGCCGCGATGAATAGGCCGAGTGCGAGGGTCGCAATTGGTCTGCTGAGCGCGAGGCCTCTGTGATCTAGGTGTTTGGTCCCGGCAGTTGCTGGTGCGGGATTAGGATGAATCGTTCGGGTTCGCTTGTCCAGCATTTGCAGATGTATTAGTAGGGCGTGAGTCGGCGGAGTGTTTTCAGGCGGCGACCATAGTTGTAGGCGTTGATGAAGTCGTGGAGGTGGTCGGCGAGCTGAGCATGGCTATCGTAATGATAGCGCTTGACGGTGGCTTCCTTGATCGTTCGGTTCATCCGCTCGACCTGGCCGTTGGTCCATGGGTGCTTGATTTTGGTCAGGCGTAGCTTGCCTTCGGCAGTCTGAACCT
>JBBRPI010000014.1:0-100683 GCA_038228305.1 Sphingomonadales bacterium | reverse complement strand
AGGCCGCACGGCGCGGGTGCTGATCACCACGGATACGCCGTCCTGGTATCTGTGGCTGGGCTATCGCAATGGTTGGCTAAACGTCCTCAGGCGCCAGATCCTCGATTTTGTTGGCTTGAAGGTCACGCACATGAAAACCGTGGGCCCGATCCGTGATGCGACGCCGGCGGCGATCGCCTTGTTCATCGAAACCGCGCGCAAGCTGGCGCAGTGACGTTGATGGGATGCACGCATGGCAAAATCTGTAATACCGGCGAACGATAATGATGCTGGCGCCGACGATGTTTTATATCGTCAGGCGGTGCGCGCCGTTCGCACGACCGGCCGAGCTAGGATCAGCGATATTCAGCGCCAGCTGCGGATTGGCTTTGACTGCGCATCAAGGTTGATGGAGCGCATGCGCCGGGCGGGTATCTTTGCCGGTCCCGCGTAATTTTTTTCGAGTTGTCGTCGGATAACGCACGCAACTTCGTCGGCGAAGGAAATATGCCAAAACGGCGCTATCGGTTTCGGCCCTTGAGACGCTTCGCGGGAAATTCGAATTGACGTCGAGCCTTATGTGATGAAGTGCTGAGCAATGATCAACCGACGCGAAATCCTGGCCGGTGGTGCCATGATGGCGGCAATCCCGGGCGTGGCGCGGGCCGCGCTGCCGATCGTGTCAAAGCTGCCGGTACCAGATGGCAACAAGCTGGGTTTTGATGTGCTGCGCAAGGGTTCAAAGCTTGGCACGCACCTGTTGGCGTTTGAACGCAACGGCGATGACGTGCTCGTTCGCATCGTTGTTGATCTGGCTTACAAGGTCGGCCCGTTCACGCTTTACCGTTACACACATCGCGCCACCGAACGCTGGAGCGGTGGCCTGGTAACAGCGCTGCAAACCACAACCAATGATGACGGCAAGAAGTATGCCGTCATCGGCTATCGTGACAAGGGCGGCCTGGCTGTAGAGGGCACGCTGGCACCGCGCTATGTCGCCCCGGCCAATGCCCTGCCGGCGACACACTGGAATCGACGCGAACTCGATGGACCGTGGATCAACACGCAGGACGGCCGCTTGATGCGCCCCAAAATTACCACCATCGGCATCGATGCAGTGCCAGACGCCGCCGGCGACGCGATTCGCGCCAGCCATGTTGCGCTCACCGGCGATGTCGTTCTCGATATGTGGTACGATGACAAGCCAAGCTGGGCCGCGCTGCGCTTTACAGCCAAGGACGGCTCACAGATTCAGTACCAAAGAATTTAGCGTGCTGATCCTTCCTGGCCAAGCCGCCAAACTATCCAAAATGATTTGGTCACCTTAGCTTGGGCTGTGCATGGCATGAACCGAAAGCAGGGAGAGGGAATTTTCATGCGCTTGCTGACGATCATTCTGGCGCTGCTGTCAGGAACATCTGCCGCCGTGGCGGCGTCGGAACCCATATCACTGCTTTTAAAGCCCGCCGGCGTGTTCGACGGCCTTGACGGTAAGGTCCATGCCGGTTGGCAGGTGCTCGTCACCGGGGACAGGATCGTCGCGGTTGGTCCTGATTTGCCGGCATCTGCGACCGCAAAGTCGATCGAGCTTCCCGGTACGACCCTGATGCCCGGGATGATCGAAGGGCACGGTCACCTGTTTCTCCACCCCTATGACGAAACCAGTTGGGACGACCAGGTGCTCCACGAGCCCCTGGCTTTGCGCACGGCGCGCGCCGTGAAAAGCGCGCAGGCAACACTGCTCGCCGGGTTCACCAGCGAACGCGATCTGGGCACCGAGGGTGCGGGCTATGCCGATGTCGGAATCAAGGCGGCGATCGATCAGGGCATCGCTCCTGGTCCGCGCCTTTCCGTCGCGACTCGCGCGATCGTCGCGCTCGGCGCTTATGGTCCCAAGGGTTTTGAGCCAGGTGTGCCGGTTCCCCAAGGCGCAGAGGAAGTATCGGGCGTCGATCAGATCGCCGCCGCCGTGCGTCGTCAGATCGCGGCGGGTGCGGACTGGATCAAACTTTATGTCGATTATCGCTGGCGGTCCGGTGAAGCCAGTCGGCCGACGCTCAGCCTCGACGAAATCAAGGCAGCAGTCGCTGCCGCGCATGATGCGGGCCGCCCGGTCGCGGTTCACGCGGCGACTGCCGAGGGCATGCGCCGTGCGGTCGCCGCCGGGGTCGATACGATCGAACATGGCTATGGCGGCACGGCAGATATTTTTGCGTCGATGGCGGCAAAGGGTGTGGCGCTTTGCTCTACGCTGGCAGCGTCCGACGCAACATCTCGCTATCGCGGCTGGAACGGCAGCGAGCCTGCGCCGCCAGCGGTCGAATTAAACCGCAAAAGTTTCCAGATGGCCATGAAGGCGGGTGTGCCGATCTGCATGGGCGGCGATGTCGGCGTTTTCGCGCATGGGCAGAACGCCCGCGAGCTGGAGTTGATGGCGGCAGCCGGCATGACACCGGCAAATGTGCTGATTGCCGCCACCGCGGGGAATGCCCGATTGTTGCATCTGTCCGACAGCGTTGGCGCCGTAAAAGCCGGTCTTTTGGCAGATTTGATCGCTGTCGAGGGCGATCCGACCGCCGATATCCATGCCGTTCGCCACATTCGCATGGTCATGAAGGGTGGCGCCGTGGTTTCGATGGGGTCGTGATGCCGATGCCCGGCCTGGTCATCGGGGGGGGCGACGATCCATCATTGTTTCAGTCGAAAATCGATCATCATGCGTCCAGCCGGGCAAGAACGATCCCGGCGAGGTTCTGGGTGCGTTTCAAATGGCGGATATGGAGCGGGCTGGCCACAGCGATAAGCGCCATCAGCGTTTCAAAATGCCGGACGGATGGACCCCTGCATTGCACCGCGCCATTCGCCTGATTGATCACGGCCAGGGAATCGCCAAGAAAAACCGCATTCTCCAGTCCCAATGTCTGGGCGATGTGCACCGCGTGGATCAGCGCCAGCCATTCGGCATCCATGCTGCTGCCGGGCCCCAGGTTGCGTTTAAGATAGGACTGCCCCTTTACCACTACCGCAGTTTGCATCCCGGCGGGACGACAGCCGCCATCGAAATAGACCTTTACGCGGGGCGGCATTGCCATTGTCCGGGCGCGACGCCATCGATCGTCCAGGTGCCGATGCTCCAGCGCACCAGCCGCAAGGTCGGGTGACCGATGGCGGCCGTCATGCGGCGCACCTGGCGGTTGCGGCCTTCGCGGATTGTCAGTTTCAGCCAACAATCGGCGATGCTTTTGCGGACGCGGATCGGCGGATCCCGCGGCCACAGGACCGGCCCGGCGATGCGTTCGACTTCGGCCGGCAAGGTTGGCCCGTCGTTCAAAACGACGCCGCGCCGGAGTGACGCCATAGCGATTTCTGTCACATCGCCTTCGACCTGCACCAAATAGGTTTTGGGCAATTTGAACCGTGGATCGGCAATTTGCGCCTGCAGCCGGCCATCATCGGTCAGTATCAGCAGCCCCTCGCTGTCACGGTCCAGCCGCCCGGCCGGATAGGCGCCCGGCACATCGATGAAATCCGACAGGGTGCGCCGCGTTGATCCAGCGGCACCGCGATCGGTGAACTGGCTCAGCACGTCATAGGGTTTATTGAACAGGATCAGCATCATGCGGCCAGGCTTCGGGCGACAGCCTCGGCGACCTTGATACCATCAACCGCTGCAGACAGGATGCCGCCAGCATAGCCCGCCCCCTCGCCGGCGGGAAACAGCCCCTGGGTATTCAGGCTTTGAAAATCATTGCCGCGGGTAAAGCGCACCGGCGATGACGTGCGCGTTTCAACGCCTGTCATCACCACGTCTGGATGGTCATAGCCGGCGATCTGGCGCCCGAAGGCCGGGATCGCTTCGCGCATCGCCTCGACGGCGAAATCGGGCAGGCACAACGCCAGGTCGGTCGGCGTCACGCCGGGCCGGTAGGACGGGACGACGCTCCCCAGCGATTCCGACGCGCGGCCAGCAAGGAAATCCCCGATGCGCTGCGCGGGCGCCTTGTAGCTTGAACCGCCAGCGACATAGGCGAGCGATTCCCAGTGACGCTGGAATGCGATGCCGGCGAGCGGATCGCCGGGGTAATCCTGCGCCGGGTCGATCGCGACGACAAAGCCTGAATTGGCGTTGCGCTCATTGCGTGAATATTGGCTCATGCCGTTGGTCGCCACCCGGCCTTCTTCGGATGTCGCGGCGACCACAGTGCCGCCAGGGCACATGCAGAAACTGTAAACGGTCCGGCCGTTCCGGCAGTGGTGCGAGATGTGGTATTCGGCGGCACCAAGGATCGGGTTGCCCGCCTCGACCCCGAACCGCGACTTGTCGATCCAGGACTGTGGATGTTCGATCCTCACACCGATCGAAAATGGCTTTGCCTCGACATGCACACCTGCCGCGTGGAGCATCGCAAAACTGTCGCGGGCGCTGTGCCCGATCGCCAGCACGACGCGATCGGCCTCCAGATAATCGCTGGTATTGAGGTGCAGGCCGCGGACATGTCGCGCGCCGCTGGCGTCGGTGGCAATATCAAGGCCATCAACGCGCGTGCCAAAACGATATTCGCCGCCCAGGCCTTCGATCGTTGCGCGCAACCTCTCGACCATCGTCACCAGCCGGAAGGTGCCGATATGCGGGTGCGCCTCGGTCAGGATTTCGGGCGGCGCGCCAGCCTTGACGAACTCGGTCAGCACCTTGCGATCAAGATGCCGCGCATCCTTGATGCGGCTATACAACTTGCCATCGGAAAAGGTGCCGGCGCCGCCCTCACCGAACTGGACGTTGGATTCAGGGTTCAGCACCCCGCGCCGCCACAGCCCCCAGGTATCTTTGGTGCGCTCACGAACCACCTTGCCGCGATCAAGGATGATCGGCCGAAACCCCATCTGCGCCAGGATCAGCCCGACAAACAGGCCGCACGGGCCAGCCCCCACCACCACCGGCCGCTTCACGCCGGCGGGTGCTTGGGCGACGAACTTGTAACTGGTGTTCGGGGTCGGCTGAACGTTGCGATCCTTGCGGAAACGCGCCAGCACCGCGCCTTCATCCCGCACATTGACGTCGACCGAATAGACCATCTGGATATTTGTCTTGTCGCGCGCATCGTGGGCGCGCCGGGCAACGACATGGCGGATCAATTCGCGTGGGCCGATGCGCAACCGTTTGCAGATGGCGGCAGGCAGTGCCTCTTCGGCATGGTGCAGAGGCAGGGTCAGTTCAGTCAGGCGAAGCATCAAGCGTCCTGTAGACCGCTGTCGCCATCCCGCCAATCGCAGACGCAGGAAAAACGGCACAAGGACCGGCCAGAAATTTGGCAGGACACGCCAACGGCGGGGCTAATCGCTGGATTTGGCGATGATTTAGGGTCATGGAAGGCTCGTGCCACATTTGCCAGTCGTCGCAAATCAGCGACTGCCGATCCTTTGCTGCGAGCAACCTTTGTCGCAGAGGAAAACTTTGTTGTTGCCCCCTTGCTGACATTGGCTAATTTGGTGACGACAGGCTGCGCGGCCGATGGCCCTGCACAAATGAGAGTGTGTTTCGTTGTATCAAGGCGTAGTCAGTCGGTGCTGGCCTGGGGGTCGATCTGGTCTTGCCGGGGGCGGGCGTGATCGAGTCGACTGCCTGATCCCGCAACCCGTTCCATGGGGCATCATCTGGTGCCGTCCAGCCGGCTTTTTCGGAGAATGATCGTGGAGAGACGTGAATTTCTCATCGGTGCCGGCGTGGGAATCGGCGGGCTGTTGATGCCGATGGCGTTCAGCCGCACCATCGCGGCCGAAGCATTGACCGAACGGATTGATATTGGTCTGAAAAAACGGTTGGCCGATGCAGCACTTTCGGCCGCCACCGGCGCCGGCGCCAGCTATTGTGACGTCCGTATCGGGCGGTACCTGCGCCAATCGATCCTCACGCGCGAAAAGAATGTCCAGGGTGTGCTCAATACCGAATCCACCGGGGTCGGCGTCCGCGTCATTGCTGGCGGCGCCTGGGGCTTTGCCGCGACAAATGACCTGAGCGTCGACGGCGTCGTTGCGGCGGCGCGGCAGGCAACCGCAGTTGCAAAGGCCAATGCCATCAACCAGACGGAGCCGGTGCAACTGGCACCGACGCCGGGCGTTGGTGAGGTAAGCTGGGCAGCACCCGTTGCCAAAAATGCCATGACGGTGCCGATTCAAGACAAGGTCGAACTGTTGATGGCCGCCAACGCCGGGGCCATGGCGGCGGGCGCCGATTTCGTCCGGTCGTCGATTGCGGCGATCAACGAACAGAAATATTTTGCCTCCACCGATGGATCGTACATCGATCAGGACGTTCAGCGCATCGCTGCCCCCTTCCAGGTCACCGCCATCGACAAGGCCAGTGGCAAGTTTCGATCGCGGTCGGGCCTGTCGGCGCCGATGGGCATGGGGTATGAATATCTTGACGGCAACGCCGCCGACAAGTTCGTCATGCCCAATGGCGTCGTTGTTTACGGCAAATCCTATGACATCCGGGAGGATGCCATTGCCGCTGCAAGGCAGGCCCGCGAGATGCTGAGGGCGCCATCGGTCAAACCCGGCAAATATGATCTGGTTCTCGATCCGTCGCACACCTGGCTGACCATCCATGAAAGCGTCGGGCATCCGCTCGAACTTGATCGGGTGCTGGGGTACGAAGCCAATTATGCCGGCACCAGCTTTGCAACGCTCGACAAGCTGAAGGCGCATTTCCAATATGGCAGTGACAAGGTCAACATTGTCGCCGACAAGACGCAAATCGGCAGCCTTGGCGGGGTCGGTTATGATGATGAAGGCGTCAAGACCAAGCGCTGGGATCTGATCAAGGATGGCAAGCTGGTCGACTATCAGGTCATCCGCGACCAGGCGCACATTCTGGGCAAGGCCGCATCGGACGGCTGCTGCTATGCTGACAGCTGGTCCAGCGTGCAGTTTCAGCGGATGGCCAATGTCTCGCTGCAACCCGGCACGGCCAAGCTGAGCGTTGCCGACATGGTCAAGAATGTCGAAAACGGCATCTATATCATCGGCGATGGATCATTTTCGATCGATCAGCAGCGTTACAACGCCCAGTTTGGCGGGCAATTGTTCTACGAGATCAAGAATGGCAAGATCGGGTCGATGATTGCCGATGTCGCCTAT
Organism: Sphingomonadales bacterium; assembly: GCA_038228305.1. Classification (GTDB taxonomy): domain Bacteria; phylum Pseudomonadota; class Alphaproteobacteria; order Sphingomonadales; family Sphingomonadaceae; genus Sandarakinorhabdus. The sequence goes on along the minus strand of JBBRPI010000014.1, from coordinate 93,567 downwards.
CAGATCCGCACGCCAGAATTCTGGAATGCCTGTGTCGCGGTGTGCGATGCCAGCGATTACCGGCTGGGCGGCGCCTTCAACGATGGCAAGGGCCAGCCATCGCAACGATCGGCAGTCTCGCATGGTTCGAGCACCGCGCATTTTGCCGGCATCAACGTCATCAACACCGCGCGGTCGCTGGGATGAACTGCGCCGCCATTGTAACTGGGGAGACATACCATGGATAGACGGGCCTTTCTGGCGCGTGCCGGCATTGGTGCTGGCGGGCTGTTGTTACCGACGGCGTTTACGCGCGTCGTCGCCGCCGAAGCGATGGTCGATCGCATCGATACGGCGCTGCAAAGGCGGCTCGCCGATGCGGCACTGACGGCCGCGACCGGCGCCGGCGCCAGTTATTGCGACGTCCGCGTCGGGCGTTACCTCAACCAATATGTCATCACCCGCGAACGGCTCGTCGAAAATGTCGTCAGCACCGAATCCTCGGGCGTCGGCATCCGCGTCATTGCTGGCGGTGCCTGGGGCTTTGCCGCGACCAGCGAGTTGACCGTCGATGGTGTGGCGATGGCCGCGCGCCAGGCCACCGCCATCGCCAAGGCCAACGCCATCAACCAGACGGCGCCGGTGCAACTGGCACCGACACCGGGGGTCGGCGAAGTCAAATGGGCGACGCCGATCAAGAAGAACGCGATGGAAGTGCCGATCAAGGAAAAGGCCGAGCTGCTGCTTGGTGCCAACGCCGCGGCGATGGCGGCCGGTGCCGATTACGTCAATTCGCTGATGTTTCTGGTCAACGAACAGAAATATTTTGCTTCCACCGATGGGTCGTATATCGATCAGGACGTGCACCGCATCTGGGTGCCGTTCAGCATCACCGCCATCGACAAGGCCAGCGGCAAATTCCGGTCACGCGATGGCCTGTCCGCACCGATGGGCATGGGTTATGAATATCTAGATGGCAATGCGGCCGACAAGACCGTCATGCCCAATGGCGTCACCGTTTATGGAAAATCCTATGACATCAAGGAGGACTCCATTGCCGCCGCAAGGCAGGCCCGCGAAAAACTGAAGGCACCATCGGTCAAGCCCGGCAAATATGATCTGGTGCTCGATCCGTCGCATACCTGGCTGACCATCCACGAAAGCGTCGGGCATCCGCTCGAACTCGATCGGGTGCTGGGCTATGAAGCCAATTACGCTGGCACCAGCTTTGCGACACTCGACAAGCTAAAGGCGCATTTTCAATATGGCAGTGACAAGGTCAACATCGTCGCTGACAAGGTCCAGGTCGGCAGCCTTGGCGGGGTCGGTTATGATGATGAAGGCGTCAAGACCAAGCGCTGGGATCTGATCAAGGACGGCAAGCTCGTCGATTACCAGGTCATCCGCGACCAGGCGCACATTCTGGGCAAGCCGGCCTCCGATGGCTGTTGCTATGCTGACAGCTGGTCCAGCGTGCAGTTCCAGCGGATGGCCAATGTCTCGCTGCAGCCGGGCACGGCCAAGCTGAGCGTCGCCGACATGATCAAGAATGTCGAAAACGGCATTTACATCATCGGCGAAGGATCGTTCTCGATCGATCAACAGCGCTACAACGCCCAGTTCGGCGGTCAGCTTTTCTACGAGATAAAAAATGGCAAGATCGGCGCCATGATCGAGGATGTCGCCTACCAGATCCGTACCCCGGAATTCTGGAATGCCTGTGTCGCGGTTTGCGACGCCAGCGACTACCGGCTGGGCGGATCGTTTTTCGACGGCAAGGGCCAGCCGGGGCAGTCATCGGCAGTCTCGCATGGGTCCAGCACCGCCCGCTTCAACGGCATCAACGTCATCAACACGGCACGCTCGCTCGGCTGATTGCCAATTTCAGGAGTCCCGACCATGAACATTCCATCCGAATCCGAGGCCAAGGCGTTGCTCGCCAAGGTTGTGGCACTGTCAAAGGCCGATGAATGCACGGCGCAGCTCAGCGGCTCGATCCAGGGCAATATTCGTTTTGCGCTCAACAATGTTTCAACCAGCGGCATTGTTTCCAATACCGAACTCGCCGTCCAGGTCGCCTATGGCAAGCGCGTCGGCATCGCGACGATCAACGAATTCAGCGACGATGCGCTGCTGCGGGTCGTGCGCCGTGCCGAAGATCTTGCCCGGCTGGCGCCCGAAAACCCCGAATTCCTGCCGGCAGTCGAAAGACAGGCCTATCGTCCCAGCCCGACCTTCAGCCCCGCCACCGCAGCGATCACGCCAGAGGATCGCGCACGAGTTGCCGCCGATTCGATCGGGCCGTGCAAGGCGGAAAAGCTGATCGCCGCCGGATATCTGTCGGACGGGCAAAGCTTTGTCGCCTTTGCCAACAGCAAGGGCAATTTTGGCTATCAGCGTGCCACGGCATTGGACTACACCTGCACGGTGCGCACGGAAGATGGCCGTGGTTCGGGCTGGGTCGGGCGCAATTTGCAGGATTCGACCAGCTTCAAGGCGGCAGCCGATGTTCGCACCGCGATGCGCAAAGCCAGCGCCTCGGTCGATGCCAAGGCGCTTGAACCGGGCAAATACACCGTCATCCTGGAACCGGCGGCTGCCGCGGGGCTGATATCGTTCATGGTTCGGTTTTTCGATGCGCGCCAGGCCGATGAAGGCCGCAGTTTTCTGTCTAAAAAGGGTGGCGGCAACAAGCTGGGCGAGCAGGTCTATGATCCCCGCGTCAATCTTAGCTGTGACCCGTGGAACCCCGAGGCATCGGTTATGCCATGGGATGACAATGGTCTGCCGCGCGAAAAGCAGGCGATCGTTGAAAATGGCAAGATCGCTGATCTGCAATATTCTCGGTTTTGGGCACAAAAGCAGGGCAAGCGCGCCATCGGACAGCCGGGCAATCTGTTGATGGCAGGCGGTACGAAATCGACGGCGGAGCTGATCAAGACCACCGATCGCGGTGTTCTGGTCACCCGCACCTGGTATATCCGCATGGTCGATCCGCAGACCGTGCTGCTGACCGGCCTGACCCGCGACGGCACATTCTACATCGAGAATGGCGCGATCAAATATCCGATCAAGAATTTCCGATTCAATGAATCGCCGGTCATCATGCTCAACAACATCGAGGAGCTTGGCAAGCCTGTGCGGGTGGCGGGTGATGAATCCTCGCTCGTGATGATGCTGCCGCCGATGAAATTGCGTGATTTCACCTTTACCTCGTTGTCAGACGCGGTCTGAACCGTGAAAGCCGCCCGGACATCATGAACAGGGACGGTCCGGTCATTGACCGTTCTACCTTTCTGCGCCTGTTCGGTAGCGGGCTGGCGGGGGCATTGCTGGCGGCACCGTTGCGTGCTGCCGGCGCCCATGATTTCTGGCTGACGCGGCTGCGCTATGAATCCGGCGATTGGGATGTTGATCGCCGGATGCCGGCCAATCTGCTGACCTCGCTGATCGACTATACCAATTTGCGGATCGACCCCAATGAACGGGTAATACCACTGGCCGATCCCAAAATGCTGACAGCGCCATTCTGCTACCTTGCCGGGCACAAACTGGTGCAGTTCAACCCGGTGGAAAGGCGCAATTTCGAACGTTATGTGCGCAATGGCGGCTTTGTCCTGGTCGATGATTGCAACCATGATATCGACGGGCTTTTTGCCCGATCGTTCGAGGCGCAGATGCGGACAATCTTTGGCGCCGCAGCGCTGAAGCCGTTGCCCAAGACGCACCCCATCTATCGCAGTTTCTTCAAATTCGATGGGCCGCCGGCGACAGGGTTCGAATTGAACGGCTGGGGGGATGACATCGTCCATGATTATCTGCGCGGTATCGAAATCAACGGCCGGCTCGGGCTGATCTACAGCAACAAGGATTATGGCTGTGAATGGGATTATGATTGGCGGAACAAGCGCTTCCTGGCCGAGGACAACACCAGATTTGCCGTCAACATCGTCATGTATGCGCTAACGTCGTGAACATGGGGAACAGCATGAAGGAACCCATCACCGAGGCCGAAATTGCCGTGCAGATGGCAAAGTTGGGCGATTTGCGCGCTGCCATCGGCCAGGCCATCGTCGGCCAGAACGAAATCGTCGAACAATTGCTGATCGGGCTACTGGCTGGTGGCCATTGCCTGCTGGAAGGCGTGCCGGGGCTGGGCAAGACGCTGCTAGTGCGCTCGCTTGGCCAGGCACTCGAGCTGGATTTTCGCCGCGTGCAGTTCACCCCGGATCTGATGCCCAGCGATATTCTGGGTACCGAATTGCTGGAGGAAGACCATGGCACCGGGCATCGCAGCTTTCGTTATCAACCGGGTCCGGTGTTCACCAATTTGCTGCTCGCCGACGAATTGAACCGCACACCGCCGAAAACCCAGGCGGCGCTGCTGGAAGCAATGCAGGAAAAGACCGTCAGCTATGGCGGGACGACGCATATCCTGCCCAAGCCGTTTTTCGTGCTGGCGACCCAGAACCCGCTGGAACAGGCAGGAACATACCCGCTGCCCGAGGCGCAGCTCGATCGCTTTCTGCTCAACATTCGCGTCGATTACCCGACCGAGCAGGAGGAACATGACATCCTGCTGCAAACCACTGGAAAACCGCTCGGCGAGGTGCCGCGGGTCATGGGCGCCGCTGACGTGCTGGCGCTGCAAAGCTGGGTGCGCGACGTGCATTTCGGCGATGATCTGCTGTTCTGGGTCACCCGGTTGGTGCGGGCCAGCCGGCCAGGCCCCGATGCGCCGGCGGACGTCAACAGCTATGTGCGCTGGGGTGCGGGGCCGCGCGCCGGGCAATCGCTGGTGCTGGCCGCCAAGGCAAGGGCGCTGCTGCATGGCCGGCTAGCGGCGACGCGGGATGACATCATGGTGCTGGCGCCGCCGGTGATGCGGCATCGGCTGCTGCTGTCCTTTGCCGCCGAGGCGGAGAACCGCAGCGCCGACGATGTGATCGCCGCCTTGCTGCGCAGCGTGCCGCTGGGGAAAGCGTGACAGGCGTGACCGGCGCGCCATGACGCAGGACCTGATTCCTGCCGGCGTGCGCACCCGGCTGCGCGGGCTGCGGCTGATGACGCGGCGAGCCACTCGTCTTGCGGGTATCGGCGCGCATCACAGCCGGTCACGCGGCGCTGGCCTCGAATTTGCGCAGTATCGCGCCTATGAACCCGGCGACGAACCGCGCGCCATTGATTGGAAACTGTTCGCCCGATCCGATCGCTTTTTCGTGCGCGAGGCTGAGCGTGAAAGCCCGTTGGTGGCCTGGGTGATGATCGATTGCAGCGCATCAATGGCCCAGGCGGATCGCGCCAAGCCAACGTGGTCGCGGCTTGCTGCCGCAAAGGCGCTGGCGGCGGCAATCGGCGAGATCGCCATGGCGCAAGGCGACAGCGTGGCGATGGTGGCATTGCGCGACAGAGGTTTGCGATTGCTGCCGCCCGGTGGCGGGCGGCGGCAGCGCGACCGCATGGCGATCGAACTACACGGGCTGGTGGCAGTGGGCGGCTTTCCGGCGGCTGCAACGCTGGCGCCGTTGTGGGAACGGGTGGCGGTGGATCATCTTGTCATAATGGTCAGTGACCTGTTCGACGATGCCGCCGTGGCGCTGATCGAGCGGCTGGCAGCAGCGGGGCGCGATGTGCGGGCGATCCAGATGCTGACCGTAGAAGAACGCGATTTCGCTTTTGCCAGCGGGCACCTGTTTCGCGATCCCGAAACCGGTGCCGAACTGATCGGCGACGGCCCGGCACTGCGCGACGGCTTTCGCCAACGCTTTGCCGCGGCGCGGGCAAAGCTGCGGCAGCGGCTCGCGGCCAGTGACATCAGGCTTGCCGACTATGTGCTTGATGAAACGATCGACGTGCCGCTGCGCGCGCTGTTCAGCGCCCCGGCATGACGGCGGCCCTGCTCCTGCCGGCGGGGCTTGCCGCGCTGGCAGCGCTGCTGCTGCCGCTGCTTATCCATCTGGCGCGGCGCACCGAAGTCGCGCCGATCGATTTTGCGGCGCTGCGCTGGCTGCAGCAACAGCCCCGTCCCCGCCAGCGAATCCGCTTTGACGAATGGTTTTTGCTGGCGGTGCGGCTGCTGCTGCTGGCGCTGCTGGCGCTGTGGCTGGCGCAGCCGGTATTGCGGGGCAGCGCCGACATGACGCCTTGGGTGGCGGTGGTACCCGGCGCCGATGTGCGGGCGGCGCGGGCGGTTGCGGGTGCAAGGGCAGTCTGGCTCGCACCGGGTTTTCCGGCGTTGGAGCAGGATGATTTGCCGATACGAGCCGCTGCATCGGTCTCCAGCCTGTTGCGCGAACTCGACGCTGACATGCCGCCCGGTGTCGCGCTGACAGTGTTCGTGCCGGCGGTCATTGCCGGTGACGGCGAGCGGCCAAGGCTGTCGCGGCGGGTGAACTGGCGGATCGTCGGTGGCGTGATGCCAGAGGCGGCCGCGCGCGCCCCAATGGCGCTGACCGTCGTCGGCGATGGTGGTGGCCTGCGTTACATGCGCGCCGCCGCAATGGCCTGGGCGCCGCCGGGCCGGCCTGCCAATTTCGCTGTTGCCGATCCCGCCGCTTCCCTGCCGCCGCTGGATCGTCGGCTGGTGTGGTTGGCGCCTGGGCCGCTGCCTGCGGCGGTGCGCGATTGGGTTCGGCGGGGCGGCACTCTGCTGTTGGGCGCAGGAATCGTCGCCGATGCGCGCATGACGCCGGTGTGGCGTGACAGCGTTGGCGCGCCGATCATCGAAGGCGCCACGGATGGCCAGGGCCGGGTGCTGCGCTTTGCGCGGGTGCTGGCTCCGGCGGCGATGCCGGACCTGCTTGATGGCGATTTCCCGCTGCGGCTGGCTGCGCTGCTCGGGTCGCGCACCGAACCGGCTCGGGTGGCGGCCGCCGATCATGCGCCGCTGCCTGGCGGCCCCACCCCGGCCGACGCGGCGCGTGACCTGCGGCCGTGGCTGGCGCTGCTGATCGCGGCGCTGCTGCTGGGGGAACGCTGGCTGGCGACGGCGCGACGGCGGGCGCTGGCAGCATGACGGCGCCGATGTCCTGGCGACCTCTGGTCCGCCCGGCGCGGTTTCGGCGCGCGGCCGATATGGCGCTCGCCGGGCTGCCGCTGGTTGCCGGCGCCGCGGCGCCGGCCTGGCGGCTGGCCGGGGCAGGTGCGGCGCTGGCGGTCGCCGCCATCGGCGCGGTGGCCGTGCTGGCGGTTGCGGCAGGGGCCGCCCGGCAGATCGATGCGCGCTGGCTGGTGCGCGCGCTGGATGCCGCGCGGCCGGATATGGAGGACAGCGCCGGGCTGGTGTTTGCCGATGCTCCTGCGACAACACCGCTGGCGCTGTTGCAGCGCAGCCGCCTTGAAGCGCGGCTGGCGGCCGCGGCACCGGTCGATCTGCGCGGTGGCTGGCATATCGGGCGCCTTGCCATCGCATGGGCGGTGGGACTGCTCGCGGTCGGCGCGGCGCTGCTGTTGCCGCCCGGTGCGCCAACCGCTACCCGGTTGGCCGCGCCCGAAACCGAGGCGCTCTCACCCCCCGGAGTGCCGCGCCTCGTCGGCCAGCGGCTGCATATTGTACCGCCTGCCTACACCGGCCTGCCGGCGCGCTATGAAAGCAGCCTCGATGCAAAGGTGCTTGAGGGCAGCCGTATCGAATGGACGCTCCGTTATGCGCCCGCTCCGGCCGCAGTGGCGCTGAAATTTTTGCCCGCCGAGACGGTCCCGCTGCGCCTCACAGGCGCGGATTGGGGCGCCGTGCGGGGCTTCAACCGCTCGCTGCTGTACCGCATCCTGCCAAGCGGCGCCTCCGCATCGCGGCTGCACCGCATCGACGTGACCCCCGATACGCCGCCGACAATTCGCATTGTCACCCCGGCGCGCAGCCTCTCGCTGTCGAAGCCCGGCCAGCGCGACTGGGTGTTGCAATTTGATGCTGCCGACGATCATGCCGTCAACGCCATCGGTCAACTCCACATCATCCTGGCCCAGGGCGATGGCGAGAATATCAAGTTCGTTGAAAAGACGCTGCAACTGCGTGGCACCGGCCCGGTAGCCGCCAGGCGATTTGCCGCGCAGCTCGATCTGAAGGCGCTGGGCTTTGCGCCGGGCAATGATCTGGTTGCCCAACTCATCATCAGCGACAATCGCAGCCCGGGGCCGCAACAGGGGGCCAGCGCCAATGTCATCCTGCGCTGGCCGCCGCCATCCGCGATCGAAGGCAGCGGCATCGATGGCGTCGTCAAAAAGGTGCTGCCGGCCTATTTTCGCAGCCAGCGCCAGATCATCATTGATGCCGAGGCGCTCGTGAAGCAGCAGCGGAGCATCCCCGCACCAAAGTTCGTGGCGCGATCGGATGGCATCGGCGGCGACCAGGCGCTGCTCAGGATGCGCTATGCTCAGTTTCTGGGTGGCGAGCATGAAGAGCAGCGCAATGCGCTGCCAACCGGTGATGGTGATGCCGCTGCAAAGCCAGCCGGGGATGATGACCCGCTGGCCGGCTTTGGCCATGAACATGACGAAACGGCATCGGAGGCGCTTGATCCCGCCACCCAGGCGACGCTGCGGCTGGCGCTGGATCAGATGTGGGATTCTGAACGGGAATTGCGCCAAGGGCGGCCCCAACAGGCACTGCCCCATGCCTATGCGGCGCTGCGCTTTATCAAGACGGTGCAACAGGCGACCCGAATTTTTCTGGCACGCTCCGGGGCAACCCTGCCGCCGATTGACGAAAGCCGGCGGCTGACCGGCGATCGCAAGGGGTTGGAGCCGCAGCGGCTCCAACTGGCGGTGCAGCCCGGAGATGCGGCGTCGGCGGTGGTGACGGCGTGGCGCGGACTCGCTGCCGGTCCGGTTACGGCGCCGCTGCTGGATGGGCTGGAGGTCTGGCTGGCGGCGAATCCGGGGCGGGCGGCGGATCCGCTGGCGATTGCCGCCGCCATCGATGATCTGCGGCGCGACCCTGGCTGCATTGCCTGCCGGATGGCACTGCGCGGCCAATTGTGGACAGTGCTGGCGCGGCCGCCCGCCGGTGTTGCGCGGCGTGCAGGGCCAGATGCGATGGGGCGGCGCTACCTTGGCGCGCTGGACACGCCGCAATGACGCCTGAACACGGCCTCGCATTATTGCTGGCGTCGGCGGTGCTGCTGGCGTGGGCGCGGCTGCTTTTCTGGCGGGCGCAAGTTGGCGGTTGGCGGCTGGCGGCGCTGATCGGTCTGCAGCCGGTGTTTGCTGCCCTGTTATACCTCACGCTGTTGCCACCACGCGGGGGCGCTGCCGATGCGATTTTGGTCATTGCGACGCGCGGCGCGCCGGCATTCTTGTCCAGCGCCGGCGAACGGCTGGTGGCGCTCCCCGAGGCACCGTTTCGCGCCGGCGTCGAACGTGCGCCCGATCTGGCGACAGCGCTGCGCCGCCACCCGGCTGACCGCCTGCGGGTGATCGGGCAGGGGCTGGAGCCGCGCGATCGCGACACTGTTGGCGACCGGGCGCTGGTGTTCACAGCCCCGCCAGCCCATGGCCTGGTCAGGATCGATCCGCCCGGCCCGGTGGCACCGGGGGGTGTGTTCCAGCTTGGCGGGCAGGTCGTTGACGTACCCGGCGGCACCGTGGCGCTGATCGATCCAGCCGGACGCCGCGTCGATGGGGCAAAGGCCGATGCCGCATTCCTGCTGTCGGGCACGGTGCGCGCGGCGGGCACGGCAACATTCGTGCTGCGCCTGCGCGATGCAAGTGGACGCGTGGTAACAGACGTGCAAGTGCCTGTGCTGGCGCGAGCAACGCTAGCGCCGCGCGTGTTGTTGCTGTCAGGTGCGGCTGGGCCGGAAATCAAATATCTGCGGCGCTGGGCTGGTGATGCCGGGCTGGCACTGGTGACCCGCATTGCCGTCGGCGGCGGTGTGGAGATCGGTGATCCGCCGGTGGCCCTGACACCGGCGGGGCTGGCACCGTTTGACCTGATGATTATCGATGATCGCAGCTGGGCCGGGTTGGCCGGCGGTGAGCGCGCGGCGTTAATGGGCGCCGTGCGAGGTGGCCGCGGGCTTTTGCTGCGCAGCGACGGGCCGCTGGCGGCGGTGACGCGGCAGCAATGGCAGGCGCTGGGTTTTGGGATTGGCCCGGCAATCAGCACGGCACGATTGGCGCCGGTCGCCGATGATGCGGCGTTTCGGGCGCGGCGCGGCGATCTTGGTGATCCGTTGGCGGCGCGTGACGATCTGCCCGAACTGACGCGACTGGCGCTGGCACCGCAAGCCGGGATGGTGGCCCTGGCGCGCGCCGCAGATGGCACCCTGCTGGCCGGATGGCGAGGCCTTGGCAGCGGCCGCATCGGCTTTGTCGGCACTATTGACAGTTTTGCTCTAACCCTAGCCGGCCACGGTGACCGCCATGCCGAATTCTGGAGCGGGCTGGTCACCGTACTCGCCCGGCCGGGTTCGATGGCTGCGATGGTGCCGATCCTGCCCCGGGCGGGTGAACGCACGCGCGTTTGCCGCATTGGCACGCAGGCGGCCGTTGTCGCACCGGACGGCACAACCATGCGCTTGCTGCGTGATCCAACCGCAAATGATTGCGCTGCCTGGTGGCCATCCGAGGCAGGTTGGCATGAAATCCGCCAGCGCGATGCGTCTGGCGGCAGCGTTGCGACCCCGGTATTCGTGATGGCGGCCGACTCTTTTCCCGCTGCACAGGCCGCGGCCGATGGCGACGCGACGGCGCAGCTGGTATCCGATGGTACAGGTGCCAAGGCCGCCCTGACGGTGGGCGCGCGCGGCTCGCCTTTGCCCTGGTTTCTCGCGTGGCTGGTCAGCGCTGTGGTGCTTTGGGGGATTGAGCGGCGCCGAACAGCGGTTTTCGCCTGATTGCCGCTTTGGCGCACCCGTGCAATTGGCCCCGCCCACTTGCGCCCGCTGCGCCGCCCCGTTATAGCCCCTCACCCGACCCTAGGAGTGTAGCTCAGCTGGTAGAGCATCGGTCTCCAAAACCGAGGGCCGGGGGTTCGAACCCCTCCACTCCTGCCAGTCCGGCTTGAAAAAGCCGGGCCGGCGACGGATTTCAGGGTTCGCGAAGTTGACGGCACCGGTTGTCCGCCCCGGCAAAATGGGGCAACAGCCGGATTTTGGTGTTTGTTGCAGTTGAAGTTTGAAGATTGGCTGATTCGATGGCGATCGACGTAAAGGCAAAGGCGGCTCCGGCCGTCGCGAAACCCCGGGTTTCCCCCGGCGAGTTCGTGCGTCAGGTGCGCGCTGAAATCGCCAAGGTGTCTTGGCCGACCCGCCGCGAAACCATCACCACGACGATCATGGTGCTGATCATGACCAGCTTGCTGTCGGTATTCTTCCTGGGGGTCGATCAGGTCCTTGGCCAATTCGTCAAATTCTTGCTCAGTCTCGCGGGTTAAAGGAAGCTAATGTCGCGCTGGTACATCATCCACGCCTATTCAGGCTTTGAAAACAAGGTGCGTGAGGCAATCCTGACGGAGGCCATGCGCATGGGCCTTGATGCCTTTATTGACGAAGTTTCGGTCCCGACCGAATCTGTAAACGAAGTGTTCAAGGGCAAAAAGCGCGTCGTCGAGAAGAAAGTTTTTCCCGGGTACGTGCTGGCAAAGCTCGACATGACCGATGACGTCTATCACCTCGTCAAGAACACGCCGAAGGTCACCGGCTTTCTGGGCCAGCAGAACAAGCCGCAGCCGATCAGTGAAGCCGAAGCGGCGCGAATTTTGAATACCAAGGCCGAGGAAACCCCGGCTGCGAAGATCAAGCGCAAGGCAAATTTCGAAATCGGCGATCAGGTCCGCGTTCTCGACGGCCCATTCGCATCATTCAACGGCCTGGTCGAAGAAATCGACTTCGACCATGGCCGCGTCAAGGTTTCGGTGTCGATCTTTGGCCGGGCTACCCCGGTCGAACTCGGCTTTGAACAGGTTGAGAAGCAGAAGTAGCTTTTGGACCACCCACCCGTGGGAGGCAGTTGAAACTGCCGCACGCACCACAACAGGAGAGCCATCATGGCAAAAAAGATTACAGGTTATATCAAGCTGCAGGTGAAGGCCGGCAGCGCAAACCCATCGCCACCGATCGGGCCGGCATTGGGCCAGCGCGGCGTCAACATCATGGAATTCTGCAAGGCGTTTAACGCCAAGACCGAATCGCTTGAAAAGGGCACGCCGATCCCGACCGTCATCACCGTTTATGCCGATCGTTCGTTCAGCTTCATCACCAAGACGCCGCCGGCATCATTCCTGATCAAACAGGCCGCCGGTCTGAAATCAGGCGGGACGACCCCAGGCAAAGGCGCCCCGGTTGCGACGCTGACAAAGACGCAGATCAAGGCGATTGCCGAAACGAAAATGAGCGATCTCAACGCCAATACGATTGAAATGGCGATGCGGACGATCGAAGGCAGCGCCCGCGCAATGGGCCTCCAAGTGGTGGAAGGTTAAGATTATGGCACAGTCAAAGAAAGCCAAGGCACTCGCCGCCGCCGTCAACCCGGAACATCTCTATGCGCTCGATGAAGCGCTGAAGATGGTGAAGGCCAATGCCACCGCCAAATTCGATGAAACCATCGAAGTTGCGATCAACCTGAACGTCGATCCGCGCCACGCCGATCAGATGGTTCGCGGCGTTGTCACTTTGCCGGCCGGCACCGGCAAGACGGTGCGCGTTGGCGTGTTCGCTCGTGGGCCAAAGGCGCAGGAAGCGCTGGATGCCGGCGCCGATGTGGTTGGTGCCGAAGACCTGCTCGAAATCGTTCAGGGTGGCACGATCAATTTTGATCGCTGTATCGCCACGCCCGACATGATGGGTCTGGTTGGCCGGTTGGGCAAGGTGCTGGGTCCCAAGGGCCTGATGCCAAACCCCAAGCTGGGCACCGTCACCATGAATGTCGGTGATGCCGTGAAGGCAGCCAAGGGCGGCCAGGTCGAATATCGCGTCGAAAAGGCCGGGATCATCCATGGCATGCTTGGCAAGGCGAGCTTTGCCCAGGAAGATCTGCGCGCCAATTTCGATGCGCTGCTGGATGCCGTGGTGCGTGCCAAGCCGTCGGGCGCCAAGGGAAAATATCTGCAAAAGGTCGCGCTCAGCTCATCGATGGGTGCTGGCGTTCGGGTTGATACGACAACTGTCGGCCACACGGTCTAGATCTTTCTTCCACCGTCATGCTGGACTTGATCCAGCATCCACTCCGCCACCTGCACCGCCTTTGCCGGTGTCGGGGTGGACCCCGGATCAAGTCCGGGGGGACGAGTGAATGTGATCGGGCTTTGACTTTTGGCGCATTTGCTTTATGCGCCGCCAACTTACTGCATCCGCCAGCCCTGCAAGGTGCGAACAGATGCGGAATAACCGTCCGAGATTGCAGGTGCTCCCCAATTGCTTCGGCAAGAAGCGAGCTTAAGCCCAACAGGCCTGCATGAGACGAGGAACGTTTTTCCGGCATCGCGTGCGATGTGCTGCCGGGTCTGCAAATGGGGCAACTCTGCTCTGTGATCAGGCGACGATCCCCCGGACGGGCCACCGGCTCGGATCTTCCGTTCGGGCCTTGGCTCAATCGGCTTCACGAAAGTGTTGCCTTAACCCAAGGAGAGAGCATGGATCGCGCTCAAAAATCCGAGCAGATCGCAGGACTTGCCAAAACCTTGTCCGAAACGTCCGTTGTTGTGGTCACCCGCAACCATGGTCTGACGGTGGCCCAGGTCACCGATCTTCGGAACCGGATGCGCAATGCCGGCGCCAGCTTCAAGGTGACGAAAAATCGCCTTGCCCGCCTCGCGCTCGAAGGTACGCCCTATCAACCGATCGGCGATTTGCTGACCGGTCCTACCGCCTTTGCCACGTCAACTGACCCGGTTGCCGCGGCCAAGATTGCGGTGGAATTCGCCAAGACGACCGACAAGTTCGAAATTGTTGGTGGCGCGATGGGGACGACTGTCCTCGATGTCGATGGTATCAAGGCGCTTGCCGCGCTGCCGTCGCTTGATGAATTGCGTGCCAAGATCATCGGCCTCGTCAATGCCCCTGCCACGAAACTTGCCCAGCTCGCCACCGCGCCTGCTGCCAAGCTGGCACGCGTTGTCGGTGCCTATGCTGTCAAGGACGCTGCATAGTCTTTCGATTAGCAAACCATTTGAAACTTTAAGGAATTACCCATGGCTGACCTGAACAAGATCGTTGAAGAATTGTCGACCCTGACCGTGCTCGAAGCCGCTGATTTGGCCAAGATGCTCGAAGAAAAATGGGGCGTTTCCGCCGCTGCCGCCGTTGCCGTTGCCGGCCCGGCCGCCGCTGCTGCACCTGCAGTTGAAGAAAAGACCGAATTTGATGTCGTGCTGACCGGCGACGGTGGCAAGAAGATCAACGTCATCAAGGAAGTCCGCGCCATCACCGGCCTGGGCCTGACCGAAGCCAAGACGCTGGTTGAATCAGCGCCAAAGGCGATCAAGGAAGGCGTTTCCAAGGCTGATGCTGAAAAGTTCAAGAAGCAGATCGAAGAAGCCGGTGGCACCGTCGAACTGAAGTAAACCGCACGGCGGCGGCTGGGTGGAGCTGGATTGCGCAGCAATAAGGCGAAGCCAGCGGACTCGCCGAGGGCCGGCCAGCCGGGCGCGGGGTATAATCCCCGCGAACCGGTCTGACGCAAGCAGCGACTTTGCTGCGGCTTTGCCGGTGAAAGAAAGGGGGCGGTCCTGCAAGGGGCCGCCTTTTTTCGTCCTGCTGCCAGATCGAACCAGAACAGGGGAATTGACGCCAGCAGCACAATGTGTACTATACAGACAATACACCAAGGAGTTGGTTCGATGAAACCCCTGCCACTTATTGCCGCCGGTGCGGCCCTGTTAGGCTTGGCCGCCTGTGGCCATTCAGACGACGCCGCCAAAACCGAAAAATCGACCAGCATCAACATCAAAAGTGATGATGATGGCGGCACTGTAAAGGTGGACGCGAATAGTGACACCGGCAATGTGGAATTGAAACTGCCGGGCGGCATGGAGGCCAAGATCAAGCTGCCGGGCGGCATTCCGGGCAGCGCCAAATTCAATATCGACGGCGTGGGCCTGTATCCCGGTGCGCGGATTTCGACGATCAATTTCAATGCCAGCGACAAGGCCGGCGCCAAACAATCCCATGTCCTGTTGGGTTTCAGCGCCCCGGCCGATGCCGCCGTGGTCGCCGACTGGTATCAGCAACAATTTACCGACAAAAAGATTGCCGCCAGCCGTAACGGCGACAGCTTCACAGGCACAACCGAAGACAATGACAATTTCGTCCTTGCGCTGGTGCAGGACAGCGCCGGCAAGGCCAAGGGCACGCTGACCATCACCGACAAGGACTGATGCCTGTTACAGCGCCCCAGCGCTGAACGTATCGCAGCCCTTGATCGTGCCGCCCTCCATGCCGCGCATGAACCAGCGGGTGCGCTGCGCTGATGATCCGTGGGTGAAGCTTTCGGGCACGACGACACCCTGTGCTGCCTTTTGCAACGTGTCGTCACCGATGGCGGTTGCAGCGCGCATCGCTTCTTCCACATCGCCGGGGTCGAGCAAATTGCTGTTGGCCTTGGCCCAGACGCCAGCCAGGCAATCGGCCTGCAATTCCACCCGCACCGAAATGGCATTGCCCTGGGTGCGGCTGGCGCGCGCCTGCAACCGCTGCGTTTGTTCCGAAATGCCCAGCAAATTCTGCACGTGATGACCTATTTCGTGGGCGATTACATAGGCGGCAGCAAAATCGCCCGGCGCCCCGAAACGCTGGGTCAATTCATCAAAAAAACTCTGGTCCAGGTAAACTTTGCTGTCGACCGGGCAATAAAACGGCCCCATCGCCGATTCCGCCGCACCGCAGCCGGAACGCGTGCTGCCGCTGAACAACACCAGTTTCGGCTGCACATAGGGCTGGCCGACTTCCCGTTCGAATTGCGCGGTCCAGGTGTCTTCGGTCGTCGCCAGAACCTTACGGACAAACCGGTCCATCTGCGTCGCCTGGGCGGGGGCGGGCGCCGCCACCGGTGGCTGGCCAATCTGCTGCTGGCCGGGGGCCACCGGCTCGCCGCCGCCAAGCAGGCTCATCGGGTTGACGCCAAACACCAGGGCCACCACGATGACAATGGCAATCCCGCCGCAACCCAGGCGGCCGCCGCCCAATTGCAATCCGCCACCACCCATGCCCGGCAGGCTGAATCCGCCACCTTGCCCGCGGACGTCTTCTACATTGTCGCTTTCGCGCTCATCATCCAGCCGCATGGTCGTGTTCCCTTACGCTATCGCCCCATTGCCCGATTGAGCAGCGCCGCCAAACGGACCCCGGCGCGTTCCACCTGCCGTCGAACAGCAGGGCGCGCGGCGGCAATATAGGTTTCATCGATCACGGCGCGCACATCTGATTTGGCCGGGCAGGTATCGGGGTATCCTCGCATTTCCGGGTAAACGATCGTTCGGGAAATATCCCAACTTTCACGCGTCCAATCCGCGACCGTACCGCGTGCCCATGCTCGACGTTCGGCGCGAGTGGGGGACAGCGGCGTAATCGCCGGCGGCTCGGTCAGAGCGCGTTCGGCCAACTCGCTGTCCCAGATCCTGTGCAAATTCATGCGGTCCGGCGCCTTTGCCCCATAGGCCGCACGCACATCATTGCCGCCCTTGTCATGTTTTTCGCCAATGTGCAGCGGCTGGTGCATGTCACCAACGAAATGCACCACAAAGGCCAGCGCTTGCGCGCGGTCAGCCGGGCTGGCACGGCGGTCGGCGGCAATGGCGAGCTGGCGCGGAATCTGCGCGGTCACGCAATTGCCATCAGCGCACTCGCTGTGGAAATCAAACGGCGCGCACACATCAATATCATGATAATGCCAGACATAGCTGGCCTTGAACCGATCAGGCAGCGATCGCACGCAATCCGGCCACACCGAGGCATCCTCGATCGTCACCATCGGGCAGGACGGCGTATCCACCGCGGCGCTGCGCGCCAATATGCGGCGCACCTCGTTTCGGGCGCGCGGCGTCAATTCGGCCATGGCGATGCTGCCGGTCAGACGATGGGCATATTCGCCCCAGGCCAAAGCCGGCGCGGGCAGCGCAAAAAACGAAAGGATAAGAGCAAAGCGCAGAATCATGATGCAACTTATGGCGCAGCCGTGACATTGTGGCGACAGGTGATTGTATTCGGCTATCATCGGCCCTTGCAGTTGGTGGCAGTGTTGCACATCTGCACCGTCGGCGTGGTTGCTGTTTTGCAGCAGGGCTTGCCATAGGGAGCGTAGTGACAGGATGACAATGCGCGATCCATATCAGGTGCTGGGCGTCGCACGTGGTGCCAGCCAGGCCGAATTGAAAAAGGCCTACCGTAAGCTGGCCAAGGAAAACCACCCCGATCGTAATGCCGACAATGCCAAAGCGCTGGAGCGTTTCAAGGAAGCCAATTCGGCCTACGAGCTGTTGTCGGACCCTGACAAAAAGGCGCGTTTTGATCGCGGCGAGATTGGCGCCGATGGCAATCCAACCTCACCCTTTAGCGGCGGCGGCGGCGGCGGCGGCGGTTTTCGCGGCGGTGGCGGCCGGCCCGGGGCGGACCCATTCGCCCGCGCCGGGGCGCGACCGCAAGCGGGCGGGACAAATTTCGATTTCGGCGGCGGCGGCCCGGATGATCTGTTCGCCGAACTGTTTGGCAATCGCAGCCCGTTTGGCGGTGGCGGCGGCGGTTCAGGTAACGGTTTTCGCACCCCGCCGCCACAAAAGGGCGCGGATGTCACCTATCGCCTGCTGGTGCCATTCGATGATGCGGCGGTGCTGAAACCACAACGCGTGACACTGCGATCTGGCAAGACGGTGGAACTGAAACTGCCGCCGGGGCTGGAACCCGGCCGCCAAGTGCGTATGGCCGGCCAGGGTGAAACGGGACCCGGCGGCAATGGCGATGCGTTGGTGACGATTGAAATTGGCCGCCATCCCCATTTCCGCGCCGATGGGGCCGACATTCGGCTCGATCTGCCGATCACGCTGAACGAGGCGGTGCTGGGTGCCAAGGTCAGGATGCCGACGGTTGAGGGCCCTGTTACGCTGACATTGCCGCCCGGCACGCCGTCTGGAAAAGTATTTCGCCTGAAAGGCCGGGGTTTCAGCCGTGCTGACGCCAGCCGCGGCGACCAATTGGTGACGGTGCAGATCGATCTGCCGGCTGACGATACGGCACTGAGGACCTTCGTTTCCGGCTGGATTGACCCGCGAGAGGTGCGGCGCGAGCTGGGGGTGTGATCCGCCGGCTGTTGCTGCGCAATCGTCGTATCTGGCAGGTGGTGCGGGATACCGTGGCCGGTGTGTGGGGTGACGGCTTTACCCATGCCGGGAATCTAGCCTATCTTTCGCTGCTTACGCTGTTTCCGTTTTTCATCATGGTAGCGACGGTTGCGGGCACATTGGGTCGCACCGAAGATGGCCTGCGCGCTGTCCGAGTTTTTCTGAAAACCTTACCGCCGGATGTAGCGACGTTGGTTGCAAAACCTATTGCCGATGTTATCGGCGTGCGCGCCTCGGCCGGGCTGTTGACCTTGGGGATCATCGTCGCCCTGTGGACAATCAGCGGCTTTATCGAAACCGTGCGCGCAATCATCCGCCAAGCCTATCAAACAAAGGGCAGCCTGCCAGTGTGGCGTTACCGTATCGGTTCGGTATTGGTCGTTTTTGTGGCAGTTCTGATGATGTTGGCTGCACTGGCGTCGCAGGTGCTGCTGACAGGCGCAGAGGCGCTTTTGACACAGTTTACCGATGGCGTGTTTGCTGATCTGGGCTTGGGGCGGATCGTGCCGGCGGCGATCTTGTTTGGCGCACTCTATGCAGTGTTTTTTGTGCTGACTCCGGCGCGATTCCGCCTGCTACGCTGCCCAATTTGGCCCGGAGCCCTGGTGACGAGCCTGACCTGGGTTTTGACAACCATGGCCATGCCGCTCGTTCTGGCGCAATTTGGCAGTTACACGCTGACCTACGGCTCACTGGCTGGCGTCATCGTTTCTCTGCTGTTTTTCTATATCATCGGGTTGGGCCTGGTGGTGGGCGCAAATCTTAACGCGGCCCTCGCCAAGCCGAAGGAAAACCGGCTAAAGGCTGTCGCAACAATAGCGGATTGAGTGGAATTTATGGCCGGAATTATGAGCGGCAAGCGCGGCCTGATCATGGGCGTTGCCAATGATCGCAGTCTTGCCTGGGGCATCGCCAAGGCGATTTCCGCGCAGGGCGGCGAAATTGCGTTTTCGTTTCAGGGGGAGGCGCTGGAAAAGCGCGTCCGCCCGCTGGCTGAATCGCTTGGTTTTGCGCGCCTCATCGAATGCGACGTGGCGAGCGACGCCAGCATGGATGCGTGTTTTGCAACGCTGGCAGCAGACTGGCCGACGATTGACTTCCTGGTCCACGCCATCGGTTTTTCGGACAAGAATGAACTGCGCGGGCGCTATGTCGATACATCGGCCGAAAATTTCGCACTGACCATGAACATCAGCGTGTTCAGCTTCACCGCGGTCTGCCAGCGCGCCCTGCCGATGATGCCGAACGGCGGATCATTGTTGACGCTTAGCTACTATGGCGCCGAAAAGGTCATCCCGCACTACAATGTCATGGGCGTCGCCAAATCGGCGCTTGAAACCAGCGTCAAATATCTGGCGATGGACCTTGGGCCGCAGAATATCCGCGTCAACGCCATTTCCGCCGGCCCGATCAAAACGCTAGCCGCCAGCGGCATCGGCGATTTCCGCTACATTCTGAAATGGAACGAATTTAACTCGCCCCTGCGCCGAAATGTGACGATTGAAGATGTCGGCGGGGCAGGGGTGTATTTGCTATCTGATCTGGCAAGCGGCGTGACGGGGGAAATTCACCATGTCGATGCTGGCTATAACGTCATCGGCATGAAGGCCGAGGACGCGCCGGATATTTCGGTGGCGTGAGCAACTCCTTCGGCCATCTCTTCCGCTTCACCACATGGGGTGAATCGCACGGGCCTGCCATTGGCGCGGTTGTTGACGGCTGCCCGCCGGGGCTGGCGCTGTCCGAATCCGACATTCAGCCTTGGCTCGACAAGCGGCGGCCGGGCACCTCGCGCTTCACGACGCAGCGGCAGGAGCCGGACCAGGTGCGCATCCTGTCGGGCGTCTATCAGGGGCTTACCACCGGCACGCCGATCAGTTTGATGATCGAAAATGTCGATCAACGATCAAAGGATTACAGCGAGGTTTCAAAGGCCTATCGCCCCGGCCATGCCGATTACGCCTATGATGCCAAATACGGCCGTCGTGATCCGCGCGGCGGCGGACGATCCAGCGCGCGCGAAACCGCCAGCCGCGTGGCGGCGGGCGCAGTGGCGCGGCTGGTGATCCCGGAAGTCCGCATCCGCGCCTATCTGGTCGAACTCGGCGGTATCGCCATCGACCGGGCGCGGTTTGACGATGCCGAAATCGATCGCAACCCGTTCTTCTGCCCCGACCCCCAGGCCGCAGTGCGATGGGAGCTGGCGCTGGATGCCGCCCGCAAGGCCGGGTCATCGCTGGGCGCCATCGTTGAATGTGCCGCGACCGGTGTTCCCGCCGGTTGGGGTTCGCCACTCTACATGAAGCTCGACAGCCAGATCGCTGCCGCCTGCATGGGCATCAATGCGGTCAAAGGCGTCGAAATCGGCGATGGGTTCGGTGTGGCGCGCTTGCGCGGTGAGGACAATGCCGACCGGATGCGGCCAGGGAGCAATGGCCCGGAATTCCTTGCCAACCACAGCGGCGGCACCGCCGGCGGAATCTCCACCGGGCAGGCGATTGTGGTCCGGATGGCGTTGAAACCCACATCGTCGATCCTGACGCCGGTGGAAACGATCAACCGCGACGGCGAAGCGACCGAGATCACAACCAAAGGCCGGCATGACCCTTGCGTCGGCATCCGCGCCGCGCCGGTGATGGAGGCTATGCTGGCGCTGGTGCTTGCCGATGCAAAGCTGATGCAGCGCGGGCAGACGGGCCGTTAAAACAATCGGCCGCCATTCGGGACAGGCCGTTCTGGATGCAGCAATACAACCTCACCATCCGCATCAGGGACCCCAAGGGTGAGAACTTCGGACATGTATTTTCCGATCTGTCGGGGCGGAAAATTGATGACAGCCAGAACCTGCCGGCCGGTCAGCACCGCAACGTCATAATGGCGCGTGATCTGCGCGCTTGATTTGCGTTGGCCGATCACCGGCCCAAAATCGATGAGCAGCTTGATGGCCGGCTTGCGTGCCTCTGGAAACGGCGCTGCCGCGACAATGGTGCCCACCCGCACATCGGCTCTAAGCCAGTCTTCAAAACTGATGTTTGGCAGTGCCGGGGCGCCGGCTTCTGGCGTGACATGGCTCATGAAAATCGAATAGCAGATTGTGCCTGTCAACCAAGCCGGGCTTTTGCCGATTCCCATTGACGACCATCAAACGCGATAACCACAGGCTGCAGGTTATCCACCTCGTCCAATGCCCGCCAATTGACACTGAACCCATCGGGGTGAGATCGCGGCACATAAAAACTTTTGATCCCGCAATGACGGCAGAACAAATGCCGCGCCGTTCTGCTGCCAAAACTGTATTCGGTCAGCGCCTCGGCGCCGCGCAGGAGGGTGAAATTATCGGCGGTTGCGATCAGGTGCAAAAAGCCGGTTTTGGCACACATTGAACAATTGCAATCGAGCAGTTCTGGTGGCGCGGCAAATGCCACCCGAAACCGAACGGCGCCGCAATGGCACCCACCTTCCGCTGTCATATCCATGGAAGATATTTGCCCACAAGCTGGGGGCTTCGGCAAGTGCGGCGGGGTCGTCAAGCGGAAAAGCGGCGGGCCATTTTCAGCCCCGCCGCCAATGCTGGCAAGGATTGCCAGCCTATTCTGCCGCCAGTTTCGTGACCACAGGCAGCACGTTTTCCACCACAGTGCCGATTTCAATTTTACGGGGCTTTTTGTGTTCCGGGATTTCGCGGACCAGCTCGATGTTGAGCAATCCATGCGCATAGCTGGCGCCGGTCACTTTGATGGTGTCGGCCAGTTGAAACCGGCGCTCGAAGGCTCGCTTGGCAATGCCGCGGTGCAGGAAGACACGTTCACCGGCGTCACCGTCGCTTGCCGCCTGTCCCGTGATAATCAGCAGGTTTTCCTGAACGGTCAGATCCAATTCGTTCTCGGCAAAACCGGCGACGGCCATGGCGATACGATAGGCATCGTCGCCAACCTTTTCGATATTATAGGGCGGATAAGGGCTTTCCCCACCTTCTACGCGCCCGGCAAATTCAATGATGCGATTCAGGTTTTCATACCCGATCGATGACCGCAGCAAGGGGGAAATATCAAATGCACGCATGGGCAGTTCCTTTTTCAAAAAAGCGGTTGCCATTGTCCCCGCCCGAGATGGCGCGGGGGGTGCCGCCAACCCGATTGGCGAAGGCGACAGCCTAAAGCTTGGAAGCCGGCGGCGGGACTTCAAGGGGGGGGGCTGGCGCAACCCGCCACCGCTTGGCATGACACTGCCATGACCGACGAAAAGACACTCGATGCACTTTACCGCGACACCGTTCGCATCGCCGATCGCGCCCGTGACTGGTTCGACGGGCCGGGTGCCCGCTGGCGGACGAAGCTGCCGCCGATGGCGCAGGCGCAGGTGGCCATTGAAAGCCTGGGGGTGACAACGCGGCTGATGGCGGTGATGACTTGGCTGCTCGATCCGGCGCAGACGGCTGGTTCACCGCCAGCCTTTGCGCCGCCGCCGATAACCGATTTTGCGGCCGACCACCCGCTGAACGGCCACCCCGGAGCAGACATCGCCCGTGCCAGCCGGCAATTGGTCGCACGCGCAACTGCCATGGGGATTCGCTGATGCTCAAGCCGTTCCACCTTGCCATTCCTGTCGATGATCTCCACGCGGCGCGGTATTTCTACGGCACGGTTATGGGCTGCCCCGAAGGTCGGTCGTCTGAAACCTGGATCGATTTTGACTTTCAGGGGCACCAACTAGTCGTCCACCGCGCGCCGCCCAGCGCCATCACGCGCAATCCTGTCGATGGGGATTCGGTGCCGGTGCCGCACTTCGGCATCGTCCTGGCCTGGGCGGATTGGCAGGCGCTGGCCGACCGTATCGCTGCCAGCGGCACAGAGTTCGAACTGCCGCCACACGTGCGTTTTGCCGGTCAACCGGGCGAGCAGGGGACGTTTTTCCTGTTCGATCCCGCCGGCAACGCACTGGAATTCAAGGCGATGCGCAATCCGGACAATCTGTTCGCGCGTTAATGGTCGCTTCGGCGTCTGGAGCCATAACTCCAGCCGCCGGAGACCCGTGACTCTGCCTATAGCCCTCGGCTCAACTGACGCACCACCGCGATCCACGGCACATCGGCCAGCACCTGCTGCCGCGCCCCGGTGGCCAGCGGCAGAATCTGCAATTTGCCGCCATCGGTCGCCACCAGGCGGCCAAAGGCGAAACGGCCGACCGGGCGCGGCGCCAGCACATCTCGGTTGATGGCGCGGCCAAAGTCTTCGGGCGCCAGCTTTTCGGCCCAGATCGCATCGCCAGCGCGATAATCGCCTTGGGTGACTTCAACGATGATGCCGACCATACCTTCGGATGGTGTTGGCGGCACCACAGCCTGGGGTCGGCGCGGCGCCGTCGCGCCGTCGCTGCCCAGGACGGCGGCAACGGGCAGGTCGGCGCGATTCGGCAATGTCACCAGATCGGCGGCCTCAACGCCCAGCGCGCCAGCGATACGGTTCAGCCAGCCAACAGAGACGGTGCGAGTGCCGGTTTCCAGCCGGCCGATGGTCTGCGCGGTCGTTGGCGGCACGCATAATTCCGCGACTTCCAACAGGGTCAAACCCTTGGCCTTGCGGACCTCTCGAATACGCGTCAGCATTTTCAACTCCTTTATCGAACCACGATGGTTATCTCTGTCCTACAGATAATGGTTAGTGGCAAGAAATCTTAGCAACCAAAAAGGAGATAATACATGAAGCCTCGTCAACAATCGCCAGATATTCCCCCCGAACCCATGAATCGCCTGCTCGTCAACCGCCTCCTGTCACCGGCGGATGCGATTGATCGGCGCAACGTCACCGTCAATCTGGCCGAATCGCCTTTGGCGTGGCTGGCGCGGCGTGGCATGGTCAACGCGGCGCAGTTTACCGCGAGCGAACGCCTGAGGGCCGATTTCATGCGAGCCGGCCAGGCCCCCAGCGTTACCATGCGCTGGGATCCGGCCCCGACCAGCCGCAATTCAGGCGGCGGCAATGATCCGACAACCGCGCAAATTAGTGCCCGCCAACGTTTTGACGCCGCTGTCACCGCCGCTGGACCGGGCCTGAGCGATGTATTGTGGCGGGTGATCTGCATGGGCGAAGGGTTGGAAACCGCCGAACGCGCCCTCGGCTGGCCGAATCGTGCCGGAAAGCTCGTCTTGAAACTGGCGCTAGACCGTCTCGTGCTGCATTATGACATTCGACATTGAAGGAGTTGCGATGCGCGTTGTCTGGATTTCGCTGTTGCTGCTAACCGCCTGCGCCGAAAAGGGCACATCGCTTGGCCGTATCGGCGGCG
This sequence comes from Sphingomonadales bacterium, assembly GCA_038228305.1. GTDB lineage: Bacteria > Pseudomonadota > Alphaproteobacteria > Sphingomonadales > Sphingomonadaceae > Sandarakinorhabdus. The sequence continues at coordinate 69,032 of JBBRPI010000014.1, read as the reverse complement.
CACCTTCGTTGATACTCACAGTGCCATTGACTGCTCCTGACGGCACGCCGCGGGGCACGGCAACTTTGTCGCAAGAGGTTGACGGCACGCGCATCACGGCCCGCGTTATCGGCGTGCCGCCGGGCGATTACAGCATCAGCCTGCACGGAAGCGGACGCTGCGAAAGCCCGGATTTCGCCAGCGTCGGGACACCGATCGGCGGCGGCAATGCATTGACGGTCGATGCCTCCGGGCTTGGCCTGCTGAATGTGCTGCGTGAGGATGTGCGGTTGCAAGGCGGGCTGCTGGACGCGGATGGCGCCGCGGTTGTGTTGAATGGTGCCGTCAGGCTTGCTTGTGGTAGCCTGACAATGGGGCATTGATTGTCGCTAGTCTCGCCATGAGCGGCAAGTCGCGTCGCAGATTGGCGGGGAAGCCAACTCGAATTGCGCACAGCCCATGATCTCCACCGCCCCCCTTTGGCCGTCCATTGCGCTTGCCGGCGTGACATTTTCCGTTTGGATCACACTGTTTATTCGGCGGATCCCCGGGGCACGGCGCGGGGATGTGCCGCTCGAATTGATGCGGATCAGGGCGACGCGGCCGGCGTTTACCGAAAAGGAATCAGCGGCGAACGACAATCTGATGAATCTTTTCGAATTGCCGGTGTTGTTTCACCTGCTCTGCCTGGCGATGGCGATTGCCGGGGTGGTTGAACCGCTGCTGCTGGCCGGATGCTGGGCCTATGTCGGGCTGCGGGCGGTGCATTCCGTGGTACATTGCAGTTTCAACAATGTGATCCTGCGCTTTGGGGTTTATGCGGCGTCAACGGTTTTGCTGATGGGGCTGTGGGCGGCATTCGCGATTGGGCTGACACGGGGGTAGCCATGCGCTCCTTGTCCGCCGCGCATTAACGACGCGAGCTCAACCTCTGACGCTGGCGGCGCTATACGTGGCGGGGAATCCAATTGACGCAAGGCGGCCTCGATACTATAGGCCGCGCTCCCAACTAGGGTCGACGACCATGGCGGGAACAGAAACGACAGGGTGCGCCGCGCGCGTAAGGCTTCTGCAAGGAGTCTTTCGCGCTTATGCCGTGAACGGGGAAACTCAATCATGGGCGGGGCGGGTCTGGAGTAGGCAGCGAAAGTTGCCGAACAGCAGAGAGACATGAATGCCTACGATTAACCAATTGATTCGCAAGGGCCGGACCCCGCAGCGTGTGCGTGAAACCGCACCTGCCATGGAATCCTGCCCGCAAAAGCGCGGCGTTTGCACCCGCGTCTACACAACGACCCCGAAGAAGCCGAACTCGGCGCTTCGCAAGGTTGCCAAAATCCGTCTTACCAATGGCTTTGAAGTCATCGGTTACATCCCCGGTGAAGGCCATAACCTTCAGGAGCATTCCGTGGTCCTGATTCGCGGCGGCCGCGTCAAGGATTTGCCCGGTGTGCGTTACCACGTTCTGCGCGGCGTTCTCGATACCCAGGGTGTCAAGAACCGCAAGCAGAGCCGGTCGAAGTATGGCGCCAAGCGTCCCAAGTAAGAAGGATTAGAAAATGGCCCGTCGTCGTCGCCCAGAAAAGCGTGAAATCCTGCCCGACCCACGGTTCGGTGATGTGGTGCTCAGCAAGTTCATGAACCTCGTCATGTATGAGGGCAAGAAATCCGTTGCCGAATCGATCGTCTATTCGGCACTGGAAACCATCGAAGCCAAGAGCCGCCGCGAACCGGTTGGCGTGTTCCATGATGCGCTCGCCAACGTCCGCCCGGGCATTGAAGTGCGCTCGCGCCGCGTTGGCGGTGCTACCTATCAGGTGCCCGTCGAAGTGCGCCCGGAACGCTCGCAAGCCCTGGCCATTCGTTGGTTGATTGGTGCGGCGCGCAAGCGCAGCGAGCACACGATGGCACAGCGCTTGTCAGGTGAGTTGCTTGATGCCGCAAACAACCGCGGTGCCGCTGTCAAGAAACGCGAAGATTCGCACCGGATGGCCGAAGCCAACCGGGCCTTCTCTCATTACCGCTGGTAGTATTAGCTATGCCTCGCACAACCGCGCTCAATATGTACCGCAACATCGGAATCATGGCGCATATCGACGCCGGGAAAACCACGACGACCGAGCGGATCCTGTACTACACCGGCAAATCCTATAAAATCGGCGAAGTGCATGAAGGCACCGCGACGATGGACTGGATGGAGCAGGAGCAGGAGCGCGGCATCACCATCACATCGGCTGCCACGACCTGCTATTGGAACGATCACCGCATCAACATCATCGATACGCCCGGCCATGTCGATTTCACCATTGAAGTCGAACGTTCGCTGCGCGTGCTGGATGGTGCGGTGGCGTGCTTTGATGGCGTCGCAGGGGTTGAGCCCCAGTCCGAGACGGTCTGGCGCCAAGCTGACAAGTATAAAGTGCCGCGGATGTGCTTTGTGAACAAGCTGGACCGCACCGGCGCGAATTTCGTGCGCTGCGTTGAAATGATCAAGGACCGCCTTGGTGCGCGTCCGGCGGTCTTGTATCTGCCGATCGGGCTGGAAGGTGACTTTATCGGCCTTGTCGATCTGGTTGAAAACCGCGCCATCGTTTGGTTGGAAGAATCGCTGGGCGCCAAGTTCGAATACAAGGATATTCCGGACAACATGAAGGCCGAGGCGGCAGTCGCCCGATCAGAATTGATCGAGATGGCGGTTGAGCAGGACGATGCCCTGATGGAATCCTATCTGGAAGGCACCGAGCCGACGGTTGCCGAGCTGAAAATGCTGATCCGCAAGGGCACGCTGGCGTTTGCATTCGTGCCGGTGCTGTGCGGTTCGGCGTTCAAGAATAAGGGTGTGCAGCCGTTGCTTGATGCGGTCGTCGATTACCTGCCCAGCCCGCTCGATATTCCGCCAATGCATGGCATCAATTTGAAAGACGAGGACGAAATCCGCGAAGCGTCGGATGATGCGCCGTTCTCGGCACTGGCCTTCAAGATCATGACCGATCCGTTTGTCGGCACGCTTACCTTTGCCCGCATTTATTCGGGCAAGATGGAAGCTGCATCGACGGTGATGAATTCGGTGAAGGACAAGCGCGAAAAAATCGGCCGCATGTTGCTGATGCATGCCAACAACCGTGAAGACATCAAGGAAGCCTTTGCCGGCGACATCGTCGCGCTCGTTGGCCTGAAAGATGTGACGACCGGTGACACGCTGTGCGCGCCGCTGAAGCCGATCATTCTGGAGCGGATGGAGTTTCCGGACCCCGTGATCGAAGTTGCCGTGGAACCCAAGACCAAGGCCGACCAGGAAAAGATGGGCATCGCGCTAAATCGCCTTGCGCAGGAAGATCCTTCATTCCGCGTTACTTCCGATCAGGAAAGCGGCCAGACGATCATCAAGGGCATGGGTGAGCTTCACCTTGAAATCCTGGTCGATCGCATGCGCCGTGAGTTCAAGGTGGAGGCTAACGTCGGCGCGCCGCAGGTGGCATATCGCGAATCGCTCGCTCGCAAGGTCGATGTCGATTACACCCATAAAAAGCAGTCGGGTGGTTCAGGCCAGTTTGGGCGTATCAAATTTTCGGTTGAACCAGGTGAACGCGGTTCTGGGGTGATCTTCAAGGATGAAGTCAAGGGCGGCAATATTCCAAAAGAATATATCCCGTCGGTTGAAAAGGGCATCCGCGAAATCGCGGCAAGCGGCTCGTTGATCGGCTTCCCGATTATCGATTTCACCGCGATCCTGTATGATGGCGCATATCATGATGTCGATTCTTCGGCACTGGCGTTTGAAATCACCGGGCGTGGCGGGATGCGTGAAGCGGCGACCAAGGCCGGTATCAAGTTGCTGGAGCCGGTGATGAAGGTTGAAGTTGTCACCCCGGAGGATTATTTGGGTGACGTCATCGGCGATCTGAACAGCCGCCGAGGCCAGATTCAGGGCACCGATACCCGTGGCAACGCCCAGGTTATCGAAGCCCAGGTTCCGCTGGCAAATATGTTTGGTTATGTGAACCAGCTGCGCTCGATGAGCCAAGGCCGGGCGCAATATTCCATGCAGTTCAGCCATTACGAGGAAGTGCCCTCGAACGTGGCAGAGGAGATCAAGCTCAAACTGGCTTGATTTATTCTTGAAGCCCGCTAGTCAGCGCCGCTTGCTGCGGCGCTGGTAACAGCGGTGGCGATAATGCGACAATAGAAACACGATTTACGCAAGGAAGAGGTTACCGTCATGGGTAAGGCAAAGTTTGAGCGGAACAAGCCGCATTGCAACATCGGCACCATCGGTCACGTCGACCATGGCAAGACATCGCTGACCGCAGCGATCACCAAGGTGCTTGCCGAAACCGGCGGCGCCACCTTCACCAGCTATGCCAACATCGACAAGGCGCCCGAAGAGCGCGAGCGCGGCATCACAATTTCGACGGCACACGTCGAATATGAAACCGCCGCCCGCCATTACGCCCACGTCGATTGCCCGGGCCACGCCGATTATGTGAAGAACATGATCACCGGTGCCGCACAGATGGATGGTGCCATTCTTGTCGTTTCGGCCACCGATGGCCCGATGCCGCAGACCCGTGAGCACATCCTGCTCGCCAAGCAGGTCGGCGTGCCGGCGATGGTCGTTTTCATGAACAAGGTTGATCTTGTTGATGATGCCGAGATTCTCGAGCTCGTTGAAATGGAAATCCGCGAACTTCTTTCGAAATATGATTTCCCCGGTGATGACATTCCGATCACGCAAGGTTCGGCTGTATGCGCCCTGGAAGGCAAGCGCGACGATATCGGCCATGACGCAGTTCTGGCGTTGATGAAGACCGTCGATGATTATATCCCGCAGCCGGAACGTGCTCTCGATCGCCCGTTCCTGATGCCAATCGAAGATGTGTTCTCGATCTCAGGTCGTGGCACCGTCGTCACCGGCCGTGTCGAATCGGGTATCGTCAAGGTTGGCGAAGAAATCGAAATCGTCGGCATCCATGACACCCGTAAGTCGGTGTGCACGGGCGTTGAAATGTTCCGCAAACTGCTCGATCAGGGCCAGGCTGGCGACAACATCGGTGCACTGCTGCGCGGCGTTGGCCGTGAAGACGTTGAACGCGGCCAGGTGCTTTGCAAGCCCGGCTCGATCAAGCCGCACACCGAATTTTCGGCTGAGGTCTATGTGCTGTCGAAGGATGAAGGTGGCCGTCACACGCCGTTCTTCGCCAATTACCGCCCACAGTTCTATTTCCGCACCACCGATGTCACGGGCACTGTCGAGCTGCCAGAAGGCACCGAAATGGTCATGCCGGGCGATAACGTCCAGCTGAAGGTCAAACTGATCGCGCCTATCGCCATGGATCCGGGCCTGCGCTTCGCCATTCGCGAAGGCGGCCGTACCGTTGGCGCCGGCGTGGTTGCAACGATCATCAAGTAAGGCTATAGGGCCGCTTCCTTTGGGGAGCGGCCCGATTCGTCTGGGCCACTGATCGAACCAAAGCCCGAGTTTGAAGCGACCGGCGCGTCCCACCCAAAAAAGTGGGTCGTGCCGATTGCGCCATTGAATAGAGTAAGAATCAGGTTTCATGGATACCCAGAACATCCGCATCCGCCTAAAGGCTTTTGATCACCGTGTCCTTGATCTGGCCACGGGCGAAATTGCTGATACGGCAAAGCGAACCGGTGCTGCCATCCGTGGTCCGATCCCGTTGCCGACGCGTTTTGAAAAGTTCACCGTGAACCGCTCGCCGCACGTCGACAAGAAAAGCCGGGAACAGTTTGAGGTTCGCACCTACAAGCGGCTCTTGGATATTGTCGATCCGACACCGCAAACGGTAGACGCGCTGATGAAGCTCGATCTGGCCGCTGGTGTCGATGTGGAAATCAAGCTGGGTAAATAAGCCCAACCAAAATACGCGGAGCGAACTTTGGCCCAACATCCGGGCCTGACACGCCCCCTCCCTGTTGGGTTGGGGCCTCTGATGAGAAAGGAATTGGTCATGCGCACAGGTGTGATCGCGAAGAAGATGGGGATGACGCGGGTGTTCCGCGATGATGGCCGGCATGTGCCAGTCACCGTTCTCGCTTTGGAAAATAATCAGGTTATTTCGGTACGCACCGCGGACAATGACGGTTACGTCGCTGTCCAGCTGGGCGCTGGTACCAAGAAAGCCAAGAACACTACCAAGCCGGAGCGCGGCCATTTCGGCAAAGCCGAAGTCGAACCGAAAGCCAAGGTCGCCGAATTCCGCGTTTCGGAAGACGCGCTGCTTGAAACCGGCGCGACCATTTCCGCTGATCATTTCGTTGCCGGCCAGTTGGTGGACGTCACCGGCGTGACGCAGGGCAAGGGTTTCCAGGGCGGCATGAAGCGCTGGAATTTCGGCGGTTTGCGCGCGACCCACGGGGTCTCGGTCTCGCACCGCTCGCTGGGCTCGACCGGGCAACGCCAGGATCCGGGCAAGGTCTTCAAGGGCAAGAAGATGGCCGGTCACATGGGTGACAAGCAGCGCACCCAGCAGAATCTGGAAATCGTTTCGACCGATGTCGAGCGCGGCCTATTGTTCGTTCACGGCTCCGTGCCGGGTTCAAAGGGCGGCTGGTTGCTGATCAAGGATGCGGTCAAGGTCGCACGCCACGCCGATGCGCCATATCCGGCGTCGCTCAAGCTGGCCGCAGTTGCAAATGATGTGGCCCCGGCCGAGGTGGTGGAAACCGCCGTCGCCGAAGCTGCCACTGAAAATACGGAGGCCTGAGGCACATGAAGATTCAGGTTAAAACCCTGGCCGCAGTCGACGCCGGCGAGATCGAACTGTCAGAAGCGGTGTTCGGCAAGGCGCCGCGCCTCGACATTCTGCACCGCGTCGTCACCTGGCAGCTGGAAAAGCGTCGCGGCACGGCTCGAGGTGCGCGTGAGCGTTCCGATGTGCAGCGCACCGGAAAAAAGCTGGGCAATCAAAAGGGCGGCGGTACGGCACGCCATGGCAACCGCGCCGCACCGCAGTTCATCGGCGGCGGCAAGGCGCACGGCCCGCGGGTTCGTGATTTCAACCCCGGTCTCAACAAGAAGATCCGCACCTTGGGCCTGTTCACCGCGCTGTCGGTCAAGGCAGCCGAAGGCAAGCTCATTATTCTGGAAGACCTGGCGATGACCGAAGCCAAGACCAAGGCCTTCATCACCGTAATGGCTGGTTTAGGCATCAAATCCGGCCTGTTCATTGACGGCCCCGAAGTCAACACTGCCTTCCGTCACGCTTCGGCCAACGTTCCACACATCGACGTGCTGCCGGTCATCGGCGCGAACGTTTATGACATCCTCAACCACGACACGCTGGTTTTGACCCGCGCTGCCGTCACGGCGCTGGAGGCCCGGGCCAATGGCTAAGCCCATTACTAAGGCAATTGACCTGAAGCATTACGACATTGTCGTGAAGCCGGTGATCACCGAAAAATCCACGCTGGTCAGCGAATATAACCAGGTGGTGTTCAAGGTTGCCAACCACGCATCAAAGCCCGAAATCAAGGCAGCGATAGAAGCCCTGTTCAGCGTCAAGGTGTTGAGCGTCAACACCCTGATTCAAAAGGGCAAGACAAAGCGCTGGAAGGGCAAGGAATATCGCCGTTCCGATGAGAAAAAGGCAATCGTCACGCTCGCCGATGGTGATCGTATCGATGTGACCACGGGGATCTGATCCGATGGCATTGAAAAGCTTTAATCCCACCAGCCCGGGCCGTCGCGGCCTGATCCTGGTTGATCGTTCCGGCCTGTTCAAGGGGCGCCCTGTCAAGCAGCTGACCGAAGGTCTGCGCAAATCGGGTGGCCGCAACAACATGGGCCATGCCACGGCGCGCGGCATCGCCGGCGGCCACAAGCAATTGTATCGCACCGTCGATTTCAAGCGCCGCACCTGGGATGTGACAGCGACGGTTGAACGGCTGGAATATGATCCCAATCGTTCGGCGTTCATCGCGTTGATCAAATATCCCGATGGCACCCAGACCTATATCATCGCGCCGCAGCGCCTGGCAGTTGGTGACGTCGTCACCGCCGGCAAAAAGGTCGATGTGAAACCGGGCAATGCCATGGAAATCGGTTCGACCCCGGTTGGCACCATCGTCCACAATGTCGAATTGAAGCCCGGCAAGGGTGGCCAAATGGCCCGCGCGGCCGGTACCTTTGTCCAGGTCGTCGGCCGTGATCGCGGCATGGTGATCATCCGGTTGAATTCGGGTGAGCAGCGTTATGTGCGTTCGGATTGCATGGCCACTGTTGGCGCCGTGTCAAACCCTGACAACAGCAATCAGAATCTGGGCAAGGCCGGCCGCAACCGGTGGCTGGGCCATCGCCCGCTGACGCGCGGCGTTGCCAAGAACCCGGTCGACCATCCGCACGGCGGCGGTGAAGGCCGCACCTCTGGCGGTCGCCATCCGGTGACGCCATGGGGCAAGCCGACCAAGGGCGCCAAGACGCGTTCGAACAAGTCGACCGACCGGATGATCATCCGGTCGCGTCACGCCAAGAAGAAGAGGTAGGCCGCGATGAGCCGTTCCGTCTGGAAGGGTCCGTTTGTGGACCTCAATGTTCTGAAAAAAGCCGAAGTCGCACAGGCTGGTGGCGGTGGCCGGGGTCCGATCAAGACCTGGTCACGCCGTTCGACCATTCTGCCGCAGTTCGTCGGCCTGACCTTCAGCGTCTATAATGGCAAGAAGTTCATCCCGGTTTCGGTCAACGAAGACATGGTTGGCATGAAGCTGGGCGAATTTTCGCCGACGCGCAACTTTCCCGGCCATGCGGCCGACAAGAAGGGCAAGCGCTGATGTCAAAGCCCAAATCCCCCCGCAAGGTTGGTGACCGTGAGGCGCTGGCCGTAGCAACATCGATCCGTGGTTCGGCCTATAAGCTGAATCTGGTCGCCGGTTTGATCCGCGGCCGCAAGGTTGGTGAAGCGCTGAACATCTTGAGCTTTTCCACCAAGGCGATGGCCGTTGACGTGCGCAAGGTGCTGGCTTCGGCCGTTGCCAACGCCGAAAACAACCATAACCTTGACGTCGATGCGTTGATCGTCAAGGAAGCCAGCGTTGGCAAGGCGATCGTGATGAAGCGTTTTACGCCGCGCGCCCGGGGCCGTGCTGCCCAAATCCAGAAACCGTTCAGCCGTTTGCGCGTCGTTGTCCGCGAAATGGGTGACGAAGTGGCGAGTGAAGCATAATGGGTCATAAAGCCAACCCCATTGGTCTGCGCCTGCAGATCAACCGCACCTGGGACAGCCGCTGGTTTGCCAGCGGTGATGAATATGGCCGCTTGCTGCTGGAAGACCTGCGCATCCGCGAATTCATCGTCAAGAACCATATGCAGGCCGCGATCTCCAAGGTAGTCATCGAGCGTCCGGCCAAGCTGTGCCGGGTTTCGATCTATGCCGCCCGCCCCGGTGTAATCATCGGTAAGAAGGGCGCTGATATTGAAAAGCTGCGCAAGCAGATCGCCGGGATGACGCGCAGCGACGTGTCGCTGAACATCGTTGAAATCCGCAAGCCGGAAGTCGATTCCAAGCTGGTGGCGCAGGGTGTTGCCGATCAGTTGGAGCGACGTATCGCGTTTCGGCGTGCGATGAAACGGGCTGTGCAATCAGCGCTGCGACTGGGTGCCGAAGGCATCAAGATCACCTGTTCGGGTCGTTTGGGCGGCGCCGAAATCGCCCGTACCGAATGGTATCGTGAAGGCCGGGTGCCATTGCACACGCTGCGCGGCAATGTCGATTATGCTGAAGCCCAGGCGCACACCGCCTATGGCGTTTGCGGCATCAAGGTGTGGATCTTCAAGGGTGAAATCCTGGGGCATGACCCGATGGCGCAGGACCGTCTGATGATGGAATCGCAGACCTCTGGCGTTCGCCCGGCTCGCTGAGGGATATAGATCATGTTGTCACCAAAGCGCACCAAGTTCCGCAAGCAGTTCAAAGGCCGCATTCATGGCGTTGCCAAGGGCGGCACCGCGTTGAATTTCGGATCCTTCGGCCTGAAGGCGCTGGAGCCGGAACGAATCACCGCCCGCCAGATCGAAGCGGCGCGCCGAGCGATTTCGCGCCACATCAAGCGCGCCGGCCGGTTGTGGATTCGCATTTTCCCGGATGTGCCCGTCACCACAAAGCCCGCCGAGGTTCGCATGGGCAAGGGCAAGGGTGCACCGGAATATTGGGCCGCGCGGGTAAAGCCGGGCCGCATCATGTTTGAACTGGATGGCGTGCCGCACGATGTGGCGGCCGGTGCCTTTGAGCGTGCAGCGGCAAAGCTGCCGATCAAGGTCAAGATGGTCGTTCGCCTGGGCGAAGCGACTGGCGTGCAGGAATAAGACGAGATGGCACAGACAAAACATGCGGACCTGAAGGTCCAGACCGACGATCAACTGGCGGTGGCGCTGGGTGAACTGAAGCGTGAGCAGTTCAACCTGCGTTTCCAAGCGGCCACTGGCCAATTGGAAAAGCCGGGCCGTATCCGCGAGGTGCGCCGCACCATCGCCCGTATCAAGACGCTGCAGGCCGGGCGCAAGCCTGAGCCGATGCAGCCAGGAGCATAGACTATGCCGAAACGCGTCCTCCAGGGCACAGTGGTGTCTGACAAGGCCGACAAGACGGTCGTTGTCCTGATCGAGCGCAAGGTTGCGCATCCGGTTTATGGCAAGATCATCCGTCGGTCGAAAAAATACCATGCTCATGATGAAAACAACACGGTCAAGGCCGGCGATATGGTTCGCATCGAAGAATGCGCGCCGATTTCCAAGCTGAAAACCTGGAGAGTCCTCGGCAATGACGCCGTGGCCGCAAATGAAGGATCTAAGAAATGATCCAGATGCAGACGAACCTGGACGTCGCTGACAACAGCGGTGCCAAGCGGGTGATGTGCATCAAGGTGCTGGGCGGATCGAAGCGTCGGTTCGCCGGCGTTGGCGATGTGATCGTTGTTTCGGTCAAGGAAGCACAGCCCAAGGGCAAGGTGAAGAAGGGTGATGTGCATCGTGCCGTCGTCGTTCGCACTGCTAAGGACATTCGCCGCGCCGATGGATCGGTGATCCGGTTTGATGGCAATGCCGCCGTGCTGATCAACAAGAATGAGGAGCCGATCGGCACCCGCATTTTTGGGCCCGTGGTGCGCGAACTGCGCGCATCGGGCCATATGAAGATCATCAGCCTTGCGCCGGAGGTGCTGTAATGAGCGCCGCAAAGATCAAAAAGGGCGACAAGGTCGTCATCCTGTCCGGCAAGGACAAGGGCAAGCATGGCGAAGTCACCAAGGCATTCCCCAAGGATGCTAAGGTACTCGTCGGCGGCATCAACATGATGACCCGCCACAAGAAACCCTCGCAGCAGGACCCCCAGGGTGGGCTGGAGCGCATTGAAGCGCCGATGCACATTTCAAAGGTCGCAATCGAGGATCCGAAAACCGGCAAGCCGACCCGCGTCGGGTTCAAGGTGCTGGAAGATGGTCGCAAGGTGCGTATCGCCAAGCGGTCGGGAGAATTGATCGATGGCTGATGCAGCAAATCTGACCAAGATGCAGCAATTGTATGTGGACATAATCCGCGCACAGATGGTGGAACAATTTGGTTACAAGAACCTCATGCAGGTTCCCAAAATCGACAAGATCGTCATCAACATGGGTGTTGGCGAAGCGACGCAGGACAAGAAGAAGGTCGACAAGGCCGCCGAAGAAATGGCGCTGATCGCCGGGCAAAAGCCGGTGATCACCAAGGCCAAGAAATCGGTCGCCACCTTCAAACTGCGCGAAGGCATGCCGATCGGTTGCAAGGTCACCCTGCGCCGGGAAAAAATGTATGAATTCCTCGATCGCCTGGTCACTGTGGCATTGCCGCGGGTTCGCGATTTTCGCGGGCTGAACCCCAAATCGTTCGATGGCCGCGGCAATTATGCCATGGGCCTGAAGGAACAGATCATCTTCCCCGAAATCAACTATGATCGCATCGATAGCGTGCGCGGCATGGATGTGATCATTGCGACGACGGCCAACACCGACGACGAAGCCCGGGCGCTGCTTGCAGCCTTTGGCCTGCCGTTCATCCAGCCCGTTCCAGAAAAAAAGGCGGCCTGACCGATGGCAAAGCTTTCATCGATTAACAAGAACGAGCGTCGCAAGGCGTTGGTGGTCAAATATGCCGGCAAATTTGCCGTGCTCAAGGCGATCGCCAATGACGATAGCCGCGATGACAATGAACGGCTGATGGCCCGCCTGAAAATGGCGACATTGCCGCGCAATGCCAACCCGACGCGGGTGCGCAACCGGTGCGAGCTGACCGGCCGCAGCCGTGCCTATTATCGCAAGTTCAAGCTGTCGCGCATCATGCTGCGGGAATTGGCCAACAAGGGCCTGATCCCCGGCGTGACCAAGTCGAGCTGGTAGGATAAGACATGTCGTTGACCGACCCCATTGGTGATATGCTCACCCGCATCCGCAATGGCCAGCAGGCCAAGAAGGATTCCGTTCTCACCCCGGCTTCAAAGCTGCGTGCCCGCGTTCTCGACGTGTTGCAGCGTGAAGGTTATATTCGCGGTTATTCCGAGGCCGATGGTGGCACTGCTGCCGCCGCGCTGCGGATTGACCTGAAATATTTCGAAGGCAAGCCGGCCATCCAGCACATCGCTCGCGTGTCAAAGCCGGGTCGCCGGGTGTATTCGGGTGCCACCGAACTGCCCCGCATCCGCAACGGTCTGGGCATTGTCATCGTTTCGACGCCAAAGGGTGTTCTGTCTGACGCGGAAGCGCGTGAACAGAACGCCGGCGGCGAAGTCCTCTGCCAGGTGTTTTAAGCCATGTCGCGCATCGGAAAAAAACCAGTGCCGGTTCCCGCCGGCGTCAGCGCCAGCATCGCGGAGCGTGTCCTTTTGGTAAAAGGCCCCAAGGGCGAACTGACCATGCCAATGTCGGATGACATCAGCTATACGATCAACGCCGGCGACATCGCCGTGATGCCCGCCAATGAAACCAAGCGCGCCCGGGCCTTTTGGGGCATGCAGCGCACGTTGGTGTCGAATTTGGTGATTGGTGTTTCGGATGGTTTCACCAAGGTGCTGGAAATCACCGGCGTTGGTTATCGTGCATCCGTGCAGGGTTCGAATTTGAAATTGCAGCTTGGTTACAGCCATGATGTCGATTTCGCCATTCCGGCCGGCATCACCATCAAAACCCCTGACCAGACGACGGTAGAAATCACCGGCAGCGACAAACAACGCGTTGGCCAGGTCGCGGCGGAAATTCGTCGCTGGCGGAAACCTGAACCCTATAAGGGCAAGGGCATCAAATACCGCGGCGAGAAAATCTTCCGCAAGGAAGGGAAGAAGAAATAATGGCCAAGCTTTCGCTTTTCGATCAGCGCCGCCGGCGGGTTCGCACCGCCTTGCGGGCCAAGGGTGGCACGCGCCCGCGCCTGTCGATCCATCGGTCATCGCAGCATATCTATGCCCAGGTTATCGACGACGCCAACGGCGTGACGGTGGCGTCGGCATCGACGCTGGAAGCTAGTGTTCGCGACGTCACCGGCGCCACCAAGGATGCCGCTGTCGAAGTTGGCAAGCGCCTGGCCGAGCGGGCCATGGCGGCGGGGGTTTCCAAGGTCGTGTTCGATCGTGGTGGTTTCATTTTCCATGGCCGCGTCAAGGCGCTGGCCGATGGAGCCCGCGAAGGCGGATTGGAGTTTTAAACAATGGCCGATGAAATTCAGAACGCTGGCGCGCCCAACGCTGGTTCACCCGGTGGTGCGCCCGGTGGCGAACGTCGCGGTCGCGGCGGTCCTGGTGGTGCTGGCCCCGGCGGCGGCCGCGGGCGTGGCCCCGGTGGCGGCAATGATCGTGATCGTGGTGGCCGTGGCCGCCGCGATGGTGCGCCCGGCCAGGAAGCCGGCGGCGAAGAACTGGTTGAAAAGCTGGTCCACATCAACCGCGTGTCGAAAACCGTAAAGGGCGGCAAGCGCTTTGGTTTTGCCGCATTGGTTGTGGTTGGCGATGCCAAGGGCCGGGTCGGTTTTGGCCATGGCAAGGCGCGCGAAGTGCCGGAAGCCATTCAAAAGGCCACCGCTGCGGCCAAGAAAGCCATGATCCGCGTGCCGTTGCGCGATGGCCGCACCCTGCACCATGATGGTTATGGCCATTTCGGCGCCGGCAAGGTCTATGTGCGTTCGGCAGCACAGGGGACCGGCATCATCGCCGGCGGCCCGATGCGCGCCGTGTTCGAAGCCTTAGGTGTTGCGGATGTGGTGACCAAATCGGTCGGCACCAATAACCCCTATAACATGATCCGCGCGACGTTTGCATCGCTTTCGGAACAGACCAGCCCCAAGGCAGTGGCGCAGCGTCGCGGCAAGAAGATTGCCGATCTGATGGCGCGTCGCGGTGATGTTTCGGCGCGTGTTGCCGAAGCCGACGCCGAAGCGGTGGCGTAAAGGACATGACGATGGATACTCCAAAAGTGCCGGCAAAGACTAAGGCTGCTCCCAAGGCTGCGGCTGCGCCCAAGGTTGCGGCAGCGACCCCCAAGGTTGCAGCGACAAAGGTCGCGGCTGCAGTTGCGGCAAAGTCCGTTGCCGTCAAACCGGCGGCAAAGACCATTTCTGGCCCGGTCGTGCGTGTCACCCAGATCGGTTCGCCGATTCGCCGGGCGCCGGACCAGGAAGCAACTCTGATCGGCCTTGGCCTTAACAAGATGCACAAATCACGTGTCCTTGAAGATACGAAATCGGTGCGCGGCATGATCGCCAAGGTGGCGCACATGTTGAAGGTTGAACAAATCGCCTGACGCCGCAGTTGCGGTATCAGTTCCCCCATCTGCGCGACCAAAGCGAAAGCGAGTGCATCCAATGACGACCAAGCTGAACGACCTTCATGACAACCCTGGTGCCCGCAAGAGCCGCGTTCGCGTTGGCCGCGGTATAGGCTCTGGCGTCGGTAAGACCGCAGGGCGCGGCCAAAAGGGTCAGACATCGCGCTCTGGCGTTGCCATCAAGGGCTTTGAAGGCGGCCAGATGCCGCTGCACATGCGCATTCCAAAACGTGGTTTCAACAATATTTTCCGCAAGGATTACAGCGAGATCAATCTGGGCACCTTGCAGGTGATGATCGACGCCGGCCGTCTGGACGCGAAAAAGCTGATAGACGTCCAGGTGTTGCTCGATGCCGGCGTGTTGACGCATGCCCGCGACGGTGTGCGTCTGCTTGCCAAGGGCGCGTTGACCACCAAAATCAATGTCAAGGTTGCCGGCGCCAGCGCCGCAGCGAAGGCAGCTGTCGAAGCGGTGGGTGGTACGGTCGAACTGCCGGCGCCAAAGCCAGCACCGCTGACCCGAGACGAACAAAAGGCGGTACGCGCCGTTGCCCGTGAAGCCAAGGCCGCCAGACTGGTAGCCGAAGCCAAGGCCGCTAAGTAACGCCCCGGCGACTGCGGGCCAAATGACCCATGGTAGAAACGTCGCGCATTGCCTATCTGAGCGCAATGCGCGGCGTTTCGCCGTTTAGGTGCCGGTGCGTTTCGCCGATTAGATGATTGGGTAGCAAGATGGCGTCAGCCGCCGACAACATGGCCGCGAACCTGAGTTTCGCAAACTTCTCCAAAGCGACGGAGCTGAAAAAGCGCCTGTGGTTCACGCTGGGGGCGTTGATCGTGTTCCGGCTGGTCTCGTTCGTGCCGCTGCCCGGTATCGATCCAACGGCTCTGAGCAGTTTGTTCAGCCGCACCCAGGGCGGCGTGCTGGATTTCTTCAACATGTTTTCCGGCGGCGCGTTGCAGCGCATGTCGCTTATCGCGCTGGGCGTCACGCCCTATATCACCGCATCGATCGTCGTGCAGTTGATGACCAGCCTTGTCCCCAGTTTCATGTCGTTGAAAAAAGAAGGCGAATCGGGCCGCAAGACGCTGAACCAATATACGCGCTATGGCACGGTGTTCCTGACCGCCATCCAAGGCTATGGCATCGCCGTTGGACTGGAAAGCTGGGGCGCCGGGCAAGGTGTATCGGCCGTGCTGGAACCGGGCATGTTTTTCCGCATTACCACCGTTATCACGCTCATCGGTGGCACGATGTTCCTGATGTGGCTGGGCGAGCAGATTACCAGCCGCGGGATCGGCAATGGCGTTTCGTTGATCATCATGGCCGGCATTGTCGCGCATCTGCCCACCGCCATAGGCCAATTGTTCGAACAGGGCCGCACGGGCGCGCTGAACCCGGCGTTCATTCTGGTCATCGGCATTGTGGCTTTGGCCACCATTGCCTTCATCTGCCTGATGGAGCGGGCGCAGCGACGCATTCTGATTCAATATCCAAAGCGACAGGTCGGCACACGGTCGTTCCAGGGTGACAGTTCGCATCTGCCGCTGAAGCTGAACACCGCCGGCGTTATCCCACCGATTTTTGCATCATCGCTGTTGCTGATGCCGCTGACCATTGCGCAGTTTGCGGCTCAGGGTGGCAAGGGCCCCGACTGGTTGCTTACCGTAACCACCGCTCTGCAACATGGGGCGCCGCTCTACATGGCGCTCTATGCCGGTGGCATCATCTTCTTCAGCTTTTTTTACACCGCGGTCGTATTCAACCCCGAAGAAACTGCTGAGAATCTGAAAAAATATGGCGGTTTTATTCCCGGTATCCGTCCCGGTGTCCGCACATCTGACTATCTTGATTTTGTGCTGACTCGTATCACAGTCGTTGGTGCCGCCTATCTCACCGTCATCTGCCTGTTGCCGGAATTTCTATCGGCTCGGCTTGGTACCGGCCTGGCATTGGGCGGCACCTCCCTATTGATTGTGGTAAATGTGACCATGGATACCGTCGCACAGATCCAGAGCCACTTGCTCGCGCATCAATATGAGGGTCTGATAAAGAAATCGAAATTGCGGGGAGCGCGTCGTTGAATTTGATTTTGCTGGGTCCGCCCGGCGCGGGGAAGGGAACCCAGGCAAGCCGGCTCGTCAAAGAACGGGGTCTTGTCCAGCTTTCTACCGGCGACATGTTGCGCGCCGCCGTTGCCGCCCAAACACCCGTCGGGATGAAGGCCAAGGCCGTGATGGAGGCAGGGGAGCTTGTCTCCGATGCGATCGTCAACGGTATCTTGTCGGAACGTCTGGATCACGAAGATGCCCGCGCCGGTTTCATCCTTGATGGCTATCCGCGCACTGCGGCCCAGGCCGACGCGCTGGATTTGATGCTGACGCAAAAGGGCCTGCACCTCGATCATGTGATTGAGCTTGAGGTGGATGAGGAGGCGCTGGTCGCTCGCATTACCGGGCGATACACATGCGCGAAATGCGGCGAAGGTTATCACGACACGTACAAACTGCCCAAGGTGGCGGGTGTTTGCGACGTATGCGGATCGACCGAATTTAAGCGCCGCCCGGATGACAATGCCGAAACTGTACGCACTCGCATGGCTGAATATCGCGCCAAGACCGCACCGATTTTGCCGCATTACGATGCACGCGGGTTGGTGGCACGGGTCGATGGCATGGCGGATATGGACGCAGTGGCGTTGAGCATAGATGCGGTTCTTGATGCATGACCTGCTGCCGGCATGGTCGCGAAGATATGCCGTCTGACTCTTGTGCTTGACTCTGCTGGCGTGCCCCGCTAGCAGCCCCTTTCCGTTCATCCGGAAATGTGATCCGGCAGCCGCTTGGGCTGTCTGGTTTGGCTTTGAGATGGAGTGCCTGGCCCAGCGCACTCCGTGGAGCTTTGGAAGGAAAAACTCTGTGGCACGTATTGCGGGTGTTAATATCCCGACCAACAAGCGCGTTGAAATCGCGTTGACCTATATTCACGGCATTGGCCGTACAACGGCAAAACGCATCAGCGACGAACTGGGTTTTCCGGACGCGCGCCGGGTGCAGGATTTGACCGACAGTGAAGTCCTCTCCATCCGTGAAAAGATTGACCGGGAACTGACCGTTGAAGGCGACCTTCGCCGCCAGACCGCGATGAACATCAAGCGTTTGATGGATCTCGCCTGCTACCGCGGGCTGCGTCACCGAAAAGGCCTGCCGGTTCGCGGCCAGCGTACCCACACCAATGCTCGCACCCGCAAGGGTAAGGCCAAGCCGATCGCCGGCAAGAAGAAGTAAGCGTCTCTGCTTACCGTTTTTCACCAGATCGTCTGAACGGATTAGGAATTTTCGATGGCACGCGAAGTCGCCCGTATCAAGCGCCGGGAGCGCAAGAACATCACATCGGGCGTTGCCCATGTGAACGCCAGTTTCAACAACACCATGATTACCATCACTGATGCGCAAGGCAATGCGATTGCCTGGTCATCGGCCGGTACCATGGGGTTCAAGGGCAGCCGCAAATCGACGCCCTTCGCGGCGCAGATGGCCGCAGAAGACGCCGGCAAGAAGGCCGCCGAACACGGCGTGCGGACTTTGGAAGTTGAAGTGCGCGGGCCGGGTTCGGGCCGCGAATCGGCGCTGCGTGCATTGCAAGCTGTCGGATTTCAGATCACGGCAATTCGTGATGTGACGCCGATTCCGCACAATGGCGTGCGCCCGCCAAAACGCCGCCGCGTCTGACGCATTTGCGGCAGCGGCGGTGCCCATCCCCAGGGTGTCGTTTCGTTTTATAATAACAATAAGGGGACGGGCGGATGACGATCCGCTCCTTTCCAATGATGAGGTGAGCCTGTGGCAGTGATCGCCAAGAACTGGACCGAACTGAAAAAGCCAAATCGGCTTGAATCGCGTCAAAGCGCCGATTCGCGTCGCAAGGGCAGCTTTATCGCTGAACCGCTGGAGCGTGGTTTTGGCTTGACGCTGGGCAACGCTCTGCGGCGCGTGCTGCTGTCATCGCTGCAAGGCGCTGCTGTTACCGCAATCAAGATTGATGGCGTATTGCACGAGTTCTCATCGCTTGCCGGTGTGCGTGAAGATGTGACGGACATTGTTCTGAACATTAAGCAGGTTGCCATTCGTATGCAGGGCGATCAGCCAAAGCGGGTGCATTTGACGGCAACCGGCCCCGGAGAAGTCACGGCCGGCCAGATTGCCGTGTCGGGTGACATGGAGGTTCTGAATAAGGATCTGGTCATCTGTACTCTTGATGACGGCGCGACGCTGAACATGGAACTGACCGTTGAAGCCGGCAAGGGCTATGTGCCCGCGAGTGCCAACCGTCCGGCCGATGCGCCTATCGGCCTGGTGCCGGTTGACGCGCTTTATTCGCCGGTCCGCCAGGTGTCTTACAAGGTCGACAATACCCGCGTCGGCCAGGAACTGGATTATGACAAGCTGACGATTTCGGTGGAAACCGATGGCACAGTCAGCCCGGATGATGCGCTGGCTTATGCCGCAAAGATCCTCCAGGACCAATTGCAGTTGTTCGTCAATTTCGAAGACAGCGTTTCGGCTGCCCCGGCGCCGCCGCCAACCGGTGGCCCGATCGAAGTTGACGATAACACCATCATCAACCGATTCCTGTTGAAGAAGGTTGACGAACTGGAATTGTCGGTGCGTTCGGCGAACTGCCTGAAGAACGACAATATCATCTACATTGGCGATCTGGTGCAAAAGACCGAGAGCGAAATGCTGCGTACTCCGAATTTTGGCCGAAAATCCTTGAACGAAATCAAGGAAGTGCTCAGCCACATGAGCCTGCGTCTGGGCATGGAAATCAGCGGTTGGCCCCCGGAAAATATCGAAGAAATGGCCAAGAAGCTCGAACAAGAGTTTTAAGGCCGAAACGGTCAGACAATCCTGTCTGACCAGGCTCGGGGTACCTGAAACGGCCCCGAAACGAACGGAGAAGACCATGCGCCACGGTAATGCCCATCGCAAACTCGGCCGCACCAGCAGTCACCGTCTAGCGATGTTCCGCAACATGGCCGCGAGCCTGGTGAAGCACGAACAGATCAAGACGACGCTGCCAAAGGCGCGCGAAATCCGTCCCTATATGGAAAAGCTGATCACGCTGGCCAAGCACGGTGGGCTGTCGAACCGCCGTCTGGCCCATGCCCGGCTGGGTGATGATGACCAGTTGATCAAGCTGTTTGACGTGCTGGCGGCCCGCTATGCCGATCGTCCCGGCGGCTATGTGCGGATCGTCAAGGCCGGCATCCGACGTTCGGATGCGACGCCAATGGCAATCGTTGAATTCGTTGATCGCGACACCAGCGCCAAGGGCCAGGATTCTGGCCCGGTTGAAAGCTTTGACGGCGAAGATTGAACGTTTGAGCTAGAAACGCAAAAAGTTCGCGGAGAGCAAAATGGCTGACGAAATCGAACTGTCACAGGCGGAAAATGGCTTTGACGGCGGTGAGCTGCCGCAGGTACAAATTCTGACCCAATATATAAAAGATCTGTCGTTCGAAAACCCGAATGCGCCGGCGTCACTGCAATCGACCGAGCAACCGCGCATCGATGTCAACGTCAGCGTCAATGCCAAGCGTGGCAGTGATAATGTCTTTGAGGTTGAACTTAAGATCAATGCCAAGGCCGTTGCCGATGAAGTGACCAGCTTTGTCGTTGATCTGGTTTATGCTGGCCTCTTCGGGCTGACCAATGTGCCCGATGAGGCCCTGGAACCGTTCCTGATCATCGAAGCACCGCGTATCATCTTTCCCTTCGCCCGTCGCATCATCGCCGATTCGGTGCGCGATGGTGGTTTCCCGCCGCTCATGCTCGACCCGATCGATTTTGCTGCGCTGTATATGGCGCAGCAACAGGCCGGCGGTGCCACGGTCGGCAATGCCTAAACCAATGCCCTCTCCCCCCGCGGGAGAGGGTGGTTCGGCGCCGTCGCCCGGCGGTGTGGCGGATTGTGCTTACCGAGCAGTGGTGTCGCGGCAAGCCCGCGCCGCTATGCTTGAATGGTTCGGTGAACAAAGGTGCCAACGCCTCGCCGGCCGAGCGGACGCTTCGATGCCCGTCAGGCTGTTGGGCGCGGGACAATGAGCCTCGTCAAAGCTACCGCCACCATCGGCGGCCTGACCCTGGTCAGTCGCATTGCCGGCTTCATTCGTGATATGCTTCAGGCGCGTTATGTCGGCGCTGGTATGGCTGCCGACGCTTTCCTTATTGCCTTTCGCCTGCCCAATTTGTTCCGCGCCCTGTTTGCCGAGGGTGCATTTGCCAGCGCTTTCGTGCCGATGTTCAACCGGCAGGTCGGCGCCGATGGTGGCGACATGACAGCGGCAAAGCGTTTTGCCGAGGAAGTACTGTCGATTCTGGTGCCGGTGCTCGCCATCTTCACGATCATCATGATCATCGCCACTGCGCCGATTGTCTGGGCGCTGACCGGCGGCTTTCCCGATGCGTCTCCAGAGAAATTCGCGCTGACGGTGGATTTTACCCGGCTGACCTTCCCCTATCTGTTTCTGATCAGCCTGGTGTCGCTGATGGGTGGCATCCTCAACTCCATTGGCAGGTTCTGGGTCAATGCTGCCGCGCCGATCCTGCTCAACGTCGCGATGATCACCGGGTTGGTATTCTTTCACGGCCCCGATGATCTGGCGACCGCGCGGGTGCAGGCTCTGTCCGTCACCATCGGTGGCGTGCTGCAATTCGGCTGGCTGCTCTGGGCCTGCCGCGCTGCCAATGTTCAGCTCCGCCTGCGCAGACCGCGGCTGGGGGACAAAGTTCGCACGATGTTGCGGCTTATCGTCCCGGCGGCGCTGGGAGCCGGAGCGGTGCAGTTCAACCTGCTGATCTCGACGGCGCTGGCGGCGCGTTTTCTGCCCGAGGGCGCGGTGAGCTTTCTCTATTACGCCGATCGGCTGAACCAATTACCGCTCGGCCTCATTGGCATTGGCGTTGGCACTGCGCTGTTGCCAGCGCTGTCACGTCAACTGGGCGCGGGCAACCAGGTCGCCGCAATGCACAGCCAGAATCGCGCCATTGAACTGGTGCTGTTGCTTACCCTGCCGGCCGCTGCCGCGTTGACGGTGTCGGCGTTGCCGATCATCCGTACTTTGCTGGAATATGGCCGGTTCACCGCGGCCGATACGCTGGCCACGGCACAGGCGTTGGCGGCGTTTTCGCTCGGACTGCCGGCCTATGTGCTGATAAAGGTGCTGACACCAGGATTTCACGCCCGCCAGGATACCAAAATGCCGGTCCGCATCGCCGTGGCGTCCATGCTGGTCAATCTTGTTGGTAACCTCATCCTGATCTGGCGGTTCGGCCATGTCGGAATCGCCCTGTCGACCGCCATCGCTGCCTGGGCCAATGCGGGGGCGTTGTGGCTCGTGCTGCGCCATCGCGGCCATTTCGAGGTTGATGCCCGGCTACGGCGTACGCTTCCCCGACTGTTGGCTGCGACACTGGTGATGGTCCTCGCGCTGTTCGGCCTGGGCATGCTGCTGGCGCCCTATCACGCCGGGCCGCTGGTCATTCGCATCATTGCGCTGTCGGTGTTGATCGGCCTCGGCGGGATTGCCTATCTTGCAGCGGCCCGGGCGCTGCGAATTTTCACTTTGGCTGAGCTGAAAACGCAGTTTTCGCGCAAGGGCAAGGCGGCGTGAAGGTGATTGAAGTGAGAGCCTCCGACGGCTGGAGCCTGCGGCGCCAGCCGCCGGGGGCCAATTTCCTCCTCTTGCAACGGAATCACAAATGAACCGTGTATTTTCCGGCATTCAGCCGACGGGCAATTTGCACCTGGGCAATTATCTGGGGGCGATTCGCAACTGGGTGCCGATGCAGGGTCAGTTTGATTGCATTTATTGCGTGGTTGACCTGCATGCGATCACGCAGCCGCAAGATCCGGTCGTACTGCGCAATGGCATCCGCGAAATGACTGCGGCGTTGCTTGCCAGCGGCATTGATCCGGAGCGCAGTATATTGTTTCAGCAAAGCCAGGTGCGCGCCCATGCGGAAATTGCCTGGGTGCTGATGTGCACGGCGCGGGTTGGCTGGTTGAACCGTATGACTCAGTTCAAGGACAAGGCGGGCAAGGATCGCGAAGGCGTCAGCGTCGGACTTTACACCTATCCAGTGCTGCAGGCAGCCGACATATTGGCATATCGGGCGACCCATGTGCCGGTGGGTGAAGATCAGAAACAGCATCTGGAACTGGCGCGCGACATCGCTATCAAATTCAATACCGACATGGGTGTTGATCTGTTTCCGCTGCCCCAGCCGGTTATCCAGGGGCCGGCGACTCGAGTGATGAGCCTGCGTGATGGCAGTGCGAAAATGTCGAAATCCGACCCCAGCGATGCGGCGCGGATCAACATGACCGATAATGCCGATGCGATCGCGCAAAAGATAAAACGCGCCAAGACCGATGCCGATGCGCTGCCGAGTGAGGCGGCAGGGCTGGCCGGCCGCCCGGAAGCGGCCAATCTGGTCGGCATCATGGCGGCGCTGACCGATAGCAGCGTGGCGCAGGTGCTGGCCCAATATGGCGGGCAGGGCTTTGGCGCATTCAAGCCGGCGCTGACCGATGCGATGGTCGCAGTGCTGGCGCCGATCAGTGCGCGGTTCAATGATCTGCGACGCGATTCCGCCGCCATCGATGCGGTGCTGGCCGGGGGCGCCGATCGGGCGCGGGCAATTGCCGAGCCGGTGTTGGCGCAGGTCCATCGCGCCGTGGGTTTCACAGGCTGACCGTCAGGTGACACCTGCGTTAAATTGCCGACACGGATAGAAATTCAGCGACGATTAACTTGCAACGCGCGATAAGGGCGCTCAAGTCTCGTAAAATCAATAGATAAGGGTTCGTTGCCATGTTGCCGATCCGCCAAGTTTTCGTACGCAAGGCAATGCTGCCACTGGCAGCCCTGATGCTGGTTGCCGGCTGCGCTCCGACATTCGAGGCCCGGGTTGCGCGCTTTTCGGCGCTTCCGCCGCCATCGGGTCAAAGCTTTGTGATTGAGGCGCGCAACCCGCAGAATGCCGGCGGTCTGGAATTCGCCACCTATGCCAATCTAGTCCGCCAGCGTTTGTTGGCAACGGGCTATGCCGAGGCGTCCAGCCCGGCACAGGCCTCGCTCACGGTGATGCTCGATTACACCGTCGGGCCGCCACGTGAAAAAATCGAAACTCGGCCTTCTCCATACGGCGGCTTTGGCTATGGCGGCTTTGGTTACGGCGGCTTTGGTTATGGCGGATTTGGTTACGGGGGTTGGGGCCCCTACTGGGGCAGCCGAGGTGGCTGGGGCAGCTGGGGCGGTTTTGGTCCTGGTTGGAACAACGAAGTCTATTCGGTGACGCAGTATAACAGCGCGCTGGCGATGAAGATTGTCCGGACCGCCGATAAGGCCAGCGTGTTTGAAGGTCGCGCCGAAACGATCAGCACGTCGAACAACCTGACGCAATTGGTGCCGAATCTGGTAAAGGCAATCTTCACCAATTTCCCCGGCAGCAGTGGTGAAACCGTCCGGGTCCGCTTTGATCCGACGCAGCCAAGCCGGCCTGCAGCGGTCAAGCCGGTCATGTAAAAAGCCTTTCTGGTGGTCGCAGCTTCAGCTTCAGTCTGGCCTTTGCTAGCCGGTTAACGCGGCGTCGCCTCCTGCGTCCCCATCCGGCTGGCCCGATCCTGGGCCCAGGCATCAACCTGCTTGCTGTTGCAGCCGATGAAGCCGCCCGGGCCGTTGACGGAACAACTGCCGATCGATCCACCGGCGCCGCCAGATGCGTCGCCCAGCAACAAGTTCCGATTGGCCTGGAACGGGCTCATTCGATCATTTTTTGCGGTGCGCAACTTTTCCGGAATGCGATAGATCTGCGAATCGGGCAGACGTGCACAGACGACGATTTCATCGGCTGATGTTGGTTTCGGGCATTCTTCGGTTCCAAACACTGTTACCAGCCGCTGGCGCGGCAGGCTGCGATCGCCATCCGCTGATGGCGCCGGCTTCAGCGCACTGGGCGCGGGCGCCGCGAGCGCGGGGCCGGCAGCAATCGCCAGCATCAACAGCAAGGTCGCCCGCATGGTTTTCGCTCCGTAGTTCAATGTCGGGCTGTTTAGAGCCGGTTCAACATTAAGGGAAGCTGACGATAACGACGAAGTCATGCCTGGTCGCTGTGCATCGAATAGGTGAACCGATCGCCCGGATGTGATGACACCGATATTTCGACGATCCGGCCATCGTCATCGCGATAGACGCGGACGATGCGCAGCACTGGAGCGCGGCGGGCGACGCCCAAGGCTGCCGCTTCCCGGCCTCCGGCCGCTACGGCGCGAATATCCTGCTCCACCCGGGCGATGCGAAACCCGGCAGCGGCAGCCAATTGTTCAAACAGAGTCTGACGGCCCGGCCGTAACCCTGCGACATAGCATTCCAGTACCGGATTGATGAAAACGTCGCTGACGGCCACTGCCGGCCCGCCGGGAGAAATGCTGCGAATGCCCGAAAGGTGCACCCATCGGCTGCCCGATGGGACCCTGAATTCGGCAGCGCTGGTTTCCCCCAGCGAGACGATGCCATGAACGGAAAACAGGAATTCCGAACCGGCGGCATATTGCAGCAATTCACCGATATCGGACAATGGCTGTCGCAGCACCTGGCCGCCGGTATCAACGATGGTGCCTGAACCACGCCGCCGCCGGATCAGCCCTTCGGCCTGCAATCGGCGCAGCGCCTCTCGTACCGTAAAACGGCTAACGCCATGGCGGTCGCACAACATGCTTTCGGTGGGCAGTTGGTCGCCTTCACCAAATTGGCCATTGCTGATCGCGGCGCGCAATTCATCGGCGACCTGCACATATCGCGGCGAGGTAGCGTCATTGGGGCGGTGTGGCATCTGCTTCCCGGGGATTTGCGTGTCGCTGATCACATAATTCCGTTTGATTATCACTGCCACCTTGATTGATGTCGGTCATCTCCGCAATATGTCCGGACAACTTCCGGCATTATCGCCAGGCAAGAGGGGGGTCGCATAATGTCGCAGTTTCTCGATCGCCCAATCGATTCCATCACCCGGGTGCTCGCCGATCGGCTCGCCCAGCCTGTCGATGCGACCACTCGTGTGCAAGCGCGCCTGCATCTCCTCGATTGGCTTGGTTGCGTGGCCGGCGGGCGCGCTGAGGTGATATTTGCGGTGGCCAAAGCCGGGGAGAGTGAGCCCATCGCTCGCGCAGCGTTGTTGGGCAATGCGCTGGAAATGGACGATGTCGATCGCCTTGGCCGGCTGCACCCCGGCCCGGTGATCTGGCCGGCGGCATTGGCGGCGACGCGTCACCGTGCTGCGACCATGGCCGATTTGCTGGATGGTGGTGTGCGGGGATATGAGGCGATGATCTGCATCGGCCGAATGTTTGATGACCACCATTATGCGCTTTGGCACCCGACGGCGACCGCCGGTGGCTTTGGCGCGGCGGCGGCGGCGGGCTCGCTGCTGGGTTTGACGCGGGCGCAAACGGTCTCCGCGCTGGGCAATGCCGGCTCCGTCGCTGGTGGCTTGTGGCGAATGCGCCACGAACCGGTTCTGACAAAGGCGATGCACGCCGCCTATGCGGCGCGATCAGGCGTTTGGCTGGCACGGCTGGCGGCGCAGGGCCTGACCGGACCTGAGCGGATATTGGAAGGCGAACAGGGTGTGTTTGCAGCGATGGTGGAGCAGGCGCGGCCGTTGACGGGCAATGCCGGCTGGCGGCTGCTCGACGTGAGTTTCAAACCTTATCCGGCCTGCCGTCATGCCCATGCGGCGATCGATGCTGCCCTGATGCTGAAAACTATGCCGGGCAATGCGTTGTCGGGGGATGGCCCGATCATCGTTGAAACCTATGGTGACGCGCTGCGATTTTGCGATCAGCCCGATCCGGTGACGGCAATGCAGGCGAAATTTTCTCTGCAGCATGCGGTGGCTGTGGTGGCGGCAAAGGGTGTGCCGGAACTCGCAGATTTTGAACCGGCAGTGCTTTCGGAATTTGCGGCGGGCCGCGCGCGGGTGACAGTCGTTCAATCACCGGCATTTGATGCCGCCTATCCGGCCCATTTTGGCGCGCGCATTGCCGCCAGCGGACAGGCAACCACGGCGCATGATGCGCTGGGTGATCCGGAAATGCCAGTTGGCCGCGTCGAAATCACCGCAAAACTGGCGGCGCTTTGCGCCTGGGGTGGGCTTGAAGCGGGAGAATCCGACGCGGCACTGGCGCTGGTGATGGACAGCCCGGATGACGCGCCGGTTGCGCCGCTCCATGCTTTGCTGGACAGGTGGATGGCGTGACCGCAATCACTGATCTTTTGGCCTTTGCATCCGGGCCGATTGAAGTGCCCGATGATGTGCGGGCCAAGGTCCTGATGCTGCTCGGTGATACGTTGGCGGTGGGAGCGGCGGGGTCAACCGCGCCTGGCGCCGATGGCGTGCTGGCGACGGCGCAGGGCTGGGGCGCAGGCGGCGTGGTGCCAATTCTGGGCCGCGATGTGCGGTTGCCGGCAGCGGGTGCCGCCTTTGCCAATGGCTATCAGATTCATTGCCTGGAATGGGATGCGGTGCACGAACCGGCGGTCGTCCATGCGATGAGCGTCGTCACAGCGGCGCTGCATGCGGCCTGCCACTCTCGCGGTGGCGTGGATCGGGAGGCTGCGCTGGCGGCGCTGATTGTCGGGGTTGATGTCGCGTGCCTTCTCGGGCTGGCGGCGACCAGCCCGCTGAAATTTTTTCGCCCTGCCACTGCCGGGCTGATAGGCGGCGCATTGGCAGTTGCGCGGATCGCGGGGATTGGGCCCGCAAAATTCGCTGATGTGTTCGGCCTCGCCCACGCCCAATGCGCGGGCACGATGCAGGCCCATGTCGAAGGATCAGTGGCACTGCCATTGCAGGTCGCGGCGGCGGCGCGTGCGGCGGTAACGGCGGTTGATCTGGTCGCGGCGGGCCTTACCGGGCCACATGACGCGCTAAACGGACCGTTCGGTTATTTCCCGTTGTTCGATCAGGGCGATCCGGCGCCGCTGGTGGCCGAACTCGGCAGGACCTGGCGAACCGCGGAAATCAGCATAAAGCCCTGGCCGTCTGGCCGGGCGAGCCATGCAACGCTCTCAACATTGGCCCAATATCGCGCCGCCGATGTTGTCATGATCGAGGCGCATGTGCCGCCATTGATCGCGCGGCTGGTCGGCCGGCCATGGGTGCCCGGCATGACGACCGCCTATGCCCGCCTGTGCCTGCCGTTCCTGACCGCGCTGATGCTGACTGATGGCCGTATCGATCCGCGCCGATTCACGCCTGAAAATGTTGCGGACCCGGGATTGCGGGCGATCGGCGACCGGCTGCGCGTCATTGTTGACAAAAATCCCGATCCCAACGCCTTGGGCCCGCAGCAGTTTGTGCTGACGATGGCCGACGGTGGCTGTATCGAACACAGCGTGCCGGCAACATTAGGCAGCCCGGCGAACCCGCTGACACTTGTTGCCTATGCCGAAAAACGCGCCTTTGCCCATGACCTCGCCATGGTGAGGCCTTCTGAAGCCGATCCACTGACCCTGCTTTCGGGAACCCCTGCATGACCTATCCCGACTATATCAGCGCCGCCGACGTGCCGGGGCTGCTCGGCATCTATCCGATTGGCGATGCCTTCACCCGCCGATACATTGGAATGTCAACCGACGAACTGCGCCACATCCAGGACGGCCAATTTTCTGCGCTGATGGCACGCGGCTGGGCGATCCCGTTCTACGCCCGGCATTGGGGGGCGGTGGGCATTGAAGCGGGTGACATTCGCAGCCTGGATGATCTGCCGAAACTGCCGACCTATGACAAAGCCGATCTGATGGCCTCCATCGCCGCGCATCCGCCTTTTGGCGATTTTCACGGAATGGGCGATGCGGCGACTCGCCCGCCGGTCGTGCTGCACACGACCAGCGGCACCACGGGGAAACCGCAGACGTTGCTGTTCGGGCCAAAGGGGCGCGAGGTTGGCAATCTGCTTGTCGCCCGGATGGCGCGCTGGCAGGGGCTGAGCGCCGGCGATGTTGTTCACAGCGTTTACGGCCATGGCATGATCAACGGCGGCCATTATATTCGCGAAGCCTATACGCACTACACCAACGCGATATTCCTGTCGGCCGGCACCGGAATTGAAACGCGATCGACCACGCAAGTGCAATATATGGCGGATTTTGGAGCGACTGTTGCGGTCGGTTTCATCGACTATATCCGCAGGCTGGCTGAGGTTGCGGTGTCCGAAGGCTTGATCCCCGGCGAACATATCAAGCTGCGTATGATCATCGGACATCTGGGCACCGAAGATCGCGCCAGCGTGGAAGCCGCTTGGGGCGGGGCCAAGGCCTATGATTGGTATGGCGTCGGCGATACCGGCTGCATCGCTGGCGAAGGGCCGGAACGCGACGGACTGTATGTGTGGGAGGATGCGCAATTCCTCGAAATCTGTGATGTGGATACTGGCCAGCCAGTGGCGGCGGGAGGCAAGGGCGATATGGTGGTGACCTGCCTCTACAAAGACGATATTGCGCCTTGCATCCGTTTCAACACCCATGATGTGTCGGCATTTCGCATCGATTCGAACGCCACCGGCTTGGTGTTTCGGCGGATCGAGGGTTTTCTTGGTCGGTCCGATAATATGGTCAAGCTGAAGGGCATCAACGTCTTCCCCCACGCTATCGGCGCGCTGATCGAAAATCGAACGGAATTGACCGGCGAATATGTCTGCAGGATGACCCGCGATGCAAAGGGCAATGACAGGATGACGGTGACGCTGGAACACCGGGCTCCGGCGACAGACCCGGCCGCGCTGGCGGAGCTGCTGCGCGCCGGGTTGGGCGTGGAGGTCACGGTGGCATTCACTGGTCCCGGCGGCACGGCGGCGGTCACCCAGGTCGATATGCGACAAAAGCCGATCCGGCTGATCGACGAGCGCGGGCTGTGAGCCTGCACAATCTCTCCATCGCGCAAATCCGTACCGCCGATGCCGTGGCAGTGACAGAGGCCTATCTGGATCGTATCGCGCGCCTCAACGGCAAATTGTGCGCCTTTACCGCGCTTGATACGGATCGCGCCCGCGCCGATGCGGCGTTCTCCGCTGCGATGATCGCACGCGGCGAGGCCCGGCCGTTGGAGGGCGTGCCATTCGGCATAAAGGCCAATATTGATATCGAAGGCCTGGCGACCACGGCGGGGGTTGAGGGGCGCCGCGACGCCATCGCCACCGCCGATGCCGCTGTGGTCACGTTGCTCCGCAACGCCGGCGCGGTCATCTTGGGCCATCTCAACATGCATGAGGCGGCGCTGGGGGCGACGACAGATAACGCCGCCTACGGCCGCACCGAGAATCCGCATCACATTGGTCGCACGCCCGGCGGATCGAGCGGTGGATCAGGGGCGGCAGTGGCGGCCGGACTTTGTGCGGTAGCGTTGGGCACCGATACCTTGGGTTCGGTGCGGATTCCGGCGGCTTATAACGGTGTTTACGGATTGAAACCGACCAATGGCTTGATCGATGATGCCGGGTTGGTGTTTCTGGCACAGCGGCTGGACAGCATCGGGCCGTTGGCGCGCAGCATTGCCGATCTCGCCGCGGTCATGGCGGTATTGGCGCCCCTGCGCGCCCTGGAGCCGGTAATTCGGGTGGCGACGCTGGCGACAGTCGATGGTTACGCAATGGAACCGGCGGTGCGGGCCGGTTTTGATACCGCCATCGCGGCGCTGCGCGGGCTGGGTATCAGCGTCGAACAAGTGCCGACGCCCGGCCTTGATCTGACCGGCGCGCGCATGGGCGGTTTCATCGAATCGGCGCGGGCAGCGGCGCTGATTTACGCCGATGATCGCGCCGCTGGTGGCATCAGCCGGCATTTTGCGGCATTGATCGATTTCGGGCTCGGCGCAACCGATGCTGCGGTCGCCGCAGATGCTGCCGCAATGGCCGCTGCCGCTGCGTTGCTGCACGCGCTATTGGCAGACCATGATGTGCTGCTGCTGCCAACCGTGCCGCAGGTCGCCTTTGCCCATGGCCGGGCGCCCGTCAACCAGGCGGATTTCACCGCGCTCGCCAACATCGCCGGGCTGCCGGCGCTGTCCCTGCCGGCCGGCTTCGATGGCGATGGGATGCCGGTTGCGGTGCAATTGATTGGCCGGTCCGGCAGTGAATCCACATTGTTGGCGCTTGCGGCGCGGCTTGATTCCGTTCTCAATGGCTATCGTCCGCCTGCCGATTTCGCCTGAAAGGAACCCCTGTGAAGATCATTGTGCTGTTCAATCTGAAGTCGGGTGTCGATTCCGCCGCCTATGAAGCCTGGGCCAAGGCCCGCGATCTGCCCGGCGTCCGCTCGCTTCCCTCGATCGATGATTTCAACATCTACCGCGCCACGGGCCTGCTGGGCAGCACCGACAAGCCGCCGTTTGATTATATCGAAATCATCGATATCGCCGATATGAATGGGTTCTGGAAGGATATTGCCACCGATGCCTCCACCCAGATTGCCAAGGAATTCCGCGACTGGCTGGACGCGCCGCCGATCTTCATGCTGACCGAAGCTTTGAGTCTAGCGTCGAGCATCGCCTGATGCGGCGGTTTGCGGGCAAGGTCGTCGTCGTCACCGGGTCCGGCAGGCCAAAGGGACTGGGCCAGGCGATCCTGCAACGCTTTGCCGATGAAGGCGCGCATGTCGTTGTCAGTGACGTGGCGGGCGGGGGCGAGGGCTTGGCCTCTGTCGCCGATGCTGCAGCGGTTGTGGCCGATCTCGAATCGCGCGGCGTGAAGGTGTTGTTCCAGCCGTGCAACGTCGCCGACGAAGCCCAGGCAGAAGCGCTGGTCGTCGCCACAATCGCCGCCTTTGGCCGTATCGATGTGATGATCAACAATGCCGGCATCGGATTTCTGATGAAGCCCTTGCTGGAAACCAGTGGCGATGATTGGGACCGGGTGCTCGACGTGAACCTGAAGGGTGCGTTCCTGTGCAGCCGCGCCGCCGCCCGCCAGTTTATCGCCCAAGGACCGGGGGACGATGGCATTGCAGGCCGCATCATCAACATCGCCTCGCAAGCCGCAAAATCCGGCTTTCCGCACATGGCCCCTTACACGGCCTCAAAGCACGGTATGGTCGGTCTGACACGGTCAAACGCGGTCGAATTGGGGCCGCATCGCATCACCGTCAACGCCGTCTGCCCCAATCATGTCACCACCGGGCTGGGGGCGGCGCAGAATGACTATTTTTCAAAATTGCTGGGGTTTGCGTCGGTCGATGCCTATCTCGCCAATATGCGGGCGAAAAACCCATTGGGACGCCCCGGCCTGGCCAGCGATACTGCCGCCGCCTGCGCCTGGCTGGCGTCGACCGATGCAGTGTATGTGACGGGCGAAGCGCTCAATGTCAGTGGTGGTGAGGAAATGCACTGATGCTGCTGCGCTTTACCAAGGGCAGCGGCAAATTCGATCGGCTCAATATTACGAGTGCTGCTGGGTCGCAGCCGCCGATCCAATGCCCCAAACAGGGCATCATCCCGCACGATATGGTGCATTTCGCGGTAGAGGCCGAAGTGGCAACAATTGGCTTTCTCGGCGGAATCGCCGCCGGTGGCGACGCCGGTTTTCGCGCCGGCACCGATAACCCCCACCACCGCGCCGTCGAACGGCTGGTTGAAACCATGCAGGCCGAGGCCTGGGGCGGCGTGCCGGTCAGCGATGCGGATTTCATCGCAATGTATCGCGTTACCTGTGATGCGCGCGGTGATCAGCCGTTTGATCTGTCCCCGCCCGTGCTGGCAGCAATCCGGGCACGGCTGACCGACCTGACGGCGCGTTGGTCCAGCGTGCCGGTGGGCGGCACGCTGGACCTCGTGTTTTAGAGCGTCGCGGGCGGGGCAGCGGGCTGGACCCGACTTTCGCAAAGCGGCACGATACTCTAACTGGCAGCCGCGCCGACGGATTTGATGAAATCCCATACCGCCTTGGTAAAGCCCGGCGAATGATCGCCCGACCATTCATCCATCTTTTCATAAAATGAAACGGTTTGAGTGCGCATCTTGGTATCAGCAACCGCGTTGAACGGCGCGAGCAGTCGCTGCCATTCGGCGAGATAGCCGCGGGCCTTCGTGCTTGTTGGGTCCATCGGCAGATCGGCCGCGATGCGGCTGCCCAAATCGGCCCATTTTGCCTGATAGCTTGCCGGGTCAAAATCGGTTGGCGCCTGCGCCATTTTGGCGGCCCAATGCGCCTGTTCCTCGGGCGTGTAATAGCGATCGATAACGCCTTTCCATGCGGCTTGTTCGGTCATGACTTGGTCTCCTTGCTTGATGAGGGTGCAGAATGTTTCAATGTCGAGGGCGCGACCGGCGGCCAGGGCGCTTTGCGCTGCAAACAGGCTGGCGCTGGCAGCAGTGATCGCGGCGCTTTGCGCGGCGAGTACCGCCAATTGGGTTTCGATGATGCGCGGCAGATCCAGCGCCCGGCTGTCGAGCAGCGTGCCGATCGCACCCAGGCTGAAACCGGCGCGTTTCAGCGCGGTGATATTGTGCAGGCGCGCCAATTCGGCCTCGCCGTAGCAGCGCAGCCCGGCCGGTGTGCGCTGGGCGGTCAACAGCCCGCGCGCTTCGTAAAAGCGCAAGGCGCGGCTGGAAAGTCCGGTGCGGCGGCAGACCTCGGTGATGGATATCGTCTTCATGAGGCGATTCGTAGCCGATGACGTAACGTCAACCGCAAGCGATTTTTTTCAATCGGCGATCAGGCCCCGCGCTTTGCCGCTCGCCGCCGCGCCCATTCCGTTAGCCTTTCGGCGATGCGTGCCTCCGCACCGCGCGGCACCGGGCGATAGAATGTTTCCGCTGTCATTCCCTCGGGCCAATAGTCGGCGCCGGAAAAGCCATCCGCCTCATCATGGTCATAGGCATAGCCCTTGCCATAGCCGATGTCCTTCATCAGCCGCGTCGGCGCGTTCATGATGTGCAGTGGCGGGTTCAGTGACCCGGTTGCAATTGCTGACTTTATCGCCGCTTTTTGGGCCTTGTAGGCGGCGTTAGATTTCGGCGCCGTCGCCAGATACAGGCAGGCATGGGCGATTGCCAGGTCGCCCTCGGGGCTACCCAGAAAATCATAGGCGTCTTTTGCCGCCAGCGTCACCACCAGCGCATTCGAATCCGCTAGCCCAATATCCTCACTGGCAAAGCGCACCAGGCGGCGCAGCAGATACAGCGGCTCCTCCCCTGCGGTCAGCATGCGTTCGAGATAGTAAAGCGCCGCATCCGGATCAGACCCGCGCAGCGATTTGTGCAGCGCTGAAATAAGGCCATAATGCCCCTCCCGATCCTTGTCATAAACTGGCATCCGGCGGTGCAACAGCGCCGCCAGTGCCTGAGGATCAAGCGGTGCGTCGAGCCGCACAGCAAAAAGCGATTCAACTTGGTTGAGCAGAAACCGCCCATCGCCATCGGCCGAAGCGATCAACGCCGCCCGCGCCGACTCGGTCAGCGGCACGGGCCGACCCTCGCTCGCCTCTGCCCGAGTCAGCAATTCCGCCAATGCCGCCTCATCCAGCCGCCGAACGATCAGTACCTGAGCACGGGATAATATCGCGGCGTTTAATTCAAAGCTGGGATTCTCGGTCGTCGCGCCAACCAGAGTGACGGTGCCATCCTCGACAACTCCCAGAAATCCATCCTGCTGGGCGCGATTGAAGCGATGGATTTCATCCACGAACAACAAGGTCTTTTGCCCGGCTAAACCGCCGCTTCCTCTGGCCGCTTCCCGCGCCTCAGCAAACAGTTTCTTCAACTCGGCGACCCCGGAAAACACCGCCGAAATGCCGACAAAGCGCAGCCCCACCGCCTCTGCCAGCAACCGCGCAATGCTGGTTTTGCCGGTGCCCGGCGGCCCCCACAGGATCAGGCTGGACAGGCTGCCAGCCGCCACCATGCGGCCAATCGCACCCTCCGCACCGGTCAGGTGCCATTGCCCGACGACATCAGCAAGCGCACGTGGCCGCAATCGTTCGGCCAATGGCGGATTAGCCGGGGCGCCGTCCGACGTGTCGCTGCCAAACAGGTCAGCCACGCACCGCGTCCTTAACTCCTGAAATAGGGCTCAACCTTGCCCTTCAGCTTGATGGTCAGCGGCTGGCCATAACGGTCCTTGCTCTTGCCGGCGGCGACCTTCACCCAGCCTTCGGAGACGCAATATTCATCGACATTGGTGCGTTCAACGCCGTCAAAGCGAATGCCGACGCCGCGTTCCAGCAGCTCCGCCGCATGAAACGGGCTGCGTGGGTTCGATGCCAGCCGATCTGGCGGGGTATCGGTGATTGCGGGCGCGTCAGGGGTGATTTCAAGTTCGTCGGTCATGGCGCCGGAGTGGCGCGATGTGCCGCCAAGGTCAACCCAAAACCACGTTTCACCTCTGGGGGGAGGTCAGACTCGGCGCCTTCGCCGTGCCGCGAGCGGGGCTTTCATTCGCCAGAACGCAAAAGGGCCCGGAAGAAAGGAATCCCCTCTTCCAGGCCGCCAACTTGCGTCTCTCGACCTCCCCGAATCGCCGGTGGCGCCTTTCGGTTCCGCAGGCGGAGGCAAGAAAACTATTCTTCGGTCGCTGGTTCGACAGCCTCAACAGCTTCTGCCGCCGGTACTGCATCTTCCGGAATACCCGGCTCAGCCGCGGGGTCAAAGGCTTCAACGAAACCAGCTTCTTCACGTTCAAACATGTCGGCGTTTACGTCGACACCCTTGGCCTGCAATTCGGCTTCTTCCGGCGAACGCGCGATGTTGACCTTGACCATCACGATGACTTCGGGATGCAGCGCAACCTTCACGTCATGGATGCCCAGCGTCTTGATCGGCTTGTCGAGGACGATTTGGTTCTTTGCCACCTTGTGGCCACCGGCAACCAGCACTTCGGCCAGATCGCGCGCCGCGACCGAACCGTAAAGCTGGCCGGTCTGTGACGCCTGGCGGATCATCGTGACGCTGGCGCCATCGACGTCCTTTGCTTCGGCGCGGGCAATATCCCGGCGCTTGGCATTATCAGCTTCGATGCGAGCCCGATCGGCCTCAAACTTCTTTTTGTTGGCTTCCGATGCGCGCAGGGCCTTGCCGCGCGGCAACAGAAAGTTGCGCGCAAAACCGGGCTTTACGTTGACGATATCGCCAATCGCACCCAATTTGTCGACGCGTTCGAGCAGGATGATTTCCATGTGGTCGGCTCCTACTTAACGAGGTAGGGCAGCAAGCCCAGATGGCGAGCGCGCTTGATGGCTTGGGCCAATTCGCGCTGTTTCTTGCCCGAAACGGCGGTGATGCGCGATGGCACGATCTTGCCCCGCTCGGACACGAAACCCTGCAACAGGCGCACGTCCTTGTAATCGATGATCGGTGCATTGGCGCCCGAGAAAGGGCAGCTTTTGCGACGGCGGAAAAATGGGCGTCCCATGGTCTATCCTTTCCCGATCAAAAAGCGCGCGGGGCACGGGGCCCATCACGGTCTGGGCGATCACCGCGGGGGCGGTCACCACGGTCAGGGCGATCGCCCCGATCGCCACGATCAGGCCGGTCGCCGCGCGACATGCCATCACCGGCTCCACGTTCACGCTCACGCTCGCCACGCTTCATCATCGCTGATGCTTCGGTCGGCAGGGCTTCGGTGCGGACAGTCATGTAACGGATGATGTCTTCGTTCAGCGCGACCTGGCGTTCCAGTTCGGCAACCGCCGGCGCGGGGGCATCGATGCTCAGCATCACATAATGCGCTTTGCGATTTTTGGCGATGCGATAGGCCAGGCTGCGTAAACCCCAATATTCATTGGATGCAACAGCACCATTGCCGTCAGAAATAATGCGGGAAAATGCCTCTGTCATCGCTTCAACCTGGGCCGTGGCCAGATCCTGACGCGCGAGAAAGACATGCTCATAAAATGGCATGCAGTGTCACTCCTTTACCGATCGCTGTTGGCGCTACCTTAGCGACAACCCTCCGGCTTGCGAAAACAACAACGCCGTGGGCGAACCCCGGCATGTCGCTGTGGGGCTATGGCGGATGGACGGCGGAAAGGCAAGGGCAGCAAAAGGCAACCCGCGACCGCCGCTCTGCGATACGCAATCAAAGGCGCTGCCAGCCCTAAAAAAGCCGGCGCAGCGTCAGCCCTGCCCGCCCGCGGTTTTGTTGGCAGCCTGAATCCTGACCAATGTGACAAAGGCATAGCTTGGCAGGGATCCCTCTGCGCCATGCGCCTCTCGTGCTACCTCTCGCCACCGGGCGGGATCGAACGCTGGCAGCAACGTGTCCCCCACAGGTGCGGTGTCGACTTCGGTCAATTCGATTCTCGTCGCGCTGGGCAGGCTTTGCGCATAAATCTGGGCACCGCCGATCACCATGATTTCATCGGCGCGAGCGCGGGGGTCAAGCCCGGCAGCGGCGATGGCTTCGGCAAGATTCGGGGCGACGGTGATGCCTTTGGCAATCCAGCCCTTGTCGTGGGTCAGAACGATATTGTGGCGCCCGGGCAACGGTTTGCCAATTGATTCAAAGGTTTTTCGGCCCATGATCACCGGCTTGCCGACGGTCATCCGTTTGAAGCGTTTCAGGTCTTCAGGCAGGTGCCAGGGCAGGGCGCCGGCATTTCCGATGACGCCGTTGCGGGCGCGGGCCACGATCAACACAAGCTGCATCAGACAGCAACCGGCGCGGCAATGGCCGGGTGTGGATCATAGCCGGTGACGGCAAAATCTTCGAATCTGTAGCTGAAAATATCATTGGGCCGACGCAGGATTTCGAGTGTGGGGAAGGCGCGCGGTTCGCGTGACAATTGTTCCACTACCAGATGTTCGTGATTCAGATACAAATGGCAATCCGCTCCCATCCACACCATTTCGCCGGGCAACAGATCGCATTGCTGGGCAATCATGCGCAGCAACAGCGATGCTTCAAAAATATTGAAGGCAAAGCCCAGGCCCAAATCGCAGGATCTTTGATAAAGGATGCTCGACAAACGATTGTTACTGATGAAATACTGATACGTCATATGGCATGGAGGGAGCGCCATCTGATCCAGTTCGGCAACGTTCCAACCGGTGAAGATGTGTCTGCGAGACGTCGGATTGTTCCTGAGGCCGTATACAAGTGCGGCAATCTGGTCATGGCCCTGCGGGTCACGGCTGAACCGGCCGTCGGCGCCGGCGATGAACTGTGGCCAATGCCGCCATTGCGCGCCGTAAACCGGGCCAAGATCGCCCCATTTCACCGCAAAATCCGCATCAGCGAGAATGCGGGCTTCAAAGGCATCGCGGCCGATCGCTTCACCGGTTTCGGCGTTAAAGCGCGCCAGCGGCCAATCGGTCCAGATATGAACGCCTTGTGCTACCAGCGTGCGGATATTCTGATCCCCCGAAAGGAACCACAGCAGCTCGCGCACCGCCGGCTTCCAGAACACGCGCTTGGTCGTCAGGATCGGGATGCGGCCATCCGACAAATCAAACCGCATGGTTTCGCCGAACAGCGTGCGCGTGCCGGTACCGGTGCGATCGCCGCGTTTCACGCCGCTATTCCAGACGCGCTGCATCAGATCGAGATATTGAAGCTCTTCGGTCATTCCTCCCTATCGCGGAAAATGCCGGCGCAAATCAACCACGACGGATGCGATTGATGGAAGATGTCGGCCTCGCCACACTGGCGGTGTGGCATGTGATGCTGCGAGAGGCAGTTTTGATCGCTGCGGTGGGCGTGGGCTTGAGCAGCCTCGATGATGTGTTCATCGATCTGGTTTTCATACTGCGTGTCATCTGGCGGCGGCTGTTTGTTTATACCCGCCATGATCGCGCTACAGTGGAAACGCTGCGCCGGCCCGATCCCGCAGCCATTGCCATTATCGTGCCGGCCTGGGATGAGGCCGATGTGATTGGTGCCATGCTCGCCGATCTGACCCGGCGGCTGGACTACCCGCGTTACCGGGTGTTTGTCGGGGTGTATCCCAATGATCCCCGCGGTATAACGGCGGTGCAGGGCGTCGCCGATCACCATATCCAGATGGTAATTTGCAGCCGGCCGGGGCCAACGACAAAGGCGGATTGCCTGAACCATTTGTGGGCGGCGGTCACGGCTCATGAACGCAGCACGGAAATCCCGTTCAAGGCGGTGGTGCTGCACGACGCAGAGGATGTCATCCATGCCCAGGAACTGTGGATTTACGATGCGCTGATTCCGAAGCTGGCGATGGTGCAATTGCCGGTGCTACCGCTCCCCGATACCAGATCCCGCTGGATTTCTGGGCACTATCTGGATGAATTTGCCGAAAACCATATCAAGGACATGGTCGTGCGGGAAGCACTGGGCGCTGCCGTGCCATCAGCCGGCGTGGCGACGGCGATCGACCGGCATATGCTGGGCCGGATCGCCGATGCCGCCGCCGGTGCGCCGTTCGAAGCTGCCTGCCTGACCGAGGATTATGAGATCGGATACCGGATAAGGGCGCTGGGCGGCCGCGGCGCGCTGGTGCGCATCAAAAGCGGCAATGAAAGGATGGTCGTCGCCACCCGTGAGCACTTCCCCGCCACCTTCCAGACGGCGCTGCGCCAGAAAACCCGCTGGCTGACCGGTATCGCGCTTTCGGGGTGGGACAGGCTGGGCTGGCCGGGCGGAATCGCCGACCGTTACATGCTGCTGCGGGACCGCAAGGCTCTGGCGGCATCGCTGGTGACGATGTTTGCCTATGCGGTTGGTCTGATGATCGTCGTGGACATGGGGCTGCGGGCAACTGTCCCCACCTTCGGCGCGCTGCCGCCACTGATTCCACCCTGGCTGGCGGTGCTATTGTGGTGCAACGCCGCGATGCTGTTATGGCGGTTGCTGCTACGCGCCGCCTTTACCGCGCACAACCATGGCCCGACCGAAGGGCTGCGCGCCATTCCCCGCGCCGTCGTCAGCAATATCATCAATGCCGCCGCCGCCTGGACTGCGGCACGGCGATACTACGCCATCATCCGGGGCACTGCTGAACTGAAATGGGACAAGACGGCGCATCGTTTCCCGGGGCAGGCGTGATCGCTTTGGCGCTTTGCGAATTCGGTGCTGGCCCGCGCCGGCACCGACCGTGAACAAAGATCAAGCTGCCGGCCGGCCGTTGCGGGCCTTGTCGATCCTGGGGCTGGGGATTGTGTTATGGCTGATGGGGCGAACGCCGTCGATGCTGGCAGATGCGCGGGCGTCGATGGCAATGATGGTGGAGCAGGCGGATCCCGGCCTGTCCCTCGCCAAGTCTGTGCCCAAAAATAAGTATCAGGTGATGACGGACTGGGAAGCATACGCACATTCTTTTGCCTCGTTGGGAGCACAACCGGCGCCGGTTGGCGCCAGCGGGGCGGCGGTCCGCTACGCCGGATTGAACCACGCTTCAGACCGATCGGCAGGCAGCAGGCCGCCCGTTCCGCCTGCGTCCCATGCGCCATCAGATTTTGGCGCAGCGGGTGGTCGGCTACGGAGCGTTGATCTGGCGGCAGCAAGTCAGGACACGCCCGCAACCCCGCCTGCTCCGATTGCACCGGCACTCCTGCCAAATTCCGCCGACGCATTTGCCAACGCCGCCTATGGCAGCCTGGCCAAAGGCGAACGGCGCGATGCAGTGCGGCTGTTCGATGCGGCGCTTGCGGAGCCGTTTGATCCGCGATCCCCCGATTGGCGGCGCACCCGCGATACGCTGCGCCGGCGTTGGTCGGGGGAGGCCTATACCCTGTTGCGCAACCCCGGCCCGGTCGGGCCGACCGCCAGTCCGGTCCTCGGCGGCGGGCAATCGGGGGCCAAT
The DNA here is from genome assembly GCA_038228305.1 of Sphingomonadales bacterium. Classification (GTDB taxonomy): domain Bacteria; phylum Pseudomonadota; class Alphaproteobacteria; order Sphingomonadales; family Sphingomonadaceae; genus Sandarakinorhabdus. The sequence goes on along the minus strand of JBBRPI010000014.1, from coordinate 28,431 downwards.
CTGGCCTGGACGATTGATCCGCTGGCGCGGCATCCGCTCGGTATTGTCGCTCGGGCCAATGTCGCCAGCGATGCCAATGGCGCGCCGGTCTGGCCGTTGGCCCAGGGTGCCATCGGCCTGCGCTGGACAGTGCGGCCCGGGCTTTCGATCAGCGCCGAACGGCTGGTCGCGCTAGGGATTCTGGGACAAAATCAATGGACCGTGCGCGTCGCTGGTGGCGCGAATGTGCACAGCCATGGCCTGGCCTGGAGCGGCTATGCCGAGGCCGGGGTGCTGGGGCGCGGCGATAGCTATGCCGGTGGCCAGTTACGATCGATGCGGGCAATGCTGGGCGGCAGATTAGAGGCCGGCGCCTCAGTGTGGGGCAGCGTGCAGGCTGGCCACGGGGTGGTGTTGGGCCGGGTCGATGTGGGGCCAAGCCTGGGCAGCCAGTTGAAACTGGGTCCGACGACGTTGCGCATTGCCGGCGATTGGCGGTTTCGGGTGGCGGGAGGCGCCGAACCGGGCAGCGGGCCGGCGGTGACGGTCTCGGCCGCATTTTAGCGACGTGATGAAAAACCCGCGCCCAACTTGCACAGTAGAAGTGGCGCAATCGCCCCCCGTCCCGAAAGACAGGGGGCACCAGCCCTCCCCGGCTAGACCTTGCGCCCAGAAACACTATCCATTGTCATTGGCGACGCGGCGGCGTTCGCCCAATTTTCGCAGCAGCGTGCGGGTGCGCAATTGTAACAACAAGTCATTTATGACGGAAACACCGCGTTCGGCCATGTCGATCGCCTTTGCCTCACCCACATGTCCTGCCGTGTGTTCAAAAAACAGCCGCATTTCCTGCGCCGTTACCCATTCGACGAAATCGATGTAAAAACGCACCTTGTCGCTGGTGAAGCCCAGATCGCGCGTAAACCCGATGTCGGCCAGCTCGGTTAGCAGTCGCATGATTGTCGCGTCGCGGGACGACATTGTATCATCGCCAGCGACCGAAATCATGCCAGTGGTGACATATTCGGTGACGTCGCTCGGATCGATACCCAATTGCGCCACCACGTCAGCAACCGGCAGCCTGGCATTGCCGCCATTTGCCTCCAATCGCGCCATCAGCATCGCATCAAGCAACGGATAAGCTTGCGGCGCCAGCCAGCGCTCGCCATCATCGGCATCCAGCAGGGTGCGGATCACCGCCAGCGGCAGGAACCGTTCCTCCTGCAACCGCTTTATCGCCCGCAGCCGCGCCACGTGATCATCGGAATAGGACGCCGAATTGCGGCTGGCCCTGTCGGGTTCGGGCAACAAGCCCTCGCGGATATAATAGCGGATGGTTTCGCGCCCGACTCCACTGGCCTTTTCCAGATCGCGCATCCGCATGTGGTTTTGACGTTCCTGTCAAAGACGATGTTGTTACGATATCACATTGTGCGGAGTAGCGCTACGTGGTTTGCTTGTATCGTTTCCGGCTAAGACGAATTGGCTAATCCTGACATTGGTGCATGCCGGGCCTTGACGCCGGCCGCCCTGCACCCGACCTGATAATATCAAAGGAGAAACACGATGGTCGAAGCACGATGGAACGGCACATTGATCGCCAGCAGCGACGACACGGTCATCGTCGAGGGCAATCATTATTTCCCGGCAAATGCCGTCAATGCCGCGCTGCTCCGCCCGAGTAGCACGACGACTACCTGCTCATGGAAAGGCACCGCGCACTATCATAGCCTGAACGTCGATGGTGCCGAAAACCCCGATGCTGCCTGGTATTATCCCGACCCCAAAGCGAAGGCAGAAAATATTCGCGGCCGCATCGCCTTCTGGAAGGGCGTGAAAATCGGCTGAGGCGGCGCAGCTCTGGAAGGCCGGCGACCTTTCGATGTGCCTTTTGTGAATGCAAATGGTTTCGGTGGAGCAGTCAAAGTCCTGCAGACTCGCGTCTGCCAGCCGGGAACGTTCGATTCGGGCTTGGCTCCCATCCTCCGGGGCATCGGAATGCTTGCGCATCTGGTTAGCGCTTGTTGCAGCCACGCTGGCGGCCCATGCTGAAAATGCGGTCGAGTTTTTGCAGGATGGGCTGGGGGTGGAATGGGTATTTACAGCGAGCGCATATTTCCATGGCTGCTCGACAAATCACTGAGCCATCCCAACATCGAGTCACGCAGGCGAGCCCTGGTGGGCCAAGCCTGCGGCAATGTGCTTGAAATCGGCTTTGGGAGCGGGGCAACGTTGCCGTTTTACAACCCGGCCAAGGTAACGCACTTGACGGTCGTGGAGCCGTCAGAAGGCATGAATAAACGGGCTTTGCGGCGTATGGCGTCCGGCCCAGTGTCCGTTACTTCGGTGCTAGGGGCGGGGGAAGGCCTGCCGCTTGCCGATGCGAGTTTTGACACGGTGGTGACGTGCCTGACGTTATGCAGCGTGACCGACGTGCCAAAGGTCTTGGCCGAAATTCGCCGCGTGTTAAGGGCTGACGGTCAGTTTCTGTTTCTGGAACATGTTCTGAGCACCGACAAAGCTCGACGCAATTGGCAGCATCGCTTGACGCCAATTCAAAAGGTCGTGGGTGTAGGCTGTCATCTCAATCGCGACAGCACCGCAATGATCCGCGCCGCAGGGTTTGTGCTGCCCGAAATTGTGCAGGAAATCGAACCGGCGTTCGGCGCAATTGCGCCGTTAGTGCCGTTGGTGGCGGGGGTTGCGCGATAGTGGATCTGGCGTTTCCGTGTCGTTCCTACAGCATGGCGGTTTCGAAAATGGGTGCGCTGTGGCCGGTTTCGCGGGGACTGCGTTCTGTTGTTTTTAGCACAAGCCGCCAGTCCCAAGCCGACGATTTGCGAACGTCATCGTTGCCAACAAGGTGGGGTGTGGGGCTCGTGCCCTCGGCCGCACAGGATTTGCGCCATTTGTAAATTGCTTTAACCCAGCGACGTGAGTTGGGTTCAAAAACGTTCCCATCCCGGTAGGCGGCAACAGGATTTGGTAAGCATATGCGCAAAACCCTGATTGCTCTGGCTGTGCTCGTCATCGCTGCCATCGGCTTTTTCGGCTTTGGCCCGATGCTGATCGAAAAATCGATGAACAAAGTTGTCGGAGGTCCCTGGCCCGTGTCGCCGGCGGCGGCGGCACGGCACAAAAAACTCGTCATTGTCGATCTGCACAGCGACACATTGCTTTGGAAACGCCATTTGGATGACGCCAGTGATCGCGGCCATGTGGATCTGCCGCGGCTGGAGGCGGGCAATGTCGCGTTGCAGGTGTTTTCCAGCGTGACGAAAACCCCCAGGGGCCAAAATTACGAAGCGAACAGCGACAAGACCGACAATATCACCTTGCTCGCCATCGCGCAGATGCAGCCGATCCGCACCTGGAACAGCCTGCTGGAACGATCATTGTGGCACGCCGAAAAGCTGCGCGCGGCGCAAAGGGCGTCGGGCGGCCGGCTCAAGTTGATAAGGACCGGCAGCGATCTGCTGCGCCTGATCGATTCCCGGGCGCATGGCGCGCGGGTGACCGGCGCGCTGCTGTCCACCGAAGGCGCCCAGGATCTGGAAGGCAAATTGTCCAACGTCGATGTGCTGCGCAGCGCCGGGTTTCGCATGATCGGCCTGGCGCATTTCTTTGACAATGAAATCGCCGGTTCGATGCACGGCGAGAAAAAGGGCGGCCTGACCGCGCTGGGCCGGCAATTGGTGCCGCTGTTGGAACGTAAGGGCATGATTATCGATCTGGCCCACAGTAGCCACGCGACCTTTGCCGAGGTGCTGGACATGGCAACCCGCCCGGTTGTGGTCAGCCATGGCGGCGTCAAGGCGACGTGCAACACCAATCGAAACCTGACCGACACCGAATTGCGCCGGCTGGGCGCCAATGGTGGCATGATCGGCATAGGCTATTGGGATGCCGCCGTCTGCGGCGCGACGCCGGATGCCACGGCAAAGGCCATCATCCATGCAGCGCAGGTGGCCGGCATCGATCATGTCGGGCTGGGCTCGGACTTTGACGGATCGACGACCACCGCCTTTGATACTGCGCACATTGCCGCCGTTACCGATGCTTTGTTGCGCGCTGGGATGAACGACGCCGACCTCGGCAAGGTAATGGGCGGCAATGCGGTGCGAATCCTTGTGGCGGGGCTGGAGCCACACCCTTGAAGCGGCTAAGCGACGGTTGATGGGCCAAATCTGATGGAACGTGTAACCAATGGGGCAGCCGTGCCGCAGCCCTGCCGCGGCGGCATTGCTGCGCTGGGCAATTTCGATGGCTTTCACGCCGGGCACCAGGCGGTTGTCGGCCGGGCGTTGGCGTTGGCCCGCGCCGCAGAAGTGCCGGCGCTGGTCGTCAGTTTCGATCCCCACCCGGCGCGGCTGTTTCAGCCCGATCTGCCGCCGTTTGCACTGACCATGGTATCCCAGCGCTGTGATCTGTTTGCGGCATTCGGCATGGATGCAACGGTTATGATCCCGTTTGATCGCGCCATTGCCGCACTATCGGCGCCGGCGTTTGTTGAACAATGGCTGGTGCGGCGGCTGGGACTGACGGGCGTCGTCACCGGCGATGATTTCACCTTTGGCCAGGGCCGCAGCGGCGATGTCGGGCAGCTGGCGGAACTGGGCGCCATCCATGGTTTTAGCGCTGAAGTCGTCTCCCCGATTGCCGATGGCAGTGGCACGATATCCTCCTCCCGCATCCGCGCGCTGCTGCGGGGCGCCGATCCGGCCGGCGCTGCGGCGCTGCTCACCCGGCCATTCACGATTCGGGGCCGGGTGGAACATGGCGCGAAACTGGGGCGCACGCTCGGCTTTCCCACCGCCAATCTACGCCTGGGGGATTATCAGCGTCCGGCGTATGGCGTGTATGCCGTGATGGTCCGCCTGCCCGGTGGTGAACGGGTGGCAGGCGTCGCCAATCTGGGCATCCGCCCGATGATCGAGCCGCCGGTTGAACTGCTCGAAACCTGGTTGATCGATTGGAACGGTGACTTGTATGGCAAGGTCATCGAGGTCGAACTGATCGCCTATCTGCGTCCCGAGGCAAAGCTGGACGGGCTGGAAGTCCTGAAGGCGCAGATTGCCGCCGACGCCGATGCGGCAAGGCTGGTGCTGGCGGGACATTAATGAAAATCCCGCGATCGCGGCAGGATGCGCACGTCGCGCGGATGCCCGGCGCGATGCGGCGTCTGGCGGGCGATTTCATCGGCGCGTGACAGTTGCGGCACCGCGGTGTGGCTGTCGGAAAGCCTGGTCAGCAGATGGCTTTCATCCAGGATGGTGTTGGCCATCAGGTGTACGACGCCTTCCGGGCTGCGCTGTAATTCGCCTTCGACCAGCATCAGCCGCGATGCCATGATCGGGCGCCGATAGCGTTCAAACAGCCGCGCCCAGATGACGATATTGGTAACGCCGGTTTCATCCTCCAGCGTCACAAAAATCGCATTGCCCTTGCCCGGCCGCTGGCGGACCAGGACGATGCCGGCGGTGCGCACCCGGGTGCCGTTCCTGGCCGCAGATGTCGCTGCGCAGGTCAGGATATCGCGGCCCGCAAAGGCCGGTCGCAGCAGCGCCATCGGGTGGGCCTTCAGCGACAGGCGGATGCTCTGGTAATCGGCGGCGACCTGTTCGCCAATGCCCATGATGGGCAGGTTTGCCGGGGCTTCATCGCCCAGTTCGCGGGCCTCGGCAGCGGCAAACAGCGGCAGGGCGTTGCCGGGCGTGCGCTGTGTCTCCCACAGCGCTTCTCGGCGGCCAAGCCCGATCGATTGAAACGCATCGGCATCGGCAAGCAACCGCAACGCCCGCCCCGGCATACCTGCCGCCCGCGCCAGTTGCTCGATACTTTGAAACGGCCGTGAAGCGGCGATACGCTCTGCCCAGGCCGCCCGAAATCCGCTGATCTGGCGGAGCCCCAGCCGCAGCGCCGGCCCATTGTCGCCAGCTTCCAGACTGTTGTCCCAATCACTGGCATTGATGTCGATGGCGCGCACCTGCACTCCGTGTTCGGCGGCATCGCGGACAATCTGCGCCGGGGCGTAAAACCCCATCGGCTGGGCATTCAGCAGCGCCGCCGCAAACACCGCCGGGTAACGGCACTTCAGATAGGCTGACACCCAGACCAGCCGGGCAAAGGCCAGCGCATGGCTTTCGGGGAAACCATAGCTGCCAAAGCCCTTGATCTGTTCAAAGCAACGCGCTGCAAACTCCGGATCATAACCGCGCGCCGTCATGCCGCCGACCAGCATCATTTCAAAATGCTGCATGGTGCCCAGATTGCGGAATGTCGCCATTGCGCGGCGCAACTGGTTGGCCTGCCCCGGGGTAAAATCGGCAGCGACAATCGCCAGCCGCATCGCCTGTTCCTGAAACAACGGCACCCCCAGCGTCTTGCCCAGCACCTGCCGCAGTTCATCTGGGTCATGCGGCGGTGCGGGCGCCGGGTATTCAACCCTTTCACGCCCCTGCCGCCGCCGCAGATAGGGGTGGACCATATCGCCCTGGATCGGTCCGGGGCGGACGATGGCCACCTGGATGGCGATGTCATAGAAGTTCGCCGGTTTCAGCCGTGGCAGCATGTTGATCTGGGCGCGGCTTTCCACCTGGAACACCCCGATGCTGTCACCCTTTTGCAGCATCGCATAAACGTCCGGCGCGTCATCGGGCACATTGTCCAGCGTATAACGATGGCCGTGCTGGGTTTCGATCAGGGCGAATGCCTTGCGGATGCAACTGAGCATGCCCAGCGCCAGCACATCGACCTTCATCAGCCCCAGTGCATCAATATCGTCCTTGTCCCATTCGATGAAGGTGCGATCGGGCATGGCGGCATTGTGGATCGGCACGGTTTCGTCCAGCCGGTCCTCGGTCAGCACGAAACCGCCGACATGTTGCGATAAATGCCGGGGAAAATTCAGAATCTGCCCGACAAAATGGCTTAGCCGGGAAATTTCAGGGGTATCCGGGTCAAAAACGTTTTCGGCAAAGCGCTGGCGATCGACAGTGCCGACAAAGCTGCCCCAAACAGTGCTGACCAGCCGCGCCGTCACATCCTCGGTCAGCCCCAGCACCTTGCCCACTTCGCGCACTGCGCTACGTGGCCGGTAATGGATGACGGTGGCGGCAATGCCGGCGCGTTCGCGGCCATAGCGGGCGTAGACATATTGCATCACCTCTTCCCGCCGTTCATGTTCGAAATCGACATCGATATCGGGAGGTTCCTTGCGTTCTTCGGAAATGAAGCGGGAAAATAACAGGCTGTATTTCGTCGGATCGACGGCGGTGATGCCCAGCACGAAACACACCGCCGAATTGGCGGCAGAGCCACGCCCCTGGCACAAAATTCCCCGGCCCTGAGCAAAGCTGACCAGATCATGGACGGTCAGGAAATAGGCCGCATAATTCGCCTTGCTGATGATGGCGAATTCGTCGGCCAGCATCGTGCTGACCGTTACCGGAATCCCATCCGGCCAGTGTTCTGCCGCCTTGGCCAGTGTCAGCGTTTCCAGCCAGGCTTGCGGCGAATATCCCGCCGGCACCGGTTCGTGCGGATATTCATAGCGCAAATCATCCAGCGAAAATGCGACCCGCGCCAGCAACCGCCCGGTTTCGGCCAAGGCCTGGGGCGCATCAGCAAACAACCGCGCCATTTCCGCCGGCGATTTCAGATGGCGTTCGGCGTTGGCAGCCAGAATGCGACCGGCATCGGCGATTTTCAGATGTTCCCGGATGGCGGTGACAATATCATGCAGCGGCCGTTGATCCGGCGTCGCATATAACGGGTCGTTGATGGCAATCAGCGGCACGCGGGCGTTGCCGGCAATCGCCTGCAATTGCAGCAGTCGCCGGCGATCGTTGCCACCGCGCAGCATCGCCGCCGCCAGCCAGACCGATCGTGTTGGCACCAGTCGATCGAGCAAAAGCGGTAAATCCGGTAATCGCTGCCCTGGCACGACGATCAGCAGCAAGCCATCAAGATGATTGATCAGATCATCCAGATTCAGGATGCAATCGCCCTTCACCGCCCGGCGGTTGCCCAATGTCAACAACCGGCACAGCCGCCCCCAGCCCTGCCGGGACGCCGGATAGGCGATAATATCGGGGGTGCCATCGCTGAACACCAGCCGCGCGCCGCTGATCAGTTTGAACGGCAACGGCGATCCTGCCGCCTCTACCGCATCGCGCAGTGCGACATGCGCCCGCACCACCCCTGCTACGGTGTTGCGATCGGCAATGCCGATGCCAGCATGCCCCAATGCCAGTGCCGCATTGATCATTTCTGCCGGATGCGAGGCACCGTGCAGGAACGAATAATTCGTCGCCGCCGCCAGTTCGGCGTAATCTGTCATGCAAACAGGCCGTGCAGATACCAATTCGGATGGGCCTTCTCGCGCCCGTACAGCCCATGGCGAAACAGCCAGTATCGCCGCCCGCGTGCATCCTCCACGCGGTAATAATCGCGGGTCAGCCCCTGACCGTCGCGCCGCCGCCACCATTCAGCAGCGATGCGTTCCGGTCCCTCATGGCGCAGCACCTCATGGATTTGCGCTCGCCATTTGAACCGCCGCGGAGGGCCATCGGGCACTTCGGCAAGAACCTCGACTCGCTGCGGCGGATCAAACAGATACAGCGGCCGCAGCGGCGGTTCGCCGGATTCTGGTACCGGCCAGACCATTGGTGGTGGCGTTTCGATTGCCGGCAGATCAAATGCTGCCTGTTCCGGGATATGGCTGTCACCCGGCATGGCGCGGGTGATGCTGTTGCGGCCCATCCGGGTGCTCAACTGGTCGATCAATGCGGCGATGCCGGTTTCGGCGGCAACTGCGCCGCCTTCCAACGGCAATTGCAGTGCCGCCAGTGGCACGGCCACCGGCACCGCGATACGGATCAGGTCATAGCCAAAGCCGGGATCCAGTGGATCGGCAAGGCTGTCGATGCGTTCGACGAACAGCCGGACAATCGCCTTTGCATTGCGCAGTGGCAGAGCCGTATCCACCGCCAGACGCGCGACATGATGGTCGGTGCGAAACAGCGCCAATTCAAACCGCCGCCCGCCCAGCCCCTGCACCGCAAGGTCCGCCATCACCCGATTGGAAAGCCCGGCGATGACCTGCAGAGCGGCCGCACTGTGCAGTATTGGGTCTGCCAGCCTGGATTCGACGGCAATCGCCGGCGGCTGCCGACGCGGCACGATGCGCACATCCTGTTCGCCCAGCAACCGCGCCAGCCGGGCCGTCATCGCCGCGCCAAATCGTGCCGCCAAGGCCGGGCGGGGCAGCGGCGCGACATCGCCGATGCGTTTCAGCCCGGCCCAACGCAGCGCCGATAGGCTTTCCGCCTCCACATCGAGCGCAGCAACCGGCAGCGCCAGCACATCATCACCGGCCGCAGGGTAGCGGCCCAGTGCCGATGCGGCATCGGGCGTGCCGGCCAATGCGATATTGGCGGTCAGGCCTAGCCGCGCCAGCCGCCGGCAAAGATCATCACACAGGCCCGCCTCCCCGCCGGCATGCGCCATGTCACAGCCGGTTATGTCCAGTATCAGGCCATCGCCATGGGCATCCAATGCGACCATCGGCGTATAGCGTTCACACGCATCTGCCAGTGACGCCAGCAACGCCTGATCACCAGCACGATCAAGGTCAAACACCGCCAGTTCGGGCAATTGTGCCCGTGCGTCGGCCAGGGTCAGCCCAGAGCGAATGCCCAAATCCGCCGCGCGCCGATCAACTGCGGCCAATACCAATGCTGCGTTGCGTTTGACGATCGCCGCCATTGGCCGCGCATCGCCGGGATGATCACGCTGCCTCCGATCGGTTGCCAGCCAAGGCAGGCACAGCGCCAGATAGCGGCGCATCCCGAAACCTTCGTTGCTCACAATCCCACTCCACCTGTGCCTGAAAACCGGCAACGCCACCGCGGTGCCGCAACAGACTGATCGCAAAGGCCGGCAACCCTGGCGCATTGGCCGCCAGCGGCCGCGATGGCGCCGAACGCACCTGCCAGCGTGTCTGCGCAGCACTGGGTGCAGGGTGGGCGGCATTGCGCAATATCAGCGCCAGCACGCCATGCCGCGCCGCCGACAGCGCCAGCCGCCGCGACGCTGTTAGATCAAGCGCGGCTGCCCGCCCCGATGGCGCAATGATCGCCGCCGCAATGCTGCCAGATCTGATGACATCGGCAGCGGCGCGCAGTACGCCGATGCTGCTGGCGGCAGTCACCAACAGCAACGACCCCGGATCAATCCCAATATACGACAGGCCTGGGGCATACAGACTGCCAAAGCGGCATAGATCGCCACTTTCCCGCACCACCACAATCGTTTTGTCCGCGGCAGCAACCCGCAGCGCCAGCATTGCGGCAAAACCAGTGGCAGCACCTGCATCATCCTGATCTTCGGCAAAGATTTCATGCAAGGCACAGCCGATCAGGCCACCGCCCAAACGCGCGTCAACGGCGCTGGCACCAAGGCTGATCAATGCTGGGCCAGCCGCAATCGGCGTGGCTGGCAAGATGCGAATCGGGGCGGTGGCGGGCATGATGTTCTGTATATGTTCTTTTTGCAGCTATGACGAGTCACGCCACATGCTGTTCTCCACGCCCTGTCCGACACGGCCAAATTCGGGCATGTTCACGACCGAGGCCATTCTTTCTCATCGCCGACTTTTTTAATTCCGATTGCGATGTAGTTAAAAAGGCAGATTATAATGATACAAAATAGCACTAAAGTTAGGATTGTGCCTCCTGAGGCTAACTTTCCGAATTGCTATGCGCCAAAAAGCCTTCCGAAACACTCCGAAATCTGCCCCAAACAGCCCCGCACAGGCCGTTTTGATCGCACAAACGCCCATGTGCAATATGCCTTTGGCTAGGCTCCAGCCAGCGCCGCCAGCAACAACAAAGCGACGATATTGGTGATCTTGATCATCGGGTTCACGGCCGGGCCAGCGGTGTCCTTATAGGGATCGCCGACGGTATCGCCGGTGACAGCCGCCTGGTGCGCGGGGGAACCCTTGCCGCCATAGGCGCCTTGCTCGATGACCTTCTTGGCATTGTCCCAGGCGCCGCCACCGCTGGTCATCGAAATGGCAACGAACAGGCCAGACACGATGACCCCCATCAGCAGCGCACCCAGCGCCGCAAAGCCATTGCCCTGTGTGGATACTGCGGTGATGGCGAAATAGACCACCACCGGTGCAAGGACGGGCAGCAGCGACGGGATGATCATTTCCTTGATTGCGCCGGCCGTTACCAGGCCGACGGTTCGGGCATAATCCGGCCGCACGCTGCGATCGGCAATGCCGGGGTTTTCACGGAACTGGGCGCGAATATCCTGCGCCACGGCGCTGGCGGTGCGGCCCACCGCGGTCATCGCCATGCCGCCGAACAGATAGGGCAGCAGCGCACCCAACAGCAGGCCCACCACCACATAGGGGTTGGACAGGGTGAAATCGACCGGTACGTCCGTGAAGAACTGTCGCAAATCCTCGGTATAAGTCGCAAACAGCACCAGCGCCGCCAAGCCCGCCGAACCGATGGCATAACCCTTGGTCACGGCCTTTGTGGTGTTGCCGACGGCATCAAGCGCATCGGTGCGTTCTCGGACTTCTGCGTCCAGCCCGGCCATTTCGGCAATGCCGCCGGCATTGTCTGTGACAGGCCCATAGGCGTCGAGTGCCACGACCATACCGGCTAACGCCAGCATTGCGGTGGCAGCAAAGGCGATGCCGATCAGGCCGGCCAATTGAAAGGCGGCGATGATGCCAGCTACGATGACTAACGTCGGCAATGCCGTTGATTCCATCGACACGGCAAGGCCCTGGATGACATTTGTGCCATGGCCCGAATCTGATGCCTTTGCGATCGATTTGACCGGGCGATAATCGGTTCCGGTATAATATTCGGTGATCCAGACGATCAGACCGGTGACGGCCAAGCCGACCAACATGCAGTAAAATAGCTTCATTGCCGTGAAATCGGTGGGCGCGGCGACAGCGGCAGCAGCTTCAGCGCTGGCACCCTTCACGGCGATGATGGCGTTCATGTCAGGGAAGATCATGTGGACGGCGAAATACAGCGCCGGCACCGACAGCAGCGCGGTAGCGATAAAACCCTTGTAGAGCGCGCCCATGATGCTGCCGCCACCAAGCCGGACGAAATAGGTGCCGATGATCGACGTCAGGATGCAGACGCCGCCGGCGAGCAGTGGGAGCGTCATCAGTTTCGCCGCATCAGCACCGGCGACGAGCAGCGCAACCAGCACCATCGTTGCACCAATGGTGACGACATAGGTTTCAAACAGATCGGCAGCCATGCCGGCGCAATCGCCGACATTGTCACCAACGTTATCGGCGATGACACCTGGGTTGCGATCATCGTCTTCATCAAAACCCAGTTCATTCTTGCCGACCATGTCGGCGCCGACATCCGCTGCCTTGGTAAAGATGCCGCCGCCGAGGCGCGCGAAGATCGAGATAAGCGATGCCCCAAAGCTGAGTGCGATCAGGGCGACAACGATCTGCCGCTGCTGGCTGGCATCGGCGACGTCGAGCCCGCGAACTTCGATCAGAACGTAATAGACGCCCGAGATGGCGAGCAGTGCAAGCCCGGCGACCAGCATGCCGGTAACCGCGCCGGAGCGAAAGGCCATGGTTAGGCCAGATTGCAGCGAGTTTCGCGCAGCCTCTGCCGTGCGCACATTGGCGCGGACCGAGATGTTCATGCCGATGAAGCCGGTGGCGCCCGACAGCAGCGCGCCGACGACGAAGGCGACGGCCGGAACCGGCCCGAGGAACACCGCGACCAGCACAGCAACGATGGCGCCGACGATACCGATGGCCGTATATTGCTTGGTGAGGTAAGCGCCGGCGCCTTCCTGAATGGCCTTGGCGATTTCCTGCATCCGGGCATTGCCGGGAGAAGCGGCGAGCACCTGTCGCGAGGTAATGATGCCATAAACCACTGCCGCCACACCGCACAGGATGGCGATCAATACATTATTCATAAAACCCGGCCCCCAATGAAACGCCGCCTTAGTGCCCGCGACAGTTCAGCGCGGTGGCGATCATGTTGGTAACCCATGGCAAAGCCGGGCGGTGATAGCAAGCTTTGCTGTCGTCAATGCTCCCAGCCCAGGCGCGCTGGCGTCACATCAAAACCGTTAGCGTCGTGGGCCAAGATGCCCCGGCCGGTGGTGACCGTGCCGATGCGGCTCGCTGCAACCCCGCCCAGCTCGTCAATATGATCGCCCGGTGGTGCGGTAAATATAAGTTCATAATCATCGCCGGCCGTCGCACAGGTGATTGCATCTGCGCCGCGTGCCAGCGCCGCCGGTGACAGCGGGATGGCGGCCAGATCAATTGCAATGCCAACACCGCTGGCGCGGGCAAGCCGGTCGGCATCGATCAGCAGACCGTCCGAAACGTCCATGCAGGCCGTGGCCACCCCGACCAGTGCGCTGCCCAGCGCGAGACGAGGGGAGGGGCGGCGAAAGCGATTGAGCAGGTATTTGTCTTCCGCCGCCTCAGACTTTGCAATCGCCAGCCCCAGCCCGGCATCGCCGACGGTTCCGGAAACCCATACCCAGTCACCGACCCGCGCACCGCCGCGCCCTATTGCTCCACCTGGCGCAACATGGCCGACGGCGGTCAAACCCATCACCGCCGCCGCCAGCCCGGTAACAGTATCACCGCCCCACAACGCGACTCCGAAGTGACGGAGCGCCCGGCCCAGCCCAGTGGCAAATTCTGCTCGCCATGCTGCATCCTCAGCCGGCGACAGCCCCAGCCCCATCAGCACACCGGCCGGCGTCGCGCCCATCGCGGCCAAATCCGACAGGTTCACCGCCAGCAATTTCCAAGCGATGTCGGATGGCGGATCGTTGGGCAGGTAGTGCACCCCGCACGCCAGCACATCATGGGTAAAGACCAAGTCTCGACCTAGCGGCGGCGCCCAGACGGCGGCATCATCGGCCAGGCCACGTGCCGCCGCCGACGTTGCGAGGGGGGCAAGCTGCGACCGGATAAAGTCGCGTTCCACCTTTAGCCGCGCACCCGCCGTGCGACGGTGTCGAGCAGGCCGTTGACGAACTTGGCGTCCTTTTCGGCGTGGAAAGCATGGGCAACATCAACATATTCGACGATCACCGTGGCGGCGGCGATATCGGCGCGAGCGAGCAGTTCATAAGTCGCGGCGCGGAGCAAGGCGCGCATCGGCTTGGCGAGCCGGTCCAGCGTCCAGCCGGTCGCCAATGCAGCGCTGATCAGCGCGTCGAGTTCCGCCTGCCGAGTGGTGACCCCGGTGACCAGATCATCGAACAAGTCCGTGTCGGCCTCGGCATATTCGGCACCTTCGATTTCCTGGCCGAGCCGGTGGTTGTGAAATTCGTGCAGCAGCTTTGCGACCGGATCGCCGCTCATTTCATGCTGGTAAAGCGCCTGAACGGCACCCAGGCGAGCGGCGGAAAATGCGGTATTTGGGGCAATCTTTGACACGGCCGACCGTTTAGCTGCCGGGGCGGCGCTTGTCACGTCGCCCCGGTCGATCAGCGGTCAGTTGGGATAGCCGGGGCGCCGCGGACCGGGCTGGCCTGGCCGCTGACCGGCGTTTTGCATGTCTTGGTCGGTCACCGGCGACAGTTTGATTTCCACCCTGCGATTCTGTGCCCGGCCTTCTTCGGTGTCATTTGATGCGATCGGATATTGCTTGCCGAAACCGCGCGTCGCCACGCGGGCGCGGTTGACGCCCTGATAGCTGAGGTAATCCGCCACCGCCTGGGCGCGCTGTTCGGACAGGCGCTGGTTGACGGCATCGGTGCCGACCGAATCGGTGTGGCCGGAAATATCGATGAACGTCGATTGATAGCTGGCCAATGTCTGTGCGACTTGATTCAGCGCCGGGCGGAATTCGGGTTTGACTGCGGCGGAATTGAAATCAAAACTGATGCCCGATGGCAGTTTCAGGTTGATATCGTCGCCCTGGCGCTGCACCTCGATACCGGTATTTGCCGTACGGGCGCGCAATTCGCGTTCCTGCTTGTCCATGTAACTGCCAGCGGCCCCGCCGGCGAGCGCGCCGATCCCGGCGCCGATCAATACCTCAGCCCGATTGTTGCGGCCGCCAAGCAAAGCCCCCAGCAATGCACCGGCGCCAGCCCCTGCCAGCGCACCGCCGCCGCCCTTTGACAGGGTTTGCTGGCCGGTATTCGGGTCGGTCACACAGGCCGCCAAAGCCAGGCTGGAGGCAATGACTGCCACGGTAATTTTCGTCTTTAGTGCCATGTTCGGTGCTCCCTTGGTCGCATTGCCAGATTTTAACGCAGGCAAATGTCCTGGTCACGCCATAGCCCAACGGCGCCTTAGCCGGTGATGAACAGCCCCCTTCGCGTTTTCGGTGTTTCCCCCTATGGTGTGCATGAGCGGGCAGCGACGCCCCGCGCCACCATCCGGAGCCAATGCAGCCTTTTCCCTGGACCGATGCCGCCATCATCATGGTGCTGATCCTGCTGAATGGCGCGCTGGCCATGTCGGAACTGGCGATTGTTTCCTCACGCCGGCCGCGGCTGCGCGGGCTGGCGGCGAGCGGCAGCCGCGGGGCGGCGGCGGCGCTGCGGCTGGCGGCGGACCCGGCGAAATTCCTGTCATCGGCACAGATCGGCATCACCATGGTGGCAATCATCAACGGCGCCTTTTCGGGTGAGGCGCTGGCCGGACCGGTGGCGCAGCGGCTGACGGCGTGGTTCGACATCGCGCCCAAAAACGCCGGCGATGTCGGGCTGTCGGTTGTCATTATCGCCATCACCTATGTCTCGCTGATCATCGGTGAACTGGTGCCAAAGCAGTTTGCGCTGCGATCCCCCGAAGCCATTGCCACTGCCGTCGCCCCGGCGATGGAGGTGCTGACCAAGGTCGCGGCACCCTTTGCCTGGGCGCTGGACAAGTCATCGGCGCTGGTGTTCCGCCTGCTCGGCCAACGCCGTGATGCCGATCATGCCGTCACCGAGGAGGAGCTACGCTCTGTCGTGCAAGAGGCGGAAACCGCTGGCATCATTGAAGAAAGCGAACGCCAGATGATTTCGGGCATCATGCGGCTGGCAGACAGGCGCGTGCGCGGTATAATGACCCCGCGCGGCGATGTCGATTGGATCGACGCCGATATGAGCGACGCCGATATCCGCAAGCATCTGGCCGCCAGCCCGCACACCCGGCTGCCGGTGGCGCGCGGCAGCGTCGATAATATCATCGGTGTGCTGCAGGCGCGCAACGTTGTGCAGGCGTTGATCGAAGGGCGGCCACTGGATCTGGCGGCGCTGGCGCAACCGGCGCCGGTGCTGCCCGATGTCATCGATGCCGTGGATGCGCTCGCGGTGCTGCGCGATGCGGCGATTCCGATTGCGCTGGTCCATGACGAATATGGCCATTTCGAAGGCATTGTGACGCCGGCCGACCTGTTGGCGGCGATTGCCGGCGAATTTCGGTCTGATGTGGATGATGCAAACGACCCGCCGGCAGTGGAACGCGATGACGGAAGCTGGCTGTTCTCCGGCGCTTTGCCCGCCGACGAGATGGCCGATCGGCTGGGTTTCGATCTGGATGAGGATCGCGATTACGAAACGGTGGCCGGTTTTATGCTCGAAACGTTCCGCCACCTGCCCGAAACCGGTGAGGCGTTTACGCTGAAACGCTGGCGGTTCGAGATCATCGACATGGACGGCCGCAAGATCGACAAGGTGCTGGCCGTACCGATGCGGGGCGTTTCGGGGTAGTTTCGGGACGATCCGGGGACGATTTGCCAGCGATTCAGCGGTGTTTCAGCGGTGTCTCAGCGGTGTCTCAGGGGCATTCCGAAATCGGAAAGTTAGCCCCAAGCGCCAAAACACTAACTTTCCGGCCTTTCCATTTTTCTCCCCACCCGCTAGCGGGAGGGGAGAAGGCTGAAAGCGAGAGGCAAATTTGGAAAGTTAGCCCCGGGAGGCAAAACACTAACTTTGCGTGATTCCCCTGTCGTTCGGGCGCAGCGGGCCAGCTTTGTCGCGCAACGTGATTTGCAATGAGAAAGAGCGGCAGCTTGGATCGCCGGCATAAAGGTTCAAGCACTTGTAGGACAGACCATGGGCTGACCCGGAACAATCCATCACCCTCGCGGATTATACGGCGGAATAGTCGCTGCCATCGGGTCTGTCCGCACCCATAACGCGATTGATCCGGCGGCCAGCACCAGCAGCAGCGCGGTGATGACGGCGCTGCGGCGGCTGAATGGTGGCAGCAGCGGCCAAAGCAGCAGCAGGGTCATCGGTGCGAACAGCGCCAGCGCCATCGGGGTGGGTCCGCCGATGGCGAGCAGGGCGAAGTGCGCAAAGCCGCCGGCAAACGCCAGCCCAAAGATGGCGGCGACCATCGGCGCAAACAGCGGGTGGCGCGGCCATAGTGAGACGAGCGCCATGGCGGCGGCGATCAGCAGCAGTGGCCAGGCAAAGATCGGCGCAGCGGCGGGCAGCATCGCCTGAATGACAGCCACAATGGCGAAATTCAGCAGCGCCAGCCCGATCCAGCCGTTCCAATAGGCGCGGGGGCGGGGCAGCAGGGCGAGGCCGAAGAACATGCCGGCGGCGAACAACAGCAGCGCCTGGGTTTCAAGCCGCGGCAGCGCGGCGAGGCGATCATAATAGTTGGTTGGGCCATCGGCGCCGGACAGCAGATTGCCGGCATAAAGCAGCAGCCCGGCCAGCGCGCCGAACACCAGCCCGTCAACAATGGCGGCGGAGAGTTGCCGCCATGTCCAGTCGGCCCGGTGGCGGCGCGCGGCAAAGACGGTCAGCCCGGCGGTGGCGGCAAGGATCAGCCAGCCGACGCTGGGCGGGTAGGTGATGACGAACTGCCCCAGCACATCGCTGAACACCGCATCGGGTGCGGCGGCGGGCAGAGCGGCGGCGGTGACCAGCGCGCGGGTGATGTCCAGGCCCTGTTCGCCCATATGCTGGACGCTGCGGATGTCGATGGCATCGGGCGTGGCCAATGGCGAATGGTAAAGTTCGGCGCGGCCCATGAAGGCGAAGTTGAACCCGGCGATACCGCGCTGTTTTACAGGGGTGAAATCGGTGGAATTGGGTAGCAGTTCGTAAATTTTGACGGCGAGCGAATTGGCGGCAGGGTGGCGGACGCTGGCGGCGAACATATCGATCATCGCGCCATTATCGCGGCCGGTTTCAAACATCACCGCCCGGCCGCCGCCGCCGCGCGATTCCAGATCAACCACCGCGCCGATGCGGCCGGCGAGCGGATCGCCCAGGCCCACCGCATCACCCTTTGCATCACGGCCAAAAAAGCCGCGGGCGCCGACGAGGCCGAGTTCTTCGGCGTCGGTAATCAGCAGGACGAGATCGCGGCGTTGCGATGCGCGCGGGATGGCGCGCGCGATTTCCAGCGCCGCGGCAACGCCCGTGCTATCATCGGCGGCGCCGGGTGATGCCCAGACGCTGTCATAATGCGCCATGATCGCAACAGCCGGCGCGCCGGGATCGCGGCCGGCGCGCAACGCAATGATGCTGGTGGCGATGGCCGTACCGGCGTTGGGGCTGCCCCAGATTTTCAGGCGCTGGCGGGATTTTTCGGGCAACGGCGTGGTGATGGTGCGGGTGGCAAAGCCCAATGATTGCAGGCGGGTGATCAGATAGGCGCGCGCGGCGGCATTTTCGGGCGATGCGGTGGGGTGCGGTTGCGCTGCAATGATGCGGATATCAGCCATGGCGCGGGCAGCCGAAAATTGATCGGCTGGCGCGGTTGCCGGCAGCGGCGCGGGCGGTTGCGCAGCGAGCGTGCCGATCAGCGCGGCGAGCAGCAGGGTGAGGGTGAAGGTGATCCATTTGGTCATGTTGTTGCCCCCGCGAACGATTTGGCCGGCATTTTTGCGGCCGCCTTGATCCCACCATAGCCGTCATGCCGGCGAAGGCCAGCACCCACTGCGGCGCAAATGCCGGCTGGGATGGGTGTCGGCCGGCTGTTGCGTGAGGCAGTTGCTTGCGTTCCGACGGCCTGACTCCTGCCAGGCGGTGGATGCCGGCCTGCGCCGGCGCGACGGGGGAAATTTACACCTTCAGCGCCTGTGCCCAGGCCAGATCAGCGAGCAATTCCACGCCCTCTGCGGTTTTTTTGGCATGCGCGCTCGCCGCTGTGCCGCGCACGACCCGGCCGCGGATGCCGTGGATGATGCCTGCCAGGCGGAACATGTTATAGGCGATGTAGAAATCCAGATTGGGAATGCCGGCGCGGCCGGTGCGGGCGCAATAGGCAGCGACATATTCAGCCTCGGTCGGGATGTTCAAAGCGGCAAGGTCAGCGCCCATCAGCGCGGCGGTGGCGCCCGGCGGCATCCGATACATCATCAGATGATAGGAAAAATCAGCGAGCGGATGGCCAAGGGTGGACAATTCCCAATCCAGCACCGCCAGCACTTTCGGTTCGGTTTTGTGGAAAATCATGTTGTCACAGCGGTAATCGCCGTGGACAACGCTGGTTTCATCACCAGCCGGGATGTTGGCGGGCAACCATTCGACCAGCCGATCCATCGCCGGCACTTGTCCCGCATCCTTGTCTTCAAGATATTGCCGCGACCAGCGGGCGATCTGGCGGGCAAAATAATTGCCGGGTTTGCCGAAATCGCTGAGCCCGGCCTTGGTGATGTCGATCATGTGGAGATCGGCGATGGTTTTGTTCATCGCAT
This sequence comes from Sphingomonadales bacterium, assembly GCA_038228305.1. GTDB lineage: Bacteria > Pseudomonadota > Alphaproteobacteria > Sphingomonadales > Sphingomonadaceae > Sandarakinorhabdus. The sequence continues at coordinate 8,743 of JBBRPI010000014.1, read as the reverse complement.
CGAAATAGGCGCGGCGATCATCGCGGGGCACATCGGGGAAGGTTGCATCCCAGATTACCCGGCCATCGACGCAATCCATGACATAGAACCAGGTGCCGATAACGCTTTCATCCAGGCACAGCCCAAAGGTGCGCGGCGCGGGAAACCCCTGGCCATGCAGTGCGGTGATCACCTTGTATTCCCGGTCAACGGCATGGGCGCTGGGCAGCAGCACGCCGGGGGGTTTGCGGCGCAGCACGTAATTCTGGTGCGGGGTGATGAGTTTGTAGGTCGGATTGGATTGGCCGCCCTTGAACTGTTCGATTTTCAGCGGCCCGGCGTAATCGACAACATTTTCGGCCATCCAGGCATGAAGCCGGGCGGAGTCAATTTCCTGGCCGACACGAATTTCACCGGTGCCGGAAAATTGTTCTTGGCGTTCGCTCATCTGCTTGATCGATCCCTGGTCAAAACTTGCCGATATCGCGCCGATAAAAGCCACCTTGCCAGCGCACCTTTCTGATAGCGGCATAGGCCAGCGCCCGTGCCTCTGCCACATCATTGCCCAGCGCGGAAATTGCCAGCACGCGGCCGCCATCGGCAATTATGGCGCCATCGGCACGGGCCTTGGTGCCGGCGTGGAAGACTTGGACCCCCAGCGCTTCGGCATCGGTGATGCCGTCGATGACGGTGCCGGTGGCAGGTTTGCCGGGGTATCCGTTGGCTGCGTAAACCACGGTGACGGCGGCCTCGGCCGACCAGCTTGCTGCGGCATCATGCAGGCGGCCCTGCGCGCAGGCCAGCAACAATTCGGCAAGATCGGTGTTGAGGCGCAGCATCAGCGCCTGGGCTTCCGGATCGCCGAAGCGGACATTGTATTCGATCAGTTTCGGACCTTGGCCAGTCAGCATCAGCCCGGCATAAAGCACACCGGTAAACGGCGTGCCGGCGTCGTTCATGGCCTTTAGCGTCGGCTTGATGATGTCCGCGACGGCGCGATCGCGCAGGGCATCGGTGAGCGCCGGGGCAGGGGAGATTACCCCCATGCCGCCGGTGTTGGGGCCGGTATCCCCATCGAACGCCCGTTTGTAATCCTGCGCCGATGGCCAGATCGAAATCGTCTTTCCGTCGGTCAGCACGAACAGGCTGGCCTCGGGGCCGGTCAGCGCCTCCTCGATCACCACGGCGCCGTCGATATCGGCGAGCGCCGACAGGCCTTCCTCATTGGTTTGCGCGACGGTGACACCCTTGCCGGCGGCCAGGCCATCGGCCTTTACAACGACCGGCAGCGGGTGGACGGCGACATAATGGTGCGCGTCCTTTGACTGGGCAAAGCGGCGATAGCCAGCGGTGGGGATCCCGGCGGCGCGGCACAGATCCTTGGTAAAGCCTTTTGATCCTTCCAATTGTGCGGCCGCCGCAGTTGGCCCGAACGCCGCAATGCCAGCAGCACGCAAGGCATCGACAACGCCGGCGACGAGCGGCCCTTCGGGGCCGACGACGACCAGCATTATATTATTGTCACGCGCAAAATCGGTGACGGCGGCGGGGTCAAGAATGTCGAGCGGCACACAATCGGCAACCTTGGCAATGCCGGGGTTGCCGGGGGCGCACAGCAAGCGCCCGGTGCGCGGGCTTTGCTGCAATTTCCAGCACAGGGCGTGTTCACGGCCACCGCTGCCAAGGACGAGGATATCGATGGGGGCGGGTGTGGTCATCCCCGGGCTTCTAACAGGGATGATGGTGGGGGCAACCGGGCGCAAGGCTTTGCGCCGCCGTGCATTCGCCGTATGACGCGCTGGTGATCGACGATGCCCCCACCAATACTCCCGAATATTCGGTCAGTGATCTTGCCGGCGCGCTGAAACGCACTGTCGAAACCGCCTTTGGCCAGGTGCGGGTGCGGGGGGAATTATCGGGGTTCAGCCGGCATTCTTCGGGTCATTGCTATGGCGGCCTGAAGGATGACAAGGCGCTGATCGACCTTGTCATGTTCAAGGGCCATGCCGGCACGCTGACATTCCGGCCCGAAAACGGCATGGAAGTGATCGTCACCGGCAAGCTGACCACCTATCCGGGGCGATCGAAATACCAGATCGTTGTCGAACGCATGGAACCGGCCGGGGTCGGCGCGCTGCTGGCGCAGATCGAGGCGCGGCGGCTGAAACTGGCGGCGGAGGGCCTGTTTGACGCGGGCCGCAAGCAACCATTGCCCTATATCCCGCGCATCATCGGCATCGTGACATCGCCGACCGGTGCTGTCATTCGCGATATCCTGCACCGGCTGGGCGAACGATTTCCGCGCCATGTGCTGGTCTGGCCGGTGGCGGTGCAGGGCGATGCGGCAGCAGCCCAGGTGGCGGCGGCAGTGCGTGGGTTTAATGCGATTGTGCCGGGCGGGCCGGTGCCGCCACCCGATCTGATCATCGTCGCGCGTGGCGGTGGGTCAATCGAGGACCTGGCGGCATTCAACGAAGAAATCGTCGTGCGGGCCGTCGCCGATAGCGCGATCCCGGTGATCAGCGCCGTTGGCCATGAAACCGATACGACGCTGATCGATTTCGCATCCGATCACCGTGCCCCCACCCCCACCGCCGCTGCCGAACGCGCCGTGCCGGTGCTGGCCGATCTGCGCGCCGCACTGGCGATGCAGGCGGCGCGGCTGGATCGGGCGGCGGCGCGAGTGGTGGCGCAACGCCGCGAACGCGCTGCGAATGCGGCGCGTTTGCTGCCGGCGCCGCGTGCACTCCTCGCCCTGCCGATCCAACGGGCGGACGATCTGTTTGATCGGTTGCCGCGCGGGCTTTCCGCCACCGCCAGCATCTGGCGCGGGCGGGCGGCGCGGGCGGGTGCGGCGTTGCGCCCGGCATTGATCGCGGCGCGGCGCGATCGTTCGGGAGTCGCACTGGTCGGCGCGGCCGCCGGGCTGGTGCGCGGCGGGCGCGGCATTGGCCTGCGCGAACGCGCCCGCCTCGATCAGGCCGGCCGGCTGCTCGGCAGTCTGGGGCCGGAACAGGTGCTGGCGCGGGGCTATGCGCTGGTCATCGCACCATCCGGCCGGCTGGTGGCGACGGCGGAGTCGGCACGCGCCGAAACCCGGCTGACCATAAGATTTGCCGATGGCGAGATACAGGTGCAAACCGGCACCGCCAAACAAGGGAGCCTTTTCTGATGCTCGATACATTGGGCCGCCCGGCGCGGCTGCGTTATCTTTCCGGATCGTATCAACTGCTCAGCCCCGGCGAGTTTGTTACCTGTGCCGTAACGGCCAAGCGTATTTCACTGACAGCGCTGCGATACTGGAGCCATGAACTGCAAGAGGCGTATTTCGATGCCCATGTCGCGACGCAGCGCTATCAGGAAATGAAGGAAAAGGGCCGTTTGTGAGGGCGCTTGTCGCGATCCTGTTGGTCGCTGCCGTGCCGGCCCCCATGGTTGCCCTGTCCGGCTCGGCCGAACAGGGCGGCCTGTTGCGCGGCACGCTGCCCGCTGGCGCCGGCACCCTGACCCTGGATGGCAAGCCCGTTGCGACGACTGCGGATGGCCGGTTCCTGATCGGTTTTGGCCGTGATGCGGTGGCGGAATCGCGGCTGGCCTGGCAATCGGGCGGCGTTGCCCATGACCAGCGAATTGCGATCGCCCCCCGGCAATGGCGCGTGCAATCCCTGCCCACCCTGCCGCCAAAGCCGGTCCCCGATGCCGAATTTGATGCGCGCCGCCCCGGCGAGCTGGTGCAGATCGCGGCGGCACGCAGCGGCATCAGTAACGAAACCGGCTGGCAATCGTTGTTCTCCGCGCCGGTACAGGGCCCGATCACCGGGGTTTACGGGTCACAGCGCATCCTGTCGGGTATCCCGTCTGCCCCCCACGCCGGCCTGGATTTCGGCGTCGCTGCTGGAACGCCGGTGTTGGCCCCTGCATCGGGCATCGTGCGATTGGCAAGCGGACCCTTTACGCTGGAGGGCAATCTGGTGATGATCGATCATGGCATGGGCCTGGTCACTGCATACCTCCATCTGTCGCGCATTGATGTAAAGGTTGGCGATCATGTGGCCGCGGGCCAGGCCATTGGCGCATCCGGCGCCACTGGCCGCGCTACTGGCGCGCATCTGCATTGGGCGGCAAGCTGGACTGATGTGCGCGTCGATCCGCTGGGCCTGTTGAAACCGGGGGCGATAGATGGCCGATGATCCGGGCGCGCTGAACAGCGCCGGCTTGCAGGCGCTGGGGGCGGGGCGCGCTGTGGAGGCGGTCGCGCTGCTGCGGCGGGCAGTCGCGGCCGATCCGGCGGCAGCGCAATTATGGTTCAATCTGGCCACCGCGCTGAATGTGGCCGGTGACAAGCCTGCCGAAGCCGCCGCAATCGATGCCGCGCTGGTCCGCGATCCGTTCATGGCCCATGCGCTGCTGGCCAAGGGGCGCCTGCACGAACATGCCGGCGATTTGCCCGGTGCCCTGGAACATTATACTCGGCTGCTGGCGGCGGTTGATCCGCACGAACAGCATGGGCCGGGGTTTGCCGCTGGCCTTGCCCATGCGCGGGCACAACTGACAATGGCCGGTACTGCGCTTGCCGAACGGTTGGATGTGGCGCTCGCCCCCGGCCGCGCTGCGGTGGCGGCGCCGGATCGCCTTCGCTTTGACCATGCCGTTGACATCGGGTTGGGCCGGCGGCGAGTCTATCATCACCAGCCGCTGGTGCTGACCTATCCGTATTTGCCGGCGGAACAGTTTTTCGATCGCGGCGCCTTTCCCTGGTTGCGCCAGCTTGAGGCGGCGACGCCAGCGATTCGCGCCGAATTGCAGGCATTATTGGCGGCGGGCGATGCCGGCTTTGCGCCCTATGTCGCCTATCCGCCCGGCGCACCAGTCAACCAATGGGCGCAATTGAATCATAGTGATGCCTGGGCGGCGCAATTCCTCATCCAGCATGGCGTGCCCAATGCCGTGATGCGCGCGCGCTGCCCGCAAACGGCGGCGGTGCTCGACAGCCTGCCGCTGTTTGATTGCCCGGGGCGCGGTCCGGTGGCGTTTTTCTCGCTGTTGAAACCGCACACCCATATCCCGCCGCATACCGGTGCCACCAACATTCGCAGCATCATCCACCTGCCGCTGATCGTGCCCGGCGATTGTGTATTCCGAGTCGGCAATGAAAGCCGGCCCTGGGTAGAAGGTGAGGCCTGGGTGTTTGATGACACCATCGAGCATGAAGCCTGGAACGGCTCTGACCAGCTTCGCGCCGTGCTGATCCTTGACGTGTGGAATCCGCACATCACCCCGGCCGAACGCGGATTGCTGCGGGATTATGTGGCGGCGCTCGATGCCGCCGGGAATGGCCTACGGGGCTTTGATCCGCACTGACCGGGGGACTTGTCACGAAAAACCCGCCAAAAATCACCGAAGCGTCACCAAGTTGTTGCCGGACTGCAACACCCGTGCCCGGAATCGCCCGATAAAGCCCTTAAAACGCGCCTAATGCTTTACATCGCAGCCCGCTTTGCCAGACAAGGCCTCCTAAGCCATTACGGCTAAGGCGGTGCGCTGCTGAGGGGCAGGGTCAAAACGTCAAGGCAGGTGCCACCCGGCAATGGGAGGCGTTTGCCGTGTCGCACATCGCTGAAACGGTTTGCTCAAGTAAAGGATTTCAAAGTGATGACTGCGAAGAATTCGCTCAATCGCGCCGCGCTGAAGGGTGGCGCCGCCACATTCGTGCTGGCAATGCTCGCAACACCAGCAGTCGGTTATGCCCAGACGCCTGCACCGACCAAGGTTGCAGCGGCCGCAGCGGCTGCCGATGATGAAGGCACGATCGTTGTTACCGGCTCGTTGATCAAGAATCCGAACCTGGTTTCGTCGTCGCCAATCACCGTCACCACCGCCGATACCATCGCGCTGCGCGGTTCGAACGTCGCCGAAGAAGTTCTGCGCGACATTCCGGGCATTGTCCCCAGCATCGGTTCGGCTGTGAACAACGGCAACGGCGGTTCGTCGTTCGTCAACCTTCGCGGTATCGGCGCCAACCGCAACCTCGTGCTGCTTGATGGTCAGCGCCTTGCGCCATCGGGTCTCGGCGGTCTCGTCGATTTGAACAACATCCCGCTGGCTCTGGTCGAACGCGTTGACGCGCTGACCGGCTCGGCTGTGACGACTTATGGTGCCGATGCCATCGCCGGCGTCGTCAACTTTGTGACGAAAAAGGATTTCTCTGGCGTTTCCGCCACGATTTCCAACGGCCTGTCCGAGCGCGGTGATGGCCAGACCTTCCGCGCCGATATCACCATTGGTGCCAATTTTGACAGCGGCCGCGGCAACGCTGTGCTGTCGATCGGCTATCAAAAGGCTGATGCCGTCTATCAGGGCGCACGCAGCATTTCGGAAAAAAACGTCGATTCGTTCAGCGGTGCGCCGAGCGGTGGTTCGGGCACCACAACGCCTGCCCGTTTCACCAACACCCGTGTCATCGATCCGGCAACCGGCCTGCCCAGCACCAACCCGGCAACGGTCAACGGCGGTTTCCGCCAGGTGAGCCAGGATGGCAATTCGTTCATCCCATTCTATCAGTTCTTCAACTTCAACCCATACAACATCTTCCAGACGCCGTTTGAGCGCTTCAACATCTTTGCAAAGGCGAATTATCAGATTTCCGACGCCGTCGAAGTCTATACACGTGCGCTTTATTCAAAGAACAGTGTGCGGACGATCATCGCGCCGTCGGGCCTGTTCACGCTGAATGTCGACGTTCCGCTCAGCAACCCTTATATGAGCGCAACGCAGCGCAACCAGTTCTGCGCACTCAACACCACGCAGGGTACCGGCGTTTACACGCCGCTGTTCACCCCGGCACAGTGCACGGCCGCATCGACGGCGCTCAGCCCCAGCGATCCGAATTATCGGACGATCAACACCAGCGTTGGTCGCCGCACGGTGGAATTCGGCCCGCGTTCGAGCGAATATTCGACCAGCATTTTTGATTATCAGGCTGGTTTGCGTGGCCCGCTGACGTCGAGCATCGATTGGGATTTGTCGGCCAGCTATGGCGAAAGCGACAAGCGCGAAACGGCAACCGGTTATGTGATCAATTCACGTGCAAAAGATGCCTTGCTCGCGACCAACAAGCTGACCTGCCTTTCGGGAAATGCCGGTTGCGTTCCGCTGAACATCTTTGGTGGGCAGGGCAGCATCACGCCTGATCAGGCAGGCTTTGTCTCGGCTTCGGCCTTTACGTTCACCAAGACGGCGTTGGCCCAGGTCAAGGGCCTGGTCAGTGGTGATTTCGGTGTTGCCAGCCCCGGCGCGACCGATGCCATTGGTTTCGCCATCGGTGCTGAATATCGCAAGTACAGCGGTTCGGTGTTGCCGGATGCCTTCACGGAAGCTGGCGAACTCGGCGGCGGCGGTGGCCCAACCGCCCGCACCTCGGGCGGCTTCAACGTCAAGGAAGTTTACGGTGAATTGATCGCGCCATTGGTGCAGGACAAGCCATTCTTCCAGAACCTGACCCTGGAAGGCGGCGCACGCTATTCCAGCTACAAGGTCTCCGTACCCGGTAACAAGGGCTTTGACGCCTTTACCTGGAAGGTTGGCGGCAGCTGGGAAATCGAACAGGGTTTCAAGCTGCGCGGCAATTATTCACGTGCCGTTCGTGCCCCGAACATCGGTGAATTGTTCACGCCGGTCACCACCGGTTTGACCAGCATCGGGTCTGATCCCTGCGCTGGTACGACAGTGCCGGGTTTGGTCTCGTCGGTTTTGCCGCTGAATCTCAGGCTGAATGATACCAACCTCCGCAACATCTGCGTCGCTCAAGGTGCGAAGGTCGGCCAGCTTGGTTCCATCGAAAATCCGACAGCAGGCCAGGGCAATTCCTATGGCGGTGGCAACCCCAATTTGAAGCCTGAAAAGGCAACAACCTGGACGATTGGTGCCGTTTTCCAGCCGACTTTTGCGCCCGGCCTGGCAATCACGGTTGATTATTACAACATCAAGGTCACCAACGCGATCACCACGCCGACTTCGGGCGATGCGCTGGGCGATTGCTTCAACAGTGTCTCCGCTGCCAGCGTCACGAATCCAGCTTGCCTTGCCATCAGACGTAACCCCAATACGGGTTCGTTCGATGCCGATGCACAGGGTCTGCCGTTGCCGCTGTCAAACCTTGGTACGATCAAGACTCGTGGTATCGATGCAACCATTGGTTATTCGCATGACATTGGTTTTGCCAAGCTGGGTATCACCGGGAACTTCAACTACACCTTTGAAAACAAGTTCATGGCCACGCCAACATCGGCTGTGAACCGTGAATGCGTCGGTTATTTCAGCCCGAACTGCGGTTCGATCCAGCCGAAATGGCAGACGTCACTGCGCACCGGCCTCAGCTGGGATAGCTTTGATGCATCCTTGTTCTGGCGTCACATCGACAGTGTCATTCAGGAGCCTTTGAATGCGCAAGTTGCCGCCCCTGGTGACAACAACGCCTTTTTCCCGGCCTTCCGAAAGATCAAGTCGTATGACTATTTCGATCTGACCGGTCGGGTGTCGGTGACGAAGAACATCACCCTGTTGATGACGGTGACCAACCTGTTCGATCGTCAGCCACCGCTGGTTGGTGCCGGTGCAGGTTCGACCGCCTATAACAGCGGTAACACCTTCCCATCGACCTATGATGCGCTGGGTCGTCGCTACACGATGCAGGTCGGCCTGAAATTCTGATCTGACATCAACCGAGCAATGCGAAGGGCGGGCCGAAAGGTCCGCCCTTTTCATT
>JBBRPI010000013.1:0-103411 GCA_038228305.1 Sphingomonadales bacterium | reverse complement strand
CGAAAATACCAACCGCTTGCTACGCCAATATCTGCCCCACGGCGTCGATCTATCGACCTTCAGCCAGGCCCAACTCAGCGCCATCGCCAGACAGCTCAATGAGCGACCGAGAAAAACCTTGATGTATCAAACGCCAGCTGAAAAGTTCGCACAAAGCGTTGCATCGATCGGTTGAACCCACCCCCCACTTGCAGACATTCAGCGCTCCGCATGCCCCTTCGGATAATGGCTTAGCGATCCGCTGCGGCGGAGGATTGTCCGCCAACGCTACCGAAAAGCAGTCGCTTGGCGTTTAGCATCTTGCCGAGTGGCCTAAAGATCGATTGTCAAAAACGTGAGTCCTACGCGATCCGCTTGATCAATGACGCAGTGCGCGGAGCGGAGACTATCTCGCGATCAAGACCCGATTGATTGGCCAGCACGCGCCAGACGAGTCGAAATTCGTTTTCCCACTCCATGTCCTTTGATTTGAAGAATGGCCCTCTATTCACGTGACCGCCACGAAACGGGTTCGCTGACCTAGTTTCGTAAACCACTTTGCCCCATTGAGCTCGCGCCAATAGTGAACTTCGCGCCTTACTCAAACGATGAGCGAATAGATCAATCGACGATATCTCAAAGATTGCCTCGCCCATGTCTACTCTAGAAAGGTCTGGCTCCAGAGATGCACAAAAGATGTAAGTAGTAGGTTCAATGTACCGAACGGTGTTCCCTCCTATAAGCACGTTATTAAATCTCGTCGGGTCGAATCCATCAGGCGGAAGTCCGGTCAGCCGCCTCGCTTCTGCGAACTGGGGATGCGATAGCTGTTGCGGGGACAAAAACTGCTCGCCAGTGACGTACTCAGCAACGCCCTCAAGCCGGTCGCCTCGTTCACCTTCGAGTGCACGATAGCTCGAAAGCGTTCCGATCGCGATCGACGTGCCGCTCTCAAACCCGTCGGCATATTTCGCGTCAATGTGCTTATAAATCTTAGCTACGTATTCCCGCGTCTCGTTCATCTCGGAGCCGCTCAATTTGAAACACCAGAATAAGGCATGCCTACCACAACGCATCTACATGGCAAATTCGCGTAGGCTGGTACGTTGGCGGATCGATCGCTGCATCCTTGCTTAGCGGTTGCCGCATTCGTGCTTCGCGAAGCACTTTAGCTCGGCAGCGATCGAGCCATGGACAGCAGAGCAATGTCCGCTTCCCTCCACTTCCGGACGTCAGCCTCTGGGTTTGCAAATACCATAATCAACAATCCTTGGGGCGCTGCTAACCCTTCAACGGGCGTTCGCCGACCACATCATACATCCGTGCATCGATCGAATGGACTGCGCCCATGATCGCCGCGTTGAATTCGGCCATGTGCGGTGTCTGGAAATGCGCCTTTAGCGCCGCTTCATTTTCCCAGCGTTCGACGATGGTGCAAACGCCGCTTTCACGGCTTTCGATGGCCATTGAATAACTCAGGCAACCCGATTCCTCCCAGGTTGATCTCATCATCGCATCGAGCGCCGGTTGGAGTTCATCAAGCCGTTCGGGATCGAATTCGGCGCGGGCGATGACGATGATCACGCTTTGGCCTTGGCAACGCTGACCAGCGCCGGGCGCAACAGGCGATCCTTGATGACGTAACCGGGCTGCAATTCATCGACGATGGCGCCGGCTTCATGGCTGTCATGGTCCACCTCGATCATCGCCTGGTGGCGGTTGGGATCGAGTTTCTGTCCGGCAGTTTCCACCCGGTTAATGCCGTGGCGGCCAAAGATCGCCGTCAGCTCGCGTTCGGTGGCTTCGATACCGGCGCGGACATTGTCAAAGCCTTCGGCAGGCAAAGCCGCAACCGCACGGCGCAGGTTGTCGGCAACGGCGAGCAAGTCGCGGGCAAAACCGGTCATCGCATAGGCAGCGGTATCGGCCTTGTCGCGTTCCAGCCGGCGGCGGGTGTTTTCCATTTCGGCGGCGCTGCGCAACAGCCGATCCTTCAGATCGGCGATCTGGGTATCGCGGGCCAGCAATTCCTCGGCATAGTTGATTTCAACCGGGGTTTCGGCGGCATCCTGCGCCTGTTCGGGCGCATCATTCACATCGTTCATGCAACTAACCTGCTTAAAGTTCGGGCGGTATAATCCACCATGGGTATCACCCGGGCATAGTTCAACCTTGTCGGTCCAATTACACCGACAACGCCGACCACGCGGCCGCCCGGCCCGCGATAGGGCGCGGCGATGACGCTGGAGCCCGACAGTGAGAAAAGCTGTGATTCGGCGCCGATGAAAATTTTTGTGGCTTCGGCCCCGCGCGCCAGTTCGAGCAGGCGAACAAGTTCCTCCTTGTCCTCCAGATCACCCAGCAACAGCCGCACCCGATCCAGATCGACGCTGCTTTCGACCAGATTGGCCTGGCCGCGCACGATCAGAACCGGCCGCGCCGCGCCATCGGACGACCAAGCGGCAAGCCCCGTTGCCACGGCGCTGGCAGTCATCGCATCCAGTGCGGCGCGATCGGCGGCGATTTCCGCAGCGAGGCGCCCGGTTGCCGCGGCCCGCGTCAGGCCCGCCAACCGGCCATTGATGTAATTTGCCGCCGATTCCAGCGCGGTGGGCGGCAGTGCTTCGGGCAGAATCACCAGCCGGTTTTCAACGCTGCCATCGGTGCCGACCAATATTGCCATGGCGCGGCCCGGGGACAGCGGCACGAAATTGATCTGGCGGATGACCATTTCGGTTTTGGCGACCAGCACCAGCCCGGCGCATTGCGACAGCCCGGACAGGATGGTGCTGGTGCGGGCCAGTGCATCCTCGATGGCATGGCCGCCGACCAGCCCGCCATCGATCGCGGCGCGTTCTTCGGCGGATGGTTCGCTGGCCTGCATCATGCCATCAACGAACATCCGCAGCCCGAGTTGCGTCGGCAATCGCCCCGCAGAGGTATGCGGGGCAGCGAGCAGCCCAAGTTCCTCAAGATCCTGCATGACATTGCGGATAGAGGCCGGCGACAGGCCGAGCGCGCCAAGTTTCGACAGGGTACGCGATCCGACCGGCGCGCCGCTGGCCAGATAGGAATCGACGATCTGGCGAAACACCTCACGGGCGCGATCATTGAGTTCGGCAACGCTGGGAGATTGCATGACGGCGAGTGTAGGGGGTGTGCCGACCGATGTCACGGCGTCCGACAGATCAGAGCTGCAACTTGTAACCGATGTGGCTGGGCACGAACCCCAGCCGGTCATAGAATCGATGCGCGTCGAGCCGCTGCCGATCCGTCGTCAGTTGCACATGGGCACAGCCGCGTTCCCGGCAGCGCGCAATCGCCCAGTTGATCATCTGCGCACCTACGCCGCCGCCGCGCCGGCTGGCGGCGACGCGCACTGCCTCGATCTGGCCGCGCCAAGCGCCGTTTCGCGGCAAACCGGGCAGAAAACTGAGCTGCATTGTGCCAACCACCGCGCCAGCCGATTCTGCAACGACCAGCAACAGGTTTGGGTCTGCGTCGATGGCGGCAAAGGCGGCCAGATAGACCGGCGCATCCGCATCGGCTGCCTCGCGATTCCGGCCCAGCATATCATCGGCAAGCAGCGCGATAATGACGGGCAGGTCTTCGGCGCGGGCAGCACGAAAGGTCACATCTGTCATGATTTTGCGGATAGCAAAGCCAAACGGCCTTGGACAGCCCGCCCGCCCCCGGCTAGGAACCGGAAATAAACATTCAAAGGACATGCCCAATGCGCCCTTCCGGCCGCGCCGCCGATCAAATGCGGACAATCGAAATGATCCCCGGCTTTTCCGCCCACGCCGAAGGATCGTGCCTGGTGAAATTCGGCCAGACCCATGTGCTGGTGACGGCGAGCGTTGAAGATCGGCTGCCACCTTGGCTGCGCGGCAAGGGCAGCGGCTGGGTGACGGCCGAATATGGCATGTTGCCGCGCGCCACGCACACGCGCGGTTCGCGTGAAGCGGCCAAGGGCAAGCAATCGGGGCGAACGCAGGAAATTCAACGGCTGATCGGGCGCAGCCTGCGCGCCGTCACCGATCTGAAACTGCTCGGCGAACGCCAGATCACGCTGGATTGCGATGTCATTCAGGCTGATGGCGGCACCCGCACCGCGTCCATCTCCGGCGCCTGGGTGGCGCTGCGACTGGCGATTGACGGCATCATGGCCAAAACGCCGCTGGCGGGCGATCCGCTGGCGACGCAGGTCGCGGCGATCAGCTGCGGGGTGCATAATGGCCAGCCGGTGCTCGATCTGGATTATATCGAGGATTCCGATGCCGGCACCGATGCCAATTTCGTGCTCACATCAACTGGCGGCATCGTCGAAGTCCAGGCGACGGCCGAAGGCGCGCCGTTTGACGAGGAAACCCTGCTGCGGCTGCTGCGGCTGGCGCGGATTGGCTGCAATGACGTGTTCGCGGCGCAGTTGAAGGCGACGGGACGGTAGCATGCGCCGCCTGCAACCCGGCCGGCTGGTGCTGGCGACGCACAATCCCGGCAAGGTAGAGGAACTGGCGGAACTGCTGGGGCCGTTCGGTTTGGAAATCGTGTCTGCCGGCGATCTTGGCTTGCCCGAGCCGGAGGAGACCGGGCTCACCTTCATCGCCAATGCCGAATTAAAGGCGTTGGCGGCGGCGACCGCATCGGGGCTGCCGGCACTGGCCGATGATTCCGGGCTGTGCGTGGATGCGCTGGGCGGCGATCCGGGGCTTTATTCGGCGCGCTGGGCCGGGCCGGGCAAAGATTTCGGCACGGCCATGCAGCGGGTAAATGACGAACTGGGCAGCCAATCGCCGCGCACTGGCCATTTCATCTGTGCGCTGACCATCGCCTGGCCCGATGGCCATGTCGAAAGCGTCGAAGGCCGGGTCGATGGCGATCTGGTCTGGCCGCCGCGGGGGAACAATGGCTTTGGTTATGATCCGATGTTTGTGATGCAGGGCAAGGATCGGAGCTTTGGCGAGATTTCACGGGCCGAAAAAGAGGCGGACAACCACCGGGCACGGGCGTTTGCATTGCTGCTGCCAGCGCTGCCGCCGCGGCAATGAACGCTGGCCTCGCGCTTTACGTCCATTGGCCGTTCTGTGTCACCAAATGCCCCTATTGCGATTTCAACAGCCATGTTCGCGCCAGCATCGATGACGCGGCCTGGCGTGATGCCCTGCTGGCTGATCTGGCGCACGAAGCAGCAAAACTGCCGGGCCGCCGCCTTGCCAGCATCTTTTTCGGGGGCGGTACGCCATCGCTGATGCCGCCGGCAACCGTCGCTGCGATCATCGATGCCGCGACCGCCCATTGGCCGGCAGAGCCCGACATCGAAATCACGCTTGAGGCCAATCCGTCATCGGTTGAGGCCGCGCGTTTTGCCGGGTTCGCCGCCGCCGGCATCAACCGGCTCAGCCTGGGCCTGCAGGCACTGGACGACGCCGACCTGAAGGCGCTGGGCCGCCCGCACGATCTGGCACAGGGATTGGCCGCACTGGATGTGGCGCAAAAACACTTTGGCCGGGTCAGTTTTGATCTGATCTATGATCGCCCTGGCATGACGCGCGAAAGCTGGGCCGCCGAACTGGCGCGGGCGCTGGGGTTCGGCACGTCGCACCTGTCGCTTTACCAGCTGACCATCGAAACGGGCACGCGCTATGCTGTCCTCCACGCCAAGGGGCAATTGCGCCTGCCCGATGAAGACACCTCGGCCGACCTGTTCGAGATGACCGGGGCGATGACGGCTGCGGCGGGCCTGCCAGCCTATGAGGTATCCAACCACGCCCGGCCCGGCGATGAAAGTCGGCACAATCTGACCTACTGGACGATGGGCACCTATGCCGGCATCGGCCCCGGCGCGCACGGGCGGCGGCACGGCATGGCAACAGTGCGGGCGAAAAAACCGGAAACCTGGCTGGCGGCAGTGCAGGCCACCGGCCATGGCATTGCCGAAACAACACCGCTGCCGCCTGCCGAGCGCGCGGTTGAATCCCTGCTGATGGGATTGCGGCTGACCGCCGGGATCGACGCAGCGGTGTTTGAACGCCGTACCGGCGTGGCGTTGGCAGACGCAGTCGATGGCGTCGCCGTCGCGCGGCTGGCGGCGTCAGGGTTTCTGGTCAGTGACCCCGGCGGCCTGCGGGCGACCGCGGCAGGCCTCCCCGTCCTTAATCGCATCCTCGCCGAGATCGCCCGCTGACGCGAAGCGCACCGCCAGAATCGTCACGCCGACAACAGCGAAGCCACCGATGACATCGACGAGATAATGGCCCCCGACCGTCAAGATCGCCGGAATCATGACCAGGTTGAGTGCCAGCACGGCAAAGCCGGCAATCCCCGTCCGGCGCGTGCTCCAGATGAACAATGCCCCCAACGCAGCATGGTAAGATGGAAAGGTCACAATCCCATTCAGCCGGCCGGCGTCAAAGCGCAATGGCCCGACCCCGCGCAACGCCAGCAGATCGGGCATGTGAACCGCCCCGGCCAGACCCAGATGTGCCTGGGTGCCAACCGCCGGCAACAGCCCGCTGATCACACAGGTGATGCACAATGCGACAATCGCCACCCACAGAAATTCCGCAGTGCGGAGCCTGTCGCGGCACAGCGCCGTGATCAGGCAGACCAGACCCAATTGCGCCGGCAAGGTGTAATAGGCCCGATCAAACAGCCAGGTCAGCAATGGCCGCTGGGCGACGAATTGCGCCCATTGCCGCCAATCGAAACCGACAAGCTGATCGGCGTGGAGAAACAATGCGTCCTGAAACGGCAGTGCCGACCTGGCGCACAAATAGCTGAGCACAGCGCCCGCCGCCAGCGCCAGCGCCAGCGCGGCAAAGGCAACGGCGGCGCGGCCCATCCGGCCGATCAACAGGAACCACCAACGAAAGCGCGCGCCAGGAGCCGAACCGAGCGTCGCCAGAGTGAGCCATGCCACGCCAACGGCAAAGGCCGTCGCAATAGCCGATGCCAGCGGGCGGGTTTCGGTGATCGTGATTTCCGCCGCCAGGCTGGCAATGGCAACAAGCACGACAAGCGACAGCGTGAACAGCAAAAACCAGCGCAACTCGCGCAGCGTCTCGGCGATGGCCGTTACCGCCGGCACGGCCACCCAGCCGGGATTTCAGAAGCGGGCACTTACCATTTTCAATTGTTGCCAAAGCCGCGCGCCGCCGGCGCCACCACCGAGATCGAGCCGCCGCCGATCTGCTGGACCTCCAGCGCGCGCTCGGCAATATTTGCCGGCGTGAAGCGAAACGCGCCATCGATACCGGCAAAGCCATCGCGAGTGGTTAATGCGGCACGCGGGAAAGGCGCGCCAAGCGCCCAATTGCCGGCAATACTGTTGACCAGCAGCACCGCGTCATAGCCAAAGCTGGCCAGCCGCGACGGTGAATTGCCAAATTTGCTGCGATAACGTTCGGCGAGCTTGCGATATCGTTCATCTGGAACACTGGCAAAGAGCGCCCCCTTCAGCGCCGCCGCACTGGCCAGGCCGGGTTCATTGTTCCACAATTCGGTGCCGATCAGGATGACACTGCCCGGCGGTGCCCCGAATTTTGCCAGCGCCGGCAGGAATTGCGCCGCCGTACTGCCCGAATCGGCAATCAGTAATGCCTGAAACGGCACTGCAGCCATGGTGCCAGACCCGCTGGCGACGCTGCCATCGGGGCGGATGCTGACATTGCCGCCGCCGGCCTTGAGCCGGGCATCAAACGCCGTGATGGCCCGCGCCGCCGCCTGCATCTTTGCCCGGTCGCGGCTGTATCCCTGCACACCAGTGGTGCGGCCGCCCGAATCACTGACGGCGCGAACGAATGCCGATTGGGCGCGCTGGCCATAGACTCCGGCCGGCACGAGCGCAGCAAAGCGTTCGATACCGCGACCGCGCGCATAGGCAATGCTGCGAGCGATCGATTGGCCTGGCTGGAACCCCATGACATAGACATTGCCCCCGGCAAGGCTCGAATCATTGGAAAAACTGATGACCGGCACGCCCTTGCCGGCGGCGATTCCGGCGACGGCGCGCACATCATCGGCCAGCAACGGCCCCAGGAACAGCGTGGCGCCATCGGCCACTGCATTTGCAGCAGCAGCGCCGGCGCCGACGGCCGTGTCATAAACCCGCAGGTTGACGCGTTTGTCACCAACATCGAGCAGCGCCATGTTGGCGGCATTGGCGATGGATTGGCCCACAGGGGCATTCGGCCCGGTCAGCGGCACCAGCAGCGCGACGCGATTCTGCCGCGCCTCCACCAACGGCGGCGCCTTTACGGCCTGCGGCGCCACAACCGGCGGCGCGGCCGTGACCACCGCGCGTTTTGGTGTGGCGCAAGCGGCGACGGCCAGGCTGAGACCGATCGCCAACAGGCGCGGCACTTGCCAGCCGGCCCTGGGTCGTTTCAGGATACGCATGTGCAACCTTCCCAATCCGCAATTTTCGAGACGCCACCGTTACGCGCCGGCCTTTACATCGTTGCAACACCAATCGGCAATCTGGGTGATCTGTCACCGCGGGCCGCCGGTATCCTGGCCAATGTCAGGCTTATTGCCGCCGAAGATAGCCGGGTTTCCGCAAAATTGCTCCACCATATTGGTGCCAAGGTGCCGATGCTGGCCTATCATGATCACAGCGACGATGGCGTGCGGGCCAAATTGATTGCCCGGGCGCTGGCGGAACCGGTGGCGCTGGTGTCCGATGCCGGCACACCGCTGATTTCCGATCCCGGATATAAACTGGTGCGCGATGCCCGGGCGGCCGGGGTCAATATCGTCACGATCCCCGGCCCCTGTGCGGCGGTGGCCGCGCTGACCCTGTCGGGCCTGCCGACCGACCGGTTTCTGTTCGCCGGGTTTTTGCCGGCAAAGGCCGGCGCACGGGCGACGGCGATTGCCGAACTGGCCGGCATCCGGGCAACGCTGGTGCTGTATGAATCGGGCCCGCGGTTGGCGGCCAGCCTTGCGGCGCTGCGCGCCGGCCTCGGCGACCGGCCAGCGGCGATTTCGCGTGAAATCACCAAGAAATTTGAAGAATGCGTCACCGGCAGCCTGGGCGAACTGGCGGCGCGCTATGCCGATGCACCGCCGCGCGGCGAAATCGTCATCACCATCGCGCCGCCCGCCGCCGCCGCCCCGGCTGATGCGGAAACACTCGATTTGGCGCTGACGGCGGCGCTGGCGGCAGACAGTCTGAAATCGGCCGTTGCCAATGTAACGAAGTTGCTTGGCCTGCCGCGAGTCCAGGTTTACGCTAGGGCATTGGTGTTGCGCGATGGCAAGTAGCGATTCGGTCAAAAAAGACGACCGACGCAAAAACGACGCACGTGGCCGCCGCGCCGAAACGATCGCCGCCTGGTATCTGCGGGCAAAAGGCTATCAAATCCTCGCGCGCCGCGTCCGATGCCACGCTGGCGAGATCGATATTGTTGCCGGAAAAGCAGACCAGTTGATATTTGTGGAGGTGAAAGCCCGCGCCACCCTCGACAGCGCGATTTTTGCGCTGCATCCTGCGGCCTTGCGGCGGATCGAGGCCGCGTCGCGCGTGCTGGCCCCGCTTTATGCCGGGCACCGCACCTCCACGCGGATCGATGCGGTGCTGATACGGCCATGGGCATTGCCGGTGCACATGGTCGCTATTCGGCGGGAAGGGTGAGCAATGGAGCTGAACGAACTGGGCTTGCTTGACGATGCGGACATCGACCTTGTCGAGGCCGGCATCACGCTTGCCCGCGCCGATCGCCCCGATGCCGAACCCGCCCGCCTGCGCCGCCTGGTCAGCGGCTGGGCGATCGCCCTGCAACGCGATACGCCGCCGGTTTCGGGCAGCGGCCGCGCACGCCGTCTGTCGGGCCTGATTGCCAGTGAGGCCGGACTGACCGGCGCCACCGAAGACTATGACAACCCGTTGAATGCCGATCTGATCGCCGTTGTTGACCGCAGCCGCGGGCTGCCGATCGCCCTGTCGATTCTGTATGTCGCGCTCGCCCGTCGCGTTGGTTGGCGGGCCGAAGCCTTGAACCTGCCCGGCCATGTCATTGTCGAAGTCACCGGCGGCGTCGATTCAGCGCTGATCGATCCGTTCGATCATGGCATGGGCATTTCCCGCGAACGCGCCATCGAAATCGCCCGCCACGGCGGCGGCGAACCGGTAAAGGGGCGATTCGAAGCAATGTCGAACCGCCAGATGCTGGTGCGGCTGATCACCAACCAGGCGAGCCGGGCGCGCAGCAGCGGCGATTCGCGGCGTGCCCTCGCGCTGTATGAACGCATGACGCTGATTGCGCCGCGGCTTTCCAGCCTGTGGTGGGAACGCGCCCGGCTGGAACAATTGCTTGGGGCCAACAAGGCGGCACGCGCCAGCCTGACCGCCATGTTGGAAACCACCCACGACACCGGCATGGCGCGGCGCATCCAGGCGGCATTGGCGGCGTTGGCCCGATCGGATAGTTGACGCCATTGCGTCACCCCTGCCAAATCGGAACAGCCTCATGTCATTGCGCGTCGCCGTCCAGATGGACCCGATCGAAACTGTCAGGATTGGCGGCGATTCGACCTTTGCGCTGATGCTGGAGGCGCAAAGGCGCGGCCACACACTGCAGCATTATCTCGCCACGGCACTATCGGCGGAATCAGGCCGCGTCCGCGCCCGCGCCCGTGCACTGCGCGTCAAGCCAGAGGCTGGCGCGCATTACGAATGGGCCGGCGAAGCAGCGACGATCGATCTGGGCCATGACGCCGATGTCGTGCTGATGCGCCAGGATCCGCCGTTTGACATGGGCTATATCACCGCCACCCACCTGCTCGAAATGGTGCAGGGCGAGACTTTGGTGGTCAATGATCCCGCCGAGGTTCGCAACGCGCCGGAAAAACTGTTCGTGTTGCGTTATCCCGATCTAATGCCGCCAACATTGGTGACGCGCTCGCTGGATGAAGCCATGGATTTTCGCGCGCGTCATGGTGCCATTGTCGTCAAGCCGCTTTATGGCAACGCCGGCACCGCGGTGTTCCTGATCGACAAAAACGATGGCAATTTGCCGGCGCTGGTCGAATTATTCGGCACCGTGTGGAACGAACCCTTCATGGTCCAGGCGTTCCTGCCGCAGGTCAGCGAGGGTGACAAACGCATCGTGCTGGTTGATGGCGTGCCGACGGGCGCGATCAATCGCCTTCCGAAATCCGGCGAAATCCGATCAAATCTTGCCGCCGGCGGCGAAGCAAAACCCACCGACCTGACGCCCCGCGAAGCCGAAATCTGCGCCATCATCGGGCCGGAACTAAAGACGCGCGGGCTGGTGTTTGTCGGCATCGATGTGATTGCCGGCTGCCTGACCGAAATCAACGTCACCTCCCCCACCGGCATCGTCGCCATCGATCGCTTCAATGGCACCGATACCCCGGCCCTGATCTGGGATGCGATTGAAGCGCGCGCGGCGGCGGCGTAACGGCGGCTCAAATCGGTTTCAAAAGCCGGCTATTTCGATGGCACATCCGGCTCGCCGCCGATTTTTTCCCACCCGCCCAGCACGCAGGTGCCGAAACTGATGTGGCTGATCGGTTCAAACACATTGACGACATCGCCGCGGCATTGGCGATTTTCGGTGGAATTCGTGGTCAGCGCCCGATCGGCGGCATAGGCTGAACAGGCGCCGGCGATATTGTGCCACCAACCATGCGATGTCTGGGCAAAATAGCCCTGGGTGGGCGATAGGCGTTTTGCGCGGATATCGCGATTGTTCAGGCAGGTGCGGGTTTCAAGCGAACCCGCGACCGCGGGTGCATCGCCCAACGCAGGTGCAGCAATTGCGAGCAGGGCCAGGGTCAAAATCAGGCGCATGGTAACACTCCTTCAGCCGCGAAAAACGTCCTTTGCCGCGCGTCGCCGGGCAAATTCGGCAACGCTGCCGGCGCGGGTGAACGGATTGGTGGCCCGTTCTTCACCGATTGTCGACGGAACGGTGGGCAGACCCTGGGAACGCGCTGCATTGATGGCGATTGCCCGTGCCGCCAATGCGGCATTGTCCGGCTCCACCGTCACCGCGAACCGCGCATTGCTCTGGGTGTATTCATGGGCGCAGTAAATTTTGGTGGCATCCGGCAGCGCCATCAACTTGGCCAGCGATTCACGCATCTGTTCGGGCGTGCCCTCAAACAACCGGCCACAACCCAGCGCAAACAGCGTGTCGCCGGGAAACAGCACGCCGTCATCGTCGAAACTATAGGCGATATGCCCCATTGTATGCCCGCCGACATTGAACACCCGCGCCTTTGATGCACCGATCATCACCGTATCGCCATCATCGACAGCGCGCCCGATATTGGGGATCTTGGCTGCCTCCCCCGCTGGCCCCGTCACATCTGCGCCGGTGGCGGCGACGATCGCTGCATTGCCGCCGACGTGATCGGGGTGCCAGTGCGTGTTCAGAATCTGGGTGATTTTCCAGCCGCGCGCCGCCGCCGCCGCAAGCACCGGTTCGGCAACGGCAGGATCGATCACCGCTGTTTCGCCGGTTTCGCCATCATGCGCCAGATAGATATAATTGTCCGACAGCACCGGAATCTGGACGACCTCAAGCATTACCAGGCACCGGTATTGGGCATCGAAGCCCAGGGCTCCGCAGGTTGCTTGCGGCCGCCGGCCTGCAACAGTTCCACCGAAATACCGTCGGGCGATCGCACAAATGCCATATGGCCATCGCGCGGCGGCCGATTGATGGTGACCCCGCCGGCCTGCAAACGCGCGCAGCTTTCATAAATATCGTCAACGGCATAGGCGAGATGGCCGAAATTGCGACCGCCCGCATAGCCGGCCTCATCCCAATTGTGCGTCAGTTCGACCTGCGCGCCCTCATCACCGGGCGCGGCCAGAAAAATCAGGCTGAAACGCCCGGCTTCATTGTCAATCCGCTGCATCTCCTTCAGCCCCAGCAGACCAAAGAAATGCAGCGTCGCCGCCACATCGGATACCCGGATCATCGTATGGAGATATTTCATCAACAGTTCCTGTAACACAACAATATACATGGCAGCGAAAGCCATTTCCAGATAGGCATTTAGCAGGCGATCCTGCCAATCCAAAGGCCCGAAAATGGCTGACAGTCGCATATCACCATCATGGGTCGCAGCGGCCATCCTGGCCATCGGCATGGTCGGCGGCGGCTGGCTGCTTGGCAATGGCCTGGCCCGGGCCAAATATGCCGATCGCGCCGTCACCGTCCGCGGCCTCGCCGAACAGGATGTGACCGCCGATCTCGCCACCTGGACGATCAGCGCCTCGGCTGTCGGCAGCGATCTGGCCGATTTGCAGGCGAAATCCGATCGCGACGGCACCGCCATCGTGGCGTTTCTGCGCACCCATGGCTTTGCTGCCGATGAAATCGAAACCGGCGCCATCAGCATCAGCCAGTTCAGCGATTCAAACGGCCGGCCCAACATCACCATCCGCCGCAAGGTGCAATTGCGCACGACAAAGGTGATGGCCGCCCGCGCCGCCTATGCCGCCCAGGCCGAAATGATGCGCGAAGGCGTGGTATTTGATTCAGATGGCGGTGGCATGATTTACAGCTTCACCCGGCTGAACCAGGTCAAACCGCCGATGATCGCGGCGGCAACCAAAAATGCCCGCGACGGGGCCGAACAATTTGCCAAGGATTCGGGCGCCGGGGTCGGTGAAATCAAAACCGCCTCTCAGGGCTATTTTTCGATCATCGCCCGGGACGGTGACGGATCAGGCAGCTCAGCCAGCGCCTCACCATATCAAAAGGTCCGCGTGGTGACGACGATCGATTTCTATCTGAAATAAAGGTGCCAGAATAGAGCCTCAAAAATTGGGAAATACGTGAAATATTAATTCCTCCCTTTCGGTAGGATTAACGATTTGCCGTCTGATGTGTGGCATGTTTTGGCTCGAAAGTGACGAAAATGCCGCCAAATGACATCCCAAGGGACGATTTTCGAACATTTTTGGCACCTTCGTGTCGGCGTCTGCAATCGACACATTGTCGAAAAAACAAAGCCTGCCACCAGACCTCGGGCAAAATGCCCTAAACCAGCTCACCCTTCAGCAATGCCGGCAAAGCCCCGGTCTCGCCCCGCGCTTCGGCCATGAAACGCGCCTTGAGTGGCGGGATGCGTTCGACTCCGGCCAGCCCCAGGCGGCGGATGGCAGCGGGCAGGCGGCCCGGCACGGCAAACAGCCGGTTCAGACCGTCAGTCACGGCGCCAACCATCATATTGTCCAGCCGGCGCCAGGCGGAATAGCGGGCGAGCACATCTGGCGCGCCGATATCCTGGCCGGTACGCGCCGCATCGACCAACACTTCGACCAGCGCGGCAACGTCGCGAAAGCCCATGTTAAGGCCCTGGCCGGCGATCGGGTGGATGCCATGGGCCGCATCACCGATCAACAGCAGACGCTGGGCGCTGTAACTGGCGGCATGATGATAGCCCAGTGGCCACACCGCCTGGGGTGCGATGATTGCGATTTCGCCAAGCGTACCGTCGATGCGCGCCGCGATTTCAGCGGCAAGCGCCTTTGGCCCCAACTTGCGGGCACCGGCAGCAGCGCTGGCATCGACAGTCCAGACGATGGCAGATCTGGGCCGGCCATCAGCACCGTCTGTCATCGGCAGCAAGGCCATTGGGCCACTGGGGTAGAACAGTTCGCAGGCCACATTTCCATGCGCCACGGTGTGTGTGACCATCGTCACCAATGCGGCATTGGGATAGTTCCAGCCGGCAAGCCGAATGCCGGCCGCCTCACGAGTTTTCGATTTGCGGCCATCGGCAGCAATGGCGAGCGGTGCCGTGAACACCCGGCCATCGGCCAGCGTAAGGGTGGCGGCACTGTCATCGCGAATCAGGCTGACGATGGTTGCGGGGGCGATGAGAGTCACTTGCGGCGCGGCGCGAACCGCGTCGAGCAGCGCAATGCGCAGCAGGCGATTTTCCGTCATGATGCCCAGCGGATCACCTGCATCGCCTGCATCGAAATGCAGGAATTGCGGCGCCGTGCCATCGGTCACGCGGATGGCGTGGATGGCACAGCCGTCATTATCCAGCACTTTGCCCAGCCCCAGCGCACGCAGCATTCGCGCCGAGGCACTGGCAACAGCGCTCGCCCGGCCATCGAATGCCGGCAAAGTCGTCGTATCCAGATCCTGTGTGTCGACAACGATGCTGGTGACATCGTGCCGGGCCAGCGCCAGCGCCAGGGTAGCGCCGATCAGCCCACCGCCAATGATGATGACATCTGCATTGTTCATGACCATTGGATTAGCGCAAAGCAGCGGCGACCCCAAGGGGACATGATGTCCGGGGCGCTTACTTGACCCCGGACTCCGCTTCCGTCATCTTGGCGATACCGGTTCAAAGCGTGAACACGGGTGAAAGGTGCAAGGGTCATGGCGACACGCGCCGCACAGATTTCCAAACAACAGCGGCGCCCGGGTGGGCGTTTGGCGCGAATGGGCACAGCGATTGCAACGGCTGTGCGGCGGATGCTGGTGCTGGTGGCGGCATTGGGCCTCGGGGTGATTGCGCTGGGCCTGGTCGCGGCGATTCTGACCTGGTCGGGGCATGACCCATCGTTCAACACGGTGACCGGACGGGTGACAAGCAATGCGCTGGGCTCGCCTGGCAGTTATGTATCCGATCTGCTGTTGCAGGCGGTTGGCTGGGCGGCACTGGCGCTGGCAGTTCCTATCGGCATCAGCGGAATACGGCTGGGTCAGGCTGTTGGTTTTCCGGTGAAGCGCGCGGTGCTGGCAACGCTGGCAGGAGTGGTTGCGTTGGCGGCGGCCGGCGGGGTTTTGGGATTTTCCGGCTTTGGCGCGCCAGCCGGTTTTGGCGGCATTGTCGGCGTGATGCTGGGCAATGGCGCAGCAGTGCTGGCGGATACGCCGGCGCTGGATGGCGTGCCGGTCGGGTTGTTGGCGGGCGTAATTCTGCTGCCATTGGCGGTGGGCCTGCTGGTCTGGGGGTCGGGGCTGCGGTTGGCTGACCTGCAGGCGCTGGGCGGGCTTGGCGCGCGGGCCCGGGCAATGCTGCCCGAGGCGGAGGCAGAGGATGCGCCGATCGCGGTGCGACCGCGACCCGAACCACGCATGGCAGAGGCGTCGGCGCCGCGCACTGTCGTCGTTGAATCGCCAGGCGGCATGGCGCCGGGCAAGCGGGTGCAAAAGGAACGGCAGTCGCTGCTGGATCTGGGCGACAGCGCAATTTTACCAAGCCTGTCACTGCTGCGTCCGCCGCCCACGGCCCCGACGCGCCGTGTCGATGCCGCAAGCCTGGAACAGAATGCCCGGTTGCTGGAAGGCGTGTTGGAAGATTTCGGCGTGCGCGGGCGAATCGGGGAAGTGCGGCCAGGCCCGGTGGTGACGATGTATGAACTGGAACCGGCGCCCGGCATAAAGGCATCGCGGGTGATTGGCCTCGCCGATGACATTGCCCGGTCGATGTCGGCGCTATCCGCCCGGGTCGCCGTTGTGCCCGGCCGCAACGTCATCGGTATCGAACTGCCTAACCAGCACCGCGAGATGGTCAGCCTGTCGGAATTGCTCGGGTCCGAGGCGTTTGAAGATCGCGGTGCCGTGCTGCCGTTGATATTGGGCAAGGATATTGCCGGCGATCCGGTCATCGCCGATCTCGCGCCAATGCCGCACCTGTTGATCGCCGGCACCACCGGTTCGGGGAAATCGGTCGGGTTGAACGCAATGATCCTGTCATTGCTCTACCGGCTTGGCCCGGCCGATTGTCGGATGATCATGATCGATCCCAAGATGCTGGAATTGAAAACCTATGACGGCATTCCGCATCTGCTGGCGCCAGTGGTTACCGACCCACCAAAGGCGATACGCGCCCTGAAATGGGCGGTGGAGCAGATGGAAGACCGGTATCGCCAGATGTCGGCGATCAATGTGCGGTCGCTTGCCAATTTCAACCTGAAGGTGGCGGAAGCCAAGGCCAGCGGCAAGCCGTTCGTGCGGCGGCTGCAAAGTGGCTGGGACCCGGAAACCGAGGAGCCGATCATCGAGGAGGAAATCCTTGATTTTGAAAAACTGCCGCTGATCGTTGTCGTCGTCGATGAACTTGCCGATCTGATGATGACCGCAGGGAAAGAAGTGGAATTCCTGATCCAACGGCTGGCACAAAAGGCGCGCGCTGCGGGAATTCACTTGATCATGGCAACACAGCGGCCATCGGTCGACGTGATTACCGGCGTGATCAAGGCCAACCTGCCGACGCGCATCAGTTTTCAGGTAACGTCAAAAATCGACAGTCGCACCATTCTGGGCGAGCAGGGCGCTGAGCAGCTGCTGGGCAAAGGCGACATGCTCTGGATGTCGGGCGGCAAGCAATTGATCCGTGTGCACGGGCCATTCGTCACCGATGACGAGGTAGAGGCAGTCGCCGATCATTGGCGCCGGCAAGGCAGGCCGGCCTATGTCGAGGCGGTGACCGAGGACCCGACCGATATCGACGGGCAATGGGGGCTGGAAGGCGGCATGCCGGTTGGCGGCGGTGGGGGTGGGGGTGGTCGCAGTGGCAGCGGTGGCGGTGCCGCCGATGACGAAGCCGACAATTATGCCCGCGCCATCGAAATCATCGCTGCGGCACAAAAGGCATCAACAAGTTACCTGCAGCGGCAATTGCGGGTGGGTTATAACAATGCGGCGCGGCTGATCGAGCGGATGGAGGCGGATGGGTTTGTCTCAAAGCCCGATCACGTCGGGCGGCGCGAAGTGCTTATCGACGAAAATGGGACGCGGCGGTAGTTGGCCGGCAATTGCGAATGCTCAAGCCCGCAAAAACAACCCGATCGTGAGTCCGATACCGATCAGGATCACCCCGATTTTCAATGCACGTTCGGGCATGACTTTCAGCGCCCTTGCGCCGGCAAAGCCACCAATCATCGCACCGGCGCCAATGGCCAGTGCGTGGCGCCATGCAACGGCGCCTGAAAAGGCGAACACCAGCGCAGCGGCCAGATTGGCTATGCCGACCAGCACATTCTTGGTACCGCCGGCGTTGCGCACTGGCATGCGGGCCAGGGTCAGCGATGCCAGCGTCATGATGCCGGCGCCGCCACCGAAAAACCCGCCGTAAAGCGCAATAATGCTTTGGGTCAGTACTGTCACCCACGCCGGCGGCGGTTCACTCGCGGCCTTGCGTTTCGGCGCAAATGCGCTCCAGGCGAAAAGGCCTGTGGCGGCGAGCACCAGCCAGGGCACCATCGCTGCAAAAACTTTGCCGGGGGTTTGGATCAGCAGAAAAGCGCCACCAATGCCGCCGATCAGGCTGATAATAGCCAGCGCCCGAAACGACAGTCGCTCGGCGCCTGCGACCAGCGAGCGGCCGGCCCAGCCAGTGGTGATCTGGCCCGGAAACAGCGCCATTGTCGACGTGATGTTGGCGAGCTTTGGATCCAGTCCGGCAGCGATAAGTGCCGGCAGGGTGATGAACGAGCCGCCGCCCGCCAGCGCATTTTGCGCCCCGGCCCATATCCCGGCAACAAACAGGAGGAGCATGGTCATAGATGGATGCCATTCCACGGCTGCGAGACTTTAGGCAAGCCGGATTGGAATTTGCGGCGAATGCAAGCGCTTCCAAGCCGACAGGGCTTTGCAACTCGGCCTGATCGGTCTATTTTCCATCCGTCATGCAAATATCGCGCCAACTGGCGTAAACAGTGCTGACGGGAGTGTGCATGGCCGATAGCGACACCATCGAAAATATGCGAGCCAGCGAGGTTGCAGCCGCCCATATTGGCGTGGCGCGCGGGCTTTCGGTGGATGGCATCGGCAAACGCTATGACAAGCGCGTGGTGCTGCGGGATGTGTCGCTGTCGGTGCGGCGCGGCGAAGTGGTTGGGTTGCTTGGCCCGAATGGCGCTGGAAAGACCACATGCTTCTATTCGGTGATGGGTCTGGCAATGCCCGATTCGGGGCGGATTCTATTGGATGGCCATGACATTACCGGTCTGCCAATGTATCGCCGCGCCGCGCTGGGGCTGGGCTATCTGCCGCAGGAAACGTCAATCTTTCGCGGGATGACGGTTGAACAAAATATCCTGGCAGTGCTGGAGGTGTCAGAGCCCGACAAGATAGCCCGGGCGGCGCGGCTGGAATCGTTGCTGGGTGAATTCAACATCACCCGATTGCGCGATGCGCCGGCAATGGCGCTGTCAGGGGGTGAACGGCGGCGCTGTGAAATCGCCCGGGCGTTGGCGGCAAACCCGTCGATCATGCTGCTCGATGAACCCTTTGCCGGCATCGATCCGATTTCAATCGCCGATATTCGCGCCCTGGTCGTGCAATTGCGCGGTCGCGATATCGGGGTTCTTATCACCGATCATAATGTTCGCGAAACGTTGGAAATCGTCGATCGCGCCTGCATCATCTATGATGGACGGGTGTTGTTTGAAGGCACGCCCCAGGCTTTGGTGGCGGATGAAACCGTGCGACGTGTTTACCTTGGCGAAGATTTCACGTTGTGACTTGCGCAGCCGCACAGGCGGTTCCAACCCGCGTCTCCACCCGCCCACCCCTCAGTATTATACGGGTGTGGGTGGGGGGCCGTTGGCGCGGGCTAGGGCCGACTGGCTAGCAAATGGGGCTGGGTCCGCGCCTTGAACTGAGGCAATCACAGCAGCTGGTGATGACGCCGCAGTTGCAGCTGGCGATCAAGCTGTTGACGCTGACCAATGTCGAGCTGGAGAATTATATCGGCGACGAGCTGGAGAAAAACCCGCTGTTACGCACTGCCGACGGCAGCGAGGGTGATGCAGCGCCAGCGAATGGCGTCGATCAAGCCCAGGCTTCGCCGGAAGCGCAACTAAACCCGGCCACCGATGGCATCGACAAGTTACTGGGTAGTACCACCGGCACCGCCGATGCGCCTCTGGATGTCGATTATACCGGCGAAGCCTTTCACCATGACAGCGCCAGCGATTCCAGCGATTGGGGTGCGTCGGCAGCGGCCGGCGAAGGGGAAGACAATGATCTGGAACGTTTCGCCGCGGCCGAGGCGTCTCTGTCCGAAGTGCTTTCAGACCAGGCGAATGCGGCGTTTGAAGGGGCAGACCTGATCATCGCACGGCACATCGTCGATTTGATCGATGAGGCGGGTTATCTCGGCGAAACAACCGAGATGATCGCAGATCGGCTGGGCGCGGAGGTCGCCGAAGTGGAGGCCGTGCTCGCCACCATCCATAGTTTCGAACCGACCGGGGTCGGCGCGCGGTCATTGTCCGAATGCCTGATGATTCAGGCCCGCGATGTTGATCGCCTCGATCCCGCCATGGCGGTTCTGCTCGGCAATCTGGAAATGGTGGCGCGCGGCGATATCAATGGCCTGATGCGACTGTGCGGCGTTGATCGTGAAGACGTCGCCGACATGATCCGCGAATTGCGGCAATATGATCCGAAGCCTGGGCTGCGTTATGGCGGCGAACGCGCCCCACCGGTGGCTGCCGATGTGTTCATCACCCAAGGAGATGATGGCGAATGGCGGATCGAGCTGAATCAGGCAACGCTGCCGCGGCTGTTGATCGATCGGGATTATCACGCCGTGCTGGAAACCGGCGCCGACAAGGCGACGGTGAATTTCCTCAGCGATTGTGTGCACAGCGCCAACTGGCTGATGAAGGCGCTGGACCAGCGCGCCCGCACCATTATCAAGGTGGCGACCGAATTGGTGAAGCACCAACGCGGCTTTTTCGAACACGGCGTTTCTGAACTGAAACCGCTGACGCTGCGCGCGATTGCCGAAGTGATTGAAATGCACGAATCAACGGTCAGCCGGGTGACGTCGAACAAATATCTGCAATGCGATCGTGGGCTGTTCGAACTGCGATATTTCTTCACCAGCGGTATCGGATCATCCGAGGGCGGCGAAGCGACTTCGGCGCTGGCGGTCAAGGATCGTATCGCCCGTTTGATCGCAATAGAGAGTGAAAACACGCTGTCAGACGATAAGCTGGTCGAAATTTTGCAAAAGGAAGGTTATGACATCGCCCGGCGGACGGTCGCAAAATATCGTGAGGCGTTGGGCCTGGGCAGCAGCGTAGCGCGGCGACGCGCGCGGATGCTGGCGGCGGCATAACGGCACTTCATCCTCAGCGGCTTAACCACTCTTCACCGATAGTTCAGTTGTCCTAGGATATCGACTGCCCATGCGCCCCGTCCGCACCATGATCGCGATTGTCGCGCTGTTCGCTGCGATGGCCGCCGACGCCCAATCCATTCTGCGTGATGCCGAAACGGAGCAATTCTTCAAAGACATATCGAAAGACATGATCGTTGCCGCCGGGCTTGATCCGAAATCCGTCCAGATCGTGCTGGTCGGCGACCCCAGTATCAACGCCTTTGCCGGTGGCGGACAGAATGTCTTTATCAATTCCGGCACGGTAATGGTGGCCGGCAACGTCGACTGGTTGCAAGGCATCATCGCCCATGAACTGGGGCACCTGTCCGGGGGGCACAATGTGCGTTCGGGGGAAGGAACCAAACCCGCTACCAACATCTCGGTCCTGTCCTTGATCGGCGCCGCGGCGGCCGTTGCCTTGGGTGCGGGTGAAGCGGGCATGGCAATTCTGGGGATCGGCACTGCAGCGGCGCAGAGCAACTATCTCAGTTTCTCCCGCACCCAGGAAAGCGAGGCTGACCAGGCTGGGGCGCGATTCCTGTCAAAGGCGCATCTGTCGGGCAAGGGATCGATCGCGTTTTTTAGAAAAATCGGGGCCGAGGAGTTTCGGCTGGGCGTGAAGCGCGAATATGAATACGCCAGCACCCACCCGCTGTCCGCCACGCGCATTGCCAATCTGGAGGCGGTCTACAAGGCCGACCCAGCCTGGGAAACGCCACCCGATCCAGCGTTGAACGCCCGGTTTCTGCGCGTAAAGGCAAAGCTGATCGGTTTCGCTGACGAACCGCCGCGAGTGCTGCAGCTTTACCCCGAAACCGATCAGTCGGTTCCCGCGCATTATGCCCGTGCCTATGCTTGGCATCGCTCGGCCTATCCCGATCGCGCCGTGTCAGAAATCGATGCAGCGCTGAAAACCGCGCCTTCCGACCCATATTTTCTGGAACTGAAGGGGCAAATTTTGCTCGAATCCGGGCGGGTCGCTGATGCGGTACCGGTGCTGCGACTGGCGGTGAAAAATGATCCTAACGAACCGCTGATCATGACAACATTGGGCCATGCGCTGATCTCAACCGAGAACAAGACGGATTTTGCCGAAGCCGAGCCGCTGTTGCGCCGGGCGATCACGCTCGATCGCGAAAACCCCTTTGCCTGGTATCAACTGGGTGTGATTTATGATCGCAAAGGTGACGAACCGCGCGCCGCGCTGGCCGCCGCCGAACGCTATAATCTGGAAGGAAATGCCAAGGGCGCGGCCGCCAACGCCCGGCTGGCGCTGAACGGCCTGCCAAAGAACACGCCGGATTGGCTGCGCGCCAGTGATATTGCGCTGGTGGCGGACGGTGAGATCGGCAAGAAGAAACGATGATGCTGGCCATGAAAATGTGGATGGAGACAAAAGTGCGCGCAATCTGGGCGGCAGCAGCAATCCTCGCTGCGGGAATCGGCGGGGCGGTATTCGCGGCGGGGCCGGCAACCGTGGCGGCAACCGACAAGGCGGCGATAGAGGTCATTGTCCATGACTATATCCTCAAACATCCCGAAATCATTCCGGAAGCGATGACGCGCCTGCAGAATCGCGAAGTGACGGCACTGCTCGATTCAAACCGGAAGGAGATTGAAACGCCGTTTGCAGGCGCCGTCGCGGGCAATGCCCAGGGCGATGTGTCAGTCGTGGTATTCTTTGACTACGCCTGTCCATATTGCCGGCAGGGCCATGCTGATGTGTTGAAACTGGCGCAGGCGGACAGTGGCGTACGCATCGTCTATCGTGACTTTCCGGTGCTGTCGCCGGCCAGCACAGAGGCCGCGATGGCCAGCCTGTCGGCAGCGCAGCAGGGGCGCTATTCGGTGTTTCATAACAGCATGTTTGAAACCCCCGGCAAGGTGGCGCACGAACGCACGATCGCCATGGTGCGGACTGCCGGTCTGAATGAATTGCGCACGGCAAAGGATCTGGAGGCCCCCGCGCTGAAGGCCGAAATCAAGAAAAATCTTGATCTGGGCCGGGCGCTGGGTCTGACCGGTACACCCAGCTATATCGTCGGCAATCGCATTTTGTCAGGCGCCGTGGGCTATGCCGCATTAAAGGATGCTGTGGCTGAAGCCAGGGCAGCAAAAGGCGGGTGAACACTGGCGAAGTTCGGCTGGACGTGGCTTTGACAATTCGACGCAGTGCGGCTGCCTATGCACATGATTTTGCTGCCTTCGCGCTGGCCGGCTTTGCGCTGGTAACGTTGCCGGGGCTGTTGATGGTTTCGGTTGCCGCCGGCAATGATTGGAACACCCTGGCGATCACGCTACGGGCCGTATGCGCCATGTTGTATGTGGCACTGGTCAGTTGGGGAGTGGTGGCGCGGCTGCGCGGGGCTGCGCTGACCCCGCTAACCTTTGTTTCCGGCGGAT
This sequence comes from Sphingomonadales bacterium, assembly GCA_038228305.1. Taxonomy (GTDB): domain Bacteria; phylum Pseudomonadota; class Alphaproteobacteria; order Sphingomonadales; family Sphingomonadaceae; genus Sandarakinorhabdus. Next base: position 79,903 of record JBBRPI010000013.1, on the reverse strand, counting down.
TGGTGCGGGCGCAGCCTGGGCTGCAGGTAGCGCTGTTGATCGGCGCCGGCATCGTTGCAGGCCTGACGGTGCAGTTGTTTGCCCGCCATGGTACCGTGCAAGGCTGGCTGCTTGATTCCTTGTTGTTGACCGGCGGACTATGGGCCGCATCGGCGTTAATGCCCTTGGTGCCGGTGGCGGTGGTTGAACGGCTGGGACCACTGGCGGCAATTCATCGTTCGGCAGCGCTGACGGCGGGCAACCGCAATCGCACCCTGATGCTGGCACTGCTGATCGGATTGACGCTCGCTCCAGCGGCGGCGCTGGTCTTCGGCTTTGGCGGGTCGGATCATGGCGGCATCTGGCTCCGATCTCTGTTTGAATTATTGGCCTTGAGCCTCATCGCTACCGTGCCGGCAGTGGTTTATGCCGGCCTTCAAGGACCAATTTCATGATCCCTAGCACGAACGAATTCCTGTCTTTCGATGCCACCCGTATCGCCTGGACCGAACTGGGCGAAGGAAATCCGATCATCCTGCTGCACGGGCTGTTCAGCACTGGCCACATAAACTGGCAGAAATTTGGCGCGGCGGCAGAAATCGCCGGGGCTGGCTATCGCGTCGTCATGCCGGATTTTCGCGCCCATGGCGCCAGCGCCGCGCCGCCAGGTGCAGAACATTACCCGCCAGACGTTCTGGCAATGGATATCGAGGCGCTGGTCAGGCACCTGGACCTGCGTGAATTTGATTTGTGCGGCTATTCACTTGGTGCGCGAACCGCAGTTCGGCTGCTGGTTCGGGGGATGCACCCCCAGCGTGTTGTGCTGGGCGGCATGGGGCTGGCCGGGCTGACCGGCGGGGCAGAACGGGCGAAATTTTTCCTGAATGTCATCGCCAATCGTGACAGTTTTGCGACGGAAACCCCTGAATATGCCGCATCGCAGTTCATGAAGCAGAATGGCGTTGATGCTGATGCGGTTGCGCATGTGCTGCGTTCGCAACAGGCCACGTCGATCGAGGTTTTGCGCGGACTCGATACCCCGACTCTGGTGGTTTGCGGGGTGCATGATCAGGACAATGGTTCCGCCCCCGATCTGGCGCTTACCTTGCCCCGTGCAAGTTGTCTGCAGATTCCCGGTAACCATATGAGCGCTGTGACAAAGCCCGATTTCGGCACTGCCATTGCCGCTTGGTTACAGCACCAGACATGACCGAGACGCGAAAGATTGCCATTATCGTCAACACCAAATCGCGTCGCGGGCGGCTGTTGTTTGATGGCGCTTGTGCCGGACTGAAGGCGCGCGGATTCAATGTCGTGGCCGCCCATGCGGTGCGTCATCCGAAAATGCTGGGGGCCGTGCTTGCCACCGCGATCGCCGATGGCCATGACTTGATCGCCATCGGCGGCGGCGACGGCACGCTGGCCCATGCCGCAGGCCGCATGGCACGCAAGCCGGTAACGATGGCAATTCTGCCACTGGGCACCGCCAATAGTTTCGCGCGCAGCCTTGGCATCGAACCTGAATTGGAACCGGCGCTGGATGTGATCGCCACCGGCGACACTATCAAAGTTGACGTCGTTGAGATTGGAACCGCGCGCTTCATTAATTCAGCGACAATCGGCATTCCTGCCCAGGTCGCCCAGGATATTCCGCATGGCCTGAAACGCTGGCTGGGGCGTGTCGGATACCTGGCCTATGGTTGTTACAAGTTTTTGCGGCTTGAGCCGTTTCAAGCCACCATCACAATCCCGGGGGAGCCGCCGATTATCGAAGATGTGATGGAAATCCGCATTGGTAGTGGTCCGTTTGTCGGCGGCTTGCGGATAATCGATGGCGCCGATCCCCAAAGCCGCGACGTGGTTGTCCAGTCGGTGCGCGGCCGCTATGCAGCGGCGCTGGCCGGTGTTTGGGCGGCAAATCTGGCTGGCTGGCGGCCGGCAAAGGGCCGGGTACGGGAACTGCGGGCGCGCGAATTCCATCTGTCTTGTGATCCGCAACAGCCAATATCGGTGGATGGTGAAACAGGCACTTACACACCCGTGCGTGTGCGGGTCGATCCTGCGGCGCTGAACATCATCGTGCCCAAGGGTTCGGATGCAGCTAGCAGGGCGGCGACCTGAATGCAGCCGTATACAAATTGTAAAGCGTCGGCGTGGTAAAGACAATTCATGACAATGCCGATCAGAGTCATGCTGATTGTCACTATTTCGGTGATGGCGACGCTGTTGTTGATGCTGCTGGTGTCGCACCTCCCCGGTGCCGAGATTATTCCGCTGCACTACTGGATTTTCGGAGCTGTTTGCCCCGCGCTGATTTCGGCGCCGATCACACTGGTCATGGCCCGCCAGGCAGAGGCCAATCGCGTGCTGAACAATGCGCTCACCAAAGCCTATATGACCATGAAGCAACTGGCAGAGACCGATCAATTGACTGGGGTCAGCAACCGCGCCGCGTTCTTCACGCAGGCCATTGCGCTGCATGATAATGCCGCAGGCTGGTTCTTGATCATCGATGTCGATCATTTTAAAACTGTCAATGATATCCCCGGCCATGAAACCGGCGACATGGCATTGCGCGCCATTGCCGGAGCGATCAGCGCTTCGATACGGCCGATTGATCTGGTCTGCCGATTAGGGGGCGAAGAATTTGCCGCTTATCTGGCGGCGGCTGACAAGCCATTTGCACTCGAAATGGCCGAAACCATACGCACTGCAATCGAACGGCTGCACGTCATCAACAATAATGGTGCCCCAGCACAACTGACGGCCAGCATCGGGTTATCTGACGGCGACGGGTGCAGCGTGCAGGACGCCATGCGCAGTGCCGACGTCGCCATGTACCGGGCAAAGCAAGAAGGGCGGAACCGGGTACGAGTGCTGGCATAAGGCGCCTATAGCCCGGCAGCCAACAGCATCGCCGACGCACCACGTTCAGCGTCATCAGAACCGTGCCGCAACAACGCCAGCAATTCACGCCCAGTACCGATCGGCGGCGGTGGCGGCGCTATCGCGGTCCGGATAGAAAGGTTGGCGCTGGTATCGATCCTGCCGCTGTGCGCGCACAGCTTGATGATGTCGCCATCACGCAGCAGTGCCAGCGGTCCGCCGCCATGGGCCTCGGGGCTCATGTGGATTGCGGCTGGAACCTTGCCACTGGCGCCAGACATGCGGCCGTCGGTCACCAGGGCCACACGGTGACCACGATCCTGCAACACGCCGAGCGCCGGGGTTAGTTTGTGCAGTTCAGGCATGCCATTGGCGCGGGGGCCCTGGAAACGCACGACAATGATCACATCGCCATCGAGTTCTCCAGCCTTGAAGGCGGTCAGCACCTGATTCTGATCGGAAAAGACGCGTGCGGGGGCCTCGATGGTCCAGCGATCGTCGGTGACGGCACTGGTTTTGAAAATGGCGCGCCCCAGATTGCCGGAAACCAGCCGCATGCCGCCGTCCGCGGCAAATGGCGCGGCAACGGGGGCGAGTATGGCCGGGTCGCCGCTGGCCGCGGGGGTTTCGCTCCACAACACCGCCTCGCCGTGTTTCGCCGGGGTTTGCGTCCATTCGGCAAAGCTGCCGCCGATGGTGGCAATATCGGCGTGGGCCAATCCCGCGCCCAGCAATTCACGAATGACAAAGCCCATGCCGCCGGCCGCATGAAAGGCGTTCACATCGGCAGAGCCACCGGGATAAACCCGGGCGATCAACGGCACGACCGCTGACAGATCATCAAAATCCTGCCAGTCAATACTGATCCCGGCCGCCCGGGCGATAGCAGGAAGGTGGATGGCATGATTGGTTGATCCGCCAGTCGCCAATAGCCCGACAATGGCATTGACGATGGCTCGTTCGTCAACAAGCATGCCCAGCGGGCGCGGATCACCGCCCCCTGCGCCGATCGCGGCAAGCCGGTGGACGGCAGCACGCGTCAGCCCATTTCGCAACGCATTGCCCGGATTGACGAAACTGGACCCGGGCAGTTGCAGCCCCATCATTTCGAGCAGCATCTGGTTGGAATTGGCAGTGCCGTAAAATGTGCAGGTGCCCGCGCCATGGTATGAGGCCGCCTCTGCATCGAGCAATTCCTCCCTGGTCGCCTTGCCTTCGGCAAACAGCTGCCGCACCCGCGCCTTTTCCTTGTTGGCCAGCCCCGACGGCATTGGCCCGGCCGGAATAAACACTGCCGGCAAATGCCCGAACCGCAGCGCGCCGATCAGCAACCCCGGCACGATCTTGTCACAAATGCCGAGCAGCGCGACGCCTTCGAACATCGCATGGCTCAGCGCCACTGCCGTCGCCATCGCAATGACATCGCGACTGCCCAGCGACAGATCCATCCCGGCCTGGCCCTGGGTCACGCCATCGCACATCGCCGGCACGCCGCCCGCCACCTGCGCCGTCGCCCCTGCTTCGCGCGCGAACAGCTTTATCTGTTCGGGGTAGCGGCCATAGGGCTGATGCGCTGACAGCATGTCATTGTATGCCGTCACGATGCCGATATTCATCTCGGCACCGGCCCTTATTGCCGGCTTGTCATCGCCGGCCGCTGCAAAACCATGGGCCAGATTGCCACATGACAGGTTACCGCGCGCCGTGCCATTTTCACCTTCGCGCGCGATGAAATCCAGATACGCGCGGCGACCAGACGCGGACTTTTCGATGATGCGATCCGTTACTGCGGCGACAGTTGAGTTCAGGGCTGCCATTTTACGTCTCCGGTTTGCAATGCCTTTTAGGCGGATTGGTGGGCGAGTTGAAAGTGCCGACACCGTGGGGGCCCGAGGCGCTGGATTGCAAACCCCAACAACTTCGCCATGATGGAATCAAAGGGTGCGGCACAGCGCTATCACATGGGGAGGCCGGTATCGAAACGCGCCGCAAAACCGCTTGGGCCTGGGCCTTGGCCCAGGCAACGCGAGACCCCTATGTCATTCTGATCGCGATCTATATTTTTGCGCCTTATTTCGTCACCCGGGTAGCCAGCGATCCGGTCACCGGACAGGCGATGGTGGCGAGTGCCAGCAAATGGGGTGGTTGGCTGGTGGCGCTGACAGCGCCGTTGCTGGGCGCAATGGTTGATCGGCTCGGGCCCAGAAAGCCCTGGCTGATTGCAGTAACCCTGATGTTGGTGCTGTCAAATGCGCTGCTGTGGTTCGTCGAGCCCGGCGGTGCTGGCTTGCCCCTTGGCGTAACCATGATCCTGTTCGGGCTCATGACGGCGGGGGTTGCCTGGCACGACATGCTGCACAATGCGTTGTTGTTGCCAGCGGCCGGCATGGCCGGGGCCGGGCGCGCATCGGGGCTGGCATTGGCAGGGGCAAATGCGGTTTCCGTGCTGATGCTGGTTGGCGTGCTGATTGCCTTTGCGCTGCCGGGCAAGGTCGATTGGAGCTGGATTCCGGCGCATCCGCTGTTCGGCCTTGATCCGGCAAAGGGGCAAACCGACCGTATTACCGGGCCGATCGTTGCGGTGGTGATGGCGCTGGGGGTGATCCCGTTGTTGTTGCTGGTGCCGGACATGCCGCGGACGGGCACAACGATTGTTGGGGCATTCCGGGCCGGCGCGGCCGATCTGGCGCTGTTGTTCCGGCAGGCGAAGGGGCAAAGCAACGCCCTCACCTATCTTGGTGCGCGCATGGTTTATACCGATGGCCTGACCGGTATTTTGATTTTCGGCGGGCTGTATGCTGCCGGGGTGATGCGATGGGCGACGCTGGAGATGCTCGGCTATGGCATCATTCTGTCGATTGCCGCGGTGGGTGGCGGCTTGCTGGCCGGGCAACTGGACCAGGCCATTGGCCCGAAATTGACGGTCAAACTACAGATTGGCGGCGCAATCCTGTTTCAAACTCTCGTGCTCGGCATGGGGCGCGACCGGATTCTGTGGCAGGCCTGGACGGGTGATAAACTGTGGAACGGCCCGATGTTCACGACCCTGCCCGAACTGGTGTTCCTGGCGCTGGGCTGCGGTGTCGCGGTATCCGTCAGCGGTGCCTATGCGTCATCCCGCACCCTGCTGACCAGGGTGGCGCCGCCCGACAAGATGGGCGTGTTTTTCGGCCTGTATGCGCTGGCGGGAACCGCGACGATGTGGCTGGGGCCGCTGCTGGTGGAACTGGCGACACGATACGGCGGAACCCAGGCCTGGGGCATGGCGCCGATCGTCGGCATGATGGTGGTTGGATTGGGGCTTTTGTTCCTGGTCAAAGGTGGCGAGCGCGCGACAGTTCAGGCCGGTTTGGCGTGATACCGGGAGAATTCGGGGCGATTCCGGCAGGATAAACCGCCAAAAACACTCTGTTTCGGCGCATTTTAACCCCGCCAAATTGACCATATGGCAGGACAGAAAATCTGGAAAGTTAGCCCCGGGCGGCAAAACACTAACTTTCCGCGATGCGTCATATCGTGACGATGCGATATGCGAACAATGCGATTTGCGATGAAAAAGAGCGGCAACAGCGCGTCGCTACCGAATTTGGGCCGTGTAGGACAGATTAGTCCCCGGGCAGAATGCCGGCACCAGGATCAACCAGCGTCAGCCAGCGCGCCGCCGCCCGCCGGGCAAAGCGCAGGGTTTCGGCCTTGCGCCGCGCCGGGGCCAGGCTGTGCCACGCCGCGGCACGGACTTCTTCTGCATCGAACCGATCGGCGATGATCAGGCCACAGCGTTCCGGCACAAAGGCCGGGGTTTCAAACAGCCCCAACGGAAACCCGACCGGCACCGCCCAGAAAAACCGGTCACAATAATCCAGATATTCAGGCCATTTGCGATCACCGCGCAAATCGGCAAGCGACACCTTGATCTCGATGATGGTCAAGCGGCCCTGGGCATCGACACCCATGATGTCGGCCCGCCGGCCACCGCCCAGCGGCACCTCCGCCAGCGCCGCAACCCCGGCGCGCTGCAGCAAACGGCAAACACCGCGAACGACATCAGTGGCGATCAGGCGGGATTGGGGATCGTCCATGACTGGACGATCTAATCAGAACATTATAAGAACAACAAGGGGCCGCCTGAGGCCCTTCAAGCTCTACCGGTAAAAAATATGCCGGCCGATTTGGGTCACGCGGGTCTTGCCTTGCCAATTCGGCGAGACATAATTCGCGTGGAATGACATGGCGCCGGGGGCGACGGCGCGCCACATGTTTTCACTGGCGATCATGGCGATGGCCATGGCGGTTTGCCAATCACTGCCGGCGCGCGGGGCACGGGTGCGATCAAAACTGAACTGCCGGGGCTGGGCAATGACGCCGCAGGCGGTGCCGGCGTAGCGGCCGGATTCGGCGCGATTCAGAATGGCTTGGGCGACGGCGAGCTGGCCTTCCAGTGGTTCACCGCGCGATTCAAAATAGACGGCGCTGGCCAGGCATCGCAGATCACGATCGGAAGCGACGGCTTCATCGACGTCGTCCATCGAGGCAACCAGCGTGGAGAGCGCAGCAGAGCGAACGGGCTTTTCTGCTGCTTGCGGGGCGTCAGCGGTAACATCGGCCGGTGTGGTAGCAGCGAGTGCGGCGGCAGATTCGGCGCGCTCGGCGGTGGTCATCGGAGCGAGGATGTCATCGGAAATCGTCGGGCCAGCGGCTGAAACGTCTTGAGAGACATCCTGGCGTGTAGCGGTCGTCACATCACCGGCGGCAAGCAGAAAGGCGCTGGCGATGGTCAAGATGATCAAACGACCGGTTGTCGCGTTGATCAGGGGCACACGGAAATTCATTCAAACGGCAATCGATCACGGCCTTTTCCGGGTCCGCTTCCGGATGCGGCCCCCGATCTCTCGGGGGTGGCATCCCTGGCTGGGCTGAAGCCCGGTCCGGTCCGCTTCGGTCAATTTCGCACGGCCCGCCCAAGGGCTGTGCAACCAATGCAGTGCCTGAACCGTAGATGAAGAACGCGGTCAATCGCCGGCAAAGCTTTCGGCGATGAACCGTGCTGCGTCCGGGATATCCAGTTCGATTATCCACAGGTCGGGGTCATTGCGCCGGGCACGTTCGGACCAGCCGGCGATGGCGTCACCAGCCGCAGCCTCCACCCATTGATAGCCGCCATCCATGCCCAATACCGGCTGCAGCAGCCGGGTTTCGCCGCGATCGCGGGTGACAATGGCGATGCTGCCAGCGGTTTCGTCACCATGGGCAATCACCGTGCCAAAACCGCCCTTGCTGCTCACCTTGCGCAGCAGCGCCGATACCCGGACGCCGCTGGCAAGCCGGGGTATCATCCTATGGCGGCGCGCAGGCCTGCCACATCAGTTGCGGCGCGCATCGCGGCCAGCGCCCGCGGATCGCGCAGCGTCCGGCTGATGCGGGCCAGTGCCTTCAGGTGATCGGCACCGGCGCGTTCGGGTGACAACAGCAGCACGGCGATATCGACCGGTTCACCATCCAGCGCGCCATAATCCACAGGGATCACCAATCGGGCAACGACAACAGCGACATCACCCAGACCGGCGATGCGGCAATGCGGGATGGCGGCGCCCGAGCCAAAACCGGTTGATCCGAGTGCCTCGCGTTGTCCCAGCCGTTCCAAAATCAGCGAGGCCGGCACACCGATCTCGGCCGCTGCCGCACCGGCAAGCGCCGAAAGCAGCCCGGGCTTGTCGGCAACGCCCAGCGCCGGCAGCACGCCATCGGCGCGCACCAGATCGGCAAAGCCGGCAATTGTGGTGGCGCTGTTCACTTTGCTGCGCTTGCGGTCACCCGTCGCGGTTCCACCCAGCCGATGCTGCCATCATCACGCCGATAAACCATATTATGGTCGCCGCTCATGCTGTTGACGAACAGCAATGCGTTGGTGTTGCGCAGATCGAGCATCATCACCGCATCGCCAACGCTGGCCTGCGGAATATCGACCCGGGTTTCGGCGATGACCAGCGGGTGATCGCCAGCATCATCCTCATCCGGTACTGATGCGAACACCTTGTAATCGGCATTATCGATATCGGCGACGACGATGCGTTCGGCTGCACGATCGGCGCCTGGGCCGTGGCGATCCTTCAGCCGGCGCATGTAACGGCGCAATTGTTTATCGATACGATCGGCAGCGCCATCAAAACTGGGATTGGCGTCGGCGGCGCGGTTCGATCCCTTCAGGATCAGATCGGACATCACATGCATGACAATATCACAGGAAAACTGGCCGTGCGGTGCCGGACCGAGTGTGACATGGGCGGAAATAGCGCGCGGAAAATATTTTTCGACCATGGCGCCCAACCGTTCGCGAACATGGGCGGAAAATGCAGTGCCAGTGTCGATCTGATGGCCTGAAATGCGGATGTCCATGCGTTTCTCCTGCACCTTACGCCGCTGCAATGCACAGCGGGCGGTCGCTCTATGCCCGGCACCGCGACCGGTCAATGACAACATAAGCCATGGGAGATGAACAAACCACCTATTGCAACCAGACAGGGTCCTTTAATTTGGCGATGAAAACCGCGTGGCGGGCGATTTCAGATGGGCTGGCGGCATGATCGCGATGGACAAAGACCGCGCGTTCGGTTGGCGCATCGGCAATGACAGCCTGTTCGGCGAGATCGAAACCGATCTGACGGCCGCCGGTCAATTCGACATAGACCCTGGCAAGCAGCTCGGCATCGACCAGCGCGCCGTGCTTGGTGCGCGCCGACAGGTCAATGCCGTAACGGTTGCACAGCGCATCCAGCGTGTGCTTGGCACCCGGGTTGATTTTGCGCGACATGTCCAGCGTGTCGATGGCGCGGGCCAGTGGAATCACTGCCATATTGGCGCGCTTCAGCTCCCAATTAATGAATTCCATATCAAACGACGCGTTGTGCGCCACCAGAGGATCATCGCCGATAAAGGCCAAAAAGCCGTCAATGATCATCTCAAACGTCGGCTGGCCGGTCAGGAAGTCGGTGCTCAGACCATGAACCGCCTGTGCGTCCTTTGGCATCGCCCGGCCGGGATCGATATAGGTGTGAAACGTCCGGCCGGTTACCACCCGGTCGATCATCTCAACCGCGCCGATTTCAACGACCCTGTGCCCGTCGCCGGGGAAAATGCCGGTGGTTTCGGTGTCAAAGACGATTTCACGCATTAAGGGGATTTAGCGGATTGGCGTCGGGAGGCAAGAGCCTCTGGCGGCGAGCAATTTGCCTCCGGCGGCGGGGGATGACCGCGGCCAGATTGGACCAAGCCCAGAAAATGGATCAAGATCGGCGGCGCGTCCGCTGGAGGCTCTTCACAACCCTTTGCACGTCCAGCCAGGTCTCACGTCGCCCGCGCCCGGTCTCGATCACCACATCCGCCAGTGCGCGCTTTTCCCGATCCGGCATTTGCGATTTGAGAATTCCGGCGAATTTTTCGGCAGTCATGCCGGGCCGAGTGAGGACGCGGGCGCGCTGGACGCGGTAGGGGGCGGAGACGACAATGCTGATATCGCAGCGTTTCCAGCCACCCTTTTCGAACAGCAAAGGCACATCGAGCACCACGGCATCCTTCAGACGATGCGCGCCCAGGAAATCGGATTGCGCCTCGGCGACCAGCGGGTGGAGGATGGATTCGAGCAATTTCAGCTTTGTCCTGTCGGCAAAGACATGCGCTCCCAGCCGATCCCGATGCAGGCCGCCAGCGTGGGTGGTGCCGGGAAACGCCGCCTCGATCGCCGCCAGTGCCCTGCCCTTTGGCCCCTGCAGCGCGCGCACTTCGGCATCGGCATCGAACACCGGCACGCCAATCGCGCGGAACATGGCGGCTACGGTCGATTTGCCCATGCCGATAGACCCGGTGAGACCGATGATGATCATGCGCTGAGCAGCGCCCGCAGTTCGGTATCATGTTGGCGCGGTGGCACAGCGCCAAAGAACAACTGGAACGCCATGTCGGCCTGGCCGATCAACATGGTCAGGCCATCGACCGATTGGCGTCCAAGACTGCGGGCGGTGGCCAGAAGCGAAGTTTCCAGTGGCGCATAGACCATGTCGAACACCAGCGCGGCGGGATCGACAAGGCTGAGCGCAGCCAGCAGCGGGGCGGGCATCGCCGGCTGGCCGGTCATTCCCAACGGGCTGGCGTTGATGATGGTCTGGCAACGCGAAAACGCAGTTTCGGCCGCATCGAAATCATGGATCCTCCCCGTCATGCCGAATTCGGCGAGCAGCCCGGTTGCTGCCGTGGGCCGGCGGGCAAGCAGGCGCAGATGCTGAACACCGGCAAGGCGCAGGGCGTGCAGCGCGGCCCGCGCCGCACCACCGGCGCCAACCAGGCAAGTAATGCCGGGTTGCCGCCGGCCCGGTGACCAATTGATTGCTGCCAGCACGCCCTCGACGTCGGTGTTTTCGGCGAACAAGCCTGTTGCCGTCGCCTGGATGCAATTTGCCGCACCAACCGCCCGCACCGTATCTGAAACCCGATCAACCAGCGCCAGCACTGCCTGTTTGTGCGGGATCGTCACATTGCAACCGCGCCAGTTTGGATAAAGCCGGTGACGGGCGAAATAGGCAGCAAGCGTGGTGGGCGTGACCAAAACGGCACGATAATCGCCTGCCATTCCCAACTTTTGCAGCCAGAATTTGTGAATGATGGGCGATTTTGATTGGGCAATGGGATCGCCAATGACGTCAGCAAAGGCCGGCGCGGTCATGCCGGCAATTCCCCGCGGGTGCGCAAATAATCGAGCAGCGGCAGCAGCGGCAGGCCACGGATGGTGAACTGGTCCCCATCGATACGGGTGAACAACTGTGCCCCCAACCCCTCGATGCGGTAACAACCGACGCAGCCGAGCACAACGTCACCCTCGCGGTCCAGATAATCGGTGATGAACCCATCCGATAGCCGCCGCATGGTCAATCTGGCCATGCTGGCAGCGCGCCAGATTGCGATGCCGTTTTCGGCGAACACAGCGGCGGAAATCAGCCGATGGGTGGTGCCTGACAGCAAACGCAATTGCGATGCTGCCCGGTCGCGCGTTTCGGGTTTGTTGATCAATTGGCCATCATGGGTGATCACCACCGAATCCGCCCCCAACACCAGTTGGCCCGGGTGGCTGCGCGAAATCTTGATGGCCTTCAGCTCGGCCAGGGCATCGGCGATATGATCCGGGCTGGCGGATTCGGCCTGCAGGCCGGCCGTCACGCCATCTTCATCGATATGAGCCGGCAGCGCGGAATGTTCGACGCCTGCCGCTGTCAGCATGGCGCGTCGGCCGGCGCTCTGGCTGGCCAGAATAATCACCCTGCGTCGCCATTGTTGCTGCGCGCCTGCACCAGATTGATGATGGCGGCAGCGGTTTCCTCGATCGATCGACGGGTGACGTCGATGACGGGGATATCGTGATCGGCAAACAGCCGCCGGGCAAATGCCAGTTCGCTTTCGATATGTTCAACCGCCACATAATCCGTATCCGGCGCCTGGCCCAATGACAGCAGCCGGTTGCGGCGGATCATCGCCAGCCGATCAGGCGCTGTCGTCAACCCGACAACCAGCGGTCCGGTTAGCGAAAACAGGCTGATCGGCGGCGGCGATTGCGGCACGATCGGGATGTTGGCAGTCTTGTAGCCGCGATTGGCCAGATATATCGACGTTGGGGTTTTCGATGTGCGCGAAACGCCGGCCAAGACGATATCGGCATCCTCCCAATCGTCATGCGCTGCGCCATCATCATGGACCATCGTATAGTTAATCGCATCGACCCGCTGAAAATAGGCGGCGTCCATGACATGTTGCCGGCCTGGACGTCGAGTCGCTACCTGCCCCAGCAATTCCGATAATGCGCCAATGGTCGGATCAAGCGGCGAAACCAGTAACAGGCCCAATGCTGCGGCGCGCTGTTCCAGCCGCTCGCGAACACCGCCGTCAACCAATGTATAGATGATCAGGCCGGGGCGGCGGGCGATTTCCTCGATCACCCGATCAAGATGGCCTTCGGATCGCACCATCGGCCAGAAATGCTTGATCGCCTGCACGCCTTCGAATCGGGCCAGCCCTGCCTTGGCGATTGATTCCAGCGTTTCGCCGGTGGAATCGCTGACCAGATGCAGGTGCAGCTTGGCGGAATCAAGGCTCATCGCGGCGATTCCGCAGCCTTAGCGCATAATCGTTTGGGGATGGGGCTGGGGATAAGCATGGGGGACAAGGGTTAAGCCGGGGTGATAGCGGGGGGCAAGCGGGATTTGCACCAATTTCGCCGCGGCCAACAGCGCACTGCGTCGATTCATCCCCCTGTGAAAGACTCCACAGGGCAGGCTGTGAATAACGGGGACAATTGCCGCGACTCGCGATGAATCACCATATTGCGCCACCGTCGATTGTGGATTGAATCGGGCGCTGTGACTTATCCCGGATTCGCACCGGCCCTACTATTATCATCATCTGAATCAAGAATCTGGCAATAGATGCCATGGGCGCCCAATCGCGACGCCTCTTGACCAGGGCGGGCTGCGGCTGGAAAGGAAACGCCATGATCTCTGCAAAACCGCTCATCGATCCGCCCCTGCTTGCCGTGCTGAAGGGCGAACGCCGCGATCCGCCGCCGGTGTGGCTGATGCGCCAGGCCGGGCGTTATTTGCCGGAATATCGAGCCCTGCGCGCCGAAAAGGGCGGATTCCTGGCGTTGGTCTATGACAGTGATGCTGCGGCTGAAATCACCCTGCAACCGATCCGCCGATTTGGCATGGACGGCGCCATTCTGTTTTCCGATATTCTGATCGTGCCGCATGCGATGGGCCAGGGCCTGACCTTTGGACCCGGCGAAGGCCCGCAATTGACGCCGCCACTGTCTGATGCGCGATTCGATGCGCTGGTGCCGCAACCGCAATATCTCGCCAAAATCTATGAAACCGTCGCCAAGGTAAAGGCGCAGCTGGGCCCTGAAACCACCATGCTCGGTTTTGCCGGCAGTCCCTGGACCGTCGCCACCTATATGGTCGCCGGGCATGGCAGCAAGGATCAGGCCGAAACCCGCCGCCTCGCCTATACCGATCCACAAGGCTTTCAGGCACTGATCGATCGGATCATCGCCATCACCGTCGATTATCTGTCAGGCCAGATCGAGGCCGGGGCGCAGGCAGTGCAATTGTTCGATTCCTGGGCCGGCACGTTGTCACCGGCACAGTTCGAACGCTGGATCATCGCGCCAACTGCCGACATTGTCGGCCGGTTGATGGTGCGTCATGGTGATGTGCCGATCATCGGATTCCCCAAGGGTGCTGGTGCCAAGCTGGCGGCATATGCTGCCGAAACCGGCGTGGACGCCGTTGGTCTGGATGAAACCATCGATCCGACCTGGGCGGATGCCATGTTGCCACCGGGGATGCCAGTGCAGGGCAATCTTGATCCGCTGGCACTGATCGCCGGCGGTGAAGCCTTGACCAGTGCCGTCTCGCATATTCGAGCCGCTTTCGACACTCGCCCGCATGTCTTTAACCTGGGTCATGGCATCCTTCCCGATGCGCCGATCGCTCATGTTGAACAATTGATGGCGATGTTGCGGAAACCCTTTTGATGGACTTTGCCATTGGTTGGCTCGGTTCAGCCTATCCCTGGTTCAAGGCGTTCCACGTCATCTTCGTCATCTTCTGGATGGCCGGGATGTTCATGATGCCGCGTTTTCTGGTCTATTGGCATCCAGTCACGACAGCATCACCTGAAAATGCGTTATGGGCCGAACGCTGCGGCCGGTTGAAACGTATCATCCTCGATCCTGGTATTACCATTGTTTGGGTGCTCGGCATCGCGCTGGGGTTTCAGCTTGGCTGGCCGGCATGGCTGTGGGTGAAACTTGTGTTCGTGCTTGGTCTCTCGGGTTTTCACGGCTGGCTGCTTGGTACGGTCAAAAAATTCGCCGCAGGCGAACGACCCTATGCGGAACGGACGCTGCGGCTGGTGAATGAAATTCCGTCGTTGGTGACGATTGTCGTGGTGATCCTGGTGGTGGTGAAGCCGTTCTGAACAAACCTGCGGCGGCCCGTTTGATCTTCGATGGGTTATCAACCGCAAGATATGCTGTCAGACCCGCTTGGCCGGACAGCAGCCTCCCCGCCGGGGTGGCAAACGATCATGCAGCAATGATTTGCCTCAAGCGCTGCAATATCGTTCAATCACCGCAATGTTTGCACAGCCGAAAGCCGTTTAAATGGATGCGTCCCGACACCGTGCTCATGCCGTGTTGCTTGGCGCGGGGCTGGCAGTTGCTGCTTGCAGCCACGCCATCCCAAACCGGATCACTGCAGCGCAGCTGCCGATAGGGCCATCGGCCTATAAGCTGGGCAATGACCAGCCGTCACCTGCGGCCGCCATTGTGGAACAGCGGTTGCAGCAGCTTGGATGGACATTATCAAAAGATGCCGATTTGACGTTGAACGTCAGCTTGGCATTGCGTCCCCAGAAAATCGGAGTGTTGAGCCTGGAAATTTGCGGAACAACCGCAACATGGCTGGTAAAACCGCGCACATCTGGCCTGCGGAAAAATGCAACCTTGGTGTCAGTAACCGTCCGCATTGCCAAGGATGACGGCCAGACACTTTATGCCGAAACCGCCGAAGCGGTAACTGATAGCGCCCATTCCGAACGGCAGGCCAAGGCAGCGGCGGCCAGTCTTCTCGTGCGTGACCCGCGCCTTGTCGCCACCGATATTGCCCCATGCCAGCCGGTGATGTTATCCCGGCGCTGACGCAGCCGGCAAATGCAGCAAAAATATCGTGCCTTTTCCGGGCTGACTATCGCAATCGATCGTGCCGCCGTGGCGCCGGATGACCATCGCCACGAAAACCAGCCCAAGCCCGACGCCGTCGCCACTCGCTCCCAGACGCTCGAATGGCCGAAACAGCCGCTCGCGCTGCGCCGGCGACATGCCGATACCTTGATCGACGATGGTGCACGCGATTGTGTCCACATCCCGCGTGATCGAACAGTCAATAGTCCCGCCAGCTTTGCTGAACTTGATCGCGTTGCCGATCAGATTGACCAGCGCCCGCGTCAGCAACGATCGGTCACCAACAACCCGATGCTCGGTTTCGCAACCGGCAATTGAAACAACGATATTGCGTGCTGACGACAGCGGCCACAGGTTATCAACAGCATCGATTAGCAGGTCGGACAGGTTGAGCGCATCATTGGCCAGGGGTTGTGCCTTGGCCCGCGCAAGCTGAACAAAGCCATCAGCAAGATCGAGAGTCTGGCGAGCATAACCTTGGATTCGGCGCGACAGCGCCGGTTCAACCGAAGTCGCCTGTTCCAGAATGGCAATAATTGCCGCTTGCGGCGTCCGCATGTCGTGCGTGAGAAGCTGTAACGCCTCCTCGCGCGCCTTTGTTGCGGCACGCAGCGCGGTGATATCGCCCAGCCGCAGCACCCGGCACACCGGCATACCGGTGCGATCGGTGATTTGTGACCAGCGCAGATTGAACAAACGGTCACCAGGCCCGCGAATATCCTCGCTGTCCTCCTCTTGGTTGTCGTCGGTCCTGCTCGGCAATGCACCGAACAGCCGCGCCAGCGCCGTTTCCCAATCGAGCCCGACGGCGTCGAAGGGCAGCAGCTCGCGCGCGGCGGCGTTGGCAATCTGCACCCGTCCATCCAGCCCGATAACCAGCGTCGCATCGGGAAGGCCGTTCAGCGTATCGGCAACGAACGTCCGCAAATCACGCACCCGGGCGATGGCAGCGGCAAGATGATCGTGATCGTCGCCCATGACATCGCCAAGCTTGCGGCGACTTGGAATGTCGTCGCGATCACGGCGGAAGCGCATGAGTTCGTCGCGGATATAACTGTGCGTCGCTGCCAGCCGCCGCCAGCTCCACAACGGAAACACCAGCGCCAGCGCCATGACCGATGTCGCAGGCGGCAGCCAGATGCTGAAAATCTTCAGCATGACGACCGACAGGACAATCGCCCCGGCAGCGATCGCGGCAGTGATCACCAGATAGACGCGCGGCGGCGCCACCAACAGCGTCAGCAGCAGGATCCAAACCGTCGTTAATGCCGCTGCCAGACGCAGCATGGGGCCAGTTGGCGTGATGCCGCTGCCACGCATCAGCGTTTCCGCAATCGCTGCATTGATGACAACACCCGGTGTCAATGCATGCCCTGAAACGGGCGTCGCATAGGCATCGCCGACGCCGGTCGCCGTCGCGCCGACAAAGATGATACGATCATGAAGCAGCGCTGCCGGCACCTCACCCCGCATCACAGCGACGAACGGTATGGTGCGATAGCGCGGCGGTGGGCCACCGAAATCGATCAGCAACTGCCGCGATACCGCTGTCGGGCTGGCGCGGTGCGCGGCATTGTCGGCGACCAGGGCGGCGAAATTTGGCAGGATATGGCCCGGGAGCCCATCGGCAAGCAGGGTGCGGCGAATGACGCCATCGCCATCGGGCGTCAGATTGACGTGGCCGATGCCGGCTGCACCGCCCCGAACTGCCGGGATGGGTTCGATGACCGTCGCTGCTGCACCGTCGCGCCCCGGCGATTCGATCAGCAAGGGCAGGATCGGCCGGGCTTCCGCAACTGCTGCCGCCAATGCCCGGTCGGCGGCGGGATCAGCAGATGCCTCCGTGAACAGCACGTCATACCCGATGGCGCGCGGCCGCGCCGCGGCCAGCCGATCGAGCAACGCCGCATGATATTGGCGTGGCCATGGCCAGCGGCCGAGCGCCGCTACGCTGATATCGTCGATCGCAACGATCAGGATCGAGCTGGGCGCAGCGCGCGTGTTCGACCGCGCCAGCGCGTCGTAGGCAAGATTGTCGATCCGCGCGAAACTGTCGTCGAAAACCGCCAGGCTAACACCCGCCGTTGTCGCCAGCGCCACCAGCAACCATTCAACAAAGGTGCGGCGGCGGACGAGCATCGCCATGCGCCGCTAGCGGCGCGCTGCTGCAATGCGCAGTTCGCGATATTCGCTCCATTTGCCAGCGCTGCGGCCGGCGCTGGTCGCCGTGCTTTCGAGCCGCCAGACATAGGTCCCGCCCGGTAGATCGGTGAGCACAACTTCGGTTACGGCGAGGCCGGCGAGATCGACGAGTGGCGGCGTGTCCGGCGTCTGGCGCAGCTGGAAACGATAGCGCCGTTCCCCTTCGCCTTCGGCGATCCAGCGGAACCGCATGCAGCGCCGCGCCGGGCATTGCTCGGGCGGCTGGGCGCTGCCGCTGATAACGTTTACTTGCCGGTCGAACGCATAATCCCGGGGCAGTCCTTCGAGCCCGGCCGGCGAAATCGCGGTAATGCGCACAAAATAACTGCCATTGCCAACGTCAGAAAACCCAAGCTGGGGTGTTTGGGCGGCGGCGTCGCCGATGACATCGACAAATCCGGCATCGGTTGCCAATTTGGCGCGATAGCGTGTGGCACCATCGACCGGCAGCAGGTTGAACACCAGAGTGCGCTCGTCCTGACGGCGGTCAGGATCGGCGAGATTGGGCGCGGCAAGCAACGGCATCACAGTCCCGGGGCCCGCCGGATCGGCAAGCACGCCGCGGCCGGCGGTCACTTCGACACGGCCGCCGGAACCGCTGACGTCAACTATACCGCCGACAACGCCGGTGCCGGATCGCATGGCGACCGGATCGAAGGTCGCCCGGAACACCGTACCTCGCACGGCTGCGACCGAGACAGGCGTAGAAACTTCAAACCTGTTGCGTGCTGGCCCGACGGGCTGAACCGAGGTTTCAAGCTGTCCCTCGACGAGGGTAAAGCGACGGATGACCGCATCGGTAAGGACCACCCGGTGCAGGGCGGCGACGCGCAATCGCGATTGGGAGGGCAGCGACACGCGTGAGCCGTCGGCAAGGCCGATGGTGACAAAAGCATCGGCACCGGTTGCGATGGTGTCGCCCTCGGCAATCAAAGCGCCTGCGGTCGCGGTGCGGCTGCCGCCGCCAGACATCAAGGTGACATTGCCGCGAAACGTGAGCACGCTGGCTTTGTCGGGTTCGATCCGCAGGATGGCATACGGCAGCATCAGCGTCGATCCGGGACGCAGCCGGCGCGGATCAGCGATCCGGTTGAGCCGTTGCGCCATCACGGCGCCGCGCGCATCCCGAAAACCACGGACACCTATACTATAGAATGAATCGCCGCGCTGAACCGTGTAGGGCACCGAAGCGGTTGTGGGGTTCACCTCTGCCTGCGGTTTCGCAGGCACCGCTGCTATGGCCGGGGGGCCAGCGGCAAACGCCGTTGCCGCCCACACGAAGGTGCTGTATTTCACGAAATTGTCTCCCCGCGGGGTTCGATGCGCTCAAGCCGATAGCCGAAACTATAGACCGGCAACAGCCGATAGCCGTTTTCGGGCCGCAAGCCGAGCTTCACCCGTAGCCGCGAAATATGGGTTTCGAGCGTTCGCGTCTCGAGATCAGGGTTCCTGCCCCAAACCGTTTCCAGCAGATGATTGCGCGAAAGCGGGCGATCAAGGTTGCGGAACAGCGCCAGCGCAAGGGCAAACTCGCGCGCTGTCAGGCTGGTTTCTGTCGAGCCGATCCGCACGCTGTCATGACCATGGTCAAAGCTGGCGCCGTGCAGCACCTCGACGCTGGCCGTATTGGCCATAGTCGGGTAGGCACGGCGCAGCATCGCCGCAATTCGCGCCGATAATACGCCCGGGGCAGCCGGCTTGATGATATAATCGTCAGCGCCGGCGTCGAGCGCGCGAACGATATCCGCTTCGTCGGCATGGCTGGTGATCATGATGATCGGCGGGCAAGGTGACAGTTGCGCGTGTGCCCAGGCAAGAATCTCGAAGCCCGAGAGACCGGGCACGTTCCAATCAAGCAGCAGAAGGTCGAATGATTCCTGGCGCAGCCCTGTGGTCAGCGCCAGGCCGTTGGTGAACACATGCGTTGCATGGCCGGCGGCCTGTACCACCGTCTGCATCGCCGCCGCCAATGCCGGCTCATCTTCCAGCAAGGCAACTCGCATGCGTCAACCCCTGTCTGCGGCCATCGTCAGGCAATGCCAGGATAGTATGGCTTTGTACCAAGCACAAAGCGTCAACCGTGCGACCACCAACGAATTTACCATTTGTGACTAACCGGCACGGCCGACACGGGATAGCTGTTTTACAGCCGACGACGGCAACTACCAATCGCTCGCGACTTGGGGAGACGAGACGATGATCGCCAAGTTTCGCAGAACCGGGAACGGCTGGATGGTTGGCTTGATGGCAAACCCGGCAGATGGCCGCTTGAAATTCGCAATCCTGGCAGTGGCGCTTGTCGTTGCCGCGGGAAGCCCGGACGGTGCCAAAGCGCTGTGCACCACCGCAATCGATTTGCCATTGCTGGCGCTTCAGCAAAAAATCGATGTCGATCCGAATGCGTCGCTGATCGAGGTCAAGCGGCTTCTGGGCTTGCAAAAAGGCGTGGCCGATGTGCGCCGTACCGCATGGCTTTATGCAATTGCGGCGCAAAGCTATAGCGCGCTTGAATTGAATGAGGAAGAACGTGCCGCAGCAACGGCTGGCCTGGCGTTGCCCCTGGCTGCTGCTGACCCGGCCCGCCTCGAACTGTTGATCCAACGCGCCGACAGCCTGTCCGAGCCAGCCGAAATCGATGCCGCAATCATCGCCATCGATCGCGCACGTGCCCTGCAGCCGGCCGGATCGGTCGCCAATGTCTGTGCGCAAAGCGCGCTGGGACTCCTTGAACATGTGCGTGATCGCCCGGCGCTTGCTGCCACGCGGCTGGTTTCGGCGTATCGTATGGCGTTGCCGACGGCGATGGCGGGCCAGCGTGCCGCGATAGCATCGAATTTTTCGGCAGTATTGTCCCGTGCCGGCGACATTGATGAAGCCCTGGCGCTCAATGCCGAGGAAATTGCCTGGACGACCGCCAATGGCATGACCTACGCGCTCGCTAACGCCCAGTTTTTTCGGGGCCAGATGCTGGGAAGCAAGCGCGATTGGAATGGCGCGCTCGCTTCCTATGGTGCCGCAGGGGCAGGCAGCCGCCGGCTCGGCGATGTGCAGGGCGCAGCCTATGCCGAAATGGGCATTTGCGAAGCCGATCTTGAACTGGGCGCTGATGCAAGGGCGCTGAAACATTGTCTCGCGGCCGCCCGAACATTCGACGTGGGTGCCGCCAAAACCCGCAAGCGGACGCAATGGCTGATCGCTCGAATCCTGATCGAGCAGGGAAAACCGCGCCAAGCTGTCAGTTTGCTCGATGCCGTGCTCGGGCCGCAGACCGTCGCTTCATCGTCGACGATGCTGACAGAGGCCTTTGCCGCGCGTGCCGCTGCGCAGGCCGATCTCGGAAATTTCAAGGCCGCGTATCGTGATCTGGCCGAACATCGCCGGCGTGCCCTTGAGGCCGAGCAGGGCGCGCGCGGCCGACAGGCCGCGGTCACGCGCGCACGCTTTGCAGTTGATCGGCTGGCGCTGCGCAATGGCCTGCTTGCCGAGCAGCTGAGATCCGAACGCCGGTCGCAGGAGATCCAGGCCCGCTGGCTGGCGCTCGCCGTTTTCAGCGCGGTTTTGCTGACGATTCTTGCTGTGTATGTCGGCGTCACCGGCCGTCTTTACCGCCGCAATTTGCAAAAATTGGCAGGCGATGATGTTCTGACCGGGCTGCCCAATCGCCGGCGGATCACCGATATCGCCACGGCTGCCTTGGAGCGCGCGTCTGCGGAGAAATATCCACTGACGTTTGCGCTTCTTGACATCGATCACTTCAAGACCTTCAACGACCGATTCGGCCATGATGCCGGCGACAAGGTGCTGCAGAATTTCTCGGCTCTGGCGCAAGATACGGTCGGATGCCCCGATCTCGTTGGTCGGTGGGGCGGCGAGGAGTTTCTGGTAATCTTTCCAAATGCCACGCCAGCGCAGGCAGGCGAAGTTCTCGACCGTCTTCGCAGCGAAGCGTCGCGGCTCGATCTGGCCGAAGTGGCGAAGCGCGGCGTGCAGTTTAGCGCGGGCCTTACTGCGGCAGATGCCCATCTCAGTCTGGCGGAAATTGTGGCTGCGGCCGATCGTGCGCTCTATGCCGCAAAGGCGACAGGACGCGACTGCACGGTTGTTGCGGGCACTGCCCTTGCGCCGATTGAGCCATTCTGGGCTTACGCGAACGAAATGGATATTTTACGAGTATAAAAATCGGGTTGGCGATGGCAATTGCGACAGGCTTCGGTTTCCCTGGTGATGGGAGGATCGAGCAATAACGTGGCGGATCGTCCTGGAAGCCAAAATCGGGTGGGGTAGAATGACGTTCGCAGCGGTTGCTGAGCTTGTCTTGCCCGACAAGCTCAGCAAGCGCTGCGGGCATTGGACTTTCGCTGGCCGAGACCATGGCCATGCGCTGGGCTTGCGCCGTTTCGGCAAATGCGCCGCCCGAAAAATCTGACCGGCCGGCTGCAGGGGAACAAGCGGCCCGAGCGGGTCGCCCGGGCCGCTTGTCTCTGTCGATTGGGGTGCGTTCAGGCGGGAAGGGCCGCCGAACGGCGGCGCATCGTGGCCCCGACCAGGCCGAAGCCAGCGATCATCATCGCCCAGCTTGCCGGCTCGGGAACCGCCCCCTGCACCGGGTTGGGCGCCATGCCCAGGTTCAGCGAGAATTGTGACTGGTTGATGCCAGCGGCGAACGTGATGGCCGGATCGATAAACGCATGGGCAGTACCGATATAATAACCAAGATTGACCGGGCCGGCATTGGCATCGGCGCTGAGGGTTATCCGGCTTATGAAATCGAGTGGCGAGCCATTGGCATAGGCCGAGCCGTTGACGAAATTCAGCGGCAGAACATAGGTCCCCGTGCCGCAACCTTCCGGTGTGCCGCCATAACCAATTGGCGAGCACGCCTTGGAGAAGCTGCCACCGAGTGCGGGGGCAAGTTCATTCATCCCGGTAGACGCTGCCACCGACGCCCAGAAGTTGTCGGTACCTCCGACATCATAGGCGCCCGATATAGAGGCGATGGCGCCGCTCGTCGTCAGCAGACTGGAGAGCGAATTGGCAGCTGACTGGTTATTGGCGTGGAGGACGACGAGATAGCTGGCAAGGATACCGCCACGGGAAATAAGGCCGAAATCGGTGAAAACAGGGTCTTGTGCAGGGTTTGCGCTGGCAATCGCCGAGACGCTGGCGAGCGGATTCAACACCGGCGCAAGTGTGATCGAGGTGCTGATGCCGGTGACCGTAAGGCTGCCATTGCCGCCAACCGGGTGGAAGCCGCCGCCGCCAAAAAATGTCGTCTGGCCATTTTGGTAATAGCCTTCCTGGATCGCCGAATTGCGAATCGTGCCAAGCGCGATTCGATACTGGCCGGACGTGGTGATGCCCTGGGTGGGCAGCGACGGCAATGGCGGCGGCCCGGGCGGCGGCCCTGGCGGCGGGCATTCGCTGGTTTCCGGGTCGCAATATGCCAATGCACGGGCGCCGGTTGCCGAACACGCGGCAAGGCTGACCATGGCCAACGCCGCGACACGAATTGAACGGCCTTTGATAAGCATATCCCACTCCCCTGTAACAAACAGCCGCTGCATCGTTGGCAACGGCGATGGCGCCATCCTATGCGCCGCACCGGGAAGGGCAATTGCCTAAACAGGCATGTCGTTGCGCTGCGGGGTACCAGCCGCCGTACGCTTGGCGGTAGCGGCCAAGGCCGTCGCGGCAAGATGGTTCAGCACCGCCCGCAGGGCCCCGGGCAACAATGGCTTTTGCAGCAGGGGCACACCGGCAGCGTTGGCACGCATCATAATATCAGGATCGAGATCGCCGGTGAGCAGGCAGGCCGCCGGCGGGGGGTTTTGCGACGCCTGTATTTGCGCGATCGCGGTCAGGCCATCTTGCCCGTCGCCGAGCCGATAGTCGCAGATCAGAACGTCAAAGCGCTGGCCGGCAGCGATCATGGCAAGCGCCTCCCCAGGTGTTTCAACAATCGACGCGGCGACCCGCCAGCGCTCAAACAGTCCGGCGCAGGCGCTACGAACTGCAACGTCGTCATCGATCAGCAGCAGCCGCAGGCCGGCGACAAGATCGCCACCGGCATCTGCCGGCACCGGTGTCGGGCGAACGATCGCGGCAGTTTCTGGCAGAGAAATGCCAAAGCAACTGCCGCGCCCCGGCGCTGAATCAATGGAAATTTCGGTTTTGAGCAATCGTGCCGTCCGCTGCGCAATTGCGAGGCCCAGCCCCAGCCCCTTTGTACGATCACGTTCGGCATTGCCCAATTGAACGAATTCATCAAAAATTCGTTCCTGATCGTCTATCGCAATGCCAATCCCTGAATCACGAACGGCAATTGTGATTGCATCGGATTGGCGCTCTGCCGTTACGATCACATTCCCGCCAGGTGCATAGGTGATGCCGTTCATGACCAGATTGGCGACGATTTGTTCGAGCAGTACAGGGTCCGCCATCACCCAATAGTCTTGCGCTACAGCGCGCAATGTGACGCCAGCATGGGCCGACAGCGCGGAAAAACTGCTTTCGATACGGGCGAACAGCGTCTGTATCGACACTGGTTCCGGCCGCACCGTTACCACGCCGGCATCCAACCGGGAAACGTCCAGCAGGGTGTTGAACAACCTTTCCATGGCGGCGACATTGTTCTGGATCTGGTCGGCGAGGTCGCGCGCCTCGTCGTCCAGGGCAAGCGTACCCAGGCTGCCGGCAAACAGCCCAAGGGCATGGAGCGGCTGGCGCAGGTCATGGCTGGCAGCGGCGAGGAATTGCGATTTGGCGAGATTTGCCTTTTCGGCGGCAGCGCGCGCAGCCTCTGCCGCGGCAGTTTCGATGCGTAGAGCCTCGACCAGCGCGGCATTTTCGAAACGGATGCGGAAACTGTCGGCCAACGCGCGGTTCTGCACCCGGCAGAACGCCGCCATGATCCCGGCAAAGGCCAGCGACGCGACTCCAAGCGCCAGGTGTCCGAGATCGCCAAAGCTGAGCAGTCGGATCAGCATCAGCCCGAAAATACCGCCGACAAAGGCGTAAAGCCCGGGCGGATTATAGGCATTGACCGGTACGCTGCCGCCGGCGATGCCATAAAGCCCGCACAATGTCAGGGCGACTGTAATCGGCTGGTCGGCATGCAGGAACAGCCAGGCTGTCGAGCCCCAGATCAATCCGGCGATCACCATGTAGAATGTATAGCGCCGGCCCCAGGCGGGCAGCGCCTCATCATCCGGCGCGGCACGATTATAGGCGCGGACCAGACCGATGCGGCCGAATTGCGAGGCGAGCTGGATTGCCGCCCAACCCAGAATCACCGTCGGCAGATTATAGGGCCAGGCCGTGACCGCCATGTAAAGCGTAACGACTGCGGCGGCCGCAAAGCTGTTACCAACCTGAGCATAAAGCGTTCTGATATTTTCAGCCGCTACCCGCGTGTCGCTATTGGTCACCGGATCAAGCCAAGGCGTTGCGCCTGCAAGATCGCTTGCACACGGCTGTTGACGCCCAAAAGATCAAAGATTTGCGTCAGATGCGCACGCACCGTGCGATCGGCGATCCCCATGGCATTGCAGATTTGCAGATTGGAAGCTCCCGTCGCAAGCAGCGCCAGCACTTCGATCTGGCGCGGGCTGAGCAACGGCATTGCGGTTTCTTCAGCATCATGTGCAAAGCCATCGCCGCCGGCCAGCACCGTTTCAATGGTTGCGATTATGGTCGCTCCGGGGCTGGATTTGGCGATGAAGGCGGCGGCACCGCAATTCCTGGCGCGTTGCCGCGCAGCCTGGTCTTCTCGCCCCGAAATCAAAATGCGCGCCACAGCAGGGTGTCGTGACGCGATGGCCATGGCGGTGTCAAAGCCGTCGCGACCGGGCAGTTGGATATCGATGATCGCCGCGAGAACGCCGGGGTTTCCGGCAAGAACCTCCAGCGCCGTGTCCCCGTCCCCGGCAACCAACAGCGCCACCGCCGGCCATGCCAACGCCGCGAGGCCAGCAAAACCGCTGCGGAACAGCGGATGATCGTCGACGAGCAACAGGCTGTTCAACGGCGCTACGTTCCCCCGGATAGTCGCCGAGAGTTTATCTGCCACTGGCGGCGTAAGCAACCAACGGTTGCCCGCTCGCTGTCCTGGTAGGGCAAATGTCGAATGAACCATTGGTATAGAATGCCGGATCACGCCCGGCGCCTTGCGCAAAATCAATTTTAGAGCCTTGCGTGTAGCGAAGCGGAATAAAATGATTGAACGAGCGAGCGAGAATCTCGTTGGTTGACCCAAGTCCGGGTCTTTTCCTTGTATCCGGCACAAGATCGGTAAAATAACCACAATAAACAATTGCTTATCTTGGAAAACGAGGCGTTGGCGCCGCAACGAGCCGTTCCTGATCGGCACCACAACCCCAGGCGTCACCTGCCCCTGTCAACCGCGCTGTCGCCTGGACTGTCGCGGCGAATGGTGTTTTTGGTGAAGCAGCGCTTGCCCTGAACCGGAAACGGTCGTTGCCTGTTTCAAGGATGAGGCAGCGGTGGGCGAGCCTGCCGAGCAGAGCGATTGACGTTTTGGCATCGCCGAACATCTCGGCTCATTTGCCAAAGCTCAAGTTGGTAGTGATGATAACGCCGGTGCGATCGTAGACTTTGCCTGTCAGGTGGAACAGCCGGGCGCGGGCTGAACGGCAGCTATGGCGCAGACACGCCTGCTTCAACGCGCAGGCCCGCAACGCCTATGACGCCAAGGCCGAACTGGCCAGGCAATAACGGCTCCGGTTGCCGTCGAGTTGCTTTAGCACCGAATCGCGATCGAGGCCGGTCAGGCTGCCGGCCGCCGCCATCCGCGCCGCCATCGCTGCGGACTCTGTGTATAGGGCGCACGCTTCACCGCGGCGTCCTGCGGGGGCCAGGACATCAGCGAGTGCGTTGATGCCGACGATCAGCGCGCGTCGCCGTTCCGCATTGGCAGGTTCGGCCGCCAGCCAGGTGCGCCGGTCGGCTAGCGAGCTTGCGAGTTCTGTGACGGCGGCGTCGGTGCGGCCCGCTCCGGCAAGCGCCTCACCGTAGGACATGCGGGTCGTGCGCACCCAAGACGCCACCGCTTCGTCCTGTGGGTCAGCCTTGGCCATTGCCAGCCAGCCGCTGCGCGCCGCCTCCAGTGCCGGCAGCGCCTCGCTGCTGCGTCCGATGTCGGTCAATGTAGCACCCAGGTTCCATTGCTGGCGCAGAACCGCCCAGTGCAGGCGCGGTTCGTTGGGCCAGCGCGCCTGTCCGGAAACAGCGGCACGTACCGTCGCGCGATACCCGGACAATGCCGCGGCCTTATCACCGGCGTAGAAATGTGCTTCAGCGACCAGATCGAGCGCCCGCAAGCGTCGCAGTTGTCCCTCAAAATCGCTGTAATTGGTATTTGCTACCGGGGCCGCCGCCGCTGCGGCGCGGGTATAATTGCCCTGCCATTGCGCAATCTCGCTCTGGGCAAGTCGCAGGTCCTCGACGGCGGCCACTGGTCCGTCGGCGCTCAACTTCGCTGCCTCGGCCAGCATCGGCACTGCCTTGGCGATGGCACCA
This sequence comes from Sphingomonadales bacterium, assembly GCA_038228305.1. Taxonomy (GTDB): domain Bacteria; phylum Pseudomonadota; class Alphaproteobacteria; order Sphingomonadales; family Sphingomonadaceae; genus Sandarakinorhabdus. The sequence goes on along the minus strand of JBBRPI010000013.1, from coordinate 52,518 downwards.
TCCGCAGCGGCCTGGCGCGCGGCGTCGATTGGAATGCGAGCCCGCAGTCGACGACCGGGCGTGGTGTCGTCATTGGCTACTAGCTGGAGCGCGCCGGCAAGCGTTATACGCGCTGCGCTGCGATCACGCAGGCTGGGACGATCGGTGGCGTTCTGGACCATCGCCAGCCGACGATAGGCTTCGGCGGTCTCTTGGCGCAGCGCTGGTGTCCCCTCAGGCAGCGCGGCAAAACGCGCCAGCACTGCCGCACCGTCGCGGACCAGATCGGCGCGCATGCGGACGGTTCCCGGCTGCCGTTCGAGCCGGTCGCTGATCTCGGCCATTTGCATTCGTATCAGCTGCCGCACCTGGGCCACGCGCGCTTCGGACTGCTGCCGCTCCGTCGCCGCCAATTGCCAACCGCGCCATGCCACTGCGAGGGCGGCCAATAAAAGGAAAATCGCCAGGATCGTCACCAGAATCGATCGCCAATCCCAACGTGCCGGCGCGGCGTTCGTTGGTGGCGACACTTCCTCGGCGGCAAAGCCCGAATTCAACCAGGCGGAAAGTTCACTCTCAAAGGCAAAGACAGCGGCGCCCACGTCGCCCGGCACCCGGTGAACTGGCAGCCCGCGAGTTGCCTCCCAACGCTTGGCGGTGCGTTCGGCAACGCCAAACCAGCGGCCGATCTCTTTCCAGCTTCGCAGGCGACCGTCGCCGCCTGCCACCACCGTCTTTCCGCTCTCGCTGCCCATGGCATTACCGTATCGTCGTTGTCACGCCTGTGCGAGTCCCGTCATGTCCCGCTACGACCTGACATGCATTGCACCGCCTCTTTCAACTTCGGTCATAACTGTCGTTGCGGCTACGCGCTCTCGCTCTGCCGCAACAGGGAGTAGATCCATGATTTGCGCAAGATTGGCCACCCTTGCGGTGGTTGCGGCATTGGCAGCCGCGCCGACCGTCGCCTCAATCCATACGATCAACCTCACCGGTGACCTTGGCACGGCAACCAGCGTTACTTTCAATGTCGGGCCGGACCAACTGACTCAGGCGAGCCTCACCCTGACCGGGTTCACGCCCTTTACCCTCATTGCCGGGGACCAGATCGATTATTCCATCGCCTTCACCGGCTTTATGTTCGGCATCGCGCCCTTTGACTATTTTGTCATCCCGGCAGCCAGTGGCGGCCCCTTTGGCCAATTATTCGGTATCAATTTTCTGCGCAACGACGGCACAAACGCCTTGAACGCGAGCAACGCCGGGACCGCAACGCCCGTCGGGCCGGTCGGCGACCAGACTGCGGTTAGCTATGCCGGGGCGTGCAGCAATTGCCTGACGCCGATCATGGGCCGCGCGCCGGGACCGTTCGGCGGCTTTGGCTTTCACGGCCTCGGCGGCTCGACGACCGTTGCGCTCGACGGTAGCTATGATGTCGACAATATCACTTTCACTTACCAGGTGCAGACCGGGCAGGCTGCGGCGGTGCCGGAACCAGAGGCCTGGGCCATGTTGCTCACCGGCTTTGGTCTGACCGGTGCGCTGGTGCGGCGGCGGGCTCGTTTGGCCCATGTTGCTGTCTGAATATGAAAAGGGCCGGGAACGCTCCCGGCCCTTCGCATTTGGGTCGATGTAGCCTCGGAACTCATAGCCAGAACAGGACGGTTGCGACGCCCCGCCAGTTGTTGAGACGACCGAACATGATCTCGATCCTGTTGCGGCCTTTGCATCGTCGCTTGTCGTATTTGATGGTCTTTGTGCGGGATTTCCTGTCCGGGGTTCAGGGCGTAATCCCTTGCTCCTCGAGGGCATCGCGAATCCAGTCGACGTCATAACCGCAGTCTCCCAGCCGCCGGTCTGCTTTGGGCAGGCCGTCCAGTAACGCTGGCCGGGAAACGAACCGGTAACACGTTCCGATGGCTGTAAGGTTGACGCTCCAGACAGCCGGGCGAAGGCAAGGCGCAGATTGGCAGCCGCTTTGGACCCAGAACCGATCACGTCTGCACAGGGGCATCTCGCTGGCGCTAAACGGTTTATTTTATATATCTTGGCAGCCAAAGCGATATCGCGGTGCCGTCGACAGGTGAGCTTTTGCAGGTGAATGTCGCATTTAGCGCCTCGGCCCGCGCGTGCATGTTCGACAATCCTCTGCCACCATCGATCCGGTCTGGATCAAAGCCGTGGCCATTATCCGCGATGGTAATCTGAACGCCATCTCGGTCATGCCAGTGCACGCGCGAACAGCTGACTTCGATCGTTGCCGCGCCGGCATGCGCCAGAATGTTGCCGATCGCCTCCTGCAGAATGCGCAGAACATGAAGCGCCGCCACTGCGTCGAGCCAGGCCAGTCCGGGCACATTCTCGACCTTCCAGACAAACGTCAGCCCGGCTGCGGTCAATTCTCGTTCCATGCGGTGTCGCAGGCTGGCGAGCAGCATGACGACATCGCCATCGATCGGTTCGAGCGAGTCGACACCGATGCGCAGATCGGTGATCGAGCGCTTCAACGTTGAAATCGTCCCTGGCGATTCCTGCAGCCGTTCGGCGACGGCAAGGGCGGTGATCAGGCTGGAACCGATGCCATCGTGAATCTCGCGCATCATGCGCTCGCGTTCCGATTCGACGGCATTGGCGACCTGCAATTCACGGCGAATGGCCTCGCTGCGTTCCAGCTCTGCCATGGCCGCGGCAACACGGCGCTCAAGCACGGCATTGACGTTTTCGTTGACAGCGAGCGCCAGCAGCATCCGACGACCCAACGCAAACCCAAAGGCCGAAAACACCAAAAGGCTGCCAAACGGCTGAAGGTAGACTCCAGCGGTATACGGGCTATTGACCGACATCATGAGATCGTGAAAGCCAAAGGCCGTCGCGATCGCCACCGCCGCCAGCATCAGCAGGTTTTCGATGCGCGGCAGCCGCAGGCACGCGACCGCCAGCGCATAAAGCACGGCGAAGGTGACAGGGATGGTCAGCAGGAAACTGGCGAAATCGGGCCGCCCGGCCAGCACGAGCAGATGCCGGATGCCGATCGCCAGCGCGCTGCCCCCGGCGACAATTAGGATTATCTTCTTGCGGTTCGGGATATCGAGAAACGTCGCCGCAAATCCATAGACCGCCGCTTGCAGCACAAAAATCGAATCGGTCGTCATGTGCCAGAAAAGCACTTCGCGAAACGGCGGTGACGCGATGAAATAGTGCAGGTTACGGAACCACCAGAGCGCACCGACCAGCGCCAGCCAGCCAAAAACCTGTTCCTGCGGCCGCACCAGCCAGAACAGCAATGTCCCGAGCGTCAAGATCGCCAGCACGCCGTTGATGACCTGGGGCGCCGTGGTTTCGAACATGATCTGTCGGTTGGTTGAACGGCGCAGCAAGACGTCGGGCCCGACGACGACCTTGCCGATCGCCAGCGGCCGTTCGGGAACGCTTTGCAGGCGGAACATCAGGGTGTTGCTGCCCTTGCGCAGCAGCGTTTGCGGCAGAGGCAGGAACAGCGGGTGATGCCAGGCGAGGTTGCGATCATCGGCGTTGCCGTTGGTCCGGTAGATATCGACCCCGTTGAGATAGATGGTGAAACGTTCGCGCATGAACTCGGTCGACAGGCTGAGCCGATCGCCATCGGCTGCACGATCAAAGTGATATCGCACCCACGCACTTGGCGGATCAAGGTGACGTCGGCGCGCTTCGGCATTGATCCGGGACGCCAGCGCCGGATCGCTGGACCAACCGGTCAGCGGGACGTCGACGGCGGCAGTCATCGCGATACCCGCAATGGACAGCGGCGAGGCAGGGGGAGCAGCATCGATGTCGCGCCAGCCGATGATGGTTGCGATGATCGCAACGGCGAACGTCAGTGCCGTGACCAACCAGCTCCTAATGGACATCCATAATGCCGCGATTAGACGCCTCGAACACCGCTTCGGAACGGGAATTCACTTCCAGCTTTCGGTAGATGCGTTTGACATAGGTGCCAATGGTCTGGGGTGACAGGGTGAGCAACGTGGCGATTTCGGCATAGCTGAAACCCCTGGCCAGCAAGTTGAGAACTTCAGATTCGCGCGGTGACAAGGTTTCTTCACCTTCGACTGCCACTGGAGAGGCAGCCGGGTGCAACTGCAGCAAAAGCTGGCGGGCGATAATCGGGCTGATCGGTGAACCACCGCGGCGGATCTCGTGGATAGCGCCGACGCAATCCTCGATACGTTCGTCTTTCAACAAATATCCGCGCGCACCGGCCTTGATGCTTTCCAGCACCTTTACCTGATTGGCGAAGACCGTGATGACGATGATGTCCGCCTCGGGCCAGGCCGCGGCGCTGGCCTTGATAACGTCGACGCCCGATCCATCGGGCAACCCCAGATCGCACAGCAACACGTCAAAGCCGCCAGCGGCGACGAGTTCCAGGCCGGTCTTCATATTGCGGGCAACGGCCATGATCGTCACGTCAGCGGCGGTATTGACCACACCGACCAGCCGATCGACGGCGGCCGGGTCATCTTCGATTATGGCGACGCGTATCATCCTGTTGCCTCCGGAGCGTTCGGCCGGCTCGCCGCAATGTGGCGGCTTTACCAGCCAACACCTGCCACCCTTGCCAATCACAGTCTGCCAAAGCGGCAGGGGCGTCAATTCGAGCCTGTCCCCAGTTCATGGGATAGCGCGGGACGGTCATCATCAATATCAAAGGGCGATACAAAAAGGCGAGCATATCTCGTCTTCATTCAAATATTGAAACAACAACCGATAGGTGCAGCAGACCTGTATCCGATCGAGATCAGGAGAAGTCATGGGTACGATTGTCATGGATCTTGAACAGCAAGTATCCAAAGTTTTCGATTACGTGACCAATACCGCGCTCAGCGCTGCGCTGAATGCTGATCTGCCATTGCTAGGCAACCTTGTTGGCACGCTGGTTCCCAATGGTGTGTCATTTCTCGATACGATCGAAACCCAGCTTTTTGCAAAGCTCGATCTGCTTGGCGCTGCGGCCACCCCCACCGGCATTGTCGCCGCCATCAACAGCCTCAACAATACGAGTATCACCGCCAGCGCCAATGGCTCCGACGTCACAATTCATCTCGGCGTTACCGATAGCCTCAGCCTGGCACAGGGCGGTTTTGCCCTTGGCGTCGGCTCGGCAGCGCTCGGCTTCTCGGTCATGGGCGATGCCAATCTGGCCCTCAATTTCGCCGCCGATCTCCTGCTCAATTATAACACCGACAACCACACGCTGAAGACCGGGATGGGCGGCAAGGATGTCGAACTGACACTCACCGGCGCCCTTAACGTCGGCGGCAAGGGCCAGTTGGGTTTCCTTGGCGTCGATGTCAGCCACAATCCGATCGATCCCAACGATCCGGCAAAGACTGAATTCAACTTGAAGTTCGGTCTCGATATTGCCGACAACAAGGACGTTGCGGGGCTGGGCCTCAACGACGTCACAACGACCGCGAGCGGCAGCGCTGACCTCAACCTGCGTCTGAAAACCGTGCTGCCAAGCGCACTTTTGCCGACCTTGTCGACCAACCTTGTGGTACATTATGACGGTGTCGGCTCTGCGCCAAACATCGCGCTGAACGATATCCAGCTCAGCCTCGGTTCGTTCGTCGATTTCCTGGCGGGCGTCTTTGGCCCGATCATCCACGAAGTTTTTGGCGCCTTTCCAATCGGCCCCGTCATCGATGTCCTGACGACCCCGATCCCGATCATCGATCCGGCGCTGCGCGCACTGGGGCTGACGAACGTTTTCGATGCGATCGGCGAGGACGGTATCATCAACCTGCTCGACATTGCGGCACAGTTCGGCGGCGATCCGGTGATTCTCAACAATTTTGCGACCGCCTTCAATCTGATCAAGGGCATTGAAGGGCTCACCAAGAGCGACAACAAGGTGCTGATCGACCTCGGTGCGATCACATTGCTCGGCGATACGCCGGCCAATGCGAAGCCCGGCAACCAGAGTATGATCGATTCGACTCCGGCGTTCCACCAGCCGTTGCTCAATCCGTTCGATGCGGTCAAATCGGGCATCGGAAACTTGGGCGATACGCCAAAGACCGATGGTCTGGGCGGCGCGCTGAAGCCGCTGACCGACGCGCTGAGCGCGGCCGGTATCTCGATTCCGTTGCTGACCAATCCCGAAAACATCCTGCCGCTGCTGGTCAAGGGCGTTGGCGGCGGCGATGCCATCAAGCTTATTGAATATGATGTCCCGGCCCTTAGTTTCCACGCGGAATATCATAATTTCTTCCCGATCATCGGGCCGATCGGCATCGATATCGGCGGTTCGCTCGATGCCGGAGTCAAGGTCAGTTTCGGGTATGACACCAATGCCATCGCCCATGATCTCAGCTTTGAGCACGGGTTCTACTTCACGACCAACCAACTTCCCGGCAAGGAGGTCATCGATAACATCGGCCTGTATTTCGAACCCGTCGCCACTGTCGGGGTCGAGCTCGATGCTGCTGCCGAAGTCAATGTCGGCTTTGCCAAGCTCGCCATTGGCGGCGGCGTCGCTGCCGATCTGTCGGCGTTCTTCCCAGATGCAAAACTTGATCCAGCCACGAACCCAAATGCTGGCAAGTTGCGGCTCGACAAGGTCACCGAATGCCTGCTCGACCCGATTGCGGGCCAGGTCAAGGCGCTGTTGTTCCTCGATTTCTCGATCGATTTCATCTTCTTCAGCTTCATGCACCGGTTCGATCTTGCCGATGTGACGCTCGCCGAATTCAGCTTTGGCTGCGATTCGCCGACGACAAAACCAGGCTATGGGCTGGCCAGCCTGGCGGCGCCAGTGCCTGACGGTCAGGGCAAGTTCAAACAGGATCTGCAGCTCAACGGCGGTCAGTTCGCTGACCAGCTCGTGATCAACGGCCACCCGCAGAAAGACACCTCGGAATCCTTTGAAGTCCGCAATGCCCATGATGCCAATGGAGTCATCGCCAATACCTTGCAGATCACCTCGCGGACGATCCATGAAAATTACAGCGGCGGCGCCATCCCGATCACGCAGATCGTGGCGCACATGGGCGACGCCCGCGATGTTGTGGTCATCGCCGAAGATGTGACCATCGGCGCAACAATCTATGGCGGCGACGGCGACGACCTGCTCGTCGGCGGCGCGGGCGACGATCATCTTTATGGCGAGGACGGCTTCAATCATCTGATCGGCGGTGCCGGCAATGATACCCTTGTCGGCGGCGGCAAAGACGACACCATCGAAGGCGGCCTTGGCGCCGACATCATCGACGGCGGCGATGGCACCGACCAGGCGACCTATGAACATTCCAAATCGGGGGTGACCTTCAAACCCAGTGCCAACGACAGCGATATCTTCATCGGAACCGGCGGCGAAGCCCAGGGCGACCATCTGACCAGCATCGAATATTTGATCGGCTCGCATTTCAACGACGTACTTTACGGGAATCCTGACAAGTCGAGCACCATCGAAGGGCTGGACGGCAATGACGTCCTGATCGGCGGCAGCGATTCGGACTATCTGATCGGCGGCGCCGGGGCCGATGCTCTGATTGGCGGCGGCGGCAGCGATGGCGATGGCACCAGCTACCTGACCTCTGCGGCGGGCGTTGTCGTCAATTTGACGACGGGCAAAGGCTCGGGCGGCGACGCCGAAGGCGATACCTATAACGGCATCGAGCATGTCCAGGGGTCATCAAGCGACGATGTCATCACCGGTAACTTCGAAGACAATATCATCGACGGCTGGTACGGCGACGATCAATTGTCGGGCGGCAGCGGCGGCGATGATGAAATCCATGGCGGCGCCGGCAACGACATCATTTTCAGCACATGGGACGGCGGTGACAAGCTGGACGGCGGCGAAGGCCATGACACGCTCAGCTATGAACGATCGACCAAGGGCGTCGATGCCAATCTTTATGGCAATGACGACACCAAGAAGGCCTATGGCAGCCTGGGTGACGACAAAATCGCCCGCGTGCTCGTGTCATCGGTCAAGACCAGTGTCGATCCCGATCCCGTCGAATATGACAATACCTATGCTGCCCATATCAGCACCTTTGAAGACCTGACCGGCTCGAAATTCGACGATTCACTAGTCGGCGATGATCAGAGCAATGTTATCAAGGGCTTGGCTGGCATCGACCATATCGAAGGCAAAGGCGGCAATGACACGCTGATCGGCGGCACTGGCGCTGATTACCTCGACGGTGGCAGCGGCATCGATCTTGCCGACTATCGCGGCTCCAGCGACGGAGTCTTTGTCAGCCTGATTTCCGGCAATGGCCTGAATGGCGACGCCAACGGTGACAAGCTGGTTGCCATCGAGAATCTGCGCGGGTCGGATCACAGTGACACGCTGGCCGGCGACAATGGTGACAACGAGCTCGATCCCGGCCTGACCGGATCGACGGTTTCCGACATCGTCAGCGGCGGCGGTGGCACCGACACCCTCAAGCTTGATTATTCGCGCGGCGGTAACACCAAGGGGCTGATCGGCGGCTATACGGCTGGCTCGCTGACGGACGGCAGCTTCAGCCGCGCCGAAAATGTTGGCGGCGTGCAGCGCGATGGCGTGCAGTTCGTATTGATCGAGCGACTGAACATCGTCGGTACTGCCCATGACGACGTCATTTTCGCCGGAGCCGGCAATGATTTCATCACCACAGGGTCTGGCGACGACCTCATCTTCGCCGGGCTCGGCGTCGATCGGGTCTTTGCCGGCAAGGGCAACGACATCGTCGTTTCCGGGTCCGATGAGAATCGGCTTCTATCGGCATCAGGCGGCAGCGAACTCGTCGAGCTTGATGGCGGCGCCGGCATCGATGGCCTGTCGATCTCGCTCGCGGCGTCGACCGAAAACATCACCTTGATCGGCACGTCCGGCTCCGCCGATTTCGAAGGCGTCAACCTGACGCTGGCAAACGGCACCGGGATCAGCAATTTCGAGGTATTGCTCAACGTTGTCACCGGCAGCGGCAACGACGTTGTTCGCCAGACCGGAAATTTCGACAATTTCATCGTCACCGGCTTTGGCGTCGATGAAATTCGCCCTGGCCTTGGCAAGGATTATGTCGATGGCGGGCTCGACTATCATATCGGCGGCGAAGTCGCGGCGCCCAATGCCAATGGCTTGCTGGTACCGGTCAAATCGATCGATGCGCTTTATGCCAATGATGGCGATCTCCTTGTCCTCGATTATTCGGGTGAGGCGACAGCGGTGTTCGGCAGTGTAAACTCGGCACAAACCGGGTTCACCGTCCTTGATGGCAATGTGACGCGCGCGCTGCAAACCAATGCCGGCCATTATGCATCGGGGGCCAACAGCGTTGATTTCACCAATATCGAACGGCTGGATGTTACCGGTACTGCGGGGAATGACTTGCTCGTCGGCACCAACCTGTTGCTCGGCCGCAATGTTGGTGCGGACGGCGAGATCATCGCATCGAAAAGCCTGCGCGGGGATGATCGGCTGGTCGGCGGCGATGGCAATGATCTGCTCATCGGCAACACTGGTGACGACACGCTGCTCGGCGGCGATGGCGATGATGTGCTGCTTGGCGCTGCCGTCGGCTCCGGGCGCGGTGCGGTCGTTGATCGCGGCGAAATTGATACGCTGACCGGTGGCAAGGGCTCCGATACCTTCATCCTTGGTGCAGTGCTCCAGGCGATGGACCCGATCGTCTATTACAATGATGGCAATGGCTCGGCAGTCGGATTGAATTCGGTTGGTGATCGCACGACTTCGGGCGACAATCACGCGATCATCACCGATTTCCAGGCCGATGATTTCATCCAGCTGGCGGGCATCCGCAGCGATTATCGCTCGGTCAGTTTTGAAGGCACGACACGAATTTATCTGCGCGACGGTGTTGACAAGAATGGCGATGCCTTTGCCCGTGCCGACGAATTGATTGCTGAATTGACCGGCGTGGCCGAGTTCGACCTTGGCGCCGCCTATGTCAAATATGTCGGGACCAGCGCCCTGGCAGCCATCGGGGCCGGCGGCGGTCGCGGCCTTGGCACAGCCCCGGCCATCGCCGACGATGCCCATGCTGTTGGCCTCGCCTCCGATACGCTGCACGGCGCCGATCTGGTGCTTGCCGGCCGCTTGATCGCCGCCAACGCGCCAGCTGCCATGATCGAATTGCCGAAATTGGGCGAAGTTGCGCTGTCGGCGCCGCTGCCGGCGATTCAATTGCCGCTGGGTCATGCGCTGCAGGCCAAGCCAGCGACGCCCTGGGTGACGCAGACCGATGATATCACCGATCTTCGTACCGCGCTGTTCGGCACCAACTCGCCGCTGTCGCAGGGCAAGCTGACCATCGAAGGGGATGGCAGCGCCTTTGGCACCTTCGACAACGACCCGTTCGGCCTCGGCCATGGCATCGTGCTGTCAACCGGCGCAATCGTGGACCTTGCGGGTGTCAATCTGATCGACGGCGGCGCGACCATTGGCAATTCGACCGAATTGCATTTCGTCAAGATCGGCCGGGTTGGCCAGAACGACATCTTCCGCGCCGATCTCAGCAACCTCGGCTATGATCTGAACTCGATCACCCTTGGTGATCATAGCGCCGGCTCCGGCGGCGGCAGCGGCACCGTCAGCGGGTTTGATATCAGCGCGGTGGTGCTCAGCCACACCCGGCTCGATAATGTCGGGGCGAACACCGATCTCAACAACGCGTCGACGCTGCTCCACATCGATGCCTTTAATTTCGATGCCGCGAACGCCCATTTCACGCCCGGAACGCAGCGCAGTCCGGGCATCGGCGCCGACCTTGACGGTTCCGTCAACGGGCTGCCGAAGTATCAGGACATCACGCTCGACGTTTTCGATATCAAATCCCTCAGCCTTGGCGATGGCGGCTCGCTTGGGCTCAACCTCAACCAGACGGTCAGCACCAAGGGTCCGCTTTACCTTTATGTCGGCGAATTTGGTGCCTCGGGTGAAGTCCTGACCACCGGTTTCAAGGCGTCGTCGAACCGCCTCGATACGCCGGCCGATCTCAGTACCGATCTTGGCGCCCCTGGCGTTGCCGGTGACAGCACGTCGCTGACCTATCGCTTCACCCCTGGCGACGCCAAGGGCGTGCCCGATCCATCGATCACCCAGGTCACGTTCGATTTCGTCTTCTTCTCGGAAGAACTCGTTGAATATGCCCAATCGGAGTTCAACGATAATTTCAAGATCACCCTCAATGGCGTCAATCTGGCGCTGCTGACCGATGGTTCGTCGGCAAGCATCAACACGCTGTATGCCCCCAACGCCAGCGGCAGCGCCAGCAGCAGCATCTTTACGCTGCGCGAAGACACCATCAAGTCAGACTTCATCTACAACCCGGTCGGCACCGGTCCGACCGCATCGCTGACCCGCGCCGATGGGTACAGCAAGGTTCTGCACTTTACCGGCAACATCATCCCTGGCGCTGAAAATGTCCTGCGCTTCGAGGTCAATGACGTTCGTGACGGCCTGCTCGACAGTGGCATTCTCATCCGCGGCGGCAGCTTTACCGGGCAGAGCACCAACGAGGTCTTTATCGATCCGGTCACCCGCCCGGTTGGCGAAGGCGAGCACCAGACGATCAATTTCGGCGTCAAACTGCCCGTCGGTGGTCATGCTAGCACCCCTTACAACGTGACCTTCCACCCCACTGCCGGGCTCGATCTTGGCGCTGGTGCCGGCATTGATGTTACGCGCACCGTCGGTACCGATGGTCACCTCACCGATGCTCTCACGGTTACGCCGCAATCGGACGGTGCCAATCACGGCTCGCGTTATGAAACAATCGGTGTCGATATCACCGGCAGCGGGCCGCTCCCAGCGCTTGCTCCGTTGGTCATCGAGGTCGAAGACCGGCTGACGGCGGTCGCGCGCAGTATCGGCCACGCGCCCGAACGCTTTAACCGCGCCCAGCCCAACGCCTGGCACGATGCCTGGACGGCCAACGGCATCCACATCACCCATACCGCCGACGCCAGCGGGCGCACGCCCGTCTACAGCGCCGTCGATTTCGGGACGGCCAATCCCAAACTGCTGTCGGGGTCCGACATTCTCAACGGAGACCTTGGGGTCTCGGGCCAGGCCAAGGGCGACAAGGGCGGGGTGCAGGATATTGCCGGCAAGGAGGCGCTGCGCTTTGAATTCGATAGCCACAGCGTCTCTGATCTCTCGCTGGATTTCGCGCGCTTCGAACGCGGCGACGTTGCTCGTATCGAACTGCGCGATGCCGCCGGCAATCTGGTCCGCACTGACACCAGCAGCGGCGCGCACTTCAGTCTTGCCGGCCTTCACGACATCGCCTCGATCATCATCAGCGCCGCCAGCGGGGCGTTTATGGTCGATAGCGTGTCGGTAACCGAACAGGTCGATGCGCTGGTTGGCGCGGTTCTTCGCGGTCACGGCGCGCTGCTCGACTCCGGTGTCTTTGCGTCGACTGATGTCGAGATGGTCCCGCATTTCTCCGGGTCCTACGGACGCGACGAATCAATGCAACACCACATGGCCTTGGTCTGATCTCTCTCTGTCTAGAAATGGATTTTTGAAAATGCCCAAATTTGCGATTCTCATCGGCACTTGTCTTGCGCTTGCGGTGCCGGTCATTGCCTCGGCCGCCATTATCCAGACCGTCGGCAGTCGTGCCGCCTTTACCGCTGCGGTTGGTCATATTTCTGGTCAACCGCTGTCGCTTCCCGGCGCGCCGCCGGTGTTTGCTTCCAGCCTGGTCACTGGTCCGATTACCCTGTCAGCGCTCGCTGACCAACTTGCCGGCAACGGCGGCGGAATCATCTCCACAGCGCTCGATTCCGACGTGCTGATCCTCGATTTTGCCCAGCCGATCTTTGCCGTGGGCCTGTTCGGCGGCATCGGTGACATCGATTTCACCTATATTGCTGGTGTCACCGATGTCGAACTGGTCGGCAGCGGCAGCACGAGTTTTGTCAATGGTATCACTGCATCTTACCTCGGGCTGGTCAGCGACACGGCCTTTTCGCAACTGCGCTTGTCGGTCAATTCGTTCGATCAAGGCGCATCGTCGATCGGCTTTGTCGGCCTGCAGAACCGTGTTGATCTTGCAACGGCCGTGCCGGAACCGGCCAGCTGGGCGACGCTGACCTTCGGCTTTGCAGCACTTGGTTTGATGGCCCGTCGGCGGCGCACCGCAATGCGCATTCGCAGCGTCTGATCATGCGCGCGCGCCGCCTTATTATGACCTGGCTGGCGTTGGCCGCAGTGGCAGATAGCGGCCATGCCGCAACTGTCACCCTGCCGGTACCCGATGGCGATCCGCAACACATCGATTTCAGCCGCGACCCGGTGCTTGGTTTCAGCCGTAAGACTGTGCCTGCTCGGCCCTTTCTGGATCTGGTCGGCGCCGCCGTCACCGTCCACCCCGCCGTGCTGGCAGCAATTGCCGATGGTGCCGCTAGCCAGGGGGTACGCACCCAGGTTCACGCCGGCCTGCTTCCCCAGATCAACGCGCAGTTGATCGGCGCCCGCGCGCTGGCCCGCGATTTCAGCACGACCACGACAGTCGTTGAAAGCCTGACTCCGCGCGGTCGTGCCGACGTTGGTCTGACTGGCGACCAGCTGTTATATGATTTTGGCGCCACCGGCAGCCGGATCGCCGCTGCCAATGATCGCGTGAAGGCGGCCCAAGCCGAAATCGAACGTATCGCCGGCGAAACCGAATTGCGGGCCGTTTCGGCCTGGTATGATGTGCTTGGGTATCAGACGCTGGCCGAAATCAGCGCGGCCAGCGCCGCAAGGCAGCGCGCCATCCTTGCCGATGTTCGCACGCGCATCACGATGGGCTTTGGCGCCGAAGGCGATACGGCACGCGTCGAGGCGGTGCTTGCCGAAACCGAGGCGCAAACGACGCGTTTCGAACGCCAGCTCGGTCAGGCCAGGGCGCGATACCGGGAAGCATTTGGCAGCGCCGCGCCGCCGCGTCTCGATCGCAGCGTGCCACCGCCAAGCCAAGCCCACAGCGTTGACGCGGCCGCCGCCCTGGCGCTAAAATCACCGGGCGTGGTGGTTGCGATGCGGCTTGCCGATGCCGCCCGCCGCAACGCTCACGCCGCGCGGTCCGATGGCTTGCCGCGGCTTTCGGCCGGCGTCACTGCGACGCGGTACAACGCCTTTACAGGTAACAGTGACTATGAAGTGCGCGGGAGCATCGTCCTGCGGCAAAACCTGTTTGCCGGTGGTCGCCAGCGTGGCGTCATCGCTGAAACAGACGCACAGGCGCGCAGCGCCGGGTTTACCGCCGACCGGGTCAGCGGTGAGACGGAACGCGACGCCGCCGCCGCCTTCACCGATGTCGACAGCCTGTCGCGCGGCCAACTTCTGCTGGAAACCGCTTATGTCGCAAACCGCCGCGCCCGCGATGCCTATGTCGAACAGTTTCGCGTCGCACGAGGCAGCCTGATCGAATTGCTGCGCGCCGAACAGGATTTTGCGGCGGCCGCAACATCGTATTTGCAGGGGGTCATCGAACTGGACGTCGCGCGTTACGCGTTACTCGCCAGAACGGGTGAGATCCTCGACTCCACGGGCGTCCAGCTCACCACCACGCTTTGAGAGGTCGCAAATGTCCGACACCATTCAACCGCAAAAGCCCCGGATAGCGCCCTGGCTGATGAATCCGATCAGGGCCAATCGCCGCCTGTATCTTCAAGTTGCGCTCGCCGCCGTGCTGGTAAATTTGTTTAGCCTTGCGACGTCGATGTTTTCGATGACCGTCTACAACCGGATTGTTCCCAACAATGCGACAGACTCGCTTATCGCGCTGTCCATCGGGGTTGGTATCATCCTGGTCTTTGATCTCGTGCTGCGGCTGATCCGCGGTTATTTCATCGATATCGCCGGCCAGCGCATCGATCGCACTGTCGGCACTGCCATCTTCAACCGCATGCTGACGATGCGGCTGGGCGACCGGAAAACCTCATCCGGCGCCTTTGCCGGAATGCTGCGTGAATTCGAGGCGCTGCGCGATTTCTTTGCGTCGGCTACACTTGTCGCCGTCGTCGATGTGCCGTTCATCCTGTTGTTTCTCGGCGTTATCTGGGCCGTTGGCGGTGTTGTGGTATTGGTGCCGGTCGCGATGATCCCGTTGGTTATTGGCGTCGGCTTGCTGTCGCAACCTGCGCTCGCCCGGCTCGCCGGCCGGGGGATGGCAGAGGGCATGTCAAAACAGGGCGTGCTGGTAGAGGCGATATCGGGTCTTGAGACCGTCAAATCCTCCTCCGCCGGCCCCCTGCTGGCACGTCGATGGGCGCAGTCGGTCGATGATCATGCCGCCGTGGCGCTGCAGCAGCGACTGATCGCGTCGATCAGCATCAATGTCGCACAGTCTGCCCAGACCATCTGCTACATCGGGGTCGTCATCGCTGGCGTCTACCTCATCGCCCGCGGTGAACTCACCATGGGCGGCCTTGTCGCGGTGTCGATCCTCGCTGGTCGCTGCGTCGCGCCTTTGGCGCAGATCGCCAGCCTGCTGACGCGTATCACCCACACCCGCACCGCCTATGCGCATCTGGACCGATTGATGCAGGGCGGCGGCGAAGCCCGCGAAGTCGAATATCTGCGTCGTCCCAACCTTGATGGGGGGATCGAATTCCGCAACGTCACCTTCCGCTATCCCGGCGCGACGGCCCGGGCGCTCGACGATGTTTCGTTTCGCATTCAGCCGGGCGAACGCGTCGCCATTGTCGGCCGCATCGGATCCGGGAAATCAACGATCGCCCGCCTCATTCTTGGCCTTTACGAAGCCAGCGAGGGTGCAATCCTAGTCGACGACGCCGATGTCCGCCAGCTCCACCCCGATGATCTGCGCCACAATATCGGCGCGGTGTTGCAGGACGTGTTCCTGCTCACTGGCTCGGTGCGCGAAAACATCAGCCTGGGCGAAGCCAGCATCGACGATGCCGCCGTGCTGCGCGCCGCCCGGATCAGCGGCACGCATGATTTCATCGGCCAGGTCGCCAATGGCTATGACTTGCGCCTGGCCGACCGCGGCGAGGGTCTTTCCGGCGGCCAGCGCCAGTCGATCGCCATAGCCAGGGCGCTGGCCCATGAGCGCCCGATCCTGCTGTTCGATGAGCCCACCAGTTCAATGGACATCCAGTCCGAAAACGCCTTGATCGCCCGGCTCGAGCCTGAATTGCGCGGCAAAACCGTTGTCCTCGTTACCCACCGCCAATCGATGCTGCGCCTTGTCGATCGGATCATCATCCTCGACAAGGGCAAGCTCGTCGCCGCCGGGCCGCGGGACGAAGTGCTCAAGTCGATGGCTGTTGCATAGGAGCCTTGCATGTCATTCGCCGCCACCCCGTTACAGCCCGCCTGCGCCGACGCGATCGAGCCATCCGTGGTGTCCCGCATCCTGTTGTGGACTATTGTCGCCCTCTCTGCGGCGCTGTTGATCTGGTCGGCGCTCGCCGACGTCGACGAAGTTGCCACGGCCCAGGGGCGGGTCATCCCGCAGCGCCAGCTTCAGGTCATCTCCAACCTTGAAGGCGGCGTCGTGCGCGCGATCCTGGTGCGCCCCGGTGCCAAGGTTACGGCCGGCCAGCCATTGGTGACGCTCGACAGCAGCCAGTTCACCGCCGAATTCGGCAAGACAAATGACAGCTGGAGCGCACTTGCCGCCCGCGCCGCGCGCCTTGACGCCGAAGTGTCGGGCCGTGCACCTGCCTTCGCTGCCGCGCTGATCGCCAGCGCTCCCCAGGTGGTTTCCACCGAACGGACGCTTTATGCCGCGCGCGTCGCTGATCTTGCCGCAGCCAGCAGCGTCGAACAGGCAAAGCTTGATCAGGCCCGGCGCGGCCTTGGACAGGCCGAGGTCGAGGCCGGGATGCGGGCCGAAGGCGCCGCCCTGGCCGATCGTGAAACCGCGATGATCAAGCCTTTGGTCGACAAGGGCATCGAACCGGCGATCGAGCTTGTTCGCGCCCAATCGGCACAATCGCAGGCCCACGGTCTCGCTGGCACCAGCCGCATCGCTATCAGCCGGGCGCGGTCGGCCGTTGCCGAAGCTGAGGCTGGCCTTCGCAGCGTGCGCGATCGCTTCCACGCCCAAGCCAGCGAGCAACTCAGCCAGACACGGTCCGATCTTGCCGGCCAGGCTGCGGCGTTGCCAGCAGTGCGCGACAGGCTGGGACGAACGACGGTTCGCGCGCCGATCAGTGGCACGGTCAACCGCGTCCTCGTCGCGACCATTGGCGGCAGTGTCCGTCCCGGTGAGCCGCTTGTCGAAATCGTTCCCAAGGGCGAAGCGCTGGTCGTCGAAGCCCAGATCAAGCCGGCCGATATCGCCTTCATCCACGTTGGTCAGCGCGCGACCGTCAAGCTGACCGCCTATGATTATTCGGTCTATGGGTCGCTTCCGGGGGTCGTTGATCATATCTCGGCCGATGCGATTGCCAATGAACGCACCGGCGAAACGCATTATGCGATCCGGGTTCGCACCGATAAGGCGTCGCTGAAAGCGCTGGATGGCTCGCAACTGCCAATCGGGGTCGGCATGATGGCGGAGGTAGATGTCCTTGGCCACAAACGCAGCGTTCTTAGCTATGTCCTCACGCCCATCAGCAAGCTGCGCGATAACGCGTTTCGTGAAAAATAGGGCCATTTTGGATATGGTCGGGTCTTTGCGAACCGGCTCGGCTGCTTGCCCGGCATTCGGAATCCGAATGGATTTGCCCCAATAAAATGAAGAAGCATTGCCTCAAGTGTCAGCCTGTTTTTTGAACTGGGGGGCTGAGTTGTTCGAGCGCTGAATGGTGCCAAACAAGGTTGTCGAATCCGTCGATGTCTCGGGCACTCTCCCGGTCGCGCCGCCGGCAGATTCGCCGTGTCAGCGTCGACAGCCCAGCGCTCCGTGTCTCGGCCAACTCGCGCCATGTGCGCCCGCTCGTCAGTGCCAACCGCACCGCCCCGTCCTCAGATCGCTGGGTAAAACCCTCCTGCTTGGTCATCGAGTTCAACGTTCATCGTCAGGAAACTCTCCATTTTTCCGTGGCAAGTCCATCGGTCGGCTGACCTTCGAGAGTAGGAGATCCGAAGGCGTTCTGGAGCTTGGAAATAGTTCTGGTCAGCTCCAAACGGACCGAAACTGGCCCGGCTCTCCGATGAGATCTGTCAGTACAAAGCCGTCCAGATGTTGCAGGAATGCCTCGACGCTATCGGCCAGGATGTGGCGCAATCCGCAGACGGGGCTGACAACGCAGCCGTCGCCCGATTCATTGAAGCATTCGACGAATGCGCCCAGGTCTTCAAACGTTCGGACCACATAACCGACATTGATGGTTGTGGCTGGCTTGCTGAGCCTAAGCCCGCCGCTGCGTCCCCTGACACTTGAAACAAAGCCCTGGGCAACCAGTTTCTGTGCGACCTTCATGAGATGATTTTTTGATATCCGATACTTGCCGGCGATTTCAGCAATCGAATGGTGACCCTCGTGCGCAGCCAGAAACATAAGCATGCGCAGTGCATAATCGGTTTGGAGGGACAATCTCATAAAACATGCATATCATTTATTGCTTTCGGCTTTCAACAAGGATAAACGATGCATAGTGAATGCATCTTAATCGAGGTGTGACGATGATAACCAACGCTCATGCCGAGCGCGCCCGTTCAAAAAAGCTGGCCGATGCTACAGCCATCGGAATCAACGATGCCCTGATTTCGCAACTGGTTGAGCGTTTTTATGGTGCGATCCGGCAAGACGAACTGCTGGGGCCGATCTTTTCGGCCCATGTTATCGACTGGACGCCGCATCTGGGGCGGATGAAGGATTTCTGGGCGTCAGTCACGCTGGAATCGGGGCGGTTTCGCGGCAATCCGATGGTGAAACACATTGCCGTGGGCGGGCTTGAGCAGGCACATTTCGATCGGTGGCTGATGCTTTGGCGCGAGACCGTCGGCAATGTCGTACCCGAAGCGGCGGCAGCCGAGCTTTTCCGAACCAGCGCCGATCGCATCGCGCGAAGCCTGTTGAGCGGCATCCGTATCCACGGCGGCGGGCTGGACGCGGTGCTGGCACCCGCCACGGCAACCGAAACGGCCATCGCATGAACGGCGTTGCTTATTGCAGCTCGGCGGTTTTCGATGAAATCACCCTACCCAATGCCCTGCGCAACGAACATCGCACCAAGCCGGGCACATGGGGCCTGTTGCGGGTGTTGGAAGGCGAGGTGCTGCTCGTCTTCAGGGATGGTGACGGACCCGTCCGCGTCACCGTCGATCATCCGGCCATGATCCCGCCCGAGGCGCCGCATCATGTCGAGATCATTGGCCCCATGCGCATGCAGGTGGAATTCCACCGGGCGCCGCCCTTGCCTGCGAACGACCCGCAAGATGGATGATTTCATTCTGGCGCGTGTCGTTCATGTCATCGCGATCACGCTGTGGATCGGAGGGGTGGCGTTCGTGACGCTGGTCGTCATGCCGATGCTGATGGCCGACGAAGCGCCCGACGCGCGGCTCGCCAGATTCCGACAGATCGAGCGTGGCTTTGCCTGGCAGGCGCGGATCTGGGTCTTGCTGGCCGGGGCAAGCGGGTTGTGGATGATCTGGCGTGCCGACATGTGGAGCCGTTTTGCCGACAGCCATTTGTGGTGGATGCACGCGATGGTTGCTGTCTGGGCCGTCTTTGCCGCCATGCTTTTCATCATCGAGCCGCTGCATCTGCACCGGCACCTGGCGCAATCGACGGCACCCGCCAGCGATTTTGCCAGAATGGTGGTCATGCATAAAATTTTGCTGGCGATAAGCGTCGTAGCGATTTTTGGAGCCGTGGGCGGCAGCCACGGCCTGTTTTGATACGATCGGGGGGCGCCACCATGGAAACCTATCATCAGACGTTCAGCATCAAGCGGCTGTGGATCATCCTTGGCGCTGGCATGGTCGTCATGTTCGGCGCGCTGCTGTTGCTCGGTGCGCAGATATACCAGCAGGCACCGCCCATCCCGCAGGTCGTAAAAACCGCCAGCGGCGAAACCCTGTTTACCCGCGACGATATCGAAACCGGGCAAAACGTCTGGCAATCGATTGGCGGCATGGAACAGGGTTCGATCTGGGGGCATGGCAGCTATCTGGCGCCTGACTGGAGCGCCGACTGGCTGCATCGCGAAGCCGAAGCGCTGATTGCCTTTTCAGCCAACAAGCCGATCGCCGGGTTGACCCAGGCGCAAATAATGGCGTTGGCGAAAGCGGATGTGCAAAAGGAAATGCGCACGAACAGCTATGACCCAGTCACCGGCACTGTGACCGTCAGCGATTTACGTGCCGGGGCAATCCGGCAGGTGCAGGGGCATTTTGTCAGCCTATACGAAGGAAAGACGCCGGAGGCGCAGGCGCTTCGCCGAAATTATGCATTCCCCGTCCACGGACGGCTTTCCAACGCCGAAGCCAGACAGCTTTCCGCGTTTTATTTCTGGACGGCCTGGGGCGCGACGACGAACCGCCCCGGCCAGGACATCACCTACACCAGCAACTGGCCGCATGAACCTCTCGTCGGCAACGTGCCGACAACCGGAACGTTGTTGTGGAGTCTTGCGTCGGTAATCCTGCTGCTTGGCGCGGCCGGCGCCCTGATCGCCTATTACGCCCGGGAATTCGATATCTGGCGCCGCGAGATCGAGCCCGAAGGCGGCATGGCCAAGGCCGATATCATCGATACAGCGGTCATTACGCCGTCGATGCGGGCAACGGCCAAATATTTCTGGGTCGTGTGCGCGCTGTTCCTGGCGCAGGTCCTGCTCGGCATCGTCACTGCCCATTATGCCGTCGAAGGCCAGGGGCTCTACGGCCTGCCGTTCGCTGAATATCTGCCTTATGCCGTCACGCGGACATGGCACACGCAGTTGGCGGTGCTGTGGATCGCGACGGCATGGCTGGCGACCGGGCTATATGTTGCGCCGATGCTGGCCGGGCGTGACCCGAAATTCCAGCGCTTTGGCGTCAACTTCCTGTTCGTCAGCCTGCTGACTATCGTGGTTGGTTCCTTTGCCGGTGAATGGGCAGCGGTGCACCGCTTTTTCAACAGCCTGACGATGAACTTCTGGTTCGGCCACCAGGGCTATGAGTACGTCGATCTCGGCCGTTTCTGGCAGTTTACCTTACTATCGGGCTGTTCTTGTGGGTGGCGCTCGTGCTGCGCGGGCTATGGCCTGTACTCCAGCAAAAAGGCGGCAAATCGCTCATTTACCTCGTGCTGATATCCGCCATCGCCATTGGCCTGCTCTATGCCGCCGGCCTGATGTGGGGGCAGCATACCAATGTCGCGATCATGGAGTATTGGCGGTGGTGGGTCGTCCATTTGTGGGTCGAAGGCATCTTCGAGGTCTTTGCCACTGCGATCATCTCGCTGCTGTTCGTTCGCATGGGCATCCTGCGGACATCGACGGCGACGACGATGGTCTTGTTCGCGACGATCATCTTCCTGTTCGGCGGCGTGCTGGGCACCTTCCATCACCTGTACTTTAGTGGAACCCCGACATCGGTCATCGCCGTTGGCGCGATGTTCTCCGCTCTTGAGGTGGTGCCGCTGCTGGTCGTCGGTTTTGAAGCCTATACCCGCCGCAAGGTCGAACATGAAGCCGAGTGGGAACGCAATTATCGCTGGCCCTTCATGTTCTTTGTCGCCGTGCTGTTCTGGAACCTGGTGGGTGCCGGCCTGTTCGGCTTCTTGATCAACCCGCCCATCGCGCTCTATTACATGCAAGGCTTGAACCTGACCGCCAACCACGGCCACGCTGCCCTGTTCGGGGTTTACGGAATGCTTGGTCTCGGTCTGACGCTCTACTGCATGCGCGGGCTCACCAACACGGCACATTGGCACGAGGGACTGATCAAGATATCGTTCTGGTCGCTTAATATCGGTCTCGGGATGATGACGCTCCTGTCCCTGCTGCCGCAGGGCGTGCTGCAAACCTATGCCAGCATCGAACATGGTTATGCCTACGCCCGCTCGGCCGAATTCATCCACAGCCCGGTCATGCAGGCGCTGGTTTGGGCGCGCGTGCCCGGCGATGTGGTGTTCAGCGTTGGCGTGTTTGCCTTTGTGCTGTTTGTCTTCAAGGCGTTCGTACCCGGGCGCATTTCCGACCTTAGATAACAGGCGACAATTGCCTGCGCTTAGACCCATCGCGCCAGCCCGCAGGAACCCCAGTACGAAATCGAGAGCATCGTGCCGTTAATCTGACCCATATCCGGGGTGAGGATCGGACCGAGTTCAGATATACGGCGCGGGCTGCGCAACCATCGCCCAGGCTGGGGCCGTGGATCAAGGATCTGACCGAGATCCTGGAGGCGGAAGCCAAGCTGCCTCGGCGTGAGCGTCGCTCGACGAAGCGCTTGTTCGAGACGCTGCGTGGGCGCAGCTACGACGGCGCGCACGACAGTGTGCACCGGTTCGCCAAGGCCCGATTCTGAAACATGGCGCAGCGATCGGCGGCGGACGCCGGCACAAGCTTATGTGCCGATGAGTTTTGCACCTGGCGAGGCCTACCAGTTCGACTGGAGCCACGAAACGATCACGTTCCAGGGCCTGCCGCTGATGGTCAAGGCGGCGCACATGAAGCTGTCTCACAGCCGGATGCCGTTCGTGCGGGTTTATTTTCGGGAGACGCAGGAACTGGTGTTCGATGCCCATGACAAGGCATTCGCCTTTTATGGCGGGGTCTGCCGGCGCGGTATCTACGACAACATGAAGAGGGCGGTGGAAGCGATCCTCGTCGGCAAGGCGCGCAAGTACAACCAGCGCTTCTGCGCAGATGTGCTCGCACCATCTGGTCGATTCCGTTGGCCTGATGGAACGCCACGAGATCATGGAGGCCATGAGCGAACTGAAGCTCTATGGCATGCGCGCCGGGTGCGACGAGATCAGCGGCCCAAATCGCGATGGGGGGACTGGCGCGTTTCAGAGTGCCGGAGATGTTCAAACACCACAAAATACCAACCTGGCGTGCCGAAAAGCTGACTCGAATCTCGTCAATCGGCCTGCGTCGTGACAGCCTTCACCCTGTGCGCCGTTCATCGCACAGGGTCCGCTTCCACGGCGTGCCGTTGCGGAACCATTGCCAGGTGCGAGCCCGGCTTTGGCCATCGGCGGCCATGCTGATCATTTCGATATAGTGGCAGCCGGGGTCATCGAGTCGGTCAAGTTTCAGCATGAAAACGCCCTCATGGGTTTCCCAGCCGTAGCCGTGGAAACGATCGGTGTTCCAGTGCAGCTTCCCTGCACGGAATATACCGCCGAACTCAAAATCGGCGGTTCGCCCGTCATCCCAGAGCATATGATTGGTCTGAATATAGGCAAACGGGCCATCATCGGGAAAGGCGCAGCGCGTCGAGACATGGTAGCGATCAAGCAACGTGCCGTCGCTGGCTATATGGGTATAGATGCCCTGCCAATCCCCCGCATGGCGGACGATATTGGGCATCGCATCCCGAAACGCGTTCATCCGAACACGCGATCAAAAATCGTATCAACGTGCTTAAGATGATACCCCAAATCGAAAAGCGATTCGAGTTCGGCCTGCGCCAGCAGCCCCGTAACCTCAGGATCGGCGAGCAGCAGATCGAGCAGTTGCAGCGCACCATCTGATTCCCACACTTTCATCGCGTTGCGTTGGACCAGCCGATAGCTGTCTTCGCGCGAAGCACCAGCCTGGGTCAGCGCCAACAGGATGCGCTGACTATGGATCAACCCGCCCATCTTGTTGAGGTTTTTCAGCATCCGGTCGGGATAGATCAACAATTTTTCAATAACGCCGGTCAGCCGGACCAGAGCGAAATCCAGCGTCACCGTCGCATCCGGCCCGATCATGCGTTCGACCGATGAATGCGAAATATCGCGTTCATGCCACAGCGCGACATTTTCCAGCGCCGGGGTGACCATACCGCGCACCAACCGGGCGAGGCCCGTCAGGTTCTCGGTCAGCACCGGGTTGCGCTTGTGTGGCATGGCGCTGCTCCCCTTTTGGCCGGGGGCGAAATATTCCTCCGCCTCCAGCACCTCGGTGCGTTGCAGGTGCCGGATTTCGGTCGCCAACCGCTCCACGGAGCCAGCGATAACGCCCAAGGTTGCAAAGAACATCGCATGGCGATCGCGGGGGATGATCTGGGTCGAAACCGGCTCGACCGTCAGGCCCATCGCCTTTGCCACATGCGCCTCGACCGCGGGGTCGATATTGGCAAAGGTGCCGACTGCGCCCGAAATCGCGCAGGTGGCGATTTCCGCGCGCGCCATGACCAGCCGGGACCGGCAGCGTTCGAATTCGGCATAGGCCTGCGCCAGTTTCAGGCCGAATGTCGTCGGTTCGGCATGGATGCCATGGCTGCGGCCCATCGTCGGCGTATACTTGTGCTCCAGCGCGCGGCGCTTGATGGCGGCCAGCAACGCATCAGTATCGGTGATCAATATATCGGCGGCGCGGGCAAGTTGCACTGACAGGCAGGTGTCCAACACATCCGAACTGGTCATGCCCTGATGAACGAACCGCGCTTCGGGGCCGACATGTTCAGCCAGGTTGGTCAGAAACGCGATGACATCATGCCTGGTTTCGCGCTCGATTTCATCGATGCGCGCTACGTCAAAATTGCCGCGATCCCAGACGGCTTTGGCGGCTTTGGCTGGGACAACGCCCAGCGTGACCAGCGCATCCATGGCGTGCGCTTCAATTTCAAACCAGATGCGGAACCGGGTTTCAGGATCCCAGATGGCAACCATTTCGGGGCGGGAATAACGGGGTATCATAAGCGGGGCGTTAGCACGTGGTGCTCAGCCGGCAAATGACTTCTGATATGCCCGCCGGAAAGCCGGCTATTTCGGGGATCGTTTTGCCAGAATACGTTGCAGCGTCCGGCGGTGCATTTTCAACCGGCGCGCAGTTTCAGACACATTGCGTTCGCACAGTTCATACACCCGCTGGATATGTTCCCAGCGAACGCGATCGGCAGACATTGGTTCGGGCGGCGCCTCCGGCTTAGCCCCAGCCTCCGCACTCAACGCTCGTACGATGTCTTCGGGGTCAGCCGGCTTGGCAAGGTAATCGACAGCGCCGGCCTTTACCGCAGCGACGGCGGTGGCGAGATTGCCATAGCCAGTCAGCATGACGATGCGCACATCGGGGACCATGGCGCGCAGTTCGGCGACCAGATCAAGGCCGTTTCCGTCCTCAAGTCGCATATCGACAACGGCATGGCTTGGACGCAGCGCGGCAGCTTCGACCCGCGCCTCCGCCAGGCTGCCAACGGCGGTTACGGCAAAGCCGCGACGACTGAGCATCACCTGCAAACGCTGGCGAAATGGTGCATCATCGTCAACGAGAAGCAGCGGCATCAATTGGGGTTCAAGCGCGGTGGCCATTATCGGTTATCCTCAGGTTCAGCTTCAATATGGGCGCGGGGCCAGCGGACGTCCACCTGTGCGCCGCCGCCGGGGCGATTGCGAAAGTTCAAACGGCCGCCGGTACGTTCGATCAAGGTGGTGGCGATAAAAATACCAAGCCCGGTACCGTCACTGCCGGATTTGGATGGGCCAAGATCGGGTTCTCCCAGATGCGGCAGTATATCGGCTGCAAAACCGCTTCCATCATCGATAACCGCGATGCTGATATCTGCGGTTGTGCTGGCCGCGCGCAGTTCGACGGCGGACCCGGCATGGCGGATGGCGTTCGCGACCAGATTCTGGAGGCCGTGCAGCAATTCCGGCGATCGGCGCACCTGCGGTTGCGGCCCCGGCGCATCAACACGGATCGGCACCCGCGCCGGCTGGGCATTGTTGGCAACTTCGTGGAGCAGCACGTCAAGTCCGAGCATAGCAAACGGATCCTCGGCCTCGGCGCGTTTTGCGATGCGCACCAAAATGGCGCGGCAACGGGCTGATTCGGATTCGAGCAGGCGGATATCGTCGCCAAATTCTGGGTCATCGCCCAACGCATCCGACAGACTGCGCGCCACCAGCCTGATGGTACCGAGCGGCCCGCCAAGCTCATGCGCGGCAGCCGCAGCAAGGCTGCCCAGCGCCGACATTTTCGATTCGCGGGTCAGCGCCGCGTCAGTCGCCACCAAAGCCCGTGCGCGATCGCGGGATTCGGCAGAGACCAGCCAGAGATAGACCGCGAGAAAGCCAATCGCCAGCGCCAGCGAAACAACCACCCCAAAACGGTAAACGGTGGGAAACTGTGGCGGTAGGCCCTGGCTCCATGGCAAGGGCGCCGCCCAGAACCACAGCACGGCGAGCACGCCCAGGGCCAGCGTGCCAAGCATCACCATTGCGCGGGCACGCAGCAATGTGGCGGCGATGGTGACCGGCACGATCAGCAGCACGGCGAAGGGATTGGCGAGCCCGCCGGTCAGAAACAGCAACAGTCCGGCCTGAAGCAGATCAAACACAAGGTGCAGTTCCAGGTCGCGGCCCGAAAGCCGTGCATTGCGGCCGTGCAAAGTCGTGAGGCCGACATTGAGCACAGCAGACGCCATGACAGCGGCAATCAGTGACGGCCATTGGAGGGGGTAGCCAAGTACGACGCCAACAATGATCAACGTAACAGCCTGGCCGCCAATGGCGATCCAGCGCAGATTGGCGAGGGTGCGGACACGCACACCGGGGCGATCGAACGCCGCCGCCGCTATGGAGGGCCTTTCCATCAGGCTACTTTAGGCGCGTTTGCCCGACACGGCCATGCGACAAAAACGGTTAGACTTTGGTTATCGTTTTGCCGTGCCAGGCGGAAGTCAGATCGACGGCCCCTGCATCGGCTTGGCGGCCCTGACGGGAATTGCCGCAAACAGCCGGGCAATGGGGGTGGCGCGCGGATCGGAGGCGGCCAGCGACCTGGGGTTGGCGCCGCTATTGTCGCTAACATCAGGGCTCGCACCTGCATCGATCAACAGCTTTGCGGTGTCGCTGTCGCGGTTCTGCACCGCCTTCAGCAATGCAGTTTCGCCCAGGCGGTTCTGGTCATTCACCTTCGCCCGGAAGGCGATCAGCAGTTGCGTGCCTTCGCTCCAGCGGGACACGGTGACCAGCATGAGCGGCGTGTTGCCATCTGTGTCGCGCACATTGGGGTTGGCGCCTGCCTTCAACAAAAACCCTAGCCATGCCGGATCACCACGTTTGGCGACGATGTGGAGGGCGGCTTCCCCGGTTCCACTATCCTTTGTATTGATCACGGTGTTGCCGGGTTTCTGGATATATTCCATTGCCTTGGCGGCATCCTTGTCCTTCACCGCCTTCAGGAAATTATAACTGTCGGAAAATTGGGCTGCGGCCGGCGCGGCAACCGCCAACATCACTGCGGCAACGGCCGCGCTTCGCATCATCGACAAGGCCCGTACTCCCTACTATTCCGCCAATATGACATTGCATAACCCCGACAACCAGCGATGAACAGGACCACAAAGGCACTTTGGCTCGTGGCGGCTGTGGTCGCGCTGTTGGTTGGAGGCCTCGGGTGGCTGCGGGGCAACCCGCCGCCCCAAGGCAATATCAGCGGCTCCAACATCGGAGGATCGTTGGCTGGCCTGGTCGATCAGGATCGGCGGCCGGTGACCGACCAGCGTTTCGCCGGCAAGTATCGGCTGCTTTATTTCGGTTATACATTTTGTCCCGATATCTGTCCGACCGATGTGGCGTTGATGGTCAAGGGCTGGCGCGGCTTTTCAGGCGCTGCAAAGGTTGCACCGATTTTCATCACCGTCGATCCGGTGCGCGATACGCCGGCGACGTTAAAGGACTTTGTGCGGGGTTTTGATCCCGCACTCACTGGGCTGACCGGAACCCCGGCGCAGATTGGCGCGGTACAACTCGCCTATGGCAGCATTTCACAACGGGATCAGAACAGCGACTCTGCGAATTATTTGATCAATCATTCGGTCAAAATCTATTTGATGGGGCCGACTGGCGCGCCAATCGCGATGATCGGGCGACAACAGGATGCCGCTGGCAGGATCATTGATGTGACCGCGGCCGATGTGACGGTGATGCTGGACAACTATGTCCGATAAGCCGTTCTGGGAATCCGTTCCGTTGGACCGGATGAGCCGCAGCCAGTGGGAAAGCCTGTGCGATGGTTGCGGCAAATGCTGCGTTCATAAATTGGAAGATGACGAGACAGGGGAGATTTTCCCCACAAACGTCGCCTGCCGGTTGCTCGATCCACGTACCGCACAATGCAAGGACTATCCCAATCGCAAGGCGCATGTGCCTGAATGTGTGCGGCTGACTCCGGCAAAGCTGGAAACGATCGATTGGCTGCCAGCCAGTTGCGCCTATCTTCGGGTGCACCGCGGGCAAGGATTGGCCGATTGGCACCCTTTGGTCAGCGGTGACCCCAATAGCGTTCGCAGCGCCGGCATTTCGGTGATCGGCAAGACGATCAGCGAGGATGATGTTGGCGACCTGGAGAACTTTATCATCGAAGGCGACCTGTGAGCCTGTTTCGCCGGGTCACGTTGCCGGCGGTGCTGACCATTGACGGACGCGAACTGCCGCTTATTGCTGAACGAAGGGTTGGGGCCCGGGGTATAAAATTGCGTGCCGATGCGGTGCAGGGCGCATTGCGGATCAGCTTGCCGATGCGTGGCGGGGTGGCGGAGGCGCTGGCGCTGATCGATGGTCATCAAGGCTGGCTGGCCAAACAGATCGCCTCTTGGCCGCAGCCGATTCCGTTTGCGCCGGGCGTGCGAATCCCGTTTGATGGCGACACGCTTTTGATCGACTGGGCGGAAACCCACAAGCGAAACCCGCAGGAAATTGGTGACCGGTTGTTGGTCGGCGGCCCGCTGCCGCTCCTGTCGGCGCGCGTGCTGCGCTGGCTGAAGGCGGCGGCGCTGGCCGATCTGGCGGCGGCGACGCACGAGATTGCCGGCGTGGTCGATCGCCCGGTGGCGCAGGTGCGGGTGGCGGATACGCGGGCACGGTGGGGGAGTTGTGCGCGGGGAAATGGAACCGGGGGCCGTATCTGCTATAGCTGGCGTCTGATCCTTGCCCCCACGGCCATTCGTCGGCACATCGTCGCCCATGAGGTGGCGCATCTCGTCCATGCCAATCACGGTGGCGATTTCCATGCTCTGCTGGCGCGGCTGGATGACGGCGCAACGATCACTCGTGCCTGGCTACGGCGGCATGGCGCAGGGCTGCACTGGGTGGGTCGAGCCGCATAGCGGCAGGTTCGACGGTCATCGCGATAACGACTGACGGGACGTCAATCTTCACGCCCGGCTAACCCTCGCAATTGACCGGACACCGCTGCCTGTGGCAAGCGACGATGCGTAAATTCGCGGGTATAGCTCAATGGTAGAGCAGTAGCCTTCCAAGCTTCATATGCGGGTTCGATCCCCGCTACCCGCTCCAAACCGCCACCTCTCAAATTTTCGTCTCGTGGCGCTGTTAACCTGCCCATGGCGCCGCCGTTTCATCGTGTAGCAAAGCGGAGGGTCACCATGACGATACACGACGGGCAATTGGCGAATTTGTTGAAACTGCCAACTGCCGAATCGGGCCCATTGACTCATTTCGACCAGATACGGGCGCTGCTGGTGATCACCGGCCTGCCGCCGTTGCCCGATATTTACGATGTTTTATGGCGCTATGTCCGTGACGAGGACCATGACCTGTCGCTGGCCATCGACAAGGCGATCACGCTTGGCGAACTCGATATTGCCCGCATCGCTGACCTTAGGCGGGCGCACTGCGGCGATGTCAGCAAGAATGATGTGGCGGCGCTCGTCGACGCAGCCCGCGGCCAAGCCGAGGCGCTGACCCTGCGAATCGAGACCGGGCGCACCGACCTTGCCGATTATGGCCGCGCCATTGCCGATGGTGGGGCGAAACTCGCGGCGCCGCTGGACGCCGCCGGGCTGGCGCTGCTGCTGGAACAGTTGGGCGCCGCCACTGCCACCATGCAGATCGCCAATGCTCGGCTGGAAAGCGAACTGGCTGCTGCTGCCGTTGAATCGCGAGCACTGACCGACAAACTGGGTGCTGCTGAACGTGCCGCGATAACCGACCCGTTGACAGGCGTGCTTAACCGCCGCGGTACCTTTGACGTGCTGGGCCGTGTCCAAGCCGAATGCCGCGCCAGCGGAACTGCTCTAACCGTCGCCATGATCGACATCGATCATTTCAAACGCTTCAATGATCGCTTTGGCCATGCGCTGGGCGATGAAGTGTTGCGCTTTGTCGCCCGCCACGTGGCGGACCGAATCGCGCCAAAGGGCGGCAGCGTCGGGCGCCTGGGCGGCGAGGAATTCGTGGCCATGCTGCCAGGGCAGGATGTCAGGGCCGGCGCCGCGATCATTGATCGCGCCCGCGCCGACCTTGCCAGCCAGATTATCCGCAACGCCAGCGACGGGTCGAGCATGGGCCGCGTCAGCTTTTCGGCCGGGGTCGCCGGCGACAAGCCCGATGATGATTGCGACTCGCTGATCGATCGCGCCGACAAGGCGCTTTATACAGCAAAGCGCTTGGGCCGTGACCGGGTGGTGCCGGATCGGGGATAAAGCATTGACACACCCCAGCCCATTCGCCACTAGGCGCCCTCCTTGCCTAGCCATGGCAAAGTCCCTGTGGAGGGGTGGCCGAGCGGTCAATGGCAGCAGACTGTAAATCTGCCGGGTTCGCCCTACGTTGGTTCAAATCCAACCCCCTCCACCACCTTCACAGGCAATTCTGCAGAATCCCTCTTCCCAAACCCAACACACCAACTATATGGACAAGACACGACATTCCCGGTGGCCGTCTCGGCTGCCGTCCTCCCGCCCTCGGGACACGGTTCGATCTGGTGCGAACGGACTGCGACGAATAGAGGGAAGGAGGCTTCAACGCCCAAGGCCCGTGCGGCATCCGGTATCACCGGACGCTGTGCGGTTTTTGTTGTCAACGGGCATTGTCCCTTGGCAGGACGAGATTTGAAAAGGCGATAGAGTCCCCATGGCCACCCAGATGAAACAGCCCAACATCTTCAACGCACGCCGCCGCATCCGCAAGGATTTCGGCAAGATCGGTGAAGTCGTGCAGATGCCCAATTTGATCGAAGTGCAGCGCGAATCCTACGAGCATTTCCTGCGCTCCCGCCCGGCCGATGGCTATGTCTCGGGCCTTGAAAAAACCCTGCGCTCGGTGTTTCCGATCCGCGATTTCGCCGGCACGGCGGAACTGGATTTCGTGCATTACGAACTCGAAGATCCCAAATATGATACCGACGAATGCCGCCAGCGCGGCATGACCTATGCGGCGCCGATGCGCGTCACGCTGCGGTTGATCGTCTTTGAAGTCGATGCCGATACCGAAACCCGCTCGGTGCTCGATATCAAGGAGCAGGACGTCTACATGGGCGACATGCCGCTCATGACGCACAACGGCACCTTCATCATCAATGGCACCGAACGCGTTATCGTCAGCCAGATGCACCGTTCGCCTGGCGTGTTCTTCGATCATGACCGCGGCAAAACCCATGCCAGCGGCAAATTCCTGTTCGCCGCCCGCGTCATCCCCTATCGCGGTTCGTGGCTGGATTTCGAATTTGATGCCAAGGACATCGTCTACGTCCGCATCGACAGGAAGCGCAAGCTGACGGTCACGTCATTGCTCTATGCCCTCAACTGGAACAGCGAAGAAATTCTCAACCTGTTCTACAACCGCGTCACCTGGACCCGCGGCCATGGCTCAAAAGGCGAAGCCGGCTGGGTCGTGCCGTTCGTTGAAGCCAATTGGCGCGGCCAAAAGCCATCGTTTGACATCGTCAACGGCGAAACCGGCGAGGTGGTTTTCCCGCTCGGCACCAAGATCACGCCGCGCATCGCAAGGAAGGCCGTCACCGATGGCCTGACCACCCTGCTGATCCCGACCGAAGAAATCTTTGGCAAATATTCGGCTTATGATCTGATCAACGAAGCGACCGGCGAAATCTACATTGAAGCCGGTGACGAACTGACCGCCGAAAATCTCGACAAGATCGACAAGGCCGGGCAATCGGCGATCGAGCTGCTTGACATCGACCATGTCTCGGTCGGTCCGTGGATTCGCAACACGCTGATGGCCGACAAGGTCGAAGAGCGTGACCATGCGCTGTCCGAAATCTATCGTGTCATGCGCCCGGGTGAACCGCCGACGCGCGAAACCGCTGAAGCCATGTTCTATGGCCTGTTCTTTGATCCCGACCGTTACGACCTTTCCGCCGTCGGCCGCGTCAAGATGAACATGCGGCTTGACCTGGATGTCGCCGACGACATGACCGTGCTGCGCCGTGAAGACATTCTTGAAGTCATCAAGACGCTGGTCAATCTGAAGGACGGTAAGGGCGAAATCGACGATATCGACAATCTCGGCAACCGCCGTGTGCGTTCGGTCGGCGAATTGCTCGAAAACCAGTATCGTGTCGGACTGTTGCGCATGGAGCGCGCCGTCAAAGAACGCATGAGCAGCGTCGACATCGACACAGTCATGCCCAACGACTTGATCAACGCCAAGCCTGCCGTCGCTGCTGTGCGCGAATTCTTCGGCTCATCTCAACTGTCGCAGTTCATGGATCAGACCAATCCGCTGTCGGAAGTCACCCATAAACGCCGCGTTTCGGCCTTGGGGCCAGGCGGCCTGACTCGCGAGCGCGCTGGCTTTGAAGTCCGCGACGTTCACCCGACCCATTATGGCCGCATTTGCCCGATCGAAACGCCGGAAGGTCCGAACATTGGCCTGATCAACAGCCTCGCAACCTTCAGCCGCGTCAACAAATATGGCTTTATCGAAACGCCGTATCGGAAAGTCATCGATAACAAGCTGACGGATGAAGTCGTTTACTTGTCGGCCATGGAAGAAGCCAAGCACACGATCGCGCAGGCCAATGCCGACACCAACAAAGATCGCAGCTTCACTGAAGATCTGATTTCGGCACGCGAAGCCGGCGAATTCCTGATGGCGCCCAGGAACCAGATCACCTTGATGGATGTGTCGCCGAAACAATTGGTTTCGGTTGCCGCCTCACTGATTCCGTTCCTGGAAAATGACGATGCCAATCGGGCGCTGATGGGATCGAACATGCAGCGTCAGGCGGTGCCGCTGGTCAAGGCCGAAGCACCGTTCGTTGGCACCGGTATGGAAGGCACTGTGGCGCGCGATTCGGGCGCTGCGATCGGTGCTCGTCGTTCTGGGATTATCGATCAGGTCGATGCGACGCGTATTGTCATCCGCGCTACCGACGAAGTCGAACCCGGCAAATCGGGCGTCGATATCTATACGCTGATGAAATTCCAGCGGTCGAACCAGAACACCTGCATTAACCAGCGCCCGTTGGTGAAGGTCGGCGATCTGGTCAGTAAAGGTGATATCATCGCCGATGGCCCTTCGACCGAAGACGGCGAACTGGCGCTGGGCCGCAACGCCCTCGTCGCGTTCATGCCATGGAATGGCTACAACTATGAAGATTCGATCCTGATCAATGAAAAGATCGTCAAGGAAGATGTCTTCACCTCGATCCATATCGAGGAATTCGAAGTCATGGCCCGCGATACCAAATTGGGGCCGGAAGACATCACCCGCGACATTCCCAATGTTGGTGAGGAAGCGCTGCGCAACCTCGACGAAGCCGGCATTGTCTATATCGGCGCCGAAGTCGAACCGGGCGATATCCTGTGCGGCAAGATCACGCCAAAGGGTGAAAGCCCGATGACGCCAGAGGAGAAACTGCTGCGCGCCATCTTTGGTGAAAAGGCGTCGGACGTTCGTGATACCTCGCTGAAACTGCCGCCCGGCGTTGCTGGCACTGTCGTTGAAGTCCGGGTGTTCAATCGCCATGGCATCGACAAGGATGAACGCGCCCTGCAAATCGAACGCGAAGAAATCGAACGGCTCGAAAAGGATGCCGCCGATGAACGCGGCATTCTCGATCGCGCCACCTTCGCCCGAGTCCGCAATTCGCTGATGGGTCAGACAACGGTTGCAGCGCCGAAGGGTGTGAAAAAGGGCGCCGTCGTCGATGATGCGCTGCTTGAAGAACATCCGCGCCGCGAATGGTGGAAATTCGGCGTTGCCGATGACAGTGTCCAGGCCGATCTCGAAGCGCTCAAATCGCAATGGGATTCTGCCCAGGCACTGATCACGGCGCGTCTGGATGACAAAAAAGGCAAGTTGCAATCCGGCGATGAACTGCCGCCGGGCGTGCTGAAAATGGTCAAGGTGTTCGTCGCGGTGAAGCGCAAGCTGCAACCCGGTGACAAAATGGCCGGCCGCCATGGCAACAAGGGCGTCATCAGCCGCATTCTGCCGCAGGAAGACATGCCGTTCCTCGCCGATGGAACGCCGGTCGATATCGTGCTCAATCCGCTGGGCGTGCCGTCACGCATGAACGTCGGCCAGATTTTCGAAACCCATCTTGGTTGGGCCGCGCGCGGTCTGGGCAAACAGATCGGTGCGATGCTGGAAGACATTTATGCCAAGGGCAAGGATCTGGCATCGGGGGATACCGATGCGATGCGCGCCAAGCTGAAGTCCATTTATGGTGGCCAATATGACAGCGACATCGCCGGGATGACCGATGAAAAGGTCCATGAACTGGCATCGAACCTGGCCGGCGGCGTGCCGATGGCAACCCCGGTGTTCGATGGCGCGCGCGAAGCTGACGTTTCGCACATGCTCGAACTCGCCGGGCTGGATACGTCGGGGCAGGTCGAATTGTTCGATGGCCGCACCGGCGACCAGTTCGATCGCAAGGTGACAGTGGGCTATATTTACATGCTCAAGCTGCACCACCTTGTCGATGACAAGATCCACGCGCGCTCGATCGGGCCGTATTCGCTCGTCACCCAGCAACCGCTGGGCGGCAAGGCGCAATTCGGTGGTCAGCGCTTTGGGGAAATGGAAGTCTGGGCCTTGCAGGCTTACGGCGCCGCCTACACCTTGCAGGAAATGCTGACGGTAAAGTCCGATGACGTGATCGGCCGGACCAAAGTTTACGAAGCCATCGTCAAGGGTGACGACACCTTCGAAGCCGGCATCCCCGAAAGCTTCAACGTGTTGGTCAAGGAAATGCGGTCCCTGGGTCTCAACGTTGAACTGCAAAGCCACGAAAAGGCGGATTAAGCCACCTCTCCCGCAGGCGGGAGAGGTCGAGACGCGCCACTTGGCGCGACGGGTGAGGGTGTTCTTCTGTGAATGCTCTCACCCTTCCGCCCGCGCCCCGAACGGGCAAGGGCATAGAGATTAGGAGACGGTTATGAACACCGAACTGATGAATTTCTTCTCGCCGGCCGCAAAGCCCGAGACTTTCGACCAGATCCAGATCAGCCTGGCCTCGCCGGAGCGTATCCGCAGCTGGTCCTTTGGCGAAATCAAAAAGCCCGAAACCATCAACTACCGGACCTTCAAGCCGGAGCGTGATGGCCTGTTCTGCGCCCGCATCTTTGGCCCGATCAAGGATTATGAATGCCTGTGCGGCAAATACAAGCGCATGAAATACAAGGGCATCGTCTGCGAAAAATGCGGCGTTGAAGTCACCGTCTCAAAGGTCCGCCGCGAACGCATGGGCCATATCGAGCTGGCGGCGCCCGTCGCGCACATCTGGTTCCTGAAATCGCTGCCGTCGCGCATCGGCATGTTGCTCGATATGCAGCTGAAGAACCTTGAGCGGGTTTTGTATTTTGAGCAGTATGTCGTCATCGAGCCCGGCCTGACGCCAATGAAGAAGTTCGATCTTCTCACAGAGGACGAACTGCTCACCGCTCAAGACGAATATGGCGAAGACGGCTTCGTGGCCGGCATTGGCGCCGAAGCCATTCGTCGCCTGCTTGAGGAAATGGACCTGCAAGGCGAAATGGAGACGCTGCGCGAGGAACTGCGCGTCACCAAATCGGAATTGAAGCCCAAGAAGATCATCAAGCGGATGAAGGTCGTCGAGAGCTTCATCGAATCGGGCAACAAACCCGAATGGATGATCATGACCGTCGTTCCGGTCATCCCGCCGGAACTGCGCCCGCTGGTGCCGCTCGACGGTGGCCGCTTCGCGACGTCGGATCTCAACGATTTGTATCGCCGCGTCATCAACCGCAACAATCGTTTGAAGCGCCTTATCGAGCTGCGCGCGCCGGACATCATTGTTCGCAATGAAAAGCGCATGCTGCAGGAAGCTGTTGACGCGCTGTTTGATAACGGCCGCCGCGGTCGCACCATTACCGGCGCCAACAAGCGTCCGCTCAAATCGCTGTCCGACATGCTGAAGGGCAAGCAGGGCCGTTTCCGCCAAAATCTGCTCGGCAAGCGCGTCGATTATTCGGGCCGTTCGGTGATCGTGACCGGGCCGGAACTGAAACTCCACCAGTGCGGCCTGCCCAAGAAGATGGCGCTCGAGCTGTTCAAGCCGTTCATCTACTCGCGGCTCGATGCCAAGGGTCTGTCGATGACGCTGAAGCAGGCCAAGAAGTGGGTCGAAAAGGAGCGCAAGGAAGTTTGGGACATCCTCGACGAGGTCATCCGCGAACATCCGGTGCTGTTGAACCGTGCGCCGACGCTGCATCGCCTTGGCATCCAGGCGTTTGAACCGGTGCTGATCGAAGGCAAGGCGATCCAGCTGCACCCGCTGGTCTGCTCGGCATTCAACGCCGATTTCGATGGTGATCAGATGGCCGTCCACGTTCCGCTGTCGTTGGAAGCGCAGTTGGAAGCCCGCGTGCTGATGATGTCGACCAACAACATCCTCAGCCCGGCCAATGGCAAGCCGATCATCGTGCCGTCGCAGGATATGATCCTGGGCCTGTATTATCTCTCGATGGAGGCCAATGGTGAACCCGGCCAGGGCATGGCCTTTGCCAATATGGCCGAAGTTCACCAGGCGTTGCACAACAAGGTGGTGACGCTGCATTCAAAAATCCGCGCGCGCGTTGAAACAACAGATGAAGCCGGCAAGATGGTTCTCCGCCGTGTCGAAACCACGCCAGGCCGCATGTTGCTGGGCGAAACGCTGCCAAAATCATCAAAGGTACCGTATGAAACCATTAACCGCCTGCTGACGAAGAAAGAAATCGGTGACGTCATCGATACCGTCTATCGTCACACCGGCCAGAAGGAGACCGTGCTGTTCGCCGATGCGATCATGTCGCTTGGCTTCAAGCACGCCTTCCAGGCCGGCATTTCGTTCGGCAAGGATGACATGGTGATTCCGGCCGCCAAGGGCCCGCTGGTCGATGGCACCAAGGCGATGGTCAAGGATTTCGAACAGCAATATCAGGACGGCCTGATCACCCAGGGTGAGAAGTATAACAAGGTCGTCGATGCGTGGGCAAAGTGCGGTGATCAGGTCGCCAACGAAATGATGAAGGAAATCAGTTCGAAAAAGGTCGACGCCAATGGCCGCGACATGCAGATCAATTCGATCTATATGATGGCGCATTCAGGCGCCCGCGGCTCGCAGGCCCAGATGAAGCAGCTTGCCGGCATGCGCGGCCTGATGGCCAAGCCGTCGGGTGAAATCATCGAAACGCCGATCATTTCAAACTTCAAGGAAGGATTGACCGTCCTTGAATATTTCAACTCGACCCATGGCGCCCGTAAGGGTCTCGCCGATACGGCGCTAAAGACCGCCAATTCTGGCTATCTGACGCGGCGTCTGGTCGATGTGTCTCAAGATTGTGTTGTTATCGAACAGGATTGCGGCACCGAACGTGGCATGATCATGAAGGCGATTGTCGAAGGCGGCAACACCATCGTCTCGCTGGGCGAACGCATTCTCGGACGCACCGTATTGCAGGACATTGTCGACGCCAAGACCGGCGAAGTCATTGCCCCTGCCGGCATGTTGCTGTCCGAATCCGATGTTGCACGCATCGAAAAGGCGGCGGTTCCAGAGGTCAAGATTCGCTCGCCACTGCTCTGCGAAACAAAGGGCGGCGTCTGCGGCACCTGCTATGGCCGCGATCTTGCACGCGGAACGCCGGTCAACATCGGTGAAGCGGTCGGCGTCATTGCCGCCCAATCCATCGGAGAACCGGGCACGCAGCTCACGATGCGGACCTTCCACATCGGCGGTGCCGCTCAGGTCAGCGAGCAATCAACGCTCGATTCGCCGGTGGATGGCACCATTGAATTCCGCGCCCTGTCGACGATTGCCGACAGTCGCGGCCGTAATATCAGCATGGCCCGCAACGGCGAACTGGTGCTGCGCGACGCTGACGGGCGTGAGCGTTCGATCCACCGTATCCCATACGGCGCAACGCTGATGCATCTGGAGGGCGCCATCGTCAGCAAGGGTGATCGACTGGCTGATTGGGATCCTTATACGCTCCCCGTGATCACCGAAAAATCCGGCAAGGTGAAATATCAGGATCTGATCGAAGGCGTTTCGATGTCCGAAAATGTCGATGAAGCCACCGGCATCGCCCAAAAGGTCGTGCAGGACTGGCGGTCCATCAACAAAAAGGACGATCTGCGCCCGCGCATCACCCTGCTCGACGACGAATCGGGTGAAACAGCGCGCTATCTTCTCGCTGTCGACGCCATTCTGTCGATCAACGATGGCCAGCAGGTGTTCGCTGGTGACGTCGTTGCCCGTATTCCAAAGGAAGCCGCCAAGACGCGCGACATCACCGGCGGTCTGCCGCGGGTGGCCGAACTGTTCGAAGCGCGCATTCCAAAGGACAATGCGATTATCGCGCGCATCAATGGTCGGGTGGAGTTTGGCAAGGATTACAAGACCAAGCGCCGGATCAGCATCCGTCCCGAAGATGGCGGCGAATTGGCCGAATATCTGGTGCCCAAGGGCAAGCATGTATCGGTGCAGGAAGGCGATTACGTCCGCCGCGGCGATTATCTGATCGACGGCAACCCCAACCCGCATGACATTCTGGAAGTGCTCGGCATCGAACCGCTCGCCGAATATCTGTGCACCGAAGTCCAGGAAGTTTATCGCCTCCAGGGTGTACGTATCAACGACAAGCACATCGAAACCATCGTGCGCCAGATGCTGCAAAAGGTTGAAATCACCAAATCCGGTGACACCACCTTGCTGGTTGGCGAACAGGTTGATCGCGAAGAAATGGATCAGGACAATGCCAAGCTGGGCAAGGGCCAGGAATGGGCCGAAGGCAAGCCCATCCTGCTCGGCATCACCAAGGCATCGCTGCAAACCAAAAGCTTCATCAGCGCCGCATCGTTCCAGGAAACGACTCGCGTGCTGACCGAAGCCGCCGTCCAGGGCAAGATTGACACGCTGCAAGGCCTGAAGGAAAACGTCATCGTCGGCCGGCTCATCCCCGCCGGCACCGGCGCCGGCATGGCCCGTCTGCGCGTCGCCGCCAACAGCCGCGATGCGGCATTGCGGGCAGCCCAGGCGTCAAAGGTCCAGGCCGAAGCGCCGGTTGCCATCGCGGCTTCAGCCGAAGCCTGAGACGGCTCCCCCCTCCCTTTCGGGAGAGGACTTGCCGTCACGCTCCAAGCAAAAATCCCCGCCGGTTGACCCCGGCGGGGATTTTTCATGGCATCGCGGCAAATTCCACCCCCTGTCAGGTGCATTTCAGCTTCGCCCCTTATGTCAATCTTGATCGGGAAAGCGTCCACGCGGTGTGGGCACAAGGCGATAGCCAAATCAAAGGACGGGGCAATGCAAAACCGGGCAATCAAAGGGTTGGTGGCAAGCGCCATCGCGCTGGGGCTGGCAATGCCCGCTGGCGCCGTAACGGCATTGGTCACCTTTGATCCGCCAACGACGGCGCAGGGGCCCAGCACTTATGTCGCCGCCGGCGCAGCGCAGACAATCACCACCACGCCCGCCACCTTCACCGGCGGCGTTGTTCTGGGCTTTGCAACATTTTTTCCCGCAATCTCCTTTGCATCGGTGCCAAATGTCTATGGCACTGCCGATTTCGGCGTCGGCTTATCCCGGCAGCTGACAATTTCGGTCAATCCCGGCTTTGCTGCCAGCCAGGTCAGCTTTGCATTGTTTAACGGAGAAACGTTCAACCAATCCTATTTCGTTTCGGCATTTGATGGCGCCGCACAGGTCACCAGCCAAACGCTCAATAACATCGCTGCCAATTTCAACGCCGGCTATGGCCTGGTCAATCTTCAGGCCGTAAACATTACGAGGGTCGTTATCGCGCCCGTTGGCATGCCTGCGGTGTGGGATTTTCTGATCGATACCGTCGCCTTCAATCAGAGTGTTTCGCAAGGCGTCAACGCTGGCCCGCCGCCGCTGTTGCCACCACCGCCGGTGTTTGTGCCGCCGCCGCCCGTTGTGGTGACAAAGGATGATGGCACGGAGATCGAGCTGGAACTGAATTACGGCGATAGCATCGATGGCCGGGCAACCCTCAACAGCCTGAACAATATCCCTGTCGTGCCGGGCGTGCCGGAACCGGCCAGCTGGGCCATGCTGATCGCCGGCTTTGGCCTGGTGGGCAGCCGGTTACGCCGCCAACGCGCCATCGCCACCTGCTGATATAGTGACCGGGGCAGCCGCGTCGCTGCCCCGCTTGCCCTTCCAGGTCAGCGATTGCCGCCGAACAGCTTTGTCGGTGCGTTGAACATATGCAAATATAGTTGAGTCAGAAGCTAGTTGCCGCGTGGCAGCACCAACTGCGCCCGCAGCCCGCCCAGCGGCGAAGCTGCCAGATCTGCATCGCCGCCATATAGCCGCGCCAGATCGCGGGCGATGGCCAGGCCCAGCCCGGAACCCGGCACCGAATCGTCAAGCCGTTCGCCGATCGCAAATGCCTGTTCGTGCAGTGCCGCCGGCAGGCCCGGCCCATCGTCATCGACGCAGATACAGACAATGCCATCTGGCAGCGCACTCCAACGCAGCTCCACCACATGTGCCGCCCATTTGCCGGCATTGTCGACCAGGGTTGAAAGCATTTCACCCAGATCTGTCGGATCACAGGCCACCGCCAATGCTTGATCAACGCCGGCAGCAATACGAAATTCCAGGTGGCGATCGCGATGCAGCCGCGCCAATGCTGATAATATGATCCCTGCCTTTTCGCCAAGGACAGTATTGACTCCGGCGACACGAACCGGCCCCACGGCACTTGCACGCGCGACGTGATAATCGATCTGGCGCTGCATCCTCAGGCACTGGTGCATCATGGTATCGGCTGCTGCGGTGGCACCGGCATCATACAGGCGCTGTGCTTCGTCCATCTGCACTGCTAACGGCGTTCGCAACCCGTGCGCCAAATTCCCGGCACCGGTCCGCGCACGCTTTACCATGTCGCCGGTGGCCACAAGCATGGCGTTCAGATCGGCCACCAAAGGCGCGATTTCGCTGGGAAAGCCGTCGGTGATCCGTGCCGCCCGGCCACTGCGAATGTCCGCCATTGCCTGGCGCAGTTTGCCCAGAGGCCGTAGTCCAAACCCGATCAGCAGCGCGCCGCTCAGCACCAGCAGGATCGCAAATACCAGCAAAGAACGCGTCAGCGCTCCATTGAAATTGCCCACGGATGCTTCCAGCAATTGCTGGTCCACTGCAACGCGCAGTTCCAGCGGGATACCATCGGGCCCACGCCGCGGAAAGCCATTCACGAACGTCCGCCCATCGGGGCCGCTGCCCGTTCCCAACTGCGGCTTGCCATCGCCCAGCGGGCCTGAAAGACTGGCCGTGCCCAGCGATGGTGATCGCAGCAGCGCCACCCCCTCCCGGCGAACCTCCCAGAAATAACCCGACCCCGAGTTGGAAAAACGCGGGTCTGACAACTGACGGATCAGGCGCGGCGACCCCGGTTTGGTCAGATCGAGCAATGCCTCGAGTTCAAACGAATGTTCGCCCAATTCGTCACGCATGGCGCCGCGGACCGCATCACGATAAATGCCCGATACGAGCACGCCGGCCACCACCAGCGCAAAACACAGCCAAGCGACCCCGCCGGCGATAAACCGAAAGCGCAAGCTGTCAAACTGCCCCATGACATCAAGCTTCATTTTTCAAACCGATAGCCAAGTCCGCGCACCGTGGTAATTGTGTCGGCGCCGATCTTGCGACGCAAGCGGCTGATATAGACCTCAACAGTGTTGGCGTCACGTTCGCGATCCAGAGAATAAAGCTGGTCGAGGATTTCACCCTGGGTCAAGATGCGGCCGGCGCGATATACGAACAACAGCAGCAAGCGGTATTCGGTATGCGTGACCTCCAGCGCGTTGCCGTTCAACTGCACCGATCGCGCTGCAGTATCAATGGCGATCGGCCCGGCGCGCAATTGCGGACCGTTCTGGCCGGAAGCGCGACGCATCAGGGCGTGAATGCGCGCCAAAATTTCTTCCGAACGCGCCGGTTTGACCATAAAGTCATCAGCCCCGGCGTTCAGCCCCGCCACCTTGTCTTCCCAGCCTCCTCGCGCTGTCAAAACCAGAATCGGAGTGCCATGATGGAGCCGCCGCCAGCGCTTCACCAATTCCAGCCCCCCCATCCCCGGCAGGCCCAGATCGACGATCAGCACCGCCACTTCACCCGGGTCGGGCCAATCCAGCGCCGCTTCGGCATCGGGGGCGATATCGACAATGAAATCATGCTGGCGCAAAGCCGTCGCAAGGCGTTGCGCCAGATCATTGTCGTCTTCCACGATCATTATGCGCATGAAAAATGCCGCCTTTGCAACTGCAAGGCCGTCCTCCCTGCACCGTCAAGCTGACGCCTGCCTGACAGCTGCCGGGTTGCGGCACGAAACTGATACCTCTCGCAAGCAGCCGCAGCAGTCAAAATTGCTTACCGCTTTGCAAGCGGGTGACCTTGTCGGGAATGGAATTGGTAGCAATCGATGCCGATTAAGCGTGCTAACCCTTGGGTACCGCATCGCCGCGCAGCGCGACCGGAATCGACAGATAGGCTGGCGGTGGTGTGAGATTCAGCCTGGCACGCACATCTTCGAGTGGCAGCGGCAGCAGGGCGACCCAATCCTGGGCCGGCAGCCAGCGCGCCCCGCGGCCACGGGCATAACCCTCACGGATGGCAGCGATATAGGCTTGCTTCACCGGAGCCTTGCGACTTTTGATTGCCGCACCGACGGCGATAAACGCCCACCCGAGTGACTTGGTTTGCGGATAGCTGAAGGCGACCAGGCACGCTTCACCCAATGAATCAAGGCCATAGCCAGTGACGACATGCCACAAATCATGCGAATCACGGATGCGGCGACCATACCAGGCAACCGGATGTTCAATGCTGTTCATCACCTGGTTTGATACTTCAACCAACCCTTGGGGGGTTACGCCTCCGGTGTCGGTGAAATCACGATACACCGCCCCCAGACTGCCGGCCGGCAAGGACGCGAGCCATTCGCGGTTGCCAAGTTTTTCGGCCAGGTCTTCGGCGCGGGACGCAAGTCTGCCGCCTTCCAGTGTTGACAGCAGTTTCTGATAGCCCTTGCGCGTCGAACTGCCGTTCAACGACCGCATGATTTCAAACACCTGGCCGGTGTCATCCTTGTCACGCAGCAGCCGGCGCAGCGCGCCATAGGCATTGCCCCATTCGCGGCGCGGCACCGGAATCCGCTGGGGTTCAGGGGCAGCGGTGATGGGGGTGTGCACGGTCATGCGGAGTTACTATACGCAAAAGCCCGTCTGGTAAATAGAGTGTTGCTCAATTTAGCGATTGGGCGTCAAAGCGCCCGGATTGATCGGCGCGACAGCCTGTTGCTGAATTGGCCCCCGGTGTTGATCATCAAAGCTGGAAACACAGCCTGCGGTTCGCGCGCAGACGATGTTGGCCTCATAGGCATTGCGTGTGCAGCCCGCGATTAACAGCGCCAGCATCAACAAGCCAGATTGCTTCATTCCCGATTCCCCAATGCCACAAATTCATCTCTAACGACGGTCAAACTGCACCGCAAGCGGTTC
Source organism: Sphingomonadales bacterium (assembly GCA_038228305.1). Taxonomy (GTDB): domain Bacteria; phylum Pseudomonadota; class Alphaproteobacteria; order Sphingomonadales; family Sphingomonadaceae; genus Sandarakinorhabdus. Next base: position 8,734 of record JBBRPI010000013.1, on the reverse strand, counting down.
AAATTCCGCCAATATCTCCAATACTGAGCAACGACGCATTGCCGCCGGCGCTGGTCGTGTCGGTGCTGACCGTCCGTTCATGGATAAAGCGCAACAGGTAATGCGGCCCGCCTGCCTTGAAACCGGTGCCCGATCGGCCCTCGCCGCCAAACGGTTGTGACCCCACCACCGCGCCGATAATCGATCGGTTGATATACAAATTGCCGACATGGGCAGTTGCGGTAACAACGGCGGCGACCGAAGCAATTCGGCTGTGCAAGCCCATCGTCAGGCCATAGCCGAGTGCGTTCACTGCGCCGATTGTTTCCGGCAACTGCCCGGCCTTCCAAGTGGCGACGTGCAGAAGCGGCCCAAACCATTCCTGGTTCAATTCGGCGATTTTGTTCAGCCGGATGATCGTTGGCGCGACGAAATCGCCGGCGATCGGGGCCTCCAGCGCATGCACCCAGCGGCTGCGCTGTTCTTGGCGGTAGGATTCCAGCCGATCATAGGCCGCGCGGTCGATGACGGGCCCGACATCGGTTGCCGGGTCGCCGGGGTCACCGATTACGAGCGTGTCCATGGCGCCTTTCAGCATTTCCAGCGTCCGTTCGGCGACCTCCTCCTGGACCAGCAGCAGGCGCAGCGCTGAACAGCGTTGCCCGGCGGAACGGAAGGCGCTGATGATAACGTCCTGCACCACTTGCTCGGTCAGCGCCGTTGAATCGACGATCATGGCGTTGATGCCGCCGGTTTCGGCGATCAGCGGCACCAGCGGCCGCGATTCATCGTCAAGCAACGCACGGGCGATGCGCCGCGCCGTGGGCGTGCTGCCCGTAAAGGCGACGCCCATCACGAGTGGGTGCCGCACCAGCGTATCGCCAACATCGCCACCGCCGATGACCAGGCGCAGAACGTCTGCAGGAATACCGGCTTCATGCGCCAGCGCCACGGCCCTTGCCGCGATCCCGGGGGTTTGCGGCGCTGGCTTTGCAACCACGGTATTGCCAGCGACCAGCGCCGCGCCGACCTGCCCCAGAAAGATCGCCAGCGGGAAATTCCAGGGCGCGATGCAGGCAAAGACTCCGCGCCCCTCCAGCCGCAGTTCGTTGCGCTCACCTGTCGGCCCCGGGAGCGATATCGGGGCGAATTTCGCTCGGGCCTCTGCGGCGTAATAGCGGCAGAAATCGACCGCCTCACGGACTTCGGCCAAAGCATCGGGGATGGTCTTTCTGGCTTCGTGCACGCAAATCGCCATCAGAGCCTCGCGGTCGCGCTCGACCAGGTCGGCAAGCCGGTCGAGAGCAGCAGCGCGGGTCGTAACAGGTGTTCCGGACCAGGCTGCGAAAGCCTTGTCGGCGGCGGCGACAGCTTCGCTGACGGTCTGGTCGGCATAACGATCATGCGCATCCTTGATGTCCATGCGCTTGTGGAACAGCGCATCGGCTTCATCGAACAGCAAAATATTGTCGGTTGTCGCCGCCAGCACCTGCTCGTCCGCAAGGTCGATGCCGGCCGAATTGTCGCGCGATTCGCCATACAGCCGCACCGGCAGTGGGATCGACGGGTGTGGTGCCCCGCTTACGCTGGCGATTTTGGCTGCCGGGTCTGCCAATAGTTTCTCATCGCTGATATCGGCATCGGCAAGCTGGTGCACAAAACTGGAATTCGCCCCGTTTTCGAGCAGTCGCCGAACCAGATAGGCCAGCAGATCGCGATGCCCGCCAACCGGCGCATACGTCCGGCATTTATAACCCTGATCCCGCACCAGCCGTTCAAATAGGCCCTCACCCATGCCGTGCAGCCGCTGAAATTCGAAGTCACGGTTTTCACCGGCCCATTCCAAAATCGTCGCTACGGTTAGCGCATTATGGCTTGCAAAGGCGGGATAAATGTTAGGCGCCGCCAGCATGTCATGGGCACAGGCAAGATACGACACATCCGTCGCCGCCTTTCGGGTGAACAGCGGATAGCCGGACAGGCCAGCCTCTTGCGTGCGCTTGATCTCGCTGTCCCAATAGGCACCCTTGACCAGCCGCACCGTCAGGCGTTGGCCGGTATCAGCCCCCAGCGCCTGTGCCCAGGCGATGACAGGACGAGCGCGCTTGCCATAACCCTGCGCCGCCATGCCAAAACCATCCCAGCCCCGCAGCTGTGGCAAGCGAGCGACAGATTCGATGATGTCGAGCGACATCGACAGCCGTTCCGATTCCTCGGCATCGACGGTCAGCCCGATCCCCGACGTTGCCGCCGATTCGGCCAATTGCCGCAGCATGTCGATCAACGCCGGCACCACAGTCGATGCGTGAGCCGTTTCATAGCGGGGGTGCAGGGCCGACAATTTCACGCTGACGGAATGGCGATCAGTGATGTGGTTGGCCTTTGCCGCCTTTGCCGTGTCACGGATGGCGCCCTGATAACTTTTGAAATAGCGCGCCCCATCCTCATTGGTCCGCGCCGCCTCCCCCAGCATGTCGAAACTGGCGGTGAAGCCGCGATTGCCCTTGTCGCTCGCCCGCGCCAGCGCCTCATCAATCGTGCGGCCCATGACGAACACCTGCCCCATCATCCGCATCGCGGCGCCTACTGCCTGGCGCACAAACGGTTCACCGGCGCGGGCGACGAGGCGTTTCAACGTGCTGGCCTTTCCGTCGTCACCCAGCAGAGCCCGGGTCATCACCAGCCCCCAGGTGGCAGAATTGACCAGCGCCGAATCCGCTTGGCCGGCGTGTGCTGCCCAATCCGCAGTGCCGATCTTGTCGCGAATCAACGCATCGGCGGTCTCGGCATCGGGAACGCGCAAAAATGCCTCGGCCAGCGACAGCAGCGCGATACCTTCGGCGGTGTTCAGCCGATATTGCTGGAGGAAATTGTTCACCCAGCCCTGCCCCTGCGCCGCCCGAAGGTCGGCGAGCAGACCAAGAGCCCTGCCAACCACGGCCTCGCGAGTCACCGGGAGGAGCGTGGCGGTTGGCAATAACCCGGCCATTACATCGGGTTCGGGGGCGCGGTGCAAGGTGCGCATGGTGGCGCGGGCGGCAGCAAGACTGTTCATCATCAGCACCTTATCTTCCAAAGTGCAGCCTAATCAAACCAGCCGGCAGCACGCAAAGCCGGCAAGTAACTGCGGCTGACCGGCACGGTGATGCCGGTTGCCAGAGTCAGTTCGGCGCGGCCATCACTGCGGTCCGTCGCGGCGATCGCGGCACGGGCCACCCACCAGCCGCGGTGGCACCGGCCGCCATCCAGCCCATCGGTCTCATCGACGGCATCGGACAGGCGCAACAGGATAAGTTCTGATCCGGCGTCGGTGTGGACGCGCAGGTAATGATCCTCTGCCTCCAGCGCCAAAAGGCGCGCGTAGCGCAGGCGCAGCGGCAGGCGCGTGAGCAGGCGCGGCGCAGCGACGACGCCACTGGCGGGAACCGCGTCAGCCACCGCTGACATCATCACGATTACCGGCGACGGATTGGTGGCATAGCTGATCGCGGTCATGATTGCCGACACCATCAGGACCACCAGAAACATGATGACGGTGGCGGCGCCATCGGGCCGGCCATTGTCAAACACCAGCAAGGTGGCGGCGGTGACGACGATGGTTTGCGGGACGGCTATGGCCAGCGATACCAGAGCGCCCTCGGCAAATCGATGCCGGCGCAATCGGCCCCAGCTTTGCACCGCGAACGCCGTACCGCTGCCCAATGCCGCGCCGGTTTCCATGATCACCAGCCAGTACGCCAGCCGCGGCAGCAATGGCGCGCTGCCGGTGCCCAGTGCGCCGATAATGGTCAGAAACAGCGCCGCAATCGTCGCGATAATAAAGGCGCGCCGAAATGCCGGCACCGGCAGCGCCGCTGCCATTGGCGAAGCGTGAACGGCATTTTCCGACGTTTCACGCATTGGCGCGGCCATTCCACGTATCCCCTGACGACGCACAACTGATGCCAGCCCACAACCGTGGCTGCAACCGGGGCAATGCCGCACCGGGCTGAAAAGGACCACCCCAATGAACGTCCACAACCCAATGTTTGTCACCATTATCGCAGCCCTGACCCTGGTGGTGCCGATGCTGGCACTGGCCGCTCCGGCCATTGCCGCCGAAACGCCGGACTTTGCCACTGCCACTGCCAGTATCGATCTGCACTTTAATGGCATTGCGACGCCAACCGGCGCGATCATGGTCGGCCTGTATAACAGTGAAACGGGTTATGCCACCGGCAAGCCGCTACGGTCATTCATGATCGCGGCAACGACCGCTGCCGTCACCCAGATGCTGACCGGGCTTGTCCCCGGCCGCTACGCGATAAAGGCGTTCCACGACGTGGATGGCGACGGCCAGATGGCGGTCAATCCGTTCGGCATGCCGGTGGAACCCTTTGCGTTCTCCAATGATGCACCGGCCAATATGGGGCCGGCGACCTGGGCCGCCGCTGCCTTTGATGTGGCCGCCGGCACAACCGCCCACACCATCACCATCAAATAAGGATATCTCGCGATGACCATCACCCTATCCCGCCGTGATCTGATTTCTGCCGCGGCCGTTGCCGGTGCCAGCCTGATCTGCCCCGATGGGTTGATGGCGGCGACCGACCGCCAGCCCTGGACATTGGGCGTTGCCGATGTGGAGGGCGATATTGCGCCGCAGGCGCTGGCCAGGCTGCACGGACGGCTGCCGTGCGGGCTGGCGGGCACGCTGTATCGCAACGGGCCGGCCAAATTCCGCCGCAGCGGCACCGCTGTGGGCCATTGGTTCGATGGTGATGGTCTGATGCGGGCATTCACACTGAAGGCCGATGGTTCTGCAACGCTGACAGCGCGCTTTGCAGACACGCCGAAACGCCGGCAGGAAGCGCGGCTGGGCCGGATCGTGGTGCCGGGGTTTGGCACGCCTGCGGGAGCCGACGTCATCATCACCGGGGCCGATGATGCCAATGCCGCCAACACCAGCGTGATCATGGCAGGCGGCGAATTGCTGGCATTGTGGGAGGCGGGATCGCCGATGCGGATGGACCCGCAGACGCTGGCAACGCGCGGTTTCAAGACATTCCGCCCCGATCTGGCGCAGATGCCGTTCCTGGCGCACCCGCGGATCGAACCGGATGGCCGCATCTGGAATCTGGCGCTGTCAGGCGGATCGGCGCTGGTCTGGCGGCTGGCGGCGGATGGCACGTTGCAGGCGGCGCAGGGTATAAAGCTGCCGCGGGCCAGCTACCTGCATGACTTTACTGCTACCGCTCGCCACCTCGTGATCGTGCTGCAACCCTGGATTGCCGACAAACAGCGGCTGCCGTTCATCGACAGCATGACCTGGCAGCCGGAAAAGGGCACCCAGGTTCTGGTCATCGACAAGGCCGATCTGACCAAACAGCGCATCTATGAATTGCCGACCTTTGCGTTTTTCCATCTGGGAGACGCGTGGGAGGAACGCGACGGCACGATCCGGTTCGATGGCTGTATCGAGGCTGATCCGACCTTTGCCCGGGTCAGCGCGGCCGAATTGGTGAAGGGCGTGCACCAGCCGGCACCGATGCCGATTTTGAGCATGATCGCGCTGTTTTCCGATGGCCGTGCCAGCCTGACCCCCAGCGGCGTGGCCGCAGAATTTCCGCGCAGCGATGCGCGCCGTGCCGGGCTGGCGCGCCGTGCCACGGTGCATGTTGGCAATTATCGCGCTGACCGGCCCTTTGCCCAGGCCGTCGCGGTGTGGGACTGGCAAACCGGCAAGGATGACGCGCATGTGTTTGGCGCCGATCACCTGGTTGAAGAATTCCTGCTGGTGCCCCGCCCCGGTGGCAGCGGCGAGCGCGATGGCTGGCTGCTGGGCACCACCGTCAATCTGGCGGCTCGCGCCACCGAACTGCATGTGTTTGACGCGGGCCGGGTGGCGGCGGGTCCGCTGTGCAGCTGGCGGGCGGATGTGGCGCTGCCGGTCGGCTTTCACGGCTGTTTCGCAGGCGCGTGACGCGTTGCCGCATCTGGTCATTGACGTTAACGGCAACCCACGCCAAGGATGCGGCAAAACTGCATCCGGGGACGCGAGCAATATGGCCAAGGCAATTTCACTGGAAGAATATCAGGCAAAAATCGGCAGCGAAGTCGGCGTATCCGATTGGATCTTGGTCGATCAGGCCAAAATCGATGCCTTTGCCGAAGTCACCGGGGATCACCAATTCATCCATGTCAATCCCGAATTGGCCAAACAAACGCCGTTTGGCACCACCATCGCCCATGGTTATCTGACGCTCAGCCTGTGTGCGGTGTTTGCCTATGGCGCCATGCCCGGCATCGCCGGCGCGCGCATGGGCGTCAATTACGGGCTCAACAAAGTGCGGTTCATGGCGCCGGTCAAATCCGGCAGCCGGGTGCGTGGTCGGTTTACACTGGCCGATGTAACGCAGCGCCCCGATGGCGCCTGGCAGACAACCAGCACCGTCATCGTCGAAATCGAAGGCGAAACCAAACCGGCGCTGGCCGCCGAATGGATCACGCTGACCTATTTATAAGGGAATTGTCGCGTGAGCCGCATCGGACTGTTGCAAAAACCTTGGCCGGACGCCTTTGCGGCGACGGTGGAAAAACTCGTCGCGCCGGGCGGCGACCCGATCGGTTTATTTACAGCGCTTGGCCAAAGCCAAAAGGCGCTGGAACGCTTCCTCGCCGGGGCAGTTGCCGGCAAGGGTGCGTTGGATTTTCACAGCCGCGAATTGATCATCGATCGCACCGCCGCCAAAACCGGCTGCGAATATGAATGGGGCATCCACACCAAATTGTTCGCCGCCAAGGCGGGATTAAGCCCGGAACAGGTGCGATCGACCTATGATGGCCATGCCGATGATGGCCATTGGGATGCCAAGGACGCCGCCACCATCGCTAGCGTCGATGCGTTGATCGCCAACAAGAAATTCAGCGATGCCGAATTTGCCCGGCTGGCGGCGCATTTCGATACGGCGCAGATTCTGGAATTGATCCAATTGGTGAATTTCTACCACGGGGTTGCGCTGGTCACCGGTGCAATCGGTTTGCCGAATGAACCGGGAATGGATCGTTTTCCAACCGCCTGACCTTCAACCCCCCACAACCGCCGGCGTCAGCCGCAATCAAGGACCAGACCCATGCGTGAAGCCGTAATCGTTTCCACCGCCCGCACCCCGATCGGCAAGGCCTATCGCGGCGCGTTCAACGCCACCCCGTCACCCACGCTGGGCGGCCATGCCATCGCCCATGCTGTCAAGCGGGCCGGCCTGGATGGCGGCGAAGTTGATGACGTTGTCATGGGCTGCGCGCTGCAACAGGGTGTGCAGGGCGGCAACATCGCCCGCACTGCGCTGCTGCGCGCCGGGCTGCCGGTAACAGTCAGCGGCCAATCGATGGATCGGCAATGCTCGTCGGGCGTCATGGCGATTGCCACCGCCGCCAAACAGATCATTGTTGATGGCATGCAGATCACCATCGGCGCCGGCATCGATTCGATTTCGATGGTGCAGAATGACAAGATGCGGGTGGGCGGTGACCCCAGCCTGCTCGCCATGCACCCGGCCATCTATATGCCGATGCTGCAAACCGCCGAAATCGTCGCCAAACGCTATAATGTCAGCCGCGATCGCCAGGATGAATATGGCTATCAATCGCAGATGCGCACCGCCGCCGCGCAACAGGCCGGCAAATTTGACGCCGAAATCGTGCCGATGACCGCGACAATGGCGATGGTCAACAAGGAAACCAAGGAAGTCACCCACCATGAAGTGACGCTGAGCAAGGACGAAGGCAACCGGCCCGAAACCACGCTGGAAAGCCTGAAGGGCCTGAAACCGGTGATCGAAGGCGGCGTCATCACCGCCGGCAATGCGTCACAGCTTTCGGATGGCGCATCGGCCAGCGTGTTGATGGAGGCCGGTGAAGCGGTACGGCGCGGGTTAACGCCGCTGGGCGCCTATCGCGGCATGGCGGTCGCCGGGCTGGAACCCGATGAAATGGGCATCGGGCCGATTTACGCGGTGCCCAAATTGCTCAAGGCCAATGGCCTGACCATGAACGAAATCGGCCTGTGGGAATTGAACGAAGCCTTTGCCGTTCAGGTGCTGTATTGCGCCGATGTGCTGGGCATCGATCCGGCGATCCTCAACGTCAACGGCGGCGCCATCTCGATCGGCCATCCCTATGGCATGACCGGCGCCCGCGCCACCGGCCACGCCTTGATCGAGGGCAAGCGCCGCGGTGTCAAATATGTCGTCGTGACGATGTGCGTCGGCGGCGGCATGGGCGCGGCGGGGTTGTTTGAAGTTTACTGATCGCGTCGGGGGCGGGCTGCGGTCCGCCCTTCACGATTGGCGTGATTGCCTGGAGCGCCGATGCGTTAGATTGGCTGCGCTATGTCGTTTGTAGCGCGAGGTTTGGAATTACCGGTTTCGCCCAGAAGCGGTCGTCCGCCGTCGGTGGGATACCGGACTTTATATGAAATTGGGTGTGGGGGCACCGTCAACTTGTTGCGCTTGGTCGCGCGGAGAGGCGCGATGTTCTGACTGGTCGCGATTATACGGCCATTGCGACGCCTGCCACGTCGGCCCAGTGCGTGAACGCCTGGGTGCGAGCGGAGTGGATGGTGGCGGCGCTGGCTAGGGGCGGGCGGGCAAAGACGTTGGCAATTTGATCGTGGGTGGAAAGGAAGCGCTGGACGTGGCGCTGCGACTTGAAGCCCTTCATGATGCGCTGTCGTCGCCTTGTGGGCTGGTGGGAATTCTCGGCCCGGTTGTTGAGG
>JBBRPI010000012.1:0-107972 GCA_038228305.1 Sphingomonadales bacterium | reverse complement strand
TTTGCTGGCGCCTCGGAGGTGGCGCGGGCGAGCGGCGAGGCGGAGATCGACAAGCTGCATTCCAAGATCGGGCAGTTGGTCGTGGAACGGGATTTTTTGGCCAAAGCGTGTCGTCGATGAGCGTGGATCGAAGGCGCGGGATGGTGGAGGCAACGCACGCCGATCTGTCGGTGACGGCGCAATGTCGCCTGCTGTCGATCAGCCGGTCATCGTTCTATTACGCGCCGCAGCCCGAGTCCGACAAGACGCTGGCGCTGATGCGGGGGATTGATGCGGCGTTCCTCGATATGCCCTGGTACGGCAGCCGGCAGATGGTTCGCTTGTCGCGGCGCCAGGGCACGAGCATTGGCCGCCGGCGGGTACGGCGGTTGATGACGAAGATGGGGCTGTCGCCGATCTACCAGCGACCGCGCACCAGCGACCCGCACCCGCAGCACCGGATTTACCCGTCTCTTCTGCGCCATCAGGCGATCGAGAGGCCGAACCAGGTCTCTGTCCAACACCATTCCATCTATAGGCACGGACCAGGCCGCAGTGAACAGCAATCCGGCGGTGCAAGTCGCCGTGCGGGATTACAGAGCGCAGGTTCAGCGCAGGTTTCTATTTTGCCACCCATTCCGCGACATCCGCAGCGACACGGTTGGCGGCGCGGTTCAGCGCGGCGGCGACCACGGTGGGCGCGGTGCTGGGTACGGGTTCGCTGGTTTCAAACCGGCGCAGGGCAACGCTGGCGCTGCGCGGGCCGGCAAGCTGGGCATCATAGCGGACATGGACGACCATCGCCAACGGGTCGCTCGCATCCACGCCGAAATCGCGCAATGTACCGGTCAGGGTCCGCGCCGGAACGATGTTCATTTGATGAACATCGACAACGGGTTGGCCAGTGGCGGTGATCGTATCGGCGAGCAGACGCTGAAACTGCCGGTTGGGCTGTTCGGCCCAATCGGCCCCGACAAGATAGGTGGTTTCGGTGGCACTGGTGCTGACCGGCAGCCGCAAGGTTTGCAGCGCGGCGGGCACGACCGGGATTTCAACTGCGATGGTATCGGCGGCCTTCACCGGGCCGCCCGGTGGACGCGGGGTGGCGGTGGCGGTGATGACCAGCAGTGATTGCGGCGGTTTGGCATTGCCGCCGATCTGCACCAGCGGGCCACAAGCGGTGACAGCAAAGGCAGCGGCGAAGGCCAGATGGTGCGGCTTCATTGGGCTTTCTCCGATTTGGGCGGCACGTAATCGGGCAATTTGCGGCCCCCGATCAGTGCGCCGGCGGGGTCTTCATCCAGCTTTGCCGCGATCGATCCCAGGCTGGTGGTCGCCTCACGCAGGTCGCGGACCAATTGATTGGCCTGGGGCAGGGTTTGCGTCGTCAGCGTTTCCAGGCCGGGTTTGGCCGATGCGGTCAGATCATCGATGCGCGCCAGGCTTTGTTCGGCGGAATGGATGGCGTGGCGCAGATCGGCAACCAATGGCTTGCCGTCGCTGTTGAGCAGCGCATCGGTGCTGGCGGCCAGTTTGTCGATGCGCTGCAGCGTGCCGGTTGCGGCCTTCAGCGTGGCGCGCGCCTCGGTAATTGTTTGCGCGATTTCGGGGGCGCGTTCGGCGAGCGCACCGGTGGCGGTTTCTGTGTTCTTCAAAATACCGGCGATGCTGTTGCGATTGGCTGGGTTCAGCAATTCGCTCAGTCGTTCGGTGAGTTTTGAAATATTATTCAACAATTCCGGTGCGTTGGCGAGCAGTGCGCCAAAGCCACCAACCTTTGGCGGGATGACCGGCACCCCATAGGGGCCATTTTCGGTGATGCGATCGGCGCCCTGCATTGCCCCCGTCAACTGGATCTGGCTGACACCGGTAAATCCGACCCCCTCGATCTGGGCAGTCGTGCCCTTCAACACGGGCACATCGGCGGAGACCGTGATGCGGACGCGAACGAATTGCGGCGTATCGGGCAGCAATTTGATCTGTTCGATCTTGCCGACCGGCACGCCGTTAAAGGCGACCGGTGAGCCGATTGCGAGGCCCGTCAGCGATTGTTTGAAAAAGATATCAAATCGCTGGTCATCCGACCCGGAAAAGCGCGCCAGCCAGATGACGGCGACAAACATCGCGATGACGATCGCCACCACGACGCCGCCGACAATGGCATAATTGCTTCGCGTTTCCATCAGGCGGCCTTTCCGAGTTTGCCGTCATTGTTTGCGGCCCTGCCGCGCGGGCCGGTGAAATATTCACGCACCCAAGGGTGATCAAACGTCAATAGTTCGTCGATGGTTCCCACCGCCAGCACCTTCCCATCGGCCAACACCGCAACCCGGTCACAGATGGCGTGCAGCGTATCCAGATCATGGGTGATCAGGAATACGGTCAGGCCAAGCGTTTGTTTCAGCACCTTGATCAGTTCATCAAAGGCGGCGGCCGAAATCGGATCAAGCCCGGCGGTTGGTTCATCAAGGAACAGCAACAGCGGATCCAGCGACAGGGCGCGGGCCAGGCCAGCGCGTTTTTTCATGCCGCCGGAAAGCTCGCTGGGGAATTTCGATCCGGCCTCTGGCGGCAGGCCGACCATCGAGACCTTGTAGCCGGCAAGCTCGTCCATCAATTCCTGCGGCAGCTCCAGGAATTCGCGCATCGGCACTTCGATGTTTTCAGCGACGGTCAGTGATGAAAACAGCGCGCCTTCCTGGAACAACACCCCCCAGCGCCGGCGCAGGTCCTTGGCGGCGGCGGCATCCAGGTGCATCGCATCCTGCCCGAAAATTTCGATCGTGCCAGCGCGCGGCCTTTGCAGGCCGATAATGGCGCGCATCAGCACCGATTTGCCGGTGCCGGAGCCGCCGACGATGCCGAGGATTTCACCGGGGCGCACATCAAGATCAAGATCCTGATGGATGATCTGGTCACCAAAGCCATTGACGAGGCCGCGGACGCGGATGACCGCATCTTCGCCGTCGGGAAGGATCGGGGACAGGGTCGGCGCCGTTTTCGGCATCAATTATACCCCAGCGCCGAAAAGAACACCGCGAAAAACGCATCGAGAACGATGACGACAAAGATCGATTCAACCACAGCCTGGGTCGTGCGGCGCCCGACGGATTCGGCGTTCCCGGTGACTTGCATGCCCTGGTAACAGCCCATCATGGCAATGATGACTCCGAAAATCGGCGCCTTGATCATGCCGATGACCAGATCAGACAGCGGAACCGCCTCTTGCAGCCGTTGAAAATATGACACCGGCGGAATATCCAGCGACACCCAGCAGAACAGCCCGCCGCCCAGCACCGCCATCACCGAGCCGAAAAAGCCGAGCAGCAGCAACATCAGCGACATGGCAATCACCCGCGGCACAACCAGGATTTCAATCGGCGACATGCCGATGGTGGCAAGTGCATCGACTTCCTGGTTCAGCTTCATCGAACCGATTTGCGCTGCAAAGGCCGATGACGATCGCCCGGCGACCATGATCGCGGTCAGTAATATGCCCAGTTCGCGCAGGGTCGATCGGCCGATCAGGTTGACGACAAACACTTCGGCGCCGAACTGGCGCAATTGGGTGGCGCCCTGCTGGGCAATGACGATGCCGACAAGGAACAACAGCAACCCGACAATGGCCAATGCGTTGACTCCAATGGCCTCGCACTGGTGAATGACGGCGTTCCAGCGCAAGGTGCGCCGACCCATGATGGTCTGGCCAAGCACAACCATGGTCTGCCCGAGAAAGGCGAGGAAATTGCCGATATTGTTTATCGCCAGATACAGGGCCCTGCCGATGCGGATCAGCCGTTCGGCCGCGACATTGCCATGTTCGGGCCGCGTCGGCACCGGCACATCATTGGTCGCCATCTCCTTGATCAGGCGGTCGGCATCCGGGCTGGCATTTTCGATTGTTGCGGGCACGCCGGCGGCGGCCCAATCGCTGACCAGCCGGTGGATGATCCAGGCACCGGCGGTATCGATGCGTTCGACACCGCCCAGATCGAGCGCCATCGTCTTGCCCGCCGGATTGATGGCACGCAGCGGGGCGGCGATGCTGGCGATATTGGCCATGGTCAATTCCCCGCGCACGGCAACCCGCGTGCCGGCACTGTCACTGCTTTCCTCGATGCTGGGGATCGTCATGGCCGCCTATAGGTGCGGGATTGCTGGCGCGGGGGCAAGCGCCATCTGCAGGTCGGTATCATGACGATAAGCATCTATGACATGGACAGGACGATCACCCGGCGCGGCACCTGGACGCCCTGGTTGATATTCTGGGCGCGGCGAGAGGCGCCGTGGCGGGTGCTGATGGTGCCGCTGCTCGGGCTGGCGTTGATCGGCTATGCGGCGAAATGGATCGACCGGGCACGGCTGAAGGAACTTGGCCACCGGCTGTTGATGGGCCGGCATGTGGCACGGGCGCGGCTGGTCGCGGCGGCCGATGCCTATGCCGTGCGGGTGATAGAGCGCGATGTGTTTCCGGCCGCGATGGCCCAGATTGCGGCCGACCGGGCAGAGGGGCGGCGGCTGGTGCTGGCGACCGCGTCCAATGAATATTATGTGCGGGCGATTGCCGAGCAGCTCGGTTTTGATGCGGTCATTGCCACGGCGTCGCGCTGGGAGGATGATCGGCTGCACCACCGGCTGGGCGGCGACAATTGCTATGGTGACGCCAAACGCCGGCTGATCGAGGGCTGGCTGCAGCGTGAAACCGGCGGCGATGCGCACCTGCGCTTTTATTCGGACCATATTTCGGATCTGCCGGTGTTTGAATTGGCCCAGTCCAGCGGCGGCGAAGCGGTCGCGGCCAATCCATCGCCGAAATTGCGTGCGTTGGCATTGCAGCGCGGGTGGCGCATTGTCGATTGGGGCGTGCCGGATCATTCGCTGTTTGAACGGGCCTAGCGGGATTAGGATCCGGGGTATGATCGGAAAAATCAGCTTGGGGCGCCGCCCTGTCTAAAGGCAGCGCGCCGGCTTGACCTTTGCGCCGCGGACCAGCGCAAATTTCTCGCTGGGTTTCCCGTCGCGCGCCATCGATAAAGCCATTCGGTTGCCCTTGATCGCCCCGGTGAAATGCGCCGCCGTATCGATCACCGGCTCGTCGGCCCGCTGCGGGCCGGGCTGAAAGCTGTTGAAGTTCCCCCTTGCCGTGAAATGCCCGGCCCGGTCGGGGAGCAACGGTGCATCGATGCTGCCGGCGGCGCAATCGAGCGTCAGGTGGATGGCGGTGGGCGTCGCATCGATTGCCAACCTGTCACCGGCCCAGTGGCCCGCCAGGGCGGCGCCGGCGGCCGGTGCCGAAATGGCGAGCAATGCCCCAGAAACAGCAAGGGCCGACGCTGCAAAGCGCCGGCTCTTGCCGTTATCGAGCATGCGATCAGGCCGAGGCCGATTCCAGCCGGCGCTGACGGCGGCGTGCCGCGCCGATGATGCCAAATCCGGCGATCATCATCGCCCAGCTGCCGGGTTCAGGGACTGTCGTGCCGACGTTGAGTTCGGAAATCCAGGTGCCCCAGCGCGAACCGCCAGTGCCGCCAGGGTGACCGCCAGCCGGGTTATTATATTCGCGGGCGAATTCGCCAATGGCCCAGAATGATCGGCCGTCGGTTGGATCCAGCGTCACCGAGCTGTAATCGCCCCAGCGCTGCCGGCCGGCAGCAACCCGGCCAGCGATCGAGCCATTGTGATAATCATCGATCAGGCTGACTTTGAGCACTTGTTCGCCGCCACGGGCAGTCAACAGCCCACCGATACCGGTGCTGAACACCTGGGCGGCAAAGGTGATGTTGCCATCCAGCGAATTCGATCCGGAACGGTTATAGGCGATGACCACCTGGCCATGGCTGTTGACGTTGATCGAGCCCTGATAAAAATCATGGGCGCCGTCGCCAATATCGCCCTCGTCAAGAATGGCATTGGTTGCGGCATCGATGACTTCATAACGCACGACCGTAAAGTCGGTGCCCGTTGGGGTGACAGTGTGCACCGCATAGATGCGCCCATTTTGTTCGAATACCGCCGATCCATAGCGATCATCCAGCGTGTCGATAACGCGATTATTGTCAGGGAACGTTGCATTCGGGAACGCATCTGCGACAGCGTTTGGCTGACGACCGGCACCATTGCCGTCATAGCCGGCGGTACCGATGTAAACCGCGTTGACCTTCGCTGCGCCTGGTGTTCCGGCATTGGAAACATCATAACGTATGGTATCGGCGTTAAACAGTGAGACAGCCAGAACATGCCCGGTGGGGTTGCCGGAATCGCTGTTGACGCCCTGGATGGCAAAGCCGCCATCTGCGCCACCGTTGACAGGGTCATAGGGGGTCACAAACTGTGTGATCCCCGTTGTGGTCGGTGCGACGGCACTGACCAGGCTGGCCAGCGGGATCACATTCAATGTGGTGCCACGGAAATTGCCGTTGGCGTTGAAATTGTTGGTGCCGATGTAAACGGCGTTTTTGTCGATGCCCAGCGTCGGGTAATCGGCGGTGCCGCCGGCATAACCGGTGAAAATCGTCGATTTCCAGGTGCCGGCAGCGTTGCTGGTATCCGACACGGCGATCTGGATGTTTGATGTGCTCGCCCCGAATGACAGCGCCATCCAGCGGTTGCTGTCTTTCAGATAGGCAACGCGGGTATCGCCATTGGCACTGGATTGCCCGGCGGCCTGCCAGAATGCGACATCGGATGTCGCCTTTACAACGCCGCCGCCAGCCTTGCTGTAAACCGCAAAACCACCGTTGACGAATTCCGAATACTGGGTGTTGCCAACGGCGCCCATCGTATCTGGCGGAATGAAATTGCGGCCATAGGCGGCGACATTATACTGGCTGATGCCTTCAAAACTCTGGACGACATAACCGCCGGCCGGGCCATTGGGCCCACGCGCCGCGTCAAGACCATCACTTGCAACAAATGGCACATATTCCCGCTGTTCCACGTCCTGATATTCGTCCTTCAGCGTATTGGAACTTGCCACCGGCGCCGCGGCGATTGCCGCAGTTGAGACAAACAGCGTTGCCGCCGACGCGAAAAGCATGGTTTTCATCATTGTTACAGGCCCCCGAAAAACACAGATTCCTACCCCAGGAGTCTTAGCGCCATAATTGCGTCATTCCTGGCCAAAGCAATGTTTAAAGTTTGCGTTTAGGTTGCAAATACGCAATAAAATAACAGAAGATTGAAATAGAATAACCATTAGTGAAGCGAGCGCGGCTCCGCAGTGCGGACATGGCCCATCTGGCAACCAGTCACTTCCTGTCATTGCGACCTGACCCTATTGGTTCAGGATCCCAGTTTCGGTATGGCTCAGTTGGCTTGACCGCCTGGCAGGTGCGACGCCTGGATCGCAATATCCCCTCAGATCAGCCAAGGCCATTTGTATCGCGCTGTTCTGCCGCGCTTTGATCTTGCGTTTGGCGCATTGCAAAAGCGCACGACATAATGAATAGTATGCCACGTTGCGGGCTTGAAATGCAGGGGGTCAACTGCAGATCGCGTCCGGCACGAAACCAACGGGGGATTATCATGTCGAAATTCAAGGGACTTTTTCTGACGTTCGCTGCGCTTTCGGCGATAGCGGTGCCGGCATCGGCAAAATCGATCTCGGGCAGCGCCAATGGTTTGAAATACACCGCGACCAGCACGGTTATCGGCCAGACATCGACCGCCACGATTGCCGGCGGCGGCAGCGCAATCTATCTGGCCCAGGCATCCAAATATCGCGGCACAGTCGGCCTGTTGATGGATTATGGTGCCGGTGGCGCGTTTGTCTGTTCGGGCAGCCTGTATGGCAATTCGATCATCACGGCCGGTCACTGCGTCAGCGATGGCGGTTCGTCGCGGCCCAACAGCGTCACCGCTTATTTCTACAATGGCAGCGCAACCGATCAGCCAGTCTATAACACCGGCGCCATCGGCGTAACAAAGGTCGCCATCAGCGCAGTCCACGTCAATCCGCTCTACACCGGCAATGTGATCGATCAGAACGACATCGCCGTGCTGCGGCTCGGCGCTGCCGCGCCAAGCTATGCCACCAGCTATGGCCTTTACACCCAGGGCGATCTGACCGGCCTTGATTACAATATCGCCGGCTATGGCCGGCGTTCGAACACCGGCGGCAATAACGGCACCGGTGGCGGCCAGGGCCTTGGCACCGGCCGTCTGCGGCAGGGTGACAACCGCTATGATTTCCGTCTGGGCGATTCGGATTTCGGCGGCGTGTTCAATTCAGCATTCTTTGGCGAGGCGCCCGGCGCGCAGACCGATTATTCCTATATTGCCGATTTCGACAATGGTCTGGTCGCCAATGATGCCTCGTGCGGGCTCGCAACCGTTGGCTTCGGTCTGGCGGCAAGTGCAAAATACTGCAACCTTGGCCGCGGCGCGACTGAAGTCAGCACCGCTGGCGGCGATTCGGGCGGGCCACAGTTCATCGATGGCAAGCTGGCATCGGTGACATCCTATGGCCTGACCTTTGGCACGGACGTTCAACCCGGCGACATTAACAATGCGCTCGACAACACGTTTGGCGAATTTAACGGGTTTGTGCCGATCTATCTCCACGCCAACTGGATCAACAGCGTTGTCCCGGAACCGGGTGCCTGGGCGATGCTGATCGGCGGCTTTGGCATGGTCGGCGGATCAATGCGCCGCCAGCGCCGTGAAAGCACAGCAACCGCCTGATCAGGCAGGTGCGAGCGTTGTGAGAGGGAGGGGGCCGTAAGGCTCCCTCCCTTTTCATTGGCGCGATCCTGGTGGGATTCGGCCGCTAGGCTGGGTCGGATTTACGCCGCCAGCTTGCGCAGCACATAGGGCAGGATGCCGCCGGCGTAAAAATATTCCAGTTCCTGTTCGGTATCGATGCGGCACAAGGTTTCGATGCTGCCGGTGCTGCCATCGGCGCGGGTGAAATTCACCGTCATGATCTGGCGGGGTTTCAACGCATCCAGCCCGGTAATGTCGAAAATTTCGGTGCCATCCAGTCCCGCGGTCTTGCGATCGGAACCGGGCGCAAATTGCAACGGCAGCACGCCCATACCAACCAGGTTTGACCGGTGGATGCGTTCAAAACTTTCGGCGATGACGGCGCGGACGCCAAGCAAGCTCGTGCCCTTTGCCGCCCAATCGCGCGACGATCCGGTGCCATATTCCTTGCCGGCGACGACGATCAGCGCGGTGCCTTCGGTTTTGTACAGTTCGGCCGCATCAAAGATCGCCAGTTGCTCCCCGGTCGGGATGTGTTTCGTCACACCGCCTTCGACGCCGGGCACCATTTCGTTCCTGATGCGGATATTGGCGAAGGTGCCGCGCATCATCACTTCATGATTGCCGCGGCGGGCGCCATAGCTGTTGAAATCGGCGCGGGCGACCTGGCGTTCGCCAAGGTAGCGCCCGGCGGGCGAGGCTTCCTTGATATTGCCGGCCGGTGAGATGTGATCGGTGGTGATCGAATCGGCGAAAATCGCCAGCGGCCGTGCGCCAATAATGTCCCGCACCGGTTGCGGCGTCATCGTCATGCCTTCAAAATACGGCGGGTTCTGCACATAGGTTGAGGCCATGTTCCATTTATAGGTGGCGCCGCCTTCAACCTTGATCGCCTGCCAGCGTTCATCGCCGGCGAAAACATTGTCATAGCGGGCGCGGAACATGTCGGCGGTGACGCTGGACAGCACCATCGCGGCAACTTCCTGGTTGGTCGGCCAGATGTCGCGCAGATAGACCGGCTGGCCATTGCTGCCTTGGCCCAGGCTTTCGGTGGTCAGATCCATGCGGATGCTGCCGGCGATGGCATAGGCGACAACCAACGGCGGGCTGGCAAGGTAATTGGCCTTTACGTCCGCCGACACCCGGCCTTCGAAATTTCGGTTGCCCGACAAGACGGAGGCAGCGACAATGTCATTGGCGTTGATGGCTTCGCTGATTGCCTCGGGCAGGGGCCCGGAATTGCCGATGCAGGTGGTGCAGCCATAGCCGACCAGATTGAAGCCCATCGCATCAAGATCGGTTTGCAGGCCCGATTTGGCGAAATAATCGGTGACGACCTTTGATCCGGGGGCCAGGGACGTTTTCACCCAGGGCTTGGATTTCAGCCCCAGCGCATTAGCCTTGCGCGCGACAAGCCCCGCAGCGACGAGGACGTTCGGGTTAGAGGTATTCGTGCAACTGGTGATGGCGGCAATCACCACATCGCCATGGCCGATGTCATAATTGGCATCGTGCACAGCAACGCGCTGGGCCATCAGATCGGCCTTTTTATAACCGCCGGACAGTTCGCCTTCGAATGCCTGCTTGGCGTTTGACAGCAACACCTTGTCCTGCGGGCGGCGCGGGCCGGCCAGGCTGGGGAGCACGCTGGCAAGGTCAAGCTCGATCGTGTCGGTGAACACCGGATCGGGGGTATCGGTTTCGCGCCACAGGCCCTGGATCTGGCAATAGGCCTTGACCAGCGCAATGCGGGAATCGTCGCGGCCAGACAGGCGCATGTAATCCAGCGTGGCCTCGTCGATCGGGAAGAACCCGCAGGTGGCGCCATATTCGGGCGCCATGTTGGCCAGCGTGGCGCGATCGGCAAGCGTCAGCGCATCAAGGCCGGGGCCGTAAAACTCAACAAACCGCCCGACAACGCCCTTGGCGCGCAACATTTGCGTCACGGTCAGCACCAGATCGGTGGCGGTAATGCCTTCGGGCAGCACACCGAACAATTTCATGCCGACGACTTCCGGGATCAGCATCGACACAGGTTGCCCGAGCATTGCTGCTTCGGCTTCGATGCCGCCAACGCCCCAGCCAAGCACGCCAAGGCCATTGATCATCGTCGTATGGCTATCGGTGCCGACAACGGTATCAGGATAGGCAATGGTGGCGCCGCTTTCGTCTTCGCTGGTCCAGACGGCCTGGGCCAGATACTCCAGATTGACCTGGTGGCAGATGCCGGTGCCGGGCGGTACCACGCGGAAACCCTTTAGCGCTGATGATCCCCAGCGCAGGAATTCATAGCGTTCGATGTTGCGGGCATATTCCAGGTCCATATTGTCTTCATAGGCCGTCGCATTGCCGAATTCATCGACCATGACGCTGTGATCGATGACCAGATCGACCGGAACCAACGGGTTGATTTTTTGCGGATCGCCGCCCAATTTTGTCATCGCATCGCGCATCGCCGCCAGATCGACAACGCAGGGCACGCCGGTGAAATCCTGCATCAGCACCCGTGCCGGGCGGTAGTTGATTTCATGTTCGGATTTGCGGGTATCGCCCCAGGCGACCATCGCCTTCAAATCATCGACTGTCACCGTGCTGCCATCTTCAAATCGCAGCAGGTTTTCGAACAGGACTTTCATCGAATAGGGCAGCCGACTGATGTCACCCAGCGCCTCGGCGGCGGCGGCCAGGCTGTAAAAAGCATAGGCCTTGCCATCGATGGTCAGGCTGCGGCGGGTTTTCAAACTATCCTGTCCGATGGCGGTCATGGCGATGGTCCCTGTTATCGATGAGTCTTATTTGCCTTAGCCTATGGTGCGATGTGGGGGAACAGTTTGTCGTGACTCCCCGCCTTGCAGGAAGCAGGGGGGAAGGAAGGGCGTTGCACCGCTGCCCCGCGATCGTTATAGGCGCACTTCCGTCGCGTCGGGGCGTAGCTCAGCCCGGTAGAGCGCTGCCTTCGGGAGGCAGAGGCCGGAGGTTCGAATCCTCTCGCCCCGACCACGGTATCATTGCTTTTGTATATCGATATGTAGATGACATGCGATTGTCATGTGCAACATGTAGGGGTGCGTCATCTGAGGCAATTGGAAGCCGAAACCGATGGCCAGCCTGCCGCTCATCGCCTTTGATGGCGACATCACAGTACCGGTGCGCCGGCGCAGTTCGCCGCGGCAATCACCCGCCAACCTTTGGGGCGATGATGATGACATTGCGCCGCGTGGCAAGATCAAGTTTCGCACCGTCTGGATCAGCGACACCCATTTGGGAACATCGGGCTGCAATGCCGAATTGCTGCATGATTTCCTGCATTCGATAAAGCCCGAAACGCTGTATCTGGTTGGTGATATCATCGATGGCTGGCGGTTGAAGCGCGGCTGGTATTGGCCGCCGCGCCACAATGATATTGTGCGTCGGGTGTTGAAATTGGCCAACAAGGGCACCCGCGTTGTTTATATACCCGGCAACCATGATGAAGCGGCGCGCGATTATGTCGGGCTGGCATTTGGCGGGGTGGAAGTGGTGGCCGAGGCGATCCATGTCACCGCGGATGGCCGGCGCCTTTTGGTGCTGCACGGCGACGAATTTGACGGCATTGTGCTTTATGTTCGCTGGTTGGCGTTTCTGGGCGATATCGGTTATTGCATCCTTCTGAAAATGAACGTGTATTTCAACAAGGCCCGGCGGCGGTTTGGCCTGCCCTATTGGTCATTGTCAGCCTATATCAAGCACCGGGTAAAGAATGCCGTGTCGTTCATTTCGCGGTTTGAGGAGGTTGTTGCCCATGCGGCCCGCGAACGCGGTGTGGATGGCGTTGTCTGCGGCCATATCCATTCGGCCGAAATCCGCGAATTCGACGGCATCACCTATATGAACGACGGCGATTGGGTGGAAAGCTGCACCGCGCTGGTCGAACACAGCGATGGCCGCATCGAAATCATCGATTGGGCGGCGCACCACCGGGCGCTGCGTGTGGCGGCGGGCCAGGTGCCCGAACTTGTGCCCGAATTGGGAATAGCCTGATGCGGATCACCTTGGTTTCGGATGCCTGGAGCCCGCAGGTGAATGGCGTTGTCCGCACCCTGTCGACCATTGTCGATATTGCGACGGCGCGCGGCCACCGGGTGCAGACGATCACGCCGGACCGGTTTTTTTCCTTACCAATGCCGAGTTACCCTGAAATCCGGTTAGCACTGACGACGCAACGAAAAATTGCGGCGACGATTGCCGAATTTGATCCGGATGCGGTGCACATTGCCACCGAAGGGCCGCTGGGCTGGCTGACGCGCAGCTGGTGTGTCGCCCGCAATGTGCCGTTTACCACCAGTTTTCACACGCGATTTCCCGATTATGTTGCGGCGCATACCGGGCTAAGCCCAAAATTTTTCTGGCGCGTGCTGGAACGTTTTCACCGGCCGGCACGCCATGTTCTGGTGGCGACGCCGCGATTGGCGGCCGAACTGGCCGGCCATGGCCTGATGCGGACCCGGCCCTGGACGCGCGGGGTGGATTTGGGGCTGTTTCGGGCGGATCGGGAAGCGCATCCGGCGTTTGCCGATCTGCTGCGGCCGATTGCACTGCATGTCGGGCGGGTGGCAGTGGAAAAGAACATCGAGGCATTTCTGGCAACGCCCTGGCATGGCAGCAAGGTGGTGGTTGGCGATGGCCCGGCGCTGGATGATTTGCAAAGGCGTTTTCCAGAAGTGCATTTTCTGGGCAGCCTGCATGGTGAGGCGCTGGCATCGACCTATGTGGGGGCCGATGTGCTGGTATTTCCCAGCCGGACCGACACGTTCGGATTGGTGATTATCGAGGCGCTGGCGTGCGGCACCCCGGTGGCGGGCTATCCGGTGCCGGGACCGCTGGATATTTTGGGCGCTGATGGCTGCGGGCTGGCGGCCGGCCCGCGTGTCGGTGGTGTGGCGGATGATCTGGGTGCTGCGATGCGGACGGCATTGACGGCGCGCCGGCTGGATTGCGCGAATTATGGGGTACAGTTCAGTTGGGAACGGTCCTGTGACCAGTTTCTGGCGGCGCTTGCAGAGGTGGAATTGCCGCTGGCGGCGTGACTTGCCAACTCTTATCGGATTGAGCGCGCTCGCCTTCGATAAAAGCACCCCTCTCCCGGTTCACGCGAAGGGCGCGAGTCCAACCTCCCCCCGGCACGGACCGGTTTTTTTGAGAGTCGATTTCAGTTTGATTGAAGCCCCCTCGTCATGCGGGCCTTCGCCGGCTATCGGCCGCAGGGCATTGGCGGTATCGGCGGCGCTGGTGATGGTCTGGCCGCTGGCATGGGGTGTGACTGCCGCGCTCAGAATGATGAAAAACGAGATCAGATTTGAAAAAGCCCATGCCGCCCCAGGTCTTAAAACGCAGCCGCCGCAGCTCGTTCGGGGCGTCTGCGGCGTTTCTTTTCAGGGAACGTTCGTGTTTCTTGCCGATTTCTTCGACCTCCTGCGACGCCTGCCAGAAAAACAGATAGGGGCTGATCGTTGTCCCGAATACAGCCACCACCATCGTTACGCACGCAGCGTTGATTGATAGCTGCGCCATTTGCCCCACTGACAATCAACAGGCAAACGACGGTACGACAGCAAGACGATGCAAATGTGCCTGGTGGTTTTTGCAAGGCCGTTACGGGCCTAAAGCAGCACCAGCATTGTCACGCTCGCCGCGGCCATCACCGCCGTTGCCGCCCATCCCAGCCGGCCGTGCCAGCGCCCCAGGGTGTATTTTCCCATCACGCTGCGGCGATTGGCCAGCAGCATGATCACCACCATCACCGGCACGGCAACAACGCCATTGACGACGGCGCTCCAGAACAGTGCCGTGACAGGATTGATCGTTGAAAAATCCAGCCCCACGCCAGCCAGAATGGCCAAAATGATGACCGCGTAGAAATTTCTGGCTTGGCGCGGTGCCAGTTCCAGGCCGGCGCGCCATCCCATCGCCTCTGAAAGCGCATAGGCGGCGGAACCCGCCAGCACCGGTACGGCGAGCATTCCCGTGCCGATGATACCGATGGCAAACAGGGCAAAGGCAAAATCGCCGGCTATCGGCCGCAGGGCATTGGCGGCATCGGCGGCGCTGTTGATGGTCTGGCCGCTGGCATGCAGTGTGACCGCCGTGCTCAGAATGATGAAAAACGAGATCAGATTTGAAAAACCCATGCCGCCCCAGGTATCAAAACGCAGCCGTCGCATCTCGTTCGGGGCGTCTGCGGCGTTTCTTTTCAGGGAACGTTTGTGTTCCTTGCCGATTTCTTCGATCTCTTGCGACGCCTGCCAGAAAAACAGATAGGGGCTGATCGTTGTCCCGAATACAGCCACCACCATCGTGGCGGACGCAGCGTTGATTGATAGCTGCGGCCAGACCGTAGCCTTCAATGCCAGGCCCCAGGGCACGTGAACGATCAGCACCACGCCCACATAGGCAAACAGCACCAGCGTTGCCCATTTCAACATGCCGACATAGCGGTGATAGGGCACCAATACCTGAAGCAGCAGGGAAACTGCGGCGAAACCAATGGTATAGCCGTGGCTTTTGATGCCGATTGCCAACGCCGACACCTCGCCCATGGCGGCAAGATCGGCAGCGATGTTGAGAATGTTGGCAAACAGCAGCAGCAGGACGATACCGGCCACCAGTGGCTGCGGAAAACTGCTGGCCATGTTGCGGGCCAGGCCGCGACCGCTGACCCTGGCGATTTCGGCGCAGATCAACTGGAACATCGCCATTAACGGATAGGTCAGCACCACCGTCCACAGCATTTGAAAGCCGAATTGCGCACCAGCCTGCGAATAGGTGGCAATGCCGGATGGATCATCATCGGCAGCGCCGGTGATGAGCCCCGGGCCCAACGCGGCAAGGGGATTGAAGCGTTTTTTTTCGCTCACTTCAGTTGGTTGCATCAGGCCTCCCTGAACCGGATCAGCCCTTCCTGCATGATATTCGCGACAACGTTGCCGCCCCGATTATAGACAATACCGCGATTCAGACCGCGGCCGCCGCCGCTGACCGGCGAATCCTGATCGATCAGCAACCAATCGTTCAGATCGGGCGTGGTGTTGAACCAGATGGCATGGTCCAGGCTGGCGACCTGCAGGCGCGGATCAGACCAGGCGACGCCGTGCGGCATAAGACAGGTGTCGAGCAGGGTCATGTCGCTGGCATAGGCGAACAGCGCCCGAGTCATCGCCGGCGTGGCGGTGAATGGCGCGGCAATCCTTGCCCAATGGCGGGCGCGTGGCGGCAGTTTGATCGGGTTGAACGGATCGACATAATCAACCGTGCGATATTCGATTGGCCGTTCCCGCATTGCCCATGCGGTACGAAACGGTTCCGGCGTGCGGTCGTAATTGATCGCTGCCCATTCGGCATCGCTTTTCAGGCCATCGGGTCCGGGTGTTTCGGGCATGGCGACGGCGTGGCTCAGCCCGCTTTCCTCCACCTGGAACGAAGCCGCCATGTTGAAAATCGGCCGGCCCCTTTGCATCGCCACCACCCGCCGCGTGGTAAAGCTGGCGCCATCGCGATCATTTTCCACCCTGTAGACAATCGGTTCACCGGGATCGCCCGGGCGGATGAAATAGCAATGCAGCGAATGGCAGAGGCGCGCCGCATCGACAGTCTTGGTTGCCGACATCAGGGCCTGGGCGACGACCTGCCCGCCATAGACCCGCATCCAGCCTTCGTTGGTCGAAAGACCGCGGAAACGATCGTCACCCAGCGGTTCGACATCGAGCAAGGCCATGAGGCGGGAAACGGAACCGGCGTGGTCGGGGTCTTTTTTGGTCATCGTGAGTGACTAGCCGGACAGGGCGTGGCTGTCATCCCAGCATTGTGGTGAGCGCCAAGACCGATAGTTGCTTGACAGGGCGAGGGGGGCTGCCTATCCCGCCGCTTCCCCGTGCAACGGCTTTTGCGGGTGTAGCTCAGTTGGTTAGAGCGCCGGCCTGTCACGCCGGAGGTCGCGGGTTCGAGCCCCGTCACTCGCGCCATTGCCCCGCCTATTGGTGGTTCGCGTCCCAGGCGCCAAATTCATGGCTGATCGATGTTTCGATCAGGGTTTCCCACAGTGTTTCGGCCAGCCCCGCGGGCAGGCCGACTGCCGTTGCAGCAGCGCTGGCATTGGCGATGACCTGGGCCTTGCGCGCCTCATCCCGCACCGCGCCGCGTTCGCTTTTTATGCGGGCGGCAGCATCCATATAGGCAAAACGCCGAGCCAGCAGCGCCACCAGATCGCGATCAATCGCATCAACGCCGGCGCGGACCTGCAACATGGTGGTGCAATCGGCAGCAGCAATCATCGCTTTTCGTCTTTCACGGTCCAGCGTCCGGTGTTCATCCACAGGAACAGGGGTTTCAGTGGCAGCACCCAGGCGATGCCGGCAATCAGATAGGCCAGCACCATCAAGGCCTGTGGCAGCGCCGAAAGCGCTTCGCCAAAAGCGGCAATGATCATGGCATAGACCACCAGATAGGCCAGCAGGCCAAGGATGCCGACGGGCTTGCGCCAGCTTGGTTCGGGAATGTTGGGTTGCATGATGGCGGTTTAGCGTTGCCTGCGGCAATCGACCAGCCGGGTTGGTGTCGCAACGAAATCGATGGGCTGGTCCCAGGCTTCGACCGGCAGCGCGTCGGCAATCTGCACATCCCAGGCGAGGCCGATCGTCCGCACCCCGGGCAGGGCGGCAAGGGCGCGGTCATAATAGCCGCCACCCTGGCCCAGGCGGACCCCGGCAAGCGTGACGGCGAGCAGCGGCACCAGCAGCAGATCAGGAGTGATTTGGGGCGCGGTTGCGGGCGGTTGCGGGATGCCCAACGGCCCTCGGGCCATCTGGGACCATTCGCAGACATGGAATTTCATCTGTTTGCCGGTGATGCGTGGAAACGCGTGTGGGCCGATGGTGGCTTCGATGGCGGCGGGGTCGATTTCATCGCCGACTGCGGCGTAGCTGGCGATGGCGTGAAAGCCGGCGAGGGCGGGGGCGATCAAGGTTGCAAGCGCGCGTTCGGCAGCGCGGCGATCCTTGACACATAGTCTGCCCACAAACTGCTGGCGGCGTTCACGAAACAGGCGGCGCAGCGCAGGCTTTGGATCGTCGGACAAGAGGCACCAGCATTTTCGAAATAGCAGTCGGCGGGACCACCATGGGTCGTTTGCTTGAGAGATCCTCTGACGCCAGTTACGTCAGGTGGGAGCCAGATAGGACGGACCACGGTCCGCCCAGGGCCAGCCCCCTAGGAAAGTGAATCGCCTCAGGGATGCTCGTTGCTCGTTCCGGGCAGTTCCCGCCTGCCTGCGAATATAGGGCGTATGTGGGCAGGGGGCAATGTCTGCCTTTCCCCTTGCGGGAAAGCTTAAGCAAGTGCCTCTGCCAAGGCCTCTGCGCGCGCCACAAGCAGCGCCAGCGCCGGGTCCGCGACGAAATTGCCCTTTTTTGCCTCATGCAGTTCATCGGCAATCATCAGCGCCGCCATCAGCAACAGCCGCGATTCGCTCATCTGTCCCAATTGGCTGGTCAATCCTTTTGCCTTGGCGGCGATTCCGGCGGCAAGGCCGGTCAGATGCGCCTCATCCCCATCCCGGCACGACAATGGGTAGTTGCGGCCGCCAATTTCGACGATGACCTGGCCCATTTAAGCGTCCTGACCGACAATGGCATCAAGCTCGGCAAGTGCAGCGGTGGCAGCCAATTCGATGCGGCGCAGGCGCGCGATTTCCGCACTTTGCGCGGCGGTGCCAGACGCGCGATCTGCCAGTGCCCGATCGATGCGATCCAGGGCGGCGGCAAGGCGGGCGGCAAGATCGGTTTCGGCTGGAATGGCGATACTCTTTATGACGCTTGCGGTTGGGCAAGCGATGTAAGGCGTAACATGAAGCGCGGTCAATGCGCGCTGTCGCGACTTTCGGGCGCCTTATTGCAGTGCAGCGAGGTTGACGCATCGCTGCCCGTCTGGCCAATGTCCGCCACGATTCGGTTTGCCGTTTTCCGCCGTCCTTTTCTGCCGGATTTGCCGGCGTTTTTTGCAGGTTTTGATGACCAGCCCCAAAATCATGGCAAACGCCATACGCGCCCTGGCCATGGACGCTGTGGAAGCGGCGAATTCCGGCCATCCCGGGATGCCGATGGGCATGGCCGATGCGGCGACGGCGCTGTTCACCCGGCATTTGAAATTTGATGCATCAGCGCCGAAATGGCCGGATCGGGATCGTTTCGTGCTGTCTGCCGGCCATGGATCGATGTTGCTGTATGCGCTGCTGCACCTGACCGGCTATGCACGGCCAACCATCGATGACATTCGCAATTTCCGCCAGATGGGCAGCCCCTGTGCCGGCCACCCCGAAAATTTTGAACTGGAGGGGGTCGAGACCACCACCGGGCCGCTGGGACAAGGGCTGGCAACGGCGGTTGGCATGGCGATTGCCGAACGCCATTTGAACGCTGTGTTTGGTGATGATCTGGTCGATCACCGCACCTGGGCAATTGCCGGCGACGGCTGCCTGATGGAAGGCATTTCGCAGGAAGCCATTGGCCTGGCCGGGCATTTGCAGCTGGGCCGGTTGAATGTGTTGTGGGATGATAATCGCATCTCAATCGATGGGCCGACCTCGCTTTCAACGTCAGAGGATATGGCCGGGCGCTTCACCGCCGCCGGCTGGCATGTGATCGCCTGTGACGGGATGGATTTCGCCGCAGTTGATGCGGCACTTGCGGTAGCAAAGGCCGATCCGCGTCCGTCGCTGATCGCCTGCCGCACCACCATAGGTTTCGGCGCGCCGACCAAGGCGGGGACCAGCAGTTCCCATGGATCGCCACTGGGCGCGGCGGAAATCGCCGGCGCGCGGGCGGCATTGGGATGGGATTACCCGGCATTTGTGGTGCCGGATGATGTGGCAGCGGATTGGCAGGCTGCGGGCTCTCGCGGCGCATCCGATCATGCGGCCTGGGCGGCGCGGCTGGCGGCCAGCGGCCATGCTGCGGATTTCACCAGCCGGATGGCGGGCGACGTGCCGGCGGCTGCGGTTGCGGCGCTGCAGGCGCATATCGCCGGGCTGATTGCTGCCCCGCAAACGATCGCAACGCGCAAGGCATCCGAACTGGCTCTGGCGGTGCTGAACCCGCTGGCGCCGATCCTGCTTGGCGGCTCGGCCGATCTGACCGGATCGAACTTGACCAAGACCAAGGATTTAACGGCGTTTTCGGCCAGCGATTATGCCGGGCGCTATATCTATTACGGCATCCGCGAATTCGGCATGGCAGCAGCGATGAATGGCATTGCCCTGCACGGCGGCGCCATCCCCTATGGCGGCACGTTTCTGGTGTTCAGCGATTATATGCGCAACGCCATCCGGATGTCGGCGCTGCAGCGCATCCGCGTCATCTATGTGTTGACCCATGACAGCATCGGGCTGGGCGAGGACGGCCCGACCCACCAGCCGATCGAGCATCTGCTGTCGCTGCGCGCGATCCCCAATCTGGCGGTCTATCGACCGGCCGATGTGGTGGAAACGGCAGAATCCTGGGCGCTGGCGCTTGCCGATGTGCCCCGGCCATCGGTGCTGGCACTCAGCCGGCAGAGCCTGGCGCAGTTGCGGACGGTTGCCGGCGAAAATCTGACGGCAAAGGGCGGGTATCGGCTGCGCGATGCGGCGGCGGCGCGGCGGTTGGTGTTTCTGGCAACAGGGTCCGAAGTCGAAATCGCACTCGCAGCGGCAGATCTGCTGGAGGCCGAAGGGCTGGGCTGTGATGTGGTTTCAATGCCGTGCTGGGAATTATTCGATGCCCAGCCAGCGGCGTATCGCGCCGATGTGCTGCCGACAGGCGCGTTGATCGTGTCGGTTGAGGCCGGCGTCACATTGGGCTGGGAACGCTATACCGGCAATACCGGCCTGAATATCGGCATCGACAGCTTTGGTGCGTCGGCCCCCATCGACAAACTTTATGATCATTTCGGGCTGACGGCCGTGAAAATTGCGGCGCGGGTCCATGCGTATTTGAACAGCAAGGAGATTTAAGATCATGGCCATCAAGGTCGCCATCAACGGTTTCGGGCGCATCGGGCGCAATGTGCTGCGCGCCATCCACGAATCGAAACGCACCGATATTGTGGTCGTGGCGATCAATGATCTGGCCGATCCGGCCGCCAATGCCCGTTTGCTGAAACATGATTCGGTGCATGGCAGTTACAAGGGCGAAATCAGCGTTGATGGCGATGCGATCATCGTCGATGGCCAGCGCATCCGGGTAACGGCAGAGCGGGACCCCGCAAGGCTGCCCCACGCCGAAATGGGCGTCGATATTGCGCTGGAATGCACCGGATTTTTCACCGCGGCTGACAAGGCCGGCGCGCATCTGGCCGCGGGTGCCAAGCGCGTGTTGATTTCGGCGCCGGGCAAGGGCGTTGATCTGACGGTGGTTTATGGGGTGAACCACGACAAATTGACCGCCGAGCACAAGATCGTTTCCAACGCATCCTGCACGACCAATTGCCTGGCGCCGGTGGCGATGATCCTGGATCGTGAATTTGGCCTGGTAAAGGGCCTGATGACGACCATCCACAGCTATACCAATGACCAGAAGATTCTGGATCAGATCCATGAGGATCCGCGCCGGGCCCGCGCTGCCGCCATGTCGATGATCCCGACGACGACCGGCGCGGCGCGCGCTGTGGGTGAAGTGCTGCCGCAATTGAAGGGCAAGCTGGATGGCTCTGCAGTTCGCGTGCCAACGCCGAATGTCAGCTTGATCGATTTGACCTTTCAATCGGCACGGCCGGTGACGAAGGAGGAAGTCAACGCCGCGTTGAAGGCGGCGGCACACGGTGAACTAAAGGGTATATTGGCATTCACCGACGAACCGCTGGTGTCGATCGATTTCAACCATGACGCCGCGTCATCGACAATCGACAGCCTGGAAACCGCGGTGATCGGTGGCGATCTGGTGCGCGTGATGTCATGGTATGACAATGAATGGGGTTTTTCCAACCGCATGGCCGATACCGCCGTGGCGATGGGCAAATTTCTGTAGTTCGAATCTTCTCCGCTCCCAGAACAAGGGAGGGAAGGCGTTTTGTGGAGAACGGCAATGGCCTTTCGTTCGATCGATGACATGCCGGATATTGCTGGCAAGCGCGTGCTGGTCCGCGTCGATCTGAACGTGCCGATGGCGGATGGCGTTGTGACCGATGCAACGCGATTACAGGCAGCGGTGCCGACGATTGCGGCATTGGCCGATCGCGGTGCCAGGGTGCTGTTGCTGTCGCATTTCGGGCGGCCCACCCCCGGCGATAAATCGCTTACGCTGCGGCCCGTGGCGGCGCCGTTGTCCGATGTCCTGGGCCGGCCGGTGGCGTTTATCGATGATTGCGTGGGGCCCGCAGCCGAAGCAGCGGTGGCGGCACTTGCCCCCGGCGCGGTGGCGGTCCTCGAAAACACCCGCTTCCATCCCGGCGAAAAGGCCAATGATCCGGCGTTTGTGGCGGCGCTGGCTCGGCTCGGCGATTTCTACGTCAACGACGCGTTTTCAACGGCGCATCGCGCCCATGCCTCCACCGAAGGTCTGGCGCACCTGCTGCCGGCCTTTGCCGGGCGGTCGATGCAGGCCGAATTGATCGCATTGCAAGCCGCGCTGGGCCATCCCGAACATCCGGTGGCCGCGGTGGTGGGCGGCGCCAAAGTGTCGTCAAAGCTCGATGTTCTTGTGCATCTGGTTGAAAAGGTTGATCATCTGATGATCGGTGGCGGCATGGCCAACACCTTCCTCGCGGCGCGCGGCATCAATGTCGGCAAATCCTTGTGCGAACATGATCTGGCGCCGATGGTGCTCGATATTCTGGCGCGCGCTGCACGCGCAAATTGCATTGTGCATTTGCCCTATGATGTTGTGGTGGCAAGGGAGTTTGCCGCAAATGCACCGCATCGAACCTGCAATGTGCATGAAGTCGCCGCCGATGAGATGATCCTCGATCTGGGGGAATCGGCGGTGGAGGCGCTGGGCGATGCCTTGAAAACCTGCAAGACATTGGTGTGGAACGGGCCGCTGGGGGCGTTTGAAACGCCGCCGTTCGATGCAGCGACCGTGGCGCTGGCGCGAATCGCCGGGGCGTTGACGCAAAGCGGCAGCCTGTTGTCGGTGGCCGGTGGCGGCGATACCGTGGCGGCGCTGAACCATGCCGGGGTGGCGGAGCAGTTCAGCTTTGTGTCAACCGCCGGCGGGGCGTTTCTGGAATGGATGGAGGGCAAGGAATTGCCCGGCGTAATGGCTTTGCAGGGGAACTGACATGCCGCTGGATACCGATCGACTATGGGAAAAACTTTACCCGGCCGCCTGGAAACTGGCGCGATCGGCTGACACGATCCATGATCGTGTGGGGGAGGCGTTTCGCGGCATCCGTGACTTGAAGGGCGAAGAATTCGGCCCCGAAGAACGCATGATCTACAATGAAATCACCGACCGGATGACGCGCGCCGGGGCCATTGCCGAAAACGGCAAGGTGGTGGTCGGCGCTGTCGCCAACACATTGAAAACCATGACCGAAACCGAAGCAAGCGAAATCGCCGAGAGCATTTTTGAATTGTTCGTCCAAGTTGCGGAACAGCATTTCGGCGATTGATTTTGCCTGGCATCCGCCGTATTGTTTAACATGTTAAACGGAGGCGGCGATGCTGGGTATCAAATTAAAGCCTGCCGACGCAGACCGGCTGGAACGCGTTGCGCGGGAGCTGCGCCGTCCTAAAAGCGCCATTGCGCGGGAATGGATCATCGATCGCCTGGAACGCGAAGAGATTGACGAACGCATTCGCCATGCGGCGGCGCTTCATGCGCGCAACAGCCCGTTGCTGGCTGCGCCTTTTGCGGATGATGCGACACGGGTCTGGCTGGAATGGCTGGATGCCGAAGACGGCGGTTATGATTGGGGCCCTGCCGGGCCGCCGCCGGCGCAATGATGCGCGGCGATGTCGTGCTAGTCCGCGAACCAGGCTCGCCGGCCAGCAAGGCGCGGCCCTGTATCGTCGTGCAACGCAGCAGCGCGGCGGCGGTTGCTGACAAACTGACGGTCTGCCCGCTGACATCCCAATTGCGCGGTGCGGCGGGCCAACGACCGTTCGTTGCGCCAACCACCGAAAATGGCCTGACCCGCCCCAGTGAAGTGGAAGTTGACCGGATTTTCACCCACCCGGTTACCAGCATCGCCGGCCGGATCGGTGTGCTGGACCGTGCAACACTCGTTCAGATCGATGACGCGCTGCGCCGCTGGCTTGATCTTTGAAACCTTGCTCGCATTGCCACACCCGGCTATCGCCACACAACAGCTTATAATCCCATCGCGGAGCCTTGCATGACCCCGACCGTTCGCGCCATTCTTACCAATTATGAATCCGATAATCCGGGCACCAAGGCCAATCTGGCGCGTATATTGCTGCAGGGCCGGCTCGGCGGCACTGGAAAGCTGGTCATCCTGCCTGTCGATCAGGGCTTTGAGCATGGCCCGGCGCGCAGTTTTGCGGCCAATCCCGATGCCTATGATCCGCATTACCATTTCCAGCTGGCGATCGATGCCGGGCTGTCGGCCTATGCGGCACCGCTGGGCATGATCGAGGCGGGCGCAGATACCTTTGCCGGGCAAATCCCGACGATTTTAAAGGTCAACAGCAGCAATAGCTGGTCAACCAGCATCAACCAGGCCGTCACCGGCACCGTCGATGATGCGCTGCGGCTGGGCTGTGCTGCGATCGGTTTCACCATCTATCCAGGTTCGGACGATATTTTTGAATTGATGGAGGAAATCCGCGAGTTGTCGGCGGAGGCCAAGGCCGTTGGCATCGCCACCGTCATCTGGTCCTACCCGCGCGGCGGCGAAATTTCCAAGGCTGGCGAACTGGCGCTGGATGTCGGCGCCTATGCGGCGCACATGGCGGCGCTGGCCGGGGCGCACATCATCAAGGTCAAGCTGCCCACCGACCATATCGAACAGAAGGACGCCAAAAAGGCCTATGAAGGCGGCGACTGGAGCACCCAGGCCAAGCGTGTTGCGCATGTGAAGACCGCCTGTTTTAATGGCCGCCGCATCGTGGTGTTTTCGGGCGGCGCGGCAAAGGGCGCCGATGCGGTCTATCAGGATGCCCGCGACATTCGTGACGGCGGCGGCAATGGCTCGATCATCGGCCGCAACACCTTTCAGCGGCCAAAGGCCGAAGCGCTGGCAATGCTCGACAAGATCGTGCAGATTTATCTGGGCAAGGCATAGGCGTTTTATCGCCAAACCGTCATCCCGGCCTGCGCCGGCATGACGAAACAATTGGTGTGTAACGATGACCGACGACAATGTCCCCCTCGACCCTGGCTTTGGCGACCGCTTTGACAGGCAGTTCCGTCCCGCCTGTCAGCTTTATATCGTCTCACCCCCTGCCATCGAGATCGCGAAATTCAGCGACAGCCTGAAGGCCGCGTTTGATGGCGGCCCTGTTGCTGCGTTCCAGTTGCGGCTGAAGAATGTGCCGGATGCTGTCATCCTCGCCGCCTGCGATGCGCTGATGCCGATCTGCAATGCCGCGGACGTGGCGTTCCTGCTCAACGACCGCGCCGATCTGGCAAAGCTGGCCGGCGCCGATGGCGTCCATCTGGGGCAATCTGATGGCAGTATCGCCGATGCGCGGGCGTTGTTGGGCAAGGACGCGCAGATCGGCCGCACCTGCCATGACAGCCGGCATCTGGCGATGGAGGCCGGCGAACAGGGCGCCGATTATGTGGCGTTCGGGGCGTTCTATGAGACGACGACCAAGCCGTCCCATTATCGCCCGGAACCGCCCATTCTCACCTGGTGGACAACGATCAGCCAGCTTCCCTGCGTTGCGATTGGCGGCATCACGCCCGCCAATGCCGCGCCGATTGTGGCCGCCGGCGCCGATTTCATCGCCGTGGTCAACGCCGTCTGGCTGCACCCGCTGGGCCCGGACGCCGGGGTAAGGGCGTTTGAGGCGGTGCTGTCAGCTTGACACCGCGCCGCCATGGCGTATTGCCTGAACAATACACCAGAAAGGCCCAAAAATGCTGAAACCATTGCTTTTGCTGACATTCGGCCTGGCGACCATCGCCGCCGCGCCTTCACCCGCACCGGTGCAAGTCATGGTCGTCGGCGCCTATCATTTTGGCAATCCCGGGTTGGATACCAACAATATCAAGGTCGATTCCGTGCTGACGCCGCAGCGGCAGGCCGACCTTGACCGCGTTGCAAAGGCGCTGGCGAGCTTCAAGCCGACGCGCGTCATGGTCGAAATGCAAAGCGCGGCCCCGGATTTCGCCATTGCCGAATATGATCGCTTTGGCCCGGAAATGCTGGCCAAAGATGCCAATGAAATCGTTCAGATCGGTTATCGCACCGCCCGCGCGGCTGGTCTGAAAACCATCAACGGTATCGATGAACAGCCCAAGGCAGGAGAGCCCGACTATTACCCATATGACAAAATTGCAGGAAGCCGCTGCCAAGTTCGGCCAAAAGGCGCAACTGGAGGCGCTCAACCCGCCGGTCATTGCCTGGGTGAAGGCATTTGAGGCGGACCAGAAAAGCCATAGCATCGCGCAGATGTTGATGAAGGTGAATGACCCAGCGGGGCTGCAAGGCAATATGGACAGCTATTATGGCATGTTGACGATTGGCGACCGCGATACACAGGCCGGCGCCGATCTCAATGCCGCATGGTATCTGCGCAATGCCAAGATTTTCGGCAAGTTGATGCAGGTGGCGAAACCGGGTGATCGCGTCCTGGTCGTTTTTGGCAGTGGCCATGGATATTGGCTGCGCCATTTCGCCAGCCAGGTGCCGGGCTATCGCAGTGTCGATGTCATGCCGTATCTGGCCAAGGCGGCGAAGGCACGCTAAGGGCAGGCGCTTCCGCGTCAGCCAAGAGACAATTCCCCCGTGAAGATCAACAGTGTCGAAATTCGCCCCGGCAATATCCTGGAATATCAGGGCGGCCTGTGGCGCGCGGTGAAGATTCAGCACACCCAGCCCGGCAAGGGCGGCGCCTATATGCAGGTAGAACTGAAAAACCTGATCGATGGCCGCAAGACCAATGAACGTTTCCGGTCGGCGGAAAGCGTCGAAAAGGTTCGCCTCGACACGCGTGATTTTCAGTTTCTTTATGCCGAAGGTGAGCAACTGACCTTCATGGACAAGCTGAATTACGATCAGGTCAGCCTGCCGCGTGATCTGCTGGGCGATGCCGCGGATTTCCTGCAGGATGGCATGGATGTCGTGATGGAAACCTGGGAAGAAAAACCGATTTCGGTGCAATTGCCAGACCAGATCGAGGCGGTGATCGCCGAAACCGAAGCCGTGGTAAAGGGCCAGACCGCATCATCCAGCTATAAACCTGCCCGGCTGGAAAATGGCGTGCGCGTCATGGTGCCGCCGTTCATCACGCCCGGCACAAAGATTGTCGTCGATACCTATGCCCGTGAATATGTCAGCCGGGCAGACTGATTTATCGCCCCTCCTGCTCGCGGGAGGGGGTTGGGGTGGGAAAATCCCATCCCGTTTCGAATTGGTGCCAGCGCGCCAGCCCACCCCCGACCCCTCCCGCAAGCGGGCGGGGAGGAGCTTGACATGGTTGCCCATTCTGCCCTGATTACCGTCATGGAAAAGGCCGCGCGCAAGGCGGCGCCGCGTTTGCGCCGCGATTTCGGCGAAGTCGATGCGCTGCAGGTCAGCCGCAAGGGGCCGGCGGATTTCGTGTCCAATGCCGATCGCGCCGCCGAACAGGCGATTGGTGAAATCCTGATGCACGCGCGGCCCGATTGGGGCCTGTTGATGGAAGAAAGTGGCGAAACCATCGGCAATGACGATCAGGCGCGCTGGATCGTCGACCCACTGGATGGCACCACCAATTTCCTGCATGGCATGCCGCATTTCGCCATTTCGATCGCCGCCGAAGTGCGGGGTGAGGTTGTCGCCGGGCTGGTCCACCAGCCGCTTACCGGCGAAAGTTTCTGGGCCGAAAAGGGCAGGGGGGCGTGGTTATCCGATCGCCGCCTGCGGGTGTCGGCGCGGCGCGAGCTGGTCGATTGTGTCATCGCGACCGGAATCCCTTATCAGGGCCATGGCAATGTGACAGAATTTTCCAATGTGCTGAATGCGGTGATGCCGGAAGTGGCCGGCGTTCGCCGCTTTGGCGCGGCGGCACTCGATCTCGCTTGGGTCGCGGCCGGGCGTTTTGATGGTTTCTGGGAATCCGGCCTGCAATATTGGGATGTTGCGGCAGGAATTCTGCTGGTGCGTGAGGCTGGCGGATTCGTGACGGACTATCGCGGCCAGGACAATATGGTGGCGCGCGCCGAAATCGTTGCGGCAAACGGCCAGATCCAGTCAAAATTGCACCGGTTGGTGGCCGGCGCAATACGGTAGTCACTTCGCCGCGCCCCAGCGAGGCGGAGGTGTTTTGCTTGCCCCCGTGCCCGGCGCGGCATAGAAGGCGCGCATGTCATCGATTGCCAGCCAATATCTGCCGATCCTGCTGTTTCTGATGGTCGGGATTGTGTTTGCGATGATCTTTGTCGGGGCGCCGATTGTCGTTTCGAAACTCGCCGGCACATCGCAGCCAAATGCGGTGAAACTCAGCGAATATGAAAGTGGATTTCCGGCCTTTTCAGACAGTCGCGGGCAGTTTGACGTGCGGTTTTATCTGGTCGCCATCCTGTTCATCGTGTTCGATCTAGAAGCGGCTTTCCTGTTTCCCTGGGCGGTTTCGCTGCATTGGGGCGGCCCGCCGGCTTGGTGGGCGATGATGGAATTTCTGGGCGAACTGGCGATTGGCCTCGCCTATGCCTGGCACATAGGGGCGTTGGAATGGGAATGACCGGCGCCGCCGATTCTGAAATGGTTACCGAAGACCAGGCCATCCGCCTGCCGGAAACCAATCGCGACTCCTGGCTGGCCGACGTCAATCAGGAGGTCAGCGACAAGGGTTTCCTTGTCGCATCGACCGAGGATCTGTTTCATTGGGCGCGCACCGGCTCGCTGTGGTGGATGACATTCGGGCTGGCATGCTGTGCCGTTGAAATGATGCACACCAACATGCCACGTTATGATCTCGAACGCTTTGGCGTCGCGCCGCGTGCGTCTCCCCGCCAATCGGATGTGATGATCGTTGCCGGCACATTGTGCAACAAAATGGCGCCGGCCCTGCGCCGGGTTTATGATCAGATGGCCGAACCGCGCTATGTGATTTCGATGGGCAGCTGCGCCAATGGCGGTGGCTATTATCATTATAGTTACTCGGTGGTGCGCGGCTGTGATCGCATTGTGCCGGTCGATATTTACGTGCCGGGCTGTCCACCGACAGCCGAGGCATTGCTGTATGGAATCCTCGCCCTGCAACGCAAAATTCGCCGCGTCGGGAGCTTTGACCGGTGACCGCGCCAGCGCTGGGCGTGCATAGCTGGCCGGCGATGGCGGCGGTCGATGGTATCGCCGATCATCTGCGGGCTTTGCTGGGTGATCGCGTGATCGCGATCACCGAGCATGTCGGCGAGGTGGCGATGACCGTCACCCGCGCCGGTCTGGTCGATGCGATCACCAAATTGCGCGACGATCCGGCGCTGCGGCTGAATCAGTTGATCGACATTTGCGGCGTCGATTACCCCGACCGCGCCGAACGCTTTGATGTCGTTTACCATTTGCTGTCGATGGCGCTTAACTTGCGGCTGCGGGTTAAGGTAACAACCGATCACCGCACCCCGGTGCCGTCGTTGACCGGGCTCTATCCCGTCGCCGGCTGGTATGAGCGCGAAACCTGGGATTGCTATGGTGTGCTGTTTGACGGCAATCCTGATTTGCGGCGTATCCTGACCGATTATGGCTTTGAAGGCCATCCGTTCCGCAAGGATTTCCCGCTGACCGGCCATGTCGAGTTGCGCTATTCCGAAGAGCATAAGCGGGTGGTTTATGAACCGGTAAAACTGGCGCAGGATTTCCGCAGCTTTGATTTTCTGTCGCCCTGGGAGGGGACCGATTATGTATTGCCCGGCGACGAAAAGGCCGAGCCGACTGCGAAGCTGGCGGTCTCGCCGACTCCGAAAACGACTCCGGCACCGCTAAAATCATGATCCGTCCGCAGCCCCAGAACAAGGATCACCGGCATGGCTGATCTCAGCAACATCATGTGGCGGCCAGAGGATAATATCGACGTGCTTCCGGCAAAGCCCGGCACCAGCATCCAGAATTACATGATCAATTTCGGGCCCCAGCACCCGGCTGCGCATGGTGTGCTGCGGCTGGTGATGGAGCTGGATGGCGAAATCATCGCGCGCTGCGATCCGCATATCGGCCTGCTGCACCGCGGCACCGAAAAGCTGATCGAGTATAAAACCTATCTCCAGGCGCTGCCCTATATGGACCGCCTCGATTACGTCAGCCCGATGTGCATGGAACACAGCTATGTGCTGGCCATCGAGAAACTCGCCGGCATCGAAGTGCCGCTGCGCGCCAAATATATCCGCACGATGTTTGCCGAAATCACGCGTATTCTCAACCACATCCTGAATGTGACGACCCATGCGATGGATGTCGGCGCAATGACTCCGATCCTCTGGCTGTTCGAAGAACGCGAGAAATTGATGGAGTTTTACGAACGGGTGTCAGGCGCGCGCTTTCACGCCGCCTATTTCCGGCCCGGCGGTGTTCATCAAGATATGCCCGATGGCTTGCTGGGGGATATCAAGGATTGGGCGGACGGCTATCTGAAGGTGCTCGATGATGTGCAGTCGCTGGTTGCCGACAATCGCATTTTCAAACAGCGCAACGTCGATATCGGGGTGATTTCCAAGGCGGATGCGATCGCCTGGGGCTTTACCGGCCCCTGCATCCGCGCCTCGGGCGTTGCCTGGGATTTGCGCAAATCGCAGCCTTACGACGCCTATGACCGCATGGATTTCGACGTCATCGTTTCGGATGACGGCGATTGCTATGCGCGTTTCATGGTGCGGATGGATGAAATGCGCCAGTCGCTGAAGATTATCCGCCAATGCATCGCCGAAATGCCCGAAGGCCGCCACGCAACGCTCGATCGCAAGGTGTCGCCGCCATCACGTGGCGAAATGAAGCGATCGATGGAGGCCCTGATCCACCACTTCAAACTCTACACCGAAGGCCTGCACGTGCCGGCGGGCGAAGCGTATGTCGCGACCGAAAGCCCCAAGGGTGAATTCGGCATTTTCATGGTGGCGGACGGCACCAACAAGCCGTGGCGCTGCCATGTGCGGGCAACGGGCATGGCGCATCTGCAAGCAATGGATTTCCTGTGCAAGGGCCATATGCTCGCCGATGCGCCGGCGATTCTGGGGTCGCTGGATATCGTGTTTGGCGAAGTGGACCGGTGACATATGGTCAACGCCTATTTTTCCTACAGGGCCTGGTAATCTTGATGTCCGTCACGGCAATTGCGCGGACGACTGATTCTCCTTTGGCCGATCTGATGGTGCTGTTGGGATCGTTTGCGCTGTTGGGGATGCTCTACCGTATCGGCAGATACCGTTCGTGACGGCCCCCGCCGTCATCGCCATCGCCGACAAACTTGCGAGCTTCGCCGATCACTGGAACCCGCGCATCATCGGCAATTACAACGGCAATGAACTGCGCATTGCCAAGCTGCTCGGCGAGTTCACCTGGCACAGCCATGCCGATACCGATGAAGTGTTCCTGGTCATCTCCGGCACGCTGCGCATCGAATTCCGCGACAGCGCCCGCACCCTGCACCCGGGCGAGATGATCGTCGTGCCGCGCGGCACCGAGCATAAACCGGTCGCGGAGCAAGAATGCGCCGTGCTGTTGATCGACCGCGAGGGTGAGCCCAATACCGGCGAAAACCCATCCCGGCTGACGCGGGCCTCGCTCGATTCGATTTGACGATTGCCGCCATGCTAGGGCTTGCAGACTGTCAAATTCCTGTGCAAAAGCTTGACCGTTGGCCGCAACGTCGGCCATAATGACGCATCACCGCTGGGGAGCCTAAATATGCGCAGTTCAGGAAGCGAAGACCTTTTCATCACCGCCATGCTGGTGTCGCCGGCGTTTTTGTTGAAATTCTATTATCCCTCGCCCTGGACGAATTTCATCCTGCTGATCGCGGTGGCAGCGTTGTTCTGGTCGTATGTCCGACACGGCCTCAACAAGCTTTGAAATGTTGACCAGCGCTGCGCGTTTGGCGCTGGTTGACCGATTGATGGCGCATTACAACGCCGGCAACGCTGATGGCTATGCGGCGATGATCGCGCCGAATGGAGCAGAGGCTGTCTACCGCGGCGACGTGCTGCGCGCTGGCCGTGAGGGTGTCCGCAGCGGGTTGGCGGCGATGTTTCGCGAATTTCCGCAGAACCGCGCCATCGTCCACGCGCGTTATGCCGTTGGCGACAAGGTGGTTTTGCACGAGGAAGTGCTGCGTTCACCCGAAACGCCGCCATTTGAAGTGATTTCGATCTACAGCTTTGCCGACGACATGATCGAGCGGGTCGAATTTGTGCGTTGATCGGCGTTTAGCATTCCAGCGGCGCTGGTTCGGTGCTAGGCTCGGCAGCAATCAATTCGGGATTGTTCAACGCTTGCCATGACTGATTTTACCTGGACGACCGAAAACACCGCCGAGGCAGCGCGGATTGTCGCGCTTTATCCCGAAGGCCGGCAGGCGTCCGCCGTAATGCCGTTGCTGTGGCTGGCGCAGGGCCAGATGGGTGCGGCGACGGGCAGTGCCTGGTTGCCGGTGCCAGTGATCGAATATATCGCCAAGCAATTGGCAATGCCGTATATTCGCGTTTACGAAGTCGCCAGTTTCTACACCATGTATAATCTTGCCCCCATCGGACGCTATCATGTCCAGGTTTGCGGCACGACGCCGTGCCAATTGCGCGGCAGTGATGATGTGATGCGCGCCTGCCAGGATGCGGGCCTGAAAAAGGGCGCCAATACGCCCGATGGCCTGTTCACGCTGACCGAGGTGGAATGCCTGGGTGCCTGCGCCAATGCGCCGATGGCGCAGATCAACGCCGACAATTATGAAGATCTGACCTATGACAGCATGGCGGCGATCCTGACGGCGCTGGCAAAGGGGGAAACCCCGGCGACAGGATCGCAGATCGGCCGTACGGCAAGCTGCCCCGCCGGCGGCGCGACGACTTTACTGGAGGTGATGCAATGAACAGCAAGGGTATGCAGAACATCGGCCTGGCCATCATCGCGCTTGGCGCGCTGATTTTGCTATACAGTCTGTATCAACTGGCAATGCACACCGGCCCGACTGCGCCGCAGGTGATCACCGGGATGCTGGTCTTGGTTGCCGGCATCTTCTTTCAGAATGTCGGCCATACCGTCGATCGCAGCTGATGGCGAAACCACCCCCAATGCACCCGATCGTGTTGCGCAGCATGGGGCTTTCCATGTTCGTGCTTGGGCTGGGGCTGCTGGGCTTTTCGGCCTGGTTGTTCCTGCGCGGTGCCAATGGTGCCGGTGCGGTGATCACCGGCCTTGCGGTGGTCGCCGGCGGAATGGCGTTGCAAGCCAAGGCAAGGATGCTTGAAAAGTGAACAATCCCGAGCTGTTACGCCGCGCGGCAATGATTGCGATGCTGGTCGCGGTCGGCACCGGGCTGGTGTCGATCATCCGGCTGTTCACTTCGCCGATCGGCAATCCGGTGTGGCTGGTAATCAGCGTGTTTTCATTCCTCGCCGGCTGGATCATCGATCGCCGGGCGAGCCAGATTGCCAATCGCAAGGTCGGTTGAGGTAGGACCACAGATGCTCGCCGACAAAGACCGTATTTTCACCAACCTCTATGGCTTTCAGCCCTGGACGCTGGAACACGCCCGCAAGCGCGGTGATTGGCAGGATACGAAATCGCTGATGGCCGGCGGCCCCGATGCGATTGTCGATGCGATAAAGGCCAGTGGCCTGCGCGGGCGCGGCGGGGCAGGGTTCCCGACCGGCATGAAATGGAGTTTCATGCCGAAAACGCCGAACCCGGCGCGGCCAAGCTATCTGGTCATCAATGCCGATGAATCCGAGCCGGGCAGCTGCAAGGATCGCGAAATCATCCGCCATGATCCGCACAAATTGATCGAGGGCGCGCTGATCGCCGGTTTCGCCATGCGCGCCGTTGCTGCCTATATCTACATTCGCGGCGAATATGTGCGCGAGGCCGAAACCTTGTTTGCGGCGGTGCGTGAAGCCTATGCCGCCGGGCTGATCGGCAAGAATGCCTGTGGTTCGGGCTATGATTTCGATGTCGTCGTGCATCGCGGCGCCGGCGCCTATATCTGCGGTGAAGAAACCGCGATGCTGGAAAGCCTTGAAGGCAAAAAGGGCCAGCCGCGCCTGAAACCGCCATGTCCGGCCGGCGCCGGCCTGTATGGCAACCCGACGACTGTCAACAATGTCGAAAGCATCGCCGTCGCGCCGACCATACTGCGGCGCGGACCATCATGGTTTGCAGCGATCGGCCGGCCCAAGAATGAAGGCACCAAACTGTTTCAGATCAGCGGTCATGTGAACAAGCCCTGCGTGGTGGAGGAAGCGATGGGCCTGCCGTTTCGCGAACTGATCGAGGTGCATTGCGGCGGCGTGCGCGGCGGCTGGGACAACCTTTTGGCGGTGATCCCCGGCGGTTCATCGGTGCCGCTGGTGCCGGCGCATGAAATCATGGATGCGCCGATGGATTTTGACGGGCTGAAGGATTTGAAATCCGGCCTGGGCACCGCGGCGGTGATAGTCATGGACAAATCAACCGATATCGTGCGGGCGATTGCGCGGCTCAGCTATTTCTACAAACACGAAAGCTGCGGCCAATGCACCCCCTGCCGCGAGGGCACCGGCTGGATGTGGCGGG
This sequence comes from Sphingomonadales bacterium, assembly GCA_038228305.1. Classification (GTDB taxonomy): domain Bacteria; phylum Pseudomonadota; class Alphaproteobacteria; order Sphingomonadales; family Sphingomonadaceae; genus Sandarakinorhabdus. Next base: position 73,418 of record JBBRPI010000012.1, on the reverse strand, counting down.
TGATGGAACGGCTGGTCACCGGCGATGCCGAAATGCATGAGATCGACCTGCTGCTGGAAGTGACAACGGAGATCGAGGGCCATACCATCTGCGCGCTCGGCGATGCGGCGGCCTGGCCGATTCAGGGCCTGATCCGCCACTTCCGGCCGGAGATTGAAGGGCGGATTGCCCGGCGGCGCGGGTTTGTAGCGGTGCCGGATATGGCGCTGGTCGCGGCGGAATAAACCCACACGACCACTCGTCATGCCGGCGAAAGCCGCCATCCACCGTTGGACTGGGGCCGGCCTTCGCGGTGCAGGCGGGCACACTGCACGAGACGCCGTGCACTATCACACCGGCCAGGCCTTTGCCCCGGGGGTGGATATTGACCTTCGCCGGTATGACGGGCTGCGTGGGCACGCCTATCCCCATTTCCCTGGCCTTTGCCGTCCAAATCGCCTATCCGTGACAGAACCGCGACACCGCGCCAAAGGCACCGATAAAACCCAATGGAATCCGTAATTTTGCCGCCCGAGGGCGCCCCCGATATTCAACCGATCTCGATCGTTACCGAGATGCGGACGTCGTTCCTCGATTACGCCATGTCGGTCATTGTCGCGCGGGCGCTGCCGGATGTCCGCGACGGCCTGAAGCCTGTGCACCGCCGCATCCTGTGGGGCGCCCATGAAAGCGGCTTTACCGCCGGCAAACCCTATCGCAAATCGGCACGCATCGTTGGTGACGTGATGGGTAAATATCACCCGCACGGCGACAGTTCGATCTATGACGCGCTGGCGCGGATGACCCAGGATTGGTCGCTGCGGCTGCCGCTGATCGACGGCCAGGGCAATTTCGGTTCAATGGACCCCGATGCCCCCGCCGCGATGCGCTACACCGAGGCGCGGCTGGCGAAATCGGCCGAGGCTTTGCTTGCCGATATCGACAAGGACACCGTCGATTTCATCGCCAATTACGACGGTTCCGAACATGAACCCGCCGTGCTGCCGGCGCGTTTCCCCAATCTGCTGGTCAATGGCGCCGGCGGCATCGCCGTTGGCATGGCGACCAACATTCCGCCGCACAATCTGGGCGAAGTCATCGATGCCGTCCGCGCCTGGCTGGATGACCAGACGATCAGCGTCGAAGATTTGATGAAGCATCTGCCCGCCCCGGATTTCCCCACCGGCGCGCTGATCGTCGGCACATCGGGACTGCGATCCGCCTATGAAACCGGCCGCGGCACCATCATCATGCGGTCTCGCTCGATCGTCGAGGAGGGCAGGGGCGACAGACGCAGCCTCGTGCTTACCGAAATCCCCTATCAACAGGGCAAGAACGCGCTGGTCGAAAAAATCGCCGAAGCGGTCAAGGACAAGCGCATCGAGGGCGTTTCCGACCTGCGCGACGAATCCAACCGCGAGGGCGTTCGCATCGTCATGGAGCTGAAACGCGACGCCACCCCCGAAGTCGTGCTCAACCAGGTCTATCGCCACACCCCGGCGCAGCAGACGTTCAGCATCAACATGCTCGCCATTCGCGGCGGCCGCCCCGAATTGATGGGCCTGCGCGATATCATCCAGGCGTTCGTGCAGTTCCGCGAGGAAGTCATCACCCGGCGCAGCAAGTTCGAACTCGCCAAGGCGCGGGACCGCGCGCACCTGTTGATCGGCCTGGTCATCGCGGTCAGCAATCTGGACGAAGTCGTCCGCATGATCCGCGGCTCCGCCAGCCCGGCGGCGGCACGTGAGGCATTGCTGGCCCGCGATTGGGATGCATCCGAAGTCCGTCCCTATCTCGAATTGGTCGAGGCCGGGGAATATGCCGCCGACGCGCCAACCATCCGCCTGACCGATGCCCAGGTCCGCGCCATTCTCGAACTGCGCCTGTCAAAGCTCACCGCGCTGGGGCGTGAGGAAATCGGCGAGGAATTGCAGGAACTGGCGGTCGTTATCACTGGCTTGCTCGATATCCTTGGCGACCGCGTCAAACTCTACGCGGTCCTGCGCGCCGAAATCGAGGCGGTGGGCGACCAATTCACCACCAAGCGCCGCACCGAGCTTGTCGCCGGCGGTGACGAACTGGACGATGAAGACCTGATCGAGCGCGAAGACATGGTGGTCACCGTCACCATGACCGGCTGGATCAAGCGCGTCGCGCTTGCCGAATATCGCGCCCAGCGCCGCGGCGGCAAGGGCCGTTCGGGCATGGCGACCAAGGATGAGGATGTCGTCACCAATTTGTTCGTGACCAGCACCCATAATCCGGTGCTGTTCTTTTCGTCAGCTGGCAAGGTTTACCGCAAAAAGGTCTGGCGCCTGCCGGTTGGCAGCCCGCAAGCCAAGGGCCGCAGCCTGAACAATCTGCTGCCGCTGGCCGAAGGCGAAACCATCACCACCGTGCTGGCATTGCCGGAGGATGAGACGGAATGGGGCCGGCTGCACGTTATGTTTGCGACGGCGCAGGGCAGCGTGCGCCGCAACGCCATGGACGCCTTCACCAATGTGCCGACCGCCGGCAAGCTGGCCATCCGTTTTGAAGACGGCGACGATGATCGCCTGATTGCGGTGGCGCTGTGCGATGAGGCCGATGACGTCTTCCTCGCGGCGCGTAGCGGCAAGGCGATTCGGTTTCCGGTCGATGATGTGCGCGAATTCGTCTCCCGCACCTCTACCGGCGTCCGCGGCATGACGCTGTCAAAGGGCGACGAAGTCATCTCCATGTCGATCCTCAAGGCCTTTCCGGCCACCCCGCAGGAGCGTGAGGATTATCTGAAGGCCGCCGCCTGGAAATCAGAACCCGCTGAGCGCATCCTGTCGGAAACCCGTATGGGGCAGTTTGCAGCGGCCGAGGAATTCATCCTCACTGTCACAGATAATGGCTTTGGCAAACGATCATCGGCATTTGAATATCGCCAGTCCGGCCGCGGCGGCCAGGGCATTCGCAACATCGGCGAATCCGATCGCAACGGCGATGTGGTGGCAAGTTTCACGGCGAGGGACGGCGACCAGTTGATGCTGGTTACCGATCAGGCAAAGCTTATCCGCACCATGGTCGGCCAGGTCGGCATCAAGGGCCGATCGACGCTGGGCGTCACCCTGTTCGATGTCGGCAAGGGTGAACATGTGGTGTCCGCCGCGCTGATCCCGGCGGAGGAGGCATCGGATGATGGCGATGAAGCAGTGGTGGACGGCGCGGAAATCTAACGCCCGCGCGTCGCTACCCCCAGGAATATCAGCAACTGGCCGAGGTAATAGCTATACCAGACCAGCAGCCCATGGACCGCCGCACCCCCGATCAACGACCCGCCCATCCGCATAAAAATCAGCGTGTCGGACGCAACGAACAGCAGCGCGCCAATGCCAACGAAAGCCAATGCAAATCGGCTGAGCAATGCCGCCGCCGCCATGCCGCACAGCAGCGCTGCATACAGCATCAACGCGCCCACCGGCGTGCCAGCGGGCATGACCAGCGCCGGCATGGCCAGCCCAAAACCGATCAAGGCGGCCGCCGCCAACCCGTCAACCCGCCCCAGCCCGGCCCGGCGATTCTGGCCGTAAAACAGCATGGCTATGCAATGGCCAATGGCAAATGCCCCGGCGCCGATGAAAAACAGCCCCGGTATTTCCAGCAGTATGTCGCCGATCGCACCCGCCGCCATGATCACCGCCAGCCAACGATGGCGCAACAGGAACGCGGCAATGGCCAGTGCGGTAACCCCGGCCCCCTTTGCCGCAATATTGGCAGCGCTGCCAAACCGGTGTTCGATCAATGGAAACGCCAGGCCGGCGATTACCGATACCGCCAGCGCCCAGCGAGCAGGTGACGAAATGGCAAGGTTGCGGCGGTTCATGACGATGTCATTAGGCTGCAATCTTATCGCTTCGCAACGGCGTGATTTCTCTGTAAGGAACAAATCGCGCGAGGACTGCGCGGACCTGTATACGGAGATTTTCAAGATGAAGACTGCTCTTACGCTGGCGGCTGTGGCCAGCCTCGGCCTGCTCGCCGCTTGCGGTCAGAAGGCTGCTGAAACCACCACCACCACAACCGAAGCTGCCGCACCTGCGGATGCGATGGCGACCACTGCCACCACCACCACTGAAACCACTGCTCCTGCTGCCGCTCCGGCTGCTGATGCCATGGCTGCCCCGGCCGCCGCTGGTGCCGCTGCTGTGACCGATGCCGCTGCTGCCGGTGCCGACAAGGCCGCCGATGCCGTCAAGGCCGGCGCCGACAAGGGCGCTGAAGCTGTCAAGGATGCAGCCAAGAAGTAAGATCGCCAATCCGGCAATCTGCTGAAATCAAGGGCCGGCTCCCATGGGGGCCGGCCCTTTTTTCATGTCATGTTCACCGCCGTACCCTCATCAGGCATTGGCCAACTGCCGCGAAGTCACTATGACGCGGGGCAATGGGGTATCGCCGATCGATTCCGGCGAAGTTGAGAGAGGTCGTTGCCATGAAGTTTCTGACACACAGCCTGGCTGCAATGCTGTTGGCAGGCGCCGCTGTTTCTTCGGCGCCGGTGTGGGCAAAGGACCCGCCAAAGCCTGAAGCACCAAAGCCGCCAAAACTGTCAAAGCCCTATCAGGTCGGCCTGATGGCGGCGCAGAAACAGATTGCTGCCGGTGACAATGCCGGTGCTGTCGCCGCGATCACCGCGCTGCAGGCCACTCCGCCCGTCGCCGATGATGATGCCTATATGGCGCTGGCAGTCAAACTGAATGCCAGCATCGGATTGAAGGATAATGCCCTTATCGAACAGACGCTGACCACGATGCTCGCAACCGGCAAGGTGCCGGCGGCCGGCCAGGCGAAGTTTACCAAGTTCGTCGGATCGCTGGCATTGCAGCGCAAAGATTACAACGCCGCAACAATGGCCTTTGAAAAACTCAATGTGCTGGTGCCCGGCGATGGCGAAAATATGGTTGGCCTCGCCGAGCTTTACTACGCCCAGAAACAAAATGCCAAGGCAGTTGACATGATTGGTCAGGCCATCGCCGCCAACAAGGCCGCGGGCAAGCCGGTTGACGAAGCATGGTATCGCCGCCGCCTTGGCATCGCGTATGATGGCAAATTGGCCGGCCAGGTGCAGCCGGCGGCGCTGGCGCTGGTCACCGCCTTTCCAAACCCTGTCAACTGGCGCGATGCCATCGTCATCACACGCGACAGTTTTCCATCGGTTGACGAACAGACCGAGCTGGATTTCCTGCGCCTGCAAACCGCGACCGATTCGCTGAACGGCGAACGCGATTTCATCGAGTATGCCGATACAGCGCTTGGCCGCGGCCTGCCCGGCGAAGCCAAGGCAGCGATCGAAACCGGCATCGCCAAAAAGGCGCTCAGCCCGACAAAACCCATCGTCCTCGAAATGCAGAAAAGCGCCAACACCAAGGCGGCAACCGATCGCGCCAGCCTCGCCGGCCTGGAAAAAGATGCCAAATCCAGCCCCAAACTGGCGCTCGGCACTGGCGATGCCTATTACGGCTATGGCGAATATGCCAAGGCGGTCAGCCTGTATAAAATGGCGCAAGGCGGCGCCGGCGTCGATGCCGATACGCTCAACCTGCGCCTCGGCGCGTCACTGGCCCGCGCCGGCGACAAGGCTGGTGCCGCGGCGGCGTTCAAGGCGGTCAAGGCCGGCCAACGCCTGGCACTGGCGCAATATTGGCTGGCGTTTATCGGCGGCTAAGGGGGCGGGCTGCCGGGGATCAAAAGCGCCCTCGGCGGCGTTATTCCGGGCCTCCTGCGGAAAGGGTCTAAACCCCAGACCCCATTTTGTTGCGGGCGGCGCGTCGGACCCTTCGCGTCCCACTGCCTTGATGATCGTCATCGAATCGACCTTCACACGCACTACCTCGGCCAGCAGCACGATGCTGTTCTCCCGGCTTTCAAGTGCGACTGAGTTTGTCCCCAGCATAGCCGCGCCGCCGCATAAACGCGCCGACGAAGCCAAAGCCCATGATCAATGTCTGCCAAAGCATCGGTTCGGGGACTCGCGACGCCAGATATGCAGAGACGTTTATTTGATACTCTACCGTGGCGCTCGATAAGCCAGGAAGCGCGACTAACGTCTGAGGTGAGTATCTGCCGACTTGAAAAAGACCGCTACTGAAGGTGCTGTAGTCCAGCGTTGCAGGGTCGTCATAATCAACCGAAAAAAATGCCGTAGTACCAAAAAATGGGACAGAATAGCCGAAGCTTGGCGAACCTGGACCAGGTGCGTTGCTGAAAGCTGTGATTGCAGGTGTCGTGAAAAACATCAGCCTGAAATACTGCTGCTTGTTCGCCAGATTTTCGAGTTTGACTGATCCGTCGAGCCGCATCGTGGCATCCGAAAACGGTGTCGGATTGGTGTCGGTCACGATGTTGGTCAAGGTCGATACCATAACCAAAGGGCTTTGCTCAATCGCTGTCCAGCCGCCGTAACCGCTGAAAGCCACGGTTTTGCCGAGATCGACCACGACCCTGTTCCCCGCTCTTGTTGGCAGCATTGGAACAATGGAAAAGCTGGATGAAAGCGTAACAGTTCCGGCACTTGCCGACGACGCTGCCAACAATATCAGCGCCAGAAGGAGACTGCGTGCCATTAGAGTATTGCCCCTGATCGCGTCTAGTCAAAGCCGATAGGATACATGTGTGGTTTTCGAACGACAGTATAACTGCTAGCCATATAAGTTAACGTAGCGCAAGCGATGAAGAACGCAAGCTAGCATCTGCGGTGGCCGTGCACGAAATTGACATCGGCATTGGTGTGGCGCTGGCCTGTCCTACATGGCCGAAAAATGCCTTAATGCGGACGTTCTTTCTTATCGCTGATTGCATCAGTGCTACGGGCGAACGAGCCACATTTGGGCGCGAAATCTGGAAGGTCAGGAAAGCATAACATTTGGCTGACTTTCCAAATGACGCCCGCCTCTCCCGCGTGACCGGAGGTCGCCTCTGCGATGGCGGCAGAGAAATGCTGATATTTGGAAAGTTAGTGTTTTGGCGCCCGGGGCTAACTTTCCAGATTTTGGAACGCCGGGAAACAAGCCCAAAAACGCCGTTGAATCACCCGCAAATCGTTCCCAAATGCCCCCGAACGCCCCCGAATTGCCCCGAAACGTCGCTCAATCGGTTGGCAATGACACAGCTATTGCGGTGATTTGCCCAGATAGGCGCTCAGCCGGTTGGTCGTCGGCATCACCGAAGTCTGTGGGTGCAGCAGATCATAGACCACCGCATTTTCCAGCACCCGCTGAACGTAAGTCTTTGTTTCAGCATAGGGAATGGCCTCGATCCAGTCGATCACATCCACCCCCGGCGTACGCGGATCGCCATTCATCGCGATGAATTTGCGAGCGCTGCCGGCGCCGGCATTATAGGCGGCAACGGCAAGCACATGGGAGCCGCTAAAGCCTTCGCGCAGCCGGGCGAAATAGGCCGAACCCAGGGTGACATTGTAAACCGGATCGGTTGTCAGTTGTGCCGTCGATACCGGCAGGCCGAGTTTGGCCGCCTGTTCGGCCGCGGTGCCGGGCAGCAATTGCATCAGGCCGCGGGCGTTGGCGGCAGAGATAACACCCTGATCAAACTGGCTTTCCTGCCGGCTGATGGCGTGGATCATCGTCCAGCGCGGATTCAGGCTGACCGGCAGGTCGAGCATCGGAAACGCCGAATCGAGCAGTGCCAGATCGCCATCGCTGCGTGCCGCCTTGCCGGCATAGACCCCGACATCGGGCCGGTTGAGCGGCCGGACGAGGCTGGCGACCAGTGCCTGCTGCTGCACCGTATCGGCACGATCGGCGAGCAAACGCAGGAAGATCGTCTGCCGGGCGTGATCGCCCAGATCGCCCAGCGCGAACGCCGCCCGCACCGCGCTGTCACCGCGAAACGCCATCGCCGCCCGGTCTGGAATATTCGGGGCAGCGGGACGATTGATGACCAGCGCGCGCCCCAGCCGTTCCGCCGCCAATTGCCCATAGAAATAATCAAAATGCACCGCCGCGGCCTCATAGGCAGACTTTGCCTCCCCCGCTCGGCCAGCGGATTCGGCGGCCCGGCCGGCCCAGTAATCGCCGCGCGCCTGGCTGAGCGGTGTCAGCGCTGCGGCCCGCACATTGCGGAAATGCCCGATGGCTTGCGGCGCGCGGTTCAGCTTTCGCAGCGCCAGCCAGCCGGCCAGCCATTCACTGTCAATATAGGCCTGCCGCTCTGCCAGCGGGCGTTCGGCGACGGTTTTTCCGGGGGCGATGGCATTGTGGCGAGCGGCGATGCGATAGCCGGCATCGAAATCCCCCGCTCGCCAGGCGACGCGCGCGTAATCCAGCCGGGTTTTCAGCCAGAATTCGGGATCGGTCATACTGCCGGGCTTCACATCGGCGGTGCCGAGCAAGGCCTGTGCTTCGCCCAGCCGGCCGACACGTTTCAGCCATAAGGCCCGATCGAGGACTAGGCCGGCATCGTTCCGCTGCGCCGCTGGGACGGCTGCCAACCGGGCCGCAGCGTCCGGCCCGCCACTGCGCAGCGCGATTCTGGCCAGAACAAGCGCCTGGTGATCGGCATCGATGCGCGGCAACAGGCGTGCGGCGGCGCTCGTCTGGCCGGTCCAGAGCAGGCGATCGGCGCGGGCAAGATGATCGGCGAGGGTGAGCCCGCCATCGAACAGCGCCAGCAATTGCGCCTCGGCAACAACATCAAGCCCGGACGAATCCCAGGCATCCTGCGCCATTGCTTGTGCTTCACTGCCGCGCCCTGTAGCGAGCAAAGCCTCGGCAAAGCGCAATTTGGCCAGCGCCGACAGTGGCGGAAATTGCCGGAAATAGGCGATGCGATCGGCCGGCGGCACGCTGTCATCGATCGATTTTTCGGCCTGGCGTCGGAGGATTATCGATTGCGGCCAATCAGGATTGGCGCGCAGGTAGGTCGCATATTCGGTGAAATTGCCGGGGTAAGTTTCACGCCGCAGGCGATCCCAGACCACGACCGTATCAAGCACTGGCACCGGCGCGACAACCAGCGGCGATCCCGGCAAGCCGCCGTAATTACCCGCAGCGCTGTCGGCGAGGCGCTGGATATACAGGCTGCGCGCACCATCGCTCAGCTGTGCCAGCGCCGGAATCGCAGCGCCCAGCGCCAGCATTACGCCTGCTGTGGCAAAGACATTGCTTGCCAAGATACGCTTGCGCTCCATATCACACCCAAATCGCTACGCTCGACAATCGCATAGGCGGTTGCGGCGAAGTGGTGAAGATGTTGAGGACATTATGTTTCAAGGTTCCATTCCGGCGCTGGTAACGCCTTTCAAGGACGGCGCAGTCGATCTTGCCGGCTTTGCTGCATTTGTGGAATGGCAGATTGCAGAAGGATCGAAGGGCCTTGTGCCGGTTGGCACCACCGGCGAATCGCCGACTTTAAGCCATGCCGAACATTATGCGGTGATCACCGCCTGTGTCGAAACCGCCCGCAAACGCGTGCCGGTCATCGCTGGCTGTGGATCGAACGACACCGCCACCGCCATCGCCCATATGCGCCATGCCGAAAACGTCGGCGCCGATGCGGCGCTGATTGTCGTGCCTTATTACAACAAGCCGTCACAAGCCGGACTGATCGCCCATTTCACGGCGTTGACCGAAAGCTCGACACTGCCGATCATCATCTACAATATCCCGGGGCGATCGGTTGCTGACATGAGCACCGAGACGATGGCGGTGCTGGCGACGCTGCCGCGCATTATCGGGGTGAAGGATGCCACCGGCAATCTGGCGAGGGTATCTGCGCAGCGCGCGGCGTGCGGCGCGGATTTCATTCAGCTTTCGGGCAATGACGATATGGCGCTGGGCTTCAACGCGATGGGTGGGGTGGGGGCGATTTCGGTCACGGCCAATGTTGCGCCAAAATTATGCGCACAATTTCAGGCAGCGATGCTGGCTGGCGATTTCCGTACCGCGCTGGCGATCAACGATCGGCTGTATCCGCTGCATGCGGCGCTGTTCGCCGATGCCAGCCCCGGGCCGACGAAATATGCGCTGGCCAGGATGGGCCACATGGCCGGTGATGTGCGGTTGCCGATCGTCACACCCAGCGATGCTGCGAGGGTGGCAGTTGATGCGGCGCTTGTCCATGCCGGGCTTATCTGATGGTTCGCCCGCACAAAGAAACCGTCAAGGTCAAGACCGTCGCCGAAAATCGGCGCGCACGCTATGAATATTACATCGAAGACGTTGTGGAGGCCGGAATCGCCCTTGCCGGTACCGAGGTGAAAGCATTGCGCCAAGGCGAAGGCAGCATTGCCGAGGCCTATGCCGAACTGAAGGACGGCCAGATGTGGCTGGTCAATGCCAACATCCCGGAATTCAGCCATGGCAACCGTTTCAACCATGAACCAAAACGTCCGCGCAAATTGCTGCTCCACGAGCGCCAGATCACCAAGATGGGCAGTGCAGTGGCTCGGCAGGGAATGACGTTGGTGCCGCTGTCGATTTATTTCAACGATCGCGGCCGCGCCAAGGTGGAACTGGCACTGGGCAAGGGCAAGCAATTGCACGACAAGCGCGAAACCGAAAAGGCCCGCGATTGGAAACGCGACGCGGCGCGCATCATGCGGGAACGTGGCTGATGGCGGAAAATGGTGTGTTCAGGGACAAACTCGTCGCTGTCAAACAGGCCTGGGCGCGGGCTGGGCGTCTGCTGACCGGCATGACCGATGAAGCCCATGAACACCGCCTGCCTCCAGGGCAGCGGCTGGTCACCAACTGGCCGGTGCTCGATCTGGGTATCCAGCCTGATGTATCGCGCGACGAATGGCTGCTGACGGTTGACGGTGCTGTCGTCAATCCGGTCCAATGGGATTGGCAGGCGTTGATTGCGCAACCGCCATTTACTGATGTGTCTGACATTCACTGCGTCACCCAATGGTCGCGCTATGATAATCATTGGCAAGGTGTTTCGACCCAGCATTTGTTGAGCGTCGTGCAGCCATTGCCCCATGCCACACACGTCGTGCTACACGGTTATGATGGTTATACTACCAACGTCCGGCTCGATCATTTTGCCGACGATGATTGCCTGTTGGCGCATACCCATGATGGTGAGCCGATCAGCCGCGAACATGGCGGTCCGGTGCGTGTCATCATTCCGCGTTGGTATTTGTGGAAGTCGGCCAAATGGCTGAAACGTATCGAGATAGTGTGCGACGACCAGCCCGGATTCTGGGAAACCCGCGGGTATCACAATGAAGGTGATCCCTGGACGGAACAACGATATGCCTAAAGCTGGCAAAGGCTTAGAAGCCGCCACAGGCACCCCGGCGCCGTATGCCGAGGGCGAGCCCAACCGCTGGATCGGGCAGTTGCTCACAAGCTTGCCGCTTTCGATGGCGCTGGTCGGCATTAACGACAAAATCCTGCTTTACAATGATGCTCTGCGTGCAACCGCCGGCGACGAAAATTGCCAGGATAGCCGGCCGGAATCGTTGGTGGTCACCGACGACGGCGAGGCGTTGGTGGCAGGGGTGAAACAGGCGATTGCCACGGGCACCAACGTCGAGGTTCGGGCGGCGTTGCGCAATCGACCCGACGAAAAGCAGACGATCACGATCACGCCGGTCCCGCCGGGGCTAGGCATTTTCGCCATCATGGCGATGCGCGATTTCCGCGAGCAACTGCGCGTCGAAGCCCAAGTGGCAGCAGCCACGCGAATGCAGGCAGTCGGCCAATTGGCAGGCGGTATTGCCCATGATTTCAATAATATTCTGACCGGGATACTGGCGCTGACCGACGATTTGCTTGATCTGCATCCGGCACCTGACCGGGATCATGGAAGCCTTTCCGAAATCCGCCGAAATGGCGAGCGCGGCGCGGCGCTCGTGGCGCAATTACTGGCCTTTGCGCGGCAACAGCCACAGCGCCAGCAACTGCTTGATCTGGTCCCCTTGGTCGACGGTTTGCGTCCGTTGCTGGGGCAATTGGTTGGACCCGGGATTACAGTGCACATCGGTGGCGGCCCATTGCGCATGGCAGTCGCCGCTGATCCCGGCCAGATTGAACAAGTAATTGTCAATTTGGCTGTCAATGCCCGCGACGCGATGGCCGGCAGCGGCAGGCTTGCCATCCAGGTCAATGACATACCCGCATCGGCGATCGCCGGTCAGGGGCACAAGATCATCCCGCATGTCGATCACATTGCTATCGAAGTACGCGATACCGGCAGCGGCATTCCACCTTCGATCGCCGGGAAGATATTCGAACCGTTTTTTACCACCAAGCCTATGGGCCATGGCACGGGATTGGGGCTTTCAACGGTTTATGGCATCGTCAAGCAAAGTGGCGGCTACATCTTTGCCGTGCCAGTGCCCGAGGGCGACGGTACGATTTTCAAGATATACCTGCCGGCGGTGCGGCGAGCGGCCCCGCAGCGCGCAAAGCCGGCACTCGACGCTATTCAGCAGCCTTCACCTGTCGTGGACCGCGACGTTGCGGGTTTGCGAGTGTTGCTGGTAGAAGATGACGATGCTGTGCGCGTTGCATTTCAACGCGGCCTCTCACGCCACGGCCTGGCAGTGACAGCGGCGGCCGAAGCAATGACAGCTTTGGCGATTCTGCAATCGCACCAGCCGATCGATGTGCTGGTTTCGGATGTCATGATGCCTGGCATTGATGGCGTCGAACTGGCGGCACAGGCGCGTGCTTTGCGACCCGGCTTGGTCGTGGTGTTGATGTCGGGCTATGCCGAACTGCCGTTGCACCGCGCTGCCGACGCGCAAGGGGTCCGGTTTCTTGCCAAACCTTTCGCTCTTGCTGAATTGATCGCAGGCATTGTCGAGGCGCGAGCAGCAACTATCTGAACCATCGCGCTGAATTTATTTTCCGTTCGCCTCTTGTTCTAAAAGAACAAAGCCAGTACGAATGTTCCATTGACGGACGCGCACAGCGCTATAGGAAAGGAATTGGGTCGTGGCGGCAGCATTGAAAGTGGTGGACGGCGGCATGGACAGACAAAAGGCTCTGGAAGCGGCGCTCGCCCAGATTGATCGGGCGTTCGGCAAGGGTTCAGTGATGAAACTGGGCTCGCGCGAAACGATGGAGGTCGAATCGATCTCGTCAGGGTCGCTGGGACTGGATATTGCACTTGGTATTGGTGGTCTGCCACGCGGCCGCGTTATTGAAATCTATGGCCCGGAAAGTTCGGGCAAGACCACTTTGGCCCTGCACGCGATTGCCGAAGCGCAAAAGACGGGTGGCACCGCGGCATTCATCGATGCTGAACACGCGCTGGACCCGGCCTATGCCAAGAAACTCGGTGTCAATATAGACGAACTGATCATTTCGCAGCCCGATACTGGCGAACAGGCGCTGGAAATCGTCGATACGCTGGTGCGGTCAAACGCGATTGATGTGCTGGTTGTCGATTCGGTTGCGGCTCTGGTGCCTCGCGCCGAAATCGAAGGCGAGATGGGTGATAGTCATGTGGGCTTGCAAGCCCGATTGATGAGCCAGTCTTTGCGAAAACTGACCGGTTCTATCAGTCGTTCGCGCTGCATGGTCATCTTTATCAATCAGCTGCGCATGAAGATCGGCGTGATGTATGGTAATCCTGAAACCACGACCGGCGGAAACGCACTGAAATTCTATGCCTCGGTGCGGCTTGATATTCGCCGTACCGGCCAGATCAAGGACCGTGAGGAAGTTGTCGGCAACACGACGCGGGTAAAAGTCGTCAAGAATAAGGTGGCGGCGCCATTCAAGCAGGTCGAGTTTGACATCATGTACGGTGAAGGTATTTCAAAACTGGGTGAAATTCTCGATCTCGGCGTCAAGGCCGGGGTGGTTGAGAAATCCGGCGCATGGTTTAGCCATGATTCGATTCGCATCGGCCAGGGCCGTGAAAATTCCAAAAAATTCTTGAAGGAGCATCCGGAAATGGCCGCCAAGATTGAAAAGGTCATCCGCGACAATGCCGCAGGCATCTCGGAAAGCCTGATGGCAGGCCCTGATGCCGATGATGGCGGTGACAGCGAGGCATGAGCTGTTATCTTTTCCAAGCAGAATCAGTATAGGATCTGGCCATGAAGGATAATGCCGGCCAGATCGAATATTGGAACGGCGCCGTCGGTGAAACCTGGGTACGGATGCAGGAGCGCATGGACAGGGCGCTCACTCCGGTGACGACGGCGCTTCTCTCGCTTGCTGCTCCGCAACATGGAGACCATGTCCTTGATGTCGGATGCGGTGCTGGTGAAACGACTCTGGCGCTATCCGCGGCCGTTGGCGACGACGGCCTGGCGATCGGTATCGATATTTCGGAACCATTGCTGGACCGAGCCCGGCTGCGCGCCAAGGAATTGCTGAGTGGCGCCGATTTTCGTCCCGCCGATGCTGCGACCTTCGCGGATGAGGCCGATGGTTTTGATTTGATTATCTCACGTTTTGGGGTGATGTTCTTTGCCGATCCGGTCGCTGCCTTTAGCAATCTCTATCGGTTGTGCGTTTCGGGGGGCCGCTTGTGTTTTGTTTGCTGGCAGTCGGCTTCCGAAAATCTCTGGGCGACGCTGCCGATGCAATTGCTCGGAGACATGATTCCGGCTGAGCCGCGGTATGATCCGCATGCGCCTGGTCCATTCGCCTTTGCTGATCCTGTACGGGTTGCCTCCATTCTGGAGCAGGCGGGATGGCAGAACATCGATTTTCGTGCTTGCACATTCGGCATGGTGACGGGGGACGGTGATGATCCGATTGCTGCGGCTGTCAATTTCGCTCTGCGCATTGGCCCCGCAGCGCGCGCCATTCGTGATGCTGGACCGGCGGTAGCAACCGACGCGAAAGCCTTGCTCAGCGAGGCCTTCGCTTCCCATCTTAAAGACGGTGAAGTCGCGTTGCCGGCCGCAGTTTGGCTGGTCACCGCTGACGCATGATGCGGCGAGCGCTTGAGCATCTCTGGATGCTCGCCTAAGTCATACCCATGATTTCAACCAACGACATCCGGCACAGCTTCCTCGATCATTTTGGCAAGGCGGGGCATCGCATCGTGCCTTCGGCACCGCTGGTGCCGCAGAATGATCCGACGCTTATGTTCGTCAACGCCGGCATGGTCCCATTCAAGAACGTCTTTACCGGTCTGGAGACACGCCCCTATGTGACGGCAGCGTCGTCGCAGAAATGCGTTCGTGCTGGCGGCAAGCACAATGACCTTGATAATGTCGGCTATACCGCCCGCCATCATACGTTTTTTGAAATGCTCGGAAACTTCAGTTTTGGCGATTATTTCAAGGCGCAAGCGATTGAACATGCCTGGACGTTGTTGACCCGCGAATGGGGCATTTCGGCAGACAAGCTGACCGTTACCGTCTATCACACCGATGACGAAGCAGCGGCGTTGTGGAAGAAAATCGCTGGCCTGCCCGAAGACCGCATCATTCGCATCGCCACGAATGACAATTTCTGGTCGATGGGTGATACCGGGCCATGCGGACCCTGCAGTGAGATATTCTACGATCACGGTGGCCATATCCCTGGTGGCCCGCCCGGCAGCCCGAATGAGGACGGCGATCGTTTTGTTGAAATCTGGAATCTGGTGTTCATGCAATATGAACAGGTGGATAGCGCGACACGCCTCGATCTGCCGCGCCCCAGTATCGATACTGGCATGGGGCTGGAACGAGTTGCGGCCGTGCTGCAGGGTGTCCACGACAATTACGATACCGATACTTTCAAGACGCTGATTGCCGCAAGCGAGGAACGCACCCGTCCGGCGCAAGGATCCGCCGAGGTTGCCTCTCATCGCATCATTGCTGATCATCTGCGCGCATCGGGTTTCCTGGTTGCCGATGGCGTGTTGCCCGCCAATGAGGGCCGGGGTTATGTTCTCCGCCGCATCATGCGCCGTGCCATGCGGCATGCCCATTTGCTGGGCGCAGCGGATCCGCTGATGTATCGCCTCGTTCCAACACTGGTTGCAGCGATGGGCGCCGCTTATCCCGAACTTGGCCGCGCGCAGTCGCTGATCGAAGAAACATTGAAGCTGGAAGAATCCAGCTTTCGCCGTACCCTGGAACGTGGACTTGGCCTTCTCGATGAGGCGACATCGAAGCTTGCTGCCGGCGCGACATTGCCGGGCGATGTTGCCTTCAAGCTATATGACACGTTCGGCTTTCCCTATGATTTGACCGAAGATGCGCTGCGGGCGCAGGGTCGCGCTGTCGATCGTTCTGGATTTGACACAGCCATGGCCGAACAAAAGCGCGCTGCACGTGCCGCCTGGACTGGCAGTGGTGCCCGCGCCTCTGACACGGTCTGGTTTGATATTGTCGAGGCCAGCGGTGCCACAGAATTTACCGGCTATTCCGGCCTTGCCACACAGGGGCAGGTTGTTGCCCTTGTCAAAGCCGGCAAGCAGGTCGATAGCGCCGGTGCTGGTGAAAACGTCGACATCGTCGCCAACCAGACGCCATTTTATGGTGAATCTGGTGGACAAGCAGGTGACGCCGGGGCGATTTCGGGCGATTCCGGGCTGGAAATAAGTGTCACCGACACATCAAAACCATTGGGCAAGCTGCACGTCCATCATGCGAAGGTGAATTCTGGCGGCATTTCTGTTGGCGACACAATTTCGCTTGTGGTCGATGGTAATCGCCGCAACCGGCTGCGCGCCAATCATTCGGCGACGCATCTGCTCCACGCGGCGTTGCGCAACCGCTTGGGTGGCCATGTCACGCAAAAGGGGTCGCTCGTCGCCGCCGATCGACTCCGGTTTGATTTCAGCCAACCGCGTCCGCTGACTGTCGAAGATGTTGCCATCGTCGAAGCCGAAGTGAACGCACAAATCCGTGGCAATCGCGCCGTGACGACCCGCTTGATGACACCTGATGCCGCCGTCGAGGCCGGCGCGCTGGCGCTTTTCGGGGAAAAATATGGCGATGAAGTCCGCGTCCTCAGCATGGGCGGCGATCACGATGGGAATTATTCGACTGAGCTTTGCGGCGGCACGCATGTTTCGGCGTTGGGGGACATCGCGCTGTTTAAAATCACCAGCGAAGGCGCCGTCGCCAGCGGCGTGCGCCGGATCGAAGCGATCACAGGTGAATCAGCCCGCAAGTTTCTGACCGATCAGGAGGATCGGCTAAAGTTGGCTGCTGTCACTCTGAAAGTTCGGCCAGAGGATGTGCCGGCCCGCGTTGAAGCGCTGAACGAGGAGCGCAAGCGCCTGGAACGGGAATTGGCTGATGCGAAAAAGGCTCTGGCGCTTGCTGGTCCTGCGACCGGCGGCGGCGCGGCATCAGAAAACGTTGGCGGGACGGGGTTCTTCGGCCAGGTGATCGACGGTCTTGATGCCAAGAATCTGCGCGGGTTGATCGATGATGCCAAGAAAGCGCTTGGCTCTGGAGTCGCGGTGCTTGTAGCTGTCAATGATGGCCGCGCTTCCGTTGCAGTTGGCGTGACCGATGATTTAATCGGCAGCAAATCCGCCGTTGATTTTGTTCGGCTCGCCTCGGCGGCACTCGGGGGGCAGGGCGGTGGCGGCCGTCCCGATTTCGCCCAGGCTGGCGGTCCGAATGGAAAAAACGCGACGAATGCGATTGCGGTCGTCCGGGCGGCTCTGGCCGGGTAGGCGCTACTAAGGGCGCAGATCCACTGCAACAAACTGGTCTGCGGTGCCCGATTAAGGGGCGCAGCTATAATGCGATTGACATCGTACCTGCGTCGGCAGTCAATCCGCATCGATGGAAACCCAATCTGCTCCCAATCCACAGAATGGCAAGCCAGCGATCTGGTTCCGACTGTTGTTTCCGTCTGGCGCGATTGGCCCGGGAAAGATCGCACTGATGCGGGCCATTGCCGATACTGGATCGGTTTCGGGCGCGGCGCGCGCTTTGCGGATGAGCCATGCGCGCAGTATAAAATTAGTCGCAGAAATCAATGCGTTGGGAACATCTCCACTGATCGACACCCGCGCCGGCGGCCTGTCAGGCGGCGGTGCGACACTCACAGCGCTGGGCGTTGAACTGTTGGCTGGCCATGCAAAAATCGTAACGGCAGTGGCGCAAGCAAGCGGCGAGTCGATCGCACAGCTAGCAAGATTGCTGGGTCAGCCGAACAGCAGATGACTCTGGATTGGTGACCGGCATGGGTCCGCGTCCGAATTCCGCCGCGCAGGGGGGGGCATTCCATGCCGTGGCCATCCCTTCAATTTTTGGTCCGCGCCAACACGACCTGCGCCAGCACCGTCAACGGCATTGATCCCGAACGAAGCACTTCGTGGAAGGGCTTGATATCAAACGTCTTACCCTGTCTTGCTTCGACCGCCTTGCGTAGCCGCACCCATTCGGTGTGGCCGACCTTGTAGGCGCAGGCCTGGCCGGGCCACACGCAATAACGGTCGATTTCGCGCCCAGCACGGCCTGCGGCATAGCCCAGCGTATCGACGAAATATTGCGTTGCCCTCACGCCGCTCCAGCGTTTGTAGTGCATGCCAGTGTCGGCAACCATCCGCGCCGCCCGAAACATCAGTGACTGCAAATGCCCGATCTTGGCCAGCGGATCGCCATCATAAACGCTCAGTTCGTCGGCAAGCCCTTCGCCATAG
This sequence comes from Sphingomonadales bacterium, assembly GCA_038228305.1. Classification (GTDB taxonomy): domain Bacteria; phylum Pseudomonadota; class Alphaproteobacteria; order Sphingomonadales; family Sphingomonadaceae; genus Sandarakinorhabdus. The sequence goes on along the minus strand of JBBRPI010000012.1, from coordinate 54,881 downwards.
GCGGCGAAATTTCCGCCATTTCGGCGCAACGCCGGAATATCCCGCGATTCCCGCGCGATGGACCCCTGGCAGTTATGGCCTGGCAATGCCTCATGATAGGTCAGCGTCGGCAGGGTAAATTTTGGCCATTCGGCGGTATCCTTCAGATTGATATAAAATCGTCCCGGACGTTTGCCATCCAATGATGCACCGCGCGCGTAGCCATTCGGCGCACCGTCCTGAATGTCGGGCGGCACGCGAACGATTTCTACTGGCGCCGCGGGCAATGTGGCAAATATCCGCGGCAGCCGCGCACGGATCGATTCCGTTTGGGCGTTGAGCGATACCAGCAGATCGGCGCGGCCGACGTCTGTATTGGGCCATAACTGGTCGGGGCGATTGCCCAGCGCGGTCAGTCGATCGCCGACACTGCCCTGTGTCAGCTCGGGTCGCTTCATCAAGGCGTCGATTTGTGCAGCAAAATCCGCGACCTGGGCAAGCCCAAGTTGGTGAACCTGCTCCGGCGTCAATGTCGTTGTAGTCTGAAAGGCGAGCGCGCCGGTGTAGCAAGCCTCGCTATCCGGCAGTTTCCAAACGCCGGAATCGGGTTCTGTCGTGGTGCGCAGGCTCTGAACCGCAGCGTTTTGACGAACCAACGCGGGTTGGATCTCGCTGGCAATGATCGCGGCAGCGCGGCCACCCCAATCCCCGGGAATCCCAGCCGCCATAGCCTTTTGAGCCAACAAGACCGAAAGCTTGCTGGCTGCCGGCGCTTCAGCATGGTGCCGTTGCAACTGGCTTAGCGTCAGCTCCAGCGCGAAATCGGGGGCGAGTACGCCAACGCCGGCATCAGCGCGCAGATTTTCCGTTGAGACATCGAGCGACGTCGCATAGGCCGACAGCCGTGACAGCCAGGCCTGCGCATCGGCGGCCGTGGCAACGGGATGGTTGCTGGCCCGGAAATCTGGCACGCTTTGATAGGGCCCGGTCAACTGGCTGACGGCCTAGGGCGAAAAGGGGATATAGCCAAAACCATCGGCGCCCTCGCCAGAACGAAATCGTTTGCCGCCATCGGCTATGACACGTGATTGATAGGCAACGACGTCATGATCAACCCGAGCCGCCGGCGATATTCGCGTCGGATCGATTGTCGTCAGGTGTTGCAGGCGATCAACGCGCGCGGCGATATATGCGGCACGGCCGGCACGGGTCGCGTCATTCAACATTGCGCGCTGGCCGGCGCGCACCCCGATATCGACCCCCAGAATGGTCGCCGATTGGGGGCTGGCGTCTAGAGTCTTCTCCCAGAACGCATCCAGCAATGTGCGCAGTTTGTTGTCTTCATCACCTGCGGCGAGGGCTGGCACAGCGGCAAGCGCGCTGGCCGCGGCAGCGCTTTGCAACAATTGGCGGCGGGTAATGTTTATCGTTTTGATGGGTCCTTGCCAGGCTTTGGCCGGTTGCGGCGGATGGCGAGGCGCGGGCGCACGACACCGTTGGCCTGGATGGCGGCGCGCAATTCAGCGCGCTTTTCATGGATCGAGGCAATGACTGGTCCCATCGGCACGCCCAGGTCGACGAGCAGCGCCTCTGCAAGTTGCAGGCTGGATTCGACAGTTTCAGGCACAGCATCGGTAACGCCCAAGGCATATAGCCGTGATGCATGATCGGCATCCCGGGCGCGGGCGACGACACACAGATCGGGGTGGCGCTGCCGGATGAGTTTGACCAGCGTGTCCATGCTGTCTGCTGCATCGATGGTGAGGACCACGGCACGCGCCGTTTCAAGCTGCAGCGCATCAAGCAATTCCGGTCGGCGTGCATCGCCATAAACCACCGCCTTGCCCGCCAACCGCAGCCTTGTGACTTCATCGGGATCGCTGTCGACGGCCAGATAGGCCTTGCCATGCGCGTCAAGCATTGCCGCCACCAACCGGCCGACTCGGCCAAAACCGATGATGATGGTGCGCGCTGCGGGTGCGACTTCGGCTGTTGGGCTGTGCTGGCTGCCCCCCAGCCGCCGTTCAAGCCGTTGCCCTGCAAGCCCCAGCAGCGGTGCGATGGCCAGCGCAAAGCCGGTAACAAGCAGCGCCGTATTGGCGACGGCGCCGCCGACGATGCCAGCAGTGGTCGCAGCACCGAGCACGATCAGGCTGGTTTCCGAAGGCGCTGCGAGCAGCAACGCGACATGGGCGGAAACCCCGGGCCCGCGGCCGCTACGCCGAAAAAGGATGAACATGGTGAGCGCCTTGATGGCCAGGATTGCCACGAGGCCGCCAATGATCAGCAGCGGCGCGGCCAGCGCCGCGCTGATATCAAGCTGCATACCCACCCATATCAGGAACACTCCGAGCAACAGGCCCTGAAACGGCGCGATTGCTGCCTCGATCTGGCGGCGATATTCGGTTTCGGCGAGCATGGTCCCGGCGATCAACGCACCAATGGCGGGTGACAGGCCGGCGGCGGCGGCAATGGCGGCGCTGCCGATCAACACGACCAGCGCCGCAGCCAGGAACAATTCCGGGCGGCGGGTGCGCGCTGCCTGCAGGAACAGTGGCGGTGACAATAAGCGACCTGCAAGGACGATGGCGCCGATGGCAAGCATGGAGGTGGCAATGCTCGACGCAAAACCCGCCGTTGCAGTTCCGGCGCTGAACAGCAGTAGCAGCGGTGCGATGGCGATATCCTGAAACAACAGGATGCCAAAGGCTGTGCGGCCGGCCTGGCTCCCCATTTTGCCGCTGCTGCTCAGCATCTGCAGCCCGACGGCGGTGGACGAAAGCGCCAGCGCGATCGCCAGCGCAACGGTGGCGGCGGCCCCCAGTGTGAATGGCAGCAGCAACAGGGTGATAGCAGTGGCGCAGCCGATCAATTGCGCAGTGCCCAGGCCAAAGACATTGCGCCGCATGGTGCGCAGCCGTTCAATCGACAGTTCCAGGCCGAGCGCGAACAATAGTAACGACACGCCCATTTCTGCAGGCACCGCCAGAGATTCGGCATGTGAAATGGTCAGCATGTCAAGAGCCGGCCAGGCCGGAACCAGCCCCGCCATTCCGTGAGGGCCTACCGCAATGCCGACCAGGATAAAGCCGACAACCGGCGAGATGCGCAGCGCAGCAAACGCCGGGATCACCAATCCGGCGGCGCCAAGCACCACCATCAGATCCTGAAAGCTTGCCGATTCGAGTGGAAAGGCCATACTCATACCTTGGCATATTCACGGCGGCAGGCGACCGCTAATTGTGCGGCAATGGTCTCAACTCGCGCGGCGCAGCAGCTTGATACCGAGTACATTGTTCACAATAAAAAATGCACCGGTGACACGAACAAAGATTGTTGCGGTGGTCGCCCAGGCGGCGCCAACAGCCCCATAGGCCGGCACGAGCAAGGCGACGAGCGCCAGGCATGGGACGATGCCGACCAGGGCATAGGCGAGAATCCAGCGTTGATTGCCTGTCATCACCAGAATGGATCCCAGGGGAATGCCAAGCGTGCGCAAAAACTGCCCGATGACAAGAATGCGCATTGCTGGTGCGCCGACAACGAATTCAGGGCCGAACAGGCCCAATAATAATTCGGGAATGGCAAGCATGATAAAAAAGATCGGCGCCGTCAGCACCGCGAGCAGGACAAAGGCCTTGCGCGCTGTTGCCGCAATCGCATTGGCATCACCAACACGCGCTGCCGCCGCTATGCGTTGGCCCAGAATCGATTCCATTGCTGCCTGAACCAGGCCAGCGACCGCAACGAATTGCCAGGCGGCGCGATATTGGCCGACAACAACCGCTGACCAAGCCGTGCTCAATGACAAGGTCGTATACCATTCGGTGAAGACATTTGACATATTTGACGCGAGTACCGGCAACCCGGCGATGGCAAAGGGGATCAATGCCGGGCGGACCGCCGCCGGCCAATCACGGGTGCGACGGCGGAAAACGATCCAGCCGGTTGTGGAGGCGATGACAAGGCCGGTAAAATACAGCGTCGCAGGCGCGGCCAGCGAATTGGCACCGCCTGTTGTGACCAGCGCCAACAACGCAATTGCGGCGAAGCCGGTGCCGAGAGGGCCATCGATAAACTGGGATGTGAATATCCGATTTGAAGCGCGCAATGCTGACGAGGCGATGCGTTGCAACGTCAGCGGAAGCACCGCTCCCAGCAGGAGGGCAAGCTCGGGCCCAATGCCGCTGCTGCCAAAGACCGCCATCGCAAGAGGTTTGCGGGCCAGAAACAAGGTGGTGGCAGTGACAAAAAACATCACGATGACGCCGGTTCCGGCGGTCAAAACGGCACCCCGCGCTTCACCGCGCTTGCCCTCCTTCAGGTCTCCGGCGACGGTGCGCACCACGTTATTGTCCATGCCGCAAAGCACGAAATAGGAACAGATCGTCATCGTCGTGATCGCGATGCCGAATTTACCAGTGCCGGCAGCGCCGAAATGCCGGGCGACAAGCCACGACAGTCCAAAGCTGGCGACAGCGTTGCAAATTTTCAGTCCCAGCGCCAAAACCGTCTGCCCGGCCAAGCGGCTGGGGTCCAGCATTGGTTGAATGCGCTGCAACGTCTTTGGCAGATTGGGAAACGCCATTAATATCCTGCCTGGTTGCCGGTTACTTGGCTCCCATCGCCGCATCAAGATTGGCGCGCACTGATTCAAAGAATTTTTCGGTCGTCATCCAGGCCTGATCGGGGCCGATCAGCAACGCCAGATCCTTGGTCATCGCGCCCGATTCGACGGTTTCGATGCAGACTCGTTCCAGGGTTTCGGCAAACTCTGTCACCGCCGGCGTGCCATCCAGTTTACCGCGATGCTTCAGGCCGCCCGTCCAGGCGAATATCGAAGCGATTGGATTGGTGCTGGTCGGTTTGCCTTCCTGATGCATGCGGAAATGGCGGGTAACCGTCCCGTGCGCCGCTTCGGCTTCCACTGTCTGGCCATCCGGTGTCATTAAAATGGATGTCATTAGGCCAAGTGAGCCAAAGCCCTGTGCAACCATGTCCGATTGCACGTCGCCATCATAATTTTTGCAGGCCCAGATGAACTTGCCCGACCATTTCAGCGCCGAGGCGACCAGATCGTCGATCAGGCGATGTTCGTATACGATGCCAGCCTTACGATATTGTGCCTTGAAATCATTATCATAAATTTCCTGGAACAGGTCTTTAAAGCGGCCGTCATAGGCCTTTAGAATCGTGTTTTTCGTCGAAAGGTAGACCGGCCAACCACGGGTCAGACCGTAATTCAGGCATGCGCGGGCAAAATCGCGGATTGAATCATCCAGGTTGTACATGCCCATGGCGACGCCAGCGCTGGGGTAATCGAACACTTCGTGCTCGATTGTTTCCGCGCCATCCTGGCTGACCCACTTCATCATCAACTTGCCGGGGCCGGGTACCAGGAAATCGGTGGCGCGATACTGGTCACCAAAGGCATGGCGACCGATAACGATCGGGTCTGTCCAGCCCGGAATCAGGCGGGGCACCGATTTGATGACGATGGGTTCGCGAAAAACTACGCCGCCTAGAATGTTGCGGATTGTGCCATTTGGCGATTTCCACATGCGTTTCAGACCGAATTCCTTCACCCGGTCTTCATCGGGGGTAATCGTCGCGCATTTGACGCCAACACCATGTTCGCGAATGGCGTTTGCCGATTGCACCGTCACCTTGTCATCGGTTTCATCACGATTTTCGATGCCAAGATCGAAATAGATCAGATCGATATCGAGGTAAGGCAGGATCAACTGTTCGCGGATCCACTGCCAGATGATGCGCGTCATCTCATCGCCATCCAGCTCGACGACGGGATTTTTGACCTTGATTTTCGCCATCATGTCCTCGGGATTATACGGTTGATATGCCCGTCTAGGGTGGGGAAGCGCCGGGGGTCAAGAAAGCCCTGCGCTATTTTGTCATAGGCGGCTAACAGGGTGCGGGAACAGGCAGACGAACTGCTTCATTTGCTCCCGCCGTCTTGCCCGGCTAAAGCACGCGACATGAGCAGTGAACTCCCCACCGAATTTGAAATTGTCCCGGAACGGCCGTTGCCCGTCATCCCCGGAGAATCGGCGCGCTACAAGATGCCGCCGATGCACCCTGAGGGCCGCAAATTTGTCGGCATTGCCGGCGTCGCGGTGCTTGTCACGGGCTTTGTTTTCAATCTGCAACCGATCGCCTGGCTTCTCGTCGGGCTGACGATCTGGATTGCGGCATTTTTCCGCGACCCGATCCGTGTCACGCCGGTTGATCCTGGCCTCATCGTTTCGCCAGCCGATGGCCTGGTCAGCCTGATCACCATGGTTGAACCGCCGCGGCAATTAGCCGGCGATGGCGGCCTGCCGCCGGGGTCATGCATGCGGATTTCGGTGTTCATGAGTGTGTTCGATGTCCACATCAACAGGTCTCCCATTGCCGGAACTTGCACGCGCATCACCTATGTGCCGGGCAAATTCCTGAACGCTGATCTCGACAAGGCAAGCGATGATAATGAACGGCAATATTTCATTGTCGAAGACGCCGCCGGCACAAAGGTCGCATTCACCCAGATAGCCGGGCTGGTGGCGCGGCGGATCATGCGGTTCATTGAGCCGGGGGCGAAGCTGGGCATCGGCGAACGCTTTGGGCTGATCCGCTTTGGCAGCCGCGTCGACGTTTATCTGCCAGTCGGCTATGTGCCAGCGGTTATCGTTGGCCAGCGCGCCGTTGCTGGCGAAACCGTGCTGGCGCGGCTTGGCGAAAGCCTGTCGTTGCCGCGCGGTTCGGCCCAGTAATGGATTTGGGAAGCGAAGCGCATGCAGTGCCAGCCCGTCGCCGCGTTGGGATTCCGCTGCGGGCTTTGATCCCCAACGCTGTAACGGTGCTGGCCCTGTGTTTCGGGCTGACCGGCGTGCGCTTTGCCATTGCCGGTGAATGGGAAAAGGCCGTGGGGGCGATCATCGTCGCGGCGGTGCTGGATGGCGTTGATGGCCGCATCGCCCGGTTGTTAAAGGCCGACAGTCGATTTGGTGCTGAGCTTGATTCCCTGTCTGATGTCACCGCCTTCGGAGTGGCGCCGGCGTTAATCGTCTATCTTTGGTCCCTGCAATATCTGCCGGGTATCGGTTGGGTGATTGCGCTGTCCCATGCCGTCACCTGTGCGCTTCGGCTGGCGCGGTTCAATGCCCAGATCGATGCGGCACCGCAACCGCACAAAAGCGCCGGTTATTTGACCGGCATTCCGGCGCCAGTGGCGGCCGCCCTGACGTTAAGTCCGCTGATCCTGAGTTTCTGGCTGGAACCGGCGATATTGGCCGATCTGCGGGTGCGCTTTACCTTGGTTTCAATCGTTGTCGTCAGCGTGGCGTTCCTGATGGCATCCAGCTTGCCCACCTATTCGTGGGGGTCGATCCGGCTGCGGCCATCCCAGCGGCTGCCGGCGCTGGTTGCAATTGGACTTTTTGCCGGCGCGCTGTTTTCGGCACCCTGGATGACTCTGACGCTCGGCTGCATCGCCTATGCTATCGCCGTACCATTTGCCGTGCGCAGCTATGCCCGGCTAAGGGCGCGGGACGCCGTAACCGCCGTCTGAACCACTTCGGCGTCACCGCGCAATGCCAGGACAAGTGCTGGCCATTGTCCGCCGACCATCGCGCCGATAAAAGCATAAATGCCGGCAAAGCCGATAATCACCAAAGCCGTCAACAATATCGCCATAGCCTGTCCCCTTGCTGCTCCGTTCCTTATGTTCTTGTTATGTTCCGTTTGTCAACTCTGGCCATTCAGCGCTAAACACGTCGCAACACGATAGGGGAGTGGCGCAATGGTTGGCACAATGCAGGAATGGCCGCTGCTGGTTTCGAAAATCATCGATCATGCTGCATCCTTTCACGGCGATCGCGGCGTCGTCAGCCTGACGTGCGAGGGCGGCAAGCACAGCAGCAATTGGCGAACAATCGCTGGCCGTGCCCGCCAGGTCGCGGCCGCTCTGCGCACTTTGGAGGTGCAACCCGGGGATCGCGTCGCGACGCTGGCGTGGAACACCTATCGTCATGTTGAAAGCTGGTATGGCATTTCCGGCATGGGCGGCGTTGCCCACACCATCAATCCGCGCCTGTTCGATGATCAGATCGTCTATATCGCCAATCATGCCGAAGACCGGGTGCTGTTTTTTGATCTGACATTTCTGGCGCTGGTGGAACGCTTGGCGCCGCGGTTTGCCAGCATCACCCATTATGTGCTGTTGACCGACCGCGCCCATATGCCGGCGCAAACCACGCTCGATCTGCTGTGCTATGAGGATCTGATTGCCGCCGAATCCGCGCAAGCCGCCTGGACGCTGGTCGATGAAAATGCCCCGGCCGGGCTGTGCTATACCAGCGGCACCACCGGCAATCCAAAGGGCGTGCAATACAGCCATCGATCAAACGTGCTGCACGCCATGGCCGCGAGCATGACCGACACCTTTGGCATTTCGGCACGCACCTCGGTGCTGCCAATCGCACCGATGTATCACGCCAACGCCTGGAGCATCCCCTATACGGCGGCGCTGGCGGGGGCCAAGCTGGTGATGGGTGGCCCGCATTTCGATGCGCCAACGCTCCAAAAACTGATCATCGAGGAGGATGTCGATCTGGCATTGGCGGTGCCGACGATCTGGCTGGGGATGTTGCAGCATCTGGAGGCCAATGGTGGCGGCCTCGGCCGGTTGGAACGCACAGCCATCGGTGGCTCTGCGGTGCCGCGCAGCATGATCGAGGCGTTTGACCGGCTGCAAGGGGTGCACGTTGTGCAACTGTGGGGCATGACCGAAATGTCACCGCTGGGTACCGTTGGCGCCCCGACTCCAGAAGTTGAAGCAATGTCTTATGAAGACCAGTTGAATTACCGTGTGAAGCAAGGCCGCGGGGTGTTCGGGGTTGAAATGAAGATTGTCGGCGAAGATGGCGCCGAATTGCCTCGCGACGGGCGCGCCTTTGGCCGGCTGCTGGTCAGCGGGCCATGGATCGTCGGCAGTTATTTCAAGGGCGATGGCGGCCAGGTGCTGGACCAAGGCGGCTGGTTCGATACCGGCGATGTCGCCACCATCGACGCCCAAGGCTATATGCAGATCGTCGATCGATCAAAGGACGTCATCAAATCCGGCGGTGAATGGATCAGCTCGATCGACCTGGAAAACGCCGCCGTCGGCGCGCCCGGTGTCGCCGAGGCAGCGGTGATTGGCATCCACCACCCGAAATGGGACGAACGGCCGCTTCTCTTGGTGCGCGAGAAACCCGGTGCAAATGTTACAAAAGCCGAGGTTTTGGCTTATCTGGATGGCAAGATTGCCAAATGGTGGATGCCCGATGACGTGCTGATCGTCGATGACCTGCCGCACACGGCCACCGGCAAGCTGTTGAAGACCGAATTGCGCGAACAGTATAAGGATTACAAGCTGCCGACGGTGTGAGATTACGGGAAATAAAAGCCATCGGCGGCTGGGGCCAACGGCCCCAGACCGCATTCTACTAGTTGAAGACTAGTTTACCTAAATTACTCAATTCCTTAAAACGACGTTATTTTCTTTTTAAACCTTGGCATAAATGTGCAAAAATGTTGTTTTGCAGTCAAATTGCCTTCAATGATTTGATTACGCAATAAAAGGGTCCGTCACCTTTACAGTTCGGAATCTACCACGCCAGAATATATTCCAAATCTGTAATATATTAGTAATTAACGGGCAGATTCTAGAGATACAACCATATTAATGAAGGCCGAGCATGAGCATGGAGCGCGCACGTGAACTTCATACACTTGGTCGCTCGCATGGCATGGGCGCGAACCGTTTGTGGGCGCGTGCGCTTGAGGAGGGTGAGCAGGTAGGCATGGAAGATATCGAGAATTTCGCCTTCAACGGTCCCTTTTCTGCTTCGATCAATATCTTAGCAGGCCTTAGCTTAGAACTTCTCCTGAAGGCCGCGTATGTCGCACGCGGCGGGCCTGCCGATGACGCTAATTTAAGAGCGATAGGTCATAGTCTTATTTGCGCGTTCGACCGAGCGAGAGAACTTGGATTCAATTCCAATGCGCCACATCTTCGAGAGATCGTAGAACACATGAATGAACCTTATTGCAGGCATTGGTTCCGCTACGATCCGCAGGATCGTTCGGCTACCAGAATTTACGCCGATTAATACTGCGCTGGTGGCGCTGGAGGCTGAGGTCCGCGCGCTTTGCGCGGTCGATCCCTAATTTTGGTGACGATTTATTTCGACCGTCGCCTGTTGCATGTGGAAACATCGCTAATGTGTCGAAAATCGCTATTTTTGAGAGTTGAGGATCGGAAACAGCAAAATGACAAAATGGGGTCTGGGGCCATTGGCTCCAGCCGATGGCGGCTCTTGGACCTGATATCACCATAGTCAAATCGTCATGCTGGCGAAGGCCAGCATCCATAGTTGGGCAAAGGTCTGGCCGTTGCAGCAACGGGAATATGCTCTGTGCAGCGGGGGACAGGCCGATGGCACGGGCTGTTTTTACTCAACTATGGATGCTGGCCTTCGCCAGCATGATGGTTGTGTTTTAATAAGCCTCCAACCGATTCTAAAACAACAGCAACTGTTCGCTTGGCACCCGGAACAAATCGGTCCGCAGCTCAAACCGCGCCCGGTTCAGCCCATGTTTGGCCACTGCTTTCGCAAAGCGCATCCGTATCAGGTCGGCAAAGGCGCCAGCGCCGCGAAATCGTGTGTGGAAATCCGGATCATTGTCCCGCCCGCCGCGCATTGTGCTGATGTGCGACATCACCCGGGCGGCGCGATCGGTATGGCGGGCGGTCAACCAGGCGCGGAACAGCAGTGCAACTTCATCGGGCAGGCGGATGGGGATTGAGAAGGCACCGCTGGCTCCGGCGGCGACGATGGCTTCCACGTCATGGTCGGTGATGGTCGGGATGATGGGGGAGACGGAAATCTGCACCGGGATGCCGGCGGCGGACAATTGCCGGATGGCGTCGATGCGGCGGTGCGGGGCGGGGGCGCGCGGTTCCAGGTTGTGCGCGGTGGCCGGGTCCAGCGAGGTGACCGAGATCATAACCGCCACCAGCCCATCGGCTGCCATTGGCGCCAAAATGTCGATATCGCGCACCACCCGGTCTGATTTGGTGGTGATTGTCACCGGGTGCCGGAATTCGGCCAGCACCTCCAGAATGGCGCGGGTGATCCGCCAGTCGCGCTCGATCGGCTGATAGGGATCGGTGTTGGCGCCCAGCGCGATCGGCTGGCAGGCGTAACCGCGTTTGGACAGCTCGGCCCGCAACAATGCCGACGCGTCGGGCTCGGCGAACAGCCGGCTTTCAAAATCCAGCCCAGGCGAGAGATTGAGAAAGGCGCGAGTCGGCCGGGCAAAGCAATAGACACAGCCATGTTCGCAGCCGCGATAAGCGTTAGTCGAACGGCTAAACGGAATATCGGGCGAGGTCTTGCAACTGATGATCGTCCGCGGCCTCTCGATGGTGACGCTGGTGCGTAGCCGCGGTGGCGCTCCATCGATGGCGGTGCAGTCATCGAGCCAATCACCATCGTCGCTGCGGCTGCGATCATTGAATCGCCCTGATGCGGCATCGCCGGTGGCGCCACGGCCGGGCGGGGAAGGGGACAGAATCACCCATAACGCATAGGTCGAAAATTAGAACATATATAGAACAAACTTACCCGCGTGGCACGTCACCGTTCCAGCAACCGCGGCATCAGCTCAACGAAATTGCAGGGCCGGTGCCGGCTGTCGAGCTGATCGCGCAAAATCCCGTCCCACCCGTCCTTCACCGCGCCGGTTGAGCCGGGCAGGGTGAAGATATAGGTGCCGCGCGCCACCCCGGCACAGGCGCGGGATTGGATGGTCGATGTGCCAATGGATTGATAACTCAGCCAGCGGAACAGCTCGCCGAAGCCCGGAATTTCCTTTTCCTGCACCTGCGCCAGCGCTTCGGGGGTTACATCGCGGCCGGTCACGCCAGTGCCGCCGGTTGAAATCACGCAATCAACCAGCGGATCATCGATCCAGGCAGCCAATTGCGCCACCAATGTCGGCACATCGTCGCGCACAATCGCCCGGGCGGCCAGGCTGTGCCCGGCGGCCACCAGCCGTTCGACCAGTGTGTCGCCCGATCGGTCATCGGCGGCGCTGCGGGTGTCGGAAACCGTCAACACGGCAATGCGAACGGGAATGAAGGCGCGGTTGGGATCGATGGGCATGGCAAATATATAGGGCCAGCAGCCCCGCCTGTCACCGACCCGATGTGGTGACTGTCACCCGTTCATCGGTTTCAATCGGCACCGTTGGTACCGTTATCACCGGGCGCGGTTGCTGTTTCACCCCAGGCGCCCCGGGCATCCCCGGGAATTTCGGCCACAGCCCGGCCGCGAGCGCATCCATGCTGACTGGCCGCACGCCATCGCGAAGCTGATACATCCAGTAATTGCGCAGCACGACCTCGACATAATGCCGGGTTTCCTTGAACGGGATTGACTCGATGAATAGTAACGGGTCGCCGCGATCATCGAGGCTGGCATTCCAGCGCTGCACCGATCCCGGTCCGGCGTTGTAGGCGGCAACGACCTTGGGCAGAAAGCCCTGAGTGTAACTCATGTCGCGCAACGCCTCCAGATAGGTCTGGCCGACTTCGATGTTGAATGCTGGGTCCGCCAGATCGCCGACGACGGCAGCGGAACCATTGGCCGCGGCAATCGCGCTGTTCACCTCGCGCGCCGTGGCGGGCATCATCTGCATCAGGCCCTTGGCGCCGGCGCGCGACGTCGCGGTGGTGATAAAGGTCGATTCCTGCAGCGCATGGGCAAATACCAGGCCGCGATCAACGCGCCAGCCGCGCGCTGGCACCCATTCTGGCGCGGGATAACGTGCCGACAATGGCGCCTCGATTCCCACTGGTGGACGCACCGCCAGCTGATATTGGGTCGCAGGCAATCCCAGCCGTGCGGCGAGACGAAGCAGGGCTGGGTAGTCCGATTCTTTTGACGTCTGGGCGAGGAACCGCAGTTCGCGATCGCCAAGGCCAATCTGGCCGATTTCGATCAGCGCGGCGGCGCGCTTTGCACCGGGAATCGTTTTCAGATGGTTCCAGTCGGCAGTGATGAAATCGGGTTCGGCCCAATCCTGCATAGGCGCAAGGCCAAGCGTATGGCGGGCGAGCAGGCCATAAAAATTATTTGGAGTCCTGGTTGCGGCCTCCAAACGCGGCGCGACTTTTTCCGGATTGCCGGCGGCCAGCCAGGCGCGGCTGGCCCAATAGGCGGCGGCAGCGGCAAGATCGCTGGCCGGGGCCTTTGTCGCAACCAGATCAAAGGAATTGGCCGCGACGGCGTATTGTCCGGTACGGAACGCTGCCAGCCCGGCTGTCCAGGCGCCCAGTGCTGCCCATTGGCCGTAATTCGGCCCGTTGGCGGCCTCCATCCCCAGCCGCAGCGCCGCCTCATTGTTGTTTTCGGCATACCAGCTCCAGGCGGTGCGCTGGGCCCATTGGCTGCGAACACTGGGTGATAACTGGCTGGCGTCACGGCGCAGGCGAGCTTCGGCTTCGGCATTGCGATCGGCGGCGAGCAGGGCCTTGATCGCCGCGCCGCTGGCGGCATCGGCGGGGCTGGATTCCGGCGCTGGTGCGGCGGCGCTGGCGGTGCGGAACGGGCGCACACTGGGCAGCAAGGGCAACGGCGCGGAATCGGTCGCCGGCAAACGTTCGGCCATTTGGGCGATGCGCTGTGCCTGGGGCAGGTCGCGATACAGCGTCAGCCAGCCGGCCAGATCGGCGCGCGTCAGCCGACCGGTTCCGCGCGCGATGATCAATTGCGCGCGGGCGGTTTCGGTCAACAGGCCGTCGCCAACGCTAGTTATCCCCGCCTCGGCGCGCGAATAGCGGCCGGCGTCTATATCCAGGAAAATCTGGCGATAGACGGTGCGATCAGTGGGCGAAAGCTGGGGCGGCACGGCGCGCTGGCGGGCGGTGATGCCGGGGCGTTCGGCGGTGACGGTCAGGATGCTGTCGCCATAGGTCGGTTCGTCCGCTAGCGCAGGTGACGACAACACCAATGCGGCGAGGATCAGCGAACGCATCATGCCAGCCGCGCTGCAAAGGCCTGAAGATCGGCCCAGGCGAGGCGTTTCAGATCAGGCTGGTTGAGCAACAGGCGCGGGTGACACGTGGCAAGCAGCGGCACCTGCAAATCGCCAACCGCCAGGTTGGCCCATCTGCCGCGTGCGGACGTGACCGCCATCGCATCACCGGCGATCGCGGCGGCGTGTTGCCCAAGGGCAAGGATCAAGCGCGGCTGCGCAAACACCAGCGCGCGCGAAACAAACGGTGTAAAAGCTGTAAGCTGGGGAGCTGTGGGCGCGCCATTGCCGGTTGTTGGCCAGGGCAGGCGATGCGTCAGGGCGTAATCACCGATGTTCAGCCCGATAGAGGCCAGCATCCGGGCGCGCAGAACCGCCGCCGGGCTGCTGTCATTTTCGGGTTGATCACACAGGATGACAATGCGGCTGTCGATATTGCCACTGATCAGGCGGGGCGCCCGTCCGGGCTGGACGATCGGGTGGACGTAGGTTGCAAGCGCCAATTCCAGTGCCGCGATACTGTGCGCAGCGCCGGCAAGTGTGATTGAGATCGGATCGGCATAGGCCCGAACAGCGACAAGTGCGGACGATGAGGCCGGGGTTGCTGGACGTTTGGCGGGGGCAGCCGGTGCGGTTATCGGTGCTGCAAGCCAATTGCGGGGCGTGCCATCCACCAGAACGTCCGCCCCGGCGCCCACCATCCAGGCGAGTGCCGATACTGCGTCCACTTGCGAACTATGCGATTGACCAATTTGCACGTTTTAATCTTGCGGCACTGCGACCACTGGTCAAGCCGCACGTGCTTCCGTATCTGATGAATCATGGCAAAGCCGCGACATGCTGAGCGATTGTGGTCCGCCGGGGGAATGAAAAGGCAGTAAAAATGACAACCCGAGAATCGATGCCCTATGACCTGGTGATCGTCGGCGGTGGCCCAGCCGGATTATCGGCGGCGATCCGGGCAAAGCAAATGGCCGCCGACAAGGGCCTGGAGCTTTCGGTCTGCATCCTCGAAAAGGGCTCAGAAATCGGTGCGCATATCCTTTCGGGCGCAGTGGTCGATCCGCGGGCGCTGGATGAATTGCTGCCCGAATGGAAAACCATGGACAGCCCGTTGACCGTCGAAGTCAGCGAAAACCACCATTGGATCCTGACCGAAACCAAAAAATATGAATTCCCGCACGGCCTGATGCCGCCGTTCATGAACAACAAGGGCTGCTACACTGTGTCCTTGGGTAATCTTTGCCGCTGGCTGGCCGGCCAGGCCGAAGCGCTGGGGGTGGAAATTTTCCCTGGCTTTGCGGCGGCCGAAATCCTGTGGAACGATGATGGCAGTGTAAAGGGCGTCGCGACCGGTGACATGGGCATTGCTCGCGATGGCACCCGCAAGGATAGCTGGCAGCCGGGGCTGGAACTCCATGCCAAATATACATTTTTCGCCGAGGGCGTGCGCGGCCATTTGTCAAAACAGCTGATCAAGCAATTTGCGCTCGATAAGGATTGCTCCCCGCAGATCTACGGTATCGGCCTGAAAGAATTGTGGGACGTTGCGCCCGAAAAACATGTGCCGGGCAAGGTATTGCACACGCAAGGCTGGCCGCTGTCCGATGCCAATGGCGGCGGTTTCCTTTATCATCAGGCCAATGGCCAGGTGGCTTTGGGCTTCTCGGTCTGGCTGAATTACGCCAACCCCTATCTGTCGCCGTTTGACGAATTTCAGCGTTGGAAAACCCATCCGGCGATCCGCGAAATATTGGAGGGCGGCCGCCGCGTTTCCTATGGCGCCCGGGCGATCAGCGATGGCGGCTGGCAATCTGTGCCGAAATTAACCTTTCCGGGCGGCGCACTGATCGGTTGCAGCGCCGGTTTTCTCAATGTGCCGCGCATCAAGGGCAGCCACACCGCGATGAAAACCGGCATGATGGCCGCCGACGCCGCAGTCGATGCGATCATCAGCCAGCGCAGCGCAGACGAACTGACGGCCTATGGTGACGCCTACAAGACCAGCTGGGTCGAAAAGGAATTGCGCATGGTGCGCAACACGCTGCCGGCGGTTGAAAGATTCGGTAATCTGATCGGCACCGGCATTGCCGGAGTGACGATGTGGCTGGAATATCTGGGTCTGCGGCTGCCATTCACCCTGAAACATCATCCCGATTATGCGTCGCTGAAAAAGAAAACCGATGCGACGCCGATTGCCTATCCGAAACCTGATGGCCTCATCAGTTTTGACAAGCTGACCAGCGTTTTCCTGTCAAACACCAATCATGAGGAAGATCAGCCGATCCATCTGACGCTGAAGGATCCGGCGATCCCGATCACAGTCAACCTGCCACTGTATGATGAACCGGCGCAGCGGTATTGCCCGGCCGGCGTCTATGAAATCGTCGGCCAGGATACTGGTGAACCGCGATTCCAGATCAACGCCCAAAACTGCGTCCATTGCAAAACCTGTGATATCAAGGACCCCAGCCAGAACATTACCTGGGTGGTGCCCGAAGGGGGCGGCGGGCCCAATTATCCGAATATGTGACGGCAATTCTTCCCCCAGCGAGCAGAGCTAAACACCCCCTCTCGACTCGCACCCTGTCACCCGCCAAGGTGCAGGGATGCGTCTCGCCCTCATCCTGATCACTATCGCGGCCCCAGCTGCCGCGCGCACCACGGCGCTTGATCCGGATTCTGCGCTGCACGGCTATGTGCTGGGACGTTACGCAGCGCTCGACAATCAATTGGAGCAGGCGGCGCGCTATTATGATCTGGCGCGCGCGCAGGATCCGGCGCGGGCGGCGCTGACCCAGCGTGCCTTTCACCTCGCGATGGCATCGGGCGATAAAGACCGGGCCTTTGCGCTGTCGCGGCAATTGTCTGCCGCCGGTGCAGTCGATTCCGATACGTCGATGGTCGCCATGGCCGATGCGGTGCTGCGCCGGGATTGGGCGGGGGTAGACAAGGCGCGTGCCGGCATTGCGAGCGCGGGCTATGCCGCCGTCGTCGGCCCGATCGTCAACGCCTGGGCGCTGTTTGGTCGCGGCAAGCACGCCGAGGCATTGGCAAAGCTTGATCCGGCGTTGTTCAGCGGTTTTGCCCGATCCTATATCGCCGAACAACGCGCTCATATGCTTGCGGCCGATGGCCAATGGGTCGCAGCCGCCACTGCCTATGCCGATCTCGGCGGTGCCGCCGGGGCAGGTGTATCGTTCCTGCGGCTGGGCGAAGCGGATGCCTTGGCGCAGTCCGGCAACCGGCAGGCGGCGCTGGCCCGGCTGGCGGGGGACGATCCCGGTATGGTCGCGGCACGCAATCGCCTGATGGCAGGGAAACGCATCGGCGCACTGGCCCCCGATCCGCGCCGTGGCATTGGCTGGATGTCGGCGCGATTGGCAACCGATCTTTCGCGCGACCAGCCTGTGCCACTGGCGCTGTTGTTTGCCCGGGTGGCAACGTTCCTGGCTCCCGATATGCCGGCGACCTGGGTGGTGTGCGGGGATGTGCTGGCCCGTAATGGCCTGCGCACCGCAGCGCTGGTCAGCTATGCCGAAATTGCGCCCGGTGATCCGCTGGCGGGGTTGGCAAAGGTGCGTCGCGCCGAATCACTCGAATCATTGGGGCGGGGCGCGGATGCCGGGGCGCTGTTGCTAGCGGCGGCGAATGCCCGCGGTGCCGATGTGGGGGATTGGACTCGGCTGGGCGATTGGCACCGCCGCGCTGATCGGTACACCGCCGCCATCGCCGCTTATGCCCGTGCGATTGCGCTGGCTGGCAATGATGCGCCCTGGGCCCTGTATTTCCTGCGCGGCAGCAGCGCGGAACGCGCCGGAGACTGGTCAGCGGCCCAGAACGACCTGCGTGAGGCGCTGAAGCGGTCGCCCGATGAACCGGTGGTGCTGAATTATCTAGGCTATTCGATGCTCGATCGCGGCAAAGGTAGTGAGGAAGCAGTTGAGATGATCGCCAAAGCCGCAAAACTGCGGCCCGGGGACGGCGGTATCATCGATTCGCTCGGCTGGAGCCAGTATCACACCGGGCGCTATACCGATGCAGTGACAACGCTGGAGCAAGCGGTGGCGCTGGAGCCGACCGATCCGACCGTCGCCGACCATCTGGGTGACGCCTATTGGCGCGCCAGCCGGCGCATTGAAGCGCGTTTCCGCTGGCGCGCGGCGATCGATCTGGACCCCGATGCGAAGCTGAAATCGGTGCTGCAAGCCAAACTCGACTATGGCCTCGATGCCGCCCTTGCGATGGTGAAATAGCCGGCTCCGATCCCAAATTCCGGGGAGGGGTCGGGGGTGGGTTCTTGCTTTTTCCTATCATCCACCGGCAATGCACCAACGATGCATGAATCCGTCCCCGCGAAAATCAATCTGGCACTCCACCTGCGCCGCCGCCGCCCTGACGGCTATCACGACATCGAAACCATTTTCGCCTTTACCGAATTTGGCGACACGCTTCACGTGGCTGCTGCAGACCGGCTCACACTCGGCGTCAGCGGCGAATTCGCCGGGGCGGCGGGGCAGGGGCCAGACAATCTTGTCCTACGCGCCGCAACAGCGTTGCAGATGGCGGCGGGAATTGAAACCGGCGCCGCGCTGATGCTCGACAAGCGAATTCCGGTTGCTGCCGGCCTGGGCGGTGGTTCAGCGGATGCGGCTGCGGCATTGCGCTTGCTCAATCGATTCTGGGGTTTGGATTGGCCAATCGAACGCCTGCTGCCGATTGCCGCGGTTCTGGGCTCCGATGTCCCGGCGTGTGTCGCATCGCAAACCTGCCTGGGCAGCGGACGCGGCGAAACGCTCACCTCATGGTCACAATCGCTGGTCGGCACGTCGGTGTTGCTGGTCAATCCGCGCGTCGCGGTGCCAACGGGCCCGGTGTTCGCCGGCTGGGATGGGGTGGATCGGGGCGGCATCGGGGCGCAACCGCTGGGCGATCTGCGCAACGACATGACAGCTGGCGCCATCACCATCGCACCCGTCATCGCCAAAGTGCTGGCGGCATTGTCGGCGACGTCCGCAACATTGGTGCGGATGAGCGGATCGGGGGCAACGTGCCTGGCGCTATATGCTGATGATGCGGCCTGTGCGGCTGCGGCGGCGGTGATTGCAGGCCAGGGTTGGTGGATGAAGCCAACAAAGCTGCGCTAGCCTGAAGACCTTCTCCCTGAGCGCAGGCGGGTTTCATTTATGCTGCAGTGCAACATTTATTTGCTTGACGTTAACGTGAACCAAGAGCAGAAACCTTATGTTGCAACGCGGCAAGAAATATTTTGATCACCACTCAAATTAACGCTTGACGGACTTTTGAGTGGCGCTTAAAGCTTCACTCAGTTGATTTGAGTGACGCACAAAAGGGCACCCCCGCCCCTGTATTGAACCAAGCAAGGAGAGCCACCATGAACAATCGTTTCCTCATCGCCCCCATCGCTTTTGCCATCAGCGCCGCCTTTGTCGGCGCCGCAGCATCGCCGGCGATCGCGGCTTCCAGCAGCGTCTGCAAGACCGCTCCGGCGCAGATCCGCACGCTTGCCGCCACGGCGCAGCCTGATCAGGCCCGTCAGGCACTGACCTTGGTTTCGACCGGTGAAAAGCTGTGCGAAGCCGGTGGCCGCAACGAAGCCGGCAAGAAGTTCGCTGCCGCTGCCAAACTGCTCGGCACCGACATGGCCGCGCTCGGCACCGCGGCGCCGACGGCCCAGTAATCCAACGAATATCCTACCCAGGATAATCTCCCGGGCCGGTGCAGCGATGCGCCGGCCCTTTTTTCTTGCGGCTCAGGCGGCTAGGAATGCCCCAGCAAAAAAGGGGCGCATGTTGCACGATCACCTGAACCTGACCGTCGCCGATGGCATCGCCCGGCTGCAAATCGATCGACCGGCCAAGCGCAACGCCATGGACCAGGCGATGTGGGAGGCGTTTCCGCCTCTGGTCGATGCCGCAATGGCCGATCCAAAGGTGCGCATCCTGATCGTCGAATCGGCGCGGCCCGGCCCGTTCTGCGCCGGGGCGGACATTGGTGAATTTGCCGCCGCCTCTGCCGATCCGGCCTGGCGAGCGCGCAACCAGGCGGCGATCCGTGCCACCCAGATCACGCTCGCCCGCGCGCCTAAACCTACGCTGGCGGCGATTGACGGCGATGCCATCGGCGGCGGGTGCGGCATTGCCATGGCCTGCGATTTGCGCATCGCCTCCCCGCGCGCGCGCATGGGCATCACCCCGGCAAAGCTTGGCCTTGTCTATCCGCTCCACGATACCAAATTGCTGGTCGATCTGGTCGGCCCGGCGCAGGCAAAGCGGCTGTTGTTTTCGGGAATGCTGTTGGACGCCGCCGAAGCAAAGCGCATCGGCCTTGTGCAGCAGGTAGCAGACAATCTTGCCGTCGCGGTCAGCGAATTTGCCGCGTCGGTCGTCGCCGTGTCGCCCGCCAGCCAGCGCGGCAGCAAGGCGATCGTCCGCCGCATCACCGAAGGCGCGCATGATGATGATGTCGAATCGTCCGCCGGGTTTGATGCGGCCTTTACCGGCGCCGATTTTCGTGAAGGCGTCGCGGCCTTCATGGCGAAACGCAAGCCGGTGTTCGGCGGGTGACGGCGCCGCGCCTGATCGCCGGCAGCGCGCCCGTGCTGCTGATCGCCGATCATGCGTCAAATGCCGTGCCGCCCGGCGTTGATCTGGGTATCGATGCGGCGCTGTTCCACAATCATATCGCCGTCGATATCGGCACTGCGGCGCTGGCGCAGGCGTTGGCGGCGGCGCTCGATGCGCCCGCAATCATCGCCACGGTTTCGCGGTTGGTTATCGATTGCAACCGTGATCCCGCAGTTGCCGATGTGATCGCGGCCGCCAGCGACGGCCATGTCATTCCCGGCAATATCGCGCTGAACCAGATCGAGCGCGATTTGCGCATCGCTGCCATCCACGCGCCTTATCACGCCACCATCGCCGCCGAAATCGCCCGGGTGCAGCCGGTGCTGATCGTCAGCATCCACAGCTTTACCTCGGCGCTCGCCACCCGGCCGGACGAATCTCGCCCCTGGCCCATCGGCATTCTGTACAATGAAGACGAACGCGCCGCCCGTGCCGGCCTCAATTGGCTGGCCGGGCGGGGGATCATGTGCGGGGATAACCAGCCCTATTCGGGCCGCACGCTCAATTACACCATGGATCGCCATGCCGAGGTCGCCCGTATCCCCTATCTCGGGCTGGAGGTGCGGAACGATGGCCTTGGCGACCCGGCAGGCGTTGCAATCTGGGCAGCGCGACTTGGGGATTTGGTCAGAGCCGTGGTGGAGGCGATGGGCCTGGCTCCCATGAGAGCGTGAAGCGAATATAGGGTGGGGTGGCGGTCTTCTTTTGTCCGAACTCCGACCGCGGCGGCACGACGCCCACCCAACCCTTCCCATTCTCGGATCGCTGTGATCACCGGGGAGAGGGATGGAATTGGTTATAGTGTCGCCTGAACTTTGATGGCACCGAAATGGTCATGCGCCGTGCCGATGATTCCGATCGGTTGCAGGCGCTTGCCGAAGATGGCGAGGATGTCGTCGCCGCCCGTGCCGGGCTGAGCCAGGTCTGGGTCAGCCGCATCGAAGCCGGCGGTGGCCATGGCACACCGGCCACGCGGCGGAAACTGGCGAAGGCGCTGGCGGCGCCGCTGTGGGCGTTGGAGGACGGGGATTGAGTGCATCAACGCCTCCCTCCCCCCACGCGAAGCGTAGAGTGGGGAGGGTCGGGGTGGGGGCGTTTTTACCTGAGGGCGGCTCACGGCGGCGCATCCCCCACCCCGACCCTCCCCACTCTCGGTTCGCTGCGCTCACCGGGGGGGAGGGGGAAGTGACCGAATGCGCCCCCTCTCCCGCTCATCCTGAGCTTGTCGAAGGAGGGAGAGGTCGACTCGGCGCCTTCGCCGAGCGGGTGAGGGTGTGCTTCCGCTGGGTCGTGCTCTCAACTCCGGCGGGCGGGCGCACCCTCACCCGGCGCGCTGACGCGCGTCTCCCCTCTCCCGCGGGCGGGAAAGCTCAATTAAGTATGCTGTGCCCAGAACTTACCTGTGCATGAAGATGTTCAAGATTTTATCTAGTAACCTCGAGATCACGTAAGAGTTTATCAAATTCGGCAACATCATTTTTTGTAACCTCTACATCAAGTTGTCCGTGTACAGCTTGGTTACGGAGTTTTATTAGTTTCCTTAGTCTCGAAGCCTCTTGATTGGTTATTAGTGCCATCGATGCAACTTTTTCCACTAGTGTTTTTGGTGTCTGGTACCTCGCAAGCTGATCTGGCATATAGCGACGGCTTATGGCTTCAAATAGCGACCACTGAGCAAGAAAGGCGGGAACTAAGAAACCACCGAGCTTCAACGCTTCAATTTCACCGAACTTTTTTCGGATCGCCGACTGTGTTGGCGGCTCTAATGTTGAAGGCACCGTCTGACCACTGGTCCAAACTGGCAAAAATGTCCAATCTGAGTGCCCAGCAATAGCAGCTCTAAATCGTTCTAACTTCGCTTGGCTATCGCGAGATCGTGACAAGACCTCTATCAAAAGTTTACGTTCTCCGCGCTTGGCAATGGCATCCGGACTCAGTGATCCTAAAAAGCTCGGAACATCCATACCTCTCGGATTAATATTTACAGTGTATCCTTCCGCCTCAAGGCTCTCCTTTAATTTTTGCAAGACCTCCATTTCGGTAAGGATGCTCATCTCTAAAAGTCCTCACGCGAGTGATCACAAAACCTGATATAAACGACCGGTTCGTCACTCATGATAGCGCTTTCAAGCGCCGGTGTTGATGTCCGAAACACAATTGTCGCATCGGGACTGAATATCTGTGCCACCACACGCTCAATCTGTTTGTCATCCTTAATGACGTGTGCCTTCAAGGCATCTTGTATAAGCTTAATTAGATTATCGAGGTCGCCCTGAATATCTACAACCGGAAAATAGTAAATTACTAGTGACGCTGGGCCTTCATACCAAAAGTGCCCTTCTGGTAGGGCAGCGTAGCTTGCTTCCTTCACTGTTGCCTTCCAATTCGCTCTCGATTTAGCCGTTTTTGATTGAAGAGATACAGGAGTTCCTCGAACCAAAAACTCAATTGGAAATTGAATTTCTACCGTCATTGATAATTATTAGCTAATTGCCGGCAAATAAATGTTCCCGCCCTTCGCCCTAAACTCCGCGCTCTTTTCCGCCATCCCGGCTTCCAGCATCGCATCGGTGTTTTGCTTCGCTGCATAATCGCGCACGTCTTGCGTGATCTTCATGCTGCAGAATTTCGGCCCGCACATCGAGCAGAAATGCGCCACCTTGGCACCCTCCGCCGGCAGCGTTTCGTCATGGAATTTCAGCGCAGTTTCGGGGTCGAGCGACAGGTTGAACTGGTCGCGCCAGCGGAAATCGAAGCGGGCGCGGCTGAGCGCATCGTCGCGCAGTTGCGCCGCCGGGTGGCCCTTCGCCAGATCGGCGGCGTGCGCTGCCAATTTGTAGGTGATGACGCCGACCTTCACATCGTCGCGGTCGGGGAGGCCGAGGTGTTCCTTGGGGGTGACATAGCAAAGCATGGCGCAGCCGAACCAGCCGATCATCGCCGCACCGATGCCGCTGGTGATATGGTCATAGCCCGGCGCGATATCGGTGGTCAGCGGCCCGAGGGTGTAGAAGGGGGCCTCGCCGCAGGTTTCGAGTTGTTTGGTCATGTTGACCTTGATCTTGTGCATCGGCACATGGCCGGGGCCTTCGATCATGACCTGGCAGTCGTGTTTCCAGGCAATCTGCGTTAGTTCGCCGAGGGTTTCGAGTTCGGCAAACTGCGCGCGGTCGTTGGCGTCCGCAATCGAGCCGGGGCGCAGGCCGTCGCCGAGGCTGAAGCTCACGTCATAGGCGCGCATGATCTCGCAGATTTCCTCGAAATGGGTGTAGAGGAAGTTCTCCTTGTGGTGGCTGAGGCACCATTTGGCGAGGATGCTGCCGCCGCGACTGACGATGCCGGTGACGCGGTTGGCGGTCATCGGCACATAGGCCAGCCGCACGCCGGCATGGATGGTGAAATAATCGACGCCTTGTTCGGCCTGTTCGATCAGCGTGTCGCGGTAGACTTCCCAATTCAGATCCTCGGCAACGCCATTCACTTTTTCCAGCGCCTGGTAGATGGGCACGGTGCCGATGGGGACGGGGCTGTTGCGCAGTATCCATTCGCGGGTGTTGTGGATGTTACGGCCGGTGCTCAAATCCATGACATTGTCGGCGCCCCAGCGGGTGGCCCAGACCATTTTTTCAACTTCTTCGGCGATGCTGCTGGCGACGGCGCTGTTGCCGATGTTGGCGTTGATTTTGACGAGGAAATTGCGGCCGATCGCCATGGGTTCCGCTTCGGGGTGGTTGATGTTCGACGGGATGATGGCGCGGCCGCGGGCGATTTCATCGCGGACGAATTCCGGGGTGACGTAATCGGGGATGCTGGCGCCGAAATCTTCGCCATCGCGAATTTGGCCGGCTTGTCTGGCGCGGCCGATATTTTCGCGGATGGCGACATATTCCATTTCCGGCGTGATGATGCCGCGCCGGGCATAAGCCATCTGGGTGACGGCGGCAGCGCCCTTTGCCCGCCAGGGCATCGGGTTGACGTTGGGGAACTGAATAACCTCGGGCTGTTGCTTGCCGCCGAAAATGCCATTGTCTTCGGGGCGAACTTCGCGGCCGGGGTAGCGTTCGCAATCGCCGCGCGCCGCGATCCAGGGCGTACGCAGCGCCGGCAGGCCGGCGGCAATGTCGATGCTCGCGGCGGAATCGGTGTAGGGCCCGCTGGTGTCATAAATGCGCACCGGCGCTTCCTTCGCCGACGGATCGAGCGCCACTTCGCGCATCGCCACGCGGATATCGGGGAACAATGTGCCGGCAACGTGGATTTTGGCCGAGCCGGGAAGGGGTCCGGTGGTGACAGGCATTTCGATCTTGCTTGCGATATCGGCCATGTTGCGCGCTCCAAAAATGCGGGAGGACGCGAACAATTTGCCCGCTCCCTCCCTCCGCCGGGGTCAACCGGATCAGGTTCAGCGGGTCGCAGCGTGCACGCTGCCTCTCAACCGGTGATACCGGCCCCCCGGGGACAGACTGTATAGTAGACCGATGGCGACGATGGTCAAGCAGGCGCCGCGTCGCAACCGGCCGGCATTTTCGGCCAGCGGATGGCGTGAACCCAAAACGCAACAGTGTTGGGTATCAGGCGGTCAACGCGCAAATTGTTCGGCGTTCTCAACATCCATTTCAGCGCGCATTTTGGCGCTGGAACGGATGCGGCCGGTGCCATTGGCCTCTAGCTGCGCCTTTAACGCACGGATCGGCGGAGCATAAAGAAAGCCATAGCTGACCGTGCCATGCTTTGATTCCACGACATGGTGCAGGCGGTGGGCCTGGACGATGCGTTTCAGGTAACGGCCTTGCGGATTCCAGCTGTGCTTGACGCGGCGGTGGACAATCACATCATGGAAACCGAAATAGATCATGCCATAGGCGGTGATGCCGGCACCGATCGCGGTGATGACGTGCCAGCCAAAATGCGTGCCAATCATCAGCAGAATGATCGATGGCACGGCGCCCATCACGGCAAACCAGTCATTGCGTTCAAAAAACCCCGTGCGCGGTTCGTGATGGGATTTGTGCAGCGACCATAAAAAACCGTGCATCACCCATTTATGGGCAACAATGGCAACAATCTCCATGATCGCGACCAGCAGCAGGGCAATGCCAAGCGCCTGCCAGAAATTGATTTGGGCGGTAAACATGACAATGTCATAGCGGAGCTGGCCGGGCTTTGCACGCCATAGGATGACGCAGGCTGGCAGGTGTGCGAAAAGCCGCAGGCACGATGAGGAACCGATGATGACGTTGCGAACCACCCTGCTGTTCGGGCTTGTTCTGCTTGCCGGCTGTGCCACCCCGGCGCAGCGTATCGCCACGAAGCTTGACGAATATGGCGTGCCGCCGCGCCAGGCGCAGTGTATGGGCGATCGGCTGCAATCGCGGCTCAGCCTGTCGCAACTTAGCCGGCTGGACGATATCGTCCGGGTAAACGGCAATCGCATCGGCCGCATGAGCATAATCGACATCGCCAACGCCCTGAATGACCCGCGCGACCCGGCACTGGTGGCGGAAGTGATCCGGGCCGGGCTGGACTGCGCGTTCTAACGGACTTTATTCCGCGTCTGCCGCAAAATCTTCGGCCAGTTCCGCGTCGATGATTTCCCCGGCCTTCAGGATTGCGTTGGTGCCACTGGCGAATCGGGAGACTGCCGATGTGATGCCGGCGGCGGCCACGATGCGGCTGCGCTGGCTGGCGCCAGTGATGGCAATGCCGCCGGCCAGCGTGATACTGCGATTGCCCAGGGTCAGGGCAGCCAGACGTGCTGTCAACTGGCCGTTGACGCCAGCAATGCCGGCCGGGCGGGCGGTGATGACAGTGCCGATGCCGCGAGTGCCGGCAGGAATCAACGTGCGGCCATCCTGGATGACGGCGCTGTCGACGATGATCGCGAATGTGTCGCCGGGCTTGGCCGTGCGGGATGTGACTTCGGTGGTGACCATGACACGGACGGGCGTGCCATGAGGCAATGCCACGGCCAGCGCCGCGGCGAAAATGCTGGTTGCAAAGCTCATGGCTTTGGTTTGAAGCTTATGCCGGGTCGAAACAAGCGCCGGCGGGGGCGTAGACGCGAATTGGGGCGGCCGATGCGCAAGATTGCAATGCTGTTGCTGGTGGTTGCCGGCCCCGCGGAGTCAAAGGCGGCACCGGCACCAACCGCCATCGTCAATGATGCGATTGGCGTGCCGGTATTTCCCCAGGATTTCCCGGATCGACCGTATGATGTGTTGGGCGAGGTAAAGGGCAGCATCCGCAAGCTGACGATGTTCAGCGCCGAACCATCACAGGCAAAACTATACCGGAAATTATGGGAGAAAGCCACAAAGCTGGGCGCGGATGCGGTGATCAAGGCACGTTATGGCGATCCGCAAAAAAGCCTGATCAGCGATGGGACAACGATAGTGGTGGGGGTCGCGATCAAATTTCGGGCAGAAGCGGTCAAGCCGCCCGGGTAAGCCGCGGTTTGATGCGGGCCAGGGCATCGCCGGCATTTCGGCGCGCATTGGCAAGATCATGGGCATTTTGCAAACGCAGGAAATAGCCATCGGAAAAGCCGAAATAGCGGCCCATGCAAAGGTCGAATTCGGCATCGACGCGGTGGGTCCCGTCCAAAAACCCCTCGATCGCTGACACTGGCAGACCGGTCGCGGTCGCGGCCTCTGCGATTGTCAGATTGCTGGCTTCAAACAGATCAGCGCGCAGATCAGCGCCTGGATAGGGGTTTTCCAGCCCGTCATCAGTGGTAATCGGTGATTTCGACATCATAGGCATCGCTGTTGCTCCAGCGGAAACATACACGCCATTGGTCATTAATGCGAACACTATGTTGCCCGGTTCGGTCGCGCTGCAAGGCTTCAAGATGGTTGCCAGGCGGGATACGCAGGTCGTTCAGGGCAGTGGCGGCGTCGATGCGACGCAGCATGATGAGGGCGCGTTTGACGATATCGGGCGGGATCCGACGGACATGGCGATTGTTGAGAACCGCCTCGGTGTCTTTGTCACGGTAGCTGCGGATCATGACGTGCTTTCAATGTTTATCAGCATCGAGTTAAGCCATGACGTCATCCAAAACTAACAACGTCGCATACAAATGTGGGTTTCTCGTTCAGGGATTTATTCTGAACTAGAGTGCACCCAGGCTACCTTACGGGCAAGGTTCCTGACTAACGTCTGTGCAGCGTTTGCATCGATTGCTTCGCCGGGAACGCTATTGGCCGACGCGAATTCCGCAATCGCCTTCCACGGAAGGTTGACTGATAGTTTCGGTGGATGAGGAGAGAAAAGCGACCCCGCCTGGCTGCCATCACGTCGCCACAGCGTAATTAAATCTGCAAGAGCCAGTGCGATAGCTGACGAAGGCATCGGAAGTCTGATTGGAATCGAAGAATATTCTAACGGTCCAAACCTAACCGGTCGATCAGTGGCCCTTTTTGAATGTTTCGCAGTGAAAGCGAGAGCGTGCTCAACCGCACCGATAGCTTTTTCATTTGTCACATCTGGCTGCATTTCAACAGCCAATTCGGACATCAAAGAAACGATGAAAATTCGTTTTTCCATAATCAGTTTGGTAGTTTTGAATGTCTTCAGCAGGTTTGAAACTGAGTTGGTAAAACTTGGTCTCTGTTTTGTATCTTTGCATGCAATTTTAAAAAGATCTGTGTCAGCGCGCCAGTCATCAGAAGTCCAACGTTCGCACATTTTTATGCACAGATCCCGCATCATAAAGAATTCAGTTTCCTCGTTGTTCGACCATTGCGGGCCGACCCATCGCGCAAGTGACATCACCGCATCATGATATATTTTAGGAATAGCAGTGCGGCTGGGCGCGACCCAAAGCGGCGTGACGTTGCTAAAGTGTTTGGTGCTGATGGCACCGGGGATTTTCTTTGGTCTAGCCATGTTTCTACCGCCGCTTTCCGCCAAACCCCTTCTTCTTTATCTTTTCAAATCGGGTCGTCCGCGTGCCCGGCGCGCCGCCCATACTGCGGCCCTTTACCGGCGCGGCGCGGTCGGCATCGGGGATGCCCAGTTCGTCCATTTCCAGCCGACGGATCTGGTCGCGGATGGCGGCGGCGGTTTCAAATTCCAGATCGGCCGCGGCAGTCTGCATCTGTTTTTCCAGATCGGCGATATAGGCCTTTAGATTATGGCCAACCAGGTTTGGTGTGTCGGCATCACCGGTATCGACCAACAGGCCGTCACGCATCGATACATCGGCGAGCACATCGGAAATGTTGCGTTTGATCGACAGCGGCGTGATGCCATGTTCCAGATTATAGGCCTCCTGCCGGGTCCGGCGCCGGTCGGTTTCGCGGATGGCACGTTCCATGCTGCCGGTGATGCGGTCGGCATACAGGATCACCCGGCCATCAACATTGCGCGCCGCTCGGCCGATGGTCTGGATCAGGCTGGTTTCCGATCGCAGAAAGCCTTCCTTGTCGGCATCCAATATCGCCACCAGGCCACATTCGGGAATATCCAGCCCCTCGCGGAGCAGGTTGATACCGACCAGCACGTCATAGACCCCCAGTCGCAGATCGCGGATCAGCTCGATGCGTTCCAGTGTTTCGACATCGCTGTGCATATAACGGACACGCAGGCTCGCCTCATGAAGAAACTCGGTCAGATCCTCGGCCATGCGCTTGGTCAGTGTCGTCACGAGCGTGCGATAGCCGGCGGCGGCGACCTTCTTGGCTTCGGCGATCAAATCCTCGACCTGATCCTCGACCGGTTTTATCTCGACAGGCGGATCGACGAGCCCGGTGGGGCGGATCACCTGTTCAACAAACACGCCGCCAGTCTTTTCCATTTCCCAGGTGCCGGGCGTGGCCGAGACAAAGACGCTTTGTGGCCGCATCGCCTCCCATTCGGCAAAGCGCAGCGGGCGGTTGTCGATGCATGACGGCAGCCGGAACCCATATTCGGCCAGCGTCATCTTGCGGCGGTGATCGCCCTTGGCCATCGCATTGATCTGGCCGATGGTGACGTGCGATTCATCGACGAACAGCATGGCGTTTTCGGGCAGATATTCGAACAGGGTGGGGGGCGGTTCGCCCGGCAGGCGCCCGGTGAGGAATCGACTGTAATTTTCGATGCCCGCACACGAGCCGGTGGCGGCGATCATTTCCAGATCGAAATTGGTGCGTTGTTCCAGCCGTTGCGCCTCCAGCAATTTGCCTTCGGCATTCATTTCCTTCAGCCGCTCGGTCATTTCAAACCGGATCGCCTCGCTCGCCTGTTTGAGTGTCGGGCCCGGGGTGACGTAGTGGCTGTTGGCATAGACCTTGATGCTGTCGAGCTTGGCGACGTTTTTGCCGGTTAGCGGATCGAATTCGGTGATCTGTTCAATCTCGTCGCCGAAAAAGCTGATCCGCCAGGCGCTGTCTTCGTAATGCGACGGGAAAAGCTCAAGGTTATCGCCGCGCACCCGGAAATTGCCGCGTGCAAAGCCTTGATCATTGCGTTTGTATTGCAGCGCCACCAGCTTTCTGATGATCTCGCGGCTGTCGGCGCTTTCGCCCTTCTTCAGGCTAAAGGTCATCGCCGAATAGGTTTCAACCGAACCGATGCCATAGATGCACGAAACCGAAGCAACGATGATCACATCATCGCGTTCCAGCAAGGATCGGGTGGCCGAATGGCGCATCCGGTCAATGGCTTCGTTTACCGAGCTTTCCTTTTCGATATAGGTGTCCGATCGTGGCACATAGGCCTCGGGCTGGTAATAATCATAGTAGGATACGAAATATTCAACGGCGTTGTTGGGAAAAAAGCTTTTGAATTCGCCGTATAATTGCGCAGCGAGAATCTTGTTTGGCGCCAGGATCAGCGCCGGCCGCTGCACGGCCTCGATCACCTTTGCCACCGTAAAGGTCTTGCCGCTGCCGGTAACGCCGAGCAGCACCTGGTCGCGTTCGCCGGCATTGGCCTGTGCCACCAGTTCCGCAATGGCAACGGGCTGATCGCCGGCCGGAATATATTCGCTTTCAATGGTGAATCGGATGCCGCCTTCGGATTTTTCCGGCCGCGCCGGGCGGTGCGGCACGAAATTTTCGGCCGTTTCGGTTTCTGCCAGGCTGGTGCGAATCTGAATGGCCATGGCGGTAATATGGGGCATGTGCCGGGTTTGTTCCAGTGCCCCTGGTTACCGCGCCATGCGGCGAATGGCCTTTACCGCCCCGCCCAGATGCGCAGCAAACAACAGCGCCAACAGCAGCGGCAGCGCCGCCCGATGCAAAGGCCCGGCAATCGGCTGTGGCGGCAGATTCGGCAGCGACAGGCCAAGCAGCGAAATTGGCGCCGTCGCCAGCGCCAGCCCGGTCAATGATGTGCCTATCAACAGGCAATAAAGCAGGAAATGCCCGATCTGAGCGGCGTCCGCCGCACCAGCCGTTCGAACATGCGGGCAAAACTCAACAGGAAAATCGCCCCGCCGATTGCCATGTGGGTTGCCAGAAATTCGGCGCGCAGCGGCATGTCGATGCCCAGGATGCTGACATATTGCCCCATGGTAAAGGCGGCGATGATCAGCACGGCGCTGGCCCAGTGCAACCCGCGCGTTACCTGCCCATAGGCGGCGATGGTGCTGCGCGGCGGCACGACCCCGGCGCTGCGGCGGAATTGGTGCGGGATGCTCCACAACAGCAACAGCGCGCCGAGCGTGATCAGCCCCGCCTCGATATTGAGGAACAGCGGTATGGGGTTGCCGGCAGCGACGCGCGCAAAGCTGCCATCGCCATTGGCCAGCACGATCGACCAGACCAGGAACCCCATCGCGATCACGGCAAGCAGGCTGCCCAGCGCCCGCACCGCCGCAAAGCGATTGTTGACGGTCAGTGCCACGATCAGCGCCAACCCAAGATAGAATTCTGTCATGGCGGGTGTTGCAGACGATCGCGCAGCGGTTGGCAAGCCATCTGCGCCGCAATCCGTTCATAGCATTAATTTTTGTATTGTGTGGTTTTGGCACCGACACCAGCCATATTCGTTGGGGCGGTGAAGCGGGTTTTGGCCAGAGCGGGCATGATTTTCAGGCGGTGGCACATGATATGCCGGCGCCAATGGCCAAGGGTTGAACATCAATGGCTGCGCCGACATCATCAAGGTCAATTTCGCCGGCACATCAGACAGTTCCTGATCGGCACCGATCGTTACACGCTTGATGTGGTCGGTTTCATCCAGAATAGCTGACCGTTGGTCGATTTTACCACCGTCGAACGCCAGATCAACACCGGCCAGATTTTGGGCACGCTGACGCTGGCATCCGCCGCGGTTCCCGAACCGGCGAACTGGGCGATGTTGATCGGTGGTTTCGGCCTGACCGGCGCCGCCATGCGCCGCCGCCGGAGCGCTGTCGCCGCCTGATCCGACTCCCATGCAATGGCCGCCATGCACCCCATGGCGGCCATTTTTTGTTTTACTGGCGAACAATACCCTGCGGCATTTTAGCTAGGGCGGCAACTTTGGGGTGCAAAACCTTATGAGAGATCTTGACCCTTAGCTTCAGCAAATTAATGGGAAGCTCCTCAATGATCGGGGGAATGATAGTGAAATCTGTGAAATTACGCGTCGCATTGTCCGCTGCGGCCGCCTTTTTGGCTGTCACATCGACAACGGCGTTGACGGCAGCGCCAGCCTATCGGCTGACCAAGCTGGCGCCGGCCGGAACCAGCAATAGTTCGGCTGCTCGCGCTATCAGCGCTAACGGCAATATTGTCGGTGAAGGTTTCCCCTCCATCAATGCAACGGGCCAGACGGCGATTTCTTATGGCAATGTTTCGGCATTGGCGTCGGTTTATTTGCCTAGCATTGCAAATCCTACCACCACCTTTGTGCGCGGCGTGAATAACAGCGGCGTTGCGGCTGGAACGGCGCAAGATGCGACCACTGGCGGCTTTGTACCGATTCTCACCAGCACCGGCGGCCTAACGGTGTTGACGCCAATCAGCGGCTATAACAATGGCGGAGCAACCGGTATCAACAATAGCGGCGGCGTTGTCGGCTACAGTCTGGTGACGGGAGCCTTTGCCGGTGAGGGCACTGCGCGGCCAAGACCCGGTGCTCTTACACAGCAAGCCACGATCTGGAATGGCGGTGTTGCCAGCGCGTTGGCCAATCCGTTCGGCAATTTTAACAGTCTTGCCACCGCCATCAATGCTTCGGGGCAGGTTGCCGGCGTAGCCAACAAGGGCGCTTCGCAAGCAACGAGTCGGGCCGTCATCTGGAATGGTGGCGTTGCGACCGAACTGGCTGTCGGCGCCAACCAACGGTCAACCGCCCGCTCGATCAGCAGCATCGGTTCGGTCGCGGGCCGCAGGGACAGCCTGCTTGACGGAACCTACATTGGCAGTGTGTGGGCCGCCGGCGGCAGCCAATATGATCTCGCCGCTGTGGGTGCCGGTTGCGACGTCAGTGATTTGCGCGGCATCAACGCCAGCGGCACGGCCGTTGGCTTTTCACAGACGTCTTCGGCCACATGTGGCGTAAACGGCACGATTGGCACGTTGTGGCAGTTCAACGGATCCAGCTACACGGGCTTTGATATCAATTCGCTCGTCATCAACCTTGGCGGTTGGAATCTTTTTGCTCCGCAAGGGATCAACGACAACGGCCAGATTGTCGGCTTCGGCTTCGACGAATTCGGCAATAACCGCGGCTTTTTGCTGACAGCGGTTCCCG
Organism: Sphingomonadales bacterium; assembly: GCA_038228305.1. GTDB lineage: Bacteria > Pseudomonadota > Alphaproteobacteria > Sphingomonadales > Sphingomonadaceae > Sandarakinorhabdus. Next base: position 21,504 of record JBBRPI010000012.1, on the reverse strand, counting down.
AACCGGCGACCTGGGCGATGCTGATCGGTGGTTTCGGCCTGACCGGCGCCGCCATGCGCCGCCGCCGCAGCGTCGCTGCCTGATCAGGCACGCCGGACAAATCACGGCCGCCGTGGCAACACGGCGGCCGTTTTTTGTGCCTGGCGATAAATCGGCTTATACGGCGGTGATGCGCGAAAAATTTGAACGCCACAAACAAGCCTGGACCAGCGATGAAGTGCAAAAACTGCACACGCTGGCCAAAAAGGCCATGCCGCTGCGTGCGATCGCCAAGGCGCTGACCCGCAGCGAGGAATCGGTAAAGGCGCGGGCAAAGCTCGATGGGCTGGCGATTGCCAGTTTGCGCTAAACGCCATTCGCCTTGAAATGCGCCAGCAGGCGCGCCCAGCCGTCCTTGGCATCCGCTGCATTATAGCTGGGCCGATAGTCGGCGTGAAAGCCATGGTCGGCATCCGGATACAGGATGATCTGGCTCTTGCTGCCGTTCAGCGCCGCCTGCATCGCTTCAACGTCGCTAACCGGGATGCCCTTGTCCAGCGCGCCATACAGGCCGAGGACCGGGGCCTTGAGCTGGTAAGCCAGATCCAGCGGATATTGGCGCACATCGGTTATCGGTGCACCCGGTTTTGGCGGGGCGAGGCGGCCATACCAGGCAGTGCCGGCCTTTAGCTGCGGGAATTTGGCGCAGGCCATCCAGACAACGCCGCCGCCCCAGCAAAATCCGGTTATGGCCAGGCGGTTTTTGGCAACAAACGCCTGTTTGCCCAGCCAATCCAGCGTCGTGCTGACATCGCCCATCACCTGATCATTCTTCGCCTCACCGACGATTTTCATGATGAAAGGAAAATCCATGGTGGCGGCCAGTTTGCGGTCGGGGTCGTTGCGGTGGAAAAATTCCGGCGCGATCGCGACGTAGCCGGCGGCGGCAAAACGGCGGCAGATATCCTTGATATATTCATGCAGGCCGAACACTTCGTTGACGACGATAACGCCTGGGTATTTGCCCTTTGCGGCGGGTCGAGCGACATAGCCCGGCAAGCCGCCGGGCATCACCACACTGTCGATCGTCAGGCCGTCGGCAGGCGTAGTGATTGCGGCGGCATCTGCGGTGGTGGCGATCGCCGCGTAACCCGCAGCGATTAACGCGGCCATGCTGCGGCGGTTGATGTGCAGGTCTTGCGGTAATGTGCCTTCAGGACGGGTTAGGACGGTCATGACGCAAAACTCCTTGGGGTCAGGGCGTGCGCAGATTAGGCTGCGATGATGGCGATGCAACTCCTTACCGAAACGACAGGCCCCCGCGGGCGCCGGCCATTTTATACCCAGCTCTACCTGCATGTTCTCGTCGCAATCATCGCCGGCGGATTGATCGGATATTTGGCGCCTGAGACCGGTGTAGCGTTGAAACCATTGGGCGATGCGTTCATCCGGCTGGTCAAGATGATCATCGCGCCGGTGATTTTCCTGACCATTGTCACTGGCATCGCCGGAATGCGCGATGTTGCCAGCGTCGGGCGTGTGGCAGGCAAGGCCTTTGCCTATTTCCTGACCTTTTCAACTCTGGCGCTGTTCATCGGCCTGATCGTCGCCAATGTCGTCCAGCCTGGCGCCGGGCTGAACATCGATCCAGCGACGCTGGAGGTCGGCGCGGTCAGCGATTATGTCGCAAAGGCCCATGACACGACGATCACCGGATTCCTGATGAACACCATCCCCGAGACTGTCGTGGGGGCGTTTGTCGAGGGCAATCTGCTGCAAATCCTGTTTTTTGCGATCAGTTTCGGCATTGCGCTGGCCTTGATCGGCGATCGCGCTGCACCGTTGCTGGCGGTGCTGGAATCGGCTGCCGCCGGGGTGTTCAAATTGGTCGCCATCTTCATGCGGGCCGCTCCGATCGGCGCCTTTGGGGCGTTCGCGTTCACTATCGGCAAATATGGCATTGGCACCTTGGCCAATCTGGCGCTGCTGGTCGGCAGTTTCTATCTGACTGCGCTGGTCTTTATACTTGGCGTGCTGGGGCTTGTGGCCTGGGCGGCCGGCTTCTCCATCCTGCGGCTGCTAGGATATTTAAAGGCAGAATTGCTGCTGGTGCTGGGAACGTCATCGTCGGAATCGGCGCTGCCGTTGCTGATCGAGAAGATGGAGGTTGCCGGTTGCCCCAAATCGATCGTCGGACTGGTGATACCAACCGGATATTCGTTCAATCTGGATGGCACCAACATCTACATGACGCTGGCGGCACTGTTCATTGCGCAGGCAACGAATACCCATCTGACCTGGCAGGAACAGGGTCTGCTGCTCGGCGTCGCCATGTTGAGTTCCAAGGGTGCCGCTGGTGTGACCGGGGCCGGTTTCATCACGTTGGCCGCGACCCTGTCGATCGTGCCCAGCATTCCGGTGGCAGGCATGGCGCTCATTCTGGGCGTCGATCGCTTTATGTCGGAATGTCGGTCACTGACCAACTTCATCGGCAATGCGGTGGCGTGTGTGGTGGTGTCGCGCTGGGAAGGCGGCATTGACGAGGCCCGGTTTCAGGCGGTGCTAGGGCGGGGGGTGTAGGGGTAGCAAGCGAGAAATTTTCATTTCGCCGACAGACAATCACCTCTCCTGGCTGGGCAAAGGAGCTGCGTCCGGTCTCCTTCCGATAGGGACAATGCTCGGTTAACGGCCCTTAATCTTGCTTCGGAAAACGCTTGGTCTTGCCGGAACGGCCGGGCGCGGCGGTAGCGGTTTGGCAGCGGACGGGGCTGCTGCCGCTTTGACCGTGCCGCCGCCGGCAAGCTTGGCCAGGCTGCCGGCGAGGCTCAGTGCCCCCTTCAGCCTGGACCGATCATCGGCCCAATCGGCCGCGATAAACAATTTCTGGTCAGGGCGAATCTTGGCGCGGGCGCCCAGCCTATCGATATAGGCAAGCAGCCCTTCCGGGTTTGCGAAACGATCGGCCTGGAAGGTGATAAGGCCGCCCTTCGTCCCGGCCTCCAATTTCGCCACGCCAGCGGCAAGACAGGCGAGCTTGATTTCGATGATCGACAGTAGATTGGCGGTTTCCGGGGGCAATTTTCCGAAACGGTCGATCATTTCCGCGGCAAAACCATCGATGTCGCTGCGGTTTTGCATTTCATTCAAGCGGCGATAGAGCGCCATGCGAACGTTGAGATCGGGCACATAATCTTCGGGGATCAAAATCGGAACTTCGGCAGTGATTTGTGGGCTGAAGGCGTCGGCGGGGGGCTTTACGCCGCGTGCGGTTGCCTGCGCCTCGAGGATCGCTTCCTCCAGCATCGACTGATAAAGTTCAAAGCCGATCTCCTTGATATGGCCCGATTGTTCGTCGCCAAGCAGATTGCCGGCGCCGCGCTGATCGAGGTCATGACTGGCGAGTTGAAACCCCGCTCCTAATGTATCGAGTGCCGATAGCACTTGCAGTCGTTTTTGCGCACCTTCGGTGATCGACTGGTCGGCGGGCGTCGTCAGATAGGCGTAGGCGCGGGTTTTGGCGCGGCCGACGCGGCCCCGAATCTGATACAATTGCGCCAGCCCGAAACGATCGGCGCGGTGGACAATCAATGTGTTGGCCGAGGGAATGTCGAGGCCGGATTCGATGATGGTGGTTGATAGCAGCACATCATATTTCTTGTCGTAAAAGGCGCTCATTCGGTCTTCGACTTCGGACGGCGCCATCTGGCCATGCGCGGTGACAGGTTTGATTTCGGGAATCTGGTCGCGGATGAACTGCTCGATATCAGCCAGGTCGGCGATGCGCGGCACGACGAAGAAACTTTGCCCGCCGCGATAATGTTCGCGCAGCAACGCCTCACGCATCACGACTTCATCAAACGGCATGACATAGGTGCGCACCGCCAGCCGATCGACTGGCGGCGTGGCGATGATAGACATTTCGCGCAGCCCGGTCAGCGCCATCTGCAACGTGCGCGGGATCGGCGTTGCGGTCAGCGTCAGCACATGGACATCGGCCTTCAGCGATTTCAGCCGTTCCTTGTGGACGACCCCGAAACGTTGCTCTTCATCGACAATCACGAGCCCCAGACGCTTGAATTCAATGGATTTGGCAAGAATGGCATGGGTGCCGATAACGATATCGACGGTACCATCGGCCATGCCTTCGCGTGCCGCGCTGGCATCTTTGGCGTTCACCAGCCGCGACAGTTGCCGGACTTCGATCGGCAGGCCGGCAAAGCGTTCCTTGAAGCCGGCATAGTGCTGCCGGGCGAGGAGAGTTGTCGGGCAAACGACCGCGACCTGCATCCCCGAAATGGCAGCAGCATACGCGGCGCGCAGCGCCACCTCGGTCTTGCCGAACCCGACATCGCCGCAGACGAGACGGTCCATCGGCTTGCCACTGGCCAGATCGGCGAGCACATCTTCGATGGCCCGCAACTGGTCATCGGTTTCGACATAGGGAAATTTGTCGGCAAAGGCGGCGAGGCCATGGGCATCGGGGATAGCCGGTTCGCCCTCACGAAGCGCGCGTGCCGCCGCCGTCGCCAGCAATTCGCCGGCGATTTCGCGGATGCGTTGCTTCATCCGACCCTTGCGAACCGCCCAGGCAACGCCGCCCAATCTGTCCAGGCCAACGCCATCGGTGTCGCTGCCATAACGCGACAGCACATCAATGTTTTCAACGGGAACGTAAAGTTTGCTGCCACCGTCATAGACCAGCGCGACGCAATCATGCGGACGGCGGGCGATTTCGATCGCCACCAGCCCTTCGTAACGGCCAATGCCATGTTCGCGGTGGACGAGCAGATCGCCGGGGGTCAGCATTGCCAGTTCGGCCATGAAACTGTCCGCCTTGCGCGCCGAGCGTCTGCGGCGCACCAGCCGATCGCCGAGCATATCCTGCTCGGTCAGGACAATCAGGGGCAATTTGGGATCATTCAGGGTGAAGCCATGCTCCAGCGGCACGACGGTCAACGCGATCTGGCCCTTGGCGGTGACGGCTTGCGCTTGCTGCCAAGTATCGGCGGCGATCAGCCCGGTCAGCCCTTCGTCGCCGAGCAGGCCCGACAGGCGTTCGCGGGCGCCGGCGGAATAGCTCGCAAGGATGATGCGATCCTTTGCCTTTTGACGCGCCTCGATATGGGCGCGGATGGCGGTATACACTGGCGCGCCGCCGGTGGCTTGTGCGATGCGTTCCGGCGCGAAATCACGCGGCGGGCCAGCGCCACAATCCATGGCGTTCAGCGAACCATCGGGGACGGCAAAGGGGCTGGCGAGGTGGACGCCATGGCGGATCATCTGGGCAGCCCATTCATCGCGGCCAAGATAGAGCGATTCCGGCGGCAACGGCCGGTAACTGCCCTTTTTCGCCGTCAGTGCGGTGGTGCGATTGTCGTAATAATCGGCGATCGAAGCGAAACGGTCCTCGGCGGCCTTGTCGGCGCCGGCGTCGCGAACGCTGATCGTGCCGGGGGTGAGGTAATCAAAAGCGGTACTGAGGCCTGGTTCGAAAAGCGGCAGCCAGTGTTCCATCCCCGAAAGGCGGCGGTCGTCGCTGACTGCTTCATACAAGGGATCGCCGGTAGCGGTGGCGCCAAAGCGGGCGAGATAGCCGGAGCGGAAGGATTTGATGCTGGCCTCATCAAGCAGTACTTCGCTGACCGGCAGCAATGTAAAGGCCGGGGCGGCGCCGAGCGAGCGCTGAGTGGCAGGATCGAATTTGCGCAACGTGTCGATGTCATCGCCAAAGAAATCCAGCCGAAGCCCATGCTCGCTACCCGCGGGCATCAGATCGAGCAGTGAGCCGCGCACTGCATATTCGCCGGCATCGACAACCGTATCGGTGCGGACATAGCCATTGGCGGCGAGTTTTCGCGCCAAGCTGTCGCGATCGATGCGTGTGCCGGGCGCGATGGTCGCGGTCAGTGCAGCGATGCGGGCCGGGGACAGGGTGCGCTGGCTGAGCGCGTTGACGGTGGTGACGAGCAATTGCGCCGAGGTTGGCGGCACGGCAAGGGCGGCGAGGGCGGCCAGCCGTTCTGCGCCGGCGCGCAAGCTGGGCGAGGCACGATCATAGGGCAGGCAATCCCAGGCCGGCAGTGTGATGATATCGATTTCGGGAGCGAAAAATCCGGCGGCTTCGGCCAAGCCGCGCGCGCCGGCATCATCGGCGGCAATGAAGACAGCGCGGGATTTGCTGACAAACGCCGCGCGGGCGGCGTCGGCCATCAGCCAGGGCAAGAATCCGGCCGCGCAGCGGGCAAGCGTCAGCGGCGCGCGGGCGGCGGTAAAGGCGCGAATGTTGATCATGTGCGCCCGTTTCGTTTCGAGGGAGAGCGTTTAGCGCCCAACGACAGCGACATAGTCAAGTCGTTGCATCGCATCCATAAGTGGCCCGGCAAACGCCGCCGGCACCGGCAACGTGCCCAGCGTCCAAGCCATTACATCGACGTCTTGTTCGTCGAGGATCGCTTCGAACCAGCGCAATTCACCGTCGCCCCAGCTGGCGGCATAGCGATCGGCGAACCCGCCGATGATGTAATCCGCTTCGCGTGTTCCCCTGTGGCTGGCGCGGAACCGCAACCGGCGCAGGCGGTGATCGTGGCTGATAGTCTCCATGGGTTTTCCTTGAATCGGCGCCGCCCACGCGCCGGGTTTGAAAGCCGGGCGCGCGGGGTATAGGATGGGCATAGCCATGCGGCCCGCCATCCTCAACCCGCTGTTTGCCGAAACAGCCTCGCTGAAAGGCGCTGGCACCGCGGTGGTGCGGCAATTGGCGCGGCTGAAGATCACGCGCGTCATCGACCTGCTGTTTCATCTTCCGGTGATGGCAATCGATCGGGTGGAGGCGGACGGCGTGGATGAAGCGTTCGTCGGGCGGCCGATTCTGGTGACGTTGACGGCGGCGCGCTATGATCAGGGTGGCTCGCGCAGTCCCTTGCGAGTGCGGGCGGTCGACAATGCGGGGCAATGGGTCGATCTGGTGTTTTTCGGGCAACCCGCCAGTTGGGCACGGACGAAACTGCCGCTGAACCTGCCCAAACGCGTTGCCGGCCGACTGGACCGCTATGGGCAAACGTTGCAGATCAGCCACCCCGAGGTCTCGCTGGTCGGTGAAAGCAGTGGCCCGCCGGTGCGAGAGTCGGTTTATGGGCTGACCGAGGGACTGAGCAACCGGCGGTTGGGGCAATTGGCGGCACTGGCACTGGCCCGCGCACCCGATCTGCCGGAATGGATCGAACCCAGCCAAAAGGCCCGCGCCAATTGGCCGGACTGGAAGGACGCGCTGATGGCTGCGCACGCGATGGCGGGAGAGACAGCGGCCAAGGATCGCTTGGCCTATGACGAGTTGCTGGCCAACCAGTTGGCGTTGCTGCTGGTGCGGCGCGATACGCGGCAGCGGCGTGGCCGGGCGCTGGCGGCAACAGGCGTGTTGACCGTTGCCCTGACTGCCCGCTTGCCCTGGACATTGACGGCGGCGCAGCGGCGAGTGGTCGCGGAAATTGATGGCGATCTGGCACAGGCGGCGCCGATGCTGCGGCTGCTGCAGGGCGATGTCGGTTCGGGCAAAACGCTCGTTGCGCTGCTGGCGATGCTGGTGGCGGTGGAAAGCGGTGCACAGGCAGCTTTGCTGGCGCCGACCGAGATTCTGGCACGGCAGCATTTTGCGTCGATCACCAAAATGCTGGGCGACCTGCCGGTGCGGGTGGCGATCCTGACCGGGCGCGACAAGGGCAAGCTGCGGCGCGACCGGCTGGACGATCTGGCGATGGGCCGCATCGACATCCTGATCGGCACCCATGCAATTTTTCAGGAAGGCGTGGATTATCACGATCTGGCGCTGGTGGTGGTCGATGAACAGCATCGTTTCGGCGTTGCCCAGCGGTTGATGCTGGCGGCAAAGGCCAAGGTGCCGCCGCATCTGCTGGTGATGACCGCAACGCCGATTCCGCGCACGCTGCAATTGACGGCCTATGGCGAAATGGATGGATCACAGATCGATGAACTGCCGCCGGGGCGGGTGCCGATCGACACCAGGGTGATGGCGGTCGAACGTCTGGATGAAGTGGTCGACGGCCTGGCGCGGCATCTGTCCGGCGGGGGCCAAGCCTATTGGGTGTGTCCGCTGGTCGAAGGAAGCGAGAGCGGAGACGAGGCAGCGGCAGAATTTCGTGCGACGATGCTGCGGGCGCGGTTCGACGGCGTTTTCGTTGGCGGCAAAGCTGCTGGTGTCGGGCTGCTCCATGGCCGGATGAAGCCGGCCGAGAAGGATGCGGTGATGGCGGAGTTTGCCGCTGGCAAGCTGGGGCTGCTGGTGGCGACAACCGTGATTGAAGTGGGCGTTGATGTGCCGAATGCGACTCTGATGATCATCGAGGCGGCGGAGCGGTTTGGCCTGGCGCAATTGCACCAGTTGCGCGGCCGCGTTGGCCGCGGCACTGCGCATTCGGTGTGCCTGCTGCTGCGCGGGTCGGAGCTATCGGAAACGGCGCGGGCGCGACTGAAACTGATGCGTGAAACCAACGACGGCTTTCGGATCGCAGAGGAGGATCTGCGGCTGCGCGGCGCCGGCGAAATTCTGGGCACGCGCCAATCGGGGGAGGCGGCGTTTCGGCTGGCGGATCCCGAACGCACCGCCCGATTTGTCGGTATGGCGCGCGATGATGCGCGTCTGCTGCTGGATCGCGATGGCGGGTTGGAAGGTCCGCGGGGTAGCGCAGCGCGAACACTGTTGTATCTGTTTGAACGCGACGCCGGCGTGGCGTTGCTGCGATCAGGGTGACGGCAACTGCGCTGCAGACTATGGGATCAGGGATGGTGCGATTTTTTTTGTTGCTGATGCTAGCCGGCCCGGTCGCGGCCGAAACGCTGACCGATGGCGCCAACGCCTATGCGGCGGGAAATTATGCGGCGGCGCGGGCGGCGTTGCGGCCATTGGCGGATCGCGGATCGGCGGTGGCGGAAACATTGCTCGGGGTGATGGCCGCGCGGGGTGATGGCAGGGTTGCCGATCCGGCGGCGGCCGCCGGGTGGTGGCTGCGGGCTGCCAACCGTGGCTATGGCCCGGCGCGATTGGCGCTGGCCAAGGCGCTGGCGACCGGGCACGGCGTGGCGACGGACAAGGGTCGTGCCTGGGTTTGGGCCCGATTGGCGATGGATGATGCTGCGGTTACGTCTGATGCCAGGGCGATGGCGGCGCAATTGGGGGCTGGAATGACGGCGCCGGAATTGGCGAAGCTGGAGGTGCAACGGGAACAGTGGCACCCTTGGAGGTAAAGGCGTGCCAGCACAACGGCGCGCTTGCTGTGCTGCGGTCAGAGGATCTGTAAGCCGGGTTCTGTCTAGGGCCGAAACCCCTGGACGATCATTCCTCTAGGATCGCCGTTACCGGCAACCTCAAGCAACCAACCCGGACGACGGGGCCGGTTCCTGCCCTGTGGTTTGCACCACGTGCCGTCCCTATTCGGTCTTGCTCCCGGTGGGGTTTGCCATGCCGCTTTGGTTGCCCATCGCGCGGTGCGCTCTTACCGCACCCTTTCACCCTTGCCTGTCGCCCTGTTGCCAAGGCCCATCGGCGGTCTGCTCTCTGTGGCACTGTCCCTGGGGTCGCCCCCGCCGGGCATTACCCGGCACCGCGTTCCGTGGAGCCCGGACTTTCCTCCCCCGTTTCGCAACGGCGGCGATCGCCCGATCCTCTGACCGCGGGCGATCGGTAGCAGGGGCGGTGCAAAACGCCAAATCAATGCTGTTCCGGCGTCGCCATCAATTCGATCAACACGCCGCCAGCATTCTTTGGATGTACAAAGATGATTGGCACCCCGTGCGCGCCGATGCGCGGCTCACCGGTGCCGAGCACGGTTGCCCCGCGCGCTCGCATCGCATCGCGCGCGGCGTATATGTCGGCAACTTCAAAGCAGACGTGGTGTTGGCCGCCATTCGGATTCTTTTTCAGGAATCCATGGATCGGCGATGCTTCACCCAGCGGTTCGATCAGTTCCAACCGGCTGTTGGCAACATCGATGAAGGCGACACGGACGCCCTGTGCCACCAGATCGAACGGCGGTGTCGAAACGGTCGCCCCAAACAGCGTTTCATACATGCCGATCGTCGCATCGATCGACACACAGGCGATGCCGACATGGTTGAGGCGGCCCAGCAGCAAGTCCGGCAGGGGGGGGACGGTCATCGGGCTTCCTTTTCGATCCGAAACACCCCACCCTTAGCGCGGGCAGTCCCAGATTTCCAAGGTGCACGATGATTTACATCCTTTTGAATGCTGTTCCGATTCTGGCGGCGACACTGGCCGGGCTGATCATCGGCTTTTTCTACCACCGCATGGCCGGTCTGCCGCGCGGCGGCGTTGGCCTGCTGGCGACGGTGGCCGTGGCGCAGGCATGGTTTGCCGCGATTTTGGCCGGGGCGCTGATCCTGGCGCCGGCAAAGGCCGGTGACTGGACGATGGCAATCGGCAGCGCAATTGTGATCTGGATCGGCTTTGTCGTGCCGGTCGTCGTCGTCACATTGCGCGGCCGCAGCACCGGCGCTGGCAGTGTAGCGGTCGATTGCCTGTATTGGCTCGCCGTGATGCTCGCCCAGGCCATTGTCTTGAAAACAATCGGACTGGTACCGCCGCCAGTGTGATAATCGCAGCGATGCATCAATCCGCCAGATGCATCGTCGGCGCTGCCTGTTTTGGCCGGCGCAGCAGAACCACCAGCGGAATCATCGCCACCGTGACCCAGAACATCAGGCGGAAGACGTCGATATAGGCAATCATCACTGCCTGTTTGTTGACGGTGGCATTCAGCAACTGGGTCACCGCATCCAACCCCAGTGTCTGGGCAATGCTGCTATCGGCCCACGGCAGGGAAAATGGCGTTAGCGCGGCACCGATATCGGCATGGGCGATCTGGCTTTGCTGGGCGAGCACGCCCACCCCCAGGCTGATTCCGACCGATCCGCCCAGATTGCGCAGCAGCATATAGAATCCGGCGGCATCGGTGCGCAGGTCAACTGGCAGCGTGGCAAAGGCCAGCGTGTTGAGCGGCACAAATACCAGTCCCAGGCCCATACCCTGGATGAAACCGGAAATGATGAACGGCGTTGAATCCATTTCCGGTGAAAACCCGCTCATCAACCACAGGCTGGTTGCCGCCAAAGTCATGCCGATGGTGATGATGGCGCGGGCATCAACCTTGCCGATCAACTGCCCGGCCGTCATCATCGCGATCATCATGCCCAGCCCGCGCGGCATTTGCAGCATCCCGGTTTCAATGACCGGATAGCCGTAAAGTGTCTGCATCATCGTTGGCACCAACGCCGTGGTGCCCACCATCAACAGCCCGATCAACGCGATGAACATGAATCCGGTCATCACATTGCGGTCGGCGATCATGCGCTTGTCGAGCAGCGCGCCGCGGGTTGTGGCGACATGGACGCCGAACGCCCACAGCGCGGCGACGGCGAGGCCAGCCTCGATGCGAACCTCCCAACTGGCAAACCAATCGAGTTGCTGGCCGCGATCCAGGCAAAGCTGCAAAGCCGCGACGCCAAGCCCGAGCAGGAGGAAACCGGTCAGATCAAATCGACGGACTGCGCTTTCAACTTTCGGCAGCACAAACGCCGCACTGAACAGCGCCAAAATGCCGAACGGCAGATTGATGAAAAATACCCAGCGCCAATCGAAGCTTTCCGTCAAATAGCCGCCAATGACCGGGCCCAGAATCGGGCCGACCATGATGCCGACGCCCCAATAGCCCATCGCCTTGCCGTGTTTTTCACGTGGCCAGGCATCCAGCACATAGGCCTGGCCCAGCGGCGCGAGGAACGCCCCTGCCGCGCCTTGCAACATGCGAAAAAACACCATCTGTTCCAGCGATTGGGCGAGACCGCAGGCCATGGAAGCGACCACGAAACCAGTGACCGAGACCAGAAACAATTGCCGGCGCCCGATTTTCTCGGCAAGCCAGCCGGTCAGCGGCGTGGCGATGGCAGTGGCAACGATATAACTGGTCAACACCCAGGATATGGTATCCGACGCGGCGCCCAAAGACGGCTGCATATGTGGCAGCGCGACATTGGCGATGGTCGAATCAAGAATGGTCATGAAGGTGCCAAGCATGACCACCATGGTGATCAGGATCGGGCTGGCGGGGGCGCGTTCTGCGGGGATTGCGGCAGCGACGGTCGCCATGCCTAAATCCCTGCCCGCTTTCCGAAGGGGTCAGGCGCCTTCACCGCGGTGTCTCGACCGTGACATTTGCCGATAGGCCAGCAATCAGCGGCATTTTGCTGTCACTGCGGCTATCGGCGGGCAGGGCAATGCGGACGGGCACTCGCTGCACGACCTTTACCCAGTTGCCTGTCGCATTTTGCGCCGGCAGCACCGAAAATTCGCTGCCGGTGCCGGCGCCGATGCTTTCAACGCGACCCTCGATCAGTGTGCCCGGATAGGCATCCAGCCTGACGATGGCGCGCTGGCCGATGTGCATATGTTCCAGATCAGTTTCCTTGAAATTCGCCTCTACCCAGCGGCGGTTGCTCACCACGAGCGACATGGTTGGAACACCCATGATCATCATCTGGCCAGGCTGGAGCTTGTCTGTCTGGCTCACGACGCCATTGGCGGGGGCGTGAACAGTGGTGCGGGCAAGATCCAGCGCCGCCTTGTCACGCGCTGCCATGGCGGCGAGTACCAGCGGGTGCATGCCGGTGCCGCCGCCGTTTGCCGCGGCTTGGGCGCTGGCGGCGTCGGCAATAGCGGAATTCAATTGGCTTTCGGCGGTCTGGACCGCGAGCTCGGATGTTTGCAGCGTGGCGCGGGTGGCAAAGCCGTCCTTCAACAATTTCTGCTGCCGTTCCAGATTGATGCGAGCATAGGCTACAGCGTCACGCTTCCCCGCCACATCGGCGTTCTTGCCGATAGTGCTGGAGTGCAATTCACTGACCTGCAACCGGGCCGAGGCGAGCGTGGCGTTGGCCTGGGCGAGCGCAATCGCAAAAGGCGCGGGATCAAGCCGGATCAGTACGTCGCCGCGCTTGACCGACTGGCTTTCCCGTGGCCCGACCACAATCACCCGGCCTGACACATCGCTACTGATCGACACCTTGTCCTGTTGCACATAGGCATTGTCGGTGCTGACCGATTGGCCGCCGGTCAGCCAGACATATACACCGATGCCGATCAGCAGCAGCGGCACCGCCAGCATCAGCGCGAGGCGACGCCAGCGGCGTTTTGGTTGCGCATCGATCAGGGCGTCACGATCAACGACGGCGTGCATCAACGGGCTCCAACGGAGATCTGGGTGGCAACCATGGTGTCACGCGGTTGCAGATTATTGCGGATTCGGGCGAGAATATCGATGAGTGCGGCCTGATCGCTGTCGCTGATGCCGGTCAACACCTCTGCCATCGCCGCGTCACCGATACCGCGCAATTGTTCCAGCACCGGGTGGGCAGCGACCGTCAGGTGCAGGCGCCAGGCGCGGCGATCTGCCGGGTCGGCCCGCCGTTCGACCAACCCCGCTTCCTCCAGCCGATCAACCATGCGGCCGACTGTGATGGTTTCGACGTCCAACGCTTCGGCCAATCCTGCCTGATTGATACCTTCGTTGCGCTGCAAGGCAAACAAGGTCTGCCACTGGGCGCGACTGACGCCCAGGCACCGGGCGCGGGCATCAAAGCGTCGGCGCAAGAGCCGGGCCGAATCGGAAATTAGCAAGGCAAGGCTGTCAGACATTAGCGCAACATAGAAACCATGCTTATTATCTGCAAGGTGACTATTGTCGTCGTTGTTTTTATGTCGCAGGGCGATTAGCCGAACACCAGCAGCACCACCTCGCTGGACGTCATAATTTTCCCCACAGGTTGCAACTGCCCGGAACCCAGGGGCGTGCCGTTCAGTATTGCCGTGCCGCTGACCAGCATCAGTTTGTCCCCGTTCGGGATCAGCGATTGGCCGCTACCCAACAGGATTTTGCGCACGCGAATTCCGTTGCCATCATGGACGAGCCATTCATCGCCCCATGTGTGGTGCTGAACAATGGGTCGATCCAGCGCCGGGTTGCCTGCCATGGCAACAGTTAGGCTTTTCACATCCTGACTGCGACCTCGGGCGGTGACAAGAACGGCATCGGGTGTGGCGATGATATTGAGATTGTTGATGCCGACCGTGGTGAGGATTGTGCCTTCGGCATGCAGCAAGCAGCCTTGGGTATCAATACTATGGGTGTACCCCGATATCACATTGCCCTGTGTATCGGCGGCACCCAGTCCGTGCAGTGCATCCCAACTTCCGATGTCGGACCAGCCTGGATCGACCGGACAGACAGCGATTTTTTCAGCCCGTTCAAACACCGCATGGTCGATCGAAATTGATGGTGCGGCGGCAAAGGCGGTGGCATCAGGGCTCAACGGCGTGCCGACGGCGATCGCAGCCTGTGCCGCGGCAAGCACGTCGGGCGCGTGGTCAGCGAGTTCTGCCAGCATCGCAGACGCAGTGAACAGGAAAATGCCGGCGTTCCAGAAATAGCCGCCATCGGCAACAAAATCCTGGGCACGGATGCGATCGGGTTTTTCGATAAAGGCTGTTGCCTGGCGAACGTTGCGGTCGATGGTGTTTCCGGCGCGGATGTAACCGTAGCCGGTTTCCGGCGTTGCAGCGCGGATGCCAAAGGTGACCAGCCATCCGGCCCGGGCGGTGGCGCTTGCCGCTAGCACCGCGTTGCGCAGTTGCGCTGGCAAGGCGATCTGATGGTCAGAAGGCATCACAAGGATCAGCGCCTGCTGGTCATGTGCGGAGATTGCGAGCGCAGCCAACGCAATCGCCGGCGCGGTGTTGCGCGCTGATGGTTCGATCAAAACGGTCACATCCCCGCCCAATTGTTCACCGGTAAACTCGGCGTGGTCGGCACCCGTTACGACAAGTGGCGGTTGAAACTGCGAGCGATCGGCAACACGGGCGGCAGTTTGCGCGATCATCGAGGTGTTGCCCATCAGCGCCAGCAATTGTTTAGGCAGCGCGGTACGCGACAGCGGCCACAGCCGGGTACCCGAACCGCCCGACAGGATAACCGGCCAGATGCGCGTGTCGGCGTTGGTCACCCGATTCTCCATTGGCACCATGTCCATTCACAGCGCACTAGCGCCGTTACGGCGCTGCCGCTACCATAGCGGGTAATGGTGATGCACTGCCAGCAGCGGGGACAGGCAGCATGTTGCTGACGGAGGTCGGTCTTTTCAGCCATCTGGTGGCTGCGGTTGCGTTTGGCGGGCTGGCCGCCGCGGCGCTTTGGCGCCGGCAAAACAAGCTGGGGCTGGCGCTGGCAGCTGCGGCGATTGTTACCGCCATTTGGGCGTTGTTGTTTGTGTTGGCACAACGAGGCAGTCCGGTGGCGCTGCGCTGGCTGTCACCGGCGGAAACGCTGCGTACCACGGCGTGGATCGGCTTTCTGGTGGCAGTGCTGCGGCCCAGTTGGGAACTGGATGAACGGGCCCGGCTGTCGTTCAGTATTGCGGGCACTCTGGGATTCATTGCGACGCTGCAACTGGCGCTGGACATGCTGGGGGCAACTGCGGGGCTATTTGATGGGCAGCGCAGCATTGCCAGCCAATTGTTCCTGATTACGCGGTTGACGATTGCGGTGTCGGGGCTCGTGCTGGTGCATAACCTGTACCTGCACAGCAATGCCGTCGGGCGGAATGGCGGGCGCATGCTGGCGATCGGGCTGGGCGGACTGTTTGTCTATGATCTGAATTTCTACACGCTGGCGTTTCTATTGCCGCCGCCGTCGCATGATCTGTTCAACATCAGGGGCGCGGTCGATACGATCGTGGTGCCGTTGCTGTTGCTGGCGGTGCGCGACAGCTGGGTGGCGCGGGTGCAGGTATCGCGCCAGGTGGTGTTCCATACCCTGTCGTTCTCGCTGATCGGATTCTATCTGATCGCAATGGCCGGCCTTGCCTATGGCTTGCGGCTGGCAGGCGGCAATTGGGGGCTGTTGTTGCAGGTGACATTCCTGTTTGCGACGGTCATTCTGGCGGTGGTGGTCCTGGTTTCGCCCCGATTCCGGGCAGCGCTGCGTGTGCAGATCGCCAAGAATTTTTTCGCCTATAAATATGATTACCGCCAGGAATGGCCGCGCTTCATTGCCACCGTGTCGCGCACTGGTGATCGTGCCGGCACTTTGCACGAACGCGTTATCCAGGCGGTTTGCGCAGTGGTCGATTCGCCGGGCGGCGTGCTTTTCATTCCCGATGAGGAGGCGCTTGTACCGGGCGCGGAATGGCATTTGAAGGCAGCGAAGTTTGCGCCCATCCCACGCAACGCTGGTCTGGCGCATTACCTCGAAACTCGCCAGCGCATCATTGAATTTGATGAGGTGCGGGCGCAGGAGGCCGAGCACGAAGATTTTGAACTGCCGGAATGGGCAGTGGCCGATCGCCGCATCTGGCTGGGCGTGCCGCTGATCCATTTGAACCAGCTCGCCGGCTTTCTGGTTCTGGAACGGACGGTTGCCGAACGCAGCCTGAATTGGGAAGATTTTGATTTGCTGCGCACGCTCGGGCGCCAGGCAGCGAGCTATATCGCTGAAAGCTCCACCCAGGTGGCATTGGATGAGGCGGCGAAATTCGAGGAATTTAACCGGCGCTTTGCCTTCATCATCCATGATGTGAAGAACCTGGTCAGCCAATTGTCGTTGGTGGCGCGCAACGCAGAACGCCATGCCGATAACCCGGCCTTTCGTGCCGATATGGTCGCAACACTGCAAAGTTCTGTCGGCAAGATGAATGATCTGCTTGCTCGGCTTTCACCGCGGATGAGCGCCCGACAGGAAAGTGCAGCCGAGCAATTTTCGCTATCCTATCTGTTGCGGCAGGCGGTTTCAGTCAAACGCCACGCCCATGCGCCGTTGACACTGACACTGCCGGCGGATGAAACGAGCAAGGGCGAACTGGTGATTTTTGGTGATTCAGGGCGGATTGAACAGTTGCTGCTGCATCTTATGCAAAATGCCATCGATGCTTCACAAAGCGATGCTCCGATCGATGTTACGCTGGATCGCGCCGGCGACGATGCTGTGATCATGATAATCGATCGCGGCAGCGGCATGTCTGCGCGGTTCATGCGGGAAGAATTGTTCCGGCCATTCCATTCGACCAAGCCCGGTGGTTTTGGAATCGGCGCCTATGAGGCGCGCGAAATTGCCCGCGCCCATGGCGGACGGCTCGATGTGGAAAGCCATGAAGGGGAGGGTAGCGCCTTTACCATCACCTTGCCGCTAGGCGGCGCAACAGCACTAGCAGTGGCAGCGCAATGACCGATAAGATGCGCAAATTGCTGGTCGTTGAGGATGATGAGGGGCTGCAGCGGCAGCTGCGCTGGTCGTACGAGGATTATGAGGTCATTATCGCTGGTGACCGCGATGCGGCATTGACGGCGCTGCGCAGCCAGGAGCCGGCGGTGGTGACGCTTGATCTGGGCTTGCCGCCTGATCCTGACGGTGTGACCGAAGGCTTTGCAACTCTGGAGGAAATCCTGCGGGTGCGGCCGGATACCAAGGTAATCGTTGCATCGGGGCATGGCGCCCGCGAAAGCGCCCGTCGGGCGATCGCGCTCGGTGCCTTCGATTTCTACAGCAAACCGGTGGACATCGACGAACTGGGTCTGATCGTTCGCCGGGCGTTTCATGTTGCGGATCTGGAGGCCGAAAATCGTCGGCTGGCGGAATCTGTCAGCAGTGGCGGAGGCGATGTGCTGGGCGGTATCGTCACCGGCGCGCCAGAGATGCTGAAGGTGGCACGGATGATCGAACGGGTGGCCGCCGCTCAGGTGTCGGTTATGCTATTGGGGGCAAGTGGCACAGGAAAGGAATTGCTGGCGCGAGGCCTGCACAAGGCTTCACTGCGCGCCAACAAGCCGTTTGTCGCAATCAATTGCGCCGCAATCCCGGAAAATCTGCTGGAATCCGAATTGTTTGGCTATGAAAAGGGTGCCTTTACCGGCGCGGTGAAAACGCAGGAGGGCAAAATCGAGCTTGCCGAGGGCGGTACGTTGTTCCTCGATGAAGTTGGCGACATCCCATTGCCTTTGCAAGTGAAGCTGCTGCGGTTTTTGCAGGAACGTGTCATTGAAAGGATTGGCGGCCGAAAACCGATTCCGGTGGATGTGCGCATCGTCTGTGCGACGCATCAGGATCTGGACGGCATGATCGCGCGGGGCGGGTTCCGTGAGGATCTGTTTTACCGGCTTGCCGAAATCGTAGTGCGGATCCCTTCGCTGGCCGAACGGCACGGCGATGCCGTGCTTCTGGCGCACCATTTTCTGACCAAATTTTCCCGCGAGAATAATCGCAATTTCAAGGGCTTTACCCCCGATGCCATAGCGGCGATCAGCGACTGGACATGGCCGGGGAATGTGCGTGAACTGGAAAATCGCCTGAAGCGTGCTGTCATCATGGCGGAATCGTCGCGGCTGACAGCGGGCGATCTTGACCTGGGCGATGCGGCGGACGACTCAACGCTGTCGCTCAAGGCTGCGCGGGAGTCGGCGGATCGGGCAGTGATCCGGAAAGTGCTGGCACGGACACAAAACAATATGTCGAGCGCAGCCAAGATTCTGGGGGTCAGCCGGCCGACGCTTTACGATTTAATGCGAGGCTATGGGCTGGAAGTGTAAGGCGAATGTTGTTCTCGCAGCCGCGACTGTGCTTGCATCGGTCGCGGGACTGCCCTAAGCGCGCCCTTCGGTCGGAGCGTGGCGCAGCCTGGTAGCGCACTTGACTGGGGGTCAAGGGGTCGCAGGTTCGAATCCTGTCGCTCCGACCAGCCTTCCCCCAGTGTAATTTCTTGACAAATTAGCGCATTTTTCACGACGTAGCGCCGCATTCGGTGTGTATTTTTTGCGTTATTGGCGTGTCGGCATTGACAAATATAACCATTTCGGTTATTTAACGTACTTCCATGAACAGGAAGCCTCAATGCCAGATATCGCCAACGCCCTGCTAAACAACCTGCTGGCGAAGGAAGGCGGTTATGTTGACGATCCACTTGATCGGGGCGGTGCAACAAACTTTGGTATAACCGAATCGGTTGCACGTTCAGCAGGTTGGACAGGTGCGATGC
The DNA here is from genome assembly GCA_038228305.1 of Sphingomonadales bacterium. GTDB lineage: Bacteria > Pseudomonadota > Alphaproteobacteria > Sphingomonadales > Sphingomonadaceae > Sandarakinorhabdus. The sequence continues at coordinate 2,421 of JBBRPI010000012.1, read as the reverse complement.
GCGATCTGCCTCGCGACTTGGCTATAGCCATTTATCGCCGGCGCTATTGGACTAACCCGCATTTTGATGCTGTGGCGGCAATTGTGCCGGACGTTGCGGCGGAGCTGTTTGATACCGGCGTGAACATGGGGCCGGCGGTTGCAATCGGGTTTTTACAGCGCAGTCTCAATGCGTTGAATCGCCAAGAGCGCGATTGGGCGGATGTGACCCTGGATCGCCAGATCGGGCAGGCGACTCTCGAGGCGCTGCAGGGATTGGTGGCGGTGCGCGGCGGGGGAGGTATTACGGTGTTGCTGCGCGCGCTGAATGCCTTGCAGGGCGCGCGCTATATCGAACTTGCCGAAGGCCGGGCAGCGAATGAAAATTTCCTTTTTGGTTGGCTGTCGGGCCGTGTCGCATGAGATTGAACATTAATCCCGATTGGAGGCGTACCATGCTGGCGCTGGTTTTCGCCGGCGCGGGCTTGGCGCTGACGTTGTTCGCCTTGGTGCTTGTCTGGCAGGTGATGCGCCCGCCATGGCCGGGGGAACTCGCTGCGGCGCGGCTGCACATCATCGGCGTTGCGCTTTACGCGGTGCTGGCATTGCTTGGGCTGGTGCTCACTGGCCTCAGCATGACGGTGGCGCTGCGGCAGGTTTCGGCACGTTTCATGGGTGCGGATTTTTCGGCGTCGGCAGGGGAACGCGAATGACAGTGATAATGTCATTGCTGGGGCCGTTGCGCGGGCTGCCGCGCTCGGTGACTTATGCTTTGCTGGCCGCATGTGGGTTGTTTCTGTTGTGGCAATGGCACGGACACCGGGTTGGCCTCGCGTATGCCGAAGGAACAGCGCAGCAGGCTATAGCAGATCGCGCTGCAGTGTTCCGCGCCAGGGCTGCTGCGACGGCCTTGCAGGCAAAGGTCGTTAACACTCTGGCGACTCGACAATCCAAAATTTCAAAAGGAAGCGATGATGCGATCATGGCCAAAAATGCTGACATTGATGGGCGGTATGATGCTCTGCGGCTGCGCTGGGCGGCATCCCGCGCCAATCGGGGTGACACCGGCGCAGGTGGCACAATTGCCGTTTCCACAGCCGCCGGCGCAACTGACCTCACCGCTTGCGCGGCCCGAGGGTGGGTGGATTTCCAGACTGCCGCCGCCGCCGCACAGGCAGCAGACACGGCCATAGCCAAGGATGACGCCTGGATCGCCTGGGTGGCGGCACAGGCTGCAGCCTGGCCGTCAGCGCAATCGGGTTCCGGTCGCGAGCCATAGCGGAAGGACGCCGATGATTGCGACAAGCAGACTCGACCGTCCAGGCATTGCCTGCGCCGCTTTGTTTACCCGCAGGAAATAATTCTCGCAGATGGGGCCAATCCGTCGGGCATGTTCAACCTTCGGATCACCTGAGGCGGTCGCATGACAGACCAGCTTCAGTTCGCTCTTGGCGAGAGGAGCGCCGACGCCAAGTTCGGCGCAGGCGTCGTCGTGGATGCGCCTCGGCAGGCCTACCTTCGCGCGTTCTTCAGCGTCGGCGGGCGGCGTGTGTGCCACCCAAATGGTCGATAACCCGATCGGGCTAGCGCTGGGAGCGATCGTGTTTACCGCTGCCATAGTGGGCACCGGGACCGTCGTGGCCGGGTATTTCGGTCTTGCCGGATGCAGCGCGGTTGGTGCTGGAGTCGTCACCGATAGGGTGGCAGCAGGTAGTGGGCTTCTGTGTCGTCTCGGGAAAGGCGTGCCCTGCGGTGTAGGTAAATTTGGAAGCAGCGGTTCCATCGCCGCAGAGAGTGGAGTCTGAAAACTGAATCGACTCACGCGCGGTCAGCAGATCGACCAGGCAGTGGAGCACAACCTTACCGGTCACTATCCGGTCATCGACAGCTTCGATCTTGATGCTGCGACATACCAAAGCGGTTCCACTCTCACTCGAACTCTCAACGGCTATGTTGATAAGGTCGCTGGCTTCCAAGGAAGGACTTGGGCCGGTGTGCGCATTCGGCCGCAGCGCGTCACGGGGCATGGGCTTGACCTTGCGATACCCCATAACGGATTGGCGGCGCAGCAGGCTATCATCAGTCAGACGGTGAAGTATGGAAACTGGCGCGGCGTCAGTGTGAATGTGATAACCTTCCCCTAACGAGACGAGCCTGACCAATGAAAGCTGCAACGATCTACGAATGTAGGGGTAAGCTGTACGTGCACAGCTCGTCAAAAACGACCGCTGGGTTTGGGTGATTAATCCCCCGGTTCTAGCCGTAAAAACGGAGTTGCTGGTGAGGTCGGTCGCGCACTTGGAGAGTGGCTAGCCGCATCCCGCGAGGGCGTTCCGCATCCTAAGTCATTCACAAACCTGTTCGACCCAGTGCTTGATCTTGCGGGTATCAAATCGTTTGGAACGTTCGTAAAATCGGCCAAATGCGTAGAGGTTGAGACGAG
>JBBRPI010000011.1:0-111107 GCA_038228305.1 Sphingomonadales bacterium | reverse complement strand
GTCGGCCAAGCTGAGCGCACGCCCGGATCGCTTCCGATCGGGTGGGCGGATCCCGCCAGATGGCGAAAGCACCGAGAAGATCGACGAGCTCTCCCGCTCAAAACCGCGACCGATCGAACTCATCGACTCGCCGCGCTGCCAGCGATCCCAAATCTCCGCCCGCTGAGAGGCCGAGTAATATATCCGACGCCGCTGCTTCATCACACCGCTCCTTCTCATCGTGAGAATGATGCGTTGCGTCGATCAGTTGAACCCACCGGACATTCCCGACGTTCGCACGCAACATGCGGAAAGGCGGCTTTTGTCAGAAGCCGACGTTCAAAGTTAGCGCGACCAAGGAGCTTCGCGTCCTGTCGCGTCTGGCCACTCGCCGAGAACACAGCGCACCGTTGATGGAGGACCTGCACAACTGGCTCCAGGCCCAACTCGCCAAGCCGTCGCGCAACCATGATCTGGCAAAGGCGATCAACTACATGCTGCGCCGCTGGCCGGCGTTCACTCACTTCCTCGATTACGGCCGGGTCTGCCTCTCGAACAACGCCGCCGAACGCGCCCTGCGCTGCTTGCCGCTTGGTCGCAAGGCCTTGTTGTTCTGCGGCTCCGTCCAAAGATTGCTTGTTGCACAAATACTGGTGTTGACACGGCCGTAGCCACGAGCATATGTAATGCATTACAGTATGGTGGCACAACGGTCGTGGCAGGGTTTTAGAAGGCAAAATCGCCCGAAATTCAGCTAGCGATCGATTTCTGATGTAATCGATAACATAATATTCAATGGGGAGAAGACGATGAACAGGGCTCGAATTTTTCCCGGTCTGGCAACCTCGGCAATAGTTGCGTCGATGCTGAGCACTGCGCCAGCAACGGCACAGGCCTTGGCGGTGGAAGGACGGACCGCCGCCGGTCCGTCGGTACAAGATGAGCCATCGGGTAACGAAATTAAAGAGATCGTGGTAACTGCGGAAAAGCGCCAGGGCACTGCTCAGAAAACCGGGATCGCAATGACGGTTTTCACGGCTGACAAGCTCGCGGAAAATGGTGTCGGCGATTTGGGCGCTCTTGCCCGCATCGCGCCTAGCGTAAACTTTTCTGTCGTTCGCACTGCAGCGGTAGTTACCATTCGCGGTGTCTCCAGCCGCGACACGACAGAGATCGGCGATCCCGCCGTCGCGCTGAGCGTTGACGGATTCTATTATCAGCGGGCAATCGGTCTCAATGATTCTGTGTTTGATCTCGAGCGCGTAGAAGTTTTGCGTGGCCCTCAGGGCACGCTTTACGGCCGCAACGCAACGGGCGGCGCAATCAACTTCATCACGGCCAAGCCGAAGAACAAGTTTGAAGCGGCCGGAAAAGTCGGTTACGGGGCTTACAACCAGCTGACCACGGAAGGCATGCTGAACGTCCCTGTCGCCGATTGGCTCGCGGTTCGTGCATCTTTTGCGACGCGCGCCCATGACGGATACCGAAACAATGCGCCGGCAGCGAACGGTGACGATGCGAATGCTCGTGCGGCGCGCTTGCATCTGCTTTTCACACCTTCGAGCAACCTCAGCATCCTGCTTACAGGCGAATATGTACAGCTCGGCGGGGTGGGCCCCACAATCGTCGGCGCCCCGCTCGTATTCGGACCTGGCAACGTCATCATTCACGAACGCCCCGTGCTGCCAGCGGACTCACGCACTTTCCCGCTCGACATGCCGTCGCAGTTTATCAACAGTAAAAGTTACGCCGTCCGCAGCCAGATCGACTATGATTTCGGTTTCGCAAAATTGACGTACCTTGCTGGCTATCGGCACCTCGATTTCAGCCGCCTCAGCGACGGTGACGGGATCTTCAGTCAGAACATATACTTTTTGTCAGACGAAACACTGAAAACGCAAAGCCATGAATTGCGGTTGTCATCGAATGGCACCAGCCCTTTTATATGGCAGATCGGCGGATATTATTTCGAAGAACTAGATGATCTCTATGCCACACAGCGTGGCTATCCAATCATCGCGACGCAGACGACAGCGCAGACCGCAAATTTCAAGAATTATTTTCGCTACCCCGACGTCTCGATCAAGTCGAAGGCCGTGTTCGCGCAGGTCGGCTACGAGATCAATGATTCCTTGAAGGTAGAAGCTGGCATCCGATATTCGAACGACAAGAAGCGGCGGGTTGGTGTTTCGAATACGACGTCGTCGGGCCCGTTGACCGCTGTTTGCGACATGGGCCCATTTGGATTGACCAATTGCCCAAATGCATTCGTCGCTCAAAGCGGGTCGAGCAATGACAAGAGGACAACCTACCATGCGGCGGTTAACTATCAGGCAACCCCGAGAAATCTGCTGTATGCCAAATTCGACACCGGTTATAAATCGGGTGGCTTCAGCGACATCGTTCAGTATGGCCCGGAAGATCTGACGGCCTATGAATTGGGTTCGAAGAACCGGTTTTTTGATAATCGACTTCAGGTAAATTTATCGGCATTTTACTACAATTATAAAAATCAGCAGGTTGGGCAAGTAATTCAAGGTCGTACCCAGACTATTAATGCCGGCAAGTCGACAATATATGGCGGTGAAATAGAAGCAACGGCAATATTGTCTGAAAACGATCGTATTGATGGATCTATCAGTTATCTTCATGCTCGATTTAATGACTTTAACCTGGTTGTATCTGGCAAAAATACGAATTTGGCGGGAAACCGCCCGCCTCAGGCGCCTACCATTTCGTTTAATGCCGGCTATGAGCATGATTTCGACGTGCTGAGCGGTACGTTGACGCCGCGTATTCAAACGCACTACGAATCCCATTCGTTTCTACAGGTAAACAATTTCAACAGCGACCGGCAGGATGCCTATACCAGAACCGACTTGGTTGTGACCTTCAAGCCAAAAACCGGAAATTGGTCTGTCATGGCCTATGTGCGTAACATTGAAGACACGGCTATCCTGCAGTTTGCTCAGGAGCGAGCCGCGTTTGGCACCTATGCGTATCAGTTTGATGCACCCAGAACATACGGAGCGGAACTTTCATTTAAATTTTAGTTTCATTGGCGGCCGGGCTCCAACGGAGTTTGGCCGCTTTACTTTGACGACCTGACCGGAGCCGCACGCCGCTATGAACCATACCAAGCGCAAACTGCGTATGGCGATGGCCGGTGGTGGCCCGGGATCGTTTATTGGGCCGGTGCATGCCATGGCGGCAGCGCTCGACGGGCGGATCGAACTGATAGTAGGCGCTTTCAGCAGTGATCCAGAAAAGGCGGCCGAAGCGGGCCGGTCATATGGCATTTTGCCCGAACGAAGCTATTCATCATTTGCTGAGATGATCGCCGCAGAGCGAGATCGCGCTGACCGCGTCGATTTCGTGACGATCGCTACGCCCAATCATCTTCATTATGCCATGACGCGTGATGCATTGGAGGCTGGCTTTAACGTCCTTTGTGACAAGCCGGCAACTGCCACATTGGAAGAAGCGGATGCCTTGGTGCCGCTGGTTCGGGGTGCCGACAGGCACTACGCAGTGTCCCATACTTATCTCGGTTACCCGATGGTCCGGCAGGCAAGAGCCTTGTGCCGCGAGGGGGCGCTGGGCACCATTCGCAAAGTCGTTGTCGAATATCAGCAGGGCTGGCTTGGTCGAGCGATCGAGCACGACGGCAACAAACAAGCCTCATGGCGAGCAGATCCGGCCCAAGCGGGCATTGGTGGCTGCGTGGCAGATATCGGCGTGCATGCCTTCAACCTGGCCGAATTTGTTGTCGGAGACCGGATCGAGAGCCTTATTGCCGATCTTGGAACCATGGTCGACGCCCGTTTGCTCGATGATGACTGCAACATCCTTATGCGGTTTGAAAAAGGCGCGCGCGGGGTTTTGGTCGCCTCCCAGATTGCAACCGGCGCAATGAATGCGCTGCGACTGCGCATCTATGGCAGCGCTGCCAGCCTCGATTGGGATCAGGAACAGCCCAATCGCCTTTTCGTGCGACGCGCCGATCAGCCGGATTTGATTTATCACGCCGCAAGCGAATATCTCGCCCCAGCGGCGCGTGCTGCATCGCGGCTGCCAACGGGCCACCCTGAAGGGTTTATCGAAGCATTTGCGAATGTTTATAGGGACTTTGCAGACCAGCTAATCGGCAGCGAGCCCGCAGTGCCGGTCCAAGGGATATCGGAAGCCGTGCGCGGCATGGCATTCATTGCGACTGCGGTTGAAAGCAGTCAGACTCGGCAATGGCTGGCGCTGCCCAGATCACCAATCGACGGGAACGTGTAGTGAAGCAAATCAAGGGGCCGGGAATATTCCTAGCGCAGTTTCTCGGCACCGAACCGCCGTTTGATACGTTAGACAATCTGGCGCGATGGGCGGGAGAGCTGGGATATCGCGGCCTTCAAATACCCTGTACGCCGCAGTTGATCGACCTGGCGACGGCAGCTGGGTCGCGCGATTATTGTGACGATGTTCGAGGCAGGCTTGCTGCTTTCGGTGTGGAACTAACCGAGCTTTCCACCCATCTCCAGGGCCAACTCGTTGCCGTCAATCCCGTGTATGATGCGATGTTTGACGGCTTTGCGCCATCAGAGGTTCGCAACAACCCCGCGGCTCGTCAAGCCTGGGCGACGGAACAACTGAAGCTGGCTGCTAAAGCGAGCGCCAATTTCGGCGTTTCGGCGCATGCGACTTTTTCGGGTGCGCTGGCATGGCCATATTTTTATCCATGGCCGCAGCGCCCTCCCGGTTTGATCGATGAAGCATTTGCCGAACTTGGTCGGCGATGGCGCCCCATTCTCGATGCGTTTGACGAGGCTGGGGTCTATTGTGCCTTTGAAATCCATCCCGGCGAAGATCTGCACGATGGCGTGACGTTTGAACGGTTTTTGGCAAATGTCGGCAACCATTGCCGGGCGCGCATCCTTTATGATCCCAGCCACCTGGTGCTTCAGCAGTTGGACTATCTGCAGTTCATCGACCATTACCATGAGCGGATCAGCTGTTTCCATGTCAAGGATGCAGAATTCCGCCCAAACGGCCGAAGCGGCGTTTATGGCGGCTATCAGGACTGGATAGACCGACCGGGCCGGTTCCGTTCGCTGGGCGACGGCCAGATCGATTTTGGAGCAATTTTTTCCAAACTTACCCAATATGATTTTGATGGCTGGGCGGTGCTCGAATGGGAATGTGCGATCAAGCATCCCGAAGACGGCGCCGCTGAAGGCGCTACTTTTATCCGGGATCACATCATCAGGGTAACCCCGCATTCGTTCGACGATTTCGCAGCGAGCGGCATGAACCCTGTATTGAACCGCGCACTCCTCGGACTGAAGCCGGGTAGCGCGCTATGATGGACAGGAGATCGACATGAAACCAATGCCTCTTTCGCGCCGAACCTTGATGGCTGGTGCAGGCTTGGCCACGGTAACGGCAAGTGCTGCGGTTTCTGCAGCGGGGCAACGTCGATCGTCAGTCCAGGCCGAGGAGCATTGGGCGCTCAAGGGCGATGTGCGATTGTATGTCTACCGCAAACACATCAACGACGGCGTGCGCAGCAAGCCTGTGCTGTTTCTTGTTCATGGCTCCAGCTTTTCTGGCCGGGGTGGCTATGATCTGCAGGTGCTAGGCCATCCGAACTATTCGATGATGGACGAATTCGCACGTCGCGGCTTTGATGTCTGGACCGTGGATCATGAGGGCTATGGCCGCTCTACCAGAACCGGCCGCTATTCCGACGTCGCGTCAGGGGCAGATGACCTTGCAGCCGCGTTCGCCGTGGTGGAGCGAGTCACGGGCGTTGGCGCGCCGATGGTCTATTCACAGTCCGCGGGGGCGCTACGGGCTGGTCTATTTGCCATGCGTGAACCCAGCCGGATCAATCGGGTTATCCTTGATGGATTTACGTACACCGGGGAAAACGCGCCCGAGATCATGCGTCGCCGCGCACGAGTCGAAAGCCTTCGCGCGAGCCCGTTCCGCGTTGCGGATCAAGCCATGTTCACCGGGATTTTCAGTCGTGACGACCCGTCGACCGTTGAACCGGCGGTGGTCACGGCGCTGGCGAAATATGAATTGGCTCTCGGCAACAAGGTGCCGAACGGCACATATCTCGACATGGCTAGCAAGCTGCCTCTCGTCGATCCAGAAAAATTGCCTATGCCGGTTCAGTTGATACGCGCGGCTGCCGACGGCAACGCCACTGAAACCGAACTGCTCGATTTCTTCGGCAAGCTTCCGCATCCCGATAAACAATTCGCCTGCGTCGGTGGCGTTGCTCATGTCGCGGTCCTGGGGATCAATCGCAGCAGGGTATTTCACGTGATGCAGGAATTCCTCACCTACCCCGGCTAGGCTCTTTACTGTTTGCCAGGCGAATTTGCGCCTAGATAGGCAATGATATTGGCCCGGTCGGCCGCGTCAGCAATCCCTGCGTAAACCATCTTGGTGCCGGGCACCTTGACGTGGGGATTTGTCAGAAAGGCATCGAGCGCTTGCTTGGTCCAGACGATCTCGCTGTTCTTCATCGCTGGCGAGTAGCTGTAGCCAGCAACTGTCCCGGCCTCGCGATCGGCGACCGTGCGCAGCGATGGGCCCAATCGGTTGGCGTCGGTATCTACAGAATGACACGCCGAGCATTTGGAGAAAACTGCCTTTCCCCGTATCGGGTCAGCAGCCGGTTGCTCAGCTGCAGCGGCTGGAAGCGCTGCAAAAACTGCCAATAACGCCGTGGTTGCACCCAAACGTGCAGCCCTTTGGCGGAAGACGTGACGCGTATTCATCATTTTTTCTCCTGCATCCCTCATTCGGCTTATGCCGATGAACGGGCGATAAAAAAATCTACAGCTTGACAGCACATAGCTTAATTCTTAGGCTTATGTAATCGATTTCAGTGGTTTTGTTTCGGGATTTTGCAATCCTTCAAAGTCACCGGGTCGCAGCGCTGGTGAGATTGAACAGGAGCTGGAAGTGGCTAGCGGAAATCCCGGCACTTCGTTCCATGCGATGGATCGTCGACGACTTCTTTGGCTGTGTGTGTCGGCTGGCGCGGTCTTCGGACTTCAAGGCCCGGTTGCCCAGGCGTTTGGCCGGCCAAGTGCTACCAACGCCGGTCAGCGGGCGCTTATTTTCAGCATTGCCGACACGATCATACCGCAAACCGATACGGCTGGCGCCAGAGGCGCCGGTGTGGCCGATTTCATCGACATGATCGTGGCGAACTGGATGGATGAAGGGCAACGCGTAGCGTTTCTCGATGGGTTGACCGCGTTCGATGCCGCGGTGCGTGCATCCAGCGGCAGGTCCTTTGATTCCCTCTCGCCACAACGGCGCGAAACCGTGTTGCGCGCCGCGCTCATCAAAGCACAGGCGTTGCAAAAAACCTTGAACCACGAAGGGCACGCGCCCTTCCTCGTCTGGCTGAAGCGTTTGACGGTGCACGGATATTATACGTCCGAGATTGGTGCGTCGCAGGAGCTCGTGCTCAACGCCACGCCCGGAGAATATGTCAGCTGCCATAAGATGAAACCGGGTGAGCGCTCGTTCTCGATGGATCGCCGACACGTACCCTTTGTCATCGACAATCAAGTGGCGCGCATAAAATGACCGATACTCCAGCGGCGTCATTCGACGCGATTGTCATAGGTTCGGGGGTCACCGGTGGCCTCGCGGCAAAGGAGCTGACCGAAAAGGGACTGACTGTACTGGTCCTTGAAAAGGGCCGCCATGTCGAACACGGCGCTGACTATACGGGCGAAGACAAGGTGCCGTGGGATTTCAAATTCCGGGGATTGAACGATCGCCAACATATTCTCGCGCGGCAACCCGTTCAGCGCACCTCGGCCAGCTTCGAGGAGGGCAGTTCGCAATTCTTTGTCGATGACCTCGAGTACCCTTATCAGCGCGACCCGCAATTTCCGTTCAACTGGATTCGCGGGCATCATCTGGGGGGAAGATCGATCACCTGGGGTCGTGCGACACCAAGATTCAGCGCGCTCAATTTCGAAGAGCCAAAGCTGGACGGTCACGGTATCGATTGGCCAATCCGCTATGATGACATTGCGCCGTGGTATTCTCATGTCGAAAAATACATCGGCGTCACTGGCGAGCGGATTAACAATCCCAATGTGCCGGATGGCGAGTTCCTTGCGCCCATGCCGTTGAATTGCGTCGAACAGCACGTTCGGGAGGTTATCGAACGCAAGTTTCCGGGCCGGACGCTGATCCCCGAGCGTGCAGCCGTTCTGAGCCAAGACCATAATGGTCGTGCCGCGTGCCATTATTGCGGCCCTTGCTACCGCGGATGCAGCACGTCGAGCTATTATAGTTCCATTGGCGTCAGTTTGCCGGACGCCAAGGCCACCGGGCTGCTGACCATCAAAAGCGATTCGATCGTGGCAGGGCTGGTGTATGACCCGGTGACCAAGCGGATCACTGGCGTGCGCGTAATTGATGCCAAAAGTGGCGCGCACGTGACGTACGCTGCCAAGTTATTTTTCCTCAACGCTTCTACTGTCGCCACGGCGCAGATACTTTTGCAATCCACCAGCGAAGCGTTTCCCTCTGGCCTTGCCAACCGTTCGGATCAGGTGGGCCGGAACCTGATGGATCATGCGTTCGGCGCCACCGTTGTCGCCGCCATGCCCGGATTTCTTGATCAAGAGCCGATCGGCAACCGGCCGATCAACGTTTACATCCCCAGATTCCGAAACAGCGGCACCGACAAAGCGGGTTTTCTTCGCGGCTATGGCTATCAGGGCCGGGCGTGGCGGGAGCTTTGGAACCGGGGCGGCGAAGGCCCGGAAATCGGTCGTTCGCTAAAGGAGTCGCTGCGCAAGCCGGGCTCCTGGTTCATCCGCCTCAACGGTTTCGGGGACTGCCTGCCACAAGCTGAGAACCGCGTTACCCTGCATCCAACGCTGACCGACCAATGGGGGTTGCCGCAAGTGGCAATCAGATTTCAGCATCATAAGAATGAGCAACTGATCGTTTCAGACGCTGCTGCCGAAGCGGTGGCGATGCTCAAGGCGGCGGGTGGGCAGATTGTGGAATACAGCGACACCATGCCCGCGGCCGGGTTGGCAATTCATGAAATGGGGACGGCGCGGATGGGCCGCGATCCGGGGACGTCGGTTTTGAACGCTCATAATCAGGCGCACGACATCGCTAACCTGTTCATCACCGACGGTGCATCGATGGTATCGACAGGGGCGGCCAATCCGTCACTCACATATCTCGCGCTCACTGCGCGCGCCTGCGATTACGCGGTGAAGCAATTGGCCGCACATGCGATCTGATCACGATCTGGAGCAGCAGATGTTTAATCGTCGCACCCTGGGCAAGGCAGTCATCGCTGGCGTCCCACTTATGATCGCCGGTCGCGGGATAGCGCAAAGCGTCGCGGGCGACGGTTCTTTTTCTACGCCGCCACTTGCCCCGGGCAGCAATGCGCAGATCGCCGGCGTGAAAATGGGTGCCCAAACCTATTGTTTTCACGATGTGCCCCGCGGAGGGGATCCGGCGATCCTGCCGCTACTGATCGCGCACATGCGAGAAGTTGGTTTGACCGATTGCGAGATCATGTCGGCGCATGTCGAACAGACCAGCGGCTTGGGCAATGGTTGGTGGGTGAAGTCGAGGGAGCTGCCGGGCTATGATGAGCAGCGGACAGCGGCGAGAGCATGGCGTCTGAAGGCGCCGATGTCCTTTTATCAAAGCGTCCGCCAGCGCCTAGCCGACGCGGGCATCAGCATTTTCATTTACAATATCAACCTCAACGACACCTTCACGGATGAGGAGCGGGATGCCTGTTTCAACGCCGGACGCGCATTGGGTGCGCAAGGGTTGAACGCCTCCACGACACTTAGCGAAACCCGGCGGGTCGTGCCTTTCGCGGAACGTCACAAGATGTTTTTCGCCGTACATAATCACAACAATATTTATGACGAGGATCAGTTCGCCACGCCGAAAAGTTTCGAAACCGCGTTCGCAATGTCGCCCTGGATCAAAGCGACACTGGATATCGGCCATTTCGCCGCGGGCGATAATGACCCGTACGAGTTCCTTGCAGCACATCATGACCGCATCGTCAGCCTGCACATCCGCGACAGAAAAAGGAGTAATGGTCCGCACGTCCCGCTTGGTCAGGGGGACGCCAGAGTGGCTGATATCCTCCGTCTCGTGCGCGACAAGCGCTGGCAGATCCGCTGCTACATCGAACTCGAATATGGTTCGCTGATTCCGCCCGTCGAAGAGGTGAAACGCGCGCTCGCTTATTGCCGCAGCGTGCTCGTTTGATGATCGGGAGACCGCATTTGCGCAAATTCAATCTTGCCTCGCTTGTTCTGACCATGGCGTTGTTCGCGTTTGGTGGATCCGCGATCCGCGCTCAGATGACCTTGCCAGCCAAGCTGCGCGGGCCGGCCATTGCAGGGCCGATCAAGGCGCAGTTGGAGCGTGGGCAGAACAGTTATGTCATGAACAACTGCCACCTGTGCCATGGCCCGACGCTGGCCGAAGCACGCGGCGGCGGCGCCGATCTCGCCAATTCGCTCATCGTAAAAATGGATTTTGGCGGCGACATGATTGGGCCGGTGGTAAAAGCAGGACTGCCCTTTACGCAGACAGCGATGCCACAATATCCGGGCATGACTGACAGCGAACTCGCAGACCTGGTGGCCTATATCCACTATATGCGCCAGCAACTCCACGAGAAGAACGCGCTCGCAATCCCGGTCACCGCGCCCGCCAGTGTTGCGTCGGGTCAGGCATTTTTCTTCCAGAACTGCGCATCCTGTCACAATGGTGCAAAGGATTTGTCCAAGGTGGTCAGTAAATCTGACAATCGGGCGCTTTCTGCCCTGATTATACGCCCAGGCGTTGCTCAGCCGAGTGCTGCGATCGACGCGCCCGGGCGGCAAGTCCATCTCGCACTGCTGGAAGGGTATTTACCGGCGGACGTCGCCAATTTGACCGCCTATCTGCGCCAATCGGGCGGTGTGCTGTCCGCGGCTTTTGCAAAAGCGATGATTCCCCCGCGTCGTGAGATTTCGGCCCGGTTCGCCGAGCAGTGCGCTATGTGCCACGGACCAAATGGCAGCGGGGGCGATCGGGCCCCGGGGCTCGTCAACAACGCCGACCTCAAGGAACTCGATGTTGATAGTATCAAGTCGCTGATCGCAACTGGTTTGCCCGGCGGAATGCCTGCCTTCCATCTGAGCGACGAAGAACTCAACGATTATGCCGTCTGGCTCAAGGCGCGCAGCAGGGCCCGGTGATGTGACAATCAACATGCTTGGTATTCGGAGATAGTCATGCGTCAATTGAGTGACACTGAATTGGGCAGCCTGTTGCCGGCAGAAGAGATTGGATCACGGCTTCCGTTGCCGACCCAAATCGTGTCGAGCGACGAATATTTTCCCGAGGCGCAAAGCCGTCAGCAGCGTGATGTCGAGAACAGGCTGGTCGCGCGCGGCGATGCAATGGCCCAGAAACTGGGTATCTCGCGCCGTCGTTTTTTCCAGTCCGCGGCAGGGATGGCTAGCGGTTTTCTCGCGATGAATGAAGTCTACGGCAACCTGTTTGACGTTAGCGCTGCCGAGGCTGCAACACCCGAAATGGCAACTGAGCGCGCTGCGCGGCTCGCCCACCAGACGGTGTTTGATTGCCACACCCATTTCCTTCGCGATGACACGCGCCTGACCCATTTTGTCGACATGCGTGCCGCTGTCGGCAAATCGGGCTGGAACAAGTCCCTGGTCAACAACGAGCAGAGCCTTGAGGACTTGAAATTTGGCAACTATTTCAAGGAAGTGTTCCTCGACAGCGATACCGGGGTGGGCTTGATTACCAACTCACCTTCGGAGGTAGGTGGCGACTGGTTCCTCACAAATGAGATGGTCTTTCGCGCCCGCGACAGGATCAACAAGACCGCGGGCTCGCGACGTGCGCTAGCGCATTACACGATTTTTCCGGGGCATGATGGCTGGCTCGAAGGCATCGAAGAATCGGCCAAATACAAGCCGGAAGGTTTCAAGGGTTACACGATCGGCGACAACACCAACAAGAACCTCGCCCGCGGCTGGCGGCTTGACGATGAAAAGCTGATGTACCCGGCTTATGAGCGGATGCTGAAAGCTGGTTGCAACGTTCTGTGCGTGCACAAAGGTTTGTTTGCCCCGTCTGTCGAAGCGAAGTTTCCTGAACTGCGGCAGTTCGTGGATGTCAGCGATGTGGGACCAGCCGCGAGAGACTGGCCCCAGATGAAGTTTGTCGTTTATCACTCCGGCTATCGCCACATTGGCGGATCGCCCGAACAGGCGATGGCTGAATGGAACCAGACCGGACGAACGTCCTGGGTCAGCGACCTTGCCGACATTCCGGCCAAATTTGGCGTCAACAACGTCTATGGCGATCTTGGCCAATTGTTTGCCTATACCGTGGTCGCACAGCCTCGGCTGGCGGCAGCAATCATGGGAACACTTGTCCGCGGGCTTGGCGCAGACAAGGTATTGTGGGGAACCGACGCCGTCTGGACCGGATCGCCACAATGGCAGATCGAGGGCCTTCGCAGGCTGGAAATACCCGAGGACATGCAGCGCCAGCACGGATTTTCGCCATTGGGCGCTGCAGACGGTCCGGTGAAACGCGCTATTTTTGCCGAAAACGGCTTCAAGGTGTTCGGTTACGACGCCCATAGCATGCTCGATCGGGCGGATAATCTCGCCCAGGTCAAGGCGCAGTATCTCGCGCTCGGGCCCGATCCCAGTAATCTTCGATACGGTTTCGTTCGCAAAGGCTGAGCCAGCTGCCCGAACGACTTCACTTCGTTGACCAGGAAAGACGACAGAATGATCAAAAATTGGAAACTGTTCGCAGCGATTGCCATCGCCGCGACAGCGCAGGGCACAAGCGCCAAAACGCCGGTGAAGCACACGGCCACCAGCGTGTCTCTACCCGGAAAATATGATCCGAATAACGATTACGCCCGGGCGGCACGCGGCGAACTTAAGGTCGCAAAATTATACCAAGACAAGTTTGTCATCGCCTATATGGCGCATACGCCTTTCACCGAAGGGCATTTTCTGGTCGTTTCCAAAACATCCAGGGCGCGCGATTTTCTCGAGGTGGAACCGGTCGTTCTGGCGCAAATGTGGGCAGTGGCGCAAAAGGTCGCCAAGGCTGAGATGGTTGCGCTGGGTGCCGACGGTTTTATCATTCGCAGCAACGCGGGGTCAGTTGCGGCGACGGCTCAGTTCCACTTGCATGTCGTCACGCAAAAGACCGGCGTCGCGATGAATGAAGCGCGCCCCGAAACGTCAGTCGACGATCTGGAGCCTATCGCTGCAAAGGTTCGCGCCGTAATCGCTCAACAATAGTGCCTCAGGGTGCTGTGCCAAGACTGGCGCGTTCCACCAGTTGATGGGGCAACGTGACCGATCTGGTGTGCAATGGTCGCCCAGCTAGAATTTCGACCAGAAGTTCCACCGTGCCGCGACCGATTTGTTCCATCGGTTGGCTCACCGTCGTCAGCGGGGGATCAAGATACTGCGAATATCGGATGTCGTCGAACCCGACCAGCGAGATATCTTCAGGGCAGCGTTTTCCTGCGGCGCGTATCGCTGAAAGCGCGCCGATTGCCATTTCATCGCTGAAGCAAAAGATTGCCGTCATTTCCGGCCATTGGTCTATCAAGGTGGTTGCGGCTCTGGCACCTGATTCGATTGAAAAATCACCGCTCATCACCTTGAGTTGGTCGATCGCGCTAAAGCGCCGGGCCGCAGCGCTGGCGCCGGTCAATCGATCGCGGCTCAGCGGGCTGCGCAATGTGCCGGTGACGACGCCAACGCATTTGTGGCCGCGGGCAAAGATCAGTGACATGGCATGGTCGGCGGCGGCGCTGTTATCGATGTGAACGCTGGCCACGCCCAGTTCAGGGCTGAACTCGCACCCGTTGACGATCGGCGCCTTGTCGCCCAGGCGATTGACCATCTCCTGCAAACTGGTAGGGAGCCGATGGCCCAGAAAAATAATCCCGTCTGCCTCCTTGCGATTGAGCATGGTGGCATACTCATTTTCGCGATGCTCCTCGCCGTGCGTATCGCCCAGCAACACCGCATAGCCGGCCGCTTGTGCTGCCTGCTCGGCACCGCGAATGACGCTGGAAAAAAATGGGTTGGAGATATTCGGCACGGTTATCAGGATTTTCGAGGTCTTGGTCGTCCGCAGGCTTTTGGCGTTGTTGTTTGGCGCATATTCTAGTTCCGCAACCGCGCGGAGCACCTTGATACGGGTCGGTTCGGCGACGACAGCAGGGTGGCTGAGCACGCGAGACACTGTCGCGGTGGATACGCCGGCCGCGTTTGCCACGTCTTGGATATTTGCCATGGAAACGGTGTATCCTACTATTGGGCACTGGCAAGTGCTTGCAGCCCGCATCGCGCTGATATAGTATGATTGTAATCGATTGCATCAAAAGCCGATCGACCGTTTGTAGGGGAGAGCATAGTGGTGGATGGCGATCACACGGTCGATAACAAGATATTCGCCACATGTTTTGCGGCAATCGTGGCAACGTCGTTTTGCTTTATCCTGCGCGCGTTCGTAATCGATCAATGGGGCATCGAATTCGCCCTGACCGAAACCCAAAAGGGCGAACTTCTCGGGGTCGGCCTCTGGCCGTTTGCGATTTCGATTATTTTGTTGAGCCTGGTTATCGACCGCATCGGTTTTCGGACGACACTGTGGCTCGCGGCGGCTGGGCACGTCATCGGGCTCGTCGTGCTTTTGTCTGCAACAGGCTATTGGTCACTATACGCCGGCACGTTCATCATGGCGCTGGCAAACGGCGCCATAGAAGCGGGCGCCAATCCCCTGGTGGCCACGATATTCCGGCTCGACAAGCCGCGCTGGCTTAACCGCCTTCATGCGGCCTGGCCGGGCGGCATGATCATCGGCGGGTTGTTGGCGATCTGGCTCGGCGATGGCGTCGGCTGGCGGATCAAGGTCGCGCTGATGGCGCTGCCGATCCTGGTGTACGCCTTGTTGTTGGTACGCCGGCGCTTTCCGGCGAGCGAGCGAGTTACCTATGGCGTCAGTTACAAGTCGATGCTGGCAGAAGCCGGATATGTCAGCGCCTTGATCGTTAGCACCTTGATAATGCTCGAAATTGGCCGCGTTTTTTCGCTACCGACCATCATCGTCCTCGGCACTATTGCAATGCTGACAGCGGTTTACGCCTATTTTGCGCGTTCCGCTGGCAAGCCATTGTTCATCGTTTTGGTGCTGCTGATGATCCCGTTGGCAACCACCGAACTCAGCACTGATAGTTGGATCTCGTCGCTAATGGCACCTGAGATGCGCACCGTAGGTCTGGATGCCGGTTGGGTGCTGGTTTACACCTCGATAATCGTATTTGTGGTGCGGATATTCGCTGGATCGATCATTGCGCGGCTTGGGCCGGTCGGTACACTTGCGCTGGCGTCAGCCTTTGCTGCGCTGGGTCTTTATACGCTTTCCGGTTCAACGGGTCTCGCCATCTTGGTCGCCGCAACCTTGTATGGCATCGGAAAAAGCTTTTTCTGGGGAACCAGCCTTGCGCTCACGTCCGAACAGTTTCCGCGCGGCGGGGCGGTAACGCTGAATATCGTTGCCGGCTCCGGCATGCTGGCGGCCGGAATCCTGGGTTCGGTGCTGCTGGGCTCGCTGCAAGACCATTCCATCGGGGTCGCACTGGCGCGACATGACGCAATCCATGGGTCGCAATTGACGCAACGCTATCTGACCGAAGACAGGCTCAGCATCTTTGGCGGCTACCGAGCGCTCGACCCGCGCGCCGTTGCTCTTGCGCCCGCCGAGGATAAGGTCGTGATTGAAAACATCGCGGCTGGTAGCAAGAAATCCGCTCTATCAGAAGTTGCGCTGCTGCCGGTCATGATGCTGCTCTGCTATCTGGCACTTCTTCTCTTCTTCCGCAGTCGGGGCGGTTACCGCGCCGTCGTTCTCGATAATCCGGCAACCTCGCCATTATCCCGTGCAAGGACAACGATATGAAAAAGATGATTGGATTTGTGGTCGCGGCCGCTTTGCTATCGCTGAATTCGACCGCCAACGCTGCCGCGCCCTTTACTTTGAAATCCAAAACCTTTGCCGATGGCGCAATTCTCCCGACCAAATTCGGCGGAAATGTGCCGGGCAATGCGAATTGTCTGGGTACAAATGCGTCGCCGCAGCTTTCATGGTCGAATGTGCCGGAAGGCACCAAGAGCCTTGTGTTCTTCATGGTTGACCCCGAGGGGCGCCTTGGTGCTGGCGTCAATCACTGGGTGGCTTATGGCGTTCCACCGGCGCGGGGCAGTTTCGCAAAGGATGAGATCGCACAAGCGCCAGTCGGATTTGTCGGGGGCAAAAGCACGCAGGGCCTCAATCACTACATGGGCCCCTGCACACCGCCAAATACAACTTATCACCATTATGTATTCGTCGTGATCGCAACTGATCTAGAACCCGATGCGTTGCCAGCCGGTCTCACGCGCGAAGAGATACTTCCTAAGTTAGCCGGTCATGGCAAGGGAGTGAGCGGCCTGGTCGCCCGGTTTAAGCATCCTGATTGACGGCTTTTTAGGGTCAGGATTCATAGCCGGAACATCATGGTAGCGGTGGGAGCGACGGCGGACAGGAAGACTTTCGGGCATCTGCTTCTGAGTGAGGGGCCGTTTTGTGCCGACGGTTTTTCCGGCATTCCAAGCCACGCGGCTCTGCATGGCGGGGTCCAGGTAAGAATAGGTCATCATCATTTTCCTTGGCCAAGATTGGCCAAGAAGAAAGAACGGGCAAGAACCGGTTGGTGTCGAACAAAGCGGACATTGCAGCAGCCCAGCCTCTATGACCGCTTTCGGTAGACGCCGGCGATTGGCACAATGACCGCAATGAGGGCGCAAAACTGCTGGCCGGCGACGTCTGAACGAAGGGCCCCTTTCGCCACCTCAACAGCCGAAAGCGGCCAGGCTGCAATCCACCAATCAAGTCAAACTGAGCCATATGAACGAACGGCGGATTTCGGGCTCAGAAACGGGAAGTCTGAACGGCAGGGTTTAGGGCGCGTACCTGCGAGGCTGCGCAATCGAGTGGGAACAGCCGGTTCCGGCAATAGCGGCCGTTTACGAACCGAACGCGGAACGGCCTGTTTTGGTCGAGAGCTGCCGTTGCTGAGTGGCGGACCGGACGGCAGCTTTCTGCCTCTCGCCGCCCGGAACCTGCCAGTCAGCAACCGGCCCAATAGTTGCCGTTTGGCTTGGCGCCAATTTGCGGCCGCTATTTGGTCGAAATCGGTCGTTTCGAAACGACACGATCACAACCGGCATCATACCAAAAATGGGGTCTGGGGTTTATTCCCCAGCCGCCCGAGGCCGTTTTGAAACCGCCGTCCAAAGCCCGCCTAAACCGCGCGGCGTTTCGCCCGCAGGGCTCGCCATTCCGTCCAGCCGATCACGCATAGCCCGAGCAGGAACGGGATATAGGTGTAGACCAGCCGGAACAGCACCAGCGCGGCCAGCACGCCGGCCTTTGGCGCATCGGGCATCAGCAGCAGGATGACGCCATCAAAAACGCCAAGGCCACCGGGTGCATGGCTGAGTGCGCCGATAACCATGGCGACGGCGTAGATGGTCCAGAACGTTAAAATTCCGGGCACGCCGACATCGGGCAGCAGCAGATACAGCGCGCCGCCGGCGCAGGCGAGATCGACGGCGCCGATGACGATCTGCAACAGGGTTTCGCGGCCGTCGGGGATATAAAAGCTATAGCGCAGCAGCCGGAATTCGCGCCGCCACAGGCTGGCCAGCGCCAGATAGGCGAGCGTACCGGTAAGCAGGATGACCCCGGCCCAGCGTTCGGCGCTGGGTGCCAGATTTTTGAACGGCGTCGCCAGATCGGGGGCGATCACCAGCCCCAGGCCGGCGACGGCGACGATGCCGAGCCAGAACGTCCAGCCGCAGAGCAGCACGATCATGGCGATATCGGCACCGCGCAGCCCGGCACGGGTATAGATGCGATAGCGCACGGTGCCGCCGGTCAACGCCGCGACGCCCAAGGTGTGGCTCATCGTGAAGCTGGCAAAGCTGGCCACCGCCAGCGTGCGCCATGGCAATTGATAGCCCAGATGCCGGGTCGCCAGCCAATCATAGCCGACCAGCACGATATAGGATGCAGCGGATGCGATGCCGGCGGCGATGAACAAATGCGTTGGCGTGCCGCGCACATCGTGCATGATTTCGGCGATCGTCACCTGGCCGGCGATCATGCGGATGCCCCAGATTGCCAGCCCAAGCACCACCAGGCCCAACGCCAGGCCGATAAACTGCTTCCAATTGGCTTTGGGCGCCGCGGCGGCTTCTTTTGCCAGGGCTTCGGGCAACACGTCGGACAGGGTCCACTCCTTGCGTTCAAACCGGTGGGCCCGGAGGGATTCGAACCCCCAACCAAGCCGTTATGAGCGGCCGGCTCTACCGTTGAGCTACAGGCCCGGCCCGGTGGCATCGCCCTAGCCCATCAAGGGCCGGGGCGGCAATGGGCTATAAGCTCTCACTTACCCCCAAAGCGACGCAAAAAAAGACCCGGCCTGCTTTGCAGCAGGCCGGGTCCAAATTTGTGATCCGCACCTCACCTGCCTCCGGGGGGGGGTGGAGGCCAGGGGCGCGGATCGGTCACTCACCTCAAGGGGGGGAGGGAGCGGTGAGTGACCATACGCCCGGCCGTCGGGGGGATGACGGAACGGGCGCGGTGTCGTCGGTGACGACCACACCCCCTATCTAGGCCTTGTCCGATTTATTGTGCAGCGCACAATATTGCAACGCAGCTATGCACCCAATGCATAGCGATCAATATCGAGATTGGCCGGCGTCATCCGTTCAACCAGGAAATCCCGCAGTGCCGCCACGCGCAAGGACCGCCGCAATTCAACGGGATAGGTGAAAAAAGTGCGGAACACCGCGCCCTCAACCTCGGGCAGCACAACGCGGACCTTGCCCGAAAAGCGGATCAGATAACTGGGCAGGGCCGCGATGCCGGCGCCGGCTTCGACGGCCTGCAACACGCCATGGCTATTGTTGATGGTCAGCGCGGCGGCGCGCGGCGTGCCTTCATGGCCCAGATCGAGCGCCCAGTTGATGCCCTTTAGAAATTCCGGCGCGGTATCGCCATAGGCAATCATGCGGTGCTGATCGAGATCGGCGATTGTGCGCGGCACACCATGCCGGATGAGATAATCGGGCGATGCACACAGAAAATGCCGGATTGGCAGCAGTGGCTTTTGCACCAGTTCGGATTGGAATGGCGGGTGGAAACGGATCGCCACATCGGCCTCACGCTTGGCCAGATCGGCATCAAGATCCGACAAATGCAGGCTGACCGAAATATCGGGAAAGCGATCAAGGAAATCGCCCAATTGCCGCGCCAGCCAGGTGGAGCCAAAGCTGACGGTGGTGGTCAGCCGGATTTCGCCGGTCGGCCGGTCGCGGGACGCATCGATCGCTTGCTGGGCATGCTCCAGCCTGTCCTGCATATCATGGGTTGCGGCGCGCAACTGTTCGCCCTCATGCGTCATCGCCAGGCCGCGGGCGTGGCGGTGGAACAATTTGGCCCCCATGCTGGCCTCCAGCGCGCCGATCTGCCGGCTGAGCGCCGGCTGGCTCATATGCAGGCGGCGCGCGGCCTCGGTAAAGCTGCCGGCCTCGGCCACCAGTTCGAACAGTCGCAGCTTTTCCCAATCAAGGTTCACCTGTCTTCTCCCCTCCCGACTTGCGGGAGGGGTCGGGGGTGGGTGCATTCTTGCTTTGCAGCAAAGCCCCGCCTCCAGACACCCACCCCCAACCCCTCCCTTGCAGAAGGGAGGGGAGTAACATCAGCCATGCGCGATAAATCGCTCCGCCTCCAGCGCCGCCATGCAGCCCATCCCCGCTGCGGTGACGGCCTGCCGATAAATCTTGTCCTTCACATCGCCGGCGGCAAATACGCCGCGCACCGACGTCGCGGTCGAATCAGCGGCGGTGATCAGATAGCCTTCGTCATCCATCGCCAATTGGCCAACAAACAATTCCGTTGCCGGCACATGGCCGATGGCGATGAACAGGCCATCGACCGCCAGCGGCCGGGTTTCGCCATTGCCGGTATCGCGCAGCACGATGCCAGTGACGGTCAACGGATCACTGTTGCCATCAACCTGCGCGATTTCGGCGTTCCAATGCATTTCGACCTTTGGGTTTGCCGCCAGCCGGGCCTGGTTGGTCTTGTCTGCCCGCAATTCACCGCGGCGATGGATGAGATGCACCTTTGACGCGAAATTGGTCAGGAACAATGCCTCTTCAACCGCGGTGTTGCCGCCGCCGACCACGGCGACAACCTTGTTGCGGAAGAAAAACCCATCGCAGGTGGCGCAGGCGGAGACGCCGAAACCGCGATATTTTGTTTCGCTTTCAATGCCCAGCCAGCGCGCCTGGGCACCGGTGCAGATGATCAGCGTTTCCGCCGTCCAGCGGGCGCCCGAATCGCATTCGACGGCAAACGGGCGCTGGCTGGTATCGATTCGGGTGACGATGTCACTGACCAGTTCAGCGCCAACGTGGCGGGCCTGTTCGGCCATGCGGATCATCAGGTTTGGCCCCTGCACCGTCACATCGCCGGGCCAGTTTTCCACCTCGGTGGTGATCGTCAACTGGCCGCCAGGCTGCAATCCCTCGATCAGAACCGGATCCAGTGCGGCGCGGGCCGCATAGACGGCAGCGGTATAGCCAGCCGGGCCGGAGCCGATGATCAGCACCTTAACGTGACGTGATTCGGAGACATGACGGGATTCGGACAACGCGAATTTCCTTGGCTGGGCAATCAATGGCTGTCAGTTAGCGATTGCCGGGGCAATTTGCACCCCCTGCGGCAACAACCGGCATGCGCAGCAAATTAACGAAAGTCTTGCACGTTCTGGCAATATTGTTAGGGATGGCCGGCGATTTATATCACGGAGTTTCGCCGATGCACCGGTCCCGATTGCCGATCGACGACATTGACCGCGTCATCCTGCGCCATTTGCAGGCCGAGGGGCGCATTACCAATGTCGATCTGGCCGAACGCGCCGGGCTGACGGCGCCGCCCTGCCTGCGCCGGGTCCGCGCGCTGGAGGAAAACGGAACCATCCATGGCTATCACGCCGATCTGGATGCCCAGGCGCTGGGCTATGGCATCACCGTGTTCGCCATGGTGTCGTTGCGCAGCCAGGCCGAAACCGATCTGAAGGCGTTTGAAGACCATGTCGCCGCCCTGCCCCAGGTGCGCGAATGCCATATGCTGAACGGCGAGATCGATTTCATCCTGAAGGTGGTGGCGCATGACTTGCAGGAATTTCAACGCTTTCTGACCAGCGAACTGACGCCTGCGCCAAATGTCGAAAGCGTCAAGACGAGCTTTGTCATCCGCACGGCGCTGACGCGACCGGGGGTGCCGGTAGACTAAACACCTCGTGTTTTGGCGAAAAATCGGGCTCAGCCATGTGGCGGGGCCGGGAGATGCGCCGAGCAACCCGATCATACCGACAAAGCCCCGCCAGACTGTGGCGATTTTGCAACGCAACATGGACTGAATTCAACATTCACAGTCATGCCATCAGTCTGTCACAAATCTGTAACAACCCTGAGTCACTGGGGGTTCATACAGGCACCTTGTCGCGCAACCAGCGTCCATATCCAGCGACATGTCGAAATTAAGGAAAATTCCAATGCAAATGCGTTTTCATGCCGGCGTCGCGCTGGTCGCGCTGGGCCTTTCAACCGGCGCTATGGCCCAGTCGACCGGGTCGCTGGATTTTGAAAAGGATCTGATCGTCGTCACTGCCGGTCGCACGACCAATGCGCTGGCCGGCGTTGATCAGCCCAAGACGACCAAGGCCAAGCAGGTTTTGACCCAGGAATTCATTGCACGGCAAACACCAGGCCAGACGGTCAATGACATCATCAACTATATCCCCGGTGTCAGTTTTCAGAACAATGATCCGTTCGGTTCGGCCGGCGGCACGCTGACCATCCGCGGCTTTGATTCGACGCGCATTTCACAGACTTTTGACGGCGTACCACTGAACGATTCGGGCAATTATGCGCTGTTTTCGAACCAGCAGCTTGATCCGGAACTGATCGAGCAGGTCAACGTCAACCTGGGTTCAACCGATATCGACAGCCCCAGCGCCGCCGCATCGGGCAGCACCGTCAACTATCGCACCCGCAACCCGTACAAGGATTTCGGAATCAACGGCGTTGCCTCGCTGGGCAGCTATAATTTCCGCCGTATCTTTGCCGTCATCGATACCGGCGAAATTGGCCCGATCGGCACCAAGGCATTCTTTTCGGTCAGCAATGCCAAGAATGATGTGGTGTTCAACAACATCGGCAAGATCGACAAGCAGCAGTATAACTTCAAAGTCTATCAACCGATCGGCGCCAATGGCGATTTCGTTTCGGTTGCCGGCAACTGGAACGTCAACCGCAACAATTTCTTTGGCTCGGTGCCGCTGCGCATCGACAACACCGCCAACACCGTGGTGCCGGGCCGTTTCCCGGTCACGAAGCAGGAACGCGAATATATCATCCCGGCCTGCACCACCAACAATGGCCCGACGCCGGGCACTGCCGGTGTTGCCAATTCGTGCGGTTCGACCTTTGACGAACGCTATAATCCGTCAAACACCGGCAACATCCGCATTGCTTCGAAATTCACTCTCGCCCCTGGTCTGGTGCTGACGGTTGATCCCAATTTCCAATATGTCCGCGCCAATGGTGGCGGTACCGTTGTTGGCCGCGAAGGCTTTTTCAACCAGGGCACAGCCCTGGTGCCGAATTTGATTACCGGATTCATCGGCGGCACGCCCTATTACGGTCGTGATTTGAACGGTGATGGTGACACGCTGGATACCATCCGCGTGCTGGGTCCGAACGAAACAAACACCCGTCGCTATGGTGTGCTGTCATCGCTGCGGTATGATATCGACGAGCATAACACCATTCGCGTGTCGTACAGCCTTGACCATGCCCGGCATCGCCAGACCGGTGAAACAACGGTGTTGGGCATCGATGGCGGGCCGGGCAATGTGTTTCCGGAACGCAATCCGCTGGCCGATGGCACCCGCAACATCCTGCAACGGCGTGATCGCCTGTCCTTCGCCGTCCTTAACCAGGTGTCGGGTGAATATCGCGGTGAATTCTTCAACGAAAAACTGGTCATCAACGCCGGGGTGCGCGCACCGTTCTTCAAGCGTGACCTGACCCAGAATTGCTTCACCACCAGCGCCGGCGGCAATGTCGATTGCTTTGGCAGCAACGCTGCCGGACAGGCCATCTATGCCGCCGCCCGGCCGACCATCCAGGGCCCGCAACAGCGCATCCTGAAATACAACAAGGTGCTGCCACAGGTTGGCTTCACTTATGACATTGTCGAGCACGCCAGCATCTTTGCGAACTATTCCAAGGGGTTGCAGGTTCCAGGTACGGACAATCTTTATCAGTCCTTTTTCTTTCCGGCTGGCAGCACCGCCGCATTGGCCGTTCCGGAAACCACCAGCAATTTTGATCTGGGATTGCGTTACAAGCAATCAAATTTCCAGGCGCAATTGTCGGGTTGGTACACGCGCTTCACCAATCGCCTTGCGTCGGCCTATGATCCCTTTCTCGACCAGACAGTTTATCGCAACCTTGGTACGGTCGACAAATATGGTATCGATGGCAGCATTACTTACAGCCCGATCCCGGAAGTCTCGCTGTATGCGTTTGGCGGCTACAAGCATTCGGAAATCAAATCCAACGTTCAATTGTCGGGCGGCGGCACCGCTGGTTGCGATACTTCGACCCCGGATGTCACCAAGTGCGCGCTTACCGCTGGCAAGCAGGAATCGGGCTCGCCGACCTTTACTTTTGGTGGCCGCGCACAAGGCACTTTGGGTCCATTGACCGTCGGCATTCAGGCCAAGCGTACCGGGCCGCGTTTTGTCAACGATCAAAATCTTTCGTTGCTGGGCACATCGAATGGCATCGCCAACAGCGTAGTCTATCCGGACCGGATTCCGGCCTATACGCTGGTTGATCTGGACGTTCGCATTGGCCTGACTGCAATCGGCCTGAACGATCACAGCTATTTCCAGTTCAACATCACCAATTTGACCAATGCCCTGTATGTCGGCGGTGTCTCCTCCGGCCTCAGCCGGACGGTCATCCCCAACTCACAGATCGGCGCACCGCGCGCTGCCATCGGTTCGATCATCATCGGGTTCTGATCGGGGCATTGCGGCAATAAAAAACCGCCGTCGCCCTGCACAGGGCGGCGGCGGTTTTTTGTCTGGACCTGGTGGGCGATGACGGGCTCGAACCGCCGACATCTTCCGTGTAAAGGAAGCGCTCTACCAACTGAGCTAATCGCCCCACCGCAGGACCCCCCCTGCCCTAGCGCCAGCGGCGGCCTGGCGCAACTGCTAGACCGCCATCCAGGCCTCTGCCATCGCCAGCGCGCGCGGGTCATCAATATCGATCCAGTCATGCGCCGACACATCGACCACTGCGGCGCGGCCCTGCCCAGCCAGCACCCGCACACCATCCGACAGGCCCGGTGATGGCACGTTCGCCAGCGCCGCCATCAATTCCGGTGTAATCAGAAACACTCCGCAATCATGGGCATCGTAACTGCACAGGGCCTTGCCGATCGCCACAATCCGGCCTTGCCGTGTCGCCACCCGGGTCACATCGCTTTCATCGGCCCAGGGGTGGCCCAGGCGCCGGTCAATGCCCAGCACCAGACCGGCGGTCGGCCTGCCACTGGCGGCGACCGTTGCATACACGCCAGGGCTGGCAAGATGGTCGGCCATCAGCAGCAACGATTGCGCCTCCAATCGCCCGGCCGCGGCCAGCACCGACACACCGTTCGGCTGGGCCCAATCCGGGTTATGCAACGTTTCAGCGCCCCATTGTTCGACAACCGCCGCCACTTCGTCGCCGCGATAGCCGGTGACGACCAGCGGCCGGGTGACGCCTGCCGCCTTCAGATTATCGAGAATCCGGCAGATCAACGGCCGGCCGGCAATGCTCGTCAACGGCTTTGACGGCGAAACGCTGCGCAGGCGGGTGCCCTGGCCAGCGGCGAGGATGATAGCTTGCATATGAAACAGCCTCCGGCGGCTGGGGTCTAAACCCCAGACCCCATTTGACAAGCGTAATCGACCAGAATGGAGTCCGGGGCCCAGGGCCCCAGCCGCCGGAGGCCCGAAATTGCCGCCGGAGGCCCGAAATTGCCACCGGAGGCCCGAAATTGCCGCCGTAGGCTTCTTAGTGCTTTACACCCGCGATGAAGGCTTCCAGCGCGGTGAACGCTTCATCATCGGTAACCTGAACCGGCGGATGTTTGCAGAAATAGGATGACGGGGTCAGGATCGGGCCGCCCAGGCCGCGGTCGAGCGCAACCTTTGCACAACGAATCATGTCGATGGCGACGCCGGCGCTGTTCGGGCTGTCTTCGACCGACAGTCGCAGTTCGATGTTCATTGGCACGCCGCCGAACATGCGGCCTTCCATGCGCAGGAAGCAGACCTTGTTGTCATTCTGCCACGCGACGTAATCCGAAGGGCCGACATGGATATTGTCATCATCGAGGCGGCGGTGCGCAACAGACTGAACCGCCTCGGTCTTTGACGTTTTCTTCGACGCCAGCCGGTCCTTGTTTGTCATGTTGAGGAAGTCGGTGTTGCCGCCGGTGTTGAGCTGATAGGTGCGATCGAGGGTAACGCCGCGTTTGGCGAACAGATCGGTCAGCGTGCGGTGGACGATGGTGGCGCCTAGCTGTGCCTTGATGTCATCACCCAGGATAGGCACGCCGGCGGCGCGGAAACGTTCGGCCCAGACAGGGTTTGACGCGATGAACACCGGAATGTTGTTCACAAACGCGACGCCGGCGGTGATCGCGGCGTCGGCGTAAAATTCGGTCGCTTCCTGCGAACCGACCGGCAAATAGTTGGTCATCACCTGGGCGCCGGAACGCTTCAATTCTTCAACGACCGAGGCCTTGGTGGCTTGCGGCAGGTCAGCGACCACAAAACGCCGATCTTCATGATAGGCGTTCATGTGTTCGGAGACACCATCGAGTACCCGCCCCATGCCGACAATCGCGCCGGTATCGCCAACATGATCGCAGAAAATCGCGGTGTTGTTGGGCTTTTCAAAAATCGCCTTGCCGACATCCTTGCCAACCTTGCGGACATCAACATCCCAGGCGGCGACAATTTCAATGTCTTTCGGACGATAGCCGGCCAGTTCCCAATGCATCAGCCCCTGTTCGTCATTCGAACCGCCATTGGAATAATGCGACAGGCCCTGCACCAGCGATGATGCACAATTGCCAACGCCAACGATGGCGACGGGGATGGACGACATGCTTAAAAATTCCCTGACTGCGCGGCGTGATTCATCCGCCACTGACACCTGTTTCAAATATTGCAGTTAGACTACACCGGCCCCGGGGGCAAGAAGGTGTAACCGGTTGCGGAATAGTTTGCGGCAATCCGATCGCCATGCTCGCGTCCATAGGCCGATAAGCGTTTGTAAAAGCGCCATTGCGCGATTCCCGTTGTCACGACGCTATAAACCGCCAATGCGACAAATCCCTCAAACCACAGGCCGAAAGCGGCAAAACCTGCCCAGGTCCATAGGAAAGTGTTGCGGCGGCCAGCCACCAGCCTGATCCAGCGCTCCGGTTCACCAGCGTCGTCGAGCTGAATTCCGGTTATCCGCCGAAAAAACTCACCCTGCACCGCTTCGACGATGGCAGGCGCAATGATCAATATCGCAACTGCCAAGGGCAGGGCCGAATCACGTGCGACATAAAAATGCCAGGCGATGGCGAGATACCAGCCATATTCCAGCAATTTGTCGACCAGATGCTCGAGATCGCCCCATTTCGAAAACTCCACGCGGGTGCGTGCCAGTTTGCCATCAACGCCATCCAACGGGCCGGTGATCAACGCCAGAATCAGCCCCGTCCACAACCAGCCCGCGGCAAAGGCTGCCAAGGCAATGACGCCCACCAGACCGGTGGCCGCAGTAACCATATTGGGCGAGATTTTGGTGGGGGCGAGTATCCGCACCATCAAATCCTCGGGCCAGGGGTGAAGAAAGCGCGCCGGCCAATCAAGGCAGCCCTTTTGCGCCGCCGCGATGATCGCAGCGCCAGCGATGCGTGCCTGCGCGTCATCCTGAGGCCGCGCCCACAGCATCGCCACCACCCGCCGCCGCGCCGGGGCATAAAGCGGCAATTGTGACAGTTCGATACGCTGGGTTCGCGTGTCGGCTGCCACGGCCCGGTTCAATGTGGATGCCAGATCCCATTCGCCCAGCGCGCTCGCCACATCGCGCACCATCGCCGCCGGCAACAGCATCACCCCGGCGGCAAAGCTGAGCGCGTCGAGGCGCTCGATCCCGGCGGCGCCGGGTAGGGTGGCGTCCTGCACCAGCAGCGCCAGGATTTCGGCGCGCAGCACCGCCGCAATGGCGCGTTCGTCGACAATCAGCCCCGCAGCGACGACGATCACGCGTGCGGTGATGTCGATCCGCGCCAGATCGGCGGCCTTTGCCATGGCAACGCCCGCCGGCACCGGCTGCAAGGGCACTGGATCAACGATCAGGATCTCGCTGACCCCAGCCCGCCGCAATTGCCGTGCCTGCCGTTCCAATATGCCGATGCCGCCGACAATCAGCGCGGATGCAGCTTCGGAAGGAGGGAAAAGAAGGCCGATCGTGTGCATTTCATCCTGTCGGCACGGTCTTGGCCTTCTAGGGCGATGCGGGGCCAGTTGCCAAGGCTGGATAATCCTTTCGCTACGGTTCGGTTCCCTTCGCCGCAATTGCCCTTCCTTCCATGCCACCCTAAATCCCTGCCATGGCCCAACCGCCCATCATCGATCGTTTCGCCGAAGACACCGCCACCTTCACGGTGCAGGGGAAGGATGCGCCCGATATTGATCGCGGCATCGCCGCCATCAAGAACGTGCTGCGCACCCTGCCCGCCCGCCCCGGCGTCTATCGCATGGTCGATGCCGAAGGTGCCGTACTGTATATCGGCAAGGCGCGCAGCCTGAAATCACGGGTGACGAATTACACCCAGGTGGGCCGGCTGTCGCGCCGCCTGCAGCGCAT
This sequence comes from Sphingomonadales bacterium, assembly GCA_038228305.1. GTDB lineage: Bacteria > Pseudomonadota > Alphaproteobacteria > Sphingomonadales > Sphingomonadaceae > Sandarakinorhabdus. Next base: position 82,929 of record JBBRPI010000011.1, on the reverse strand, counting down.
GATTTCGCAAACGCGGGACATGGTGATTGTCACCACCAATGCCGAATCAGAGGCGTTGCTGCTCGAAGCGCAACTGATCAAACGCTATCGCCCGCCCTATAATGTGCTGCTGCGTGACGACAAAAGTTTCCCCTTCATCTTTCTGCGTGAAGATCATGAATTCCCCCGCATTTCCAAACATCGCGGCGCAAAGGTCGGCAAGGGCGTGTTCTATGGCCCGTTTGCCAGCGCCGGCGCCGTCAATGTCACGCTGAACGCCCTGCAGAAAATATTCCTGCTGCGATCCTGCACCGACAGTTTTTTTGCCAATCGCACCCGGCCGTGTCTGCTGCACCAGATCAAGCGTTGTTCCGCCCCCTGCACCGGGCGCATCGGTGACGCCGCCTATGCCGAACTGGTTGCCGATGCCAAGGCGTTCCTGTCGGGTCGCACCCAAGAGGCACAGCGCAAGCTGGGCGATGCGATGACGGCCGCGGCAGAGGCGCGCGATTATGAAATCGCCGCCGTGCTGCGTGACCGGCTGCGGGCGTTGACCTTTATCCAGGGTAGCCAGGCAATCAACGCCGAAGGATCGGCCAGCGATGCCGATATCATCGCGCTGGCGGCGGGCAGCGGCGCCATGTGCATCCAGATCTTTTTCATTCGCGGCGGCCAGAACTGGGGGCATCGCGCCTTTTTCCCGGCCCATACCGATGGTATTCCCGAGGATGAAGTGCTGCTCAGTTTCCTGGCGCAATTGTATGAGGAATTGCCGCCGCCGCGCGAATTGCTGCTGGACAGGGCACTGGCCGAGGCGCCCTTGCTGGCCGAGGCGTTGACCGAAAAAGCCGGGCACCGGGTGGGCGTCCGCGCCCCGCAACGCGGCCCAAATCGCAAATTGGTTGACCAGGCGGCGCGCAATGCGCGCGAGGCGCTGGACCGCCGCCAGGCCGAATCGACCACCCAGGGCCGGCTGCTCATCGAACTCGCCGATCTGTTCGGGCTGGATGGCGCACCGCAACGCATCGAAGTGTATGACAACAGCCATATCATGGGCAGCAACGCACTGGGCGCGATGATCGTCGCCGGGCCGGATGGATTTCTGAAAAACCAGTATCGCAAATTCAACATGACGGATTCAAGCATCACGCCGGGGGATGATTTCGCCATGATGAAGGCGATGCTGTCGCGCCGCTTTGCCCGGCTGGACCGCGAAGACCCCGATCGCAGCGCCGGCGATTGGCCCGATCTGGTGCTGATCGATGGCGGCAAGGGGCAGTTGACCAGTGTGAATGAGGCGCTGGCCGAACTCGGCGTCGACAATGTGTGCATCATCGGCGTATCAAAAGGGCCGGATCGCAATGCCGGGCGAGAGACATTTCATCTGCCATCTGGCGAGGAACTGCATCTGCCGCTGAACGCCCCGGTGCTGTTTTTCCTGCAACGCCTGCGCGATGAGGCGCACCGCTTTGCCATCGGCGCCCACCGCGCCAAACGCAGCAAGGCGATCACCGCCAATCCGCTCGACGATGTCCCCGGAATCGGCCCGGCGCGCAAAAAGGCGCTGTTGATGCATTTCGGCACATCGCGGGCGGTGCGCGGCGCGACGCTGGACGATCTGGAGCGGGCACCAGGCATCAGCAAAGCGATGGCGGCGGCGATCCACCAGCATTTTCACGCCATGGCGTAAGGCGCCCTTCTCCCCTCCCCACTTTCGGGGAGGGGAGGCGGAACCTTGCCAAAAACGCCTGCCTGCGCCATGGACCGCGCATCATGCCGACTGCAAACCACTGGACCCCGACAAGCTGGCGCGCCCATGAGGCGCGGCAATTGCCGGCCTATCCAGACGCCGCAGCGCTCAACGCCGTTGAAACGGAACTGCAATCCTATCCGCCATTGGTCTTTGCCGGCGAAGCCCGCGATCTGACCGCGACGCTGGCCGAAGTCGAGGCCGGCAAGGCCTTTCTGCTGCAGGGCGGCGATTGTGCCGAAAGTTTCGCCGATTTTCACCCCAACAACATCCGCGACACGTTTCGCGTGCTGCTGCAGATGGCGGTGGTACTGACCTTTGCATCGAAACTGCCGGTGGTGAAGGTCGGGCGCATGGCCGGCCAATATGCCAAGCCGCGATCGGGTGATTTTGAAGAAATCGACGGTGTTTCGTTGCCCAGCTACCGCGGTGACAATGTCAACGATATCGCCTTTACCGCTGCCGCCCGCACGCCAAACCCCGAACGGATGCGCACCGGTTACATGCAATCGGCGGCAACGCTGAATCTGCTGCGCGCCTTTGCCAGCGGCGGTTATGCCAATCTGCACCAGGTTCATAAATGGAACCTGGATTTCACCGGGCGCTCGCTGTGGTCAGACCAGTACAGGGCGCTGGCTGATCGTATCGGTGAAGCGCTGGATTTCATGGCGGCATGCGGGATTTCCCCCGAAACCGTGCCGCAGTTGAAGGGCACGAGTTTCTACACCAGCCATGAGGCGCTGCTGCTGGGCTATGAACAGGCGATGACCCGGCAGGATTCGCTGACCGGTGACTGGTATGACACTTCGGCCCATATGCTGTGGATCGGCGACCGCACGCGCTTTCCCGGCTCTGCGCACGTTGAATTTCTGCGCGGTGTCGGCAATCCGCTGGGCCTGAAAATCGGCCCGACGACCGAGGCAGATGACCTGCTGCGCCTGATCGACACGCTGAATCCCGGCAATATCCCCGGCCGGCTGACGCTGATCACCCGTTTCGGCCATGACAAGGTCGAGGCGCACCTGCCGCGCCTGATCCGCGCCGTACAGCGTGAAGGCAAGCGGATCATCTGGTCGTGTGACCCGATGCACGGCAACACGGTAAAGGCCGTCGGCGGCCTGAAAACCCGGCCGTTCGACCGCATTCTGTCCGAAGTCAAAAGCGTCTTTGCCGTCCACCGCGCCGAAGGCAGCCACGCCGGCGGCATCCATGTTGAAATGACCGGGCAGAATGTGACCGAATGCACCGGCGGCGCCATCGCCATCACCGATGAAGGCCTGGCCGATCGGTATGAAACCCAGTGCGACCCGCGCCTGAACGCCAGCCAAAGCCTGGAACTGGCCTTTCTGATCGCCGAAGCCCTGAAGGCCGAGCGCGAAGCAAGGCCAGCGGTCGCGGCGTAAACGTTCGCCCCTCCTCGCTTCAAGGAGGGTTTGGGGGTGGCCCCTTCCCGCCTTACGTCCTTGCTTCAATCCCCCCACACCGCCACAGTCCCGCAAAATAATAATCCGGGGGGATCACCATTGACCGACAGCCCAATGACCGAACGCAACCGCCGCCTGTTGATAGCATTGCTGTTCGTCGCCATCGCGCTGAACTATGTTGATCGGCAGGTCCTCGCCCTGCTGAAACCGACGCTGGAGAGGGAGTTTCACTGGTCGAGCACCGATTTCGCCCATCTGGGTTCGGTGTTCCAGATTGCCGCCGCCAGTGCTTTGCTGTTCGTTGGCTGGTTCGTTGATCGCGTCGGGGTGCGGCTGGCGCTGGGCCTGGGCGTGGCGCTGTGGAGCCTGGCCGGCATGGCGCATGCCTTTGCATCATCGGTTCAGCAGTTCGTCATTGCCCGCGTCGCGCTGGCTGCCGCCGAATCGGTTGGCACCCCCGCCGCTGTCAAGACCGCCGCCGTCTACCTGCCGCTGAAGCAGCGATCATTCGCGCTGGGCCTGACCAATACCGCCCCCAATATCGGCGCGATTCTGACACCGCTGCTCATCCCGCCGCTGGCGTTGGCCTTTGGCTGGCGTGCTGCGTTTATCCTGACCGGCGGGCTGGGCTTTGTCTGGCTGATCTTCTGGGTGCTGGGCACCCGCAAACTGGTGCCGGTTGCCGCGCCAAACAGCGCGCCCGCCGCTGCCGGCTGGTCTTCCCTGCTGCGCGATCGCTGCACCTGGACGATTATCGGTGCCAAGGCGATGACCGATCTGGTCTGGTGGTTCGTGCTGTTCTGGATGCCGGATTTTTTCCACCGGGTGTTCGGCATGGCGCAGGGTAGCCTGGGCTATCCCATCGTGCTGATCTATGTGCTGGCCGCCTGTGGCGCGCTGTCATCCGGCTGGCTGTTCCCACGGCTGCTGGATCGCGGCCTGTCGGTGAATCGCGCCCGCAAAACATCGATGCTATTCTATGCCCTGCTGATCCTGCCGATGCCGTTGGCGTTGATGACCGGCAACCCCTGGGTCGCGGCGCTGTTGATCGGCATCGCCTTGTTCGCGCATCAGGGCTTTTCAACCAACATTTTCGGCCTGACCGCCGATATCGTGCCGACTGGCCGGGTGGCGCGGGTTATCGCGTTGGGCGCCATCGCCGGCAATCTGTCGGGCAGCGCCATGCTCGAACTCACCGGCTGGTCGATCGATCATGCCCATGGCTATTGGCCGATGTTCGCCATTTGCGCCGTCGCCTATCTGGCGGCGCTGGCGTTCATCCATGCGATGCTGCCGGTAATCCGGCCGGCCGAGGCGGGAGAGCAGTAGCGGCCATGGGCGCCACCAACATGGCGCTGGCCGGCGTTGCCAACGCCCCGCAGATGCGCGGCAAGTTTGGCACCAGGCCAGCGCGACACTTGCCGCCACAGCGCCCGGCTGGCGCTTTCGGCCCCCGCCGCAATCGCCAATTCTTTGGCCTATGATACCAAATCGCGCTGAGGATGACTTATAGGTAAAAGAATTGCCTCCGGCGGCTGTGGCCTCAGGCCCCAGTTGTTTAATGCTGTGTACGCTGCTGATTATGTTCATAAATCGAATAAATGGGGTCTGGGGCCTACGGCCCCAGCCGCCGGAGGCACTTTTGCAACCAACCGGTTCTCATCAGCGAGATTCCGTATCAGGGGATACACAAAGCGAGACCTGAAATCGACCATATCTGCACACGAAGGTTGTGCCGGGTGGTTCGCTGGGTAGGAGGCGTGTGCAGCGCAGGCCCTTGGCCTGCGCAATCACGGCGACGCCCCCAGCGGGCCTCCCGGTGCGAAAAGCGTGTGCAGATATGATCGATTTCAGGTCGAATTGCCAAAAATCCACCGACACCGCATCGAACAAAAAAACGGCGCCGATTGCCCGGCGCCGTTTTCAAACTGCGATGATCGTTGGCGTCAGAAGTTATAGCGCCCGGTCAGGCCGAAATAACGATCGGCTTCGCGCGCGATCAGGTAACGATAGCTGGACGTACCGTTGGCCGGCACACCGGCCGAAAGCGGGCCACCATCGGAGATCGCGGCGGCAAAGCTGCGATCAAACAGGTTCTTGATCACGAACGTCACCCGGAACTTGTCGTCCTTTTCGACCAGCGCAATATTGACGTCAACCAGCGCATAGGCACCGATGATCGCCTGGCGACGCGCGAGTGGGTTCGGGACAACCAGCGACAATTGTTCCGATTGGAATGACGATTGCAGGCCAATGTTGATATCGGCAAAGCCCCCGGTGCGGACGGTGTAATCACCGCCGAGTGAGACCTTGACCTTGGGCGCATAGGGCAATGGCGTGCCGTTTGGCACATTGTCCGCCGCAGTGGCGCCGGGGGGCAAGCGAAAGGCGTCGATTTTCGCATCGGTATAGGCGAGGCCACCACCGATGTTGAGGTCACGCGACGGACGCAGCAGGAAATCCACTTCAAAACCGCGGGTCGAAATCGTCCCGGCGTTGGTGAAGCGCGTCACCCGCTGGCCGAGCACGAAATCCGGGTTATTTGCCTGGAAATTCTTGTACTTGGCATAATAGGCCGCGATGTTGAGCGTCAACCGGCCATCGAGGAAGGTGTTTTTCAAGCCAAGTTCATAGCTGTCCGACGTTTCAGGCGACAGCGGCGGTGTGCCATTGTAAGCCAGATTGAAGAATATGTTGAGCGCCGGGCCTTTGTAGCCGCGTGCATAGGTGCCGTAAAAAATATTGTCCTTGGTGATATCAAACTGCGCGCCGACCTTGCCCGACAGGTTTGACGCCGTCACTTGCTGCCGGAACGGCACGCCAGTGGCGGCGGCTGGGTTACCATTGGGGAAAATCGCGCTGGCTGAATCGAACACGCCCTGATCGAAAGCGGGGTTTGATGCACCGGCGAGCGGCACGGTGCGAATGTGGAAACCGGTCAATTTGTCATAGGTGTAGCGCAGGCCAGCGATCAGGCGGAAATTATCCGCAATGTTGATCGTGCCCTGGCCAAAGGCGGCAACGTTGGAAAACACCGAACCGAAATTTGCAGTGCCGATCGGGAAATCGATCGTCGAGGCGCCTGGCGCTGTCGAACACGGCAACAGACCGCCGCCGATGGTTGCCAATGTTGTTGCCGTGCAGCGGATATTGGCACGGGTAAAGGTGCGTTCACTTTCAGCCCGCGAATAAAAACCGCCGATAACATAGTCAAAGAACTGGTTACCCGGTGATGTCAGCCGCACTTCCTGCGTAAAGGTATTGCCGGTTTGCGGGCCGTCATCATGGCTTTGCGCGATGCCGACAAAGGTTGTTGCAAGAAAATCGCCGTCACGAATTTCGCGGCTGTCATAGCCACGATAGGCGGTGATCGAGGTCAGCGTGAAATCGCCGAGCGACAGATCCGCCTGCAATGAAACGCCATAGGCCTTTTCATCGGATTGGGTGACCAGATTCTGGCGAACCGTCCGGCCGCGTTCGGCCCGCAACGTTGGCAGCGCAACCGCCGCGCGATCCAGAAACGCCTGAAACGGTGATCCGTCAGCGTTCAGGGCTGGCTGGCCAATGACTTCGGCACAGCAATCATCATTGGATTTGCGGTAATCACCGATCAGGGTGAATTTCAGCGCTTCGCTGGCATCGGCAACAACAATGCCGCGCACGCCGTAACGATCATAGCCATTGACCCGGCGTTGCACATTGGGCGCGTCGTTGAAAATATTGCCGTCATATTTGCTGTAGAAACCGGTGAAGCGCGATTTGATCGTGTCGCTGATCGGCAGATCGATGGCGCCGCGGACGCGATATTCATTGCCATTGCCAAAGAACCAGCCGCCATCGACGAAACCGCCGATTTTATCGCCCGGCCGTTTGGTGGTGATGCTGATGACGCCGGCCGAGGTGTTTTTGCCAAACAGCGTGCCCTGCGGGCCGCGCAGCACTTCGATGCGTTCGATATCGACCAGATCGCTAAAGGCTTCGCCCGAACGGCTGAGCACGACGCCATCCAATACTGTTGACACCGAAGGCTCGCCGCCGATCGAGAATGTCGTGGTGCCGACCCCGCGAATATAGAGCGATTGGTTCAGCGCCGTGCCCGATTTGCGGAAATTGAGGCTGGGGACGAGATATTGGGCGCTTTCAATGTTGATGCCGCCATTGCGTTCCAGCGTAGTGCCGCTGATCACCGAAACGGCGACGGGCACATCCTGCAGGCGCTCCGTGCGTTTTTGCGCAGTGACGACGATTTCCAGCGATTCATCAGCAGCAGCGGCAGCAGGCGCCGCTGTTTGCGCAAAGCCGGGTGCGGCGGCAAAGGCCAAAAGCGCAGCGGTGCCAAGCATTGCAGTACGGATCATGATTGCTCCCCAATGTCGTCATGACCAGAATGGCCATCGCGTTACTGGGAATTGCCCCAGCAGTGTTAGCCGATGCAAGAAAGCTGTTCTATTGCGCCGTCAAGGTGCCGCCATAGCAAACTCATGACGCTGTTGCCCAAGAGCAACAACATTTGGCGGAGAATCTATAACGCCAACTCGCGCATCGCCACCACCCGATGCTCCCGCGCACTTATTTCCGCCGCCAGGCCCATCGCCACGGCGCGAAGTCCGTCCTCAGCCGTGACCAGCACCGGCCCCTGCCCGCGCACTGCCGCGGTAAACGCCTGGTGCTGGAAAAATGTCGATCCATGGTGCTGGCCCGCCTCAAGCGCCGCCGCCGGGGTTTCGACATGCGCCCGCGTCGCGCGTTTCGGGTTCATGAAACCAACGCGCGGGCTATGGATGACGTCACCTGCCGGGATCAGCACATCCAGCCGCGCCTGGTCGCCGGTCGCGACGATCTCCTCCTGCTGTTCCGCGCCATCGGCAAACATGCACAGATCGAGCATCGCCCGCACGCCATTGGCAAATTCGACGGTGGTATAGCTGTTGTCGATAATATCAGGCTTTCGGCTGTCATACCGTTCGTCCTGATGGTTCACATCCATGGCGCCAGAACAGAAAACCCGCACCGGTTCGCTGCCGACAATCACCCGCATCAAATCAAAGAAATGGCAGCATTTTTCGACCATCGTGCCGCCAGTGTTCGCCGAAAACCGGTTCCAGTCACCAACCTTGACCAGAAACGGGAAACGATGCTCGCGGATCGACAGCATCTGCAACCGGCCAATGCGGCCAGCATGGATCTGGCGAACAAATTCGGCGACCGGCGGCATGAAACGATATTCCATGCCCGTCCAGAACACGCTGCCATAACCGGCCGCCGCGGCCGCCACCGCGCGCGCATCCTCGATCGTTGTCGCCAGCGGCTTTTCACACAGGATGTGCAGCCGGGCATCCATCAGCGAGGGCAGCACATCGACATGGGTAAAATTCGGCGATGCAACGACCACCGCATCGCATAGCCCCGATGCCGCCAGCGCCGCCGCATCACCGAACCGTGCCACGTCGGTCCCCACCGCCGCCGCCGCCCTGTCGAGCGATGTCGCCACCGGATCGGCCAGCGCCGTCACCACCGCATTCGGCGTCAGCGCGATATTGGCGATATGTTCAATCGCCATCATTCCCGAGCCGACGATACCCCATCGGATGGTTTCGCTGCTTTTCATTCTCGCGCGCTCCGGGCATGGGATAGTTCATGGATGAAATCACTCTTTCCCCCGAACGCCGCCAGCTCGGCAAGTCCCAACTTAAGGTCTCGCCGATTGCCTGGGGCATGTGGCGCTTTGCCGGCGATGATGTGAAAGCAGCGCAGGGCAAGGTTGAGGCAGCGCTGGCTGCCGGCATCAATTTCTTTGATACGGCCGATATTTATGGCCCGGACAATGATGAAGCCTTTGGCGCGTCAGAGGCTTTGCTGGGCCGGGTGTTCGCGCAGGCGCCGGGGCTGCGCGGCCGGATTGTGCTCGCATCAAAGGGCGGCATACGCATGGGTGTGCCCTATGATTCGTCGCCGCGCTATTTGCGCGACGCGGTTGAGGCATCCCTGACCAGGCTGGGCATCGAGCAACTCGACCTGTGGCAGATCCACCGGCCCGATATGCTCGCCCACCCGGCCGAAACCGCCGCCACACTTGATGCGCTGGTGGCAGAGGGCAAGATTGCCGCCATCGGCGTTTCCAATCACACCGCGGCACAGACCGGCGCACTGGCCAAGCATCTGAAATCCGGAGTCATCGCCACTCAGCCGGAATTTTCACCGCTCGCCACCGCACCGCTGTTTGACGGAACGCTGGATCGGGCCATGAAACACGGGCTGGCAGTGATGGCCTGGTCCCCGCTGGGCCAGGGGCGGCTGGGCGATGGTGACCCCCGGCCAGGGCGCAAGGTGAGCGAAGACGCCCGCATTACCCGCACCAAGGCGGCGCTTGCTGCGCAGGGTGCCCGCCATGGCGTCGGAATTGCAGCGGCCGCCTATGCCTGGATCATGGCGCATCCCGCCGGCATCATCCCGATCATCGGCAGCCAGAATCCGGCGCGAATCGCCGAATCGGTCGATGCGTTCAAGGTGCGCTGGACCCGCAAGGAATGGTATGATGTGCTTGTCGCGTCACTTGGGGAAAATCTGCCATGACAGGGTGTGAAGTCAGCTGGTTTTCGGCGCTGTGTGACGATGATTACGAATTTCTGGGTGTGCCCGATCCGGCGCTGAAATCGAGCTGGGAGCATTGCCGCAACATCGTGCTGACGGCGGAAAAGGCCGGGTTCGACAATATCCTGCTGCCCTCCGGTTATGCGCTTGGGGTCGATTCTACCGCGTTCGCCGCCGCCATTGCGGTGTTGACCCAGCGCATCAAATTGCTGCTGGCCGTTCGGGTTGGCGAAATGTGGCCGCCGCAACTGGCACGCCAGATCGCCAGCATCGATCAGATTGCGGGCGGGCGCCTGAACATCAATATCATTTCGTCGGACATGCCTGGCGAAACCATGGCCTCCGCCCCGCGCTATGCCCGGACGGTGGAGGTGATGCAGATCCTCAAAACCATTCTGAATGGCCAGCCGCTCGATCATCAGGGCGCGCATTACCAGCTGAAACTCGATCCTCCGGGTATCACGACGCACAATGGCAAATGCCCGCCGCTGTACTTTGGCGGCCTGTCACCCGAGGCGCGCGAGGCATCGGCAAAGGCCGCCGATGTTTATCTGATGTGGCCCGATACCATGCCCGCGGTGCAGGCCATATTGGATGACATGCGCGCCCGCGCCGCCAACCATGGCCGCGCGCTGAAATTCGGCTATCGCGTCCATGTTGTCGTCCGCGAAACCGAGGCAGAGGCCCGCACTGCCGCCGACCGCCTGCTCAGCCATCTGGACGCCGCCACCGGCGATGCTATCCGCGCCAAATCGCTCGATTCAACATCGGTCGGAGTCCAGCGCCAGGCCGAATTGCGTGATGCCGCCCAAGATGGTTATGTCGAGGATAATCTGTGGACCGGCATTGGCCGCGCCCGCTCTGGCTGCGGCGCCGCCATTGTCGGCAACCCCGACCAGGTTTTGGCGAAACTAAAGGCCTATCAGGCAATGGGGATCGAGGCCTTCATTCTCAGCGGCTATCCGCATGCCGCCGAAGCGGACCTGTTCGCCCGCCATGTGATGCCACATATGGCCCATGGCCCCCTGCTGCTATAATGTCAGGCCAGGATATCGATTTCTTTCGATTATTCGAATCGATGCCAACACCTTTCATGGTGCTGGATCGCGCGCTGTGCTTTGTCGCTGCCAATCAATGCTATCTCGGGGTTACCGCCAGCAAGCGGGAGGAGCTGATCGGACGCTATGTGTTTGATGCTTTTCCCGAAAGTGAAGAACGCGTCCAGACCATGACTGCCATTTTCCAGCGCACGCTGGCCGGCGAAGAAAATGTCATGCACCGCAACAGTTTTGCCATCTACCGGCCAGATGCGGGCTATCAGGATGTGTATTGGGACGTTCAGCACGCCCCGGTGCGCTGCGATGCGGGCAATGTCATCGGTATTTTGCAACATGCCAAGGATGTGACGGCCGAAGTCAATTCCGAACGCATGCGCGATGTGATTTCACAGGAATATGACCATCGGGTGCGCAACATATTGGCAAAGGTTTCCGCCATCGCCCACAGAACGGCGCGCGAAGCCCAATCCATGCAGCAATTTATCGCCGATTTCGATCCGCGCATCCAGGCCATGGCGCGCGCCCACCAATTGCTGGTCAAGGGCGGCTGGGAAAATATGGGCCTGCGCGCGTTGGTGGAAAGCGAGCTGAAACCCTATGCAGCGAAAAGCAGCCAGCAAATCAGCATAACTGGCGACAATCTGGCGCTGGGCAGCCGAGCAGCGCAGGCGCTTGGCATGGCGCTACACGAATTGACAACAAACGCCGTCAAATATGGGGCGCTGAAAATGCCCAGCGGGCGCCTCGACGTCCGTTGGACGAGCAACCGCGAATTGTTGCATATCGACTGGATCGAAACCGGGCTGACCAATGCCGCAGCAAGCGAGGGCGCAGGCTTTGGCAGCACAATCATCGACCGGATTTTGCCCGCGGAAACCGGGGGCACGGTGACGCGGGTGATAGCGCTCACCGGCCTGGTCTGCACCATCGATATCCCGCTGCCACAGGTCCGGGTTAAACGGTGATCGACATCCCCCGGTAAACGCGCGCCCGATACCGCGAATCCTCTGCATCGGGCAGCGGCGCTCCAGCCAGCAGCACGGCGCGGGCAAAACGCTTCACTTCTTCCTCATGTTCGGTCTGGTTGCGCGGTTCTTCGGAACGCACCCGGCGCGTCAGGTTGATCTGGTTGACCGGCACATCATGGACCAGCCGTTCATTTTCCACAGCAATCGTCGCGGTAAAGGCATGCAGCGTCGTCTTGCAGAAGTTTGCAAGGGCAAACGCCGGCCCCGCCTGCCCCATCGGCACATCAGGCGACACCAGCACCAATTGACAGCCATCGAACAGCGACACCTTGCGCGCCACGCGGAAATGATGGGTCAGGTTTGTCTCAACCATATCGGCAAAACCGGCGCCATCCAGCGGCGCATCGCCATCAAACAGCCGGTCTGGCAATGGCTTGAACGGCGTTGATACCACCGTTGTCGGGTGGCCAAATTCGGTCAACGCCGCATCCAGGCTGGCTTCGGTCGCATCGCCCATGGTGATGGTTTCAACGCGGCCTTTGCCAAGACTGCCGATCGCCGCGACCAGTGCCGCACCGCCGGCGTCGGTATTGCTGAGCAGCACGACGCGCGCCACCCCTGCATCGAGAAATCCGCGCGCACTTTCGGCAAGATAATCGATCAGATGTTCGCCGATCAACCACACCGTCTTGCCAGCCATCTGGTCCAGCCGTTCCTGCTTGGGGCTGCCAAACAGCTCGCGCTCGGTTGTTGAGCGCTCCACATTCAGCCCACCTGAAGGCATGAAAGTTTCACCCGACACAGCGCGATCGGCGAGGAAGAACACCGTCGCCTGCGCCACATCGGTTTCGGTCGGCATTTTGCCCAGATGCAGTTGTGACAGCACGCCGTTGCGCACCTTTGCGGCTTCACGCGCGATTTGCGCCACCGGCAACCAGGGCTGATCGTCGGGCGGCACCCGCAGCATCCAGCCCTCGTCGGGCTTTGCTGCCCAATCATTGCCGAGGAAATAGCCGCCGAGTCGCAAGCGCTTGACCAGCTTTGTCGCCAGCACCGGCGTCAACAAATAGCGATCCCAGCAGCAGCTTTCATCGCCTTCCCGGGCGCAGGCCAGCGCCAGTTCGCGCAATTCTGCCGGCACTGTCTTGTCATGGCTCAATTGCACGGTGTCATTGCGCGCGAGGCGGGACAGGATGACCTCTACCTTTTCGCCGCGCCGGATTGCCTTCACCGTCGCCGCATGGACGGCGTTCAGCCGCTTGTTTTCCAGAATCAGCCGGCCGCGCCGTTCAAACAGGCCAGGCTTGCCGCCCAGGCCCGCCAGACGATCGCCATCCACCGGCCCCGGTGCAATGGCGTTGATCTGGATTTCCGGCCCCAAATGCCGCGCCATCGATTCGACCATCGCCCGTTGCCCGGATTTTGAAACGGCATAATCGGTGCGGTTGGGGTAGCTGACCGCAAGGAACTTTTCGCCGCCGAAATAGCTGGAAACATTCAAGATATAGCCGGACCCTTGCGCCTTCATCATCGGGACCACCATGTGCATCAGGGCATAGTTGGAGATCAGATTGGCATTCTGGGTATTGCGCCAGGCCTTGATATCCATATCGACGGCCATTTCCTCCGCCCCTGAAACCCCGGCATTGTTGATCAGGTAATCGATACGGCCGAACGCCTTGATGGTTTCGTCCACCGCGCGTTTCAGGCTGGCCATGTCGGCGACATCGACATCGGCGAGCGTCCGCACCCGGCGCTCGACGCCGGAAAAACCAATGTCTTCCAATTCGCCGACAATCCGATCCCGCGCTGCCGACAATTCGCTGTCGCGCCGCGCCACCATCATCACCTTGGCGCCGGCCAGCGCCAGCAGGCGTGCCACCTGGCCGCCGATACCGGCAGACCCGCCGGTGATCAGCGCCACCTTGCCCAGATGCAGGCCCATGATATTTTCAGAAGCGCCTACCATGGCTCGTTTGGCCCCGGTTGTGTCGCCAATGCTTTCGGGCAGATAAAGGTTGATTGGCTTGATCTTGCGTTCTTTCAGCAGGATGCGCGCCGCCTGACCCGCAGCAAAGGACAGGCATTCCGGTTCATTGTTAGTGTAACGGATGATCTGGTTGCCCCATTCGGCCCGGGCCCGGCGGCCGTGCGCGGCATCAACGGCGCTTTCGTCGCGCCAGATGCGGATCAATTCCTCCTGCGCGGCGCGCAGCATCGTCGCATAATGATTGCCGGCGCCATCGTCGCCATTCGACACGAAAACGAAACGCGGATCCTGCAACAAATCGGTCTGGCGTTTCCAGTAGCGGCTCAGCGTGCGCGCCACAGCGATGTTCGCCTCCAGCTCGTCATCGACAAAGCGTTCGACCTGCGCATCACTGGCATCACCCAATTTGCCGGTGAAATAGCCGGCGGTGCGGGTCGGAAGGATCATCGCGCCCGAAATCGGCACCGCAAAGCCCGCCAGCGCCGCATCCATCTGCACATGGTCGTGCCTGTCGAAATGCGTCACCTTGATACGAACGGCATCGCCCAATTTGCCGCGCGCATCGTCCGCCGCAGCCCTTGCGTGGAAGCCCAGCAGCACATCGGCCCCGCAATCGGCCTGCACCCGCGCCAGGGCAATCGCGTCGTCAACTTGCGATCCGGCGCTGACCAGAATCCCCAGCCCGCCACCGTCAATGGACCGCATCGTCGGACGCGAAAGATAAGTTGATCGCGATTCCTCGTGCACGGCCATGCCATGCGTCACTTCAAAATTATGGCCGCTAAAAGCCGCGGATTCATCCGAACCCAAAAACACGCAAGTGTTGGCAATATCGGCAGGCATCGGGAATGTCTTGGCCTTGGCCGCGCCATCCACGCTGCGCTCCAGCGCCATCAGATCAAAGAAATGATTGGCGGTAGCGCCTGGTTCGTCACCGCGCAGACCATCCATGGCGGCAAAGACGGTGCGGATGCGTTCGCTGGCAATCGGGCCGGGGAATAGCAAATTTACGCGCACACCCTTGCCGCCCAGTTCCGCCGCCATTTCATGGCTCATGGCGTTCATCGCCGCCTTTGGCACCGTATATGCTGCCCGCGCATAATATTCGGTGCGGGAAAAAATCGTCGAAACGTTGATGATCGACCCACCGGCGCCCATCGAAGCTGCTGCTGCCCGCACCATGTTCCAGGCGACGACCATGATGTTGCGCGCTGCATCGCCCACCGTTTCGGTGTCAGTGCTGCCCGCCGCCTGCAACGCCGCCAGATCGGCGGCCGACAGCGGCAGATTTTCCAGCGGCTGCTTTGGCCCGGCAGAGCCAGCATTGTTGACCAGCACATCGATATGGCCATGGCGTTTGACCACCGCGGCGATACCGGCACGCACCGAATCAGCATCTGCGCCATCAATGACAACGGTAGAGGCGCGATCCGCCGACACCCCGGCATCGGCAATTGCCGCGTCACGCGCCGCATCGGTGCGGGCCTTGTCGCGACCCGAAAACACCACGGTTGCGCCCTCGCCGAGGTAACGCCGGGCGATTGATTGCCCCAGATTGCCGGCAGCGCCGGTGATCAACGCCACCTTTCCCGCCAAACGCCCGGTCACCACAACGCTGTCGCTGGTCAAAGTCCTGGCCATCGTATGCTCTTTCAATTTTGCGGTGTGGCCGGAGCCGCAGCCCAGGCTTCAAACAATTCTTCTCGCCCGCGCAAGCCCATCGCAGGCAGCGCGTGGTTGACGATATAGGTCGCGCCGGAATGGCGATTGTCCCACATCGCCTGATGCGCCTCGGGCAGGCCTTCCCACGGCACCACCGTCGGCTCCGTCACGTCCAGCAATCCGGCGGCGACCATGTCGTTCATTCGCGTCACTTCATAGGCGTTGCACAAATGCGTGCCCAGAATTTCGGCGTTTGGCATGATGATGCGCCGCTGCCGGGTCCACACCTGCGGGGCGTAAAAATTGTAACGTTGCCCGGCCATATCCTCGGCATAGACGACGCGCCCGGTAAAGGGTTTGACCAGCGCCGTCGTCACGCCCAGCGTATCCTGCCCGGCCCGTTCGAGAACGATATCAGGCGCGCCGCGCGGATTGTCCGGCGAACGCAGCAATTTGCCCACCGCATTGCCGAATGGTTTCAGCGTCTTGTCCTGAAACTCGCGCACAGCGTCGCGGAATTTTTCGATATCGGCGCGGGCAACCGGCAGGCGCGGCATCGTATCGGGCCAATCGAAATTGGCACCTTCTCGCCGTTTTATGCCTTCCAGGCTGACAACACCGGCCACGGCATCTTCAAAGCCAAGCGACAGGATGAATTCGCGCTGGCCATCGGTCGTGGTGACAACAACCGTCCGCGCGCCAATGCCGCGTGCTGCCTCGATCATTTCCAGCCCGGTTTCATCGGCCAGCGCCGTTGAATTGGGGCCATAAAAAATCAAAATCGCCTCGCCACCGCGCGCACCGGCCTTGCGCAGCATTTTCTCGGCTGTCGAACCGCCCGGCTTTCCCATGAAGCTGAGATGATAGCCCGATGATGCGCCATAGAATGCCAGCTTGCCGCCATCACCAAGCATCTGGAAACTGCGCGGAAACGCCGTTTCGCCGGCATGGCTGACGGCATAATCGGCCAGCTTTCCACCATTCAAGCGGCGATATTCGTCAAGCATCGGCACACCCGCCGCTTCCCAGGCCTGCGCTGCCATTGCACCATCAGGCACCGGCGTGAACAGGCTGGCAAAGCGCGCATCGGTGCGGTCAATCGCCCCGACCGCGCCCTTGCTGGCGACAAAATCGGCGCGAGCGGCGCTGGATACCAGCCCGGTAACGTTCAACCCGCTGGCCTTTGCGGTTTTCAGCGCGTCCAGCCCGGTGCCGGTCGCCGACCCTTCGATAAAAATCGTCTTGCCGCCGACAATTTCCAATGTGGTGAACAGGCAACGCACGATGGTGCCAAGGTTGAGAATATAGCTGCCGGCCTGTTCCAGCGTCAGATCGCCAGGCACGCCGTGCAATTGCGGCGCCTGAACCGTCAAAAACTGGGCATGGCTGCCGGTTTTGGTTTCATAGCCCTGGATGCTGAAATCAGCGAACATCGGATCGCGGCCAGCTGCGGGGCTGAGCAGATCGGACGTTCCCGAATAAACCGCAACCATGTCACCAACCTTCAGCCGGCCCTCGCTGCGCGCTTCACTGCCTAACGCCGCGATCAACGCCAGCCCGCCAGAACCCGTGACCTGCACATCCTCCTCATGCCCATCGAACGGTGACACCGGAATCCCGGTCAACGCCCAGATGTCATTGAAATTGACTTCGGAGGTCAGCAGGTAAACCAGCGCTTCATTCGGTTCCGGCACCGGCACCGGCACGATCAATTCGCGTTCATGGCTCGCAGGCTGGCCGAAACGCGGCGCACCGGTTTCTGCATCACGGGCAATCCCAAACGCATATTGGTGGCCAGGAATCGCTGTGATACCGGGGAAAAACGCGGCGCCGATCGGCAACAGATCGCCCGCTGCCTGCAGTCGCTCGCCTTTTTCGGTGTGCTCGCTATCAATATAGACGCCATCGCGGCGCACTGGCAGCGGTGGGCTTTTCTTGTCCAAAAACTCCTTGATCCCCGTCTTGCCGCCATCCGGGTCCACCACGGCTTCGGCAAACAATTGGGCCTCGCGCTCCAGCCCCGCTGCAACACCCTCTGTCCAGCCGGTGCGGATCGCCTCGATGGCGCGTTCACCGGCCTTGCCGCGCCCCGCCCAGGCGAGTTGCCGCAAGATGCGCTGCACAAAATCATCGCCCAGCGCTTCATCCAGATCGATATGCGCCGCGTGTTGCCACACGGTTTTTGCCGCCTTGCGGCGTTCGGCCCAAGCCCGGCCGAGTGCGCTTTGGTCGCCATGGCGGACGAATTCGCGCACCGCCGCATGGGCCAGCGACAGCGCATCATCGGCGCCGCTTGCCAGGGTTTCGACAAGGCCGATTTCCAGCGCTGCGGCACCATCGATGCTGCGGCCACCCAAAATCAGGTCCAGCGCATCGCGAAGGCCGGTTGCACCATTCTTGTCGGCGAGCAGACGCGGCAAACGCTGCGTGCCACCATAGCCGGGCAACAGCCGTAGCCGGATTTCGGGCTGGCCAAAGCGCGCATGGCCTTCCGCCACCCGCCAATGGCAGGCCAGCGCGAATTCCATGCCGCCGCCAAGGGCCACACCCTGAATCGCCGCCACGCACGGCTTGCCCATGCTTTCAATCTTGGCAAACGCCAGCTGTGCGTTGTTGGGCAGCACCCGGGCTTCCTCGACGGTATGAATTTCATCGAGGAACTGCCGAATATCCGCGCCGGCAACAAACGAGGCCGTGCCATCGCCGGTGAACACCACCGCCACCACATCATCGCGGCGGGACAAATGTTCGACAACGATCACCAGTTCATCGATGGCGCGTTCGTTCAGCGCATTGACCGGCGGATTGGTGACAAACACCGTCGCCACCTTTTGCCCCGGTGCCACATCATTGTATTGAATACGGAAATAGCGATAGCGATCGAAAATCTGCTGGTCTTCCGACATCGCCTGACGCCGTTTCCATTCACCGATCACCCGGCGCAGTTCGTCCAGGCTTTCCGGGTTGCGCAGCGTTGTCGCGTCGCCAACTTCGGTGCCTTCGACCAATGCCCGCACCATCCGCCGCATATATTTGCCGCTGCGGGTTTCGGGAAACTGGCTGACTTCGATGAAATCGCCCGGCACCGCAACGGCACCCTTTTCCTGCCGCACCAGATCCGACAACCGCCGGAAATCGTCGCGCCCCAGCGTCTGCCCCGGCGATGCCGTCACAAACGCAATCGGGGTCAGCCCCTTTTCGCGGTGCGGCGCACCGACCACCAGCACATTGCCCAACGGCGAATCGGGATCGAGCTGCTTGTCTCGCAGAATCGCGCCTTCGATTTCTTCGGTGCCCATGCGATGCCCGGAAACATTGATCACATCATCCGAACGGCCATGCAAGGAAAAGCCTTCGTCCGCATAACGCACTGCAAAATCACCCTGGGTATAGGCCCACGCCCCCTGCCAGCGCCGCCAATATCCGGTATCCCAGCGGTCACCATCACCCTTCCAGCCCGGCGTTACCGATCCGTCGGTGACGCTGAAATGCTCTGGATCACCCCAAACGGTGCGCGCCAGATAGGGGTAGGGCGCCGCGATGACGATCTCACCCTTTTCACCGACATCTGCGCGCCGCCAGTTGACGCCGTCGCCCGCTGGCCGATCAAGCAAGCGCACTCCCGCTGCATCGCCGTCCACATCCTCGACCCAAACATCACCGATGATCCATGGCAGCGGGAAAGTCCGCGCATCCGCTGCGAGCGGGAAATCGCCATTGCCGTAAAAATGCGTCCAGGCGATGCCGCCGTGCTCGGTCGCCCAATAGCTGTTGATATATTGCGGCGTGATGTTTTCCATGCCAAACGCCTGCACCGGCGGTGAGCAAGGCTCGGCGCAAAATGTTGCAACCCGCAAGCCCTTCAGATCATAGGCCTGAATGTCCTTCAGATTCTGCGGATCGCTCATCACCGCCTTGAGGAACGTCACGCCAGCCTTGAAGATCGTCACCCCGTGGCGCTCGATCATTGCGGCAAAGCGACCCGAATGCGGAAACACCGGCGCGCCTTCACCCAGCAGCGTCGTCACCCGCGTCAGCAGCGGTGCCGAAATCATATAGCTTTGGCCGGTGATCCAGCCCGGATCGGCGACAACATACAGCACGTCACCCGGCCGCGCATCGAACGCCACCTTCATGGTTTCTGCGATGCCGGCGGCATACCCGCCATGCACATGGACGACGCCCTTGGGCTTTCCCGTGGAACCCGAGGTATAGATGAAAAACATCGGATATTCGGCATCGACCGCCAGCACCGGCGCCACCGTCCATATCGCCCGCACCAATTCGGTCGCCGGCAGCGCGAGCAATGCGGCCTCATTCGCCACCCCGGCCGCGGCCAGGATTTCGCCCAGCGCCCTGTCGGTCAGATCATGGCTCCACACGTCGCGATCGCGCCAGACGATATCAGGCTGGCCGGTGTGCCGTGCCACCACCACGGCATCGACGCGCGGCGGCGTTGCGACCAGGCTTTCGGCGACAGCGATACGGATGCGTGCCGAAGCTGACGAATCCACCGCGCCCGCCTTGCCCAGTTCCACCAGCGCACGCCCAACGCCGCGCATCACATCGCCGCGTTCAACCGTCACTTCGCCTTTCAACGTCGCGGTCACTGTATCGGCGATCGACTCCGCCATCTCGGGTGTCAACCCCAGATCGCCAGCGCCCAGCCTGTCGCGCAGCAGCCCCAGCGCCACTTGCACCGGCACATAATTATCAAGCGCCGGATCGGTATAGGCCGTTTTGAACGGCACGATCTGCGCCATGCGATAGCCGCCATCGGCGGTGATGACGATCCGCGCGCCGGCATCATGGATACGATCAGACAGCGTCTTGTCCGAAAATCCACCAAACACCGGTGTATACAGAATCCCCATGCGCTTTGCCGCCTCGGTCCAGTAAAGCTGGGCCGGAATATTCGGCATATTCAACGCGATACGATCGCCGGGTTTCAGCCCCAGATTTTTCAGCGCGATGGCGCATTTTGCCGTTTCGACCAGCAATTGCTTGCGGCTGACCGCATAGCTGTCGACCGGTGCGCCACGGCCGCCATCTTGCGCCATGTCCCAGCGATCACCTTCAAAGATGAACGCCGCCTCATCACCATGGCCGGCGAGGACGTGTCGGTCGACTTCGTTGAAGCAGCAATTGGTGCGGCCGCCGTCGAACCAGCGGAAATGCGGCGCATCGTCATCATTGAAGGCGCGCGTCCAGGGTGCAAAGTCTGCCGGCAATTCGGGCGACACCGCCCCGGCGGTTACAGCATCCCAGCCCGACCAGCGACCACCGTCAAAGCTCAACCACGCCGGACCGGCGGGCAATGGCACCAGCCAATGCAGATTGCGCGCTGCAATTGCGCCGTGAAACGCCCCTGGGTCGGCCAGCACGGCGCTGCGCATCGCATCCCAATCGGCGCGGCTGCGCACGGTATTGGTCTGTGGCAGCATCAGGCTGCCGCCATTGTTCGGCGCCATCGCCTGCAACACGTCCGTCATCGCAACTGTTCCCAATTCCTGCCTGCCGATCGGACTAGCCAAGCAGCGGCACCAAAAATCAACTGTGCCAAATGGTGACACTAACCCCGGATTAGAGCCTGTGCAGCCGCTTTACGGCACGATTATGTCCACTTCAAGCGGCAATTCGATACGCTGTTGCTGTTGATGGCAGATTTGTCGCCGGGTTATTGCTGGAAAGTGGAAGACTGTTGCCGAAATTCATCAGGCAAAAACCGCCCTTGTCTGAAGGCGTTGATCGCGAACCCAAAGAAAAACCCGCCGCACCGGGTGCGACGGGTTTTAGTCTTTCAGGAGATCGGCGCCGGCCGAGGCCAGCCCCGAAATCAGTCTTAGGCGGTAACCGAATTCTGGCGGTTACGACGGCGAACCTGCAGGCCAACCATACCGAAGCCGACAACCATCAGCGCCCAAACTTCCGGTTCCGGAACAGCGTTGACGATTGGCACGGGATCAGAGGAGAAGGTGCCCGAGTGAGCCGATTTGAACGAGCGCAAGCCCTTCTGATTGATGCCAGTGCCGGCAGCACGGAACAAAACGTTCGTGATCGCAGACAGGCTGATCGATGCATCGAAATTGGCGTTGTTCGCGAATGTCACAACATCGGATGAGAAATGCAACACATCACCGCTGGCCGATGATCCGCCAAGGTTGCCCGTGGTAGAGCCGCTTTTGCCGCTAATGCCACCGGTGAAGGTACCGCTGAGCAGGTTTGTGCCGATGCCGTAATTGATGTTATTCACCGTAAAGGCAGTGGTGCTCAGGAATGAGAAGGTAACGGTGCTGGTTGGCTGATACAAAAAGGTACCAAAACCGGGAATGACCGTCGACATCGCCGGCCCGCTGGATGCGCCCGAGATTGCAAAATTTGCAACCAAATTCCCTAGGCCAGTCAAAATCGGGATCGTCTGATACTGAAAATTCACCTGGGTGGTGGTCGTCGTCAGCGTACCGCCGTTACCGTTCGAACGGGTTGCTGGATTGCCGGTACCATTGTTGGTCCAAACCATCTTGCCAGCACCGATGCTGGTATAGGCTGCGAACGGAACCACTACGGCGTTGGCGGCGCTGGCGAGCAGCGAGCCGGCCAGCAGGCCTGCAGTTGCGAGGGACTTGATCATCTTCATAAACGCCTCCTGATTGCGTGTTTCAGAGCCAGGTTGATCCCGATCTCCGCTTAATTCTCAGCCTTACGGCCTCGTCTCACTAACGTCTATGCAAAAAGTATGCCAACACGAGTTTATCAATTAACCTATTGATTCAATGAAATTAAACTTCTATTAACAATTGGAAAGTGTAAACTACACCGACACTTTTGACGGGCTCGGCGCCATTGCGGCAGATTTCCACCTTAATGCTGGCTTCTCAACCAGGTGCCATGACAGCGCTGCGGCCGGCACGGTCAACGCATAGCCCCAGGCCAGGTTGATCAGCGGCATATCGGCCCCCAGGGTCAGCGCGATCTGCTGCATCGGAAAGGCATATATATAGATGCCATAGCTATAATCCGGAATACGCGCGCTGAATGCCTTGATCACCTGGGGCACACGAAACGCTGCGACCAGCGCCAGATAGGCAAAGCTGATCTGCATCGCCGGCACCTTCAACAGAAATTCGCCCGGCAACAGCATGGCCCCGGCAACGCCAGCGATTGCCGCCAACCACGACAGCCGGAGGTGATCACGCCATAGCCAGGCCAGCACACCAAGGAAAAATGCAAATGTCAGCCGCCGCACATCAAACAGGACGGGAACCAGATGCTCCGGCAGCGCCAGGTGCACCAGCATTCCGGCAAGAATGATCAGGCTGAACCGCCAGCGCGGCAGCAACAGCCCCAGCCCGCCGATCAGCGCCAGTGCCAGATAGCAACGAACCTCATGCGGGATGGTCCACAGCGAACCGTTGATCGCCGGATTGGGCAAAAAGGTGAAAATGCCCGGCAGCACATGGGCATTGCCGATCAAGGCGCCGTTGCGCAGCACAAACCGCCAGGTGTCACCGGCGCTGAGGAATTCAGCCCAGGGCCGCGTGCCAAATGCCAATTGCAGGCCCAGCGGCACAACGATCAACATCACCCACAGGCCAGGCAGCAGCCGCAATGCCCGCGCCTGCAAAAACGCTGGCACGCCGCGTTTGACCAGACTGCCTGCCACCAGAAATCCGGACAGGGTGAAAAACAGCCAGACCGCCAGCCGGCTGACGGGAAACGTCAGGATGGCAACCGTAGGATCCAGAAAGCCCACCCCTTGGGTCAAATCCCAGGCGTGGGAAATCATGACGGTCGAAGCAAGAATCCAGCGCAGCACCGTAAAGCAATTGCCATCATGGCGCAGATCAGCAGCTGTGATCGTTCGGGCGCGCAACCAATTCACCAGATGGCCCCTTAAAAGGCGTTCTTGGGCAATAAAACCGACCCGACGGTGCGCAGCAGGATGTAAAAATCAAACCCCAGCGACCAATGTTCGATATAGTAAAGGTCATGGTCAAGCCGCTTGACCAATTTGTCCTCGGTATCGGTTTCACCGCGCCAGCCGCAAACCTGTGCCCAGCCGGTAATGCCCGGTTTCACCTTGTGCCGCGCGGCATAGCTGGCAATCACATCGGAAAACAGCCGGCCGCCGGCGCGGGTGGATGCCGCATGCGGCCGCGGGCCAACCAGCGACATGTCACCCTGCACGACATTGAACAATTGCGGCAATTCATCGATACTGGTGCGGCGCAGGATGCGGCCGACGCGGGTGACGCGAGGGTCTTTGCGGCTGGCCTGCTGAATGGCATCCAATTGCCCGGCACCTTGATACATGGATCGAAATTTATAGACCCTGAAGGGCCGATTGTTGAACCCCTCACGCGGTTGGCGGAAGAATATCGGGCCGGGCGAATCAAGCTTTATGGCTATGATGACGATGAATAGCAGCGGCCAGATCAGCAACAGGATCAAGATCGTCAGCACCTGATCCTCCAGCGCTTTCAACGCGGCGTCAAACCCCGAAATCGGCCGTTCAAACAGCGTCATCATCGGGATATCACCCAGCACGACCATCGGCCGCCGAGCAAAGGCAAAGGTGGCAAGATCGGGCGCCAGGCGGATCTGAACCGGCGTCAGCGCCAGGCGGCTGACGACCTGTTGCAACCGATCCTCCGCAGACCAGGGCAGCGCCACCACCACCTGATCAATGCGGCCATCGCGGATCATCGACACCAGCGCCGACAAATTGCCCAACACCGGAATATTCGCGGTGGCCGCCGGCACCCGGCCATCACGGCGATCGTCAAAAAAGCCGATGAGTGAAATGGTCAGACGTTCATGAGACTGGACATATTCGGCAAAGCGCTGTCCCTGCGGGCCGGCGCCGAAAATGGCCACCCGCTGGTTGAAGGTGCCGCGGCGTTTCAGGCGGCGCACCCACAACGTCGATGCGGCACGCAGGCCGAGCAATGTGCCACCGCCGGCAAGAAACCAGCCGAGCGCCCAACCACGCGACACCGCATCGGACGATTTCAGCAAAAATCCCAGCGTGACCATGAACAGCGCCACCGCAAACCAGCTCGCAGCAACGCGTTGCCAGGCCCGGCGCAACGAAAATTGTGCATCCAGATCATAACTGCCGAAACTTTCCGAAAGCACCGCATAGGCCAGTGCGGCGATCACCACCACGCGCTGGTGCACCGCAACATCGCCCGGCATGTCGATCGATTCGCTCATCAGGGAAGCGACGAAGCCGCTGAGTAAAATCGCAACGAATTCAACCAATCGCACGCAAAACACGGCGAAATCGAGCGGCACGCCAGGCTTGTCCTGGCCAGGTTTGTCGCGCAACAGGTCGCGATCAAAACGCATTTCGTTCATGCCGCCGCCCGTCGTGCGTGCGCGTTTACCGTGATTTCCGCCAATGTCGTCGCAATCGCTGTGGCAATCTGCTGGTGACTTGTTGTAAAGGATTGGCCAGAGTTGGGGATGGAATTATGGAAACGCCGTATGATTGGTCGACAATCATCGTTTTTGCCGGGCTGATCGTGCTGTTTCTGCAACGCTCGCAGGGGGAGGCGCGCGACCATCTGTGGCAATATCTGGTCGCCGCCGTCGGCTGTGCAACCACCAACTATCTGGGCAATGAAGCGATCAAACTGGACATGACCAACTATCACCTCGCCGCCGTCGCGCTTGGCCTGGCGACCCTGGCATTCATCTGGATCGCGCTGCGGCCGTTCGGCGACAAGAACTAGCGGCGGCGCCATCAGCCCTTTGCCTCGGCGGCCAGCTTGCGTCCGATCAGGACCTGGCGATCGGCCGGCTTCATTGCCATCACCATTTCGCGGGCAAACTCCACCATCTCGGCAAACACTTCCGGCGTGGCCTCTGCGACGGTTGAAACCCGTACCAGAACGCCATCTGACAAATAACCATGCATCTGCTGGCGCAATTTGACCCAGCGTTGTTCTTCACCGGTGGTTGGCAGATCATCGCCGATGCGCGTCCAGTAACAGATCGGCTCCACGCGGCTGTCCGATCGCGCCGTCAATTCGCGCACCGGCAGTTTTGCCCCCGCACCCAGCGGCACCAAGGCCCGGTTTGACGCCGAAATGGTGAATCCAACCGCCGCATAGCAAGTTTCGGGGCGATGCAACTGCAACAGGTCGTTCTGGACGGCGCCATAGGCGATCACCAGCATCATCGGCATCTTGGATGGCGATTGATACAGACGGCTCAACGTCTGGCTATACAAGCGATCGGCAAGGCTGCCCGGGCTTTTGGGCAGCACAAAGGCATCCGATTTCACATATTTCCAATCGCCGATCGTCAACGGCACAATGTCACCGATCTCGCGATTGCCCAGCAACACCAGCCGTTTGCGAGGCGTCAGAGCCGCCGCCGCGCCCGCTGCCAGTAAAAGGCTGCCGCCCATCAAGATATCGCGGCGGTTCATAGCGGAAGCCCCGCCGTCGCATCCTTGCGGGCCAACGCGTTGCGTACCGGGGTAAGTATTTTGTCGATCAGGAAGATGAAAAGCAATGCCGAGGTGAACGTCACCATGCCGGCAAATTTGTGCAGATAGCCCTGCGCCGCCGCATCACCGAAATGATAGGTGATCAGCACCAGTGCTGCCACCCGCACGCAATTCGCAGCGATCGCGATCGGAATGACCAGCGCCAGCAGCATGATCGAATAACGCCAGTTGCTGCCACGCAGCATATACACATAGAACAGCCCGATTGCCGAAAGGCTGACCAGCGAGTTGAGGCCAGCGCAGGCATCTTCGACCAGCAATTGATAGCTGGCGACATAGATTGTCACCCCCATCCGCGCCACCGGATAGCCAGCCAGCGCCAGAACATGCGTCACGCTTTCCGACACGAACAGCTTCAATGGCTGGGTCACGCTGTCCAACAGCCAGCCGGGAATTGGGATCAGAAAGCCCAGATAAAAGATCGGGAACCACATCATCCGAACAACCACCGGTCCGACATAGGCATAACCGATCGAAAGCAACGCCAGCAGCAGCGCCGCGACTTCAACACTGATAAAATCATACGCACGACCAAAGGCATAGACCGGCACCGCAACCAACAGCCCGGCGGCCACCAGCAATGGATTCGATGGCCGCATCATCGCCTCGATCTCTGGCAGGCGCCGAAAGATCAGCCACAGTCCCGTCGCCAGCACGATCGGGCCGTGTACCCCCGATTCCAGCGACCAGGCTCCGCGTGCCAGAGAATACAGCGTCGGCAGGCAGGTTGCCGCGATGCCCGCAAACAACAGCCATTGACGGGATAGCAGCGCCGCCCAATCAAAGCGCCTGTTCTGGGCCAATGTCGCCACCGTCAAAACTCGTTCAACACCGAACCAATGACCACGCAACGCGTCGAACCCAGCTGGTTGAACAATGTTGTGACGTCCTTGAAATAACTGTGATCGCGCCGGGCAACCATCATCGCATAACCGACCGTGCCGCCCACCGTCAGCGCATCGGCCGATGTGTTGGCTGCCGGCGTGTCAAAGATCGTGATGTCATATTCGCGCATGACAGTGTTGACACCGTCCCGGAACCGCGCGCTGGACAGCATTTCCTGCGGCCGTGCCACCGGCGGACCGCCGCTGATCACCGACAGGTTGGGCAGCACATTGGCATTGACGACACGTTCCAGACGGGATGTCTGCAATGTCAGATAGTTGGACAGGCCAGGCGCATTGGGATCGAGCCCGAAAATCTGGTCGATGCGCGGTGATCGCATATTGGCGTCAACGATCAGGGTCTTGATGCCGACCTGTGACAGGGACGCCGCCAGGTTTGCCGCGAGATAGGTGCACCCGACATTGTCCACAGGTGACACCATCGCCAGCCCGCGGCGTCCCAGCTTGATATGCTGGGCGATGACCTGGGTGCGCAATAGCCGGATCGCTTCGGATCGTACCGCCGTCGGGTTGTTGACGACGATCAACTCGTCAGAGACAGGGCGTCGTTCCCCGCTGTTCAGCGCCATGCTGTTGATCAACAGGTCGCGCGCCCGGTCCAGATCGTCGCTGCTGATAAAACCAAGGGCCAGCGCCGCCTGATCGAAATCAAGATCGTTTTCGGCCTGATAATGGGCCACAACCCGGGTCTGGTCTTCCGTCAAATAGCCCAGTCGCAACAGAACATCGCGAATGGGCGCATCAAAGGCAGCGCTGCCATCATCGACCGATGAAGTCTGCGCCGCCGCAGCGTCGTTGGTGTCGGGGGATTCGATCATTGAGCAGGCTGCCAATCGGGCGTGGGGTTGGATTTGCGGGTCAGCAGGCGGCGGATGCGATCACGGAATGGTGATCGTTGCTGATCGGCGATGACTGCCAGCACAGGCACCTTGCCGGCAAACACCAGATCATCGGTGCCGCGCACCCGGCGGGCAAACAATTCGGTCAGCAACGCGATGACGACGCCCAACGCCAGGCCAAAGCCAAACGACAGGGCGCCAATCAGCGGCCAATTGGGGAAGCTGGGCGCTCCATTGCCGATCGCATCGCCCAGCACCACCAGCCCGCTTTCCGACACGCTGGCCTCCAACCGCAGGTCGGCCGTGCGCTGTGCGGCCTTCTCATATTGCTCGCGGCGCTGCACAACTTCGCGGTCCAGCTGGGCGAGCTGATCCAGCTGGTTCTTCATGCCCAGCACCTTGGCCTTTTGTGTGTCATATTCGGATTGCAATTGCGACACCGAACGCACCGATGATCCGCTTTGGGCCGCCGCGGCGGACCGCGCGGACGCTTCCTCACGCGACAATTGGCTGCTCAGCATTGCCTTGCGCGAAATCATCGCCTTGTAGGACGGATGCTCGACGCCCAGCCGTTCGGCGGCCTGTCCGATCTGATCGTTCAACGTCGCCAACTGCATTTTCATTTGATCGACAACTGGCGAAGTCGTTGCCTGTTTCGATGCCTCGAACTGCTGGCCAGGCTGGCCACTGCGTGCCGAAAGCAACGCCGATTGCAGTCCCTGCAGCTTGGCC
The DNA here is from genome assembly GCA_038228305.1 of Sphingomonadales bacterium. Classification (GTDB taxonomy): domain Bacteria; phylum Pseudomonadota; class Alphaproteobacteria; order Sphingomonadales; family Sphingomonadaceae; genus Sandarakinorhabdus. The sequence goes on along the minus strand of JBBRPI010000011.1, from coordinate 54,512 downwards.
GATTCGGCTTCAACGCCCGATGGCCCCATGATAATGCCATTATCCTGTTCGAATTTCGATTTGGCGGCTTCGGATGCAGCCAGTGATTTCTGCGCGCGATCCGATTGTTCGCGATACCAATCGGCGGTGCGGCCGGCGCTGTCGGTTTTGAACTGCAAACTTGAATTGATATAGGCGTCGCGGATCAAAGACACGATGTTTTTGGCCACCGAGGCATTCGGCGCCTCATAGGAGATTTCCAAGATGTTTGAACCTTCAACCATCTTGGCATCGGTTGAATTGATAATGCGCTGTGCCGCCCAGCGCCGCATATCGCCAACGCCGCCTGTATCTGCCTGCCAGGCTGCGATCACACCGGGATTCTGCAACCATCCGGCCTTGTCGACCACATTGCCGGCAACACGATAATCCTGGATCAACTGAGTCTGGGTGTTGATATAATTGCGGATGGCGGGGCCACCCAGCATCTGGCCGGTGACAGGATCGGGCTTGACCACATCCAGAAGCACCCTGGCACGCGCTTGATAGCGTTCCGGAAGCACCTTGGCCACGCCGACCGCAACAACGACACAGGTGATCAGCGACAGCAGGATGATCCACCGCCTGGCCACCAGGATATTCACAAACTGTACGATACTCATCGGCGTGTCACCTTTGTCTCAAGCGTCGGTCATTTGTTTCAAGCGTCGGTCTTTGGCGTATGTGTCGGGCATCGGTCTCGGGCATCCCGATCGACAACCCCTTGGACCTCGTCCCCAAACACATCAGAACAGCCGTTCCTTGATGATGATAACGTCATTCTTCTGGACCAGCTGCGCCAGATCGGCGTCGACCTCCTTTGCCCCGTTTCTGATCAGGCCGACCTTGTTGGCCGAACCCGTCGCTGTCACGCCCCCGGCAATCGCCAATGCCTGGCGAATTGTCATGCCAGGCAGTACGGCGAAAACGCCCGAACGGTTGATCTGACCATAGATGAAAAAGTTTTCGGCATCCGGAACAAACAAGGTGTCACCGGGGCGCAACACCGGATCCTTGTCAGCCTCACCACGCACCAGCCCATCGACATCCAGCCGCATCTCGGGCTGGCCCGCGCGGCGCAGCAGCACATAGGCGGCGCCGTTTTCGCGAACCCAGCCGGCCTTCAGCAGCACTTCCAGCGCATGGTAGCTGCGATCCAGCGGCACGATACCCGGCGTTGAAACCTTGCCGGCGACATTGACGGTCTTGCTGACATAATTGCCGATTTCGACGTTGACGATCGGATCCTTCAGGAAACCGCCCTTGGTCAGTTTGTCGCCGATGACTTTGGCCAGGGTGATATTGGTTTCGCCGGCGGCCTTTATGACGCCGACCAGCGGCATGACCACGCTGCCATCGGCCTTGATCCGGGTCGTGATGCTGAATTCCGACTGCCCATAGACAACAACCTGAATCGTATCGTCCGGGCCCAGTACATAGCCGGCACTGGCATCAACGGCCGCTGCTGGCGCAGCACCGAATGCCAATCCGACACATATTGCGGTGACCAAGCGATTCAACCAGCGAACAACCATAGCAATCACCCTCTTCCCAACTTGACGCGCAAGGTAAGCGCCGCCGTTGTGCTTGAATAGTTATAGATATCTGGAATGGCAGCGCGTTTCTGGTGCGCAACCTCGATGCCGACCGAATACAACGGCACCGGCGAATAATTGACTTGGGCAAAGACGCGATTGACCGTATCGCGCGTGCGCCGAATTTCGCCCGCCGTCGCAAAACTGCCGCGATAATCCCGCACGACATGCGTGCCGCCCAGCCCGACAGACATGGCACGCGAAAAATTGTAATTGAAATCAACGCCATAAAGCTTTTGGACGACCAGTGACGCGCCGACATTGGGCGAACTGTTCACCGATCGCGATGCGGTCAGGTTGGCCGACAGCCGCGATGACGGATTGTAAGCAATATCGACATCAAAACCAGTGCCGCTGAAACCACTGCGCGGAACCAGGGCCGCCACACCCGGCGCGATCACCACCAGTTCCGAGCTGGGGTTCGGCGATACCTTGATATAGGATATCCCCAGGTTAACACTCAGCTTGGTTCCCAAAGTACGACTGTAACCGCCACGCAACGAAGAAATCTTTATCCGATCTTCAAAAACACCATCAAGCGTGGTGACGGTGCGACGCGGATACAGGATTGCATTCACATCTGCTCCCAATGAAAACGTCCCCAATGTGGGTGTCCCGTAATTCAAAGACGGGGAATAGGAGGTGCTGCGGACGTCGAATGCCGACCGTTCGGGCAAGTCATTATTGGTGATGTTCCGGCGCACCGTCATTGCAGCACTGGCCCGGCCGAACAAGCGGCAAGTCGCTGACGCCCCATAGGTCTGCGTGCGTTGGACATTGTCGGCCCTGAATACGGCCAGGTCCGATGTCTGGCTTTGGCGCTTTTTATATTCACCAGCCACCTCGCCGGTGCAGAGCGAACCGAGGCGCCAGTCAAGGCCACCACCGACGGCGTAGCGGTTCCGATTGAAGTTGGATTTGTTGATGAAAATATCGCGGCCCAGATCGCCGCCAATAAACAATTGCTGGCGACCGATTGGCAGGCCGATGGCGCCGGTGACAACCGGCGTAACGCGCCACGCCGATATCGGAACCGCCGAACGGGTGAAATTGCTGTCATAGCTGGTTTTGACCAGGGTCGTCAGCGACCAGCTTCGGCCTGAGACTGACGGCGTCGAAATCAGCCCGGCTGAACGCAACGGCGGATCATCGCCGTCACTGCTTGGCGCCGCACGCACCGGCACCTCGCAAAGCAACGCGAATGCCAATACGGCCCAGCAAGCCCCTGCCCCACCGAAACGCGTCAAACCATAGTCTCCCATAATGGGTTTGGTGCTACACGGCTCAGGCCGGTGCGGCAAGGACAGGGTTGCGCCTATTTCCACTTAATGCCGTCTATTCACTGATAAATCACGTGTCATTTCGCATTCGTGTTGTATAGAATGAGCGCCGCTGGCGGTACTTACAGGGTGGTTAGAATGATCTGGAAACGCTGGACACGCTCAGATAGCGCCGAAGCAGAACCAATCGACGCGCAAGAATCTCCCGTCCCTGCCGCTGATTCCACCATGGATATCACGGTAGAAGTCCCCAAACCGGTCAGCGCAGCCGCGCTGCCGCCGCCCAAACCGATTGCTGAACGCCGTCCCAGCTTCCTTGAACAACTATGGCAAGACGACAATGATCGGGGCCGGGGTGATTTTCTGCCGCGGTTCACTGCCAGCGCGTCCGATGATGTTGAAGATGCCGTGCGCGATGCCGGCATGGTTCGCCGCAAGATCGCGTTGCGCGATGCCCTGGGCGCGTCCCAGCCGGTTATCGGCCGCGATCATTTCGCCGGTCGCCATGATGCGCTGCGCCAGTTGATTTCCGCGATCGAACAGCAACGCCTGCACGTCGTCATTTATGGCGAACGCGGGATCGGCAAGACCAGCCTTGCCCATGTCTTTGCCGAAACCGCGCGTGAGGCACGCTACCTGGTGCTTTACGGCAGTTGCGGCACCGAAGCGAAGTTTGACGAAATGTTCCGATCATTCGCATCGCACATTCCGCGGTTGTACCACAAATCCGTACTGCCCAATTCGCCAGAGGCCGAAAGCGGCGACAATTTCGATGTGATGCTGGACGATGGTTTCGGCCCGCGCGAACTGGCCGAATTGTTTGCCGATGTTATCGGAACCCGCATCATCATCATCCTGGATGAATATGATCGCGTCCTCGATCCGTCCTTCCGCCGAGATGTCGCCGAACTGATCAAGAATCTGTCAGATCGCGCCGCCCGGGTCCAACTGGTGCTGACCGGGGTAGCCCAGAATCTGGATGAACTGATCGGCTATGCGCCCTCCATCCGCCGCAATATCGTTGGCCTGCCGATGCGGCCGATGAATGCTGCCGAAGTTCGCGACCTGCTCGGCATCGGCGAACGCGCCGCCGACATCAGCTATGATGCGGATTCGACAAAGCTGATCACGACCGTCGCCGGTGGTTCCCCCTATCTGGTGCGGCTGCTCGCCCACCAGGCCGGGCTGGTGGCGCTGGACGCGCGCAGCAATATCGTCACCGATGCGCATGGCAAGGCCGCCATCGAACGCGTCTTGACCGATTGGAACGCCTCATTGCCCCGCCGTGTTCAGGTCAGCCTCGGGCGTGAGGAAGCCCGGGCGCAATGGCCGTTGCTGATTGCTGCGGCCCGCGCCGGCAGCTCGGCCGATGGCTTTTTCACCGTCGATGACACCAGGACGGAATTGGGCAGCGAAACCCGCACCGCCGCCTTGGTTGATCGTGACCTGCGCCATTTTTCCGGCGCGCACGATCTGCTGGAGGCAATCGACACCCAAGGCAGCGAAACCCGATTTCGCTTCCGCTACCCTGGCGTTTCATCGTTGCTGCTGATGTCGGCGGCCATGGCCCGGCTGGCGTCCTGATCAGCAGCGGCCGCAGATGATCGGCGCCATCCGGGACCGTTTGCGGCTGCGAATGCTGCTGCGTGATGAATATGAAAGCCTGGCGCTGCGGGCGCATTTCGCGCAGAATTTTCGCGTCAATGTCGGCCTGTACAGCTATGGTTGTTTCGATCGCTGGCGCATCCCCGGGCCGGTCAATATCGGCCGTTATTGTTCGTTCGCCAAAACCGTCCGCGTGCTCGATGCCAATCATCCGATGGATGCGCTGACCACCCACCCTTTTTTGTATGAGGCGAAATTCGGCGTTATCCCGCACGATCGCATCAATGCGGCAACGCTGGAAATTTCCGATGACGTCTGGATCGGCCATAATGTGGTGATCACGCCGGGGTGCAAGGCCATCGGCCGCGGCGTCGTCATCGGTGCCGGCAGCATCGTGACAAGGGATGTGCCGGCCTATGCGATCATCGCCGGCGTGCCCGCTGCACAAATCCGGATGCGGTTCGACCCCGAAACCATCGCCGCGCTGCAGGCATCGCAGTGGTGGATGATGGACAAGACGGCGCTGCGTGACCTGGTCGCCAGCCACCCCGATACGGCCTTTCATCCCGATCCTGCGGCGCTCGCCAGCCATTTTTCACGCAAATGACGATTGGCAGTTTTGCGCCAACCGTCTATTGCAGCGCAACATGATTGACCGCGTATCCCCGCCAATACCGCCGCGCGTGTCGGTCATCATTCCGCATCTCAACACGCCCGATCTGTTGGCGCGCTGTCTTGCCTCCGTCACCGCGCAACGGCTCGACCATGGCACCGCCGAAATCATCGTTGTGGACAATGGCTCCCGCAGCCCGCTCGATGACATTGCCGCACAGTTTCCGGGCGTGCGCATCCTGGGCGAAGCCAGCCCTGGCCCCGGCCTTGCCCGCAACACCGGCGTGGCAGCGGCGGGCGCGCCCACCCTTGCCTTTATCGATGCCGATTGCCGCGCCGACGCCGGTTGGTTGCAATCGGCGGTTGATGCTGTCGAATCTGCGCCCGGTCGCGCCGTTATTGGCGGCGATGTCCGCATCGATTTCGTCGATCCTGCCCATCTGACGGCGATCGAAGCCTATGAGGCGGTGTTCGGGTTCCGCCAGAAACTGTACATCGAACGAAAACATTTCTCGGTCACGGCCAATTTGGCCATCGCGGCGCCCGTCCACGCCCTGATCGGCCCATTCGGCGGCATCGACATTGCCGAGGACCTGGATTGGGGGCAGCGCGCCCATGCCGCCGGCTTTCCGGCCCGCTACCTGCCGGCGATGCGGGTGTTCCATCCGGCGCGCGGTGATTTTGCAGCGCTCTCCCGCAAATGGCAGCGGCACGTCCGCCATGATTACAATGATCATCTCGCCAACCGGCGCCCGGCATGGCAATGGTCGGCTCGCGCCGCCGCCATGATCGCCTCCATCGCCCCCGAAAGCCTGAAAATGTTTCTGTCAAATCGCCTGTCCGGCATCGGCAACCGACTGCGCGGGGTGGGCATGCTGGCCCAAATCCGGCTGTTTCGTGCCGCCGAAATGCGGCGCGTCGCTGGTGGCGCTGTCGATGCAGGCGCGCAATATTGGAATCGCGGCTGATGGCCATCCAGGCGCCCCCCCAGCCGACCACGCTGGGCATTGTACTGGTCAATTGGAACCGCTGGGCGGATACGATTGAATGTCTGGAATCGGTGCTGCGCAGCACCATACCCGTCCGTGTTATTGTCGTCGACAATGCCAGCAGCGACGGCTCGCTCGATCATATCGCCGCCTGGGCCGATGGCCGGGAGCCTGCCACGCCCATCGACGCCGCGATGGCGCGTTTTTCCACACCCCCACTGCCCAAACCGATTGGCTGTGAACGTATTGCCGCCGCCGATCTGGCTCGCCCCGGCCTCTGCCCCCGCCAGACGCTGACGCTGGTCGAATCAGGCGGCAATCTGGGCTTTGCCGCCGGCAATAATATCGGCCTGCGGCTTTTGCTGCCTGATCCCGCGATCCGCTGGTTCTGGTTGCTGAACAACGATACGGTTATCGAACCCGATGCCGCCGCTGCGCTGGTCAGCCGCATGGCCGCGACCCATAATATCGGCATGTGCGGCACGGTGGTGCGGTATTACCATCGCCCGGATACCATTCAGGCGCTGAACGGGCATCGTTTCAACACCTGGACCGGGCAATCACAAGGCATCGGCACCGGCACGCTGGCCAGCGCGCCCTATGATCCGCGCCGGGTCGTCGAACAGACCGATTTCGTCGTCGGCGCCTCGCTCGCCATCAGCCGGGCGTTTCTGGAAACAATCGGGCCGATGGAGGACCGCTATTTCCTTTATTTTGAAGAGGTTGATTGGGCATCGCGGAACGATGGCCGCTTTGCCACCGGCTTTGCCCATGGCGCGACCGTCTATCACAAGGAAGGCGGATCGATCGGATCATCGGGGAAACCCGGCGCCCGCAGCCAGATGTCGGATTACTGGCTGACGCGGTCACGGCTGGGTTTCATCCGCCGCAACCGCCCCTTTCTGTTGCCATGGCACTGGCTGCTGACGCTCTTGCTGGTGGCGCGCAGGCTGGTAACGTTGAAACCCGGCAAGGCGTTTGCAATGCTGCGCGCGCTATTCGGCCTGAAAAATTGACCGTTATATTGACCGCAGTGCCCGGTACGGCGCATTGACTCGGCACCAACGCCATAGATTGACCATGGAGCTGTCTGCATGACATCGGCAAAATTCACGTTTCTCGCCTCCAGCGCGCTGTTGCTGGCCCTTGCCGGCTGTGACAAAGGCGGCAAACCGCCTGAAGGCCAGGTGGTCGCGACCGTCGATGGCAAGGATATTACCATCCATGAATTGAATGCCGAACTGGCGTTGATCGGCAATCGCGCTTCTGATGCGCCGCGCAAGCTGGTCGAATCAGTGGCGCTGGCCCGCATCGTTGAACGCAAGATGCTGTCGCAGGAGGCGCAGACCCGCAAGCTCGACAACAATCCGCAATTCCTGCTCGCCAAGCAACGCACCGATGAAGGCCTGTTGGTCCAGGCGCTGCAATCCGATATTCAGGAAAAGGTGCAGCCGGTGACACGCGAAGCGGCACAGAAATATGTCGCCGAAAACCCCCAGGTATTCGGCGATCGCAAGATCTTCACGCTTGACCAGATTCAGTTCCTGCGGCCGGCCAATATCGATCAATTGCCTCTGAAGGCCGCCAAAACCATGGGCGAAGTCGAAAAGGTGCTGATCGACGCCAACATCGAATATCGCCGTTCGCCCCAGCAGCTCGACACGCTCAGCGTCAATCCAAAGCTGACCACCGAAATCCTGCGCATTTCGGCAACCAACAACGGCGAACCCTTTATTTTCGCGGATCAACCGCAGGGCGCGCCGGTCCCGGTGATCTATGTCAACAATGTCACCAACACTGTCACCCAGCCATTCATCGGTGAACGCGCCATCAGCTATGCCCAGCAAGTGCTGCAACGCCAGGAAGTGCAGAAACGCCTGGCAAGCGAACTGAAGAAACTTCAGGAAAGCTACAAAGCCAAGATCGTCTATGGCAAGGGTTATGCCGCGCCTGATTTCGCCACCGCGCAAAAGGAAGCCGCGGCAAAGGAAGCCGCAGCGGCAAAGGCAGCGGCCCCCGTCGTGCCGGCCCCGACGCCAGCACCCGCTGCTGCCCCGGCGCCTGCCGCCGCCAAGTAATCGGCACCGGGCAGCCAGAGGACCAACCCAACACACACCGATGCGGAACCTGACTTGAATACACTCCGCATCGGGCTCCTCTGGCACTCCGCTGCTGCCGGCAATCTTGGTGTCGGCGCACTCAGCGTCGGCAACATCGCGCTCGCCCGTGTCGCCGCCGCACGCGCCGGGCTGGTGCCGCAGTTTACCCTGTTTGGCCCACATGAAACCGGGCCACCCTATATCACCGACCCCGATGTGGTGCTGCGCACGCTCAATGGCCGGTATATGGCCTCGCCTGCCGGCTATCTTGCCGATGTTCGCGCCCAGCATATCATGCTCGATATCGGCGCCGGTGACAGTTTTGCCGATATCTACCCCGACAAACGCTTTGCCTATATCATCGCAACCAAGGCCATCCCGATTCTGAATGGCACTCCGCTGATCTTGTCCCCGCAAACCATCGGGCCGTTCAGCCGCCAGCCCCACACCCTGCTCGCGGCCTGGGCCTGCCGCAAATCGGCGATGGTTTTTGCCCGCGATCCGTTGTCGATGGCGGTGCTCGGCAAAATGGCGCCGGGTGCCAAGGCGGCGCAAGTCATCGACGTGGCGTTTGCCTTGCCTTTTACCCGGCCGTTGCGCGCCCCCGGCGAACCGGTAAAGGTCGGCATCAACGTGTCCGGGCTGTTGATGAGCGGCGGCTATGGCGGCAGCAACGACTATGGCCTGACCATCGATTACCCCGCCCTGACCCGCGCGCTGATCACGGAATTCAGCGCCATGCCGGGGGTGGAGCTCCACCTGATTCCCCATGTCATCGCGCCGAACATGCCGCGCGATGATGATGGTGCCGCCTGTGATCGGCTCCACGCCGAATTTCCGGCCACAGTTCGCGTTGCCAATTTCGCTTCACCCTCGGCGGCCAAATCGCACATCGCCGGGATGGATTTCATGATCGGAGCCCGCATGCACGCGACCATCGCCGCCTATGCCGCCGGTGTGCCCGTCATCCCGATCAGCTACAGCCGCAAATTCGAAGGCCTGTATGGCGGCCTCAACTACCCCTGGCTGGTCCCGTCAAAGGGCATGGACAACAACCAGGCGCTGGCCTTCATCCGCGATGCCTTTGCCCGCCGCGCCGAAGTTGCCGCCGCTATCGCACTGGGAACGCCGGTGTATGAGGCAGGATTGGAAACCTATACCGCCGCGCTGACCGCGCAATTCGCGGCGGCAGCACGGTGAAAACGTCCCCGGCCCCTGCCCGATCTCTGGCCCGCGTCGCCCGCGGCGACACCTGCACCGGTTGCGGCCTGTGCGCCGCCATTGCGCCCGCCACGATTACCATGGTGATGCAGCCCCCCGGCTATTTGCGCCCGGTGCAATCCGCCGCAATCACGTCTGCACAGGATGCCGCGATCGCCGCCGCCTGCCCGGGCCTGGTCATCGATGAAACCACGACCGCGCCAATCGATGATGCCTTGTGGGGCCCGGCTTACTTCGTCGGCACCGGCTATGCCACCGATGCGAAATTGCGCCATCAGGCCTCCTCCGGCGGCGTCATTTCGGTGCTGCTGATCCATGCGCTGAAATCCGGGTTGGTCGATTTCGTCATCCAGACCGGCGCCGATCCGGTGGTGCATACCGCGAACCAGACCGTCGTTTCCACCGGCTATGACGATGTCTTCCACGCCGCCGGTTCGCGCTATGCCGCCTCCGCCCCGCTGGCCGGGCTTGAAGACTGGCTCGCCCTGCCCGGCCGCTTCGCCTTTGTCGGCAAACCTTGCGATGTGACGGCACTGCGCGCCCGCGCCCGGACCGATCCGCGCATCAACCAGCGCGTGCCGCTGATGCTGGCGTTTTTCTGCGCCGGCATCCCCAGCGCCGCGGGCGCCGGGCGCATCCTCGATCGGCTTGGCGTAAAGCCCGACGATGTCGCCGGATTTCGCTATCGCGGCGATGGCTGGCCCGGCTATGCAACAGCCACGCTGAAGGACGGCGGCAGCGCGCGCATGAGCTATGCCGAAAGCTGGGGCGAAATTCTGTCAAAGGAAGTCCAGTTCCGCTGCAAGATCTGCCCCGATGCGGTCGGCGGTTCCGCCGATATCGCCTGCGCCGATGCCTGGTATGGCGATGATCGCGGCTATCCCAGCTTCGAAGAGCAGGACGGCCGCAGCCTGGTCATCGCCCGCACCAAGGTGGGGGAAGAAATTCTGAAAGAAGCTCGTGCCGCCAACATGTTGAAAACCGAGCCGCTGGCGATGGCCGAAATTATCAGGATGCAGCCGCATCAGGCCCGCCGCAAACGCCAGATTCTGTCCCGGCTGGCGGCGATGGCGGTTGCCGGCCGGCCGGTGCCCCGGTATCGCGGCGTTGGGCTATGGGCAGCGGCGGCGCGCGAAAAACCGCTCGCCCAAGCCAAAAGTTTTGCCGGCCTGGTCCGGCGCTTGCTGCAGGGGCGCACATGACAGGTTCGATCAACCGGCGCGGCATCATTTTGGCGGGCGGATCAGGCACGCGGCTTTATCCGCTGACCAAGCCGGTTTCCAAACAGTTGATGCCGGTTTATGACAAGCCGATGATTTATTACCCGCTATCGGTGCTCATGCTCGCCGGTATCCGCGAGGTGTTGATCATCACCACGCCGCATGACAGCGCCGCGTTTCAGGGCCTGCTGGGCGATGGCAGCGATTGGGGCATGGCAATCCAATATGCCGTCCAGCCCGAACCAAAGGGGTTGGCACAGGCCTATCACATCGGCGCGGATTTCGTCGGTGATCGGCCTTCGACGTTGATATTGGGTGACAATATCTTTTACGGCCACGGCCTGCCCGAATTGCTGGCCCGGGCCAATGATCGCACCGCCGGTGCCACGGTGTTCGGTTATTATGTCAAAGATCCTCAGGCCTATGGCGTCGTTTCGTTCGACAAGAATGGCCGCGCCGACACGATCGAGGAAAAGCCCGCCGCCCCCAAATCCAACTATGCCGTCACCGGACTGTATTTCTACGATGGCGAGGCCGTCCGCCTTGCACGTGACGTCAAACCCTCCGCCCGCGGCGAACTTGAAATCACCGATCTCAACCGGCTCTATCTGCAAGCCGGCACGCTGAATGTCGAACTGATGGGCCGCGGGTTTGCCTGGCTTGATACCGGCACCCATGGCTCGCTGCTCGATGCCGGGCTGTATGTCCGCATCGTCGAAGAACGCCAGGGCCTGAAAATCTGCTGCCCCGAAGAAATCGCCTGGCGCCAGGGCTTTATCACCGCCGAACAACTGGCGCGGATCGCCGAACCGTTGCGCAAATCCGGCTATGGCGAATATCTGCTCGATCAATTGCGGATGGCGGGATGAATATCGAAGCTACGCCGTTGTCCGGCGTCAAGCTGATCACGCCCAGGGTGTTTGGCGATGATCGCGGCTTTTTCCTCGAAAGCTGGAATGCGGCGAGCTTTGCGGCGGCCGGGCTGGATGTGAATTTCGTCCAGGACAATCACAGTCGGTCCAGCAAGGGTGTGCTGCGCGGGCTGCACTATCAACTCGGCACCCCTCAGGGCAAACTGGTGCGCGTCACCAGCGGAGCGGTGTTCGACGTCGCGGTCGATATCCGCAAATCATCAGCCAATTTCGGCAAATGGGTCGGCTATGAACTCAGCGACGCCAACAAGCAGATGCTTTGGATCCCGCCGGGATTCGCGCATGGTTTTCTGGTCCTGACGGAAACCGCCGACTTTCTTTACAAATGCACCACACCATATGATGCCCCCGCCGACCGCGGCATTCGCTGGGACGATCCGGCGATCGGCGTCGATTGGCCATTGGCCGGCCTGACGCCGCAACTCTCGGGCAAGGACGGCATAACGCCACTGCTCGCCGATGCGGAGGTGTTCGCATGAAGGCGCTGATTGCCGGCTCCGGCGGCCAATTGGGTCGCGCCTTGCAAGCCACCGCCCCCGCCGGCGTCACCGTCATCGCGCCACCCGAGGTCGATTTTGACATCACCAACGCTGAACAGGTCCGCACCGTCTGCACCGCCGCCGATGCCGATGTGCTGATCAACGCCGCCGCATATACCGCCGTCGACAAGGCCGAAACCGACGAAGCCACTGCAAGGCTGATCAACGTCGACGCCGCCGGCATCCTCGCCGCTGCGGCCACCGCGGCCCGGATGCGGTTCGTCCATGTCTCCACCGATTTCATCTTTGATGGCACGGCCAGCCAGCCCTATATTCCTGATTCGGCCCCAAATCCGCTTGGCGTCTATGGCCAGACCAAGCTGGAGGGCGAACGGCTGGTTGGCAGCATCCACCGCGACGCAATCATCGTCCGCACCGCCTGGGTGTATGCGGCGGCGGGCAATAATTTCGTCAAGACCATGCTGCATCTAATGGCGACACGCGATGAAGTCCGCGTTGTTGCCGATCAGATCGGCACCCCCACCCATGCACCAACCCTGGCGCGCAGCATCTGGACGCTGCTCGCCGCCAATCAGGCCGGCGTGTTCCATTGCACAGACGCCGGGGTTGCAAGCTGGTATGATTTTGCCGAGGCCATCCAAGAGGAAGCAGCGGCGATCGGCCTGCTGCCCGGTTCTGTCCCGATCATTCCCATTCGCACCCAGGACTACCCCACGCCCGCGCGCAGGCCATCCTATAGCGTGCTCGATAAAAGCAGGCTTTGGGCCATCACCGGCCCGGCGCGGCACTGGCGCAGCGCATTGCGCGACTGTTTGAAGGAGATGGCCCATGCCAATTAGTGCCCTCATCTCCCTCCAGAGGGAGGACAGCATATGACCAACCTGCTCGTCACCGGCGGCGCCGGCTTCATCGGCGCCAATTTCGTCCATCATTGGCGCCAGCACCATCCGAATGACACGATTACCGTGCTGGATTCATTGACCTATGCCGGCAACGCCGCCAATCTGGCCGGCACCAACGTCGAACTGGTCAAGGCCGATATCCGGGACACCCCCCTGGTTGAAAATCTGCTGCGTGACCATCAGATCGACACGCTCGTTCACTTTGCCGCCGAAAGCCATGTTGACCGCTCAATCCACGGCCCCGCCGCCTTTATCGACACCAATATCCTGGGCACCATGAGCCTGCTCACGGCGTCTCGTGCTGTCTGGCTGGGCGGCGACAGCACGCCTCACCGCTTCCACCATGTCTCCACCGATGAAGTCTATGGCAGTCTGGGGCTGACCGATCCGGCCTTCACCGAAACCACCGCCTATGCCCCAAACAGCCCCTATTCCGCGTCAAAGGCCGCCTCGGATCACCTTGTCCGCGCCTGGCACCACACCTATGGCTTGCAGGTAACCACTTCAAATTGCTCCAACAACTACGGACCTTATCAATTTCCCGAAAAATTGATCCCGCTGTTCCTGATCAATGCGCTGCACGGCAGGCCGCTGCCGATCTATGGCGATGGCATGCAAATCCGCGATTGGCTGCATGTCGAGGATCATTGCCGCGGCATTGAATCGGTGCTGCTGCGCGGCCGCATCGGTGAAACCTATTGCATCGGCGGCGGCGCCGAATTGCCCAACATCACCGTCATCGACACGCTGTGCGCCGCCGTCGATGCCGCCTTTGCCGCAGACCCAATTCTTGCCAAACGCTTCCCCGATGCCCCCGCTGCCGTTGGCAGGCCGACTGCCTCGCTGAAAACCACCGTTGCCGATCGCCCCGGCCATGATCGCCGCTATGCCATCGACGAAACCAAGGCCCGCGCCGAATTGGGCTACACGCCCGCGCGCAGCTTTGAACAAGGTTTTGCCGCCACACTCGCCTGGTATCTGGACAATGAAACCTGGTGGCGGGCAGTGCTGGACGGCAGCTATCGCACTTGGGTCGCGCAGAATTATGCGGCGCGATAACGAGGGGTAAAGTCTCCGACGATCGAGATTTAGGGTCAGGACCTATTTGTTCCTCTCCCCTCCCTTCTTCAGGCAGGGGTCGGCGGCGGGTTCTTGTTTCCGCACCGCAATCGTCATGCGCGCCAACGCCGGCAAGCCCGTTGGCACCATAAGCCCCAACCTGTCCTACACAGCAAAAAAACACTACCACCACGTCACTGCCGTTCTTTCTCATTGCCGATCCAGCCAAAAGAACTGTTGCGTCTTTGACGCGCGGTGCGATTTGGAAAGTCAGTAATATCACTCCCGGGGCTAACTTTCCGATTTTCATCGCAACACACAACCCAGAGGAACTGGCGTCTGCGGTTAATCCACCAACCGCCAAAGGCCCTTTGAACGCCCTGGTGTTTCCTTCCGTCCCGGTCCTGCGCTACATCCAGACAATGCCCGCCCGTCGCCCCATCACCGCCATTCGGAAACTGCTGCAGACCGAAGCGGCGGGAGGTTATGTGCTGATGGTGGCGGCAGCGCTGGCGATGATCGTGGCCAATTCACCGTTATCAGCCAGCTATACCGATATCCTGCACCATTATGTCGCCGGGCTGTCGGTCCTCCACTGGATCAACGATGGCTTGATGGCGATTTTCTTCCTGCTGATCGGGCTGGAGGTGAAACGCGAATTGATCGATGGGGAATTGTCATCCTGGCCGCGCCGCATCTTGCCAGGGGCGGCGGCGCTGGGCGGCATGGTCGTGCCGGCGCTGGTCTTTCTTGCCGTCAACCGAGGTTTTCCGGACAATCAGAATGGCTGGGCGATCCCGGCAGCGACCGACATTGCCTTTGCGCTCGGCGTGCTGGCCCTGCTGGGCAGCCGCATTCCGGCGTCGCTGAAATTGTTGCTGACCGCCATTGCCATCATCGATGATCTGGGGGCGATCATGATCATCGCCATTGCCTATACCGCCAGCATCAATCTGGCGGCACTGGGCGCGGCGGCGGCGGGACTTGCAGTGCTGGTGCTGCTGAACCGGCTGCGCGTCCAGCGGCTGTGGCCCTATCTGATGATCGGCTGCCTGGTCTGGGGGGCGGTATTCCTGTCCGGCATCCATGCGACGCTGGCCGGGGTTGCGGTCGCCTTTACCATTCCGATCACCCGCACCCGCGGCACGCCCGAGGCCAGCGAATCGCCGCTGCTCCGCCTCGAACACGCCCTGGCCCCGGTTTGTGCGTTTGCCATTGTGCCGCTGTTCGGCTTTGCCAATGCCGGCGTTGACCTGCGCGGGCTGGGCCTGGCCGATGCAGTGGCGCCGGTGCCGATGGGAATTGCGCTTGGGCTTTTGCTCGGGAAGCAATTGGGGGTTTTTGGTGCCGTCACCGCGCTGATAAAAACCGGCTTTGCCGATGCACCGGTGGGGGCGAGTTGGCGGCAGCTGTGGGGCCTTGCCACCCTGTGCGGGATTGGTTTCACCATGAGCCTGTTCATCGCCGCTCTGGCGTTTGGCGAAGGCAGCGCACAGGATAGCGCGGCCAAGATCGGCATTCTGGCCGGATCGATCCTGTCGGCGCTGGCTGGCTGGCTGATCCTGTCGAAACGCGCAGCAAAACGTTGATGGCAATGCTGCGGCGCTACCCCAATTTCATCGGCTTTGCCGCCATCACCTGTATATTGGCCGTGGTGCTGGCACCGCTCATAGGGCCCGCCAGGTCTCTGTTGGTCGGCTTTGACGCCGGAACATTGGTGTTCCTTGCCGTCACAATTCGCAAGGCCATTCGCGCCACGCCAGCAACAATGCGCGATCGTGCCGCCAGCATCGAACCTGATGCCTATATCGTCAACAGCATTGCCTTTGTGATCGTCGGCGTCGTGATGACCGCAGTGGGCATCGAACTGACATCAGGCACCAAACACGCCGGCGGAATCCCGCTGGCCGTGGGCACGCTGGCGCTCGCCTGGCTGTTCGCCAATACGTTGTTCACGCTGCACTATGCCCATGTCTGGTATTTAAAGACAAAGGCCAACGCCAGAACCGGCGTGAAGGCCGGCGACACCGGTGGCCTGATGTTTCCGGGCACCGATGCAACCCCGGATTATTGGGATTTCGCCTATTTCGCTTTCGTGCTGGGCATGACATTTCAAGTGTCGGATGTGCAGATCACCAACACCCGCATTCGCCGGCTCGCATTGATCCACGGTCTGATTGCATTTGCGTTTAACATCGCCGTCGTTGCGCTGTCGGTAAGCCTGGTCGCAGCAGCGCTTGGCGCCTGAAAGCGCGCGGGGCTGGCTTTAACCATTCCCGAAACGCTCCCGAATCTGCCCGTAACTGCCTCGAAATCATCTGCGCAATGTTATTCGTATCGGGATGCCGCCCGGCTCAGTCGGCAGAACCAATGGCGTCCAGTGGGTGTTGCCACTGAACGCCACCAAAGCGCCTTATCGACAGGTCACATTGTTACGATCGATTGAGTTGCCAAGAATAGCACCCAAACCACCGCCAAGCAGCGACCCCAGTGTTTTCGATCCGCCCGGCGCAATCACATTGCCCAGCACACCGCCACCGATGGCACCAATGATCAGGCCGGTGGTGCCATCGCTGCGACGGCAATAGTAACGATTGTCCTGGCCGCGATAAATGCGGTCACCGCTGGTCAACCGCCGCGCCGCATAGGCATTGCCGCCGCGGTAATAATTATTGGCATAATAGGCGCCATAGCGGGGATCCGGGCGGTTGTAGCTGTAACGCTGGCCACGGTTCCAATCGCGGGCGTCTTCACGATCATCCCTTCGTGCCTGCTTCAGATCCTGTCGATAATCCCGTTGGTCGTAACGGTGCTCATCGCGCCGATCATCGCGCCGCTCGTCGCGTCGATCGTCATGGCGGTCGTCGCTTACCTGCTGCCAATAGGGCTGGCGCTGCGCCTGATAGGCATCACGCCGGTCTTGCTCTGCCCGTTCCTGAACATACTCCTGCCGCGACTGATCATAGGGCTGTGCCATAGCCGGCACTGCGGTCGCTAGAATCGCAGCCATCGGGATCATCAAACTCTTCACGTAAAAATTCCTCTTACTGTTCAGCAATATCATTATGCTGCCATGACAGTGCCGCCAGCCTGAACGCGATCGTTACGTGGCGTTCAGTTTCGCAATCGGCATTCCGGTTTGCAGAAATCTGGGTCTCGGCTCAGACGCATATTATCAGCAACCAGGCCACAGTCTATACGCGCCTCGACATGACGGGAATGGCAAGAGCAGCGAATTGGCCGGGGACATAATTCCACAGCCCGATCGTTCGGATGCGGGGATACCCCATTGCATTCGTAAGGATGCCCAGCGACGCAGTGTCCAGCCTTAGTCGCTGGCCTTGCGCGATGGCCAGATCAATCCAGCGAACTGCCAGGCTACAGCCGAAATGACCGTGACTGAACAGCGCGATATTGCCGGTCAGCCCGCCCAGCCGGGCAATTAGCCTGTCGGCGCGGCTGGCGATCTGGTCCGGCGTTTCGCCGCCCGGGCAGCCATCGCGAAACATCGACCAACCGGGCCGAGCCTTGCGGATATCGATGGAGCGCCGCCCTTCATATTCGCCATAGTTCCATTCGCTAAGATCGGGCAAAATGATCTTTGCGCCCGCCAGGCCAGCGAGCGCGCAGGTTTGGCGGGCGCGCTGCAGCGGGCTGGCGAAGACATGCGCGAAGGCAATGCCTTGCAACACTGGCGCCAGCGTGCGGGCCTGGGATTCGCCACGGGCGGTCAGCGGCAGATCGGTGGTGCCGGTATGCTGGCCGGTCAGCGTCCAGTCCGTCTCGCCGTGGCGAACGAGGTAGATTGTCGGGGGCTCGGCCGCTTTGACGGGGTTGGTCACGGGATCGCTGCCTCCAGTGCGGCGTCGTATTGGCCATGAATGGCGGCATGGCTGCATCGGGCACGGTGGCCCACAGCAGCCTGTGCGGCTACGACATTGGCATCATCGCCCTGCCAGATCTGCAATCCCGGATGCTGGATGGCGCGGGCAAAAGAAAACACCAACGGCCAAGGCGCGCACGAAGTGTCCAGCGATCGTCGGCGATTAATGGCATCAAGGCGCTCTGCCGCGAGCGGACCGGACTGGCCACCGGACAGGAAAGCAATCCCGGCGACTGCCGCCGGCACGCTGCGCAGCAGGCACGACAATGTATCGGCTGCCACCGCTTCGGGCGACATTTCCCCCGGCCAATCACTGCCGGCGAGGACCATGTTGGGTTTCAGAATGGTCGCTTCGAGGGCAACCCCCTGTTCGACCAGCGCCGCGAAAACCGCACGCAGGACCACCTCGGTGACAGCGCCACTTCGCGCCGACGAATGATTGCCCGTCATCAACACCTCGGGTTCAACGATGGGAACGATCTCGGATGCCTGACACAGTGCGGCGTAACGCGCGAGCGCATTGGCATTGGCGGCGATCGCCGCGCTGCTGGGCAGCCCGTCGCCGATGGCGAGTACGGCGCGCCATTTGGCAAAGCGCGCGCCAAGCGCGGCATAGCCTGATAGCCGATCACCCAGATTATCAAGACCTTCGGTCACGGTTTCGCCGGGGTGCAGCGCGAGGCCGTGGGTGCCGAGGTCAACTTTGATACCCGGCACGATGCCGCGATCGGCAAGCAGTGTGACAAAGGGCCGGCCATCGGGTGCCGTCTGGCGGATCGTTTCGTCGGCCAGGATGGCACCGCTGATCGCCTCGCCCAGTCCGGGCGTGGTGATCAGCAAGGTCCGATAGCGCCGGCGATATTCCGCGGTCTGCGGAATCCCGACGTCGGCAAACTGACGATCGCAGGTACCGCTGCTTTCATCCATGGCGAGCAGGCCCTTGCCGCACGCCACCAGCAGCCTCGCGGTTTCAATGAGATCTGCGGTCATGGCGTGTGTACTTCGGCTGGCGCGCCCCATTTCCAGTCTCGAATCTCGGGCAGATCCTCGCCGTACATGTGGACATGGTGTTTGTGGACAACCAGCTTGTCGCGCATCGCCTGGCGCAGATAGTCTCCGCGCGATCCAAGACCGGGAACCCGGTCGATCACATCCTGAACCAGGTGGAAGCGATCGAGATCATTCTGAACGCGCATGTCGAAGGGCGTCGTTATGGTGCCCTCCTCCTTATAGCCGCGGACATGCAGGTTGCGGTTGGCGCGCGCATAGGTCAGCCGGTGGACGAGCCAGGGGTAGCCATGGAAGGCGAACACGATCGGCACATCGCGGGTGAACAGTGCGTCGTAATCGGCCTCGCACAACCCGTGCGGGTGCTCGGACGCGGGCTGCAGCCGCATCAGATCAACGACATTGATGACCCTGATCTTCATTTCAGGCAGCTGCGCGCGCAGGATAGAGACCGCGGCGAGTACCTCCAGCGTCGGCGTCTCGCCGCAACAGGCCATGACGATGTCGGGCCGGGCGTCCTGATCGTTGCTCGCCCACGGCCATATGCCGATGCCCTGGGTGCAATGAAGAATGGCGTCCTCCATCGCCAGCCATTGCGGCCGCGCGTGCTTGCTGGCGACAACGACGTTCACATAATCGCGGCTGCGCAGGCAATGATCCATCACTGACAAGAGACAATTGCCGTCTGGCGGCAGATAGACCCGGACAACGTCGGCCTTTTTGTTGATGACATGGTCGAGGAAGCCGGGATCCTGATGGGTGAAACCGTTGTGATCCTGCTGCCATACGTGCGAAGCGAGCACGTAATTGAGCGACGAAATGCTGCGCCGCCACGGCAGCTCGGCACAGACCTTCAGCCATTTCGCGTGCTGGCTGAACATCGAATCGACGATGCGGATAAAGGCTTCATAGCTGTTGAACAGACCGTGGCGGCCGGTCAGCAGATAGCCCTCCAGCCAGCCCTGGCACTGGTGCTCAGAAAGCATCGAGTCGTGCACCAGGCCATCTGCCGCAAGAAACTCGTCGCCTGGGACCATCCTGGCATCCCATTGCCGATCGGTCGCCTCGAACACCGCTCCAAGCAGGTTTGACAGCGTTTCATCGGGGCCGAAAATGCGGAAATTACGATGTTCCATGTTGAACAGCGCGACGTCTCTCAGAAAGCGGCCGAGCACGATCATGTCCTGCCCGTCGCAGGCGCCGGGTGCCGGCACCGCGACGGCCTGGTCGCGGAAATCGGGCATCGCAAGGTCTCGCAGCAAAAGCCCGCCATTCGCATGGGGGTTGGACCCCATGCGGCGGTTGCCGTCGGGGGCGAGCGCCGCCAGTTCAGGGATCAGGCAGCCTTTTGCGTCGAACAGGTCTTCGGCTCGGTAGCTCTTCATCCAGCTTTCAAGCAGCGCAACATGCGTCGGGTGCGCCGCATCGACGAGCACCGGCACCTGATGGGAGCGGAACGTGCCTTCGTTCTCAAGGCCGTCGACAACCTTTGGCCCGGTCCAGCCCTTGGGGGACCGCAGCACGATCATCGGCCAGGCCGGACGGCCGTTGGCGGCACCGGCGCGGGCATCCTGCTGGATCGAGCGGATTGCGGTTATTGCGGTGTCGAGCACCTTGGCCATCCGCGCATGCATCAACGCCGGGTCGTCGCCCTCGACGAAATGCGGCTCCCAGCCGTTGCCGCGCAGGAAGGCTTCCAGTTCGTCGTGCGGAATTCGTGCCAGCAGTGCCGGGTTGCTGATCTTGTAGCCGTTCAGGTGCAGAATCGGCAGTACCGCACCGTCGGTAATCGGACTCAGCAGCTTGTTCGATTGCCATGACGTGGCGAGCGGTCCGGTCTCTGCCTCACCATCGCCGACAATGCAGGCGACGATCAGCCCGGGGTTGTCGAACACCGCACCAAAGGCATGGCTCAGCGAATAGCCAAGCTCGCCGCCTTCGTGGATTGATCCCGGCGTCGTTGGCGCAACGTGGCTGGAAATGCCGCCCGGGAAGGAGAATTGCTTGAACAGCGCCTTCATGCCGGCCTCGTCGCGGCCAACATCGGGATAGATTTCGCTCCAGCTTCCCTCCAGCCAGACATTGCCGACGATCGCTGGCCCGCCATGGCCCGGGCCGGCCACATAGATCATGTCGAGATCGAACTTGCGGATGACCCGGTTAAGGTGGACGTAGATGAAATTCTGCCCCGGGGTCGTGCCCCAATGGCCAACGACCAGCGGCTTTACATCGGCAAGCGTCAGCGGCCGCCGCAGCAGCGGATTGTCGTAAAGGTAGATCTGGCCGACCGAAATATAGTTGGCGGCGCGCCAATAGGCATCGATCAGGCGCAGTTCGTCGGTGTTGCCGGTGGAAGCCCCGGGTTCGTCATCGGGGGCGCCGCCGGGTTCCGTGAGAGTCATCGCGATCATCCTGTCGTTGCCCGCGCATGGATAGCGCAACTTGGCTTGTTCCAGTCTAGCGGCAGCGACAGCCGCGCTGCAGGGTCGGAAACTACCCAGGCACGCGGCGCCGGTGATCAATACCGCCAGGTCCCGCGATGATGACTTCATCAGCGATTGCAACAAACAGCCCATTGCCGATGATCCCGGCGCGGGCCGCAAGCGTCGCCGCAAGGCCGGCTGGATCAGTGATGGTGCCGAAATTGCAATCGAAAATCAGATTGCCGCCGTCCGAGACATAGCGGTGATCATTCAACTGACGAACCGTCACGATGGCGCCCAGGTCTGACAGGTAACGCTGCTGCGCTCGCCAGCCCCATTTCAGAACCTCGACGGGCAGCAGCGCCCGGCTGCCAAGTGCTTCCGAGATCTTGCTCTCATCGACGACGATGACGACCCTGGCGCTGGCCTGCGCGACGATCTTTTCCCGGATCAGCGCGCCCCCTGCGCCCTTGATGAGGGACAGCGCCGAATCGACTTCATCGGCACCGTCAATGGTCAGGTCGATGGCGCGCGGCAGCTCATCGCCCAGCAGTGGGATGCCGAGAGCCTGCGCCGCCGACGCTGTCGCAACCGATGTCGCGACGGCCACCAGTCCGGGCAATTCACCGGCGTGCAGCCGCGCCGCAATCCGGCGGATCGCAAAAATTGTCGTGGTGCCGGTTCCCAATCCGACCACCATGCCCGGTTCCACGAGCGCCGCCACCGCTTCGCCCGCCTGTTGCTTCAGGGCCCTGGTCTTACCGCGCATCTGCGCAAACGCCGGCAGCGTGCGCAGCTGCACGCCCCTGCTGCACATAATGTGCGCAGTCAGAGCCGCCTGGGCGAGTGTCGGCATCATGCCGCCACTCGCTTGGCGGCGATTGCCGACAACAGGCTCTCCCATGACCCTATGAACGAACTGGCCCCCTCTGCCTGCAGACGCGCGCCGAGCGCATCAATGTCGATTCCGGCCGCGGTATGTCGCGCCACCATCGCATCGGCCGCGCCCGCGCCATGGGCCATAGCCACAGGTGAAGCGCCATGCGCGGCGAAGGCCTGCAAGGTTTTTTCCGGCAAGGTGTTGATCGTGTTGGGCGCCGCCAGCGCATCGACATAAAGCGTGTCCGATGATGCCGCATCCTTGGTGCCGGTGCTGGCGAACAACAGCCGTTGTGGCCGAGCGCCAAACGTCTGCAGCCGCTGAAACCGGTCCGACGCCAAAATCGCGCGGTAGGCGCGATACACCTGCCCGGCGATGGCGATGCCCAGCGTATTGCGCAGCAAAGGGTCGACGTAGTCGGCGATCGCCACGTCCCAGCGGCTGACGAACAGCGATGCCACCGATGCGACATCGGGGGCCAGCCCGGCCGCGACACGCTGTTCCAGCCCCGCCAGCCAGGCATCGGCGGCGGCGCGGTATTGGCCGACCGAAAACAGCAACGTGACGTTGACTGGCAGGCCGGCAAACAGGCATTCAGAGATGGCCGGAACGCCTTCCGCGGTGCCCGGAATTTTCATGAACAGATTGGCGCGCGCCGCGCGGGCGTGCAGCGACTTGGCCTGGGCGATCGTGGCGTCGGTGTCATGTGCCAGGCGGGGCGACACTTCCAGCGAGACAAACCCGTCAACACCGCAGCGAGCGACATGGACCGGGGCGAACAAATCGGCGGCGCGCTGGAGATCGGCAATGGCGAGGTGGAAGAACAGGTCTTCGTCGCTCTCCCCCGCCGCATGGCGCTGGCGGATTTCCGCATCATAGGCGGCGCTGCCCGCGATGGCCTTGTCAAAGATCGTCGGGTTTGACGTCAGCCCGGTCACCGACAGCGTATTGATATAACACTGCAACGTGCCTTGATCGAGCAGGTCGCGGGTGATGTTGTCAAGCCACAGGCTTTGGCCGAACCCGGCAAGGGCGGTGGTTGCAGGGTTGGGCATGGCAGGCCTTTCAATGACTGGCGGGCGGTTCGAGATGGCCGCCAAACCCAAAGCGCAGCGCCGAGAGCATGCGATCGGCGTAGTCGGCTTCACCGCGCGACCCGAAGCGCGCGAACAGCGCGGTGGCGAGCACTGGCGCTGGCACCCCTTCATCGATCGCCGCTTGCAACGTCCAGCGCCCCTCGCCGGAATCAGACACCCGTCCGTCAAAATCGGTGAGCTCGGGGCTTTTCCGCAGCGCTGCCGCCGCCAGGTCGAGAAGCCATGATGACACGACACTACCGCGCCGCCACATCTCGGCGATGGCGGCGATGTCGAACTGGTATTTATAGAGTTTCGGGTTGCGCAGCGGCGCGGTTTCGGCATCGACGGCATGGCTGGTCGCACCGGCATCGGCGTGGCGAAGGATGTTCAGCCCCTCGGCCAATGCCGCCATCATGCCATATTCGATACCGTTGTGGACCATCTTGACGAAATGCCCGGCGCCGGCGGCACCGCAATGGAGATAGCCGAGCTCGGCGCTGCCGGGCTCGCCGACAGCGCCAGGCGTCCGTGTTGCCGCCGCCACGCCCGGTGCCAGCGATCGGAAAATCGGGTCGAGATGCCGGACGATATCATATTCGCCGCCGATCATGTGGCAGAAACCACGGTCGCGGCCCCAGACGCCGCCACTGACACCGACATCGACATAGTGGAGACCCGCCGCCCGCAGCGCCTCGGCACGGCGAAGATCATCGTGATAATTGCTGTTACCGCCGTCGACGAGAATATCGCCCGCGATCAGTCCCGGGATAATCCCTTCGATCGCGCTATCAACGGCGGCGGCAGGGACCATCAGCCAGACGATGCGCGGCGGTGCCAGCAGCGCGATCATGGCGGCAACATCGGCCGCTCCCCTGGCACCACCATCGACAGCCGCCGCAATCGCGGATGCGTTGTGATCGAAGACGATGCAATCATGGCCGGCAGTGGACAGCCGGATCGCGATGTTCAGCCCCATGCGGCCAAGGCCGACGATTCCGATTTGCATCCGTTTCTCCAGCGACAGGCCAACCGCGCGATAAGCCGGGGTACGTTCCGGCCCAGCTAACGACTGCCAGCCTGCAATGGCGAGAATCGGAAACTACGCACGAAGCGGCGGTCTATGGACCAAGTGCGCCGGCGATCACGTCACGGGCCGCCTGCGCGATCATGATTTCCTCATCAGTCTGCATGACGCGGACAACAGCAGCGCCACCATCGAGTGAGACAATGCCGGCACCGGCGACGTTTCGGCCTGCATCAACGGCAATGCCCAGAAAGCCCAGCCCATCGCAGATGCGGGCGCGAACGGCCGGCGCGTTGGCGCCGATCCCACCTGTAAAGACCAGCATGTCGATACCGCCAAGCGTGGCGGCAAAAGCACCAATGCGCTGCTTGACGGCGTAACAGAACAGCGAGACGGCATCGGCGGCGCGCGTGTCATGCGCTTCGCATGCCAACAGCTCGCGCATGTCGCCAGTGGTTTGCGACAGGCCAAACAGCCCGGATTCGAAATTGGCCATATGATCGAACGCCGCGACGCCCATTCCCCGCGTCCGTGCAAGATAGGCGGCAAGGCCGGGGTCGATGTCGCCGCATCTGGTCGCCATTGGCACGCCTGATGCGGGCGTGAAGCCCATGCTGGTGTCGATTGGCTGGCCGCCGCTGACTGCCGCAAGGCTGGCGCCGCTGCCAAGGTGCGCGATGACGATGCGACCCCGTGCCATCGTGGCGCCGTCGAGACGTTCCACTTCACCCAGCACAAAGGCGTAGGAGAGGCCGTGGAAGCCGTAGCGGATGATACCGGCGGCCGCGTAACGCAGCGGGATCGCCAGCAATTTCGCCACGCGCGGCATGGCGTGGTGAAAGGCAGTGTCGAAACAGGCGACCTGCGGCACGTCGGGAAAACGGCGCATGGCGGCTGCGACCAGGGACAGCTCGATCGGCAAGTGCTCGGGATCGAGCGGGGCGAGCTGGCGCAGCGCCGCAAGCGTGGCCGAGTCGAGCCGTTGCGGATGCACGAAATCCGGACCGCCGTGGACGATGCGGTGGCCGATGGCCAGCACCGGGCGTCCAGCGATCTGCCTTTCGGCCTGCGCGAGCACCAGTTCGCCGGCACTGTCATGGTCGGACACTCCGGTCGCTGCCGTTTCCGGTTTTCCTGCCACGCGCAACCGGGGATTGGCCGACCCGATACCATCGACCGCGCCAGAGGCGATGCGAACGGGGGGAGTCTGCAGCGAAAAGAGCGCGAACTTGACGCTCGACGAGCCGCCATTCAGCGTCAGGATGACACCACCGCCGGTCACGATGCGCACGAACCGATCGGCAAGCGTGCGAGCGCCCATGGGGCCGTTGCCCGCGATCGGCGCAGGCCGGTGATTGCCGCAGCATAATCGGCCGGCCGCAAGATGGCGGTGCCCGCGGCGATCGCACCGGCACCGGCGGCCATGGCCAGCCCGGTCGTTTCAGAATGAAGGCCGCCGTCGATCTCGATGATCGGATTAGTGCCGCATACGTCGCACAAGGCGCGCAAATGCCGGATCTTGGGCAGCACTTCAGGCAAGAACGACTGACCAACGCCGCCAGGATTGACCGACATCACCATCACGATGTCGCACCGCTGGACCACATATTCGAGCATTGCAACCGGGGTGAGCGCGACACCGGCCTTGCAGCCCAGCGCACGGATGTCGCCGAGAAGGCGGTGGAGATGGACGGTGGCAGCGGCTTCGGCGTGGACCAGGATATGGTCGCCGCCGGCCGCAGCAAAGGCAGCGGTCTGCCGGTTCGGCTCGACGATCATCAGCTGGACGTTCAAAGGCTTTGCCGTGGCGCGGCGCATCGCGGCGATGGCGCGTGGCCCGATGGTGATCTCCGGCGCAAAGCGCCCGTCCATCACATCAATATCGATCCAGTCGGCGCCCGCGGCATCGACGGCGCGAACCTCAGCCGCGAGATTTCCAAAATCGGCCGCCAGGATCGACGCGGCGATGTTCAGCGGCGGCGCGCGGCCAACCGCCGAGGATGTCACACGTTTCATGCAGGATCGCCAATCGCACGCCATTCACGCCCGCTTTGCGCGAGCAGGGCAGCGGCGGCAGCCGGTCCGTCGCTGCCCGATTCATACGGCGCCGGGCCACCGGGCGCGGCGGCCCAGGCCTCAAGCACAGGCTGGACGATCCGCCACCCTTGCTCGACCATGTCAGCGCGCATGAACAACGTCTGATCGCCGATCATCACGTCACGGATCAGAGTTTCATAGCCAACGTTCGGCTCCTTTGCGAACCAGTCGGTGTAGTGAAAATCCATCCTGACCGCAGCCAGATCGACGACCGGACCCGGGCGTTTTACTTCGAACTGAAGCGAGATACCCTCGTCAGGCGCGATGCGCAGGACCAGCCAGTTGGGCCGCAGGCTGGCCACCGGCGTGTCCCGAAACGCGGCAAAGGGCGCCTGTTTGAAGCGGATGGCAATTTCGGTACTGCGCTGTGACAAATGCTTGCCGGTGCGGAAATAGAACGGCACGCCAGCCCAGCGCCAATTGTCGATCGCCAATTCCATCGCCACATAGGTTTCCACCGTTGAAGTGGCGACGACGTCGGGTTCCTGGGCATAGGCTGCGACATGACGGCCCCGCACCATGCCGGCGGCGTATTGGCCGCGCACCGCCTGGTCCGGCCGCGCCGTCGCCATCGCTGCAAAGACGTCAGCCTTGCGTGATCGGATCGACGCTGCATCAAAACCGGTCGGTGGCTCCATCGTGACCATCGCGAGCAACGTGAAGATATGGTTGGGCACCATATCGCGCAACGCGCCGGTGGCCTCATAGAATTTCCCGCGCGTCTCGACGCCGACCGTTTCGGCGACGGTGATCTGGACATGGTCGATGCGGTCGCGGTTCCAGATCGGCTCGAACATGCCGTTGGCAAAGCGCAGTGCCATGATGCTCTGCACCGTGTCCTTGCCGAGGAAATGGTCGATCCGAAAAATCTGGTCCTCGCGCAGCGTGCAGAGGATGTCGCGGTTGAGCTGCTGCGCCGAAGCAAGGCTGTGGCCGAACGGCTTTTCAACGACAACGCGGCGCCAATGGCTGGCGCCCGTATCTTCTGTCAGTTTTGCCGCCGCTAACGCTGCGACAACTTTGGCAAAGAAGCGACCCGCGACGGCAAGATAGAAGATGGCGTTGCCGCGCGTCTTGTGTCGGATCCCTGAAGCGTCGAGCGCAGCAGTGATGGCGGTGTAAAGTTCCGGTTTGGTAATATCGCCCTGGATGTAGGTCAGTCGCTCGGCGAGCCGCTGCCATACGGCTTCGTCGATCTGGTCGATGCGGAATTCGGCGTGACCATCGCCGATAAAGCTGGACAGCATGGCACGCAGGTTGTCGCACCAGCTTGCCGTCGTGCCGGGTGCGAGATCGACGCCGATGATCGCGAAATCTTGCGGCAGCACGCCGGTTCGCGCCAGATTATACAGGGCGGGCACCATCAGGCGTTTTGTCATGTCGCCGCCGGCGCCAAAGATCACGATCGTGCAAGGGTCTCCGATCACAGCATGCGGCGCGGCTATCGGCGGGGTCTCGGGGGTCATCCGGCGGCCAGCTGCTGCCGCGCTGCTGCCAGCACATGCGCCGCCGTAAAACCGAATTCCTGCATCAGGTCGCCGATCGAGGCCGATGCCCCAAAGCTGCGCATGGCGATGATCGTGCCGGTGGCACCGGCATAGCGATCCCACCCAAGCGGCGATGCTGCCTCGACGGTAACGCGCGCCGTCACGCCCGGCGGCAGGACAGTGTCGCGAAAACTTTGGTGCTGCGCCTCGAACAGCGCCCAGCACGGCATGCTGACCACGCGCACCGCGACCCCTTCGGCGCTCAGGATTTCGTAAGCGGCGATGCACAAGGCAACCTCGCTGCCCGTGGCGATCAGGATCAACGCCGGTTTGGCATCAGGGTCGCCGGCCAGCACATAGGCGCCGCGTGCCACGTCGACCGCATCGGCATAGCGGCCGCGATCGAGCGTCGGCACCGCTTGCCGGGTGAGCACGAGGCAGGCCGGCTGTCGCAGCCCGACGATGGTGCGCCAACTCGCGGCGACCTCGTTGGCGTCGGCCGGTCGGAAGGTCAGCAGGTCAGGCATGCTGCGCAGCGCCGCCAGTTGCTCGACAGGCTGATGCGTCGGGCCATCCTCGGCGACGCCGATTGAATCGTGGGTCAGAATGTGGATAACCGGCAGCGCCATCAAGGCAGCGAGCCGGATGGCAGGCTTCATATAGTCGGAAAACACCAGATAGGTCGCGCCGTAAGGGCGCAAGCCCGACAGAGCAAGGCCGTTGACGATTGCGCCCATCGCATGTTCACGGATGCCGAAATGCAGGTTCCGGCCGCCCGGGCTTGAGGCCTCAAGATCGCCAGCGCCCAGAAACGCCAGCCGGGTCTTGGTTGACGGCGCAAGATCGGCAGCACCACCCAGCAGCGCCGGATAGCGTTCTGCGATGGCATTGAGCACGGTTGCAGAGGCATCCCGAGTGGCGAGACCCTTGGCATCTGCCGGAAATGCCGGGAGATCGTCGGCAATATCGGCGGGCGGCGTGCCGGCCAAGATCAGATCCAGCGCCCTGGACTCTTCGGGATGGGCGCTGCGATAGCCGCCACGCATATCGCGCCATACGGCGTTGAGGGCAGCGCCGCGCGCACCGATACCGGCACTGTAGTGCGCCTTGACACCGTCCGGTACGCGAAACGTCGCGCCCTCCGGCCAGCCATAGCGACGTTTGGCAAGGCGAATTTCCTCAGGCCCCAGCGGATCGCCGTGGGCGGCGCTGGTGTCCTGCTTGTGCGGCGCGCCATAACCGATAAGGCTGTCGACGATTATCAGGGTCGGCACGTCGCAGCGGGCCTGAAACCCGGCGAAGGCGGCGGAAAGGCGATCTATGTCATTGGCGTCACCGACCTGTTCGACATTCCAGCCATAGGCCAGGAACCGCGCCGCGACATCCTCGGAAAAGGCTAGATCGGTGTGGCCTTCGATGGTGACGCGGTTGCGGTCGTAAATCCAGCACAGGTTGCCAAGCATCAGGTGGCCCGCGAGCGCCGCGGCTTCGCTGCTGATCCCCTCCATCATGTCGCCGTCGCCGCAAAACGCATAGACGTCATGGTCGAATAGTGTGAAGCCCGAACGATTGAAGCGCGCGCCGAGCCAACGCCCGGCGATGGCCATCCCGACGCTGTTGCCGCAACCCTGGCCCAGCGGCCCGGTCGTGGTTTCGACTCCCGGGGTCAACCCATGCTCCGGATGGCCGGGGCAGCGGCCGCCAAGAGTGCGGAATGATTTGATGTCATCGAGGCTCAGCGCTTCCTGCCGGGCACTGCGAACGCCGGCGAGAAACAGCACCGCATACAGCATGATCGAGGCATGACCGTTTGACAGCACGAACCGATCACGGTTCGGCCAATCGGCGCCGGCCGGATCGAAACGCAGGAAGCCCTGCCACAAAATATGGATCACCGGCGCCAACGCCATTGGGGTGCCGGGATGGCCAGAATTGGCCTTTTCGACCGCGTCCATCGAAAGCGTTCTGATCGTATCGATGCAAAGTGCGTCTGTATCGCGCCGGCCACCCGATTCCACCACGGCACGATCCGGGTTCAGCGCAATTTCAGGCATAGAGTCCGGCCGGTTGGGAAGAACGGTCGACCGGGGCAGTCGATGCTGGCAAATTTGAAATCGCCTGGCCACGCCACCCACCGCCTGTGTTGGCCATGGGAAAGTGGCCATGAAGGTCGCACACGCCCTGCGTCGCCTGCGGCTCGTTCATATCGAATGCCAGACAGGGACTCTGCGGCTTCGCGGCTTCGCGGCGTCGCAAAGCCGCTTGCTGTTCGCGGTTTCGGTCCCGTCCATTGCGTAGACCTTCAGCGTCAAAGTGCGCAAAATCACCATCCATCCCTGCACCGCGGTTGCCAACCAACAGTCTAATCGCGGCAGGCCGCCGATATAAGCGCCGGAAACTACTTACGTTCCGGCCAGCTTTATCTGCCCTGCAGCTTGGTGATTCGGACGTGCGCGAAAAAATGGCACGTTTGCTTCCCATCGCCGCTGAACGCGATGCGCAAGCAAAAAAGCCTGACGCAGGTATTTGCGGCCGGCACGATGCACCACGATCGCGTGCGAGCCGCAGATTGCCGCCCATATCGCAGGGGTTGCAGCAATTGTGGCGGCGAAGGGACCCTTTCGGGCCCCTGTCCGTTTGATGCAGCACAGCCGATCCACGCGATCCGGCCCGCGTTCATAAAAATCGCACCCAATGTGGGTGCAGGATTTGGACAACCGATTGGATATTCCGTGAACAACCGCCACACAGCGATTTCCAAATTTGCACTGTCCGCGACGGCATTGGCCCTGGTGCTTGGCGCTTGCGACAGATCCCCTTCGACCGCGCCAGCGCCAATGGCCGAAACAGGCACCCAGCCAGTGGTCGCGCCGCCGCTTGCCGCATTGCCCCTTGCAACCGCGGCGCCGCAGGTGCCGCTGGTCGTCGCGCCATCGGTTGCAGCGCTGCCCACCCCGGCCAGGGCGATTCAGGTCAAGGCCAAGCCCAGCACCGATCGGTACCGCTACGCCGACCGCGCCTATGCGATGGGGCAGGCGTTTGGTGATACGCCGCCCGATTATACCGTCGATTATCAGGGCACGCGCCCCTGGGTATGGCGCGGCGACAACGGCGGAACCCGCGTCGTTGAACAACTGCCCCAAGGCCAGCGCGAATATTATTACGAGCCGGGGGCCGACCAGCCCTTTTATGTCAGTGATCCCGATGGCGGCTATGCCTATGATGGCGGCGAACTGGTCGGGGCTTATGACCGCAATGGCGCACCACTTGCTGACGTTTATGCCGCGCGCCGTGCCGATGCGGCCGGGCGCTATTTTGACCGCGCCCGTGCGCTGTACCGCGCCGCGCTGAACGATCGGCGTCAGGCGGCCTATGCGGCCGACTGGCAGGCGCGCCGGGAAGCGGTGTTCGATCGCCAGCGCGCCTATGACGAAGCTCGCGCTCGCGATGCCGAGCGCCAGGCCTATTACATTGCCAATCGTGATGCGGAGCAACGCAACTGGCGTGCTGAACGCGACCGCCGAGCCGCCTATGCCGCCGCTATCGGGGTTGGCGTCGGCGCAGCGGCCGTTGCACTGACCCGCAATGGCAATCATCGCGATGATCGCGGACTTGGGCAGGGTGTTGGCCAAAGTGGCGGCGAATACCCTCGCACCGGGACCGTACCCGCTGACCGTAACGACCAGCGCTTCCGACAGCAGCAGGCCTATGCAGAGGCCCGCAATGCATTGGCCAACCGTATCGCTGCCCAATCAGCGCAGGCCGCGCTTGCCCAGGCCCGCAATCGGGTCGAAGCGGACCGCGCCAAGGCCGATCAGGCGCAATTGGCCGCCCGGATGCAGGCGCAGGCGGCGCGACAGCAGCAACAAGATGCAGCCCGGGCCTCGGCGAAAACCACGCGCGACGCGCAACTGGCGCAGCAGACGCAGGTCGCCTTGACTGAAAAGGCGCAGCGCGACGCTGCCGCCACCAAGGCGCGCCAAACGGCCAAGACAGTCGCCGATGCACAGCACCTGCAGGCGGCGGCGGAACGCGCAAACCAGCGAGAAGTTGCACGCGCGGCTGCCGCAGCAGCGCGCAGCGCCGATGCTGCACAAAGGGCCCAAGCCGCCGTGGCAGAAAAAGCGCAGCGCGACGTTGCCGCCACCAAGGCGCGCGAAACGGCCAAGACAGTCGCCGATGCCCAGCACCTGCAGGCGGCGGCGGAACGCGCAAAACAGCGGGAAGTTGCCCGTGCGGCTGCCGCAACAGCGCGCAACGCCGATGCTGCACAAAAGGCCGAGGCCGCTACAGGCGCCAAAGCCAAGCGCGACGCCGCCAACGCCACGTCACGCGAAGCAGCAAAGGTGGCAGCCGATGCGCAACGCCAGCAGTCCATAGCGGAGAAGCAAAAGCAGCAGGAGGCCGCCCGCACCGCTGTGGCTGCGGATCGCCAAAAACAGGGGGACGCGACCCGCGCTGCCGCGGCAGCGGAGCGCAACAAGCAGCGTGCCGAGTTGCAGGCAAAGCACCAGGCCGAAGTACAAGCGGCCCAGGCTGCCAAAGTCGAGGTCCTGCAGGCCGCCCAAAAAGACCGCAAGCCCGGCCAGCCGCCCCAATAGGCGGTGGCTGACACGCCGCGATTTGCAGCCGGAGCCTTGACGCATCGGAAACCATAGCGCCATCTGTGCGTATACCTCCCGATGACCAGTTATTGCGCCACCCATGGAATCATCCGCAACGGCAGTGGCTGCTGCGCAAAGCGAACCGTGGCGGGTGGCCAACACGACTATATTGGACATTCAGGCCGGTGGCTTGCCATCACGCTGTCCGCAATGGTGGGAGCTTGCGTCGCTTCAGGGCCTTTGGTCCGCGAACAAAGGTCGGCACCGGCGTTTGATCCGACGGAGTTTTTTGCCGGGCATACAAGCGGCCGGGGCGAGTTGAAGGTGATATTTCGACACAGCCAACCGGTGAAGGTTGAAGGATTTGGTCGCTTGACGGCAAATGGCGCAATCGTCCTTGAACAGGATGTGCATCGCGGTAACGCTGCCCCAACCCACCGCAGTTGGTATCTGCATCGGGTCGGGCCCGGTCGCTATGCCGGAACCCTGACCGACGCGAACGGGCCAGTCGCCGGAGAGGTGGTCAACAACAGCCTGCACCTTGGCTTTGCCATGCAGGGCGGATTGCACGCCGACCAATGGCTTTACCTGCAACCCGGTGGCCTGGTCGCTCGCAATCGCATGGTGGTGACAAAGTTCGGTATCGCCATTGCCTCGCTCGACGAAACGATCACGCGGGCGCAGCCTTAACTATTCTGTCCTGGGGTGTGGTCATTCCGATCTGTCACAAAGCGATTTGGCTTCTTGCGCCAGATCGGCATTGGCGACAGCTTCATCGCGGCTGTGGCGCGATCGATCTCGCCATGGCGGCCCCCGATACGCAAAACATGATGCGGTTGGCATTCAACCCCGAGAGCAGCATTGTACAGCGCGCAACCATGACGACTGAAAAAATTTACAATGCCGCGACCAGATCAGGCCACCCGCTCCGCCCTTTCCATGATCATTCCATGTGGGCCGGATTGACCAGACCTAACCTGTTGAAAAACCATGGTGGGCGCGACAGGGTTTGAACCTGTGACCCCTGCCGTGTGAAGGCAGTGCTCTACCGCTGAGCTACGCGCCCGATCAGGCGCTGCCTGCGGACCGGCTGATTAGGCGAGCGCGTGCCCCAAGTAAAGTCGATCTTGACGGCAGGCGCATGCAATCGCAATCGGAGCGACCATGACAATCGCCTATCCCGATGACGCCGCGATCGCACGCATTGCCGCCGGCTTGCTGGCGCGCAGCCTGCCAAAGCAGGAATGGACCCATGCCGCGCATTTTGCGGCGACGCTGCACCTGTTGCGACACCAATCGGATTTTGACGGGCCACGGGATCTGCCCGCCATCATCCGTGCCTATAATGTTGCTATCGGCGGCCAGAACACCGACACCGCCGGCTATCATGCAACCATCACCCTCGCCTCGCTGCGCGCCGCGCAATCCGGCCTTGCGATGCATCATGGGCTATCGCTGCACAGCATCCTCGACAGGTTGCTGGCCGGACCGCAAGGTCGATCAGACTGGCTGATGGCGTATTGGTCGCGTGACCGTCTGTTCAGCACAGACGCACGGCGCGCGTGGCTGGCGCCCGATCTGGCACCATTGGTGTTTTAGGCGTCTGCCCCGCCGTTGCAGGCTTCCTTCAAATTCCGGCCGACCCGGAACTTCGGCGCCACGCTGGCGGCCAGCTCCATCGGTTCGCCAGTGCGCGGGTTGCGGCCGGTGGACGCCTTTCGCTGGCCGGCGACGAAGCTGCCGAAACCGACCAGTCGTACTTCCTCACCACGGGCCAGTGCGGCAGTGATGTGATCGAGTAAGGCATCAATCGCCCGGGCCGCCTCGGTGCGTGCCAAGCCAGTGCTCGCGGCAACTTGAAATGCCAAATCCTGTTTGTTCATCGAATTGAAAATCCTGCCAGAAACGAAGCGCCCGCCATCATGGCCGGCAGCTGTACCCTGTTAAAGCAACACTTCAATAAATGCGCAAAAGCAGACATTCATATCGAAATTGCAAGCATTTCCAGCCGATCAATGCCGAAGTGACGTTTCCGCCGTAACAGGATTCGGCCGCGCTGCCAGCTCATCCGCCTCTGACCATTCAATCGGCACCAATGGCAGGGTCAGCGCGAGCGCCAGCACCTCATCGGCATGAGCCACCGGGATGATCGTCAGACCTTCTGTAACATTTGCAGGTATTTCAACGAGATCCTTGGCATTTTCCTGTGGGATGAACACGGTGGTGATGCCGCCTCGCAACGCCGCCAGCAATTTTTCCTTCAGGCCGCCAATCGGCAGCACCCGGCCCCGCAGGGTGACCTCGCCAGTCATCGCCACGTCCTTGCGCACCGGAATCCCGGTCAGCGTCGAAACGATGGCGACCACCATGGCAACGCCGGCCGACGGGCCATCCTTTGGCGTTGCGCCTTCGGGCACATGGACGTGGATATCCTTTTTTTCGAACAATGAAGGCTTGATACCGTAATGCAGCGCCCTTGCCTTGGTAAAGCTAAGCGCCGCGCTGATCGATTCGGTCATTACATCGCCGAGTTTGCCGGTGGTTTTCACCACGCCCTTGCCCGGCGCTGTCACCGCTTCGATGGTCAGCAGCTCGCCGCCCACCTCGGTCCACGCCAGGCCGGTGACCGCGCCAATCTGGTCCTCCTCCTCGCCAACGCCGTAACGATATTTCCGCACCCCGGCGAATTCGGCGAGATTGTCGGCATCGACCGTCACGCTGGTCGCCTTGCCTTCCAAAATCCGGCGCAGCGATTTGCGGGCCAGCTTGGCAAGCTCGCGCTCCAGCGTCCGCACGCCGGCTTCGCGGGTGTAATAGCGGCACAGGTCACGCAGCGCCTCATCGGTCACCGCGAATTCGGTTTTTTTCAGGCCATGCGCCTCATATTGCTTGTCGAGCAGATGCCGCCTGGCGATCTGGATCTTCTCATCTTCGGTATAGCCCGACAATTGGATGATCTCCATCCGGTCAAGCAAGGCCTGCGGCATGTTCAGGCTGTTGGCGGTCGTTACAAACATCACATCCGACAGGTCATAATCGACCTCAAGATAATGATCGTTGAACGCCTTGTTCTGTTCCGGGTCGAGAACCTCCAGCAGCGCCGATGACGGATCGCCGCGGAAATCCTGGCCCAGCTTGTCTATTTCATCGAGCAGGAACAACGGATTGGACGTGCCAGCTTTTTTCAGGTTCTGGATCACCTTGCCTGGCATTGATCCGATATAGGTCCGGCGATGGCCACGGATTTCCGCCTCATCGCGCATCCCGCCCAGCGATTGGCGCACGAATTCGCGCCCCGTCGCCTTGGCGATCGAGCGGCCAAGCGATGTCTTGCCGACGCCCGGCGGGCCAACGAGGCACAGGATCGGGCCCTTCAACTTTGATGTCCGCGCCTGCACCGCCAGATATTCGATGATCCGGTCCTTGACCTTTTCCAGGCCATAATGATCGTCGTCCAGCACCTTTTGCGCCGCAACAATGTCCTTCTTCACCTTGGATTTCTTGCCCCATGGGAGGCCCAGCATCACATCCAGGTAATTGCGCACCACCGTGGCTTCGGCGCTTTGTGGCGCCATCGCCTTGAATTTCTTCAATTCGGCGATCGCCTTGTCACGAGCTTCCTTGGGCAATTTCGCCTTGGCGATCTTTTCCTCGAATTCGGTCACTTCGTCCTTGGCGTCATCGCCTTCGCCCAGCTCGCGCTGAATCGCTTTCATCTGTTCGTTCAGATAATATTCGCGCTGGGTCTTTTCCATCTGGCGCTTGACCCGGTTGCGAATCTTTTTCTCCACCTGAAGCACGCCCATTTCGCCCTCCATATGGGCAAAAACCTTTTCCAGCCGCTTGGCGACATCGCCTTCGACCAGCAACGCCTGTTTGTCCGAAATTTTCAGGCCCAGATTGGCGGCAACCGTATCGGCAAAGCGCCCGGCATCTTCGATCTGGCCGATCTGAACGGCGATTTCCGGCGCCGTTTTGCGGTTCAGCTTCACATAGGCGTCGAATTGCTTGGCAGTAGAGCGCAGCAGCGCCTCGATCGCCACCGGATCGGCCTCGGTTTCGTCGCGATCGGCAACATCAGCCTCCAGATAATCGGCATCGCTGCGCAGCGTTACCAGCGTGCCGCGAGTCTGGCCTTCGACCAGCACCTTGACGGTGCCATCGGGCAATTTCAGCAATTGCAGCACCGTCGCCACGGTGCCGACATCATAAAGTTCACCGGCGCCGGGGTCTTCATCACCCGGATTTTTCTGTGACAGCAGGAACACCGCCTTGCCGCCCTGCATCGCTGCCTCCAGCGCCATCACCGATTTTTCGCGGCCAACGAACAGCGGCACGATCATTTGCGGAAACACGACAATGTCGCGCAGCGGCAACACCGGCAGGGTTTGAATGTTGGTCGTCATAGTGAAACTCCATGCCGAAGCAACGCCCGGCTATCATCGAAAGCGCATATGGGAAGCCATGCCGCCCGCATCAATCCTGCCAATGTGAGTATGGCGTCTGTGTCGCACCCCGCCTAGAGTCCGAATCGACCAAAGTGGTTGCGTTGCACAGCGGCGGCGAAATCATGGGCAGTGACGGTAATAACGGCACGATATGGCCGGCTTGATCTTGCGCATCGGCGACACGGCCGGCGCTGCCACTTCCCCCGGCAGCACGGCATTGCCGCGGGCATCGCGAGGCACTTCGGCGCGCGTTGTTGCCGGGGCGACATTATAGGGGGCCGGCGTGCAGGCCGAGACCGCCAGCAGCGCGAACATCGCGGCGCGCATCAAAACCGCGCCGCGATCTGGATGATGCCGCCATGGGTATCACCGCCAACGCTGACCCGCACATCATCGCGCAAGCGTTTGGTCAACAAAAATGCCGATCCTTCGCCAATCGCGGCGCCGGCCAGCACATCGACGAAACGATGGTCACGGGTGTGGATGCGCGCCGCCCCCACCGCTGCCGCCAGCAATTCGAACGGCACGCCGACGCGCCAGCCATAGCGGGCGTGAAGATAGCCCGCTCCGGCAAAGGCCACCGACGTATGACCAGAGGGAAAACTATGCGACCCGCCATTCGGCCGGGTGGAGGGGATGCCGTATTTCAACGCCTCTGTCGCCGCGATCGTCACCGCGCCGGTTTCGGCAAGCTGGATCAGGCCGTTGGTGTCATCCTCATACAGGCTGATCCCCGCCGCCGCGATCGGAATGCCAACCGCACCGACATCGGCAAAAACGCTCCAGAAATCACCACTGGCGGCAGCGGGCGTGGCGCCGCCCAGGCCGGCCAGCACGGCACCCATGACAATCAAACGTTGCATCAAAAAAATCCTGGCAAGAGCTTTTCGGGTTGATAGTAGCTTGGGCGCATAAAAGACAGAGCCTCCGGCAGGCAGGGCCCGACCTGCACCCACTTTCATTGGTGGGGATATCGGTTGCAAAGTCGGGGAGATGACTGAAATTGGTGGGAAGCATACGTTCGTGCCGCCAAAATGAACGGCAGAACTTGGGCCGTTTGCTGAATGGCAGGTTCCGGACGGCGAAAGGCGGAAAGCTGCCGTCCGGTCCGCCACTCAACATCGGCAGCTCTCGACCAGACTCTGTCGTTCAACTATCGATATGCAATCGACAGCTTTTGCCGGAACCTGACATGCGCCGGTGACTGAGCACGTATTGAAGCGAACGTGCGCAGAGAGAACACGGCCATTGACTAATAACTCTATATATATAGAGTTCACTTATGCGATCGCGCAAACCCTCGTTTCAGACAACACTGGTGCTGCAGACGTTCCTCGTCCGCCCTGCTGATTGGCGATATGGCTACGACCTGACCAAAGAAATCGGCATCAGGGCGGGGACGCTCTATCCAGTATTGATGCGCTTGGCCGATCAGGGACTGCTTGAATCCGAATGGCATGAGCCGAACCGGCTTGGCGCTCCAGCGCGTCACGCCTACCGGCTGACCCAAACGGGCGTCGCCTTTGCGGTCGAGAATATCGACGCCGCCCATCGGCAAGGTCCGAACACGTTGGCGCCGGCGTGAGGCGTCGATTGTCGCTTTTCGTGTGCGACATCGCTTGTCGCCTGCTTCCTGCAACGCGCCGAACTTGGGGCGACGCGATGGCTGCCGAACTGGTGCACGCAGCAGACGAACAGGCGGCCATAGCGTTCGCCGCCGGGTGCCTGATCACCGCGATCCGCGAGCGTGTAGCCGACGTTGATACGCGTTTTGGCGCCGGCATGTGGGTGATTGCTGTGGCCTCAGCCCTAATCGCGATCTTCCGATTGATCTGCGCAGCGCGTGGCGTCGAGGTCATTCAGGGTGCGCCGGATGGCATGCGTGAGGCGCTGGTGCAGCTTGGCGCCACGCCAGCGACCACCGCCAGCTATAAAGCCGCGCGGCCGGTCGTCGTCAGCTGCTTCTTTGCGCTCGGCATGACCCAGCTAGCGACTGCGTGGTTCTTGAGCCGCGGAGAAATTCGTCCGTTCCTGATTGCCTGGTCAATCGCGTTGCTGATCGCCGGGGTTGCTGTCGCCATTCAATTGTCGATCTTCTGGAGCATCGACGGCTTGCCATCGGAATTTCATGGCCTGCTTCTGCAGGCAGCCACTGTGCCGACGATGCTCGCTTGGTATCACAACCGCCAAGGCCGTTTCCAAAGGAGACAATAATGACGTCAATCCGCGCCTTAGGCATGCTACTGCTCTGGTCCACTATGGCGGTGCCAAGCCGCGCCGATACACCGAAACAGGACGCCGAAACTATCGTTGCGGCGTCAAAAGCCGCAACCGGGGGCGCTGCGTGGGACAAGCCGCATGGGTGCACCGAGCGTGGCACCCATGGCGATGGTGCCATCACCTACCTGACCCGCTTCAGCCTGCGCGACTATGGCATGCGCACCGACGGGGAGCGCGGCGGCAACATCCGCTCGACGGGGTTCGACGGAAAAGCGAGTTGGCGCACGGCTGGTCCCGGCCAGGTGGATATCAAGTCCGATGCAGCATCGCTTCAGGAGGCGATCACGTCAAACTATCTGAGTATCAATGGATTTTTCTTTCCGGAGCGCTTTCCGGCCGTGCTGAAGTATATTCGTTTGTCGAAAGAGAACGAGGAAACGTTCGACGTGATCGAAATCACGCCACAAGGCGGGCGCCCGCTTGAGGTCTGGTTTGATCGCAAGACACATTTCATTCAGCGAGTGGTGGATGTTCAAGGCACTCCGGCGGTGAGAGTCGAGGCCAGCGACTACCGACAGAATGAGGAAGGGCTCGTGGTTGCGTATCGGTTGGACGTATTTGGCCCGGATGGCGCTATGGCCGACCGGGGCGCCGTGACACATTTCGAATGCAGCACCGTAGACAAAGCAATCTTTGCGCCGCCTACACCTCGATAAATGACAATTGCAGGCGGAATTCCGACTCAGCGCTGAACGACTGGCCGCTATCTCTCTCGCACTACCTGAAACCGGTCATAGGGAAATCGGCCCATTCGGCGCCATCGTACAGACAAGCGCTCGAACGCCTGCTTTTGCCAGAAGGCGTCGTTCAGCGACCTTGTTAGAAACGTCCGCATCGTCCCAGACCCAGCCATCCAAGCCGATCGTTGACCTTGTCCGCTTTGAGGCGATAGGCAGGCGAGCCGCAATGACCGAAATGAGGGCGCAAAGCCGCCGGCTGGTTGAACGGTAACTATTGGGCGAAACCGGTCATCCCGTTGCCTTCGGTTTGCAAACCTTATCGTTCCGCCTTCAGTGGCGCTGGGGCAAAACTTTGCAGTGTATTGCCAACCCAGCAAAATGGCGCCCATGGCCTCAGCCGCCGGTGGCTCTACCGCTCCACCTTCACAAAAACGCCGCCACTTCGGCCATGAAGCGTTCGAACTGATCATGGTGCAGCCAATGCCCGGCATCGGCAAAGCTGATCACCCGGGCATTGCGGAAATGCGTTGCCCGGCCATCCCCTGCCGGGTTCGACGCCCAGCTTTTTTCGCCATAGCACAACAGGGTCGGGCAAGTGATTGCCGCCCATAGCGCCTCGATTTCGGCCTCGGGCAGATCGAATGGCGGAAAGATGCGGATGTAATTGTCGAATTTCCACGACCATGATCCATCCTCGTTGCGCGACACGGCGTGCGCGGTCAGATGTTCGGCCTGGGCATCGGTCAGATAGGCATTTTCGGCCTTCATCCGGCCCAGCGCTTCGCCAAAACTGGCGTATTTCTTCGGCGCCCGGCCACTGGCGGCGCGTTTGTCGGCGATCCATTGGCGCAGGCGGTTGGCCTGGCCCAGCTTGCGGCGTTCGGCCATCATGGCGGGTGACAGGCCCAGCCCTTCGATTACCACCAGCCGTGATACAAGTTCGGGATACAGCCCGGCAAAGCGCAGCGCGATATTGCCGCCCAGCGAATGCGCGATGATCGCGATCGGCCCGCGCTCCATCTGATGGACCAGTTGCGCCAGATCATAAACAAACGCCGCCATGCCGTAATCGCCATCGGGGGACCAGGCGCTATCGCCATGGCCGCGCAGATCGGGGGCAATGATATGATAGCGCTCACACAACCGCCCCGCCACCCAATCCCAATTGCGGCAATGATCGCGGCCGCCATGCACCAGCAGCAGCGGCGGCGCCGCGGCATTGCCCCAATCGACATAATGCAGCCGCAGCCGCTGTGAGGTGAAGCTGTGCGAAGTCGGCCCGGCGGTGGTCATGGATTGGTGGTTCCTGCAGCGTATGACAGCCGGTGATCGCGGTGCTTTAGCACGACTATATCGGCGCGGGGCCGCACAGAAATGATATGCTCGCGCAGATTGGCCAGGTTGATGGTTTGCCAGATCATGCCGGCAAATCCTCGCGCAGCCGGCGCCTCCATCGCGCGAAACCGGGCATAGAAACTGTCAGGATCATCGGCAGCGGCGTGCCAAAACCCCATGAAGCGTTCAATGAACCAATGCGCCAGGTCATCCTCATCGGCATCAAGATAGACCAGAAAATCCACCGCATCGGCGATTCCGCGCGCGGTTTGATCAGAATCGGCAAAGCCCAATCCTTCGATGATGACAATGTCCGCCGGCCCTGTGGTGCGGGCCAGCGCCGGATCAACATCGTAAGTGCGGTGCGAATAGCCGGCCACGGTCACTGGCCCCGCCCGCAACGCCGCCGGCAGTGCCGCAAGCCCTGCGGCATCATAGCTTTCGGGGAAACCCTTGCGCATCGTCAGGCCACGCGCACCAAGCACGGCATTGGGCAGCAGCCAGGCATCGGTCGACACCACCTCCACCCGCAATTCGCCCGCCAGCGCTGCTGCAACCTGCCCCGCCAGAATCGATTTTCCGGCCGCGACAGACCCCGTCAGTCCGACAACAAGCACCGTGCCGAACTGGTGCCGCGCCGCAACCAGCGCCGCCAGATCATCAGGAGTTACGTGTCCGGGCACATTGCAACGCTATGCGAGCAACAGCCTATCGGCAACCATCTGTGCAATTGCCTTGCCACCGCGCCTCACCTTGCCTAAGGAAACGCTCCGGTTCGGGGAGTGGCGCAGCCTGGTAGCGCATCTGGTTTGGGACCAGAGGGTCGCAGGTTCGAATCCTGTCTCCCCGACCAATTATCTCAATCGAGATTCGGCCGCAGCCACGTCTCCGCTTGCTCCAGGCTTACGCCGCGCCGCTGGGCATAATCGGCCAATTGGTCCTTGCCGATGCGCGCCACGCCGAAATAGCTGGCTTCGGGATGGGCGAAATAGAACCCCGAAACGCTGGCGGTTGGCAGCATCGCAAAGCTTTCGGTGAGCGTGATGTCGGTCAAGGCCGTCACCTGCATCAGATCGAACAATTGGGCCTTTAAACTATGCTCCGGGCACGCTGGATAGCCGGGGGCGGGGCGGATGCCGTCGTATTTCTCACGAATCAGATCTTCTTTCGACTGCTTCGGCGTGGTCTCATAGTCCCAGATCTCGCGGCGGACGCGTTCGTGCAGATATTCGGCAAAGGCCTCCGCCAGCCGATCGGCAAGCGCCTTGAGCAGGATATCCTGATAATCGTCATGTTCGGCCTTGAATCGCGCCAGATGCGGCTCGATACCGTCGCCCGCCGTCACGGCAAAACCGCCCAGCCAGTCACCATCGGGCGAAATGAAATCGGCAAGGCAGCTATTCGGCCGACCGCCCTGTTCCTTGGCCCGCTTGGCAATCTGCTGGCGCAAAAACGGGAAGCGCGCCAATTCCTCCGCCCGGTTGTCGCCCTCGAATATCACCACGTCATCATTCTCACGCCGCGACGGCCAGATGGCGACCACACCCCGCGGGCGCAGCCATTTTTCATCAACGATCTGGCCCAGCATCTTTTGCGCATCGGCAAACAGGTTTGTCGCGCTTTCGCCGACAACCTTGTCTGTCAAAATTGCCGGATAATTGCCGGCAAGTTCCCAGGCCTGAAAGAATGGCGTCCAATCGATATACGGGATCAGTTCGGCGACCGTCACATCATCCACCGCCTGCACACCGGTCCAGCGCGGGCGGACGGGGGGGTGCGCGGCGAAATCGGGCGCATAGGCATTGGCGCGAGCATCCTCCAGAGACACCAACTTTGACTGGCCAGACCCTGCCCGCTTGATCCGAATGTCCTCATATTCCTTCGCGGTCGCGGCGACGAGATCGTCTTTCAACGTGTCGCTGACCATCGTTCCCGCCACGCCCACGGCGCGCGAGGCATCCAGCACATGGATCACCGGGCCATTATACGCCGGCGCGATGCGCAGCGCGGTGTGCACACGGCTGGTTGTCGCCCCGCCGATCAGCAGTGGCATCGTCATCCCGGCGCGCTGCATTTCAGCGGCAACGGTGACCATTTCATCGAGCGATGGCGTGATCAGGCCTGACAGCCCGATCATGTCGGCACCTTCATCGTTTGCCGCCTTCAGAATCGTCATCCACGGCACCATCACGCCCAGATCGACGACTTCGAAATTGTTGCACTGGAGGACGACGCCAACGATATTCTTGCCGATATCGTGCACATCGCCCTTGACCGTCGCCATGATGATCTTGCCTTTCGAGCTTGAAGCACCCGCCGGCCCGGCCAGTTTTTCGGCTTCGATGAACGGCAGCAGATGTGCCACCGCCTTTTTCATCACCCGCGCCGATTTGACGACCTGCGGCAGGAACATCTTGCCGGCGCCGAACAGATCGCCGACCACATTCATGCCGTCCATCAACGGCCCTTCGATGACATCGATCGGGCGGCCACCGCTGTCATGGGCCATCAGCCGGGCTTCCTCGGTATCGGCGACAACATGGGCATCCAGGCCCTTGATCAGCGCATGTTCCAGCCGCTTTGCCACCGGCAATTCGCGCCACGCCTCGGTGGCCTTTTCCGCGACAATCCCATCGCCCCGGAATTTTTCGGCAATCTCCAGCAACCGATCGGTCGCATCGGGCCGACGGTTGAGCACGACATCCTCGCAGGCATCGCGAAGCTCTGGATCGATCGTATCGTAAACATCAAGCTGCCCGGCGTTGACGATCGCCATGTCGAGCCCGGCCGGAATGGCATGATACAGAAAGATCGAATGCATCGCACGGCGCACCGCTTCATTGCCGCGAAACGAGAAACTCAGGTTCGACAGTCCGCCCGAGATATGGGCGTGCGGACAGCGTTTGCGAATTTCCCGGCACGCCTCGATAAAATCGACACCGTAATTGTTATGGTCTTCAATCCCCGTCGCGACTGCAAAGATATTGGGATCAAAGATAATGTCTTCGGGCGGAAAACCATCGGCGACGAGCAGGTTATAGGCGCGTTCGCAAATCTCGATCTTGCGGGCGCAGGTGTCGGCCTGGCCTGTCTCGTCAAACGCCATCACCACGACCGCAGCCCCATAGCGCCGGACTTTCGCGGCTTGCTCCAGAAACGCCGCTTCGCCTTCCTTCATGCTGATCGAATTGACGATCGGTTTGCCCGAAACGCATTTCAGCCCAGCCTCGATAACGCTCCATTTGGAACTGTCAACCATGATCGGAATTCGGGCGATATCGGGCTCGGCAGCAATCAGTTTCAGGAACGTCGTCATGGCGTAATGGGCATCGAG
The DNA here is from genome assembly GCA_038228305.1 of Sphingomonadales bacterium. Taxonomy (GTDB): domain Bacteria; phylum Pseudomonadota; class Alphaproteobacteria; order Sphingomonadales; family Sphingomonadaceae; genus Sandarakinorhabdus. The sequence goes on along the minus strand of JBBRPI010000011.1, from coordinate 9,918 downwards.
CAGCCCTTCATCCATATTGACATCCAGCACCTGGGCGCCGCTTTCCACCTGTTGGCGCGCCACCTCCACCGCTGCGGTGTAATCGCCCGCCATGATCAGTTTCTTGAACTTGGCTGATCCGGTGACATTGGTGCGCTCGCCGATGTTGACGAACATCGCACGCGAAGAAATCGTCATAGGATCACGCCGCCAGAATCATGGGGTCAAGCCCGGTCAGGCGGGTCACGGCGGCCAGCACTGGAATCGTGCGCGGCGGATAGGCCCGCACCGCGTCCGCCATCGCCTTTATGTGTGCCGGCGTCGTGCCGCAACAGCCGCCGACAACATTGATCAACCCGGCCTGCGCCCATTGTTCGACCAGCGACCCGGTCATGGTGGGCAGTTCGTCATACTGGCCAAGTTCATTGGGCAGGCCGGCGTTGGGATAGGCCATCAACAGCGTATCGGCGATGCCGGACAAAAGTTGCACATGCGGCCGCAACAGATCGGCACCGAACGAACAGTTAAGCCCGATGGTCAGCGGCCGGGCATGGCGCACCGCCCACCAGAAACTGTCAATTGCATGGCCGGACAGGTTGCGACCGGACATGTCGGTGATGGTCATCGAAATCATTATCGGAATTTCCACCCCGCGTCGGTCGCTTTCTTCCAGCACCGCCATGATCGCCGCCTTGGCGTTGAGCGTATCGAAAATCGTTTCGATCAGGATGAAATCACAGCCGCCATCGAGCAGTGCCTGGATCTGCTGGGTGTACACATCCTTGACCTGATCATAATCGACTTCGCGATAGCCGGGATCGTTGACGTTGGGCGACAGCGACAACGTCTTGTTGGTTGGCCCCAGCGCCCCGGCGACAAAACGCGGCCGGCCATCGTTTGCCTGTGCCGCATCGGCGAGGCGGCGGGCAATACCGACGGCGGCGAGGTTGAGTTCGCGGACCAGATGTTCGGCGCCGTAATCGGCCTGGCTGATCGTCGTCGATGAAAAGGTGTTGGTCGATACGATATCCGATCCGGCATCAAGATAACCCTGGGTAATCGCTTCGATGATATAGGGGCGCGTCAGGCACAACATGTCATTGTTGCCCTTTTGCTCATGCGTCAGCCCCAGATCGCCGGCATAGTCTGCCTCCTGCAAACCAAAGGTCTGGATCATGGTGCCCCAGGCGCCATCGGTGATCAGGATTCGCTTGGCAGCTTCGGCGCGGAAGATTGCTGCCGCTGCGCTGGGGGTTTTCATGCGGCTTCACTCATTATTGGACGCACACCAAGCATATGACAGATGGCATAGGCCAGTTCAGCGCGATTGAGGGTGTAGAAATGAAACTGTCGAACGCCACCGGCGTATAATTGCCGGCATTGTTCGGCCGCCACGCTGGCCGCCACCAATTGCCGCGCCGCCGGCTTGTCATCCAGTCCGGCGAACAGATGCGCCATCCAGGCCGGGACGGCGGTGCCGCAGGGCGCTGCCATGCGTTGCAAATTGGCGAAATTGACCACCGGCAAAATCCCCGGCACCAGTTCGGCATCGATGCCCGCCGCCGCCGCCCGGTCGCGAAAGCGCAGGAATGTTTCGGGTTCAAAGAAAAACTGGGTGATACCGCGCGTTGCGCCGGCGTCCAGCTTGGCCTTCAGCGCATCCAGATCGGCACTGGCACTTGCTGCCTCGGGATGGACCTCGGGATAGGCGCTGACCGAAATTTCAAAATCATGGCGGCGTTTCAGCCCGGCAACGAGTTCCGCGGCCGACGCATAGCCATCCGGCCGCGCTTCAAACCGCATCCCCTTGGCCGGCGGATCACCGCGCAGTGCAACAATGTGCCGGACGCCGGCCGCCCAATAATCATCGGCAACCGCATCAATCTCATCCCGGCTGGCATCGACGCAGGTCAGATGCGCCGCTGCCGGAATCTGGGTTTCCCGGGCAATCCGAGCCACCGTCGCGTGGGTACGTTCCCGCGTTGATCCGCCGGCACCATAGGTGACGGAGACAAAACGCGGGTTTAACGGTGCCAGGGTTTCAACCGATTCCCACAATATCGTTTCCATCGCCGGAGTTTTCGGCGGGAAGAATTCAAAGCTGACTGCGATGTCGCCAGGCAGATCAGCATACAGCGGCGGCGCAACGCCCACAGCGGAATCATGGGTAATTGTCATCACGCTCGCCTTTCGCCCAACCACAACGTCACGCCCAACGGCCCTGGCAAATGTGCCGCCACATGCGCCCTGAGCCCGGCCGCCTGCATCCAATCCATGATTTGCGAATCACCGAACCCCAATCGCAAATGCCGCTGCTGTACCCGCAGTTCTTCCCGGTCATGCGCTGCAAAATCCACCACCAGCAATCGCCCGCCGGCGCCAAGCAGTCGCGCGCATTCGCCAACAACCGCCGCTGGATCATCGGCGAAATGCAGCACCTGGTGAACGACCACCGTATCGGCGCTACCATCATCGCCGGGCAGGGCATACATGTCGCCGCGCCGCACCTCGGCATTGCGAAGGCCCGACGCTTCGATGCGCCCGCGCGCCAGCCGCAGCATTTCCGGCGATCGATCGATGCCCAGCGCCGCCCGCGCCCGTGGCCCGAGCAATTCGATCATCCGGCCGGTGCCGGTGCCGACATCGACCACCGTTCCCAGATCATGGCTGTCCAGCGCCGCGACAATTGCCGCCTCCACATCATCATCGGCGACGTGCAGCGATCGCTCGCGATCCCAGTCTGCCGCGTGCACCGCGAACCAGGCGTCGGCCGCCGCCGCTCGTTCGGCACGAACGACCGCCAGCCGTGCCAGATCATCGGCGCCAGCACCCGCCACCAGCGCATCACAGGCTGACAGCACCGGATCGCAAGTAGCAGCAGCGCCCAGGCGGACAAACACCCAGGCGCCTTCCTTTGCCCGCCGCAGCAGGCCGGCATCGCACAGGATTCGGATATGCCGTGAAACGCGTGGCTGGCTTTGCCCCAGCACTGCCGCAAGTTCGCCTACCGACAATTCCATGCGGCGAACAAGCAACAGGATTCGCACCCGGCTGGGGTCCGCCAACGCCCTGAAAATCGATAGCAACGCGTCCATGACAATGGGACATAAAGATATCTTTATATGTGTCAAGCGACGTGCGTAGCACAGACAGCTTGCGCCTTGCCGATAGCCTGTCAATGTGAGACTGCGGGGGTGCCAGACAATAAGGTTTTTTGATGCGTTCGTTCCACCGGCTCTTGCTGCTCCTGCTGCCCCTTTCTGCCTGCACGACGCCGCACGCCGGTGACATGAAGGTTGCCGAGGCCGATCGGTGGCAGGGGACCAACCGCAAGATCTATGATTTCAACAAGGGTGTCGATCGCTATGCGCTAAAGCCCGCAGCGACCGCCTATCGCACCATCGTCCCACAACCCGCCCGCGTTGCTGTCGCCAACGTCTATAGTGAATATGGGGAACCATCGAATTTTCTGAACGCGATTTTGCAGGGCAAGATCAAACAGGCGTTCCGATCGGTTGATCGTTTCCTGCTGAATGCCACATTGGGCATCGGTGGCATCAACGATGTCGCAACCGATCTGGGCCGCCCGCAAGAAGCTGAGGATTTCGGCCAAACCTTTGCCATGTGGGGCATCAAATCCGGGCCTTATGTCATGCTGCCGTTCCTGGGGCCATCGACGCTGCGCGATGCCTTCGCCACGCCATTCGATTTCTTTGTCTATCCGTCGGATTATGTCCGCAACGCGGTGTTCCATCCAACGATTTACTGGAATGGCGCGCAAGTCACCGGCCGGTTCATCAATTTGCGGTCGAAGCTGACGGATTCGGGGGCCGATGGCCTGCTCGCCGGCAGCCTGGATGAATATACGACGGTCAAATCCGCCTATCTGCAGGGCCGCACCAATTTGATCTGGGATGGCAACCCGCCCTATGTGCCGGATGAGGATGAAGCCCCTGCCCTGCCGGCACCGAAATAGCATGGGGATGCGCCCCGCCCTGGCCCTGACGGCGCTGCTGGTCCTGTCGGCCTGCGGCGGCAACCCCGACACCCGAACCACGGCCGACGAAGCCAGGGTCAGCGCCAAGGCCGTCGCCGATGTCGACGCCGCCATGGCCGACGCCCGCGCCGCGCAGCCGCTGCCACCAGCAGCCGAACCCGCAAAATAACCAACTCGCCCCGCGCGATCTGTGTTCGCCTCAAGCGATGCGGAGCGGTATAAAAAAGGGGCCGCAGCTTGCGCTGCGACCCCTGATTTCTGGTCGGTGGATGGCTGGATTTAAAAGTCCATGCCGCCCATGCCGCCCATGCCGCCGCCGCCCATGCCGCCGCCTGAACCGCCCTTGTCGTCGGCGGGCAGTTCGGTGATGGCTGCTTCGGTGGTGATCAGCAGCGATGCGACCGATGCGGCGTCTTGCAGGGCGGTGCGAACCACCTTGGTCGGATCGATCACGCCGGCTGCAACCAGGTTTTCATAAACATCGGTCTGGGCATTGAAACCGATCTTGTCGTCATTGCCATCCAGCAGCTTGCCCGAAACCACCGCGCCGTCATGGCCGGCATTCTGGGCAATCTGGCGCACCGGTGCGAACAGCGCCTTGCGGATGATATCCACACCGCGGGTCTGGTCGTCATTGGCGCCCTTCAGGCCTTCCAGCACCTTGGTGGCATACAGCAATGCTGTGCCGCCGCCGGGGACGATACCTTCTTCAACGGCTGCGCGGGTGGCGTGCAGCGCATCGTCAACGCGGTCCTTGCGTTCTTTCACTTCGATTTCGGTCGAACCACCAACCTTGAGCACCGCAACACCGCCGGCCAGCTTGGCCAGACGCTCCTGCAGCTTTTCCTTGTCGTAATCGCTGGTGGTGATTTCGATCTGGGCACGGATTTGTTCCACCCGGCCCTTGATCGCATCGGCTTCACCCGAACCATCGATGATCGTGGTATTGTCCTTGTCGATGGTGACGCGCTTGGCTTCACCCAGCATCGGCAAGGTGACGTTTTCCAGCTTGATGCCCAGGTCTTCGGAAATCATCTCGCCCTTGGTCAAAACCGCGATGTCTTCCAGCATGGCCTTGCGGCGATCGCCAAAGCCCGGCGCCTTGACGGCGGCAACCTTCAGGCCGCCACGCAGCTTGTTGACGACCAGGGTCGCCAGCGCTTCGCCTTCAACGTCTTCAGCGATGATCAACAGCGGCCGGCCCGACTGGACGACAGCTTCGAGCACCGGCAGCAACGCCTGCAGGTTCGACAGCTTTTTCTCATGGATCAGGATGTAGGGATTTTCGAGTTCAACCTGCATCTTTTCCGGGTTGGTGATGAAATATGGCGACAGATAACCGCGATCAAACTGCATGCCTTCAACGACATCCAGTTCCGATTCCATACCCTTGGCTTCTTCAACGGTGATGACGCCTTCCTTGCCAACCTTTTCCATGGCCTTGGCGATCATGTTGCCGATTTCGCTTTCGCCATTGGCCGAAATCGTGCCGACCTGGGCGATTTCCGCGGTGCCGGCGACCGGCTTTGAACGCGCCTGCAAATCGGCGACAACCTTTGCAACGGCCATGTCGATGCCGCGCTTCAGATCCATCGGGTTCATGCCGGCGGCAACCGATTTCATGCCTTCACGGATGATGGCCTGGGCCAGAACGGTGGCGGTGGTGGTGCCATCACCAGCCTTGTCGTTGGTCTTTGATGCGACTTCGCGAACCATCTGGGCGCCCAGGTTTTCAAACCGGTCCTTCAGTTCGATTTCCTTGGCGACGGTGACGCCGTCCTTGGTGATGCGCGGTGCACCAAACGACTTTTCGATAACGACGTTGCGGCCCTTTGGCCCCAGCGTGACCTTTACCGCATCGGCGAGAATATCGACGCCGCGCAAAATGCGTTCACGCGCATCGCGGCTGAATTTTACGTCTTTTGCTGCCATTTTGAATTCCTTGAATTAACTGAAAACGTTTGCAGATTCAGGCGATCAGCCCAAAATCCCCAGAATGTCGCTTTCCTTCATGATGATCAGGTCTTCGCCGCCAACCTTGACCTCGGTGCCGGACCATTTGCCGAACAGGATCTTGTCGCCAGCCTTGACTTCCAGCGGATGGACGGTGCCATCATCGCCGCGGGCACCAGTGCCAACGGAAACGACTTCGCCTTCCTGCGGCTTTTCCTTCGCCGTATCCGGGATGATGATCCCGCCAGCGGTTTTTTCTTCGGCTTCGACGCGGCGCACAAGCACCCGGTCGTGGAGCGGACGGAATGTCATTATTAGCCCTCACTTGGTTTCATGATTCAGCCTGCTGGCACTCACATCAGGCGAGTGCCAGCAGTGGGTCGGCATATGGGGAGCTGGCATGGCATCGTCAAGCCACCGCAACGGCCGACGCTGAAAATTCACATGGAAATGCTGCCGAAATTCAGGCCAACTGGCGCCGGCGATGGCGCAATCCGCTGCCAACCAGGCCAAAACCCAGAATCATCAGCGCCCAGCTTTGCGGTTCAGGAACCGTTGGTGGTGGTGGCAAAATCGCGCTGCCTGCGACCGACATGCCGATATAGGACCCTGAAAATTCAAACCGGCTGATCAATTGGCCGCCGCCATCAATGCCGCGAAAGGCGAAATAATCGCCGGCACCGCCAGCATCGATCGGCGCATCCATCGACAGATCATAGGACGCGATCAATGCCCCCAGCGCATCATAGGCGGCCAGCGTTGGCGCGCCGACCGGAAACGGAAAACTGGCGTCCAGCCCCGGCGCATAGTTGAAACCACTGCCAAAGGCGGCAACCGGGGTGTCGAACCGGATTGTCACCTTTGAATCGGAATAGCCGGTGGCGATCATCAGGCTGTTGCCGCTATAGCCATTGCTGCCAAAACCATAGGACGGCTGGCCGAAAACCGTCGCAACCCAGGTGCCAAGGATGGTAACGCCGGCGATATCGGCGCCGGTGACTGCGGCAAAATATTGCGTCGTATCGCTGAAATAATAACCGGGATTTGGCACGATCCCTATATCGATGACGGGGCCGGCATAGCCAGTGGCATCGGTCAGCAATTGTGCTGCCGTTGCGGGCCTGGCCAACAGCAGCCCGGCACACAGCGCGAGGCGGCAGACAAAACGCTTGGTCATCAAAATGGTGCTCCCCAAAATCTGCGCCGTTCAAACATCGGCACAAGCGAAAATCAAGAGCCGGCGATTGTTGACGCGGCGAAGGCCTGTGATGCCAGTTGCCACCTGCAAAATCTGGACCGAAATTCTGGTGCGCCCGGCAGGATTCGAACCTGCGACCCCAAGGGTAGAAGTTACGTGCCGGCTTCTAGGCTGCAAGCGCGAAGAAGCATAAAACGTTGAAAATTAGCCCTTTCTAATCCCTTGCACCACCCGCCAATCCCCGCTTATATGCTTACGTGGCGATTACGTGAAAGAATACGGGGTTTGGCATGGCGGTCAAGATTACGAAGCGCACGGTTGAGGCTGCGGTGCCGGCGGCAGCCGACACGTTCCTCTGGGACACCGATATTGGCGGCTTCGGTATCAGGATCACACCGCGCGGGGTTCGCAGCTATGTGTTGCAATACCGCCTGAGGGGCCGCCCGGCTCGTCGCACGACAATCGGCATCCACGGGTCGCCATGGACGCCAGATGCCGCCCGGCGGGAGGCGCTGCGTCTTTTGGTGCAAGTACGCGAAGGCATCGATCCAGTCGCCGAGCGGATCAAGGCGGCCCATCTGGCGCACGATTTAGGGTTCGAGGCATATGTCGTCCGCTTCACCGAGAGCTATCTCAAGACCGAATGGCCCGACACATGGCGCGAGGCGCAGCGCCAGCTTGAACGTTACGTCGTCCCAAAGTTTGGCACCCGGCCGTTGAACGCGATCGAGCGGCACGAGGTGACTGCCATCTTTGACGGCATGCGATCAACACCAGCCGCGGCGCGCAACACTCATGCCGCACTTCGCAAGCTGTTTCGCTGGGCGGTCAATCGCGGCGACCTCGCACAATCGCCGATCGCTGATATGACCGCGCCCCCAGCGCCCAAGGCTCGCAAGCGCATCCTGTCACCCGATGAGCTTCGCGCCGCATGGCTGGCAAGCTACGCACTGTCCGAGAAACCAGGCGACCCGTTTGGGCCGTGGCTGCGGCTGCTTATCCTGACGCTCCAGCGGCGCAACGAAGTTTCCGAGTTGTCGTGGCAGGAGCTTTCCGAGGCCGAAGCGCTTTGGAATCTGCCCGGCGCGCGAGCCAAGAACGGCTGCGACCACCAGGTCCCATTATCGCCGCTGGCAATGGCCGAATTGAAGGCACTCGGCTGGCAGCGGACAGGGCTGCTGTTCACCACGACTGGCAAGACCGCAATATCCGGGTTCAGCCGCAAGAAGGCGCAGCTTGACCGCAAGATGCTGCCCATCCTGCAAAGAATGGCCGACGAGCGCGCCGACGCGGCCGGCGAGGACAGAGCGCCGGTTAAGGTGCCGCAGTGGCAGTTTCACGACATCCGCCGAAGCGGCGTTACCCAGCTTCAGGCGCTCGGCGTTGCGATCGAGACCGCCGAAAAGGTCATCAACCACATTTCTGGCGAGACCGGCGGCATCCGTGGAACTTACAATCTGCACAAGTACCAATCCGAGAAGCGCCGCGCGCTCGACTCGTGGGCCGCTTATCTCAACGAGCTGATCAGCGGCAATGAGCCATCACCGAATGTCATCGCAATAGCCGGACGGCGCGCGTGAGCGATGTGGAAGACGACCCTGTGAATTGGATGCCTGCGTCAGAGGCGATCAAGGCATTCTCCGCTCGCTTCGGGCCTGAGCGTGGCCGAAAGGAGCTTATCGCTCTCGCAATAGAAGGTGCTGTCCGAGCGCGCTCGGGCCGCAAGCTATCGCAGAAGTTTAACGAGTACGATCATGACACAAACGTCGTTCATGAGCGCATACTTACAGACAATTATACGCCCCTTGAACCAGACTTTTTCGAAGCTTTGGAGCTAAACGGCGGCGAGGAGGATTGGGAAGGAAACCGCCTGACAGCACGTATTCAGGCGGAGCAGCGAGGCACTTGGATGTCGGGGCCTTGGCTCGACTACTGGATTGTCAGAGCTTCCGCCGTGGAGTTTTCGCGCTCGGACGTTTTAGCGACCGCTCCGGTAGCACCTCTCCCTCACGTAACCGGGGTAGCAGGCCGGCCGACGTCAATCAGTGGCGCACTCATAATATACGATGAACGCGTAGCTAAGGGATTGACCATGCAAATGCTTAGTGATGAGGCGAAACAAATCATTTTAGCTTTCGATCAAGACCCCCGGTTTGTCGGCTGGCCCAAGCTGACGCCTAAAACTATTGCCAATAATCTCCGTGAAAAACACCTCGCCCAAAATAAAAAACACTGAGGGAAATTCGGGCGTCAATCTGGCCTATATCGGGCGTCATAACCCTTACAAATATCCCCTGCCCTCGGCGCTTCGGCCGAGTCCCCGCTTAGCCGGGCTAGCAGGAGTTCAACATGGATCAGCAAGCACCGAGCCGCCTTCTCACAACCGATGAGGCCGCCGCATTCCTTTCGCTCAAACGCAAGACGCTGGAAAATTGGCGGGTCGTCGGCGGCGGCCCGAAGTTTATCCGAGCGGGCGGCCGCATCGCCTACGATCCGCGCGACATTGAAGCATGGGTCGCAGCGCGCCGAGTGAGCAACACCTCCGAGCCGGTCGCAGCCTGATGATGCGCAACGAGGGCGACTGGCCCGAAAACAGCAAGGCCCGACCTTGCCCGTCGAGCGCACGGACGAGGCAAAGCGGCAAAAGGTTTAGCAAGCCTGCCCTCGAAGCCAAAAGCCACACGGCTGCTCGAAGCAGCCGCACGGGCGGTGCCAAGTGACTGGTAGCAGCAAGGCAGGCATGCCTGACAGCGCTGTGATCCGCAGTTTCGAGGACGCCATGACGGCGGCC
>JBBRPI010000010.1:0-116388 GCA_038228305.1 Sphingomonadales bacterium | reverse complement strand
CATATTAGAGGTCAAAGTGCGATCCCGCCCATGTTCCACCAATCCGAACAACGCCGCCTCTGGAAACAGGGGCGCCTTTTTCGTGGGCACGCGAACCATCGATAATTGGGGGCATATTAGAGGTCAAAGTGCGATCCCGCCCATGTTCCACCAATCCGAACAACGCCGCCTCTGGAAACAGGGGCGCCTTTTTCGTGCGCACGCGAACCATCGATAGTTGGGGGCATATTAGAGGTCAAAGTGCGATCCCGCCCATGTTCCACCAATCCGAACAAAGCCGCCGTTGGAAACAGAGGCGCCTTTTTCGTGTGTGGTGCCGCCTACACTATCATCCCATATTCGTCCGCAATCACCCGCGCCAGATCATGCCCTCTCACCCGCATCAGGCTGCGGATTTCGGCGATTTTGGCATCGACGAGGAACCGGTACCACAGCCCCTGCAGGCCATGGAACGCCAACCCCTGCCAGCCATCCAGAAACCCTAGCCGCACGACATAGCGGTACAGGAAATACAGCAGCGGCCGCAGGCCCAGTGGCAACCGGGCATACAGATTGTCCTTCATCCAGCGTTTGCGCCGGGCATGCTGGCCCATATTGCCGGTGATGGCGGCGGCGGTATCCAGTTGCAACTGGTCAATGGCTTCGCGTGTTGCATAGCCATTGTGCTTGGTGATCCACCAGCCGATCGAATTCAGATTGATGTCGGCAATGTCACCGCGCAAATGCATGACCTTGCCATCGACGACGACATGTTCGTCCATCCAGCGATTTTCGACGCGTCCGCGCCCGGCCCGCCAGACCCTGATCACCCGGGTGGGATACATGCCGCCCCAGCGGATGCGGCGGCCAAGGAAATGGATGCAGCGATCGATGGTGACGCCGCTGATCGCCGGGTCGCTGGGCGGATTTGCGAAGAAATCGGCCAGGCTGGCGGCAAGCCGCGGCGAAATGACTTCATCGGCGTCAAGCCGCATCAACCAGGTGCCGGCCGTGGCCGGGCCGATTTGATCAAGCGCCCAGTTGAATTGCTGGGCATAGTTGGTCCAGCCGTGGCGCAGCACCCGTGCGCCAGAGGTTTCGGCAATCGCCGTGCTGTCGTCCGTCGATCCGCTGTCAACCACAACGATGCGGGCCCCCAGATGGCCGACACTGGCAATGCAGCGCGCCAGATGCCGGGCTTCATTATGGGCCAGAATGACGATCGTCAGGCGCGCCTCTGCCGCCACCGGCAGCGGCGATACGGCAATGGGCAAGGGCGCAGACTGGGCCAAGCGCTCAGCGATCAGCGGGTCAGCAGCTTGATTGCCCGATCGCGGGCGAATTTATAGCTTTTTGGGAACGTGGTTTCCAAGGCCAGCATGGCGCGGTGGCGCAGGCGATCCTGATTTTTCGGCGTCTGCACCGGCAGGCCGTTGTGGGTGATCATCGCCGTGCGTTTGATGCGACTTTGAAATTGCAAAAACCTGTCCACCGCCGGGATGAAATGTGCGGTCAGCGATGATCGGCTGTGATCGGGCTGGTTGGTCATCAGGCTGCCATGGATGGTGCGGGCGTTCCACAACAGCACGTCGCCATTTTCCAAGGCTGGTGCTCGGCATTCCAGGCCATATTTGGCAATCACATCGATGATCAGCGCCTTGTAGCGATCATGGTGAAAGGCGATGTCAAAATCGCCGCCGTTCTTTTCGATATTGATGCGGTGGCTGCCTGGATAGATATAGAATCGTCCGGCGCCGGGCTGAATATCCTCCAGCGCGATCCATGCCGCGACCATGCCCCCGATGTTTTCCGAATCGAGGTAATAGGTATCCTGATGCGCCCAGGTGGCGTTGTTGCCTTCAAAATACATGGATTGCACCAATTTCGGTTCGGCACCGATCAACGCCATCACCGCGCGGCGCAACGGCAGGCTTGCAAAGATATTCAGCGTCGCCTGTTTCAGCGTGGTGAAATAGCGTGTTTCCAGATCCTGAAGATTCAACACCGGGTTCATCACAAAACCGCGATCGTTGATGTTATTATATTCGGGCTTGCCGGTGGCCTGGCGGTACACATAGCCCTGGTGCGGCTTCATTTCCCGATTCCAGGCGGCACGCGCTGTGGCGGTCATCGCCGGCGGCACGACCCCGCGAAACACCACATAGCCGTTTTCGGCATAATAGGCTGCCGCTGCCTCACCCTCATCCAGGCTGAAATACCGCTGGTCCTCGGCCAGGCTGGCCGGAATCAGCAGCGCATCGCCGGTGGGCGATTCGATGGCATGGCTGGGGCCAGGATTGGTGGAGGGTATCGAAAACGGTGCCGGCGCAAGCATAAGGGAACACTCCTTCAAACGGTTGCCGGCCCGGCAGCGTGCGGCGTCACTGTCAGTCGCATACCATATTCCGTTTCGACAACAGCGTTCAAACTCTGATTGCGTTCCACCATCAGGCCCTTGAGCTCACGCATTTTCACATCGACCAGAAACCGGAACCAGCCAGCCTGCAAGCCATAATAGACCAGCCCCTGCCAGCCATCCAGCACACCCAGCCTGAAAAGATAGCGGTAAACGAATATCAGTGGCGCCCGCACCCCGAACGGCAGCAGCCGGTACAGCCGCAATTTGGCGGCGCGGCGCGCCCGGGCGCTGGGATCCATGTTCGCCGCGCCGACGGTGCTGTGGCGGGTGCCATTGTCCGATTCAGCCAGCAATTGTTCGATCGCCTCGCGGGTGGCATAATCATTATGCTTGGCAGTCCACCAGCCCAGATTGTGCAGGTTGATATCGGCAATATCGGCATCGATATGGCTGACGTCGCCATCAACCAAAATCTGTTCATCCATCCAGCGATCCTCGCAGCGCCCATGCGCCGTTCGCCACAGCCGCAGCGTGCGGACCGGATACAGCCCGCCGTGCCGTATCCAGCGGCCAAGGAAATGGATGCGGCGATTGACCGTGCAACCGGCAACGGCGGCCGGCAGCGTGGCCAGATTGCCCAGCCCGATCGCCAGGCCGGGTAGCACCACCTCATCGGCATCCAGCCGAAATGTCCATTCCGTATCGATCCCGGTATTGGCCAGGCCCCAATTGATCTGGCGGCTATGGTTGCTCCAGGCGTGCTGAAACACATCCGCCCCCAATCGCGCCGCAATTTCGCGCGTCGCATCCGTTGAACCGCTGTCAACCACGACAATGCGGGCGACCAGGCCGTGCAGGCTGTTGATGCAGCGTTCGATATGCTGCGCTTCATCCCGGGTCAGGATGAAGGCGGTGATCGATGGCGGTGTCATTCGGCGCGCATCCTGATCAGCCTGGCCGGGTTGCCCGCCACGATGGCGCGCGCCGGCACAGAGCGCAGCACGGTCGATCGCGCCCCGACCACCGCGCCATCGCCGATGCAGACGCCCGGGCCGATATAGGCGTCGGCGGCCACCCAGGCACCGGCGCCAATATCAATCGGCGCCGCGATCAGCGGCATGGTTCCGCCAGCCCGATCAGGATCATGCCCGGCCGTGCACAAATAGCTGTATTGGCTGACGGTGGCCCCGGTCCCGATGCGAACAAGGGCGACGTTATAGCAATCGACATCATCGGCCAGCCCGGCATCGCGGTCCATCTGCAGGTTCCATGGTGCCCAGATTCGGGCCCGGGGATAGGGGTGCGCGCCGGCGGCAATGGTGGCGCCAAAGCCGCGCAGCAGCAGCCGCCGCCAGCCGTGGAACAGGCGCGGGCTGGGGCGGTAGAGCAGGATATAGACCAGCCCCCAGACGCAGCGCGCCAATTTGTTGCGCCAATCCAGCGTCACTGGCTGCAAGGCAGCGCGATCATGCATCGACATAATCCGGGCGGACGCCGCCGTGCAGCAGCCAGCCGTAGAACGCCGTGGTTTGCGCGGCGATGCCATCCCAGCCAAAGGCGGCCCCCACCCATGCCCGGCCGCGCCGGCCCATAGCCGCGCGCTCTGCGGCCGACAGCGCCAGCGCCGCCGCCAGCGCCCCGGCCAGCGCATCGCTGCGCGGTGCCACCCACCAGCCGCAGCCCTGGATCGGCAATTGATCCCATGGCGTGCCGGTGGTGGCGATGACCGGTATGCCATGCGACAGCGCCTCGGTCACGACGATACCGAAATTTTCGGAAAAACTCGGCAGGATGAACAGATCGGCGGCGGCAAAGGCGGCGGCCTTGTCCGCTTCGGCAATGGTGCCGGCAAAGCTGACCCGTGATGACAGACCCAGGCGTTCGGCATGGCGCACGACATCGGCAGCATGGCCACCTTCATCAGGCCCGGCGATGCGCAATATCCAATTGGCATGGGCCGGATCGGCCACGATCTGTGCCCAGGCGTCCAGCAGGCCGATCAGGTTTTTCTTGGGGTGGATGCGGGACAGGAACAGCACGCTGGGCACAAGCCCGGGCGGACGATCTGGAATGACCATCGGCAGGGTGACCCCATTGGCGATGACGGCAATCGGGCTGCGCGGCATCAGCGCGCGGATCGGTTTTGCCTCACTGGCGGCGGTGGCAAACAGCCCGCGGGCCCGTGTCAGCAGGCGATGCTGGAACAGCGCCCAGGCCAGGCGCTTGCGGCCGCGATGATAGGCCATCGCCCAGGGTTCCAGCATGCCGTGGGGGCTGATGACCAGTGGCAGGCGGTGGCGGCGAACCGCAGCTCCGACGGCAATGTTCGACGGCCCCCAGATGCCATTGTCATGGACGATGCTGGTTTCGCCGGGGCGCAGCGTTGCCGCAATGGCAGCAGTGAAATCCGGCATTGCCCAGCCCAGCCGGCGGACCATCGGCACCAGCGTCAGGCTGGCCAGGGCGGGATCGGGGGGCAGCAGGCCATCATCCTGCGCGGGATCATGGCCAGCGATCAGCGACACTCGCGCCCCGGTGCGGCCCAGGGCCTCGGCAAGGTCGCGGATGGTGCGTGCCGGGCCGCCAGTGCGTTCGGCAATGCTGCCGATCGTCTGGATGATGTGCAAGGGCGCGGTCATGCCGGCACGGCGCTGAAGCGCGACACCGCCGGCGCGCGCTGCCGACACAGTGCCGCCATGACGCCGGCCATCAGCCAGGTCTGGCCGGCAACCTGGTTGGTAGTCAAAAAAACCACCAGGATCATCGCCGCGACCGGCACCGCCGCGACCAGATCGGGGTTGCGGATGGTGACGCGCCTGACGCTCCAGACCAGCGATAGATACCACCAGCAAAACAGCGCAAAGCCGATCACCCCCAATTCGGAAACGATGCGCACCACACTGGTTTTGCCCTGAAAAATCTTGCCCTCTGCATATAACGCGAACAACGGATCAAGGTATGGCGTGGCATAAAGATGGGCATTGCCCAGGCCCACGCCGGTCACGATTGCCGCCGGATTGGCCTTGAGATAGCTGGTAATGGCGAGATCGAAATCTTCGACGGCGCCATCGCTGGTGAGCCGATCAAGCGTGCGTTCGGACAGGATCGCGATCACCGGGATGCCACCGGCTTCGGCAATGGCGGTGCCCAGGACAGCCGGCACGATGACCGCCAGCAGCCCGATGACGATCGATCGTGAAGATCGTTGGATCGGTACGCGCGTCAGCCACATCACCGGCAGCAACGCGCCGGTGCCGGCCATCCAGATCAGCGCTCCGCTGGTCGAAAAGGTGGCAATTGTCGAAACCAGGAAAAACACCCAGATCAGCGCCAGCCGGCGGCCATTGATGCGCGGCGTGGCCAGCGCGATTGCCTGGATGACAATCATGCCCAGCACCAGTGCGGTCGCCAGGTTTCGCGGTTCCCCGGCCAGGGAATTCATGCGGACAATGGCAAGATCGCCCAGAAAGAACTGTCCCTCGCGGACATAGGGCGCCGTTGCCCCCAGCGCGATGCTGATCCCTTCCAGCGGCAGGGGATTATAGCCCAACCCAAGCCAGCTCGCCACCTGGATCCAACCGATGAAGGCCAGCACGATCAGCGAGACAATGCTGATCCGCAGGGCCTGCAAAACATCAGCCGTGGTGCGCAGCAGCAGTGCGCCGATGATCGCCGGGCTGAGCGAGAACAGGTAGACGATGATCTGGGCAATGGCGCGCGCTGTTGGGCCGCGCAGGGCACCGCCTTCGACAGACAGCACCGGTATGATGCCGATTTGCAACAACGACCAGATGATCGCGTGCAGAACCAGTATCATCAACAGTCCGAAATGGCTGATGCGCGGCGGCACCCATCCCGGCTGTGCAGCGCGTAAAAAAGTGACGATGATCAGCGGCGCGAGCGCGGCCTGCCACATGCTGACCCACAACCCGACATCGACGACCAACCCGCCCCAGGGCAGGAAAAAGACGACGACCATATAGGCAGCGCGTGGATTGACGACCGACAACCAGGTCATGACCGCAAAGACGATCAGGATGACGGCGATTGCCAACATGTTTCAGCGCGCCAGCCGGGCACGGAGCCCTTCGATAGACGCAGCCGGATCCGCAAGACGGCGCGCCAGCAATCGCAACGGGCCGATCAGCCGATCACGCGCCGCTGGCGTCCGGCCCAGTGCCTTGGCATGGACACGGCCCAGATCGATCGCCATCTGCTGCGCCAACCGGCCGCTGCCGGTGATGGTGTCGCCATACAGCCGGAAGGCCGCCAGTTGTTCGGGCACGTTGGCGGGCTCGATCCCGGCGCGGGCCATGTCGACCAGCAGTTCCGCGTCCCAGCAGGTGCGGTTTTCGGTATTGAAGCCACCGGATGCCGCAAAGGCGCGGCGCCGGAACCAATGGCCTTGTTGGACGAACGTCATCGCGCCATGCCCGAAATCATCCAGGCTGAACCGGCTGGATTTAATTGTCCTGATCGTCCGGCCATCGGCGCGGGTCAGCAGGCCATTGCCCAGGATCGCATTGATGTCATCTCGTTGAAAATGCCGGGCGACGGTGGCCAGGCTGCCGGGCAGCATCATGTCATCGGCATTGATATAACCAAAAATATCCCCGGTCGCGGCGGCGAAGCCGTTGTTGAGGCCATCGGCAGGGCCGTTGTCGGGCGCAAGCAGCAGCGTCGCCAATTGCGGGCGGTAGCGGGCGATAATATCCCGGCTGCCGTCAGTGGAGCCGGGATCGACGATGATATAATCCAGGTTGTCATAGCCCTGATCGAGGATCGAAGTGATCGCCTGTTCCAGGAATCGCGCTTGGTTGAACGACAGGGTGACGATGCTGATGCGTGGATTCATGGCGTTCCGGCCATGCGGCGCCGGGGTGGCACCAGCAATGCAACCACCACGCCCAATCCCGCCCCCAGCAGGATCGCTGCGGCCGAAATGATGATCGGCCGCGGGCTGGTGGGCAGCGGCGATTGGGTAATGGCACCAAAGGGTTCTGCTGCATAGGCGGCCGGGTTGCGCACCAGCATCAGGCGCTGCTGCTGGTCGCTAAGCGTTGCAAACAGGGCCTGGCGGTGCTCGGCAATCGCCACGGTTTGCAGCCGGTCATTCAGATAGGTGATATTCTGCAGGTTGCGCTGCAATGCGGTTTCCCTGAGATAATCATCGACGGTGCGGTGCAGGTGCTGCAGAAAATATCTGCCAAAGGCCGGATCCCGGGCCGCAATCGCGATCGTCACCAATGGTGTCTTGACGTTCTGATCGATCTTTACTCGGGTCGCTATCAGGCGTTGCAGGCGGGCGCCGTCGGGCGGCGACCAACCGCGATCCGGGGCGCCAACCAGACCATACAGGCCGCTGTGCAGCCGGTCCGGCAGCCCGTCAGGCCGGTGCCAGGCCTTGGCCGCGGCATTCCATTCATCGGGAAAGCAGCCGCGCAGTATCAGAGGATCGCGGGCCAGCCGATCGGCGACCTCGCGCGTAAAAATCCCTTCCTGATACAGGCGGAACGGCGTTGCCGGAATCACGGGCACGGCAATGCCGGTCAAGGAGGCCAGACTGCTCAGCGCGCTGATGTTGCTGTTTTCCCGCGCGGCCGCTGCCGATTGCGCGGGCACGATCCGCAGCGCGACATCATAGGTGTAAACGGCGCCCCGCAGATAGATTACCGCAACCAGCAGCAGGGCGGCCGCGCCGAGGATGACCATCCACAGCCGCCGCCGCAATTGCGCCAGCGCGTCTGAAACCCATGACATGTCATCGATCTCATCATCATCGGTCACGTTGATTGCGGTCATCATGGTCCCGTCACTGGCAACCGGATCGGCCGGCTGATGTTGTGCTGGCACTGGCACAAAGCAGCGCCCCGGTCCATCTGTCCGATCAGTTGCGATCCGCTGCGCCTTCGCACAGGGCCCGCACCAGATCGTGGCCCCAGGTGCTGGCGGACCAGCCGGTGGCGGTTTTCAAGGCAGTGACATTGATCGGCGCTGGCGGGGCGCTATCGCCGGGCCGGATGGTGATCAGGCTGCTGTCAGGGGTTTTGAAATAGGCCAGCGCATGGTGGGCAATTTCGGCGCTGGTCAGGGTGTGGCCGCTGCCGATGATCAGGTCTGCCGGCGTTTCCAGCGCGGCGAGGCGGATCACGGCATCGACATATTCAGGTGTCCATCCCCAATCAACCGGACCCGATTCGGTGATTTCAAGCGGTTCCTGCCGAGCCACCGCCCGGATGATGCGCGCCGGCAGCGTATCATGTGCACCCAGCCGCGAATCATGCGCGCCAAGCAGAGCATTGGTCGCCAACCGGCCCTGGCCGCGCCACGCCGCCACCCGGGCGACCATGGCCCGTACCTGCGGCACAGCCAGGCTGGCCAGATCGGTGATGTGACACAAACGCGTGCCTGCTGCCGCTGCTGCTGCCGCCAATACGGCTTCGGCCAGCGCCGGATCATCGCCGGCAATGGCAAACACCGTTGCCGCGCCGCCATCGCTGACAAAGGCCGTTACATCGGCGGCATCGATCATCGTCACACTGTCGGCGATGCCCAGCGGCATCAACGCCGCACTGCCACCGACCCCCAGCACCTGCACACCGCGCGCATCGAGCAGCCGCGCCAGATACGCGCCGACCGCGCCGTCGATTCCCGTGATGAGGGCGTTTGCCTGTTTCATGGTCACGGCCTTCGACAGCCCGGCGCGATGAGTCAAGCGCGGTGCGCCGCCCCCGCGGTCTTGTGATGCTGCAATGCGAAAGTTTTTGAACTGCGGCGCTTGCTGCCGTAAGGGAATTTGACGGCGCAACATGGATTGCAGGGGGCAAACGGTCAGAACGTGGCGGCAAATCAGATCCTGAAGCCCTATGAGCAGCGGCGTGACCCCGGCCCGGTGCAGCGCACCTTGCTGGTGACAGGGCTGCTTCTGGTCGCGGCCTTTTACGGGCTGATGTGCACGGTATTGCCGATGAGCTTTGTCTTGATACCGGCGACACCGATCGTGTTGATGGCCGGTATCGCGATGTGGATGCTGCCCGAAATCGGCGGAGTGCAGATCGATCGCATGCAGACGCTGATGCTATGGTACATGGGGCTGAACATTGTCTGGCCAAATTATGTGGCGTTTGATTTGCCGGGCCTGCCCCTGGTTACCCCGATACGACTCGTGCTGTTTTCGTTGGTCGGCATTTTTATCTTCAATTTTGCGACCTCAGCCGAATTGCGCCACCGTGTCGTAGATGCCTTGGGGGCGCTGCCCGTGGTGCGCAACCTGTTCTGGGCATTCTGGGTGCTGACAACGATTTCGCTCGTCCTGTCTGCGCAGCCGTTTTTTTCATTCCAAAAATACATGAACAACCAGATTTACTGGACAATGCTGTTCTGTGTCTCGGCATTGCTTGCCACCCGGCCTGGCTATGTCGCCAAATTGGGCCAGGTCAATGTCGTTGCCCTGCTTATAGTGGTTGTTGCTGGCCTGTATGAATTTCGCACTCAGACCGTCTTTTGGCTGGATCACTTGCCCCCACTCATGTCGATCGATCAGAGCATCCTGGAGAAAGTCGGCAAATCCCAGGCCCGGGCCGGCACAGATGTCTACCGGGTGCGTGGCACCTTTGCCGTCAGCCTGTATTTTGCAGAATATCTGGCGATGGTGTTCCCGCTGGCACTGCATTTTGTTGCGCGCGAACGGCGATTCTGGCCCTTTGTGCTGTTGTTTTCCGGCTTGGTAGCCACTGTGATCGTCATGTACCTGACTAATGCACGGTCTGCCATGGTCGGCATGTTGCTCGGATCTGCACTCTATTTGTTCTTTGCTGCCAGCCGGCGCCGGCGCACCAACCCCAGCTCGATCTGGTCGATGACGGTGTTGACCGGCTATCCGGTGCTGATGGGTATCGTCGCAATGATCGTGCTGTTCTGGAATCGCGCCCATGTGTTGGTTCTGGGCGGCGGCCAGCACCAGGCGAGTTCAGAAGCGCGATCAATTCAATGGGCGATGGGTTTGCCAAAGGTGTTAACGCATCCGCTCGGCCATGGTGTAGCGCGCGCGGGCGAAGTTCTGGGCTATGCCAATGCCGGCGGGGAGATAACCATCGATACCTATTATCTGTCTTTGCTGCTTGACTATGGCGTGCTGGGATTGCTGCTGTTCATCGCCATGTTTGTGTTGCCGGGCTGGTATGGGTTCCGCGCCAGCAATGATGCGCAGACTGCCGAACAGGAACTGGCGGCGCCACTGGCCATTGGCCTGCTCAACTTTATCGTCGTTAAATCGGTGCTCAGCTCTGAAGGCAACAGTCCCTTGGCGTTTATCATGCTGGGGGCGATTGTCGGTATCGTATGGCAACAAAAAAACAGCGCGGCACACGCGCCTGCTGCCATGTCAATTGCGCCGAAATCGACCGGCCAGAAAATGCAACGATGAGATTGTCGCGGCCTGCCATGCTTGGCCCGGGCGCATTTCGACTTATTCTCGCTCTGCTGGTTTTTGTCGCGCACACATCGGTGTTTAACGTCGGCCGTGCGGCCGTCATGGTGTTCTTCATCCTGTCGGGCTATTGGGTCGGCCGGCTTTATGCCCAGCGACGTGGCTCGGTCTGGGCCTATTTACTCGACAGATGGCTTCGTGTCTGGCCGTTGCTGATGTTCGTGTCACTAGGCTGGATGGCCGCCCAACGGCTGCTCGGTCTGCCTGTCAGCGACGGCCTGTTGTCGACCATCGTCCTGATCGGTTTGACGACGCGGCATACCGCTGTTCTCGATATTTCCTGGTCTCTTGATATCGAAGTTCAGTTTTACCTTGCGCTGCCCGTTGCGCAGTGGATCATCGCCCGGTTGCGGCCTGGGCAGCGTGCCGCGTTTGCTATTGTCGGCATCGCCGTGATGACCATAGGCGGGTTCTGGTTGATGTCTCTGGACGTGTGGACGGCGTTCGCCTTTGCCCCGGCTTTTGGTGTCGGCGTGGCGCTATACCGAACCAATTGGCAGGCTTCGGGGTCCTTTGCCGCACTTTCGGTGGTGCTGTTCATGGCGACAGGCTTGCTTCTCTCACGCATTCCGGCGATGGCGCATGTCGTCATTCAGCCGAGTGCAGATTGGTTTTACTTTCCGTGGTTGTTGGCCTGGACGTTACTGCTCGTCCCGTTTGTCGCTTGGAACCTGCACCAGCCGTCACCGCCTTTGGATCGGGTGCTTGGTGATCTGTCATTTCCCTTCTACCTCTTGCATGCGCCTGTAATCACGTTGACGGGTTTGCTCGCCCCGCAGGTACAAGGCATGGCGCACAAGGGTCTGGCGCTGATTGCATCCCTGCTCATGACTGTGATCGTCTATTACGCCTTTGACCGACCGATCGAGCGGTGGCGGGTTCGGCTGCGGGACCGGCTGGTCCATGATCACGGCGTCAGCCCAGTTTCGACAACACGGGCATGACGCGCAGCGCCTATCGCGCCTTTCGGTCCATCCCGACCCGCTGGATGGACAATGATGCCTATGGGCACGTCAACAATGTGGTTTATTACAGCTGGTTCGACACGGCGGTGAACGCCTGGCTGGTCGAATCCGGGCTGCTGGATATTCAGCATGGCAGCATCATCGGCCTGGTGGTGGAAACCGGCTGCCGCTATTTTCGGTCCATCGCCTTTCCCGAAACGGTTGAGGCGGGCATTCGCATCGGGCGCATCGGCACCAGCAGTGTTCACTGGGAGGTCGGGCTGTTCACCGCCGGCCATGACGATGCGGCGGCAGAGGGGCATTTCATTCATGTCTATGTGGATCGCGCCACGCGCCGCCCCTGTCCATTGCCGCCGGAATGGCGCGCTGCGCTTGCGGCTCTGGACACATCGGGCGCAACGCCTTAACCGCCAGCGATGACCCAGCCTGACGCAACCGTCCTGATCCTCGATTTCGGCAGCCAGGTGACCCAGCTGATCGCCCGCCGCGTCCGCGAGGCCGGAGTGTATTGCGAAATCATACCGTTTTCCAAGGGCGGTGAGGCCTATGACCGGCTGAAACCTCAGGCCGTCATCCTGTCGGGCAGCCCCGCCTCTGTCGCCGATGCCGGTTCGCCGCGGGTGCCGGAAAACGTGCTGGCCGCCACCGTGCCGATCCTGGGCATCTGCTATGGCGAACAGGTGCTGTGCGAACAGACCGGCGGCAAGGTCGGGCCATCGGGCCACCGCGAATTCGGCCGCGCCGATATCAGCGTCGTCGATGATTGCCTGTTGTTTGACGGCGTCTGGGCCAGGGGCGCGACGCCGCACGTCTGGATGAGCCATGGTGACCGCATCGAGGCCATCCCGCCCGGTTTTCGCCCCGTCGCGGTTTCCGCCGGCGCGCCCTTTGCCGCCATCGCCGATGATGTTCGCCGCCGCTATGGTGTGCAATTTCATCCGGAGGTGCACCACACCCCCGATGGCGCGGCCCTGTTGACCAATTTTGTCACCAAAGTTGCCGGCATCACGCCAAACTGGACCATGGCCGGCTTTCGCGCCGCCAAAATTGCCGAAATCCGGGCGCAGGTTGGCGATGAAAGGGTGCTATGCGGCCTGTCGGGCGGCGTGGATTCCTCCGTCGCCGCGCTGTTGATCCATGAAGCGATCGGTGACCAACTGACTTGTGTTTTCGTCGATCACGGCTTGCTGCGCCAGGGCGAGGCCGAACAAGTCGTCAGCCTGTTCCGCGAGCATTACCATATTCCGCTGGTGCATGTGGATGCCAGCACCGTGTTCCTCGCGGGCCTGGCCGGTGTCACCGACCCCGAAAAAAAGCGCAAGTTCATCGGCGGCGCCTTTATTGACGTGTTCGAGGCGGAAGCCAAAAAGATCGGCGGCGCCCGGTTCCTGGCGCAGGGCACGCTGTATCCCGATGTCATTGAAAGCGTCAGTTACACCGGCGGGCCAAGCGTGACGATCAAAAGCCATCATAATGTCGGCGGATTGCCGGCGCGGATGAACATGGCGCTGGTCGAACCGCTGCGCGAATTGTTCAAGGATGAAGTGCGGCGGCTGGGGGTTGAACTCGGACTGCCCGCGGCGTTTGTCGGTCGCCACCCCTTCCCCGGCCCCGGCCTTGCCATCCGTATCCCCGGCGAGGTCACCCGCGAGGCGTGCGACACGCTGCGCGCCGCCGATGCGATCTACCTTGACGAAATCCGCAAGGCCGGGCTGTATGACGAAATCTGGCAGGCCTTTGCCGTGCTGCTGCCGGTGCGCACCGTCGGCGTGATGGGCGATGGCCGCACCTATGACAAGGTCTGCGGACTGCGTGCCGTCACCAGCGTTGATGGCATGACGGCGGACGTCTATCCGTTTGAAAGCGCATTCCTGTCGCGCTGCGCCACCCGCATCGTCAACGAAGTGCCGGGCATCAACCGGGTGGTTTATGACTATACCTCAAAACCCCCCGGCACGATCGAGTGGGAATAAAGGATCGCACCGCGCATAACCGGCGGATTCACCGGGTGGTCAGAACGGTATTTTCAATCTGACCATCAGCTGTGCGTCGCCCAGCCGCCCTTGTTGGGTATCGGGATGTGCAGTGACTCCGCCACCCAGATTGAGTGTCAGGCGCTGCGAAGGCGGTTCCTGGCCAACTTTGGGATCGAGCCGGAATTTCAGATCATCACGTTGGGCGGTAACGACAATCGTGTCTGCAGCCGGCGGCGGAAGCGTGCGTAGATCGAAAGGCGAAGCGGCCATCGTGGCAGGCGCGAGCAGGATGCCCAGACCCCGGAGCACCGTCAGCTTCTTAACGCCTCGATCGGGCTGAGCTTTGCCGCGCGCGTTGCCGGCCACCAGCCAAAGAAGATACCGATCGAGGCCGAAACGGCAAAAGCGATCGTAACGGCGAATGCGGTGACTTTGGTATCAAAACCGATCGCCCCGCCGGCCAGCATGGCAAGACCCGTGCCGACCGCAACCCCGATGCCGCAGCCGATCAGCGACAGCATCAGCGCCTCTAGCAGGAATTGCAGGCGGACCGCGGCACGGCTGGCGCCAATCGCCATGCGGATGCCGATTTCGCGGGTGCGTTCGGTGACCGAAACCAGCATGATATTCATGATGCCGATGCCGCCGACAACCAGGGAGATTGATCCGATGGCGGCAAGCAGCAGCGAGATGGCTTTCGTCGTGGTGGTCAACGTGTCGGTGATCGCCGTCAAATTGGCCACCTGAAAATCATCCTGGTCGCCCGGGCGCAGCCGGTGTTTGCGGCGCAGCAGCGTGTTTATATCATCGGTGACGGGTTCCAACGCTTCGGCGCTGGCGACACTGACGGCGATTGTGCGGATCGACCGCCGAAAGAAATTGCCTTGCAACAGCCGCAGCGCCGTCGTCAGCGGCACGACGATGACATCATCCCGATCTTGCCCGCCAAAGCCCTGGCCGCGTTTCGCCAGCAAGCCGATGATGGTGAAACTGATCCCCTTGATACGCACCATCTGGCCCAGCGGATCATTGGCTCCGAATAATTTGTCGGCCGTCGTCTGCCCCATCACCGCAACGCGGGCACCGGCGCGTTCCTCACGATCGGTAAAGATACGGCCATCGGCAGCCGTCCATTCATTGACCTGGAAATAGGCGGGGGTGGAGCCGGTAACCTGGGTTGCCCAGTTCGCCGGGCCCGCAACCGCCTGGGCCGGAACGCTGGTCGAAGGGGCTGCGGCAACGACATTGTCGAGCTTTGCGATCGAATCAGCATCATCGATGCGCAGCGTTGCCCCGGTGCCGGCGCCGCCGAAAATACCGCCCGAACGCCCGCTGCCAGCGGTAACGATCAGCATGTTGGAACCCAAGCCCGAGATCGAATCCGCCACCTGTTTCTGCACGCCGCCGCCAATGGCGAGCATCAGGATGACTGCGGCCACGCCGATAATCATGCCGAGCATGGTCAGCGTCGACCGCAAGCGGTTGGCGATCAGCGCCGACCATGCCTCCGCAAGCATCGTGGCGATCATGTCGCCACGCCCTTGAAAAACGGGGCGATCATGTCGCCACGCCATTGAAAAACGGGGCGATCATGTCGCCACGCCATTGAAAAACAGGGCTATCATGCGGTGGCCTCGACATGGCCATACAATGCGGCCTCGGTCGGTGGGCCATCGTAAAAAACCCGGCCATCCTGGATGCGAACAACGCGGTTGGTGGCGCGCGCCACTTCGGGATCATGCGTCACGATGACCACTGTCACGCGCTTTTCCTCATTCAGCGCGCGGAACAACGCCAGCACTTCAACGCCGGTCTTGGTATCCAGTGCGCCAGTTGGTTCATCGGCGAGCAGCAATTGTGGATCGTTGGCCAGACTGCGCGCCACCGCAACGCGCTGTTGCTGGCCACCCGACAGTTGGCTGGGGCGGGATTTCGGTTTTTCCCCGATCCCGACGCTGGCCAGCAGCGCCTGGGCACGGGCATCGCGATCGGCCCGGCCGACCCCGGAATAGACCATCGGCAGCGCCACGTTGGCCAGCGCGGAAAGCCGCGGCAGCAGGTTGAACTGTTGAAAAATAAAGCCGATGCCAGCGTTGCGCAGTTTCGCCAGCGCGGTTTCGGACAGTGTCGCCGTATCAGTGCCTTCAAACCGATAGGTGCCGGTGGTGGGCGTATCGAGGCAGCCGATGATGTTCATCAATGTCGATTTTCCCGATCCTGATGGCCCCATGATCGACAGGAATTCGCCCTTTTCAACGGTCAGGCTGATGCCGTGCAATGCGCGGAACGTCCCGGCTTCGGACGCATAATCCTTGACCACATCATCCAGGGCGAGCAGCGCCGTCATGAATCGGTCAGCGCCTTGGGATGGCCGCCACCGCTACCGCTCGAATTGCCGCTGCTGGTGCTTGGTTTTGTATCCTTCTTGCCGGACGGTGGCCCGCTGAACAGCCCGCCGGCCTTTTTGTCCGGCGCGTTGCTGGCGGAGATGATGACATCGCCGGCCTTCAGCGGCCCGGCAACGACTTCGGTGTTTTCGGCATCCGATGGCCCGGCGCGGACCCGGCGCGCCACTGGCTGGCCGTTCGCCAGCACAAATACCGTCACCATATCGGGCTGAATTGCATGCGGCTTGCCATCGGTGCTGCGTTTGGGCTTCCAATCGGCGGGTTTGAAGCTGAGCGCCGCATTCGGCAACAGCAGCACATTCTTGCGATCCGACACAACGAAACTGGCATTGGCGGTCATCCCCGGCAACAACGCGCCATCGGGGTTCGCTGCCTTTACGATCACCGTATAGGTGACGACATTCTGCTGGTTGGTCGGGTTCAGGCGGATCTGATCTACCACTCCACGAAATTTGCGAATGCCATAGGCATCGACGGTGAAATCCACCTCTTGCCCCGGCTTTACCTTGGCAATATCAGCCTCGGCCACTGCGGCTTCGATCTGCATCTGGGTAAGATCGCGCGCGATCTGGAACAGGGTCGGGGTGTTGAAACTGGCAGCAACTGTCTGGCCGATATCGATCTGCCGGCTGATGACGACACCCGAAACCGGGGATCGGATCACCGAGAAAGCCAGGTTGGCGCGATCCTGCCTGATCTGGGCCTCGGCCTGGGCGACCTGAGCGGCACCGCTTTTTGCTGATGCCAGCGATGTTTCATAATCCTGCCGGCTGATATAATCCTTGGCGACCAATTGCGCCGCGCGGCTGGCGTTTGCCGCCTGCAAGCCCGCACTGGCGCGCACGTTGGCCAGCGCCGCTTCGCTCGCCTGCAACCGTGAATTGAACAGGGCCGGATCCAGCCGCAACAGCAATTGCCCGGCGGTGACGCGATCATTGAAATCGGCATACAGCGCCTGCACCGTGCCTGACACCTGGGTGCCGACCGACACCACCCGCACCGGATTGATGATGCCATTGGCGGTGATTTCCTCCACCAGATCGCCGCGGACGATTTCGCTGGTTTTATAGGGGTCGATCACCGGCGGCGGGTTCAGGCGTTTCCACACGAACCAGGCCGCGATGATGGCGACGATCACGCCAATGATGATGGTATTGCGCCGATTCATGCCCGATTGTCCTGCATATCGATCACCCTGTCACCGCTGTGCATCGACAGCGTCACCAATGCCGCCAACGGCACGCGCCAGCTGGGCATTGGCAGTGCGCACATTGAATTCATTCTGCACCAATTGCTGCCGGGCGCTGGCCAGCGCGCTTTGGGCGTTAAGCAGATCGGCAAAGGTGCCAACCCCGGCCTTGTACCGCCCCTGCGCCAGCGCGGCCGATTCTGTTGCCGACGCGATCAACGCCCGCGCCGTTGTCAGACTGGCCAGCGATGTTTGCAGCGCAATATAGTTGGAATAAACCGCCAGCCCCGCTTGTTGTCGCGTCTGTTCGCCCAGTGCCTTTTGCTGGTCGAGCTGGGCGCGGGCAGCGGCGATGTTATAGCGGGTGTTCCAGCCGGAAAACAACGGGATGGAAAGCGAAACGCCCGCCGATATCAGGTTGCGATCAACGCTCGTCTCGATCGCCGATAACTGGTTCGATGCATTCAGGCTGACGCTTGGCCGCCCAGCCGATTGCGCCTGGCGAACGCTGGCTTCGGCGGCGTTGACATTGGCCTTGGCCGCGATGATGTCGGGCCGCAAGCGTTCGGCATCGGCGATCAACGCATCGGCACCCGATCGCAGCAGCGCCCCGGTGGCAAGCGGCTGCGGTGGTGCCAGATCGAGCGGCTGGACGGGTGGCAGGCCAATGGCCACGGCAAGCTGGGCAGCGGCGGTTGCGACATTGCCGCGCGTCTGGATCAGCGTCAGTTCGGCCTGGGCCAGCGAGGTTTCACCTTGCAGGCGATCGGCCGGCGTGGCCACCCCGGCGCGCTGGCGGCCGGCGGCAAGATCGCGCGATTGCCGGGCAAAGGTGACATTGGCGATATTGGCCTGTTCAACCTGGCGATTGGCGGCAAGGCTGTTATAGGCAGTGATGACGTTCAGCACGACGCCCTGGGCGGCATCGGCATATTGCGCCAGCGCGGCGCGCTGCTGTGCCGATGCGACGGCGATGCCGGCGGCACGGCCACCCCCGTCAAACAACAGATAGTTCAGCGCCAGCCGCGCCGAAGTGTTGGTCTGCGACAGGCTGGAACTGCCGCGCACCAGATTGCCATTGGCATCGACAAAGCCGGTATTCTGAAAACTGTCGCTTCGGCTGAACGTTGGTCCAAATGTGGCATTGATCGATGGCAGTTCGGCGCCGCGTGCAACGCCGATGCGCGCCGCGGCGGCACGGACGCTGGCCCAGGACACCGCTGTCTGCGGATTGCGGCACAGGGCGATATCGACCAGATCGGGCAGGCTGAGCGGATGCGCCGGCACATCGCCGCACGCCGCATTGGCCCCCACCGACGGCCGCGCCACCGGCAGGATGCCGCGCGGATCATCATGGCTGGGCGCCGCCAGCGCCGGGCTGGCAGCAAGGGCGATGAGGGCGAGGCGAAGGATCAAAACGGATGAATCATGGGGGCGGCGAACACCTTAGCGCATCCACCCCCTACGCCGCCAGAGCCGGGATTCCCCCGGCATTTCCGCATCGCAAACCAATGGTTCAACCGCCTTTCATGACCGTTTCCGGCCGTGTAGGACAGGTATGTGCCGCCGGTTTGTGCCGCCGGCCTTTTCGATGCGGTTGCGCACAGCGTCCGCGATGCTTTGGCCCGGAATCGACGCCCGAAACAGCGGCGGCCTGGGATGCCCTGCTGGTGGCGGCGTTATAAATCCAGCCCGCCTTGCAGCACCTCCTCCTTCGCCGCCTTGAACATTGCGGCGTTGATGTTGGGGATGATCGGGCGCTTGCCGGCAAACAATTCGACCAGGGTCAATAGCTGGATACGCGGCACATCGGCGCCAAGGCCGGTTTTGAAAAAGCCGGCAGCGGCGGCGCGTTTTTCCATTTCCTTGGTTGGCAGCGCCGCCATCAACAAGATGCCCAGCGCAGCCTTTTCGCGGCCGATGGTTTCCACCAGCTCGCTGACCATGCCGACGCCGCGCGTGGCACCGCCCTTTACCGAGATGATGGCCCTCTCGTGCGTTGCCTTTTCGCTGGCAGTGTCAAAGCCCTGAAAGAACACCAGCCCGTCGATGCCGCCATCGGCGCCCTTTTGGCCGCCCTTCCACGGTTGCCCACCCACCCAGGTGACCAACCATTTCTGAAATTCATGCTTGTCACGCGTGGCGAGTTCCTGCGCGCTCGCCAGATCCTTGGGCCGGCCTTCGGTTTCGAACGCGATGCCGGGAAAGGCATCGCGCAGCCGCTTTTCAATCAGCGCGATCGACAAATGGGTAATGTCGATGCCCAGCCAGCGCCGCCCGAGTTTCTCGGCGGCATGGACGGCGGTGCCACAGCCGCAGAACGGATCGAGCACGACATCGCCGGGGTTTGACGAGGCGGAAATGATGCGTTCGAGCAGCGCGAGGGGTTTTTGGGTGGGGTAGCCGAGGCGCTCTTGAGCTTGGGAGTTGATTGGTGCGATATCAGTCCAGATTGCCCCTATGACGCCGCCCTCTCGCTCGGATAGATAGCGTTTTAGTCGTGGTCGACGGCCTGTATCGAATGTGCCGTCAGGGTGAGTTGGATACCAAATCCGATTCTCATCATGCAGCCGCTGCATTGTTTCCGTTTGGTAACGCCAACCCATCGAGGGGGGCGGAAATCCCAACCACTCATAGGTCATATTTGGACGTGGGCTTGGACTTGTCATATTATCTAACTGATACTGACCACGGCCATCACCGTCATCGCCACGGTATTTTGACGCCAGATATTCCCGACTCGCAACTTCGCGCGGCGTGTTCCAAACAAGTTTTCCGGTCTTTGTGTAGAATAGAATGATGTCTGACGTCCGACTCCAAGTCTTGCTGTCGCTATGCGTTGTCGTGCGTTTCCACGTGATTTCATTCCGAAAATTCGTCGGTCCAAACACCCCATCCAGCAGCAATTTCAGATAATGGCTCGCCGTCGGATCGCAGTGCAAATACAGGCTGCCGGTGTCCTTCAGCACCCGGTGCACTTCGATCAGCCGCGCCGCCATCATCGCCAGATAGGCCATCATGGCATTGTCATGCAGGAAGCCGCGCATCGCCTGCAGCAATTGCGCCACATCGGTGTTGCCGCTGGTCAACACCCGGTCATAAGCGGCTTCGGCGGAAAGCCCCCACACCCATGTATCCTCAAATGCCTCGATCTGGCTGTCCGCTGTCTTGCCATCGGGGGATTTGAACAATTGGCTATAGGTGGCATTCGAATTGAACGGCGGATCGAGATAGACCAGATCGACCGACGCATCGGGAAACGCCTTGTCATTCGACAGCCATTCCAGATTGTCGCCGTAAAAAAGCCGATTGGTCATCGCGCCACGATAGCGATGCGTTGGCGAGAATAAACCCCCCCCGCCAGCAAAGCCCCCTCTCCCGCTTGCGGGAGAGGCGAGACGCGCCCCAGCGCGCCGGGTGAGGGTGTGCCCGCACCCAAAGGCAAGCAGAAACACCCTCACCCGGCGCGGCAAGGGCCGCGACTCGACCTCTCCCGCAAGCGGGAGAGGGAAAGCGTTATGCGGCGAACTGGTTCATCGTGTTGTGGGCGCCGCCGGCCTTTAGTGCGGCTTCGCCGGCAAAATAGTCCTTGTGATCATCGCCCAGATCGGACCCGGACATGTTCTGGTGCTTTACGCAGGCGATGCCCTGGCGGATTTCGGCGCGCTGGACGTTTTTGACATAGCCCAGCATGCCCTGGTCGCCGAAATATTCGCGGGCGAGATTGTCGGTGGACAGCGCCGCGGTGTGGTAGGTCGGCAGGGTAATCAAATGGTGGAAGATGCCCGAACGTTTGGCGGAATCGGCCTGGAAGGTGCGGATCTGTTCATCGGCCTCGGCGCCCAATTCGGTGCCATCATAGGCGACGCCCATCAGTTTTGCCCGGTCATAGGCGCTGACGTCCTTGCCGGCGGCGACCCAGGCGTCATAGACCTGCTGACGGAAATTCAACGTCCAGTTAAAGCTGGGAGAGTTGTTATAAACCAGCTTGGCATTCGGCACGACTTCGCGGATGCGGTCGACCATGCTGGCGATCTGTTCGATGTGGGGCTTTTCGGTTTCGATCCACAGCAGATCGGCACCGTGCTGCAGTGATGTGATGCAATCCAGCACGCAGCGATCGGCGCCAGTGCCTTCGCGGAACTGGAACAGGTTTGATGGCAGGCGTTTGGGCCGCAGCATCTTGCCATCGCGATTCAGGATGACATCGCCATTGCGCGCCGTCGCCGGGTCAATTTCTTCGCAATCGAGGAAGCTGTTATACTGATCGCCGATGTCACCGGGGGTTTTGCTGACGGCGATCTGTTTGGTCAGGCCGGCACCCAGCGAATCGGTGCGGGTGACGATGATGCCGTCTTCGACACCCATTTCGAGAAAAGCGTAACGGCAGGCGCGGACCTTGGCGAGGAAATCCTCATGCGGGACGGTGACCTTGCCATCCTGATGGCCGCATTGTTTTTCGTCGCTGACCTGATTTTCGATTTGCAACGCACAAGCCCCGGCTTCGATCATCTTTTTGGCCAGCAGATAGGTCGCCTCGGCATTGCCGAAACCGGCGTCGATATCGGCGATGATCGGCACGACATGGGTTTGGTAATTGTCGACGGCGGTCAGCAGCTGGCGTTCCTTCAACTGGTCACCGGCGGCGCGGGCGGCATCGATATCGCGGAACATCATGCCGAGTTCGCGGGCATCGGCCTGGCGCAAAAAGGTGTAAAGTTCTTCGATCAACGCCGGCACGCTGGTTTTTTCATGCATGGACTGATCGGGCAGCGGGCCGAAATCGCTGCGCAGCGCGGCGATCATCCAGCCGGACAGATACAGATAACGGCGTTCGGTGGAGCCGAAATGCTTCTTGATCGAAATCATTTTCTGCTGGCCGATAAAGCCGTGCCAGCAACCCAGCGACTGGGTGTAATTGGCGGGATCGGCATCATAGGCGGCCATATCGCGGCGCATGATCGCGGCGGTGTATTTGGCAATGTCGAGCCCGGTTTTGAAACGGTTTTGCAGGCGCATGCGCGCGACGCTTTCGGCGCTGATGCCATCCCAGGTGCCGTTCTGATTTTTGATCAGCGCCTGGGTGCTGGTGATATGATCCTGATATGACATGCGCGGAAACTCCTGTGTAACGCTGTAAAAACGGCTGTGGCGGGGCTGCATTGCTTGCTGCCTCCGCCACATCCTCCCCAGTAACTCTCAACGTAACATTTTAAACGTGTTGCCAGCCCTGTGACGCTGCGCTAGGCGAACGTCAACGCGATTCAGTCAAAGAATCGTGTTGAAATGTCCCGTATTCGCGTAACATTCAGGTCACATTGTAAAAATCTTGACAAATCAGCCGGTCTCGATGCTGCCGGAATCCGGCGGGCGCAAGCTGTTTGCCGGGTCACGCATTCGCCGCATCCGCGCCGCACGCGGCCTGACACAGACGCGCATGGCCAACGATCTGGGGGTTTCGGTCAGTTATCTGAACCTGATCGAGCGCGACCAGCGGCCGCTGTCGGCGTCATTCCTGCTGAAACTGGCGGCCAGTTACGATCTTGATCTGAAATTGTTGACCGGTGACGATGGCGGCGAAATTGCCGATGAACTGGCACGGATTTTCACCGACCCGCGGCTGATCGGGATCGATGTGCCGCGTGCCGAACTGCGCGAACTCGCCGGGCGATCACCGGGCATCGCCCAGGCGCTGATCCGCCTGCACGCCGCGGCACCCGCCGGCCCGGCAGAACCGGCGCGGCCGGGGCCATTGGCGGCGGTGGTGCAGATGCTGGCGGGTGCCGGCAATTATTTCCACGCGCTGGATATGGCGGCCGAGGCGCTGGCCGATGAATTGCGGCTGTCGGGCGCCGATCTGAACGCGGCAGTGGTCGAACGGCTGCGCGCCCGCCATGCGATCACGGTGCGGGTGATGCCGCTGGCGGTGCTGCCCGATGCGCTGCGCCGGCTCGATCTGCACGCCCGGCAATTGCAATTGTCGGAAAGCCTGGATGCAGCGTCGCGGGGGTTTGCAGCGGCGATCCAGCTGGGCCTGATCGAATTGAAGGGCGCGATTGCCGATACGATCACCGGGGCGGGCATCACCGATCCACTGGCTACACGGGCAGCAACGGTGGCGCTGGGCAAATATGCCGCCAGCGCGCTGATGATGCCCTATGCGCGGTTTTTGGCGGCGTGTGAGGCGACAGGCTATGACGTTGAACTGCTGCAGGCGCGCTTTGGTCGCGGGCTGGAACAGGTCGCGCACCGGCTGTGCACGCTTGGCCGGCCGGGGGCGCGCGGCATTCCGTTTTTCTTTCTGCGCATCGATCGCGCCGGCACGATTTCCAAATCCTTTGCGCCCGGCGCATCGCCGATTCCGGCGGCAGGCGGCTGTGCGGTATGGTCATTATATGCGGCCTTTGAACGGCCCGGCGAAATTCGCCGGCAATTGGTGGAAATGGAAGATGGCCACCGTTACCTCACCCTTGCCCGCACCGTTCGCCCTGTCGCCGGGCCCTGGGGGGCAGAACGCGCCGCCTTTGCCATCGGGCTGGGCTGTGACGCCCGCCATGCGGCGGCGCTGGTGTGGAGCGGCGGCATTGATCTGGCCGGTTCCGCCACACCAATCGGCCCCGGCTGTGCCGCCTGCCACCGCGCCGCCTGCCGGCAACGCGGGCTGCCGCCGGCCGCGGCGCATCTTGCCTTTGATGAGCGCCAGCGCGGGCTGACGCCATTCCGTTTTACCGAAGATTGAAAGGTTGACTATGTCCCCTCCCGGCATCCAGATCATCGGCGCGATGGCGCCTGGCTATGACACCATCCTGACCGATGCGGCGCTGGCGTTTGTTGCGCAATTGCACCGGATGTATGAACCAACGCGGCGGTCCTTGATGACGGCGCGGGTTCAGCATCAGGCGTGGTGGAATGCCGGCAACAGCATCAATTTTGCCGGCGAAACATCATCGGTGCGCACCGATCCGGTGTGGCAGGTGCGCCCTGCCCCGCATGATCTGGCCGATCGCCGGGTGGAAATCACCGGGCCGTGCGACCGCAAGATGATCATCAACGCGCTGAACAGCGGTGCCCAATGTTTCATGGCGTGTCTGGAGGATGCATCGGCCCCGACCTGGGATGTGATGGTACAGGGGCAGGTGAATTTGCGCGATGCCGCCGCCGGCACGATCACGCTGGAGGACAAGGGAAAATCCTATTCCCTGAACGAAAAAACCGCGACGCTGATCGCCCGGCCGCGCGGCTGGCACCTGGATGAAGCGCATATGGTCATCGATGGACAACGGGTTTCCGGCGCGATTTTCGATTTCGGCCTGTATTTCTTCCACAATGCGGCGGCGCTGGTCGCGCGCGGATCGGGGCCGTATTTCTACCTGCCCAAGCTGGAGCACTATCTGGAAGCGCGGCTTTGGAACAATGTTTTCACCACCGCCCAATCGATGCTGCACTTGCCGCTGGGCACCATCCGCGCCACCGTGCTGATCGAAACCTTGCCTGGCGCGTTCATGGCGGAAGAGATATTGTATGAACTGCGCGACCATATCACCGCGCTGAATTGCGGCCGCTGGGATTATATTTTCAGCTATATCAAGACGTTTCAGGCCGATCCGACCAAGGTGCTGCCCGATCGCGGCGCGGTGACGATGGCCGCGCCGTTCATGGCCAAATATGCAGCACATGTCGTGCGCACCTGCCACAAACGCGGCGCCCATGCGATGGGCGGCATGAGTGCGTTCATCCCGGTAAAGGATGATGAAGCGGCAAACGAGCGCGCCTTTGCCGCAGTGCGCGCCGACAAGGAACGGGAGGCAAGCCTGGGTCATGATGGCACCTGGGTCGCGCATCCGGGGTTGGTCGGCATTGCGCGGGAGGTGTTTGACCGGCTGATGCCGGGGCCGAACCAATTGGGCAAAATTCCCGCTGGCAGTGTGACGGCGGACGATCTGGCCACGCCGCCGCCGGGCCCCAAAACGCTGGCCGGGCTGACCACCAACATCAACGTCGGCATTGGCTATATCGCCGCCTGGCTGCGCGGCCAGGGCGCCGTGCCGCTGCACAATATGATGGAGGATGCGGCGACCGCCGAAATCAGCCGCACGCAATTGTGGCAATGGCGCGTTTCGGACGTGGTGCTGGATGGCGGCGAAGCGGTGGATGCGGCGTTGATCAACCGGGTGACCGATGAACAACTGGCGGTGTGGAAAGCCGTGGTTGGCGACAATTTCTTTGCCGCTGGCAAATATCTGGAAGCCGCCGATATTTTCCGGACGTTGGTGCTGGCGGATCGGCTGGAACCGTTCCTGACGGTGCCGGCCTATGAGCATTATTTCGCGAAATAGCCGCCCGGCTTACCTCCCCCGCGTCGCCGGCGGCGATGTTCGGCCGGGCGGGGGGAGGTGAAAATTCACACCAGCGTCATCCGGCGTTTCCCACGTTTGACCACCGCCGCCTGTCCGGGGCTGGTCGCCAGCGTCCGATCACGGACGCTGGCCATGAACACCCAATCGGCGCGGGCTGTTTCGGGCGTGAAGGCGACGGTCAGATAGCCGCGGCGGCTGGTGTCGCACCACGTCATCCCGGGATTGCCTGCCACCAACCCGGCACGGATCACCGCCGGATCAGCCTTAAGCTCACTTTCATAACCAGGGCTGGTCACCGATTGCCCGGCAAATTCCACCCCCGCCGGCTTGCCACCTTCTGCCAGATCAAAGGCCCAAGCATTGTGGCTATCACCCGATACCACGACCATGTCGGCGTTGGCGGCTTGCGCTGCCTTCATCAGGCGCTTGCGGGCCTGCGGATAACCATCCCAGCTATCCATATTGCCCGGAATGCCTTGCGACGCGGCCAGCGTCCCGGCGCCGACAAAGGCTTGTGCCCGCTTGCCGGCATCGGCGCCCAGCCAGCTCATCGCGTCCTTGGGTGTAAAGATCTGCCCCATGACGATCTGCTGGGCAACGAGCTGCCATTTCTGGCCGGATTTCACCGACGCCTTGATGGTGTCGGCAAACCATGCCTCCTGGTTCATCCCCATCAGCGTGCGCTTGGGATCGTTCCAGACGCCATCGCGGAAATTGATCAGTCCAGCCTTGCCGCCCTTTACCGCCGCGCCAAGATCAAGCTGCTTCTCGCGACCCTCATCGCGCGTATCCAGCGTGATCAGGCTGACCAGGTCACCAATGTCATAGCGGTGATACATCTTGTCGGGCTGTGGCAGCCATTCGCGGTGTGCCTTGGTTGCTGCCGCCTTGCGCACGTCGAAATCGCCTTCGTCCGGCTGGTGATTTTCGGCACCGTGCAGCCAGGTGTCATTGGCAATTTCATGATCATCCCAAATCGCCACCATCGGGAACAGTCGATGCAGTTCCTGCAGACCGGGATCGACGCGATAGCTGGCATAGCGCTGGCGATAATCATCAAGATGGATGATCTCGCTGACTGGCAACATGTCGCGGCCCCCTACCGCCTCGCTGGGTTCAGGATATTTCCCGACCGGATATTCGTAAATATAGTCGCCAAGATGCACAACCAGATCGATGTCGTTGCGTGCTGCCGCATGGGCATAGGCGTTGAACCAGCCAAACGGTTTGTTGGAACAGCTAAAGACGGCGACGTTGAACCGGGAAAGTGGCCCTGTCGGCAAGGTGCGGGTGCGGCCAATCGGGGACACGCTGCCATCCGGCGCGGTAAAGCGGTAGAATAACCAGCCGCCAGCCGGCAACCCGGTGATGCGAGCCTGTGCAGTCCCCCAGCTATCGGGGCCAGCGGTTGCTTCGCTGCGCTTGATGATGTTGCCCATGCCGGCGTCAGTTGCGACATCGACCTTCAGCACTGCGTCGCGGCCGTCTCCACTGGCATAGCGCGTCCACAGCTTGATTGAATCGGCGCCAGGATCACCCGAGGCGACGCCATGGGTAAAGCCCTTGTCCGCCCATAGCCCGGCCAGCGCCGGCCGGGCCGGCAGCAACAACCCCGCGGCGCTGGCGGTTAGAAAGGCGCGACGATCGAGAGCAGGACGCATGGCAGAATTCCCCCTATGGCAATGCCGTCCCGGTTAGCCCGGGTTTGTGACAATTTCGTGGAGCAGTTTAGTCCGTGGCAAAGATGCGCAGCAAGGCCGATTTGCCGACCAAAATCTGTGCAGTTTGCGCGCGGCCATTTACCTGGCGCAAAAAATGGGCGCGCGATTGGGATCAGGTGCGCTATTGTTCGGATGCTTGCCGCAGCGGTGCCACTTCCGCCGCGGCGAAAAAACCGGCACGATAACGCCGATAACCCGGGAGTATGATCGATGGCCACCCAGCTGATGCCCGTCGCAAGCGTCAAGGATCAGGTATCACCCGAGGAATGGGCGATCCGGGTCGATCTGGCCGCCGCCTATCGGCTGGTCGCGCTGTACGGCTGGGATGACATAATATTCACCCATTTGTCGGCCCGCGTGCCAGGGCCAGAGCATCATTTCCTGATCAACCCCTATCAATTGATGTTTGAAGAAATCACCGCGTCATCGCTGGTCAAGATCAATGTCGAGGGCCAGCCGGTGATGCAAACCCCCTATATTACCAACAAGGCCGGTTTCATCATTCATTCCGCCATCCACATGGCACGCGATGATGCCCATGCGGTGATGCACCTGCACACAAAGGCCGGTCAGGCGGTTAGCGCCATGGCCGACGGACTGATGCCGCTGACTCAGACCGCCATGTTGATCCGCGATGAAGTGACTTACCATGAGTATGAAGGGGTCGCGACCGATCTGGAGGAACGCGAACGCCTGGTCGTCGATCTGGGGCCGACCAAGCACGCGATGATCCTGCGCAACCATGGCACGCTGGCGGTTGGCAACACAGTTGCTGAATGCTTTCTCAACCTGTATTTCCTGGAACGCGCCTGTGAAGCGCAGGTGATGGCGCTGTCGGCCGGCCGCGACGGCCTGTATAACCCGCCGCAGGGCACGCCGGAAAAGGCCGCTGATCAGGGCCGGGGCGGGCTGAATACAGTGGCCAACATGCTCGCCTGGCCAGCACTGCTGCGCAAGCTGGATCGGATCGATCCCGGTTTCCGCGATTGATTTCTCATGACAAGGGCCTAGCCGAAAGTGCCGCACCGCGCTAACGCTGGTGCCGTGCTGCGCGTCGTCCGAATCCTGATTCCCCTTGTTGCCGGCGGCCTGTCGGCACTGGGGTTTGAACCCTGGGGTTATTGGCCGCTGACCCTGCTGGGGCTGGCAGCGCTATTTGCAATGATCGATGCGGCCCCGAATTGGCGCGCCGCGGCGTTTTCGGGCTGGCTGTTCGGCGCCGGGCATTTCGCCGTCGGGCTGACCTGGATCGCCACCGCCTTTACCTATCAGGCGAAAATGCCGGCGGCAGTTGGCTGGGTGGCGGTGATCGGGCTGGCGATGTTCCTGGCCATCTATGTCGCATTGGCGGCGGCGCTGGCCCGGGCACTGCCGCTGCAGGCGATGGGCCGGGCGCTGGCGTTCGCGGCGATGTGGATGCTGGGCGAATGGCTGCGCGGCGTCGTGCTGTCAGGTTTTGCCTGGAATCCGCTGGGCGCGGTTTGGCTGGCAGCGCCGGGGATGGCGTTTCTGGCCGAATTCATCGGGACGCTTGGGCTATCGGCGCTGGCGGTGCTGGCCGGCGCCGCGCTATGGCTGATCGTGCAGCCAAGGGTCCGTCTTCGCCGCCGGCTGGAAGGCGTCGGGCTGGCGGTGGCGCTGTTGATCGCTGGCAATATCGGCCATGATCGCAACAAGGAAACCTACTACCCCGATTATCCCAACATCCTGTTGGTGCAGCCGAATATCGGCCAGGATGTCAAATATGTCGAAGGCGAGGATGCAGCGCATCTGCAATCCTATATCGACATGACGCGGGCCGGCCTTGCCAGTGAAGACGGGCTTGTCACCGCAGGCGCCGGCCCGCCAGCCGACCCGCCCCGCACATCGGACAAGGCACAGCCCGGCGACACCCCGGATGCCACGCCAGACGAACCAACGATCGGCGAAATTACGGGCGGCAGTGACGAAATCGCCGAAGCCCAGGCCCAGCAATTTGCCAATTCCGGTGGCGGCCGGCGGCAGACCATCGTCATCTGGTCGGAATCGGCGGTGTTTGGCCTGGTCGAGGAGGATGCGGCGCTGCGCCAGCGGCTGGCCAGCGTGCTGTCACCCGGCGATCTGCTGCTGTTCGGCGGCGTTGCTGCCATTCGCGATTCGGCTGGCAATGCGACGGCGCTGACCAACAGCCTGTTCGTTCTGGATGACAAGGGCGTGCTGCATGGCCGGTATGACAAGGCGCATCTGGTGCCGCTGGGCGAATATGTGCCGGCACGGCCGTTGATGACAGCGATCGGCCTGGCGCGGCTGGCCCCCGGCGATATCGATTTTCAGCCCGGCCCCGGCCCGCGCACCCTGAAATTGCCCGGCGCGCCGCCGGTGGGGGTGCAGATCTGCTATGAAATCATCTTTGGCCATGCGGTGATTGATGAAGTGCATCGCCCCGCCTGGATCGCCAATATTTCCAACGATGCCTGGTTTGGCCCCAGCGGCCCGCCACAGCATCTGGCCCAGACCCGGCTGCGAGCAATCGAGGAGGGCCTGCCCATCGTTCGCGCCACGCCAACCGGTATCAGCGCGATCATCGATGCGCGGGGCAATATCATCGCCTCCATCGGTCAGGGCAAAAAGGCGACCAGTTTTGCCACCCTGCCGCCGCCGCTGCCGCAAACACTGTTTGGCATTTTCGGGCACCAGACCAGTGCCTTGCTTGGCTGGATGTTGTTGCTGCCGGCCTTTGCGTTCTGGCGGCAAAAGACCTGACCGGCGTGCCGCCCATCATATAAAGAAATCTTTATACCCCTTGTGTGCGTTGCCGCTGCCGTCTAAACGCGGCAGTCTGTTTGTATCGGGAATTCCCTACCAATGCCGCGCTCCGCATTTCTGTTCACCAGCGAATCCGTTTCCGAAGGCCACCCCGACAAGGTCGCCGACCAGATTTCCGACAGCATTGTCGATCTGTTCCTGTCAAAGGACCCGGAAGCCCGGGTTGCCTGCGAAACGCTGACCACCACCAACCGCGTCGTTCTGGCCGGCGAAGTCCGCGGCCATGGCATGATCGATACCGCCGGCAATTGGGCGCCGGGCGCGCTGGCCGAAATCGAGGCCGTCGTGCGCAAGACGGTGCGGGACATCGGCTATGAGCAGGACGGTTTTCACTGGCAGACACTGGAATTCGCCAACCACCTTCACCCGCAATCGGCGCATATCGCGCAAGGTGTGGATGCCAGCGGCAACAAGGACGAAGGCGCCGGCGACCAAGGTATCATGTTTGGCTATGCGACGGACGAGACACCGGATTTCATGCCGGCAACGCTATATTATTCGCACAAGATTCTGGAACGCATGGCCGCTGATCGTCATTCCGGCGCAGCGCCATTCCTGGAGCCGGACGCCAAGAGCCAGGTGACCCTGGCCTATGAAAACGAAGTGCCGG
Organism: Sphingomonadales bacterium; assembly: GCA_038228305.1. Taxonomy (GTDB): domain Bacteria; phylum Pseudomonadota; class Alphaproteobacteria; order Sphingomonadales; family Sphingomonadaceae; genus Sandarakinorhabdus. The sequence continues at coordinate 85,531 of JBBRPI010000010.1, read as the reverse complement.
TGCGGGCGACGGCGCTGGTGGTTTCGACTCAGCACGCCCCGGGCTATTATTTCGATGGCGAGGCCGGCGATGCGACGAAGTACAAGATTTTGCGGGATTATGTGCTGGGCGTGTTTCATGACGTGTTGCCCGATGGGTTTATCACCGATGAAACGGTGATCCATGTGAACCCTACCGGCCGTTTTGAAATCGGCGGGCCGGATGGCGATGCCGGGGTGACGGGGCGCAAGATCATCGTTGATACATATGGCGGCGCATCGCCCCATGGCGGCGGCGCATTTTCGGGCAAGGACCCGACAAAGGTCGACCGGTCCGCCGCCTATATCACCCGCTATCTGGCCAAGAACATCGTCGCTGCCGGCCTCGCCCGGCGCTGCACGATCCAATTGAGCTATGCGATTGGCGTTGCCGAACCCTTGTCGATCTATGTCGATCTGCACGGCACCGGCACCGTCGAAGAAAGCCGGCTGGAGGCGATCCTGCCGCAACTGGTGCGATTGACCCCGCGCGGCATCCGCACCCACCTCGGCCTTAACCGCCCGATCTACCAACGCAGCGCGGCCTATGGCCATTTCGGCCGCACACCCGATGCCGAAGGCGGTTTCAGCTGGGAAAAAACCGATCTCGTCGACGCGTTGAAGGCGGCGATCTAACCGTCGCGCTTTGGTGCGACCTGCAACGCAACCTGGGTCGGGAACGGGGGCAAGACGCTTCCCAAACTGCCGCACTTCCGGCAAGGCTGGGTGATGACTGCCGCCCCCGACCCTGCCTCCATCCGCCGCCTGTATGGCCGCCGCACCGGGCATAAACTGCGCGTGGGCCAGGCCGCGCTGGTCGAAGATTTGCTGCCGCAATTGAGCGTGCCGGCAACGGGCGATCTGACCGCTGAGAGTCTGTTTGGCGATGATCGACCGCTGTGGCTGGAAATCGGTTTTGGCCGCGGCGAGCATATGGGGACACAGGCCGAGGCCAATCCGAATGTCGGCATCATCGGTGCCGAGCCGTTCTTGGATGGCGTTGTCGGGGCGTTGCTGGAGGTGGAGGCGCGCAGCCTGACCAACATTCGGCTGCACAATGGCGATGCGCTGGACATTCTTGATCGCGTTGCCCCTGCCAGTCTGGATCGAGTGTTCCTGCTCCACCCCGACCCCTGGCCAAAAACCCGCCATGCCAAGCGGCGCTTTGTCAATCCGGGCCCGCTCGATCTGGTGGCGCGGGCGCTGAAGCCCGGCGGTGAACTGCGCATCGGCACCGATCACCCGGTCTATTGCCGCTGGGCCCTGATGCAAATGGGCAAACGGCAAGATTTTGCATGGTTGGCCGCAACCCCCGCCGATTGGCAGATCCGCCCCGATGATTGGCCGCAGACCCGTTATGAAGCCAAGGCGCGGCGGTTGGGCCATGAGGTATGGTATTTTCGGTATCGGCGAGTGTAACGACGCGGAGCCTGAATAACCACGTTAGAACAACAGTTTGCGGAAACTGATCGTCACCGTCCGCCCCAGGGGATCGAGCAGATCGCGTTGATAGCCGATCGGCACGCTGCCCGAACGATCGCGCACATCAAGCTTTGCATCGGTCAGATTGGTGACGGCCAGGCTGATGCGTGCGCCGCGCAGCCAGCGGGCCCTTTTGACCAGTGATTGTTGCTGGCCCATATCGGCGAACAGGCGGAGGCCCAGCGTTGCCAGCCCCGAAAAGCGCAGATCGTCGGGGGACGTGGTGGCGCCCGATGGATCGGTCGACACCTGGGTGGCGCTTTGCCAGTTCAGGCTGAACCGCGCGCCCAGCCCTGCCTTGCTGATACCGGCGCGCGCCTCGATCTGGTGGCGCGGTGATCCGCCACTGCTGCCGGTTGCCGAACCATTCAACAGGTCCAGCGCCGGCACGCCATCCCGGATCTGGATGCGGTTCTGGAACTGCCAGGTGTGGAAAATCGACAGTTGCAGCCGCCCCTCTGGCCCGCCGCCAAAGCCGCTAAAGCCGCCGGGCGGTCCACCGCGACCGGGGCCACCTGGCGCGCTACCGGGCCTGCGCCCAGCAGCAACGCCAGACGCGCCGCCCGGCGAACCGCCTGCCGCGATGATCGCGGCGCGGCGCGCTTCAAATTCGGTGCGCCGCGCCGCCGCAGCCGCCAATTCGGCCGCGCTGGCCTTTAATTTCAGCGACAGGTTCACGCCCCAGCGCAACTGCTTCTGGTCGCTTTCCTTGAAATTCACCGGGCGATTGTCGATGGATATCAGGCGCCCGCTGGCATCGCGAACAAAGCGATCGGGGAACGCCGCCTCCAATTCCGCCGTCGCGGTGGGGAAGCTGGCGATTGGATTGCGGATTTTTGTGGCGGTGAAATTTGCCAGCAATGTCAGATCGGTGGCCGCCAACGGCTTGACGGTCAACCCCAGTTTATAAACCCGGCGGTGATCCGCCGTCAGCGCCGCATTGCCGCCATCGATGCGGGTGATGTCAACGGTTTGACCACGAATGAAATCGAACACCCGCACGCCGGGGGTGTTCGTCAGCGGATTGCCGAGTTGTTGAATCGTTGGCGGTCCTTCTTCCTGGGTCGCCGATCCGATCAGGCCAATGGCCTTTGCCGGTGCCCAGTTGAAACCATAGCCGACCGTGGTCAACGTGCCGAAATCGGAAAGCTGGTTGATCGCCAGATTGAGATTGAGCGACAGATTGCCCAGGGCCGGCAGCACGTCATTCTTCACACTGGTGATCGGCAGATCAAAGCTGCCCTGATAATTGCCTTGGGTTCGTGCCAGTCTGGTATTTCGCTGGATGAGGCCGGCGCTGGTAAAACGCAGGGACTCGGCATTCAGGCTGAGCGTGTTGACCCCGGCCTTCAGCGTCATCGCCATATCACCGGCCGGCAGTGCCAGCGGCGACCCGATCAGCACGAAATCCAGATCACCGCTTTCGCTGTTGCTGCTGGCACGATCCTGAAGCGCACCACCGGTGAGGATGCCAAACGGGTTCAGTATGGGGTCGCCGGCATTGAGACGCGCCTGTGTCGCTGTCAGATCGAGGCCACGATCAATGTTTATCCTGTTTTCGCTGTGAACATAATTGCCGATCGTTGACCATTGCCAGCGACCGGACTGGCCATTCAGCGTCAGCCCAAATCGGCCCGACCAGGTATTGGCATTCTGGGCCAGCGGCCCGTCGACATAGCGATTGACCAGCACCGACGCGGCGAACGGCGAGTAAGGGCTGCCCTGGGGCACGGTCAGGCTCACACCCTGAAGGCCCTGCAAACTGTTGCTGCTGCTGGCGTCGATGCCGGCAGTGATCGTCACCGAAGCCCCGAGCATGCCGAGCCCCGCAAATGTCGTACCGATCGACAGTGCCTGCGTCGCCGGCAGCAGCGTCCGATACGGGCGGATATCGGTGATATCGGGATTATTGGCGCCAGAAAAATAGCCGCCAAGCCCGGGGCCCGCGGTGGCCGCATCGTCGGGGACAGCGGCGACTGTCACCGTCTTTCCGACCAGCGCGCTCAGCGCCGGATCGATTTCGGCACCCGTTGTCAGTGCCGTGATGTTGCCAGCCAGATCGAATGGCCGCGCTGAGCTGGGGGAGGTGATGTTGCGCTCGCTTTCCAGCAGGCGCGAATCACGGGTGTATTTGCCGTCAACACTGATGCGGCTGTCACCGCGGAGGCGCAGCCAGTTGCTTTGCCCCTCCAGCGTGGATTTGCCGCCAGTGGTTGGCCCGCCGGCTTCGATTTCGCTGGTCAGGGCGCGGAATCGGCGGCGGAGGACGAAATTGATGACCTTTTGGTCGGACTTGAAGCCATATTTCAGGGAGACTTCTTCAGGCATGATGTCGACCCGTTCGACCGCTTCAGGCGGCAGATTTCGAATTTCGGCAAAGCCGGAAATGCGTTTGCCATTGACAAGGATGGCGGGGGCTTCGCCGCCGCGGCCCCGGCCACTGGTGGTTTGCGGTGACAGTTCGGCGACAAGATCGGCGATGCTGGCGACGCCATAAGCGCGGATGTCACGCACATCGAGCTGAATGTCCGGCTTTATGGTGCCCAACACGGCGCCGCGCTCACGATCACCGTTGACGACAATCAGGTCTTCTTCGTCGGCGGGTTGCGTTTGGGCCGGCGTGACGGTTTGCGATCGGGCCGTGGTTTGCGCTGGCGCCTGCGCGGCGCCCAGCAACAGGGCGAGGCCCGACACGCCATGAACAATTGCTGATTTCACGTCAACGACCTGTTTTACAATAAGAAGGGGCGGCGCCGGGCCATGCCAAGCTTACGCTGGAGAGCCGGTTTTCCCTCGTCTCGTTGCAGCGAGGCGGCGTGGCCATGCGCCGCAGGTCCGCCGCAAGACTGCAATGATTCCAAGCTGCCGGATCGCTGATCGGCACCTGTTCCCGGCGAGGGGCGATCGATCGATGCTGATCAAAAAACTATGGCCCGGCGGTTTCCCGCCGGGCCATCTATTTTACAGCCCGGTTGGCTCAGGCCGCCGGCTTCGTCAGTTCCGTTGCTGCTGCAACCGGAATGGCCGCTGCCGCTGCCGGCGCTGCGTCAGCAGGGCCCATATGATAGGCCCCCTTCAGTCCCGGATAGTCCTTCAACATCGGATAGCCGCCGAGTGGCTTGTTAATGCCTTGGTGACAAGTGGCGCAGAAGATCTTTTTCGGATCGCCCGCGGGGCCAAGGCGGTTAGCCGGCCAGACCTTACCCAATGCAGTGATATAATTGTCATTCGCGTCGCGCACCATGCGGATGCCATACCAGGCATATGCCCGTTGCGGGCGTGACTGCGACCAATTGGCGAAGTTCTGCGAATTGTGACAATAGGTGCAGTTAACGCCCAGCGATTGCGACATGTGCATCATCAGGCCATAAGTTTTTTCTGTCGTCTTGATGCTGACAACATGGTCACTGGGGTACGCGCTGGTCCCCTGAACACGAATCTGGTTCTTGCCTTCCAGATAAGGCAGGAACGGATCGTTGGGCAGCGACGCAAAGGCGACGGATTGTGCCGGCGCGTTCTGGCCATATTTGTTGCCTGCGATTGTTTTGGGATCGGGCAGTGACGCAGACCAATTGTATTTCGGCACTGGATTGCCGCGGTGGCAGGTCCAGCAGGTGACCCCGGCATTGCCGGCAGAGGCGTTGAGACTGCCGGCGAAATGCGGTTTCCAATTGGAATTGATGTTGCGCGTCATTTGCAACATTTTGCGGGCAACAACCTTGGTGTATTTTTCGTCCGACGCCATGTTTTCGGGATTATGACAGTAATTGCAGCCGCCGTTGACCACGGTGCCATCATCCGGCGAGACCCAATTGGTAATCGCGGCCATTGTGTAGTTGAATTCCTCGCTCGACAGATCGCCCAGCACCTGGACATTCTGATAGGTCGCGCTAGCCTTTGGCCCGGTCAACATGTCAGGCGTCAACGGATATGGCGGCGCCGGTACGGCATCGATCTTTTTCATGCCGCTGGTGTCGTGGATCTGCACCATGGCGCTGCCGCGTGGTCCGACCTGCGTCTGGGTCTTGCTGCCGAATTCACACCCGGCAAGCATCAGCGCGGGCAGGACCAGCGCCAGAGTTCCAAATTTGCGCATCATTTTGGAGCCCCCGGCAGCGTGGCGGGATCGACAACACCGGTCGGCGGATATGCCGGCGCAAAATGGTGTTCGACCGCCCACAGATACCAATTGTCAACGGCTGTACCGCTCAGCAAGATACCGATGCCGCCGGTCAGCGTCGTCAGAACCGCAAACCACCAGGCCCAGCGATGGATCGATTCCATCGTCGCGTTGAACCCCATCGTCCAGCGCCAGAACAATGCAGCGCGTTCAGATGCGGTACCCCGATCGGTAATCTGTTCGATTTCGCGTTCGCCGCCGTAACGGCCGACCGCCAGGATGGTCGCCCCGTGCATGGCGAACAACAAGGTGGACCCGTAAAGGAAGACGATCGAAAGCGCGTGGAAGGGATTGTAGAACAAATTCCCATAACGGATCGAAAACGCCGCGGTCCAATCCAGGTGTGGAAAGATACCGAATGGCACAGCTTCTGCCCAATTGCCCATCGCGAGCGGCCGGATGAAACCCAGCACGAGATACAGCCAGATGGCGCTGGCAAAGGCCCAGGCGACATGGGTGCCCATTTGCAGTTCGACCGCGCGGCGATAGGTGCGCAGCCACCAGAGCAGGATCGACGCGGTGAGAAAGAAGCCCGCCATCAGCCACCAGCCACCTTCGGCAAGCGGTGGGATGTGCAGGCCATATTTGGCAGACGGTGGTTCCAGCGCCAGCCAGAAGAACTGCTTTACAAATTGGATCGGATTCCAGTTGACCGAGGCCAGCATGTTGAAACCAATGATTTCAATGGCAATAAAGCCCATGATCAATGAGGCAATGCCCAATGTGCCGAGATAGACCGGCCCGATCTGGGTGCCGCCAAGCTTTCCCATCCAATAAGTGAAGCCGAACGGCCCGAGACGGGTGTCATTTCCAGCCGGCAACGGCACGCCTGGTTCCAGTTCGCCGCGCAACTGCACCTGGGTGAAGATATTTTGATACGCCATGGTTCCTGCTCCCCTCAGCGCCAGACCGGCAGGTTAAGCCACCAGGTCCACCATTCCGGCCAACCGCGTGACCAGAATGGCCCGGATAAAATAATGCAGATCGCACTCCAGAAGCCGGCATTCAGCGCCAGCAACAGCCCGACACGGTGAATGCCGAGCGTGCCGACCGAATAACCAATCAGATCGCGGAAGAACGTATCTTCATATTCCGGCGATTTGACGTCGGTTCCCTTGGCCGGATTGACAGCCGACAGCACCAGCGAGCCATGCAAGCCCAATGCCAATGTGGTGGTGAAAAAGAAGCTCACCGCCAGCATGTGCGCCGGATTGTAATGGAAATGCAGATATTGATAACCGGTGTTCGACACCCAATCGAGATGGCTGAAAATCCCGTAAGGAAACCCATAGCCCCAGGCACCCATCAGCGCCGGCCGGATTACGACCAGCGAAAGATAGGCGAAAATCGCGACGCCAAAGGCGAATGGCACATGATAACCCATGCCGAGTTTTCGGCAGATTTCGACTTCGCGCAATGCCCAGCTGATGAACGCTCCGGCAGCGCAAATGGTGATGATCTGCCACAGCCCGCCCTCGCGCAGCGGCGCAAGCGCCAGGCCATATTTGAGATCGGGTGGCGCGATGCTGATCAGCCACGGATTCCATGTTGGGCCGATCGCGGCTCCATACAGGATCAACGCGGTGCCCAATGCCGCAAAGAAAATCGTCGTTACGCCAAAAAAGCCGACATAAAACGGCCCGACCCAGAAATCGAATAGATCTCCTCCGATCAGGGTGCCGCCGCGAACGCGGTATTTCCGTTCAAAACTCAATAGCGCCATGGCGCACCTCCTCCCGTGGCCGCATCAACTGCGGCGCGGGCCTTTGATTGGTGGTGCGAGCGAGCGGAGTTCACCGAAGTGAACCCCGCCCGTCTCGCATTACCCCGTAAGCAACAGTCAGACGTCGGCAAAAGCTGGCCGAAGTCAGGCCGGTGTATTGGCCGCTGCCACCGCCGCCGTTGCCGGTGCCGATGCAGCGCCGTCGAGCCAGTTGTAGCGATCGGTGCTGAGCAGGATGAAGTGAATGAGGATTGCGAGCGTGAACAAAAAAACCGCCAACGCTGTAAGGATGCGCTGCGGATTGAAGGTCTGCCAAATTCTCCACATTGTCTTTGCTCCTTAACTGCGCGCCGATGCGACTGACGTCGCATCAGCCTGTTGCTGCACTTCGACCGCAGCCATCGTCTTCGATGCGCCCAGCCATGGCCGCCACACCCACACCAGGAAGTGAGCAATCACCGCCACCAACACAAAAAACGCCATGCTGGCAATGAAACCCTTGTGGAGTTCCTTTGCCTCGGCGTCGGTCAGGTAGGTACCTGGCCCAATCTTATTGTCACTCATGCATTTTCCTCCAGTATGTCCGCCGCACGGGGCCACAATGACCTCGCCCGACCGGCGCCCTTGCAGCGTTGGAACCCACCGCAAAGATATTGAAGCCCCTGGGGGCCAAAGACCGAGCGCCGGCTCATGCCGCCTGCGCCTCGAATAGCAAAGCGGCCGCATACAGCCGCTCCTTGCTCACTTGCTTCTCGCCGGCATCGCGCGCAGCGCGTTCAGCGGCATCACGCAGGCGTTTTGCAGCGGAAATCCGCACAAGCACCGGTTGCTTGTCGACCAGTACATCAAGCTCAGACCGCGCCTCATCTGCCCAGCTTACCTGTTCGAGCAGACGCGATGGCGTTGCCTCTGCCCTGTCCATCTGGGTCGACAGCGGCAGGATGAAGAATAGCGCGTCAAACAGCGCGTTGCACACCTCTTGCACCAGATAGGTTGCGCCGGAATACCCCATGAAAGGCGTGCCGATATGGCGGCGGATTGCCGCGCCAGGGAAGCTGGCTGGCACATAGATCGCCCGGCTGCCAGCCTCGGCCATATACATGCGTTCGTTATAGCTCCCGAACAGGATCAACGGCGGGTTGGTCTTGATCGCTTCGCGCACCGCGGCGTTGTCGGGCTTTACGCCGGCCGTGCGCATGAACGTAAAGGTGCAGGGGAGCCCCATGTCATCTTCAAGGAAGCTGCGCAGCCCGCGCACATAGGTTTCGGTGGCGACAACCGCAAAGCTGGCCGTGCCAAAGAAATCCTGGGTTACCGATCGCCACAAATCCCACAAGGGCTTGATGGTGGTGTGCTTTTCCTTTTCAATAAACGGTTCGGCGTCCAGCCCGGTGAGTTCGGCGAGCTTGCGCAGGAACAGCGTCGTGGAATTAAGGCCCATCGGGGCCTGCAGATAGGGCCGTTCGAGCGTTTCGCACAGCCCGCGGCCCCATTCGCGATACATGCAGACATTGACCTCGGCATCGGCGAGGCGGCGAATGTCGGCAAGATGGGTACCAAGCGGGAAGACCAGATTGACCTCTGCACCGATGCCTTCGATCAGCCGACGGATTTCGTGCAGGTCCGATGGCATGTTGAACGTGCCATACATCGGGCCGATGATGTTGACCTTTGGTTTGGCGCCCTCCTTGCGCGGCCGCAGTGGCGGGACTTTTTTGGGGCCAAACTGCGTCCACAGCCAGGTCAGCGCGCGGTCGCCTGATTGCCATTGGTCTTCATCGATGGTGCGCGGCAGAAAGCGCTGGATATTGGTGCCTTCGGGCGTCACTCCGCCGCCGATCATTTCGGCGATCGACCCGGTGACGACAACGGCGGGAAGCGCGGGATCAAGCGTTTTCCAGGCCCGCTTCATCGCGCCTTCTGTGCCATCACGTCCCAGTTCCTGTTCGCCAAGGCCCGTCACGACGATCGGCAATTCATGCGGCGGCAGCCCGTCAGTATAATGGAGCACCGAAGTGACGGGCAGATTCTCGCAACCGACAGGACCGTCGATGATGACTTGCAAGCCCTTGATGGCAGTAAAGGCATACACCGCGCCCCAATAGCCGCCGGCCCGGTCATGATCGAGGATCAAGGTCATGAGCCGATAAACTCTTCGGATTTGGCCGCCGCGATCATCTTTGCCGCATATTTGGCCTTGAACTGCGGGCGATCGGCGGGCGTGTCTTCCCAGATTCCGGCTGAATAGCCTTCGCCAACACCCTTGAAGAATTCGCGCATCGTATCAAACCGCGCCTTGTTGCCAAGCGCGCCATTGATGACCTGCGCCAGGCTGCCGGCGCCTGCCGGGCCCATCAACGGCCGGGCCGAGATCAGATTGGTGAAATACAGCGCTGGAATGGCCAATTGCTTGGCGTGCTGCACGACCGGGGTTGTGCCAATCGCCAAATCGGGTCTGAACTCGTTCACCGCCGCAATATCCTGCTCAAGGCTGGCACGATATTGGATGTGAACACCCTTTGCCGTCAACCATTCGCGATCGGGATCGGACCATTTTGTGCGCGGGCACGCCGTGCCGACGTAACGCACATCGGCGCCGCTTTCGACCAGCAGTCGCGCCACCAGCAATTCCGAACCTTCATAGCCTGAAACCGTGATGCGGCCGTTGATTGGCTTGGCAGCAAGCGCCGCGGCAATGGCGGGCAGGAATTTGTTCTGCGCTGCGGCAATCTTGTCTGCCGAAATGCCGCACGTTTCGCCGATTGCTGCCAGCCAGGCGGCAGTGCCATCGCGCCCGACCGGCGCACTGCCGATGACCGGGCGACCGGCGGCTTCGAATTCGCGCACGCTGGCTGTGTAGAACGGATGGATCGCAGCGACGGCGGCGCAATCCAGCGCCGAATACAACTCGCGCCATTCGCGGGTTGGCACGACTGGCCCGGCGGCAAGCCCCATCGGCTCCAGCATCATCGAAATGCCGACAGGATCGGCCGGGAACATTTCGCCCAATAATGTGATTGTGGGCTTGTCCGGGCGTTCGGCGGGCGCAGCGACCGGCCCGGCCATGGCTTCCTTGCGGGCATAGGCGAGCATGGCACCGGCCAGCACATCCTTGGCCTCGGCATGGGTCGGCACGCCAAAGCCTGGCACATCGATGCCGATGACGCGGACGCCGTTGATCACATTCGGCAGCAATTGCAGCGGCACGCCAGAAGCGGTCGGCACGCACAAGTTGGTGACGATAATCGTGTCATACAGTGCCGGATCGGCGAGTTCGTGGACCGCGTCGCGAATATCCTCGAACAATTTGCCGGTAACCAGGCTTTCCGAATTGAACGGCACATAGCCGACGGTGCGACGGGCACCATAAAAATGCGACGTGAAGGTCAGCCCGTAAACGCAACAGGCCGAGCCTGACAGAACGGTCGCCGTCCGTCGCATCCGCAGGCCGACGCGCAGCGATCCGAACGCCGGACACATCGATTGCGGCTGATCATGCGGACCCTTTGGATAATCTGCCGCATAACGATCGAGGATTTCAGATTTGCCGGCCTTTGCCGCTGCTTCGCGCATCGTTTCGCCGCCGGCGTGGCAACCATCACCGGCACCCTCAAGCGCCGCCACGGCGCTGTCATCCGCCACACCCAGGCCCAGCGTCTCAGACATGATCGTAAACCACCTCCAGCGATGGCTTGGTTTCAAACACGCCGCCGCGCATATCGGCCTGGCTGGCGGGCATCAGTGTGAAATTGCCGCCGGTATCTTCGGGCTTGAACAGCGCCAGCAGGCCGTCCTGGTCCAACGGAGTTGGCCGCACCGGCGGCGCGCTGGCGACATTTTCGGCCAGTTCGGCGAACAGCGAACCCCATTGGCTCTCGGATGTGCCAATGATCTGATAATTGGCGGATTTCTTGCGAATATCGTCATGTGCCGGGATCGAAATCAGTTCCGGAATGCCGACCGCTTTGGCGAACGCCTGCGCCTCACCCGATCCATCATCCTTGTTGATCAAGATGCCGGCGACGCCGACATTGCCGCCCATCTTGCGGAAATATTCAACCGCCTTGCAGACATTGTTGGCGACATACAGCGATTGCAGATCGTTTGATGCGACGACGATAACCTTTTGGCACATGTCGCGGGCAATCGGCAGGCCGAAGCCGCCGCAGACGACGTCGCCGAGGAAATCGAGCAGGACATAGTCAAAGCCCCAGTCATGGAAGCCAAGCTTTTCAAGCGTTTCAAAGCCATGGATAATGCCGCGTCCACCACAACCGCGGCCGACTTCCGGCCCGCCAAGCTCCATCGCGAACACGCCGTCGCGCTGGAAGCAGACATCCTCGATGCTGATTTCCTCGCCGGCCAGTTTCTTGCGAGCGGAGGTTTCGATGATCGTCGGCGTCGCCTTGCCGCCGAACAACAGGCTGGTGGTATCCGATTTCGGATCGCAGCCGATCAGCAGCACGCGCTTGCCTTGCTGCGCCATCATGTAGCTGAGATTGGCGAGCGCGAACGACTTGCCACTGCCGCCCTTGCCATAGATGGCAATGATCTGGGTTTCCTTGGTGATTTCGCCGGTGTGGACGGGATCCGGTTCGATATCCGCCTCAGCGCGCAAGGCCGCAACCTCATCGAGGAATGCATTTACACTCATGCGACATTTCTCCAATCGAATATCATTTTCAGGCAGGCCGCATCGGTAAAGGCCTGGCCATAGGCCGTCGGCGCGTCATTTGCCGGCACGCGATTGGTGACCAGGCCGTCAAGCGAAAGCTGTCCGGCATCGACCATCGCAATCACCGCCGCCAGATCGGCCGGCTTGAATTCGGTGGCGATCCGGATGCGGGTTTCGCGACGGAATGCAGGGGCGAAATTGAAATGCAGTGGCGTGCTGTAAAATCCCGCCAGCACAACTTCGCCGCCATGCGCCATGCGCATGATCGCGCCATCCAATATGTCGGAATCGCCGCTGGCATCATAAACGCTGGCGTAGTCGCGGCGTTCATCGGCCTCTGGCGTCGTAACCGGATAGCCCTGGGCGCCGGTCATGCGTTCAGCCTTTATTTCCCACACCGTTGGCGCCGCACCCTGCGCCACCGCCATCCGCGCCAGCAAGCGGCCCAGCACGCCGTGGCCGATGATCAGATCGGGCAACGCGCCGCCGACCAGCGCGTGCTGTGCCGTTGCCGCCAGCGATAGCAGCACGGCATTTTCGCCCATGCCGGCCGGAATCGACAGCACCCGCGCCGATCCCGTCACCAGCGTCTGTGCCGAACCGCCAAACAGCCCGCGCGCGCCGATGAATTTGGATGATCCCGGCACGAATACCGTTTCGCCGATCCGGCCACGATTCGCAGCGCCGGCGTCCACAACCCGGCCCACAGCTTCATACCCTGGCACCAGCGGATAACCCATGCCCGGGAATGCCGGCATCGCGCCATTGTACATCAGTTTTTCGGTGCCCATCGAGATACCGCTGAAATCGACGGAGACCACCAGATCGTCGGCGTCGGGGGGAGTCATGCCCAGACGGCGCAAAGCGACCCGTCCCGGTTCCTCCACAACAACTGCCAAGGTTTCCAATTTTGCTCCCCCGAACAACGGCTCTTCCGGCCATCAACTACCGCAAAATGCATCCTATCCCAACAGAAGCCGTTGTAAAGCATGTGCGACACTTTTTGCGGCCAAATTGTTTAATATATTGTTGCGTCTATCGCAGCCGTCGCGTCAGCGATCCGCAACGATCAGGCGTGTAACCATCGGCAGGGCGGTGCGCACTTCCCGCAGCTTTGAAAATCCAGCCGCCTTCAGCAATCCCGCATAAGCGGTGGCGCTGCGCGGCCGGCCCGACCCCATCGCCCACAAATAAAGGCCGAAATAGGCGTCCCCCATCGCCTCGGCACCCGGCGTTCCGGCCATTGGCTCGGCAATCAACAGGCGCCCGCCCGGCGGCAGCGCGGCATGGGCCTTTGCCAGCAATGCCGCCACAACGGCATCGTCGTGATCGTGCAAGATCCGCACCAGGCTGATGACATCGGCCCCGGCCGGCAGCGGATCATCGCGGAAACTGCCCCCGTGCACCGCCACTTGCGGCAATCCCCGCCCTGCCAGCACGCCGCGCGCCTGTGCGGCAACTGGCGGCAGATCGAACAGCGCCAGACCCAGCCCCGGATGCTTCGCTGCAACCTCGGCCAGAAACGCGCCATGGCCGCCACCGATATCCAGCAATTGGCGTGCGTTGGAAAAATCAAAGCTTTCCAGCACTTGTTCGGCGACCATCGGCTGTGATGCTGCCATCAGCGCCGAATAGGCCGCGGTATCAGGGTCGTCTGCCCGCGCTGGTTCTCCGCGACCTGCCGCGCCGGCATAGGCCCAAAATTGCGCCAATTGCCCGCCGCCGCGGCCGCCGCGCAGCATCGCCACGGGATCGGCAAGATCGGCATAGAACAGCTTGTGATGTTCAATCATCGCCAGCGCGCCGCGATTGTTGCACAGCGCCGCGCCGCGCTGGCCCAACGTCCAGCGATCGCCGGGCAATGATTCGACCAGATCAATCGAAGCAGCCGCCGCCAGCAGCCGCTGCATCGCCGCCAGTTCCAGCGCCGATAACGCCGCCAGTGCCGCCGTTGTCGCCGGCGCCCTGGCCAGCGCCGCGATGATGCCCAGATCGACACAGGCGGTCAGCGTTTTCGTATAGACAAAGCCGGTGATCACCCGAAACATTTCGCTGGCATGGCGGCGCGCGGTGCCACGCAGCAGCGGCAGCCGCATTGACCAGCGCTGAAACGCCGCACTGGCCAGTATGCCATTGCGCCACAGCAGCCAGCGTTCGCGCCAAGTGGCTTTTTCGGGGACCGTCATCGTGCGATCGACTCTGGACAGTCGCGTTGCCCCGGTCAATCATGGCAACAGCTTACACACCATCGGAGTCGGTTTTTTGGCGCGCGCGGACGGGGTTGTCATCATCGGGGCCGGCATCGGCGGACTGTGCGCCGCCGCCGCACTGGCCGGATCAGGCGTGTCGGTGACCGTCGTTGAACGGATGGCGCACCCCGGCGGCAAATTGCGCACCGTTGATTGCGGCGGCGTTGCCGTCGATGCCGGGCCAACCGTGTTCACCGCGCGCTGGATCTTTGAGGCGCTGTTTGAAAGCCTGGGCGAGCGGCTGGAGGATCATCTGACCCTGGTCAAATCCGAATGTCTGGCCCGCCACGCCTGGGGCGATGGCTCCCGGCTTGATTTATGGGCCGATCCGGCGCGCAGTCGCGATGCCATCGCCGAATTTGCCGGGCCAGCAGAGGCGCGCGGCCATGACGCATTTCGTGCCGAGGCCGCCCGTATCTGGAACGCACTGGAACATCGATACATGGAGGCGCCGGTCACCACGCCGGTCGGGCTGGCGCTGCGTTTCGGCCTGTCAGGGATGGGTGAAATGCTGGCGATCAACCCGTTCCAGACGTTATGGTCGGCGCTGGGCAAGCATTTCAAGGATCCGCGCCTGCGCCAGCTTTACGGGCGTTACGCCACCTATTGCGGCGCCTCCCCCTATGAAGCGACCGCAACCCTGATGCTGATCGCGCATCTGGAGGCGCGCGGCGTCTGGCTAGTCGATGGCGGCATGCACCGTGTGGCCGAGGCGATTGCGGCGCTGGCCGAATCGCGCGGCGCCGTGATGCATTATAATGCCGAGGTCCGCGAAATCCGGGTCAGCGCCGGCCGCGCCGTCGGGGTCTTCCTTGCCAGCGGCGAATTCCTTCCCGGCGATGTGATTGCCAATTGCGACGCCAGCGCCATTGCCAATGGCTGTTTCGGCGCAGCAGCGGCTGGCGCTGTAAAGGCGGTCAAGCCGCGCGATCGATCAATGTCGGCGCTGGTTACAATGATGACCGCGACCGCCAAAGGTTTCGATCTTGATCGGCACAATGTGTTTTTCTCAGACGATTATGCCCGCGAATTTCGTGAGATATTCAAGGAACAACGCCTGCCCGGTGCGCCCAGCGTCTATGTCTGCGCCCAGGATCGCGGAGGTCTCGCACCAATGCCGGGACCAGAACGATTTCAGATCATTGTCAACGCGCCCGCCAGCGGCGATACTCGCAAAGCGACCTCGGGGGAGATTCAGGCATGTCAAACGGCGACTTTCAAGGCCCTCGAACGTTGCGGCCTGACGCTGACACCGCAAACGTCGGTGACAGTGGATCCGGCGATGTTCGAGGCTCTTTTCCCTTCGACGGGTGGGGCCCTTTATGGTCGGGCCTCGCACGGGTGGCGGGCCAGCTTCCGCCGGCCGGGCAGCCGGTCTGGCCTTCCGGGGCTGTGGTTGGCCGGGGGGTCGGCGCACCCGGGCGCGGGGGTGCCGATGGCGGCCTTGTCCGGCCGCTTGGTGAGCGCTGCGATCCTTTCGGACCGCGGTTTGATCAGGACGTTCCACCCGATGGCTACCGCTGGTGGTATCTTGACGCCGAAAGCGACGACGGCCGTTTCGGCCTGACGGTCATCGCCTTTATCGGTTCGGTTTTTTCGCCCTATTACAAGGCCAGCGGACGCACTTCCCCGGAAAACCATATCAGCCTGAATGTTGCGCTTTATGGCCCCGGGTGCCGGCGCTGGGCGATGACCGAACGCGGCGAACAGGCGCTGTGGCGCGATCGCACCAGCCTGAAAATCGGCCCCAGCGATGTGCATTGGGATGGCAATGCGCTGGTCATCAATGTCGATGAAGTTGGCGCGGTCTTTCGGCAGCCGGTGCGCGGCCGCATCCGCCTGACCCCGCAAGTGCTTGGCCAACGCCGTTTTCGGCTTGATCCCTCAGGCCGTCACATCTGGGAACCGCTGGCGCCGCGATCCCGGGTCGAGGTCAGCTTTGCCGAGCCCGATATCAGCTGGAGCGGCCAGGGCTATCTGGATGCCAACCATGGCAGCGAGCCGCTGGAGGATGGTTTTGCCGATTGGCAATGGTCGCGCGCCCATCTGAAGGGCGGCGAAACGGCGGTGATGTACGAAGGCAAATTGCGCGGCGATGATGATTTCGGCCGTGAATTCGGAATGGCGCTGCGCATCGGCAATGATGGCAATGCCGAAGTCATCGAAATGCCGTCGCCGGTCGTCCTCCCCCGCACCGGCTGGCGCGTCAACCGCCTGACCCGCGCCGATCCCGGCTATACCGCCCGGCTGCGCGCGACGTGGGAGGATACGCCATTTTATTCCCGCTCTGCACTTTCCTCCCGGATTTTCGGGGAAGATGTGGTCGCGGTCCACGAATCGCTGTCGCTCGATCGATTCCGCTCCTCCATCGTCCAATGGATGCTGCCGTGGCGAATGCCCAGGCGGGGATAGCTTGTTTGGGGTGCGTTGATGAAAGATCTTTTGGCAGTCACCGGGCTGACCATGCTGCTGGCCAATGCCGCAAACGCCAAACCACCCAGCGATTGGGTGCGCTGCGATGGACTTGCGCAGCCTGAATCAATCGTCAAATCGCTGGGCCGGCTGGTCGCGGTGTCATCGACATTCGGGTTGTTTGGCATGCCCGAACGGGCGTCACCGCAAAAACGTGCAGCAGGGCCCGATGGCGTTGCCGCCTGCACAATCGTGCTCGCCGATCCGGTATTGGGTGATGCATATTGGGTGCGGCGTATCAATCTGTTGCGCGCCCGCGCCGTTCACAATCTGGAAGCGGGCAATGCTGACGCGGCGCTCGCCGATCTGGCCAGCATCGATGGCGTTGCCGGGCCGCGCAGCGCCGATGTGTTTTACGCGCGCAGCTATGGCGCCGGCAATGCCCTGCTCACTGGCTTTGGCCAGGCCAGCCGCGGTGATTTTGCGGCGGCGGCGATCCAGGCCGAAAAGGCGGCGACGATGCGGCCCTGGACATTGTCAGTACAAACGATTGCGGCGGTGTTGCTGGCAAGTGACCATGTCGCGTCGCCGGGCGAATTGGCGCTGGCCGATCAGTTGGTCCGGCTCGATCCCGGTACGCGCGGCAACCGCGCCGATCGCCGCGCCGAGGCCGGCGATTGGAAGGGCGCGCTGGCCGATTGGGATGCGGCGCCCAAACAGCCGGCGATTGGCGAAAATCTCGTGCGGCTGGGCGTCATGGCCTATGCTGCGGCGATGACGGGCGATGCGCCGCACGCCGCGCTGCTGATGGATCAAATGCGCACGGTGGCCGATGGGGTGACCAAGATGTTGGACGCCAACGCCGCCATTGCGGCGGCGCAAACCGCCAGCACCAACGCCAATGCCGATCCGGCCAAGCCAAGTTCGGCCGCCATATCGGCGGATTATTCGGCCTATGCCACCAAATTGCGTGACCGGTTGAATGCGCAGGTCGCCGGCAGCGAGGCGCTGGTCAAGGCGCGGCTGGCGCTGAACGCCGGCAAAGCCGATGCGGCGGCAACAATCCTGGCCGATGTCGCCAAACTTGAACCGACCCCCGAAACGCTGCGCTTGATCGATGCGGTGATGACCGCGCAATCGCCCGCCGGCCGCAACGGCGCTGCGGCACAAAAACTGATCGCCAGCCGCACCAATACCGCGACGATGCTGGCAGCGGTGCCGGCGATCCGTTTCGCCGCCCTGTTCGATGCGCTGCCGGCGCCCGAGGATGCGGCAACGCTGAACAGCTATTCCGGCCAATGGGGCCTGGGGCTGAAATCCACCGGCTTCAAAGTCACCCAGGCCAAACCGCCCGCCACCCACACCACAATTCAATTTGTCGGCGATGTATCGTCGCGCGGCGCGGTGGAGGAAATGACCCTGCTTCGCGCCGCCGACAGCGCCGTGGCGGCCGGCAAGCCAGGCTTCATCATCATCGCGCGGCGTGATTACCAACGCTATTCGCAGATGACCTACGGCGGCTCGCCAATCGGCGAACGCTCACCTGCCGGTTATCAATCGGAACTGGATGTCGAATTCGTCGATCCTGCAAATGCAGAGGACCGCTATATCGCCGCAGCAGATGTGCAGGCGGCGCTGGCGCCTTTGTATGTGAAGGCGAAATCCTAGCGTCGCCCCACAGTTCAAGTCTGGCAGGTGACCGGGCCGCAGCGGTCCATGATCTCGCCATTGTCATATTCGATATGGACGCAATATTGCTGGGTCAGGCCAGTCGCGCATTTGTTGCTGTAGCCCGATATCCATTCGGTGGTTTTCGTTTTGATGCCGTTGGCACGGCCGGCATCATGGGCGACAAGAGCCGCTTGAATTGCAGCAAAATCAGCGTCGCTATCCAGCAAGGCCGCAATCTCGGCCGGGCATTCCTTTGGCATGTCAAACTCCCCAAACAAGTCCGCATTGGTGCGGGTGATGGCAGCATAAGCGCGGATCACCGCCAAGTCATCATGGGCTGCGCGGCGGTTCATCATCCCTCGGCGGCTTGTCGCGCAGCGTCCAGAACTGGTGGATGACGAACACCGCGACAACGCCAAAGCTGACCGCCATTTCGATCAGGCCGTAATATTTCGAATCCATCTGGCCCTCCCGCTGCACCGGCAATTTTACGCTCGCCTTATGCCGGCGGTTGCAAATGCCCCACGCGCCTTAATGGCCATCGGCGGCATAGGCCGCAACCAGAACCTCCAAAGGCTGACCCTCATGCCATTCGACCTGATTCTTGGCGCCATCGTCGGCGCCATCGTGCTGATTTATCTGCTCGCCGCGCTGGCGCAGCCCGAAAAATATTGAGGAGCGCCGACGATGACCTTCGCTGGCTGGAGCATGATCCTGCTGTTCACCGCGTTGTTCGTAGCGCTGGCCAGGCCTGCCGGGGCCTGGATGTATGCGCTGTATGTGCGGGAAAACCTGCCGCTGGGCGGCATTGAACGCGGGTTTTACAAACTCGCCGGCATTGATCCAAAGGCCGAACAAGGCTGGCGCGCCTATGCCGTGTCGATGTTGGCCTTCAACATCGCCGGCATCCTATTCCTGTTCGCGGTTTTGAAATTGCAGGGCGCGCTGCCGCTGAATCCCCAAGGCTTTCCCGCCGTCGATTCAATGCTGGCGTTCAACACCGCCGTCAGCTTTGTCACCAATACCAATTGGCAGAATTATGGTGGCGAATCGACGCTGTCGAACCTGTCGCAGATGCTGGGGCTGACGGTGCAGAATTTTCTGTCGGCGGCAACCGGACTTGCCGTCGCCTTTGCCTTTATTCGCGGGTTTGCCCGGGCCGGCGCCTCTGCGATCGGCAATTTCTGGGTCGATATGACTCGCGGCACGCTGTATCTGCTGCTGCCCGCCTCCATCGTGCTGGCGCTGATTTACGTCGCGCTCGGCGTGCCGCAGACCTTTGCCGGATCGGCGACCGCGACGACATTGGAGGGTGCCAAACAGGTCATCGCCATGGGGCCGGTCGCCTCGCAACTGGCGATCAAGATGCTCGGCACCAATGGCGGCGGCTTTTTCAATGCCAATTCGGCGCATCCGTTTGAAAACCCCTCGGCGCTGGTCAACATGATCCAGATGCTGAGCATTTTCGTGCTGGGCGCCGGGCTGACGCTGACCTTTGGCCGCGCCATGGGCAATATCCGCCAGGGCTGGGCCCTGCTGGCGGCGATGCTGGTGCTTTTCATTGCCGGCGTTGCGGTCACCTATTGGGCCGAAGCTGCGGGCAATCCGTTGCACCATGCCCTGGGCGTTGTCGGCGGCAATATGGAGGGCAAGGAGGTGCGTTTCGGCGTTGTCGCCACCGCGCTGTTTGCTGTCGTCACCACGGCGAGTTCGTGCGGCGCCGTGATCGGCATGCATGACAGTTTCACCGCGCTGGGCGGCATGATCCCGCTGTTCAACATCGAATTGGGCGAACTGGTCATCGGCGGCGTCGGGTCTGGGCTGTATGCGATGCTGGTTTATGCCATCCTCGCGGTGTTCATCGCCGGGCTGATGGTCGGCCGCACCCCGGAATATGTCGGCAAGAAAATCGAATCGCGCGAAATGAAGCTGGCAGTGATTGCCATTGTGGTGCCGCCGCTGATGATCCTGGGCCTTGCCGCCATCGCAACTGTCACGCCTGCGGGCCTTGCCGGGCCGTTGGCCAAGGGACCGCATGGTTTCAGCGAGATCCTGTATGCCTTCAGCAGTGCCGTCGGCAACAATGGTTCGGCATTTGCTGGCCTGACAGGCAATACCAATTTCTACAATGCGCTGCTGGCGTTCGGCATGTTCGTCGGCCGGTTTGGCGTCATCCTGCCGGTGCTGGCCATCGCCGGCGGCCTTGCGGCGAAACGCAGCGTGCCACCGGGCGCAGGGTCTTTCCCGACAACTGGCGCGCTGTGGATCGGGCTGCTGGTCGCCATCATCCTCATCATCGGCGGGCTGACCTTCCTGCCTGCCCTGGCACTCGGCCCGATCGCTGACCAGGTTCAGATCGCCGCCGGCACCTTGCACTAAAAGGACTGACAAATGTCCCAACCTGCTTCACTTTTCACCGCGCCATTGATGCTCGGCGCCGCCCGCGATGCAGTGGTGAAACTCAACCCGAGCGGGCTCATCCGCAACCCGGTGATGTTCGTCACCGCCATTGTCGCCTCCCTCTCCACCGTGCTGCTGATAAAGGGCATCGTCACCGGCACCGGCCATCCGGGGTTCGAGGCCCAGCTTGTGTTCTGGCTGTGGCTGACGGTGCTGTTCGGCAATTTCGCCGAAGCCGTGGCCGAAGGCCGGGGCAAGGCCCAGGCCGCAAGCTTGCGCGCCACAAAGGCCGATCTAAGGGCCAAGAAACTTGGGGCCGGATCAAGCTGGGAATGGGTCGGCGCCAGCCAGTTGGGCGTCGGTGATACCGTGCTGGTTGAAACCGGCGATCTGATCCCTGCCGATGGCGAAGTCATCGATGGCGTCGCCAGCGTCAACGAGGCGGCCATCACCGGCGAAAGCGCGCCTGTCATCCGGGAAGCCGGCGGCGACCGGTCTGCCGTCACCGCCGGCACCCGCGTGATTTCAGACAGCATCAAGGTGCGTGTGACGGCAGCCGCCGGGCAAGGCTTTCTCGACCGCATGATCGCGCTCGTCGAAGGCGCATCGCGCCAGAAAACCCCGAATGAAGTCGCGCTGACCATCCTGCTTGCCGGGCTGACGCTGATTTTCCTCATCGCGGTCGGATCCTTGCCGGCCTTTGCATCCTATGCCGGCGGCGGCATCGCCGTGCCGGTGCTGGTGGCGCTGTTCGTCACGCTGATCCCGACCACCATCTCGGCGCTGCTGTCCGCCATCGGCATTGCCGGCATGGACCGGCTGGTGCGGTTCAACGTGCTCGCCAAATCCGGCCGCGCGGTAGAGGCAGCGGGCGATATCGACACGCTGCTGCTCGACAAAACCGGCACGATCACGATTGGTGACCGCCAGGCCACCGCATTCCTGCCGGTGCCGGGCGTCGACATGGCCGAACTGGTTGCATCGGCACGGCTGGCCAGCCTGGCCGATGAAACACCGGAAGGCCGATCGATCGTCGTCCTCGCCGGCGCCGGCGAAGCCATGCCGGCCGGCGCTGTGCCGATTGCCTTTACATCACAAACCCGGGTGTCCGGCCTGCAAATCGGCGATCGCGAACTGGTCAAGGGCGCGGTTGATGCGGTGCTGAAACGCCTGGGCGATGTGCCGAATGCCGCCGCCCTGCGCGCCATCTCCGATGATATTGCCCGCGGCGGTGCCACCCCGCTCGCTGTTGCCGATGGCGATCGCTTGCTCGGCGTCGTGCAACTGAAGGACATCGTCAAGGCCGGAATTCGCGAACGGTTCGGCGAATTGCGCCGCATGGGCATCAGGACGGTGATGATCACCGGCGACAATCCGCTGACTGCCGCCAGCATCGCCGCCGAAAGCGGAGTCGATGATTTCCTCGCCGAAGCAACGCCGGAGGATAAACTCGCGCTGATCCGCAAGGAACAACAGGGCGGCAAGCTGGTGGCGATGTGCGGCGATGGCACCAACGATGCCCCGGCGCTGGCCCAGTCCGATGTCGGCGTTGCGATGAACACCGGCACGCAAGCGGCGCGCGAAGCCGGCAACATGGTCGATCTGGACAGTGACCCGACCAAATTGATCGAAATCGTCGGCCTGGGCAAACAATTGCTGATGACGCGCGGCGCGCTGACGACCTTTTCGATCTCCAATGATGTTGCCAAATATTTCGCCATCCTGCCGGCGATCTTTGTGGTGCTTTACCCCGGTCTTGGCGTGCTCAATGTCATGGCGCTGGGCAGCCCGCAAAGCGCCATCCTGTCGGCGATCATCTTTAACGCGCTGATCATCCCGGCGCTGGTGCCGCTGGCGCTGAAGGGGGTCAAATACCGCCCGGCGCCGGCCGGCACGCTGCTGGCGCGCAACCTGGCCGTGTATGGCGTTGGCGGGCTGATAGCGCCGTTCATCGGCATCAAAATCATCGATCTGGCCGTCACCGGTCTGCATCTTGCCTGAGGATAGCGAAATGTTCACCGAAATCCGCACCGCGCTGCGCCCGGCCCTTGTGCTGCTGGTCCTGCTCGCCGGCATCACCGGGCTGGCCTTTCCCGCCCTCGTTACCGGCATCGCGCAACTGACCATGCCTGGCCAGGCCAACGGCAGCCTGATCCGCGACGGCGACAAGATCATCGGATCGTCCCTGATCGCGCAACGCTTTGACAAGCGTGAATATTTCCACCCGCGCCCGTCCGCCGCCGGCAAGGGCTATGACGCCAGCGCTTCATCCGGCACCAACCTGTCGCCGGGTTCAAAGGATTTGCGCGACGCCATTGCCGCTCGCGTCGCCACCGCCCGCGCCGATGGTGTCACGGGCCCTATCCCCGCCGATATGGTCACCAGCTCCGCCTCGGGCCTTGACCCCGAGATCAGTCCCGAGGCCGCCGAGGCCCAGGTGGCGCGCGTCGCCAGGGCGCGCGGGCTGACAGCGGCGCAATTGCAGGCGCTGATCGCCGCCAACACAGATTTCCCGCTGTTCGGCATCATCGGCGCCCCTCGAGTCAATGTGCTGCTGCTGAACCGGGCGCTGGATGGATTGCAAGGTTGAACAGCCGGCAGTGGGCCTTTTGACCACCCTTGAATTGCTCTATCAAACCCCATGAACGCCGCCCCCCGCCCCTCGCCGGACGCGCTGTTGAAGGCTGCACGCCGGGAATCGCGCGGGCAGTTAAAGATTTTCCTGGGGGCCGCACCCGGTGTCGGCAAAACGTTCGAGATGCTGCGTGAGGGCGCGGAACGATTGAAGGCCGGCGATGATGTGGTCGCCGGTATCGTTGAAACCCATGGCCGGGCGGAGACGGAGGCGCTGATGGCGCCATTTGAAGTGCTGCCCCGCCGCAATATCAGCCATGGTGCGCATACGCTGGCCGAATTCGACATTGACGCCATGCTGGCGCGCAAGCCGGCGGTCGCGTTGATCGACGAATTTGCCCACACAAATGCGCCTGGCAGCCGCCACCCGAAGCGCTGGCAGGATATCGAGGAATTGCGCGACGCCGGCATTGATGTGCTGACGACACTGAACATCCAGCACGTCGAAAGCCTGAACGATATCGTCGCCGGATTCACCCGCGTCCGCGTGCGGGAGACGGTGCCCGACGCCATATTGGACGATGCCGAAATCGAAATTGTCGATGTGCCGCCCGATGAACTGATCGAACGGCTAAAGGCCGGCAAGGTCTATGTGCCGCAAGAGGCGACGCGCGCCTTGGGGCATTTTTTCTCCAAATCCAACCTGTCGGCTCTGCGCGAACTTGCCCTGCGCCGCGCCGCACAGACGGTGGATCGCCATTTGCTCGATCATGTTGCCAGCACGGGTGATGCCGGCAATTGGGCGGCGGGCGATCGCATTTTGGTCGCGGTCGGCGATCAACCCGGCGGTGATGCGCTGATCCGCGCTGCCAAACGCCTGGCCGATGCCCTGCGGGCGCCGTGGACGGCGGTCAGCATCGAAACGCCGCGCAGTGCAACGCTCAGCGCTGCGGCGCGATCGCGAATGGCCGATTCGCTGAAACTGGCCAGCGGATTGGGTGCGGCGATCGTCACCGTGCCGGCCAGAAATGTGTTTGAAGGGCTGACGGCGCATATCATCGAAACCCGCGCCACCGCCGTCGTCATCGGCAAATCGCAGCGCAGTTGGTGGTTTGAATTGCGCCATGGATCGGTGGTTGACCGGTTGGTGCGGGCGCTGGATGGCGTCGCCGTGCATGTCGTGCCGGTGGGCGATGTGGCGGCCAGCGGCGATGAAATGCGCAGCAAACGCCCGCCGGCAACGCGCGGCACATTGGCCGGGCTGGGCTTTGTCGCGCTGACCACGGCCATTGCGACCGGCGTACAGACGCTGGTCGGGCCCAATTCGATCGATCTGCTCTATCTGTTGCCGGTGATCGCAACGGCCACCCTGTTCGGCCTGCGGTCATCGTTGATCGCCACCGCCGCTGCGGTTCTTGCCTATAATTTCTTCTTTCTGCCGCCGCTGTACACCTTGACGATCAGCGATCCACAGAATGTCATCACCGTGCTGGTGTTGCTGGTCGTGGCGGTGGTTGCCAGCCAATTGGCCGGCGGGCTGCGGCAGGAGGCAACAATCGGCGCGCGCACGGCGACCGAAAATGCAGCGCTTGCCGCCTTTGGCCAAAGGCTGGCGGCGGTTTCCGATGAAAACGGCACGGCGCAGGCGGTGTGTGAGGATGTCGCCGATCTGCTTGACGTCTCCACCGTGCTGTTCGCCCGTGATGGTGCCAGGCTGGTAGTCGCCGGTGCCAGCCCGGCCAGCCCGGCCATTGGCCCCGTCGATATTGCCGCCGCCGAATGGAGCTTTGACCGCGGCGAAATCGCCGGCCGTGACAGTGCCACCTTGACGGCCAGCGACTGGCAGTTCCACCCGCTCGAAACCGCGCTCGGTGTGCTTGGCGTGCTTGGCATCGCGCGGCAAACCAGGGGCGATCCGGTGCCGGCGGACAAGCGGTTGCTGTTCACCACCCTGCTCGGCCAGGCGGCGTTGGCCCATGAACGGTTGAAGCTGGAAGCCAACGCCCGCGAAGTCAGCGCGCTGCAACAGCGCGACGATCTGCGCGCCACCTTGCTGTCATCGCTGGGCCATGATCTGAAAACCCCGCTGACCGCGGTTGTTGCCGCCGCCGATGCGCTGGCCGCCGAACATGGCGCGTCGGCGACAACGGCAACATTGAAGGCCGAGGCGCGGCGGCTGCGCCGGGTGTTTGACGATCTGGTTGAAATGACTCGCATCGAATCGGGCGCGCTGACGGTGCGGCGGGAGGCGACGGACCTGACCGATGCCGTCGCCGCCGCCGCGCAGGATCTGCGCGCCGAACTCGCGCGCCACAGGCTGGTGCTCGATGTGCCGCCCACCCTGCCGCTGGTCGATGCCGATCCGCGCATGTTGCACCATGTTTTGATCAACCTGATCGGCAATGCCGCCAAATTCAGCCCCGTCGACACCGCCATCACCGTGCAGGCGCGACGGACGCCGGACCGGTTGACGCTGGCGGTGCTTGATTCAGGGCCGGGTTTTCCGCCCGGCGAGGAATCACGGCTGTTCGATCGTTTCACGCGCGTCGATGGCGATGACATGACCGGCGGCACCGGGCTGGGGCTGGCGATCGTCAAGGGCTTTGCCGATGCGATGGGCCTGGGGGTGACCGCCGCCAACCGGGCGGAGGGCGGCGCCAGATTTGCGCTGGTCTGGCCTGAATCCGCCATCCGCCGCCCGCTGAAAGACGGGGATGCCACATGACGGCGCGCATCCTGATCGTCGATGATGAATCGGCTATCCGCCGGCTGGTGCGCGGTGCCGCCGAACGCGCCGGACACAGCGTTGCCGAGGCCGGCACCGCCGCCGAAGCACTGGTCGCAGCGCGCCGCGAAGGGTGCGAACTGGTGCTGCTCGATCTCGGCCTGCCCGATCGCGACGGAATCGAACTGGTGCCGCTGATAAAGGCGATGGACCGCGCGGTGATCGTGCTGACGGCGCGTGATGCCACGGCGGAAAAGGTGGCGGCGCTCGATCTGGGCGCCGATGACTATGTGGTAAAGCCGTTTGACAGCGACGAACTGCTCGCCCGCATCCGCACCGCGCTGCGCCATCGCAGTGCGGTGGACGCCGGCGCGATGGCGATCGGCAGCGTCAGCATCGATTTGCCGGCGCGGCGGGTGACGCGCGATGGCCAGGAAGTGAAGCTGACTCGCAAGGAATTTGCCGTCCTCGCCGAACTCGCCCGCCACCCCGATCGCGTCATTACCCATGCCCATCTGCTGCGCGCGGTCTGGGGCGATGCCCATGTCGAGGATATCGAATATCTGCGCGTCACCATGCGCGGGCTGCGGCTGAAGCTGGAGGCGGACCCGGCTTCCCCCCAGTTACTCCGCAACGAACCGGGAGTGGGGTATCGGCTGGTCGGTTAGAAATCCACGGCGATCCCACCCTTTTCCCAATCGCCATAGCGCACTGGATCGGGGCCCTTGCGGCCACCAATCTCCTTTTGCGGCGGCGGGGCCGGCGCGGTTTCAGGCTTGTCTTCAGGGGGTTTTGGTTTGTCGGTCATGCCTGGGTTTCCGTAAATCGCGGCGATGCGCTAACAGGCCCCGGCATAGGCGCGCGCGCTGCGCCGGAAAAGGGAAGATTGGCGACATGACCGCGACATTTGAGTCCAAGGTGATCGCCATCACCGGCGCCGGCAGCGGCATCGGCCGGGCATTGGCGCTCAATCTGGCAGGCAAGGGCGCCGTGCTGGCACTGGCCGACATGGATGCAGATGGCCTGGCCGAAACCAAGCGCCTGCTCGGCAACCGCCCGTCAAGCATCACCACGCTGGACGTGACCGACACCGGCGCGTTGACCGCCTGGGTCGATGCCGCAGCAGCCGAATTCGGAAAACTTGACGGCATCATCAACAATGCCGGCCTGACCGTCGTCGCACCCTTCACTGAAACGCCGCGCGCCGATTTTGATCGGGTGATGGCCGTCAATTTCGGCGGCGTGGTGGAGGGCTGCCGCGCCGCCATCCCGCATTTGCGCAAATCGGATGCGGCCTGGCTGGTGAAT
The DNA here is from genome assembly GCA_038228305.1 of Sphingomonadales bacterium. Classification (GTDB taxonomy): domain Bacteria; phylum Pseudomonadota; class Alphaproteobacteria; order Sphingomonadales; family Sphingomonadaceae; genus Sandarakinorhabdus. The sequence continues at coordinate 58,115 of JBBRPI010000010.1, read as the reverse complement.
ATCTCCTCCGTCTTCGGCATGATGGGATACCCGGGGCAAAGCGCCTATAATGCCTCAAAATACGCGGTGCGCGGCCTTACCGAGGCGCTGCATCTCGAACTCGGCATGACCGACCCCAACATCTGCGTCATCCGCGTCCACCCCGGCGGCATCAAGACCAATGTCGCCAAAAATGCCAAGCGCATCGCGATGTTCCCCGGCCAGGATGGCGATGTTGATTTCGCCGCCGAATTTGAAAAAATGGCGCGCACCACGCCGGCCGAGGCTGCAGCGGTGATCGTTGTCGGCATGGAACGCCGCCAGCCGCGCGTGCTGATCGGTTCAGACGCGCGCTTCATCGATTGGATGACCCGGCTGTTCCCGGTCACCTATTTCAAACGCATCGGAACGTTTCTGGGAGGCGGCAATCGCTGAGTTGATTTGGGCCTCCGGCGGCAGGAGCCGGTGGCCCCAGCCCCCATTTTATGCGATGCGACCCAATCTGCCCACACACATCCCAACCCAACAAGATGGGGTCTGGGGCCACCGGCCCCGGCCGCCAGAGGCTTTGCCAATTCCATGCCCATAAAACCCACCCCACCCCAGCCCACCACTGGCGTCGCTGCACGGCGCGGCGCGCTGCGGCTGTTGATGTCCGTCCTTGGCCGCGGCACGCCGCTTGAACTGGCGCTGGAATCGGCACTCGATGGCATAACGCTCGCCAACGACCGCGCGCTGGCCCGGCATCTGGCGGCGACGGTGCTGCGCTGGCTACCTGATCTGGATGCATTGATTGACAGCGCGACGCCAAAGCCGCTGCCCGACGATGCCCGCGCGCGCATGGTGCTGCGCATCGCTGTTGCCGGCTGGCTGAAACTCGGCACGCCGCAGCACGCCGCCGTCGCGACGGCGCTGCCGTTGGTCGAAGGCGGCCCGCGCCGGCTGGTGCATGGCGTGCTCGGCAATCTGATGCGCGGCAATGCGGTGCTGCCCGATGTGCCGCACCTGCCCGATCTGTTTGCTATCCGTTGGGCGATGGATTGGGGGCAGGATGTGGCCGATGCAGCGGCGCAGTCGCTGGCCGATGAACCGGCAACGGACCTGACCTTGAAAGACCCGGCGCAAACCGCGCATTGGGCGGCGGCGCTGGGCGGCGTGTCACTGTTGGCCGGCCATGTCCGGGTGCCGCGGTCAAAGGAACGCGGCGGCAATGTCACCGAATGGCCGGGCTTTGCAGAAGGGGCGTGGTGGGTGCAGGATCTGGCGGCGTCGCTGCCAGTGCGACTGTTGGGTGCACAGCCGGGGGAGGCAGTGCTTGATCTGTGCGCGGCGCCCGGCGGCAAAACGCTGCAACTGGCCGCACTGGGCGCCAATGTTACCGCTGTCGATGTCTCGGATGCGCGGCTCGACCGGGTGCGCGAAAATCTCGCCCGCACCGGGCTGACGGCAACACTTGCCGCCGGCGATGCGCTGCGCTGGGAACCCGGCGTGCTGTTCGATCGCATCCTGCTCGATGCGCCCTGCTCGGCAACCGGCATTTTCCGCCGCCATCCCGATGTGCTGCACCTGAAGGGATCGCGCGACCTGACGCCGCTGACGATGCTGCAGGCCGCGCTACTGCGCCGCGCCGCTGCCTGGCTGAAACCCGGCGGCACGCTGGTTTACGCCACCTGTTCGCTGGACCCGCGTGAGGGCGAACGCATCACTGAGCGGGTGATCAACAGCCTGCCGCGCGTGCCGTTTGAAGCGGCGGAACTGCCGCTGGGGCTGGTGCCATCGGCGGAAGGCTGGCTGCGGACCGTTCCCGGGATGCTGGCAGCCGATGGCGGGATGGATGGGTTCTTCATCGCACGGATGCGAAAGATTTAGCGGATAACCGGCGGCTGGCGTTTTGTGTCCAGCCGCCGGAATCCGATTTGGCGAACGACTATTTCGCCGGCGCCATCAGCTTGATGCCGATATAGCGCGGCGGCAGGGCGCCGCGTTGCACCAGCATCAGCACCGTCTCACGGCCGGCCTTGCGGGCGGCGTCAACAGCGGCTGCAGCTTCGGCCGGCGTGGTCGTCGGCTTTTGGTTGATCTGCAGGATGATATCGCCGCGTTGCAGGCCTTCGGTGGCGGCATCGCTGGCCGGGTTGATGCCGGCGATGACGACTCCGCGCAGGGTGTCGGGCAATTTCTGTGCGGTGCGCATGGCGCTGGTCAACGGCTGCAAGGTGATGCCCAGGCTGAGCCGCGCGGCTTCGGTGCCAGGGGCCTTTGCATCGGTTGAATCATCGGCATCCGGCGTGATGCCGGCGCGCGCCTGAACGATGGATTCGGCCGGGCGTTGCGAAATGGTGGCGCTGACGGTGCGGCGGGTGCCATCGCGAACCAGTTCGATCGGCACGATGGAGCCGATCGGCGTGTTGGCGACGACAAACGACAGCGTGTTGTCGAATGTCACATCGCTGTTGTTGATGCGAACGATGACATCGCCCTGCTTGATCCCGGCGCGGGCGGCGGGGCCGGCTGCTTCGACCGATGCGACGATTTCACCCTTGTCCTTGGGCAGGCCCAGGCCGGCGGCGATGTCGGTTGACAGCGGCTGGATCGCGACACCCAGATAGCCACGCTTGACAGTGCCGGTGGCCCGCAATTGTTCGATCACCGGGCGGGCGAGTTCAGCCGGGATGGAAAAGCCCAGACCGACATTGCCGCCGGTGGGGGAAAAGATCGCGGTGTTGATGCCGATGACATTGCCATCAAGATCGAACAGCGGCCCGCCGGAATTGCCCTGGTTGATGCTGGCATCGGTTTGGATATAGCGATCATATTGGCCCGAACCGATATTGCGGTGCAGCGCCGAAACAATCCCGGCGGTGACGGTGCCACCCAGGCCGAATGGATTGCCGATGGCAATGGCCCAATCACCAACGCGGACGCTCTGGCTGTTGCCGAACTGGACGAACGGCAGTCCGGCGGCTTCGATTTTCAACAGCGCCATGTCGGTCAACTGGTCACGACCGATCAATTTTGCCTTGTATTCGCGGCGGTCGGCCAGCGTCACGGTGATCGTGTCCACCGGGGCGCCCTTGCCCTCAGCGGCCGAAATCACGTGATTATTGGTAACGATATAGCCATCAGCAGAAATGATGAAGCCTGATCCCAATGATGTCGCTTCGCGCGTCACCGGTTCGCCGGAATCCCCCTGCTGTTCCTGGAAACGCCGGAAAAGGTCTTCCAACGGCGAGCCGGGCGGCAGACCGCGCAATTTGCCGACTTCGACCTTTTGCGTCGTTGACACATTGACGACAGCCGGAGCCAGCCGCGCTGTCAGATCGGCAAAGCTGCGCGGAGCACCACCCGGTGGAGTGATCGGCGCCACCGGCGGCGTGGCATTCTGCGCGACGGGCGAGGTAATAACGGCCGCGGGCGCGGTTTGGGCAAAGACCGGCGCGACGACGGCAAGCATCAGGGTGGCGGGAATCAGGTTGCGAACGATACGCACGGGGCAAGGCACCTTTCAGTGTTTCGGTATTCGGCAATGAATCGGGCCATTAACCTTTTTCATCGCGGCTTCAAATGACGCGGAGCAAACTAACCAGCGATGAACAGCGCTGAAAATACGATCAACGATTGCTGCGATGCCCTTCGAATTCGCGCAGGAATTCATTGTTGGGAGACAGCACAACCGTCGAAGTCGAATCGCTGAACGTGGTGCGATAGGCCTGCATGGCGCGATAAAAGGCATAAAATTCCGGGTCTTTGCCGAAACTGCCGGCATAGGTGCTGGCGGCCTCTGCATCGGCTTGGGCCCGCACCAGTTGCGCCGCCTTCAGGCCTTGGGCGCGAATGGTTGCCGCCTCCTGACTGCGAGCCGAGCGCATCCGCAGATAGGCCGAATCAAGCGGCGCACCGCTGGGCAGATCGGCGCGCTTGATCCGCACATCGATGATTTCGGCGCCATATTGCCGCGCCTGGCGGTTCACCGTCTGCTGAATATCGTCCATCATCGCGCTGCGTTCGGGGCTGAGCAGCATGGCAAACGGCTGTTTGCCCAATTCGTTGCGCATTTTGGAACCCAGGATGCGTTTCAGCGCATCCGACGCATTTTGTTCGGTGCCAACCGTCTGCACCATGCGCAACGGATCGACGATGCGGAACCGCGCAAAGGCATCAACGACCAGCCGCAACTGATCGGTGGACAGCACCGTCTGTTCCTCCAGATCGAGATCAAGCACGCGCTTGTCGACGAAAATGACGTTCTCGATGAACGGCACCTTCACCACCAGCCCGGCACCCGAGGTGCCGAACGGCGCCTTTGCATCATAGGCATTGACGATGCGTTCGGGCTTGCCAAGCCGCAGCACGACGGCCTGCTTGGTTTCGGGCACGGTGTAAAAAGTGCCCATGCCGACAACGATCAGCGCAAAGGCCAGCGCGGCCCACAGGATGGGGTTGCGGGTAAGGTTCATGACTATTGCCCTGACCGGCCAGAAGCGCTGTTGGAATTGACCGTGGCGGGGGTTTCCTCGGTCGCGGTGCCGCCGCGGCGGCGGATTTCGGGCAGCGGCAGATAGGTCTGCACATTCCCCGGTTCGATCACCGTCTTGTCAACCTTTGACAGCACGGATTCCATGGTTTCCAGATACATGCGCTTGCGCGTTACCTCTGGTGCCAGTTTATATTGCGCATAAACCGCATCGAATGCCGCAGCCGACCCTTGGGCGCTGGCCAACAATTGCTGGGCATAGGACCTGGACTGGTTCAGATATTGCTGGGCGTCCTGCTGCGCCGCCGACACATCCTTGAACGCATCATCGACGGCGGCGGGCGGATCGGCCTGCTTGATATCAACGCCGCGCACTTCGATGCCCGACCGATAGCTGTCGAGCAGTTCCTGCATGCGTTCCCGCACCTGTTCGGCAATCTGGGCGCGCTGCGGCCCGATGGCGTTGTTTAGCGATGCCTTTGAAATTTCGGCACGCATGGCGGATTCGCCGACTTCACGCACCGTCTGTTCGGGCTCCGCCAGTTCAAACAGGTACAGTTCCGGATTCTTGATCTTCCAGCGCACCGCATAGGCCAGATTGATGATGTTCTGATCACCGGTCAGCATCAGATTTTCGGTGGCGCCCTCGCTGGCGCCGATATCGACGGAATTAATCTGTTCAACCTTGCGCAGCACCACCGAATCGATCGGAAACGGCAGCTTGAAATGCAGCCCCGGTTCGGTGGTTTCAACAAACCGCCCAAAGCGCAGCACGACGCCGCGTTCCTGCGCATCGACGCGATAGAAACTGGTGAACACGATCCAGGCTGCAACCGCTGCGCCGATCAACAGCCCCCAAACGTTGCTGCCAGGCATTTCGGGCACGTTGCCGCCACCAAAGGTGGTGCGCAATTTTTCCTGCCCCCGCCGCAGCATGTCATCAATATCGCGGTTGCCGACCGGCCGCGGGCCAGACGGGCGTTTCGGCGGACCATCGCCCCAGGGGTTGCGCGGCGGCGTCACATTGCCGCCGTCGCCCTTGCCGGCGCCAGCCTCACCGCTGTCACCAGCCTTGTTGGGGCCATCGCGATTCCCTTCTTTGGGGCCATCGCCCCAAGGGCCGTCATCATTGTTGTTCTGCCAGGGCATCCGTAATCCCAAGTCTCGTCATCTGCTTCGCCGTCGCTATATACGACCCGGTTACGCCGATTACGAGGGCGCGTCGTTGTCGCGCACAAAATACCGTTAGGAAATGTGAAAATGACGCTGAAACAAGATGTGACGGCGGCGCTGATGGCGGTGGCTGACCCAGCCGGCGGCAACATCGTCACCAGCGGTCGCGCCGCCGGAATCGTCGTAAAGGATGACGGCACCGTCGGCCTGGTGCTGTCCGTCGATGGGATGGACCGCGTTGCCGCCGAACGCCTGCAGGCGGCAGTGGAGGTCGCCGTCAACCGCGTCAACGGCGTCAACACCGCCCGCATCATCCTGACGGCCGATCGCGGCAGCGCGCCAGCCGGCGGCGCGCTGCCGGTCGCGCCGACCGTGCCCGGCATCCGCAAATTGATCGCGGTGGCCAGCGGCAAGGGCGGCGTCGGCAAATCCACCGTCGCTGCCAATCTGGCGGTGGCGCTGGCGCGGTCCGGCCTCGCGGTTGGCCTGCTCGATGCCGATATCTATGGTCCCAGCGTGCCGACGTTGATGGGGATCGAAGGCCGGGCCAAGCTGGAAAACAACCGCCTGCAGCCGGCGATGGCGCATGGCATAAAGGCGCTGTCGATGGGCATGATGACCGATCCGAAAAAGGCCATCGTCTGGCGCGGGCCAATGGCCAGTTCCGCGCTGGTGCAAATGGTCGAACAGGCGGATTGGGGCGTGCTCGACGTGCTGGTCATCGACATGCCCCCCGGCACCGGCGACATTCAATTGACGCTGGCCCAGAAACTCAAGCCCGATGGCGCCGTCATCGTTTCCACCCCGCAAGACCTTGCCCTGATCGACGCCCGCCGCGCCATCGCCATGTTCGGCGAAGTCAATGTGCCGGTGTTGGGGCTGATCGAGAATATGAGCGGTTACCAATGCCCGCACTGCGGCAAATCCAGCGACCCGTTCGGGCACGGCGGTGCGGAGGCCGAAGCGGTGGCGCTCGGCGTGCCATTCCTGGGCCGGGTGCCGCTGGATATCGCGCTGCGGCTGGCGTCGGACGCCGGAAAGCCGGGTGAAGGCGCGCAAGCGGTGATATTTGCGGAAATTGCGAAAGCGGTGGGCGCGACGGTCGGGCTATAGGGCAGGCGCCATCACCCGGCCGGGCGCAACGCCGGCCCATGGCTGCCGGTGAAATCGAACAGTGCCGGCCGCTGGACTATGCGGGGCTTTTGTGCCGCGGCGTTCTCATCCTCCAGATCGCGCACGAAATGGCGCTGGCCCGATGCGAGTTCGGCGGCAAGGAACGGCACTCGCGTCGCCGCATAACGCAGCCATTCGTCCAGCCGCAGTTCGCCATCGCCGTTGATGTCCGCCGTCGCCCCGGCCAGCCCGTCATGGACCAGCGCATAGGTCAGCAGGCCGTGACGCAGCGTGCCGTCCTCCAGCGCGACATTGTCGGCCTGGGCGGCGGCAAGGATGCGAATGCCCTTGTCATAGGCCAATTGCCCCAGCCCGGCATCGCCCAGCGGGCCGGGACGAAAGCTGCCCGCATCAACGCTGGCGGCGCTGCGGCAGGCATCGATGATCATCACCGTGTCGGCGGGGTTGATCGGGCGCAGCCAGGCCGTCAGGTCGGCGGCGGAAATCAGGCTGGCGGGGATCGGCGTGCCGGTGGCATCGGCGCGGGCATCGGCGGGGACGATGTAAAACTGGCCGGCAATCGTGTCGCCATGGCCGGAAAACCCGATGACCAGCAGATCATCGGGTGAAATCATTGCCAGCGCCACCGGCGAGACGCCGATGGCGGCGGCGGTGCGGGCGACCGTCGCCCTGTCTGCCCGCCCGCCAAGTGCCTGCAGCACATCATGGATGGTGGCGCGGGTCGCCAGGTTGCGCGCCGCGGTGCTGGTCAGGGTGATGCTGTCGATGCGATCATAGCTGGCCAGACGCGGTTCGACATAGCATTCCGCCGTGTCGCAAGCCGGCGATTTCACCCCCGGCGGCCCGGGTTTCAACGCCGGGCCCAGCGCCGCCGCCAGCGCCGTCGCATCATTGGCGGCATAGGTCAGCCGCCAATTCGGGTTGGCGGTGGCATCAACGCCGATGGTCAGGATGACGGCGCGGCGCGGCTGCGGCGGCAAGACGGAGATCGGCACATCGAATCGTGATGTCGGCCCCTTCACCCGGTCGCTGTTAAAGGCATAGCTCGACAGGCTAACGGTCGACGATTCGCTCGGCAGTTGCACGGACAGGGTCACCAAATTGGCACCGTCATGCAGGCGAGGCAGCGCCGTTGCCCGGCGCCAATCCGCCAGCGTTTCGGTTTTGCCCATCGCATTGTTGCCGGGCAGTTGCGCCACCAGCCGGCCGTTCAGCGACAGGTGCAGATCATACACGCCGCTGGTCTTGCCGGTGGCAGGATCGCGGCTGGGCGTCACCTCGACCAGCACCGCCGCCGCCGTGCCGTGCTGCTGCAGGCCCATCACCCGCACCGCCGGCAGCAAGCGGTTGATGCCGGCCAAATCGGGCAGTGGCGGGAATGTCGCATCACAGCCCGCCGCCGCACAGCCAAATCGTTTCGCCACCAGCAGCGGCGTATAATATTGGCGCATGAAAGTTGATGCCGGCAGCTGCTCGCCCGGCATGTCGCGCACCACCCAGCGCACCGCATCGGTATCGGGGGCAAGGTTTGTGTCATAGCGCCCATCGGGCAGCACGGCGAGAAACTGGTTATTCGGGAAGCTGTAGAAAGTCAGCCGCAGCGCCTTGGTCTGCACATCCCGGAACAGCACCATGCCATCGTTCGACGCCGTCCAGAACAGCGCCTTGCCGGCGGCTAGGCCGGCGTTGATCATCCCCGCCGGCAATGTCAGCGCTGGCCGCTTGTCAGCGTTGCAATCCGCCGGAATCGGATCGCTCTTGCCGCAGATGATCGCCACCTGGCCGCGCGGCCCGCCATTGCTTGCCGCGTCAACAATCAAGGTTGGCAGTGCACCATCGCGCCGGCTGACAGCATAGCGATCATTGTTGATCCAGCGCACCCGGTCATAGGGCACCGCCTTGATCACCGTTGGCAACGCGCTGTTGCTGGCCAGATCCCAGATCTGGACCAACGTCGTCCCGCCGCCATATTTCTGCACCAGCCGCGCCAGCCGCCGGCCATCGGGCGACAGATCGGCATCGACAGTGTCGACATTCATCTGCCGGACGACAAGTTGCTGGGCCAGTTGCGCGGCCGCAGGTGCCGCCAACAACAGGGCCAGCAAGTATTTCACCCCAGCCGCGCCTCCGCTGCCGCCATGTAATCCCGGGTGATCGGCAGCGTGTCGCGGCGCTTGGTCATCTGGATCTGCACATTCATATGGCCGTCGTTGTTGAACGCCGACATCGCCGCGGCCAGATAGAACATCCACATCCGATAAAATCGCGCATCATAAATCGCCTCGATCTCGGCCTGTTGCGCTGCACAGCGATCATACCAGTGCCGGATGGTATGGGCATAATGCAGCCGCAACACTTCGATATCGGTGATCCATAGCCAGGACTTTTCGATCGCCGGCACGATCTGCGACAGCGCCGGGGAATAGCCGCCGGGAAAGATGTATTTCGCCGTCCAGGGGTCGGTCGCCCCCGGCCCATCGGCGCGGGCGATGGTGTGCAGCAGCGCGACGCCATCGGGGGCGAGCAGCGCCTCCACCTTGTCAAAAAACTGCCGGTAATGCGGGAAACCGACATGTTCGAACATGCCAACCGAAACAATCCGGTCAAACCGGCCATCCAGCGCGCGATAATCGATCAGTTCGAATTTCACCTTGTCGGCCAGGCCCTGGCGCTCGGTTTCGGCCCGGGCATAGGCCAGTTGTTCCGATGACAGTGTCACCCCAAGCACTTCGGCGCCCGAAACCTTGTGCAGGTAACGCGCCAGCCCGCCCCAGCCGCAGCCGATATCGAGCACGCGCTGCCCCGGTTTCAAATCCAGCTTGGCCGCGATATGCGCCAGCTTGGCCTCTTGCGCCGCGTCCAGCCCCATCGCCGGATCGCTGAAATAAGCGCAGCTATATTGCCGGTGCGGATCGAGGAACAGATCATACAGCCGATCATCCAGATCATAATGGTGCGCCACATTGCGGCGTGATCGCCGGGCGAAATTGATCTGGTCCAGCTTTGCCGCGATGCTCGCCTGCCGCCACAACGCAAAACGCACCGGATTGTCACGCTGCCAGCGCAAATTCCACGTCACCAGATCGACCAGGTCGCTGATGTCGCCCTGCTCCAGAATCAGCCGACCATCCATATACGCTTCACCAGCCCCCAGCGCCGGGTTGATGGCAATGGCGCGAGCGGTGGCGGCCGTGGTGAAACGCAACCGCACCGGCGGCTTTGCCGGCGTCGCCGCGCCGTAATGATGGGTTTTCCCGGACGCTTCGATGATCGTCATGTCGCCGTGGCGGATCATTTTGCGAAACAGGCGATCGAGCAGGTACATGCACTCTCCTTTACCGCCCCGAAACACCATGGGCTAGGGTGCGGGCGCATTAAATCCAAAGGGCGGAACCTGTCCTACACGCCCACAAATGGCTACGGCCGTCCATGATGCGAACGTTCCGCACATGCGCTTCGCCCGTGATTGGAGGAGGCGCAAATCGGAAAGTCAGTATTTTGTCTCATGGGGCTGACTTTCCAATTTTCGGCGCGATGTTTTAAGGGGGCGCTGTGAACAATCCGATCATCCTGGGCATCGAATCATCCTGCGATGAAACCGCCGTCGCGGTCGTACGCGGCGATCGGACGATTGTGGCCCAGCGCATCGCCAGCCAGGATGCCGAGCACCGGCCATTTGGCGGCGTCGTCCCCGAACTGGCGGCGCGGGCGCATGTCGATCGGTTGGCGCCGATGGTGGCAGAGGTGCTGGCGGAGGCTGGCATGGCGCTGTCCGATATGGATGCGGTGGCCGCCACCGCTGGGCCGGGCCTGATCGGCGGTGTCATGGTCGGGCTGGTCACCGGCAAGGCGCTGGCCTGGGGCGCCGGCAGGCCATTGCTGGCGATCAACCATCTGGAGGGGCACGCGCTATCGCCCCGCCTCGCCGATGCCGGCCTGCAATTCCCCTATCTGCTGCTGCTGGTCTCCGGTGGCCATTGCCAGTTGCTGGGTGTCAGCGGCGTTGGCCAGTATCGCCGGCTGGCGACGACGATCGACGATGCGATTGGGGAGGCATTCGACAAGACCGCCAAGATTCTGGGCTTGGGCTTTCCCGGCGGCCCGGCGGTGGAAAGGGCGGCGCGGCTTGGCAACCCGAAACGCTTTGCCTTGCCGCGGCCGTTGCTGGGCAGTGCCGAACCGCATTTTTCCTTTGCCGGGCTGAAATCCGCCGTGCTGCGGCAATGGCAGGCACTGGGGCATGTTGCCGGAAAATCAACGCCCCCGAATCGTCCCGAATCGTCCCGAATCGACCGCAATGACCTCGCCGCGGCGTTTCAACAGGCCGCCAGCGACTGTCTGGTGGACCGCAGCGCCCGTGCAATCGCCGCCTTTCCGCAGGCAACCGCCCTGGTTGTCGCCGGCGGTGTCGCATCGAACCAGCATATCCGCGCTGCATTGTCCGGCCTTGCCGCCGCTCATGGCCTGCCGTTCATTGCCCCGCCGGGCTGGCTGTGCACCGACAATGCCGCGATGATCGCCTGGGCTGGCGTCGAACGCTTCCAGCTAGGCCTGATCGACCCACTTGATGCACCCGCCCGTCCGCGCTGGCCGCTGGACCCCGGCGCGGAAGCAGTGCGCGGGGCGGGCGTGCGAGCATGAACGGGCACGCAGACAAGGGCTTCAGGGCATGACCATCGGTATCATCGGCGGCGGCGCCTGGGGCACGGCACTGGCGCAGATCATGGCCGCGGACGAAGACGTCATCCTGTGGGCGCGCGAACATCAGGTGGTGCGCGCCATCAACAGTGCGCGCGAAAACCCGGATTTCCTGCCGGGCGTAACCCTGTCCCCGCGTATCCGCGCCACCGGCATGACCGGCGATCTGGCCGCCGCCGATGTGTGGCTTGTCGTTGCCCCGGCCCAGCATTTGCGCGCCGTGCTTGCCGAATGTCCGGTCGCGGGCCAGCCGGCACTGGTGTTGTGTGCCAAGGGCATCGAAGCCAACACATTGAAATTGATGGCGGACGTTGTCGCAGATGTGACACCGGCGCCGGTCGCGGTGCTGTCCGGGCCAACGTTCGCCGGCGAAGTGGCGCGCGGTCTGCCCACCGCCGTCACGCTGGCCTGTGCCGATGCGGTGCTTGGCCAGGCGCTGGTCGCCCGGCTCGCGCGGCCGACATTTCGCCCGTATTTTTCCGATGATGTTACCGGAGCCGAAATCGGCGGCGCGGTCAAAAACGTCCTCGCCATTGCTTGCGGCGTGGTCGAAGGAGCGGGGCTGGGCCTGAATGCCCGCGCCGCGCTGATCGCACGCGGCTTTGCCGAAATGACGCGGTTTGGCCTGGCACGCGGGGCAAGGGCCGAAACGCTGGCCGGCCTGTCGGGCCTGGGCGATCTGGTGCTGACCTGTTCATCGCCGAACAGCCGCAATTTCGCGCTGGGGCTGGGCATTGGCCAGGGCAAGGACGCCGCCAAACTGCTGGGCGAGACCCGCGCGATTGCCGAAGGCGCCGCCACCGCGCCTGTGCTGGTCGCCGCCGCCCGCGCCGCCGGTGTTGACATGCCGATCGCCAGCGCCGTTGCTGCGCTGATCGCCGGCGCGCCGCTGGCGGAAACCATCACGGCGTTGTTGTCCCGGCCGTTGCGCGCCGAATAGTTCAGTTGATAAGCCCTTGGGATCGCATCGAAACCGGGCCACTTCGGCTGATGATGACATGGTCGATGACTTTCAGGCCCATATGCCTGCCGGCCTCGATAATCGCCTTGGTCATCACGATATCGTCCTTTGATGGCTGCGGGTTGCCGCTGGGGTGGTTGTGCACCAGGATCAGCCCCACCGCGCCCAATTCGGTCGCCCGCTTGACGATCTCACGCGGATAGACCGGTGCCGCATTGACGGTGCCCTGCCCCATCGCCTGGTCCTTGATCATGATATTATGGCCATTCAGGAAAATGACTCGAAATTCCTCGGTCATGCGATGCGCCATGGTGGCATGCAGATAATCGGTCAGCGCCAGCCAACCCGAAAGCACCGGCTGCTCATTGGCGGCGAGGCGCAGCGACCTCGCGATAATGGCCTCAACCACCTTTATTGTCGCGGCCGCCACATCGCCGATCTTGTCGACACGCTTCAGTTCTTCGGGCGCCGCCTTGAAGACCGCTGAAAGACTGCCGAATTCTTCGATCAGATCCTTGGCAATACCCTTGGTATCAACACGCGGAATGATGAACAGCAGATATTCCAGCAATTCATAATCCTGCAGCCCGCTGCAATCCTCCAGCACCCGGTCGCGCAGCCGGCCACGATGATCCTTGGTCTGCCGCTTGCGCCGTTCGGCCTCGGTTTCGATGGCGTCTCCGTCAGTTTTTGTTCTGGCCACCATGCCTTGACGATGCGGGATAGTCATTGCCGATTCAAGCCCCGGACGACGTTGTCGAGCCAGATTCAGGCGCAATTGTCGGTGCCGGGTCTAAGCCTCGGCGGCAATCGCCCTGATCGCCTTTTCAAAGGCTGCCACGGGCTGGCCGCCACTGATCAGATACTTGCCGTTGATAATGACCGCTGGCACCGCTGAAATCCCCATCTCCCGCCATTGCCGTTCATCGGCGCGGACGTCATTGGCATAGCGGCCGGATGCCAGCGCCTGCCGCGCCGCATCGCCGTCAAGCCCGGCCGAAACTGCTGCCGCAACCAGAGTTTCGGGGTCTCCCATATCCTTGCCATCGGTAAAATGCGCGGTGAACAGCGCCATTTTCAGCTCGGCTTGGCGCCCTTCGAGTCCGGCCCAGTGCAACAGCCTGTGGCAATCAAAGGTGTTCCAGATGCGGCTGTTGCCATCGGTGCGCATCGCAAAGCCCAGATCGGCGGCGGTGTTGCGGATCAGATCGCGGGTTTCACTGGACCGTGCCCTGTCAGCACCGTATTTTTCGGCGATGTGCTCCGCCACATTCTGACCGGCGCGCGGCATGTCGGGGTTCAGTTCAAAGGGCTGGAAATGGATTTCAGGCGTCACGACGTCCGCGACGTTGTCCAATGCCGATTCCAGCGCCTTCAACCCGATGACGCACCAGGGGCAGACAACGTCCGAAACAAAATCAATTCGCATTGTCTGCATCACGCGCTCTCCGAAACAAGCGTCTTGTTACCCCGCGTCGTTCGCCCCGACAAATCGCGCTGCATAACGGCTGGTGATGCGATCGACGGGCATGATGACAAACACATCGACGGTGTTGAACTGGCGGTCGACAAAACCGCCATCACCGATCATCGCGCCGACGCGCAGATAGCCTTTGATCAGCGGCGGCAGTGCCCGGGCGGCGGCACGGCCATCGATCATCGCGGCCGGGGTCCGATCCATCACCACATGATTGTCGTCATGCGCCCGCGCGCGCAATTCGGGCGGCGCAAGGTGATTGTGATAAAGGTAGGAAAGCTCGGCCGTGTGCAGCAACGGATCGGCACCGTGCAATGATGCACAGCCAAACATATGGCCGATATTATGGGCCTGCAGATAGCTGGCGATGCCGCGCCACAACAGCGAGATTGTCGCATTGTTGCGCCACGCTGGCGCCACGCAACTGCGCCCCAGTTCCAGCAATTGACCGCCGAATGCCGATTGGTTGATCAGGCGCGACAGGTCATATTCGCCGGCAGAATAGAAACCGCGGTGCGCGGCGGCGACAGCCTGGCGGAGCAGACGATAGGTGCCAACCACCTGCGGTCGGCCATCCAAGCCATGATCGATAACCAGCAGATGGTCGCAGATCGCATCATAATCATCGATGTCACGCTGCGCTCGTGCCATTGCCGGTGTGGGGGTTGCGCCCATTTCGTCATAGAAAATCTGGTAACGCAGCGCCTGTGCGGCGGCGATTTCGGCCTCTGATGCCGCCAGCCGCACATCCAGTTGGCCAACCCGGTGGATAAACGGCGCATGGTGCAGCAATCGCGCTGCAACCGCTGTCGGGCGGGAAAGGGCAAGAGACATCACTTTTGACTCCCCAGACGCCATAAGGCGCCAATTGGTTTGCCTTAGCCGATGATTGTGACAATGACGGTGCGTCTATATGTCAGTCTGGCGACGGCCGCCCACCGGGCAAAGCATCATCAACCAGGCCCTTTTTCATCATGTACACAAAGATCAATATGCCAGGCAGCGCCAAAACCGTCGTGAACAAATAGAAATCCACATAACCCATCGCCTCGATCAGTGCGCCCGCCGTGGTGCCCGAAACAAAACGCCCGACAATTGATGCCGCAGCCGACAACAGCGCAAACTGCGTCGCCGTAAATCGCAGGTCACACAGCGCAGACAGATAGGCGACAACCGCGACGCCGCCGATGCCACTGGCAAAATTTTCAAAACCGATCGCTGCCGCCATGCCGCTGGTCGAATGGCCCACCCGCGCCAGCCCGGCAAAGCTGATGTTTGAAACCGCCATCAGGATCAGGCTGATCAGCACGGCGCGCTTCATGCCGACGCGCGCAAACAATATGCCGCCGACAAACACCCCGATCAACAGCGCCACCAGCCCCAGTTGCACATCGTAAAAGGCGATTTCGTCCTTGGTGAAACCCAGATCATTGAACAACAGCCGGAACGTCAGATTGGCCACCGTATCGCCGATCTTGTGAAACAGGATGAAGGCCAGCGCCAGCCAGGCGCCATCGCGTGACAGGAAATCCGCCAGCGGTGCGATCACCGCCTGCCGCACCGCCGCCATCCCGGTTGCATCCGGGCCAGTTGCGCCCGGGCCGGTCGTCCCGTTTTCGGTAACTTGGTAGCGCGGCGGTTCGCCCAGCAGCCAGCCAGCCAGAATGGCCGGCAGCGCGAACAGCGCCGCACAGGCATAGCCCAGCGCCCAGCCCTGCCGCGCGGCGATGACCAGCACCAGCGCACCGGCCGCACTGGAACCGATCCGCCAGCCATATTGCGACATGCCCGAACCCACCCCCAATTGCACCGGAGTGAGGCTTTCAATGCGAAACGCATCGATGACGATATCATAGCTGGCCCCGGCAAAGGCGACGAGCAGCGCCGCGGCCACCAGCGGCCCCAGCCCTGCCGCCGGATCAAGGCTGCCCAGCCAGATGACAGCCGCCATCACCGCGATGCCGATGACCAGCAACCAGGCCCGGCGTTGGCCAATGGCATCGGCGAGCAGTGGAATCCGCCCGCGATCAATCGCCGGTGCCCACAGGAATTTGAAATTATAGATCAGGAACGCCAGCGTGAAGGCGGTAACGGATTTCTTGTCGATGCCCGCTTCTGCCAACCGCGTCGTCAGCGTCGATGCAATCATCGCGAACGGAAAGCCCGACGAAATGCCCAGCAGCAGCGCCCCGATCGGGGCCGGCTCAAGATAGGGGCGAACCGGCGCCGGAAAGCTGTCGCGCCAGGTCGTCGGGGCCAAATCGGTCATTGGTGCACCATAGCGGCGGCGCTCCGCCTGTCACCCCTGCGCTTTGTCAGCGTCGCTGCGGGCCTTCTAACCCCGCGGACGGGTTACCCCGGCGCGCCACCTGTCGCATTACAAAGCTGCTGCGGATCGGCGCGACGAGCGGCCGGATCGGCCATTCCTTGCGGTGTGTCTTGTCACACGCGCTAAACGAATTGGCGTCGATCATGATGATGAAATCCATATCGCCCGCCCGCATTCCGCAATCGCAAATCGACAGGAGATGCAACCGCCCGTCTGTGATTCCCTGGCATAAGGTGGCGACTCCTCCAGCGGTTCTTTGGCCGCGAATCCACCATGCATCGCCCCTCGATATGACTGCACAATCCGGGCTGGGACAGGTGATCAACTGCTGGTAGACCGGTGGTTCATCACCAAAGGATCGCCCCCAATGCCGCCGGCCGGCACCATCCTTGTCACCGGCGGCGCCGGCTATATCGGCAGCCATGCGGTGCTGGCGCTGCGCGATGCCGGGCATGGCGTTGTCGTTATCGATGATCTGTCATTTGGCCATGCGCGCGCTGTGCCTGCCGATGTGCCACTGGTGCGCGGTGATATTGCCGATACAGTGCTGGTGGCGCAGGTGCTGGCCGATCATCGCATCACCACCATCATGCATTTCGCCGGATCGATCCTGGTGCCTGAATCGGTTGCCAACCCGTTGAAATATTACCGCAACAACGTCGTGGCCAGCAACACACTGTTGCAGGCCGCCGCCGATCATGGCGTGGCGCGCTTCATTTTTTCGTCCAGCGCCGCGGTCTATGGCGTGCCTGACCGGCTGCCGGTTACCGAGGACGCGCCGCTGCTGCCGATAAACCCCTATGGCCGGTCAAAACTGATGACCGAAATGATGCTGCGCGATGTCGCCGCCGCCACGGGCATGAAGTTCGCTAACCTGCGCTATTTCAACGTCGCCGGAGCCGATCCCGCCGGCCGCGCTGGGCCAGACCGGGCAATACCAACGCATTTGATCGAGGTCGCGATGGATGCGGTGCGCGGCCGGCGTGACGGGATAATCGTGGCCGGCAATGACTATCCAACCGCCGATGGCACCTGCATCCGCGACTATGTCCATGTCAGCGATCTTGCCGATGCGCATGTCGCGGTACTGAATGCGATGATCGCCGCACCTGGCGCCAGCCTGACCCTCAATTGCGGCTATGGGCATGGTTTTTCGGTGCTGCAAGTGCTCGATGCTGTCGATCATGTGCTGGGGCGCCACCTTGCCCGCAGCTTCGGCCCGCGCCGCGCCGGCGACCCGGCGGCACTGGTCGGGTCGAATGATGCCATCCGCAGCGCCCTCAATTGGCAGCCACGCCATGACGACCTTGACACCATCATCGCCCATGCCATCGCTTGGGCGCAATCGCTGGATCAGTGACCAACCAGGGTCGGCGCAACGTCTGACAGGGCCAGTTGGGTATTCAGATCGCCCTGCAAGCGATCCAGCGCTGCCTGGTCACGCGCCTCCACGCGCGCCACCAGCACGTCCTGGGTGTTTGACGCGCGCAGCAGCCACCAGCCGTCGGGGGTGTTGACCCGGGCGCCATCGGTTTCGTTGACGGTGGCACCTGCGGACTTCAGCCGGCCCAGCACTTCCGCCACGACACCAAATTTGCGGTCTTCGGACGATTGGAACCGCAGTTCCGGCGTGTTGACCATCGGCACCATCGCATCTTTCAGCGCGGTCAGCGATCCGCCCAATTGCGACACGGCGCGGATCAGCCGGATGCCGGCATAGATGCCGTCATCAAAGCCATACCATTGGTGCTTGAAAAAGATGTGCCCGCTCATCTCACCGGCCAGCGGGCTGTCGACATCCTTCATCTTGGCCTTGATCAGGCTGTGACCGGTTTTCCACATCAGCGGCGTGCCGCCCAGTTCAGCAATGCGATCAAACAGCGCCTGGCTGGCCTTTACATCGGCGATGATCGTGCCGCCGGGCACATCCCGGAGCACCGGTTCGGCCAGAATACCGAGCAATTGATCGCCCCAGACAACACGCCCCTGCCCGTCAATGGCACCCAGCCGGTCCGCATCACCATCAAACGCGAGGCCGAAATCGCAGCCCTTTTCCGCCACGATGCGTTTCAGATCGACCAGATTGGCTTCATCGGTCGGATCGGGATGGTGGTTGGGGAAATTGCCATCGACCTCGGAAAACAGCACATAATGGGTGCCGGGCAGACGTTTGACGAGCTTTTCCACGACTGGCCCCGCAACGCCATTGCCGCAATCCCAGGCGATGGTAAAGGCGCCGCCGTCAAAATCCTGCAACAGCCGATCGACATAACGATCCATGATTTCAACCGTTTGATGGCTGCCGCTGCCGCTGTCCCAATCGCCGACGGCCGCCATGGCGCCCAGGGCGCGGATGTCGCTGCCAAAAAATGGCCGGCCTGACAGCATCATCTTGAAACCATTGTACGCCGGCGGATTATGGCTGCCGGTGATCATCACGCCGCCGTCACAGCCCAATTCATAAACAGCATAATACAGCATCGGCGTCGGGCCGACACCAACCCGCACCGCATCGATGCCGGCGGCATTCAATCCTGCGACCAGCGCCGTTTCAAAACCCGGCGACGAGGTGCGGCCGTCATATCCAACAGCGACCTTTGTGCCACCGCCGCGCCGGACGATGGTGCCAAAACTGCGGCCGATAGCCAGTGCATCAGCGGTGGTCAGCGTATCGCCGACAAGGCCGCGAATATCATACTCGCGCAGGGACGTCGGGTGAAAGTCATGGGTCACGGACAAGACACTCCAAATACGAACATGATGCAGCAACGATCCAACCCCATCATCGGGTTAGCGCGGCGGCGGGGGATTTGCCAAGCTGTTGTTTTGTGACAGCGACCTATTCTTCTAGGCGCCGCAACAGCAGATCGCGTGCCGCTGTTACCGCCCTTGCCGCCGCATCGCTGCCGCCGGCATCCGGATGGGCAACGGCGATGCGATTGCGCCATGCTGCCTGGATGGCCGCGGCATCGGCACCGGGGGCAAGGCCGAGCAGCGCGAACGCCGCAGCCTCATCACCGCTTTTTCCCGGGCGATTGCGGTACTGCCACCAGCCATAACCGGCAGCAGCCACCAGCAGCGCCGGCAGGACCCGCCCGGTTTCCATCAGGCGCGCCGCAATCAGCGCCGCCGCAGCAACACCGCCCCATCGCGCCAGTTCGGGCAGCAGTTCGCCGCGTTTGTGCAGCCACCACGCAACACCAAGCGCAGCGAGCAGGACGAGGATCATGCCGGCGCCAGTGCAGCCGGGTCCCAGCCCGGCAATTTCAGGCCCTGCAGCAACGCTCGCAATTCAGCGCGCGCCCCGACATGGCTCAGGCTGAAATCATCCAGCACTTCGCGATCGAGCAGGGTCAACCCGCGCGGGAAGAATTCGCGGAATATCACCCGTTCCGAAAGACCGCCGACAACCCGGAAGCCAACCCGGCCCGCCAGCGCGTCCAGTGCCGCGCCGACGCGTTTCTTGTTGCGCGCCTCCAACGCGGACAGACGATTGCGCAACACCACCCAATCGACCTGCACACCATCGGCCTTTGCCCGTGCGCGTTTCGCATCCCAGATCAGTTCGGCATAGAAACTGGGGCGTTTGACGGCATAGGTTTCGGGGTCAACCTGGCCGATCAGATCGAAATCCACAAAGCTGTCATTGATCGGGGTGACGATCGTGTCAGCCCTGGCCAGCGCGGCACGGGCAAGATCTGAATCGCGGCCCGGCGTGTCGATGACGATGAAATCGAGGACGCTGGCCTGTTCCAGCCGAAATGCCAGTTCGGATGCAGCATCGGTGCCATCTGCGATCACCGCAATGTCAGGGGTGGGCAGGACGACTTCCCTTTTGGCGGCAAAGGCCGAGCGGTTTTCCAGATAGCGCGCCACTGTCCGCTGGCGCGCATCAAGATCGAGCATGGCGACGCGAAAACCGGCATGCGCCAGTGCGACGCCGATATGGACGGCGGTGGTCGATTTTCCCGATCCACCCTTTTCATTGCCCAGCACGATAATGTGTGCCGGTTTTGCTGCCGATGTCATGTTGCCCCGTTACCCGTTCCGTTACCCTTGCCAACGCCCGTGGTTTCGCACACAGGCGCGCCTCCAAGTCAATCGAAAGGCGTCCCTTGCCCAGGCAGATGACAATCGTGCGGACGCCGCAGGAATTTACCGCCGCGATGGAAGCGTGGAAACGCGCCGGGCACCGGGTGGCCTTTGTGCCAACCATGGGCGCGCTCCATGCCGGCCATCTGGCGCTGGTGACCGAAGGGCTGAAATATGCCGACAAATGCGCTGCGTCGATTTTCGTCAACCCAAAACAATTTGGCCCGACCGAGGATCTGGATCGCTATCCGCGCGATGAGGCGGGCGATGCGGCAAAGCTGCGCGCTGCCGGCTGCACGCTGCTGTATGCGCCAACGGTTGCCACCATGTATCCGCCGGGCTTTGCCAGCTATGTTCGCGTCGCCGCTTTGCCCGACCTGTTGTGCGGGGCGGCGCGGCCAGGGCATTTTGATGGGGTGGCGACGGTGGTTTCAAAACTGCTCGCCGCGGCGCGTGCCGATGTGGCGGTGTTCGGCGAAAAGGACTGGCAGCAACTCGCCATCGTCAAACGCATGGCCGAAGACCTTGATATGGGCACCCGCATCATCGGCTGCCCCATCGTGCGCGACAGTGATGGCCTCGCCCTGTCATCGCGCAACCTTTATCTCACGCCCGATGAGCGCGCCCGCGCCGTTGCCCTGCCCCAGGCCCTTGAGCGCGCGCGCGAGGCGCTGCGAACTGGCGGTGATGTCGCCCCGGCGCTGGCGTTGGCGGAACGCCGGATTGCTGCGGCCGGGTTCGGCCGCATCGATTATTTTGAACTGGTCGATGGTGAAATCCTGACCCCCTTGCGCGCGGTGACACCGGGCGCGCGGCTGCTGGCTGCCGCCGTGATGGGCACAACGCGACTGATCGACAATCTGGCGGTTTGATTCGCGTTCAGCCGGCAATTTGGTGTTGCAAGACATCTCACCGAACATGGCCTGTTGAAAATCGAAAGAGCCTCCGGCGGCTTTCACGGGCCTCCGGCGGCTTTCACGGGCCTCCGGCGGCTTTCACGGGCCTCCGGCGGCTGGGACCATTGGCCCCATTTCGCTGGGCTGGTCCATTTCTGCCGGGATTTGCGCCAATAAAATAAATGGGGTCTAAGGCCAATGGCCTCAGCCGCCGGAGGCTCTTTGCCTGGCTGGTTAGCAATCAAAATCAAAGAAACTTTTGGAAAACTCGCCGGCAAAATAAAGCCCGCCGAAAAACCGCTGTCCTACAGAAAACCATATGGGTTATGTCGGCGCGTGAACCGCATCGCCAGCCATTGATGATTTCATCGAAAAAGCCTCAATTTTAAGAAAAAAGCTTTGGATTCGGAAAATAAGGAAAATATTAAAACATTGGCAATAACTTTGTCCCCCACAATTCGTTCATATTCGTCCGGAACAATGCTTCCCAATGCCGCGCCGAAATAGCCATTTTCGGCATTTTTGCGCAGAAAATCGCAGATTTAACCCGAATCACCACCATTTTGTCGCACATTTATGCGCCCTTGCGCCGGTGTTGCCGTGCGCTGCTGTCGCTATTCCAAATCGTCCAGTGCGGCTTCATCGGCGGCGTCCAACACCCGGCGTGCCACATCAAAACCATGCCCGGCGCGGGCCATCGCGGCCAGTTCGCGGCGGCGGCGGATGGGATCGACGCTGACGCCATCGCGGGCGAACGGGCCAAAGCGACGGCGGCGGGCAAAGGTGATCGCGGCGGTGTAGGGGTTTTCGGGAATGCCATCGTCGGGCATCAGCACCGCGCTGCTGTCATGGCGGCTGACACCTGCCGCAGACAGCGCACCGCGCACCCGGGCCAGGCCAAACCCGCGCGCGCTCAGATCGCGCAGTTTCGATGCAGCAAACGCCTGGTCGTTGACATAGCCCAGGCTGGTCAACCGGGTAACCAGCGCATCAATGTCAGGGGCAGCGGCAGGGGTCCAGATGCGTTCGGCCAGCTTGCGGCCGAGATAGCGGCGCAGCTTTGCCGCGGTGGTGGCATAGCGGGCTGCATAGCCAAGCGCCAGTTCCTGCAACTGCGAAGCATCGATCGGGCGGGGCTCGCGCGGCTTGTATTCGCGGCGTTTTCTACTGTCGGTGACGCCGCGATCTTTTGCCATGCCTTGTTCTTGCCATGATCGGGCCGGAATTTGAACGCCCGATTGGAGCAATGGTCGTTAATTCGCCACGGATTCGCGCTTGCCACACCGAAGGCAGGGCAAAGGGAGACAGGGTTTTGGACGCCATCGAGGCACTGCAATCGACCCCGACCTTTGATGGCCTGGCCTATCGACGCGCTTCGTTCGGCACGTTGGGGGAGGCGCTGGATTACGCCGGCTTGGGCCATAAGGGCATGAATTTCCACGATGCACGGGCCGATCTGGTGCGCGCCTACACCTATGCAGACCTTGCCGTTGATGCCCGTTTGCAGGCGCGCCGTCTGATCGCCGATGGTCTGCTGCCGGGCGATCGCATCGCGCTGATCGCCGAAACCCGGGCTGGCTTTGCCGCTGCCTTTTTTGCCGCAATTTATGCCGGTGCCTACCCTGTGCCGCTGCC
Organism: Sphingomonadales bacterium; assembly: GCA_038228305.1. Taxonomy (GTDB): domain Bacteria; phylum Pseudomonadota; class Alphaproteobacteria; order Sphingomonadales; family Sphingomonadaceae; genus Sandarakinorhabdus. The sequence continues at coordinate 35,267 of JBBRPI010000010.1, read as the reverse complement.
ACTGCCGACGAGTTTTGGTGGCCGAGAGGCCTATGTTGACCAGATCGCCACGCAATTGCGCAGTTGCGATCCAAAAATGGTGCTGTCACCCGAAGGGCTGTTCCCGATGGTTGAACAGGCGGCGGCCGGGCTGTGCAGCGCCCATGACTGGAACGTCTATTTCGCACAGCCGGCACCAGAGGTTGCGCTGCCCAAGGCCAAGCCCACCGACATCGCCTATCTGCAATATTCGTCCGGCAGCACGCGTTTTCCGCATGGCGTTGCGGTGACGCATGAGGCGCTGCTCGCCAATCTGGCCGGCCATGCGCATTGCATGGAGGCTGGCAACGGCGATCGCGTTGTCTCGTGGCTGCCCTGGTATCATGACATGGGGCTGGTCGGCTGCATGTTGGCCCCGCTGGCTAACCAGATTTCGGTCGATTATCTCGCCACCGAAGATTTCGCCCGCCGGCCACTCAGCTGGCTGACGCTGATCAGCCGCAACCCCGATGCGACGCTCAGCTATTCGCCAACCTTTGGCTATGACATTTGCGCCCGCCGCATTTCGCCATCGATCAATGTGAAGGAACGGTTTGACCTGTCGCGCTGGCGCGTCGCCGGCAATGGTGCGGACATGATCCGCCCCGAAGTGATGCAGGCCTTTGTCGATGTGTTCGCTGCCGCCGGGTTCAAGGCCAGCGCCTTTCTGCCCAGCTATGGCCTGGCCGAGGCGACGCTGGCGGTGACGATCATGCCGCTGGGCGAAGGCATTGTTTCCGATCTGATCGACGAACGCATGCTTTCGGGTGGCAGCAATGCCCGCCCGGGCCATCAGGCCAACCCGCGCCGGCCAACCCGCTACCGCGCCATCGTCAATTGCGGCAAGGCGGTGCCCGGCCTGACCATCGAAGTGCGCGATGAAGACAGTGCCATCCTGCCCGATCGCCGCATCGGCCGCATCTATGTGCGCGGCCTGGGCGTCATGGCCGGCTATTTCCGCGATCCGGAAGCAACCGCGGCAGCGCTGTCGCCCGATGGTTGGCTCGATACCGGTGACATGGGGTATCTGTCGGCGGGTTCGATCTTCATCGTTGGCCGCGCCAAGGACATGATCATCATCAATGGCAAAAACCATTGGCCACAAGACATTGAATGGGCGATCGAACAATTGCCGGGCTTCAAGGCCGGCGACATCGCTGCCTTTGCCATCACCACGCCATCAGGTGAGGAGGCGCCGGCGGTGCTGGTGCAATGCCGCACATCGGACGTGGTGGAACGCAACAGTCTGCGCGAAGCCATCCGCAGCAAGGTGCGCGCCATCACCGGCATGACCTGTGTGGTCGAACTGGTGCCGCCGCGGACATTGCCAAAGACATCGTCGGGCAAGCTTTCGCGGTCAAAGGCCCGCAGCCAGTATCTGAGCGGCGAAATCCAGCCGTTCGATGTGGCCGCATAGCCCGATTTGAAAGCCTGTTACGGTGATCGATGCGAAGAGCGACTGCACAGCTATGGTGGCTGCCGCTCTGCCGCTCGCCGAACAGCTGCTTGCTTCCAATGGCGCGTTTTATCCGTTCGGTAATACCATGGGACGCGATGGCAAGATTGCCTCGGTGGCCGCCTCAACTGGTTCTGAGCATCCAGACTCGACCGACCTCATTCAGATCTTGAAGGGTGGGTTTATCGCTGGTGCCCGCCGAGGGGAGTTCAGAGCCACGAGCCTTGTGTATAATATTCGGACAATTGTGCCGGATACAGGGATCAAATCAGACGCCGTCGCTATGGCATGCGACCATGAGGCGGGCTTTGCAGCGATCACTGTTTTTCCTTATAGGATCACTAAGTCAGAAGTGATTTTTGGGAAGGTGTTTGCGCAGAGGATCGATTCCGTAATTTTTCAGCGCACGCCTGATCCGGATGGCGTGGCACCTGCACCACAGCGATGACTCTCGCCATCACCGGCGCCACCGGCTTCGTCGGCAGCCGCGTCCTGTTCCGCCACGACGGCCAAGCCCGCGCCCTGACCCGGCAACCGCAGCCGCCGCGCCGCCTGGTCTGGTGGGTATCGGGCGACCTCGCCGACCCCGCCGCCCTCGCCCGGCTCTGCGACGGCACCAGCACGGTCATCCATATCGCCGGTGTCGTCAGCGCCCCCGATCGCGCAACCTTTGACGCCGGCAACGTCGCCGGCACCGCCGCCATGCTCGCCGCAGCCAAGTCCGCCGGCGTCACCCGCTTTGTCCATGTCTCCAGCCTTGCCGCGCGCGAGCCGCAATTGTCGATGTACGGCGCGTCAAAGGCCGAGGCCGAACGCCTCGTCATGGCCAGCGCGCTGGACTGGGTTATCGTCCGCCCGCCCGGCGTATACGGCCCCGGGGACCGCGAAATGCTCGATATCTACCGCCTGGCATCACGCGGTATCGCGGTTGCGCCGCCGGGCAGGATTTCGCTGATCCATGTCGATGATCTGGCGACCGCGCTGTTGGCGCTCGCCACCGGCGGCCCATCCCGGACGACGCTGGAAATCGACGACGGCGCCGTGGGTGGCTATTCCCACGCCGAATTTGCGCGGGCGATCGGCGCGGCACTGGGTAGACGACCTTTGGTTATTCCCCTCCCTGCAGCCATGCTCCGTCTTGGCGCCGCACTCGGCGTGTCGGCCAAACTGACCCGCGATCGGGCCGCCTATATTGCCCATCCGGATTGGGTGGCACGCGACGGCAACGCGGCGTTGGCGGACATATGGGCGCCGCAATTCGATCTGCCGACAGGTATTGCCGATACCGTCTCGGGCTATCGCACAAGGGGCTGGATTTAGTCTTACCCCACCACCTGCTGCACCAGAAACGTCAACATGGTCATCCCCAGGCCGATGATGAACACGCGATAGGCCCAGCCGAGATATTTGTATTTTTTGGACTGCAGCACCTGGCCCAGTTGATAGACATCGCGCGCCATAGCGTGGCGGATGCGCTGGTCGCTGGCATTGATATGGTCAAGCGCCGCCAGCCATTCCGGCTCGGTCATCCGGGTAAAGGCTGCGAAAAACAGCAGGTTTGGCGGCGGCGCAATCTTGGGCTTGCGGATGCCGAAACTGGGCACCACCGCCATCATGCACAATATCGCCGCAGTCGATGACGACGCCGCCAGCACCAGCATCGGCAAAGACATGCCCGCCCCCTCGCGCACCACCAATGCAAAGATCACCGAATTGACGCCGATAAGGATATTAGCCTTTTGATCGGCCATTGCCGACAGGCTGACATGGTGCGCCTGCATCGTGCGCAACAAGTGAATCGCGTTTGGATTGGCATCATCAATCCCGTTATCACCGTCTATGCTGTCGTCCATCATGTCCCCCATCCGCCAATTTGCCACCGCCGCGCTGCCGCTTGCAAGCCCCGCTTGCGCCCAGCTTTGGCCATTTTGTGCTGGCAAAGGCCATGACGATACAAGGAACCATGATGACTGATCGCGCCACCGTCTATGCCCGCATCATCGAATTGATCGGGCCGCTGAACACCAAGAAAATCCCGCTGACTGAAATCACCAGCTTTGCGGGTGATCTGGAAATGGATTCGCTGACCGTCATGGATCTGGTCGCCAGCATGGAGGATGAATGGGATATCGTCATGCCATTGAATATGCTGCCTGATCTGGAAACCATCGGCCAGGTGGCGGATGCGGTGGCAAAGTTGACCGCGAAATGAACGACCTTTTTTCCAAATTCGATGCCCTGATCGCCGAACGCGCCGGCGTCCTTTCCGCTGGCGTCCGCGATCCGTTTGCAATCGTCATGCAACACGTCAAATCCCCAACTGTCGCGGTGATCGATGGCCAGGAAACCATCCTGCTCGGCACCTATAACTACATGGGAATGACCTTTGATCCTGATGTCATCGCCGCCGGCGAAAAGGCGCTGCGCGAATTCGGCGCCGGCACCACCGGCAGCCGCGTCCTTAACGGCACTTACCAAGGCCATAAGGAATGCGAGGACGCGCTGAAGGATTTTTACGCCATGGACCATGCCATGGTGTTTTCCACGGGTTATCAGGCCAATCTCGGCATGGTTTCCACTTTGGCCGGGAAGGGCGATTTCGTCATCCTGGATGCTGACAGCCATGCATCGATCTATGATGGTTGCTATTTGGGCAATGCCGACATCGTGCGGTTCAAGCACAACAGCGCCGAAGACCTGGAAAAACGCCTGCGCCGTCTGCCACCCGAAGCCAACAAGCTGGTCATCCTGGAAGGCGTTTATTCGATGCTCGGTGACATCGCGCCGCTGAAAGAGCTCGTCACCATCGCCAAGGCGCATGGTTGCATGGTGCTGGTCGATGAAGCGCATGGCATGGGGTTCTTCGGTGAAAACGGCCGCGGCGTCTATGAAGCAGCTGGTGTAGCCGAAGACGTTGATTTTGTTGTTGGAACTTTTTCAAAATCGGTCGGCACCGTCGGCGGCTTCTGCGTTTCGAACCACCCGAAATTCGAAATCCTGCGGCTGGTCTGCCGGCCCTATACCTTTACCGCATCGCTGCCGCCCGCCGTTGTCGCCTGCGCCGCGACGAGTATCCGCAAGCTGATGCACGCCGGCGAAAAACGCGCCCGCCTTTGGGATATGAGCCGCAAACTCCACGGCGGCCTGATCGCGCGCGGATTTCGCCTGGCCACCGCCACCCCTGAAAGCGCCATCGTTTCGGTGTTGATGCCCGATCAGGAAACCACTGTGCGGATGTGGCAGGCACTGATCGAGCTGGGCGTTTACGTCAACATGTCCCGCCCACCGGCAACCCCCGCCGGCGTGTTCCTGCTGCGCTGTTCCCTGTGTGCCGAACATTCGGCGGCGCAATTGGAGACCGTCTTGGCGCGGTTTGCCCAGGCCGGGGCGGCCGTGGGGCTGTTTGCGGCGGCGGCTTGACCCCCGGCGCTGCAGCTTTCGGCGCTGAATATCGGCGTTTCGGGGCGTTTCCGGCGAATTCGGGATCGATCCGGGTGCTGATTTCCAGTTCCAAATTCTGGAAAGTTAGCCCCGTGCCGGTTTTTCCTGACGTTCCAGTTCCGGTGATGCCGGGCGATTTGGGTCGTTGATATCATCGCAGAAAAATTTGGAAAGTCAGGCCCAGGCACTGAATCACTAACTTTCCAGATCTCAGGCGCACAGGACCTGTCTGGACGGTGCCGCCCCCACGCTTTGCGGGCAAGGCAGGACCAGCAAGCACAATCCTGCTGTTTCAAACCGCCTCGCCACAACCGCAATTGTGAAACGTCAGGCCGAAGTGGTGACGCGATTTGCGATGAGAAAGAGCCAAACCCACCATGGCAGTTCTGGCCTGTGTAGGACAGCCTGGCGACCCTAACCCGCCGTCTGCAACTGCCCCTTGGCGAGCGAGCGTTCGAATGGAATGCGCAAAATGGCATCACCGCCATTCGCCGCAGCGCCAGGGCCGAAATCGCGGCAAAGTGCGGCCCGAATTTCATCGGGAACCTGTGCGGCATCGACGGCGCCGGGCACCGCGGTTTGCGCCCATGCCGTATCGGCGGCACTGCCCTGTAGCGCCCCCACCCTTTCCAAAACCACCACCATGGCGAACGGATCAGAATTGCGTTCGCTGCCGACGCTGGTCAACAGGCCATCCATGCGATCGGCGCGCGGGCCAACGACGCCATTCAACAGATAGGTGGCGAAACTGTCATCGGTTTCATCGGCCAGCATGCCATATAGCCGGTTGTTGAGGATCAGCAGCCAGCCCTCCAGCCGGTGGCCGCTGGCATGGTGTTCAATCCACAGTCCGGCCCCTTGGGGGCGGATCAGCACATGTTCAACGACAAACACCAGCTTGCCGGTGGCGCTGAGCCGGGTGACCTGCCAGCGGCCATGATAGGCGCCGCCGCGCCGCGCTGTCTGTTTTTCGGCGGTTTCCACCAAGCCAAACGGCAGGCTCATCATCGGCGGTGCGGCCGTATCGGCGGTCAGCGGCAGCGCGGCGGCAGGCGTTTCCGCGGCGGGCGCAGCGGCCGGCGGGCGCGCTGGCGGCAGACGGCGATTGATGGCAACCGCCTCGTCCCACCCCGCACCATGGGATATCGAATCGACATAGGGCAAGGTCAGCGTTGCGGGGTTGATTGTCGGGCCGATGCCGTGGCGCCCCAGGAAACTGCGGATATCGGCGGGGGCAGATGCTTCCGTGGCCATCGGCGATTGCTGCGACAATTCCGTATAACGCTGCAAATCAGCATCGGCATCGCCCGACAGATCGCCGATGCGTTCGAACACGCAAAGTTGCGATCCCGGCATGCCGCCGACATCGGGCAGGCAGGTTAATGCAATGCCTTCCAGCAGATCGGCGCGTTCGGCGGATGGCAGATTGTAGATGCCATACAATTGATTGCCGCGCAGCACATCGCTGCCGCAGAAATACAGCTGGTTGCGCACTGCAAAGGCCCAGCCTTCGAACCGCACATCAAAATAGCCGACGCGGAATTTCAACAGCCCGGCGGCATCGGGCGCCATGATCATATATTGGTGAAAAAACATCGGTGGCAGCACGATGCTGGGCTGGGTGATCCGCCAGAATCCGGCGCAGGCGGCGGTGGCGGCGGCGGAGGATGCCATCGCATCACCCAGCGCCCGGCCGGAAAGCCATTCCGCCAGCGCGCCGGGCAGTGATGCTGGTTCATCCTGAACGGCCATCGCCGGGGCTCGGCCGCCGAACAGCGCATCCAGGCTGGCAAGGTCACGATCCCAATCCAGCCCGGTAAAACCCGGCGCGCGGGCGGTGACCAACCGGGTCAATGCGCTCAGATTTTCCCCTGATGGGATGTTGACGCCGCTGCACCAACGGCTGACCACCGATTTGTCGATACCCAGATCGGCGGCCAACCGGCCGCGGCTGATTGCCAGTGCCTTTAGGACAAGGGTGAGTTTTCCGGCGAACGGCTGTGTTTCCAATGCCCCTGCTCCCCTGCCTGCCCCGGTGCGCGCAATCAGACGCAACCTAACGCAACTGGCCGGCGCAACCAAAGGCATTTCGGCGCTGCTTGCAACAACTGCCGCGCAACCGAGGCGGTGCCTAGAAAGACCTCACCCCGCCAGCCACTTCCGGCCCCGGCGGAACAGACCAAAGGAATATGACATGATCAAGGGTTTCACCATCGCCGCCGCCATGCTCGCCATCAGCCTGACCGCAATCCCAGCCAGCGCCATGATCCGCGACAACAACGGCGTGCCGATCAAGATGAACGGCATCAGCATTAACGGCATCAGCTTTAACGGCATGAAAATGAATGGCCTGAAAGCCAACGGCCTTTACCTCAACGGCCTGAAAGCGAATGGCCTGTTTGCCAACGGCCTTTACCTCAACGGTATGAAATCGAATGGCCTGTTCCCCAACGGCTTTGTGCTCAACGGCCTGCAAATGAACGGCACCGCCGTCAACACCGATATCTCGCGCCAAATTGCCCCGGTTGCCATCATCGTGCCATTCGAAACCCCGATCGCACTGGCACAGTGATGACCATGCTGCGCGCCATCCTGGCCGCGGTGCTGGCGGCGGGGGCCTTGGCCTCCGCCGCTCTGGCATCTCCGGCACCGGCCACTGCCGCACTTGCTGCCACGCTGGTCGCCCGCGATGGGCTGCTGGTGCTGAATGCCAGTGGCCGGGTGCGGGACAGCCGCGCCCTGATCGGCGCCGAAATGGTGATCGCTTTCGACGGAAAGCTGATCGGCGTTCGGCTCGATGCGCTGGTTCCCGCCAGTGATCGGCCTGATCTGACCCTGCACATATTCACCATCGCCGCCACCGGCCCTAACGGCGAGGCAATCCGCGCCCCGTTGTGCGGGCCAGACCGGCTGGGCCGCAACGCTGCTGTCCCGGTCAGCGGCAGCCTGGATGAACATGCCCGCCATGTGCCCAACCCGGCAAAATTCTTCCTCGCCTGCACATCGGGCGCGGTCGGCAAATGCCTGTTATGGGGCTATTATCCCTGGGGCCATGCCCCGGATGGCACGCCGTTGGAGGCCGCCTATCAGGCCTGCACCCATATGGTGCGCGCCGATTATGGCGGCGATGATGTCCACCACACCAAAAATGGCACATCGATCGATGTCGCCGATATCTATGGCATCCAGCATTTTGAATCCGATGGCCCGCCAGCCGCCGATGCAAAACCAGCCGACGCCTATGTGTTTGAAGCCGGCTGGGCCGCCGATGGCGCCGTCTGCGTGGCGCACACCCGCTGGTCCGAAATCGTCACCCTGCCCGTGCTATTGGCGAAATATCCACAGCTTGGCGGTGCGTGCGACAAGGCCGCGGCCACCCACAGGGGCGCGCTGTTGTTTACGCGGGTGCAGGCGCATTAGGCGCGATGTCAGTTTGATCGAGTCACAATCGTCATGCTGGCGTCGGCCAGCCTGACGATCCCATGACAGCGAAACCGGGCTGGGGGCCCTTTACGCCAGTTCGCCCTCAAGCCAGCTTTTCAACTGCGATTTTGGTGCCGCGCCAACCTTTGTTGCCACGGGGGCGCCGTTTTTGAACAGGATCATCGTCGGGATGCTGCGGACGCCATAGCGGGTGGGGGCATCCGGATTTTCGTCGATGTTGATTTTGACGATGTTGACGCCATCGAGTTCAGCGTTGATTTCTTCCAGCGCCGGGCCGATCTGGCGGCAGGGGCCACACCATTCGGCCCAGAAATCGACGAGCACCGGTTTTTCGGCGCTGATGACGTCGGCGTGGAAACTGGCATCGGTGACATGTTTGGCGGCCATGGAGAGGCTCCTGTTCTGGGGTTGCCCCTAGTTAGGCACAATCAGCGCATCATTCAACGCAATCGCTGCTATCGGGCGGTGAAGTTCGATAAGGGCATCGGGGATTTCGATCAGCGCCGGGCCTTCGGTATACAACAACGCAGCGCGGATTTTATGGGCGGGGAACACCTGCGCCAGCGCCAGCACATAGGCGGCCATCTGGCGCAGGTGGTAAACATCGGCAGCGGCGGCATTTTCGGGCACCCGGCGGCCAGTTTTGAAATCGACGACCAGCACATCGTTTTCGGTGACGAGCAGGCGATCGACCTTTCCGGCGATAACGACACCATCGATCACGGCAGCGATGGGTGCCTCGACCAGCGCGCCGGCGGCGAAAATCGCGGCAAAGCGCGGATCATCGAGAACAGTCAGCACGATGGCGGTCAGCGCGGCCGCGTCCAGTTCGGGCACCGTCATTTTCGCCCAGGCTTCGCCGATTGCTTGGCGGCGATCGGCGGCAATATCGGGCAGGCGTTCAAACAAGGCGTGGAGAGCGGCACCGCGGCGGGCGGCGGCCTTTGCGGCGGGGCCGGCGGGTGGTGCAGACACATCATCGGCGGCGATAGCGCTGGGGGATAGCGGTTTTGGCGGGCGGGCCTCTTGCGGGGCAGGTGTCACGGCCCATTCGGGCAGGGTGATGGCGGTATCGGGGATGATGATGGGCGCAATTGTGCGCCGTGGTTCGGCGGTGCCAAATCGATATTCCAGGGTTTCGCCATCCCAGCCGTCAGCATCGATACTGTCTGCGCCCAGATTTTCCAGTGCCATCCGGCACGCGGCATACCAGCTTTCCTCATGCGGCTCCTTGGCCCCGGCCCGCAGCGCACCGCCGATGAACAGCATGTCTTCGGCACGGGTGAGGGCGACATAAAGCAGTCGGCAATGTTCGCGCGCGGCGGCGTGATCGGCATCGTCGATGGCACGCCCAAGCGGGCCGGACAGGTTTTTGCGGCTGGCAAGGAAGATGGGAAGTTCGGGGCCATTGTCGAACGCCATCAGCAGCGGCGCCTCACGTTCGGGCTGCCGGCGCTTGGTGGCATCGGCGAGGATGACGACCGGCGCTTGCAGTCCCTTGGCGCCGTGCACCGTCATCAGACGCACGGCATCCAGCGGTGCATCGGGGTCGCGTTTGATTTCGAGATCGTCGCTGTCGATCCAGGCGATGAAACCTTGCAGCGATGGCGCATTGGACGCTTCAAACGCCAGCGCCTGATCGAGCACCGCGTCAATGGCGTCACGCGCCTCTGCCCCCAGCCGCTTGACCAGCGCAGCGCGACCGCCAAGCGGGCCAGAGAGGATGCGTTCGAAAAATTCGTAGGGCGCCGCGAAATCGGCAAAGGCGAGCATGTCGCGCAGCCATTGGCAGGCGGTCGCAACATTGGGATCGGTCTGCACCGCATCCCACAACGTCCCGGCGCGGCCGTGGGCGAGGGCGAACAATTGGTCATGGCCCAGATTGAGGAAGGGCGAGACCAGCAGCGCCGCCAGCACCAGATCATCGCCTGGTTGCAGGGCAAAACGCGCCAGTGCCAGCAGATCGGCAACGGCGAGGGGATCGCTGAGCTTCAGCCGGTCAACCCCGGCAACGGGCACTTCGTTGACGTGAAGAGCGGAGACCAGCGCGCCGGAAAAGCCGCTGCGGCTGCGCACCAGCACGAGAATGTCTTGTGGCTTTACCGGGATGCCGCGCCCCGGCAGGATCAGCGGATCGCGGCGGTCCAGCCAGCCGGCGATGGTGCGCGCCACCTGATGCGCCAGCCGGGTTTCGGTGCCGAGCGCGCGGGGCGGCTCAGCGTCTTCGTCCGCATCAGCGGCGTCGTCATCGTCCGCTTCATCGTCAGCCATTGGTGGCCACAGGGTGACGACGCCTTGCTTGTCCTCCCGATGCGCCACATGTTTCGGCACGCCATCGCTGTCAAATGTTGCCGGCCCCAGCACATCGACCACCGCATCGACGACGTGCAATATCGCATCGACCGACCGGAAATTGGTGGCAAGCGGCACCAGTTGCAGGGGGTTGCCGGCCCCCAGCGCGAGTTCGGCAAAATCGTCGCGCTTGTCGCGATAGATTTGCGGGTTTGATCCCTGAAAGCTGAAAATTGCCTGTTTGAAATCACCGACAACGAACAGCGTGCGGTCAACCTCACGCGCGCCGGCGCCGGCGAAAAACTCCTCGGTCAGGTTGCGAACGATATCCCATTGCCGGGCGTTGGTATCCTGCGCTTCATCGACAAGCACATGATCGATTTTCTGATCCAGCTTGTAACGTACCCATGCGGCGGCGCCGTCGGTGGCGAGCAAGCGCTGGGCGGCGGCAATCATGTCATCATAATCGACCACCCCCAACCGCGCCTTTGCCCGTTGCCAATCGGCGGCCAGCCGTTTGCCGATGCGCAGATGGCGGGCGGCGTGAAGGACGGCGGCGTGGAGCGCCTGTTCGGCGCTGATCGCCGTCAGCGTTGCGGCCATGGTTTCGCACCAGTGGCGCAAGCCGGGGTTGGCGATATCGGCGGCCTTTGGCACGATCGTCGTCGGCAGTTTCGGCAGGCCGTCGGCCTTGAGGAACTGCCTGGCAAATGCATCGAACCCCGACGCAGGCTCGGCCAGTGCCAGCCAGTCATACAGGCCGATCGCGGTGCGCGTCGCAGTAACATTGCCTGCCGCCTGCAATGCCGCCGCCAGGGTCTTCACGCCGGCGCGATCAATGCCGGCCATTGCCGCAACCAGCGCTTGCGCTGCATCGCGGTCGCTTGCCAGTCCAAAGCCGCGCCGCAGCATCGCCTCGATATTGCTCGGCAGATCGGCGAGGGCATCGCCATGGCTGGCCAGCCGTCGCGCCACCGCCGCCAGCCTCATTTCACCGCCGGCAATGCTGATCGCCGCCAGATCGTCCAGAAATTCCGGGTCGCCCTGTTCGATAGCCTCGGTCAACAATCGCGCCTGCAACGCCCCGGCGGTGCGATCATCCAGCGTCGCAAAGCCCGGCGCAACGCCCGATTCAACCGGAAAGCTGGCGATCAGCCCTTGCGCAAAGGCGTGGATGGTCTGCACCGCCAGGCCTTGTGGCGCATCGAGCATCTGGGCGAACAAGCGCCGCGCCCGGGCAATGGTCGCGGCATCACCCGCCGCCCCCAATGCCGCCAGGTCGCTGCGCAATTCAGGATCGCTGCACCGCGCCCAACGCGCCAGCCGATCGAGCACCCGCGTCTGCATTTCTGCGGCGGCAAGTTTGGTAAAGGTCAGGCACAAAATCGCCTGTGGCAGTGTGCCGAGCAGCAACAGCCGCAACACCCGCGCCGAAAGCACTTGTGTCTTGCCGGTGCCGGCCGCTGCCGCGACCCAGGCATGAACATCGGGCGCCGCGGCGCGGGCCTGTTCGGGTTTCATCAGATCAAGGGCTTTGGCAGTCATGGTTTTTTCACCGGCCGATTCAGCCATTCGGCAACGCGCGCGAGATGATCATAATCACCCCAGGCCAGCGCCGGGACGTTTTTGGCAGGGAATGGCGCATCACCCAACAGCATCCTGTCGGTCAACGCCTCGACCTCTGCCAGCACGATTTCGGCATGGTCGGCGGCGGTCAGTGGCGGATTGCCCTTTAGTGCGTCGATCAGTTTCCCCGCCTTGTTGCCGCCGGGCAATTGCCAATAGGCGATGCTGGCCGGGTTGCCGTCTGCCACTGCGCCGGATTTGCCGCGCAAAACCCCGGCCGCCGCCATGGCGATGAGCAAGCCCAATTGATTGGCCTTGCCGGATTTGACCATTTTTGCCGATGGTGCGCGGCCGGTCTTGTAATCGATCACCGCCAGCCGGCCTTCGCCGTCGCGATCCACCCGATCGGCACGACCCTGAATGGTGATGCCGTTGTTCAGGGGCAGCGTGCCACCGGCTTCCGCCGTCATCTGGGTCCAGCCATCGGCTTCGGCGACCAATATCTGTTCGCCGGCCCAGATCAGCGCGCGGCGGGCGCGGGGTGCCCATAGCGCGCGCAGCAGCGGGAATTGCTTGCCTTCGGTATCCAGCATGGCTTCGGCCAACTGGCATAGCTGTTCCAGGCTGCCATGACCGCGGCCGACCCAATCCTCCAGCACTTCATGGATGCGGGTGCCGCGCGTCGCCGCAGTCGGATCCTGGTCGATCGGATCGAGCAGACGGAGCCCCAGCATCACCTTGGCATAATAGGCAAAGGGATCGATAACCAACGTATCGACTTCGGTAACCCATAGCGCACGCGGCCGGGTTGCGGCGGGCGGCGCCGGGCTGGGCGGCGGCGCCGGTTGCGGCTGGCCATGGCCATCGAGCCGGCGGGCGAGGCCGAGCAGCGCATCATCCCCCGCAATGCCACCGGTAAATGCCTGCAGTCGCAGCCAGAATCGCGATGGCACCAGCGGCGCGCTGGCATCGCGGCGGGCGCGGGTAATCAACACCTGTTTTGCGGCCAGGCCGCCAACGAAATCATGCGCGGCAAGGCCGGTGGCGCGGGCGAGGCCAGGCAGGTGCAGTTTGTTGCGGATGGCCGGCGCCAACCAGGGATCGGGTGCAGGGCGGCCGGGCCATGTGCCTTCGTTCAGCCCGCCCAGAATCATCACATCGGCGCGCTGCAATTGCGCCTCCAACGGACCAAGAATGCTGAGGCGCGGGTGGCCGCCCCAGGGCGCACGGACGGCGACATCGGACAATAATGCCGCGATCAGGCCGGGGGCATCATCGATGGCGAAACGGCCAAATACCGCGCCATCAGCCTCTAGTTTTTCGATCAGCCCGGCCAGTGCCCGGCCATCGCTGCCGGCCCATAGCCGGTCCCCTGCCAGCGCGGTGCCGGTTTCGCGCAGCGCGGTGGCTAAGGTGGCAAGGTCGGTTTCGCGGGCATCGGCGATCTGCGCCAATGGCATCAGGGCGTGGCTGGCATCGCCCCACCACGCCGCCAACGCGGCGCCTTGTTCGGCGATGCCGGCCAGCGCCGCCGCATCGGCAGCGTTGCGCCGGGCGCGGCGCAACTGTTCGACGGTTTCGGAATCGATACGTTCGGCGATCATTTCCAGCCCCGGCAAAGGCCGCACGCCGCGCAATTGCCGGTCCAGCCGCCGCGCCGCCGCCAACCATAGGCCTCGGCCATCGCCTGTCGCCGCCAACGGATGTTTCAGAACGGCAAGCAACGCGACCGGGGCAAAACCCTGCGCCATTGCCTCCACCAGCGCCAGCGCGAGTGCGCCGGGGGGCACAAGTCGCAGCGGCGTGCCGGCTGAATCATCAACCGCAATTCCCCAGCGCCGGCAATGCGCCGCCACCCGGCGCGCCAGATTGCGATCCGGCGTGACCAGCGCCGCCGTCTGGCCGGGTTCGTTCAGCGCGCGGCGCAGGGCGAGCGCGATCACCTGCGCCTCCTCCGCCGGAGTGGCCGCCTCAATCGCGGCAACGCCGGGCATCGCCGTGTCGCCTTCAATCCCGGCATGCCAGCCGTCGGCGGCATCGGCGGGCGCCATCGCCGCCTGCACCAGCGCGGTGCGGGCGGCGGGGCCATCATAGGGGGTGCTGACGCCCCAATCCCGGGCATCGCTGCGATCCAGCCGCAATTGGGCCAACAGGCGTTTCAGCGCGTGCTGGGGGTGTTCTTCGCTGTCCCGCGGCGGCGATTCTTCATCCTGTGCAGCGCAGCGGATTGCGGCCCAGCGCGCTTCGCCAGCCTCTGACGTGTCGGTATCCAATCCCGGCAGCACGATCATGCCCTGTGGCAGCGCCAGCACCGCGCCGAGCAAGCGCACCAGGGGCGGCGAACTGCCGGTGATACCCGCGGCAACCACGAGCCCCGGCGGCGGCGCCTCCCGCCAGCGCGCGACCAACGCATCGATCAGCGCTGCCACCCGCGTGCCGCCATCGCCGCCAATGGCGTCACGCGTCGGCGGCCATTGGCGGATGACGATATCGAGGAATTTCAGCGTGGCCTGCCAATGCTCGGCCAGGTCGCCGTCCTCGACCACGTTCGTCAGCCGATCCGGCGCGATTTCCTCGGCCAGCAACGTGTCGAGCGTCGCGCCCAATTCATCGCCCAGCCGCAACGCTTCCACCGCGCTGCGGGCTGCCCCGCTTGCCGGGAGGGCGCGGACCAGCCGGCCCAATTCCAGCCGCCGGCGCAATGGGGCCACCGCCGGCGGCAGCGCATTGTCGCCATTGGCAAAGCGATCGAAACTGTCGTCACCCAGATCCCCCACCGGCGTCATCCGCGGCAGCAACAGGCCACCGCCCCCCGCCAACCGCACAAAGGCCTGGGTCAGCGCGCGGGTCGCGCGGCGGTTGGGCAGCAGGATATGGGCGCGGGCAAGGGCGAGCGGATCACCGCCGACACGATCAAGCAGCCCCCGGGCCAGCGCATCAACGAAGGCGATGTGCGGCGGGATGGTGAAGATGGCGGGGTGCCGGTTCACAAAACCTCCGGCGGGCGTTGAAAGGCCTCCGGCTGCGGGAGCAGACGGCCCTTCACCGTCGTGCAGGCAGTCGCGCCAGAGGCCCCTGAGCAGGCGCCGGGCGATCTGGTTTCAAACCGTCGCAAGCAGCCCCTCAGTCTCGCCGATGCTCGCCGGCGTGCCGACATGGAACCACAGGCCCTGATGGACAGCGCCATACAGCCGTTGCGTCGCCAGCGCCCGGTTCCATTGCCGCCACAGCGAATGCGGTTCGGGGGTATCGCCATCGAACAGCCGTTTGGAAATCAGCTGGATGCCCGAATAGACGAACGGCGCGATGCGGACTTCACCGCGCGGCGACACGACGCCGGCGGGATCGAGGTGGAAATCGCCGCGCCCGTCATAGCCGGTGGCGCGGGCCAGCGGCACCAGCAGCAGCAGCGCATCCATGGTTTCCGCATCCCAGCGCTGCGCCATGAGCCGCAGCGTATCGGCGGAGCCATCGATCCACATATTATCGGCGTTGATGACAAAAAATGGATCGCTGTCGATCAGTGGCAGCGCCTTTGTCACACCGCCGCCGGTTTCCAGCAATTGCGCGCGCTCGTCCGACAACATGATGCGCAGCGCGCCCGGCCGGACCGATACCGCCGCCTCGATCTGATCGGCGAAATAATGGGCATTAACGACAGCAGTGGCAATGCCGGCCGCCTCCACCCGATCCAGCGCGCGATCCAAAAGCGTGCGCCCGGCCACCTCGACCAATGGCTTGGGACGTGTCGCGGTCAACGGCCGCATGCGTTTGCCAAGGCCGGCAGCCAGCACCATCGCGGTGCCGGGCATCGCCACATCGATGCGCGGGCGGATGGCCAGCGGCGGGCGGTTTTTCATGACGTTTTGACGCCGTGGCGGGCGCCGGTGGACACATGCGCTGCGAACCAGGCGGCGACCGGGGCCAGCGCCGGGCTTTGCAGATTGCGGCTGACCAGTTCCCACAGCCGCGGGTGGAAGGCCGGATAGCTTGCCTTGCCATCGCGCACATACAGCCGGGTGAAAACGCCCAATATCTTGATGTTTCGTTGTGCCCCCAGAATATCATAGGCCGTGCGAAAGGCAGCGGGATCGGTATCGGGACGGGCGGCCAGATAGCGTGCGATCATCGCTGATTCGAGTTCTGGCGTCACGACACGGCGAATATCCTGCAACAGCGACGCCAGATCATAGGCCGGGTGGCCGGCCAATGCGTCCTGATAATCCAGCAGGCCCAGGCCCCGCAGGCCGGGGCGATCGATGATCATCAGATTGTCGGCGTGATAATCGCGCAGGGTGAGCACCGCCGGCCCGTCGAGCACTGCCGGCCATAGCGATGCCCAGGCGGCATCATAGCCGGGGGCCTCTGCAACGCCAACGGCGGGCAGATACCAATCGGGGAACAGCCGCGCCTCTCGCAGCAATTCCGGCGTGTCATAGGGTGCCACGTCACCGGCGGGATGGTTGTGGAGTTCGACGAGAATATCGACCGCGGTTTCGTACACGGCCCGTTCGCGCTGCGGCGCGCGCGCCAGCACCGGCACGACACGATCATCGCCAAAATCTTCAAGCAGGATCAGGCCCTGGGCCATGTCTGCGGCGATAGGTTGAGGCGCCGAAAAGCCCAATGTATCGAGCTGTTTGCCGATGGCGAGGAAGGGCCGCGAATCCTCCTTGTCCGGCGGGGCATCCATCAGCACGGCGGTTCCCGCGGCGCCGTGAATGCGGAAATAGCGGCGAAAAGAAGCATCACCGGCCAACGGCGCAATTCGCGCCCCGGCCCAGCCATTGGCGGCCAGGAATGCCGGCGCACTGGCCGGCGGGATCATTTTTGGGGGGTTGGTGGCCACCGGCCTTCCCAAGCCGGGGGCGCTTCCCAAGTCAAGACCCGAACCGCATCGCCGCTGCCGGAAATGTGCAGGCGCAGGGCATCGGCCGGCAATCGCGCGCCCAATCGTTCCGGCCATTCGATGACCAGGGCTGCATCGGTTTCAAACAGGCCAAGCGCGTCAGCATCATCGGGGCCAGCCAGCCGGTAGAGGTCGACATGCCAGATCGGCAGCCGCACATCGGGAGGATCATAGCTTTGCACCAGTGTATAGGTTGGCGACGGCACCTCCCCCAGCCAACCCAGCGCCGCGATCAGGGCGCGGGCGAATGTGGTTTTGCCGGCGCCCAGATCGCCCGAAAGGGCGATAATGTCGCCGGCGTGCAAAATGGCGGCCAGGCTGGCGGCGATCCCATTCATGCGCGCCAGCGACCGATGCATGTTGAGCCTTGCTAGTGCAGCCGATTGCGCCAACAAGGTGCAAACAACGTGCATGAAATGTCCGATGTCCAGTTACCACGACTTTCGCGAATCACAACGCGGACAGACGATAATCGAACTTGCTGGTACGGCAGTGCCAGAGATGGAGGCCTTGTCAGCCCGTGGCGAACCTGCCGTGGCAGCCATTGATCAGGCCGTATCCGATGCACTCGGCACGCTGGACAATACTGAGCGACAACATGGTGGCCGGCACCGTGTCGAACGTGCCGTTAACGGTGGCGGTCGATGCCAACAACGAAAGCGTCCATGCGACCGGCCCGATGGTGTGGCGCGAAAGAATCGCCAGCATGAAGGTGCTGGCCAGCACCTGATCGGCCCGGCTCGACAGGCTAGGAAACCCGGGCATCAGCGACGGGCATAATGCGACGGTGGCATCGGCCGTGCCGATCTGCTATGAATCATCCATCGGATGAGATCTGACGCCGAAAGGAACGTCGCATGGCTGATAAATCGGGCGGACTGGCATCGCGGACAGGCGCCAGTTTCCGGCGCGGTGTCGGCGTCCAGGCCAAGGCTTGGTCGCAATATGGCAGTCTTCTTGGCCAGGTCGCAGACAGCAAGATCGGTGTCGTCGATTTCGGGCGCCGCGCCATCGACGTCTATATCGATGCTGTGGGGCATGTCCTGTCGGTGGGCACCGAGATTGCCGGCGATGCCGTCAAGACCGGGCTCGATCGCTTTGCTGGCTCGCGCAGCAAGGCCGAAGCGATGATCGATGCCGCCGAACATGCCGCGCGCACTGCCGACCGACCGAAGCGCGCGAAGCCGGCGCCCCGCACCGTTCGCACGCCGAAAACCGCGATCACCACATCCTGATCCGGACCGGTGCCGCCCGGGCCCCCTGCCAAGGTTGCGCCAGTGCTGTTGCCGATTAGGCCGGCACATTTGCCGGTCAAGGTTGTCATCCGCGATGCTGCCACCGCTGGTGATCTGTCGGACCTGCTCGATCGCGCTGGGCTTTGCGATCTGCTCGCCGACCTTGCTGCCGATCCTGCCATTGTCATCCTCGTCGATCTGGCCGGGTTCAGCGCCGCCGACCCGGGGGTGCCGGCGCGCGCTGTCGAAGCGTTGATCGATGCTATAGGGGCCCGCCGCCCTGCCGCCTGCTCCCCCCGTTTCCTTGTCGCCGCAAGCGCCGATGGCAGCGCTGCGTGGGCGGGCAATCGCGACGTCCATGCCCGGGCCGAAATCGCCGGCTATCGGTATGTCACCGACACCGGCATCGATTACGATATCGTCGATCTGGCCGATGATGTGATCGCCGACGGCTTTGCCGCCGGCAGCGCGCTCGCCGGCACGCCGGCAGCGCGCATTTGGGCCGATGCCGATGTCCGGATCGTCATCGCCGGGCTGCGCTGCGACGCGGGCAGGGGCTTTGTCGGCGCGCTCGAAACCATGCTCGGGGCGTTGCCGGCGACCGATCCGAACCGGGAATATCGCCAGCGCCGCGATGTAGGCGAAGTCGCGACGGCGCTGCTCGATGCGATGCCGCCGCAGCTTGCCATCATCGATGCGCGCGCCAGCGGCGGACCCTGGCTCGTCAGCCGTGATATCGTGCTTGCCGATTATGCGGCCGCGCTCAAGCTCGGCATTGATCCGGCGGTATCGCCGCTGTTCGCCACCCTATCATCGGCACGGCCGGTGCCAGCGGCACATGCCTTCGACGGCGATCCGACGCCAGCGCCCGAACGGGCGCCCGAAGCGATCTCCGAACCGGCGCCGACCCCCTGGGCCGCCAAACTGGCACGCGCGCGCGCCGCCAACGCCGATTTCGCGGCGTTGACCGATCCCTGGTTGCAAATGCTCGATCGCGAGGCGTTTCCGCCGCTGCATCCCATCGATGCGCGGATGAACGCAGCGCTTGCCGGACTCGATGGCGGCGCGGTGCATCGCGCGCTCGATCTGCTTCTGGCGCTCGCCGCCGATGGGTTGACCTTCTGGCAGACGCTTTACGACAAGGACGCGCTCGAACGCCGCGTCGTGGCGCTCGGCATCGACCCGGCATCGGTCCCCGTCGCGGCGTTCGATGCCATGGTGGCGTCGCTTGATTCGCTGGCGCCGGTAGCGCGCTGTGCGCCGCTGCACGCCGACGCGCTGCGCTGGCGCAAGATCGGCGGTGCCATCGTGTTTGCCTATGCCCGCGAACTGGCGATCCCGTTCGAACACTTCGTCGCGCGCGTCGATATCGGCCACGCGATCGCCTTCATGGCCGATTATCTCGGCGGTATCGTGCTGCCGCATGCCGAAGGGCCCCTGCCGCCGTCCGGCGCGCAACCGCCGGATGGCGGTGGCCGCCAGCTCGAACGCAATCTGTACCTGCCGCAGCCGAATTACCTCGTGCTGTTCGGTGGCAAACCGATCGATGTCACCAAGATCGAGATCGTGCGCCGCACCGCCGATTTCCACCAATTATATTGGCAGACCCTATTCAGCAGCAACGACACCGCCCGCGCCGACGATGGCATTATCAGTTTTCGCCGCACTGGCACCGGTACCGCTGTCGAAATCATCGGCCAGCAGGATTTCACGCTGCCGCCGTTCTGGCAATTGTTCGATGTGTCGCTGTTGCCGGCGCTTGAAACGGCGCTGGTCACCCATGCCTATCAAAGCTTCTTTGCCGGCACGCTCGCCAATTTCGAAGCGCTTGCCGAAGGCCGTGACATCGCGATCGGCCGTGATCCTGCCCTACCTCGGCCGCCGCCGGCCGAGGCGCTGGAGGCGCTGGCCGGGCGCGTCGCCGATGTGGCCCGGCCCTGGTTGGCAACGCTGCGCGGTGAGCGCGGCGATCGCCGCGCCGGGCGCGATGCCGATGCCGATGGCTATGTACATGGCCGCGGCGTATGATGCTGGCGGTAACCGGTGCGGCGGGGTTGATCGGCGCCCATGTCGTCCGCGCCGCCATCGCCGATGATGTCCCGGTGCGGGCCGTCGTTCGCCCGACAAGCTGTTGCGCGGCGCTGGCGGGTGTCGATCCGGTGCTGGTCCATGCCGATGTGCTGGGGCCGCGCGCTGCGCTCGAAGCGGCGTTCGCGGGGTGCGACACGGTCGTCCACACCGCTGCCACCTTTGCCTATGGCGGTGATGGTGAGGCGCTGCACCGCGTCGCCACCGATGGCACTGCTGCGGTGATCGCGGCCGCCGCCGCCGTCGGGGTGCGCCGGCTGGTGGTGACATCGTCATCGGTGGTGTTCGGTTATTCCGAAACCGGCGGCATCATCGATGAAGCCGGCGGGCTTGCCGAGCCGGCCGGGCAACCGGCGTATGTCAAGGCCAAGATCGCGCAGGACCGCGCCGCGCTGGTGCTGGCCGAACGGCACGGGCTCGATCTCGTCTTGGCCTGCCCGACGATGTCGGTCGGCGGCATTGCCACCACGCTGGGCCCCAGCAATGCGCTGATCCTTGCCTATGTCGCCGACCAGACGCGCAGCACCTATGCCGGCGGCTGCAACATTGTCAGCGCTGCCGATGTCGGGGCGGCGCACTTGCTGCTAGCGCGCCAAGGCCGCGCCGGGCAGCATTATCTGCTCGGCAGCGAAAACCTGGAATGGCGGGACATTCATGCGTTGATCGGCGTGCTGACTGGGGTGGGCGGGCCCAATATTGAAATCGGCGCGCGCTTCGCCGGAATCGCGGCGGCCGCAGAGGAGATCGGCGCGCGGCTGCGCGGTGTGCCGGCGCTGTCGACGCGCGAACAGGCATCGATGCTCGGCCGCCATTACTGGTATGATCATGGCCGCGCCGCAACTCTGGGCTATCGCCCGCGCCCGGCGGCGCAGGCGTTGATCGAGGCGGTGTCTTGGCTGGCGGCGAGCCGGCATGTCAGCCGCGCGCAGCGTGCAACACTGCGGCTCGCCGACGCGGTCCAGCGTTTTCGCCATGGCGCTGCCGCATGAAGGCATTTGCAGCACTGGTCATCCTGCGCGTGCCGCCCGAAACGCTGTTCCTGGCGCTGCGCGACCGGCTCGACGAGATTGCGCCACAGTTGAAGGACATCAGTGCCATCGAAACGACCGCGCGCAGTGAAGTCGATGGGGGTGTCGATATCGTCAACCGTTGGCAGGCGCGCCAGGCGGTGCCGGCGCTGCTGCAGGCGCGGCTGGGGACGAGGGATATCGCCTGGATCGATCGGGCGCATTGGGACACGGCAAGCCTGACCGCAAGCTGGTCGATCGAGCCGTCGATCGGCGGCGGTGCAATCCGCTGCACCGGCACCACGGGGTTCGAGGCGGCGATGGCGGGCCGCGGTTGCCGGGCACGCTTTGAGGGCACGCTGACCATCGATCCCGCATTTGTCGCCGGCCTTGTCGGCGCTTTCGAGGCCCCCGTCACGGCGCTGGTCCAGGCCATCGCGACGGTGATGATCCCGTCTAACTTCCGTGCAGCGGCGGAAGCGGCGGCGCGTTTGCGGTAATATCGGCGCAATCAATCAGCGCGGCGTGATGGAAGCCCAGCCGCGGGTCGGCGGTCGGCGCCATCCAAGGGAAATAGTCCTGGATCGGCGGCATGTCGACGGCAAGCCGCAGCGCCCCCGACGGATAGTCATATACGCTGATGCGGTTGAGCCCGCGGTTGGCGGTGAACAGCAGCGTGCCATCGCTCGAAAGCTGGCAGCCATAGATCGAATCGAGCAGTGTGCCGCGGCTGATCATCAGCGCGCCAACGAAATGCCGGCTGTTGGTGAAGATATTGCCGCGCGCCAGCGTGCCGCCGATCATCGACGCAACCTCGCGCGGGTGGCGCAACTGGCCGATCAGGCCCGGCCGTTCGTCGACGACGATGCGCCAGCTGGCAAAATCCTGCAGCGAAATGCCGATAACCGTCTGGCTGCCACCGGTGCAGAACAGCAATTCGGTGTCCGACAGCACGACATCGGAATTGATATGCGCCGGGATATCGCGCCCCGCGACCCAGTGGCGCCGTACCCGCGCCGTCGCCAAGTCGATTTCAAAGGCATATTGCTTCAGCCAGGCCATGCCCCATTCGTGCCAGTCATCGCCATCCTGCGGGGCGACGCGAAATGACACGGCATAGAGCAGGTCGTGTTTGGGGTGCGCCGCGATATGCCAGCAGGTCGCGGGGAGGTCGACAATGCGGACGGTATCCGAAACGGTGTCCCAGATGCCGATCTGGCGTGCCTCGCCGTTGCGGCCATCGGCGGGCTGGTCCATCGATCCATAGGCGATGTAGCGCCCCGATGCCGAACGCTTGATCGCGTGCGGCAGCTTCACGCCATGGCCGATCAGCGTCGACGGCGCGGCGAGGTTATCGGCATCGAACTCCAGAAAGGCCTCGCCGACTGCGGCGATGAACCGGCCTGGCCCGGTCCACACCAGATGCGTGCTGCCATGTAGCGACGTGCGCGGGCATTCGAACGCCAGCGTGGATTGGCGGCCGACTTCGTCGAGGCTGTGCAGGTCGTAAAGCAGCAGGTGCTGCCCGGCGTTGCCCAGAAAGCCGAGCCCGGTTTCGGGCTGCACCGCCACCGCATGACCAGCGCCGATGCCATCGAAATAGCGGATTTTCCAAGCATAGCCGTTGCTTGCCGGATCGTAGCGGAAACAGCACACGCCGGCCATGCCTTCAAGGCCGTTGACGCCACTGCCGTCGAGGGCAATGTGGAAATCATGCGCATAGGCGGGGGGTGTAGCGACCATGGCCATGACGATAGCACCGAACCTGCAACCTGAAAGCCCCGAACCGCGCCGAACCGCGCCGCGCCGCGCCGCCCTGCCCTTGCACCGTTGCCGCGAATAGTGGACACTCGCTCAGCCTTGCAGCAGGCGGTACCGGCCAGTGATCGTGCGCACCCGGCGACTGTTCGTTCGCGCGCGCGAACGCGTCGAGGGCAGCGAACGTATGCTGCCGCTGCGCGGCTGGCTGCGCACCCTGTCGGACCGCGAGATCGAACTCGTCGACCGGGTCTGGCAGACGACGCGCCATGCCGGTGTCCGAAAGCTGGCATTCGCGATCAGCTGGCTCGGCAACGGCAGCTTCTACGTGCTGTGCGCGGTTGTCCTGATCGGTGTCGGCGGGGCGCGGCCGGTGGCTGTCGCGGCGCTGGCGATCGGCGTTGTCCATCTTGTTTATCCATGGATCAAGCTGGCTTGCGGCCGACTGCGCCCGTTCGAGATTGATCCGGGCCTGACGCCTCTATTGGCGACTCTCGATCGCCACAGCTTTCCGAGCGGTCACGCCATGACGTTGACCGCGGCTCTGGTCCCCGTCCTCGCGGCCTGGCCCGCGGCTTGGCCATTGGCGCTGGTGGCGTGGCTGGTGATGGCCTGGTCCCGCGTCGCCACCGCCCATCATTATCCCAGCGATATCGTCGCCGGCGCGCTGCTCGGCGGCGCAGTTGCGACGCCGCTGGCGAAGGCGCTGATGCCGTGAACCGCCCGCCCGCAGTGCGCCCTTTTATCGGAAATTATATACTTTAGAAAGCAAATGACTCGTGGCACAGGAATTATGACAGGGCGGCGCTGTTGAGATTACTGTCGCGATGGTTTTGCGCGGGGTTTACGCTCAAAGGCTTCAGGCGTGCTTCATTGGAGTGAGCCAGGCTGGGTAGCAGAAAACCTGTGCAAGACATTCTTCAGGCGTTATCGATTCCAGAGACGGGCAAACATCGACCGACTGTATCAGGTGTCGCAGTGCCGCAAAATTCACTCTGCCTTGCATGATTTCATTGAGCGAGTAGCCAGACGGAGAATCCCAATCGCATCCTGGCTTTGCACGTGGGCCAACTCCGATAAACATCACGATGCTATGGTGGGCTAATTCATTGCGGAACCCAGCATAGGCGACAGCCTGCTTGATTGCGGCCCTAAAGAATTTGACCAATTAATAGTCTGCTGTCGTGACGCTCAGGGCCGCTTTGAACATGTCGGCTTGGCCGCCGAATGTTCTGGCGGAATGAAATACATGGGCGGCCATTCGCTTGTTCATGCCGGTAAAATAAGCAAACCAATGTCCTATGGCGTTCTCAAGGTCGGCTCATTCGGCTAAGGTGCGCCCGAACTCAAGGTGACGCTCGTCCAGTTTTTCTGGCGTGGATTTGGACCAATCAACCATGGCTGACACCGATCAGAAGTTAGAGGATGACGTGCTGCGGCGGATGCTGGCGACGAAGCCGACGCCGCACAAGCCGAAAGGTGCCAGCAATGATAAACCGAAAACAAGGGGCAAGCCCGGCGCTGATAAATGAGGCGATAGCCGCGCTTATTTCGGATTGTCAGGCTCTTGCCAAAGATCGGAAGCAAAGCGCCGCAACTCGACAAAAGAGGATTCAAAAACAGCCTCAAAGCGGGCTGCCGACTGCTCGTCGCCGCCCTGGACCACCTCAAGTAGAGTTTCGTGAATAGTCTCAACTTCTGCGGGACTAACCAACCCTCGATTGACCAAGGTGCGAAGGATGTGCATCGCGCCGGATAGCGCGGCCAAGCCAAAATTATCCGACATCAGTTTTCCTCTTTTTGCGCCAGCGCTGGAGGCGCTTGGCTTTCTGTTGCGCCATTTTAGGCTGCGTTAGCCCGCCGATAAGTCAAGCGCTTGCCAGCGATGCCCAGCAGGGCGCCATCGGCGCGCACTGTGTCGTTGTCTTTGCGGGTGTTGTAGCGGAAATCGAATTCTGCGGTGCAGCGCGACAGGTGCGCCTCGCTCATATGGTGATAGGTGCCGATGACGCCGCGCTTGAAGATCGAGAAGACGTTTTCGACCGTTTTGCTGTGCTTGAAGCCGCCTGTGGTGACGTATTCGCTGGCGCTGTGGTTGACGGTGCCGTGGCCGTAAAACTCGCGGCCAACGCTGGTGTAGACGGCGCTTTCGTCGGTGATCAAATAGGACCAACGAACGACGTTGGTGACGATCAGCGGGCGAAGCTGCTTGGCGGTGACGTTGGCAACGTGGAAGCTGCGAACGTGGCCATCACGCTCAACCAGCGCCACAATGGCCTGCTTGGCACGAGGGGCGCGATAGGCGCGGTTCTTTGCCTTGCCGCCGACGTAGGTTTCATCGGCTTCCACGACCTTATCAGGACCGCCCAGCGGGCCAGGATTGATCGGCTTCATTGCTTCGCGGATGCGGTGGCACATGAACCATGCGGTTTTATAGGTGACACCGAGCAAGCGGTGAATTTCATGGACGCTCATGCCCGTCTTGCGGGCGCAAAGCAGGTGATTGCAAAGCAGCCATTTATGCAGCGGCACCTTGGAGCGTTCAAACACGGTGCCCACGGTGACTGTGAACTGTTCGCGGCAAGCGTTGCACTGAACCAAACCGGCACGATGCGACTTGCCTTGAAGGCGCTTGGCATCGTCCGAACCACAATGGGGGCAGATCGGACCTTCCAGCCAATGCAGCGACTCTAGGTATTCCCTAGCGGCGTCGGCGTTGGCGAAGCGGAGTGCGGTGATGTCTATGGCCCCTGTATCGTTTCAGTGGCGTGCTTTTTCAAGTATATAATTGCCAATGGCCTCGCACAGCACCTTGTCCGTCATCCAGGCCTTGCGTGCCGCCTTTGAGAATCCTGCGGACTTGAAGGCACGGGTGGGAGCGATACCGATAATGCGATTATGTAGCACTGAGTGCTACGAAAAAAGGTCGTCTTGACCCGCCCTCCGGCGCGCGATGCGATTCGCGGGTTCGCGCCGTCGATCGTCGTGGCGCCGGACCTCAACGACTACCATCCCGACCATCGCGGGCTCAGCCGGATCGTCGCTGCGACCTGTCCATGTGATGCCGCGCTGTTTTACAGCGGCATCATGCTGGGTGTTGGATTCATGCCCGTGCAGGTTGTTGACATTACCGCAGTCTAGCAACGCAAGGCGGCCTGCCTGGCGTTGCATGCCTCGCAGGGCGATGTCGTCGCTGCCGACGGTATTTCAACCTGGAATCGTTGTCGCGGCATGCAACGGATCAACCGCACTTTGCGCTATGGTGAAGCCTATCGCATTGGCGTATCCCATGCAGCGGGCCGCCAGACCGAGATCGCTGCAATATGATCAGAAATAATTCGATGCCCGAACCGGGCCCGCTGATGATTGACGGCACCTGCTTCCGCGATCGTTCCGGTCGCCACGTTATTCTGCGCGGCGTCAATCTTGGCGGCGACTGCAAGGTGCCGTTCACACCCAACGGCCATACGCATTGTCCAACCGACTTCCGCGATCACCGCAATGTCTGCTTTATCGGCCGGCCGGCACCACTTGATGAGATTGATCAGCATTTAGCTCGCATTCGCCACTGGGGGTTCAACTGCCTGCGTCTTTTGACAACTTGGGAAGCCGTGGAACATGCAGGTCCTGGTCAACATGATTTGGCATATCTCGATTATTTTGCCGAAGTCTGTCGCCGTGCCGGCAAATATGGCCTGCATGTCTTCGTAGATTTTCACCAGGATGTCTGGTCGCGGATGTCAGGCGGGGACGGAGCGCCAGGATGGACGTTCGAGGTTGCCGGGCTCGATTTCAACCGCTTTCACGCCAGCGGTGCAGCGCATGTGATGCAAAATGCCTATGACGCCATAGTTGGCGGGCGGCAGGCAAGCTATCCGGTGATGAGTTGGGGCGGCAATTATCGCAGGCCGGCAAACGGAATCATGTGGACGCTGTTCTTCGCCGGCAGCGCTTTCGCGTCCGATATGGTCGTCGATGGAAGGAATATAGAAGCCTATTTGCAAGGCCATTATCTCGGCAGCATGCGCGCACTGGCAGAAAAGATTGCACACATCGAGAACGTCATCGGTTTCGATACGCTCAACGAGCCGGGAACCGGTTATATTGGGGCCTTGATGGAGGCGCCGCTCAGCAAATTCTATGGGGAAGCCTGGACACCGCTTGATGGCCTGTCGGTTGCAAGCGGTTGCAGCCGTGAAATCGAAATTCTGGCGCTCGGCGGCCAATCAACTGGCAGGCGCCTCACTGCCAACGCCAGCGGTGTTTCGATCTGGCTGCCTGGACGTGAAGACCCATTCCGGGCAGGTGGGGCATGGGATATCGACAGCAATGGCAGCCCAGTTGTCCTCGACCCCGGCTATTTTCGCACGGTCAATGGTGCCAGGGTTGAGACCGAACAGGATTTCATGGTGCCGTTCTTTAATCGCGTCGCCCAAACGGTCAGAAGCGTTCGCGAGGATTGGCTGATTTTTGCCGAGGTCGATCCGTTTGCGGCCATGCGCGGCGGCAGGTTTCCGGCCGGATGTCCGGAACGTACGGTCAATGCCAGCCATTGGTATGACCTCGGAACGCTTGTGACCAAGCGATTTGATCCTGATGAAACCATCGACATTCTGACCGGCAAGCCATTGTCTGGCCCGACCGAAATCGAACAAGCCTATGTCGATGGGCTGACGCGAATCCGACAGATCGGCGATGCGCTAAACGATGGAGCCCCGACGCTGATCGGAGAGTTCGGGATCCCGTTCGACATGAACGACGCTGCTGCCTACGCTCGCTGGACGAGCGGCGAACGCGGTGAAAAGGTTTGGGACCGCCAGACCGTCGCGCTGGCACTAATGTACAACGCCATCGACCAACTGCTGCTTTCATCGACACAGTGGAACTATACCGTGTCAAACCGCAATGACCCGATGATTGGCGACGGCTGGAACCAGGAGGACTTGTCGATTTGGTCCATCGATCAGGGTGACGATGCCGAAAATCTTGATGAGGGCGGACGGGCTGTAACCGGGTTTTGCCGCGCCTATGTTCAGGCGGCACAAGGAACTCTGGTTTTTCAGCGTTACGATGCGGCCGACGGCAGATTTCAAGCCGTGATTGCAACGGGGGCATCGGCGGAGCCAACCGTGGTCTTTTATCCGCGTTTCGATATCGACCGCCACAACGTTGATGCCCAAGGAGCTGAGTTCACCCATTCAGGAAGTTATCTGTGCTTTACGGCGTTGACAGAAGTTCGGCGGCTTTCCATCAATATCGAGCCGCAAGTCGGTATTTCAAAATAGACCCAGAGCCGATCAAATACCCACAAGGGCCTCCCATTGCGACGACTGTGTGCAGATGTGGTCGGTTCTGGGTTCAATGCGCCGGCGCTGCCGCTCCAAAAGCCCGGGGTCGTGGTGCCAGCCAGATAAAGGCGCCGGTAACGAGGAAGATGCAGGCGGTGACAAGAAACACCCGGTCGGTGGCCAACATGACACTTTGCATCTGGACCAGCGCCTCAATCTGGCGGATTGCCTGGTCGGCCGTCATGCCTTGACCGGTCAATGTATTGAGCTGATCCTGCACCCCGGTCATCGATGCCGCCAGATTGGCATGGGCGGTGCTGGTCGTCGTGTCCCAATAGGTCGTCGAAATCGATGCGGCAAAAGCCGCTGCGGTGGTGCGCATGAAATTTGAAAGCCCCGCTGCCGACGCGGTTTCCTGCGGCAGCACTGCCCCCAGCGCGATGCGCGTTGTCGGCACGAAGAAGAACGGCACACCGATGCCGAGCACGATTGCTGGTGCGGCGATGTGCCAGAAATCCACCTGGGTGGTGAACCCGCTGCGCCAGAAGGTCACCATGGCGAACCACAAGATGCCGCCAGAGGTAAGCAGGCGCGGGTCAACCTTCCCAACAAGTTGCGCGGCGATTGGGGACATCACCACCGCCAGCACGCCGCCCGCGGTCGCATAGCCGGCCCAAGTCGCGGTATAGCCCATGCTGGTCTGCAGCCAGAGCGGGATCAGGATGATGCTGGCGAAATAAGCGCCAAAGGTCAGCGAGAGAGTGATGGCGCCAACCGCAAATCCGCGGTGCCGGAAGATGCGCAGATCAACGATCGGGTCCTCCGCCGTCAATTCCCAGATCAGAAAGGCGACAAAGCCTACCACCGCCATGACCGCCAGCCCGATGATGAACGGCGACCCGAACCAATCAAGTTCCCGCCCCTTGTCCAGCATAATCTGCATCGAGCCGACGAACAGGATCAATAGCCCCAGCCCGACATAATCCACCGGCCGGCGCGTGGTTGGCGTTTCGCGGCTGCGGAACGTCTGCCAGGCGAAAAACGCACAGCTCCCGGCGAACGGCACGTTGATGAAGAAAATCCATGACCAGTGCAGGTTATCAGAAATCATGCCGCCCAAAATGGGCCCGGCAACCGGCGCGACGACGGTGGTCATCGCCCATAGACCGATCGCCATCGGCGCCTTTTCGGGCGGAAATACGCGCAGCAGCAGCGCTTGTGATAGCGGGATCATCGGGCCGCCGCTGATGCCTTGGCAGACGCGAAACGCCACCAGCATGGGCAGGCTGGTGGCGAGCCCGCAAGCAAAGGAGAAAAACGCAAAGCCGGCCATGGCGATGCAAAAGACTTTGACGGTGCCAAAACGCTGCGCCAGCCACCCGGTCAGCGGAACGGTGATCGCTTCTGCCACCGAATAACTCGTGATGACCCATGTGCCCTGGGTGGGCGACACCGCGAGCGCACCAGATATCGACGGCACCGAGACATTGGCGATGGTGGTATCCAGCACGACCATAAAATTGGCGAGCGCGAGCAGAGCGCCGGCAACGAACAGCGCCCCGCCCTGCATCGGCCCGTCGATAATCTCGACCTTAGCCAATTGGGGCTGCCTTTGGTGCCTCATTGTTGCCCGATGTGTCGATATCAACGTCCATCGACAGGCCGATCCGCAGCGGATGTGCGCGCAGTTCCCTTGGATCCAGCGTGATGCGAACCGGCAGGCGTTGCACCACCTTGATCCAGTTGCCGGTGGCATTCTGCGCCGGGATCAGTGCAAATGCGGCGCCTGTACCGCCCGACAGTCCGGTGACACGGCCATGATAGACGACATTACTGCCATAGATATCGGACGTCAGCGCGACGGGCTGACCGACCTGCACCTTTTGTAACTGACCTTCCTTGAAATTGGCGTCCACAAAGGCCGTTTCGACCGGCACGATGGTCATCAGCGAAGCGCCGGGGGCAACCCGCTGGCCGACCTGCACGGTCTTGCGCGTCACGACGCCACCAATCGGCGCGCGGATCATGGTGCGCGCCAGATCGAGCCGGGCCTTTTCGACGGCAGCGCGGGCGGCACGAACTTCGGGGTTCTGCTCCGGCGTCGTCCCGCTTATCAGCGCGGTGTTGATCGCCTTGCTGCCGGCGGCAAAGCCCGATTGCGCCTGGGCCTGGGCAACTGCAGCGCGAGCCACGGCGACGGACGCTACGGCAGCGGCGTTGCTATTGACGGCATTGGTCAATTCATCACCCGACACCGCACCGGATTTTGCCAGCGCCTGGCGCCGGTTGAGATCGACGCGCGCGCGCGCCAGATCCGCGTCGGCGCTGGCCAGTCGGGCATGAGCAGCGCTTATATCGGCGTTTCGCGCTATAATCTGCGCTTCCAGTGCGCGGCTGTTGGCGTAATAGCCAGCGACACGGCGGATGGCGGTTCCCAGCTGCGCCTCGGCCTGGGTCAGCGCCAGCTTCAAGTCCTCTTGATCCAGCACCACTAGCACGTCGCCGGCGCGTACGATCTGGGTTTCGCGCACCTGCACGCTGATCACTGCCGCTGCCACCAGCGGCGTCACTTGGGCGCTGTCGGCGCCGACATAGGCATTGTCGGTAGTCACCCGGCGCGCGCCGACGAAATAATCCCAAAGGCCATAGCCCAGTGCGGCAAGACCCAGCACCAGCGCGACAATGGCAAAGGCACGACGACGCGTGGCGGCGCGGCCGGCAGCACCGGGCTGTTCGGCTTGTAATACGGTCACCGGGTCGGCGTCGGCCATGCGGCATCCTCTTTGTTAAGCGCCGCATCGGCAAAGCCGCCGCCCAGCGCCTTCACCAGCGCGATATCCAGCGCGAAGGCACGGGCATTGAGATCGGTCACCGTGCGCCGGCGCTGGATGACATTGTCCTCGGCGATCAACACCGACAGAAAATTGGCGAGGCCACCGGTGTAGCGCAGCCGCGACACCTTATAGGATTCCTCCTGCGCGGCCAAAGCCGCCTTGGCATCGGCGAGGCGACCTTCCAGCGCCTGTGCGCTGGTCGCGGCATTGGCTGCATCCTGTAACGCCTTGACCAGCGCGCCGTTGTAATTTGCCACCGCCTGCGCATAATCGGCTTCTGCACCGTGCAAATTGGCCTTTAACCGGCCGCCGGCAAAAATCGGCAGGCGCAACGCGGTGCCTGCCTGGCCGATATCAGAGCCGCTGGTGAACAAGCTTGCCAGCCCCAGCGACTGGAAACCCAGAAATGCGGCTATGTTGATATTGGGGTAGAAGTCCGCCCGCGCCACGCCAATGCGCTTTGCCGCTGCCTCTGTTCGCCAGCGCGCCGCGATAATTTCAGGCTTTCGGCCGATCAGATCGACCCCGGCATTGGCTGGCAGGCCAAACGCCGCAAGCCTCGTTATCGCCGGCGGTGTGATATCGCGAGCCCGGTCCGGTCCTGCCCCCAGCAGCGCTGCCAATTGAAACCGTGTCAGCGCAATCATCTCATCGATTGCCGCCAGCAACTCGCGTGCCGCAGGGACGCCGGCCGCAGCCGCTTGTTCCTCGCCGCGGGTATCCAGCCCGCCGGCAACACGCTGGCGCACCAGCTTCAGGGTTTCCGTCCGCAGTGCCAGCACCGCATCGGCGTCGGCGCGTTGGGCATGCAGCTGCGCCAGTTGCGCATAGCTGGTCGCTACCGACGTCGACAGCATCAGTACAGCGGCGGCGCGATCCGTAGCAGCAGCCTGCAAATCCGATGCGGCTGCCGATACCGCCTTGCGATTGCGGGCCCAGAAATCCAGTTCCCAGGAAAAATCGAGGCTTAAACGACCAGTTTCATTGTATCCCTTCGGCACAAATTCCCGCGGAAAGCCATTGTTATAGCTTTGCTTCGTCAGTGCAGCCTGGCCGTTGCCGGTCAGCAACGGCAGCAACGACGCGCCCGCCTGCCCCAATTGCGCCTCGGCCCGGTGCAATCGCGCTTGCGCGGCGGCGATATCCGGGCTGCCAACCAGCGCTTCGGCAATCAGCGAATCGAGCTGGGGATCACCATAGACCCGCCACCATTTTACTTGCGGCCAGGTGGCAGTAGCGCCGGCCAGGCTCCTGTCCGCCAGCCCCGCCAGCGGCAGCGGCTTCAGCCCAGCATCGGCCGAAGGCACCACGCAGCTGACCAGCGCCAGGCTGGCAAGCGGCAGCAGCAGGAGCGCAAGGCGACGCATGGTGTTTCGAATCCTGTTGACCGTACAGTACGGTCAATTCTATCTAGACAGCGACGTTGACGTGGTCAACCGAGACTGAAACGTTCCACCAGGGAAACGGCTGCCTGCGATCAATATGACCACCACCTTGCTCCCTCCCGCGATGCCGGCACGAGTCGTCGCCCGCCGCGACGCCATATTGGCCGCCGCCCATGATGTGTTCCTCGATCATGGCTTTGATGGCGCATCGATGTCGCAAGTGGCGCAGCGTTTGGGCGGCTCCAAAGGCACACTCTATAGCTATTTCGACAGCAAGGAGGCGCTGTTTGAGGCCCTGGTAACCGAAACCTGCGCCCGCAACAGCGCCGCCATCTTTGACATTCCTGACGCGGCGACGCTGGAGGAACGGCTGACCGCCTACGCCCGCCATTATATCGCACTCGTTTGCTCTGACTGGGCGATCCGTATGTTGTGCATTATCGCAGCCAAAGCCCAGCGCCGTCCCGCAATCGGTCGATTGTTCTTTGAATCAGGGCCTATGGC
This sequence comes from Sphingomonadales bacterium, assembly GCA_038228305.1. Classification (GTDB taxonomy): domain Bacteria; phylum Pseudomonadota; class Alphaproteobacteria; order Sphingomonadales; family Sphingomonadaceae; genus Sandarakinorhabdus. The sequence goes on along the minus strand of JBBRPI010000010.1, from coordinate 2,042 downwards.
GGCGGTGAACGGTCTTGCCAGCCGCTTCCGCGCCGACGGTGATGCCGGGCTATTGTCCATCGACGATGCACAACTGGCCGCCGAAAACTTCTCCGTTCTTTGCCGCGGCGCACTCCACCTGCGCCGCATTCTTGGCCTGGCGCCTGCGCCGGATCCGGCGATGGTGGCGAGACTGGCCAATCGCGCCGTGGCGGATTTTCTGGCAATTTACGAAGCACCGCCGAGCAGCCGGCCGTCGACAACCGTGCCATAACGCGAAAACGGCGAATCGTGATGGCGCGCTCGGGTGGCTTGCGGGCTTTCTGAATAGCGCGGATCTTGTGGGCGGTCCTGGCCATCGATGAACGTGGCGACGTCCCAGGCCTGCTGGACCGACAAGCTGCCGCCTTGGCCCAACGGCATGTTGGTGTGGATGAAGGCGGCTGCCTTGTCGATCGTTGCCATACCCGCGCCCCAATTGAACGATCGAGCTCCCCAGAGTGGCGGGTAAACTCGATTTCCGGCAACGGTAGCTCCCGTGCCAGAGGGGCCGTGGCACACACGGCATTTCTCGGCATAGACTGCGGCACCGCGTGTATCGTCGGCAGCAACCGACGGCGGCGCCAGCGACGGAAAGCCGCGTCCAGGTGGCGACATCCCGCTGGGCAGGCCGCGCGCCATATATGCCGCATAGCTTTCGATGGCGAGTAGCTCACGGCTGCCGAGCGGCGGCGGCGTGCCGTTCAAGCTGTAGCGAAAACAATCCTGAACGCGTTTCTGAAAGCTGTTGATTTCGCCGTTCTTCTTGCGAAAAGCTGGGAAGTTGACGAACGCGGCCCATAGCGGTGCCGCGCCGGGCTGGCGGCCGGCATCAAGATGGCAATTGCTGCAAACAAGTCCGTTGCCGACATAGCGGGGCGCTGCGGTTGCGGTATCGGTGATCAGATGTTCGCCTAGCCTGACGGCGTCGCCAAAGGCATCGGCCGGCGCATCGGCGGCAAGCGGCGGCGCAAAAGGAGGAGATGTGGCGATGGCGGTCGGTGTATGTTCATAAGGCAAGACGATGGCCAACGTCACGGCTGCGCCGACAACCACGCCGATGGCCAAGCCGCCAATTCCGCGCCCCGTAATCATATTGTCTTTGGTCCGCGCATCACGATGCTTTCGCCCGACAAGGATTTGTGGAACATGACAAAGGACTAACCGGTTACCTGCAGAGGGACAATCCATGCGCTATATTACGATGATGCTGGCTGCCGCCGCGACGATGGCCGCTGCCTCGGCCATGGCTGAAACGCCATCGCGTCCGATCCCGAACTTCGGCGTCTTTGCTGAAGTCGCAGACCCTTTTCTGAAGCCCGATCCAACCCTGCGCTACAAAGTCGTTTTCAGCGTATCGCAGCCGGCGCGGACGCCTGGCTCGGTGCATCAGGGACTGGAACGCGTCGCCCGCATGGTAAATTTGCTGGCGCGCTATGGCGTGAAAATGCAGCCCGGCGACATCGTCATCACGTTACATGGCCCCGCCGCTAAAACCGCTTTGACACCGGTGGCCTATGCCAAGCGCAACAAGGGCGAGCCCAACCCCGATGCCGACTTGATTCATGAACTATCAGCCGCAGGTGTCAGCGTACGGCTGTGCGGGCAGTCGATGATGGGGGCAGGTTTCGCGCATGAGGACCTGAATCCCGACGTGAAGGTCGATGTGGCCGCGATCACCACAATGGCGACGCTACAACTGCAAGGCTATGCGATCATCACGGACTAGGTGTTTGGTCCCGGCATTTGCTGGTGCGGGATTAGGATGAATCGTTCGGGTTCGCTTGTCCAGCATTTGCAGATGTATTCGTAGGGCGTGAGTCCGCGGAGTGTTTTCAGGCGGCGACCATAGTTGTAGGCGTTGATGAAGTCGTGGAGGTGGGCGGCGAGCTGAGCATGGCTATCGTAATGATAGCGCTTGACGGTGGCTTCCTTGATCGTTCGGTTCATCCGCTCGACCTGGCCGTTGGTCCATGGGTGCTTGATTTTGGTCAGGCGTAGCTTGCCTTCGGCAGTCTGAACCT
>JBBRPI010000009.1:0-116705 GCA_038228305.1 Sphingomonadales bacterium | reverse complement strand
TCCGTCAGCACCGGTGCAATCCGCACGGCAAACAGCGGCAATGTGCTGATCGCGGCAGATGTGATGGCCAACCTTATCACCCAGGGTCAGGCTGGCCCGGATTATACCGCGCTGTTTGCGGCCACGGCGCCGGCAAAACTGGCCGGCTCTGTCAACGTCAATGGCACGATCGATACCGGCATTTTGCGCATCGCCAGCACCGGCGCGATCGGCATTGCCGGCGCCACCAACGCGGCAAGCGGTCTGCGGCTGGATGGCGGCAGCCTTGCGGTGGGCAATCTGGCATCAGGTGCCGGATTCTTTGAACTGTTGACCGCAACCGATTTGACGCTGGGTGATGTGCGCGGTGAGGGCGGGATCGTGCTCAGCGCCGTGGGCAATGTCACCACCGGTGTGATCAGTGGCGGCGGTTCGGTGCGCGTAACGGCAACGGCAGGCGACAATGGCGGCGGTCGAATCAACACTGGCCCAATTGATGCCGGTTCACTGCGACCCGCAGGCACAGCGGCGGCGATCGCCATCGATGGGTCGGGCGCGGTCAACACCGGTGCGTTGACGGCACAGGGCAACGTAACGGTAATTGCCCGCGGCGGCACCATATCGGTCGGTGCGGTGAATGCCGGGGCCAGCACGGCCTTGCTAGCCGGCGGTAATGTCACGGCCGGGGCGTTGCGCAGTCCGGGCAATGCCTTGATCGCAGCGGATTCCATGGCCGCGTTGATCACCCAAGGCCAAAATGGGCCGGATTATGCCGCGCTATTTGCAGCGGTTCCGGTGCGGCAGGCCGGCAGTGTCAGGGTTGCCAGTGCAGATGCGGGCACGTTGCGCATCGCCAGCACTGGTGACCTGGTGATTGCCGGGGCGACCAAAACCACAGCAAACCTGGGCTTGGATAGTGCCGCGATTACATTGGGCACCGTCGATGTGGGTATTACGGCGGTAATTGCCGGGCGCGGCGCGGTCACGGCAGCGGCATTGCGGGCCGAAAAAAACCTGGGAATCAGCGGCACATCGTTGGCACTGTCCACGGTCAGCGCCGGCGATGCGGTAACCCTGACCTCCAGCGCGGGCGGCATCACCGCTGGTCGCATCGACGCCGGGATTTTGCGCCCGGCGATGAGCACCTATTCGATTTACGTGGATGCGGCCGGACCGGTCTCTTTGGGTGCGCTGGCAGCGCTGGGCAATGTTGCGGTCATCGGCCGGCGTAGCACCGTGACAGTCGGCGCGATAAACGCCGGCCAATCGATTGCGCTGCTTGCCGGCGGCAATGTCACCACCGCCGGGCTGGCCAGCGGCAATGCAGCAACAGTGTATATTGCTGCGGATTCAATGGCCTCGCTGATCACCCAGGGCCAGGTTGGGGTTGATCTGACGGCATTGTTTGCAGCGGCGCCGGTGCGATTGCCTGGTGCGATTTCGATCGGCGGCGCCAGCGACTTCGGCGTGCTCAAAGCCGCCAGCAGCGGTGGCTTCGCGGCCAGCGGCACCATCAACGCGCGGACATCGCTGGGCATCAACAGCGGCGGGCTGGCCAGCTTTGGCGGCACGCTGACTTCGCCTTCGATAGCCGTGCAATCGGCCGATGTGGCGCTGACCACGGGGGCCGAAATTGGCACCGGCGCGACGAACACCATTGTTCTGACGGTGGATTCGGCGGCCACGGCGATCAATCTTGGTGGCGCCGCGGTGCAGGGCGCTTGGTCGCTGGACAGTGGCGAGGTATCGCGGTTGCGCGGCCGCTCGATCAGCATTGTTGCAACAGGCACGTCGCCACCTCTGCTGCAAATCGGCTCGCTGTCGCTGAATGGCAGTGCGGCAACGGCCGCCAACCTTATCGGCAGCACGGCGCGCTTTGCGGTGCAGACATCAGGATCGATAAAGGTTTCGGGCGCCTTTACCCTGTCCGGTGCGGCGGCAACCGATACACTGTCGCTCAGCGCCGGTCCGCGGCTGGATGTGGTCACCGATGTGGGTGGTTCGATCCGTGTGGAAGACGTTGCCAAGGCTGTGGGCGGCATACTGGAATTGTCGGCCACGAACATCGCCGTCGTGGATACGTCGCTGCTCGCCAACCTCACCGCAAACCCGACCTTTGCCGGCCGCGACGCGGCATTAGCGGCGGTGCCGGCCACCCCCAATCTGGCCGGACAACTGGGTGCCGGTACGATGCGGGTGGGCAGCAGCGGCAGTTTCCTGGTGCAGAACAGCGGCAGCGCGGCACAGCGTGCGGGCTTTTCTGTCGGTCTTGGCGGTCTGAGGGTCAATGCTGGGCGCCCTGGCGTTGATGTCGTGATCAATGGCCAAGCGATCATCGGTGACGGCACCATATTGACGAACAATCGCACCCGGGAGGCAGTCACTTTTGTGGGCGGCGAAAGCGGCAGCTTTACGATAACGTCAACCATTGATGGTTGCCTGATAAGCGGTTGTACAATTGCGACGGAAGCGACCGGGGTGACCGACGCGATCGATGCGATCGGTACTAACATCCGATTTATCGCTGATCCTGACAAGCCGATGCTAGCCGATGAGGATGCAGAGGAAGCCGCCAGCACGGCAACGCCACCGCAAATGCGCCAAGAGCGGTTGGTCTCAACGCGGGAGATCCGCGGCAATGCGGCGGTGGAGGAACCGGTAACCGGCGGCGGCAATGCCAGCCTATGGCTGGGCGATCGGGACGAGCAGCCGACCGGCGGTGCCAATCCGACGGGGAAACAGCCATGAGGGCGATGATCATCGGGCTGGCGCTGGTCGCTGCGCCTGCGCAAGCAGCAACGGGCCTGAAAGCGGTCGACAGTTTCCGCATTGGCGATTCTGGCGTCCTGTGCACGGCTCAAATTCGTAACGGCGATACAGAACTGAAATCAATGTTTGATCGCAGTTATGCCGTGGTCTGCCGTGACGCGGCGACAGCGGTCGGGCAGCTCTATGCGCTGCGATCCACGGCAGCGCCGGCGACAGCTGCTGGAGAATGCCGGCCCGCTGCTATGACGACCAATGGGATCAGCCGCAGCGAGTGCGTTGGCACCAGCGGGCTGCCCTATCTGGTGCTGACAACATTGCGCAGTGGCACACGTTATGTAGCGCAGGGCTTTGCCGGCTATGAATCTGCGCTGATGCTGGGCATTCAAAGTCTTGTCGCTGACACAGCGCAGCGCGGCAGCGTGGAGGTGACGAGCACTGGAGCCGGTGATCCAACCGCGTTTGCCCGGGTACAGGCCGGCACCCTGGACCCTGAAAAGGCGCTGGCCGAGGCCTATATCCGCAACAACACAGGCAGCTTTGCCGAGGCCGCTGCGTTTTTTGAAACGCTGATCGAGCGCAACCGGTCGGGCGATCCTGGCTATGGACGATCGTCGGAATATCTCGCCAATCAAGCGCTCCAGCAATCCAATCTGGGCAATGATGTCGAGGCAGCGGACTTGTTTGCCCGAGCCGGCCGGGCCACCGATGCCAGTGATCCGATCCAGTTGCGGCGCCTTCGAAATTTTCGCGCCATTGACCAATTGAATCGCAGTGATGCGGCGGCGGCATTGGTGGTGTTGGCAACGCCGATTGCAGCGATTGCAGATGCTGGGCTGGATCCTCAGCGGCTGGCGTCTGGCTATATCGATCGGCCGATTGCCCAGAAATTGAACAGTGACAGCGCCGAGCTGGCGCGCCTTCAGGGCGGCGATGAACGGCTGACAGTGGGTGAACGCGCTGCGTTGCTTGATGCGCAATCGCGCTACCTTGAGGGCGTCGCCTATCGGTCACTGAGGCGATACAGCGAGGCACGGGCTGTGTTGCAAACTTCGGTAACCGGCGTGGCAGCAGTGCGGCAGGGGCGGGTGCGCAGCCTCGCCTGGTTGACAGCGGCGGCCGAAATCGAACTGGCTACGATCGCTGAGGCGGAAGCCAAGCCGGCAGAGGCCCGTGCGCATCTGGATGCTGCCATCATCATTTATGGTCGAGAATACCCGGCTTCGGCTGTGCTGCTCGCGACAAAGGCCCGTGCGGCGGCACTGCTGGCGCGGCAGGGACAACGCGATGCAGCGATTTCCGGTTTCCGCGCCGTGGTCGCCGATGTGCCGGCAACTCCTGGCGCGGCGCAGGCGATCCGGCCGCTGATCGGACCCTATTTTGACCTGTTGGTCGCGCGTGGCAATGCCGAGGATGTGGCGGCGTTTTTCGATGCTAGCCAGACGCTGGTGCGCCCCGGCGTGGCGCAGACCCAGGCGGTTTTGGCACGCGAACTTTCGGGCGGGAATGATGCTGCGGCCGGCTTGTTTCGCGAATCAACGACGGTATCGCGTGAGATCATCCGCGCTGAAACCGATGCAGCGCGGATCACCGCACAGGCCGAAATTAGCGCCGATGACGCTGCGGCGTTGAAGGATATTCAGGCGCGGCGTGATCAACTGGCGCAGCAACAGACACGTTTGCTCGCCAAGTTATCAGAATTTCCGCGCTATCGGGTAGTGGCTTCCACCAATCTCAGCCTTGCCGATCTGCAGGCGAAGTTGCGCAAGGGGGAGGGTTATTACAAGCTCAGCTTGGTTGGCGCGGAGGCCTATGGAGTGTTCGTCAGTCAGGATGCCGCGCGGCTGGTGCGGGTCGATGCGACGGTGCCACAGCTTGAGAAGATGGTCGCAAATGTGCGGGATTCTATCGTGCGGATCGAAAATGGCCGCACCGCCACTTACCCATTCGATGCGGTGACATCGCGCAAGCTGTATCTGGCACTGTTCGGCCCGGTTGATGCCGCAGTGGCCACGACCAATCATCTGATTTTTGAACCGGACGGGCCATTGCTGCAATTGCCGGTCAACTTGTTGATCGCCAGTGATCGGGGGATGGCGGCGTTTGCGGCCCGGCTCGCTGATCCAAAGGCCGATGCGTATGACATGACCGGGATCGATTGGCTCGGCAAGGTGCGTATGGTGTCAACGGCGGTGTCGGCGCGAGGCTTTGTCGATTTGCGCGATCTGGCGCCGTCACGTGGAAAGCGCGCCTATCTTGGCCTGGGGGAGAACGCACCTGCCCCGGCAAGTGCGGCAACGCAGCCGCGTGATGCCTGTGAATGGCCGCTGGCGACCTGGGGCAATCCGATTTCGGCGGCCGAACTTCGGGCGGCGGCAGCAGCAGCAAATGGCGGGCGCGATCCGGGCGATGACCTGATCATCGATACGGCCTTTACCGATACCGCGATAGCGGCACGCACGGATCTGAACCAGTATCGCATCCTGCATTTCGCCACCCATGGGTTGGTCACTGCGCCTGGCCCGCAATGTCCGGCGCGGCCGGCGCTGGTCACGTCATTCGGCACCGGAAAATCCGACGGGCTGTTGAGTTTCAGGGATATTTTCGATCTGCGTCTTGATGCCGATACGGTCATCCTTTCTGCCTGTGATACTGCCGGCATGGCGACCATCGCCGCCACCCGCGAAGCCGGAATCAGCACCGGTGGCAACTTTGCCCTTGATGGCTTGGTGCGGGCGTTCGTCGGCGCCGGATCGCGCACCGTCATTGCCAGTCATTGGCCGGTGCCGGATGATTTCGGTGCCACTGGTCGCCTGATAACCGGGCTGTTTGCCGGGCCTAAGGGCGCCGGAGTTGGTGAGGCAATGCGCGAAGCGAGCCTGTCTCTGATGGACGATGCCAAGACATCCCACCCTTATTATTGGGCGGCGTTTGCCATCGTCGGTGATGCGGCGCGTCCATTGCAGTAGGGCATTTTTGAGACCATCTGGCGGCCAGGGTATCTCCCTTGGCTCAGTTTGATCGGCTTCGAGGCCGTTTCGGATCCATATTACCGACGAAAGCTTGTGTTCCTACTTCCCTTCTTACTGGTCGGCGGTGGGTGGTTTTCCGCATTGCGGTATCCAGAATATAGTTTAACATCGTGGCATCGACATGCTGGCCGTCGCCAGCATGTCGAATTATGCGGGGCACGCCCGGCGTTACCGCCCCGTAGGCGCTGTTTCCATGGCGTTCACCATGCGCTCCAGTTGCGCTGTGCAGCCGGCCTTTATCAATACAGCCGCATCTGTGGTGGCATCGCCGGTGGGGGGGGCGACGGTGACGAAGCGCAGCTGGCGGGGCGGTGATTTGCCGTCGGCGATCGTGAATTCGCCGTTGGCGCCCAGCGCCTTTGGCCAGGGGGCGCTGGCTTGGCCGGCGGCGAGGGCGACGGTGGCGGGTTTGGCGGCACTGGCACCGGGTCCGGTAATCGTCAGGGTGCGAGGGGTGCCGGTAACGGCACGGCGCATGATCGCCTGGGTGGAATCAAACACGCACTGGGTTTTGGCCAGGGCATCAATATCGATATCCCACAGCGTGGGTCCGGTTATCGCAGGAACGCCGCGGACGGTTCCCAGCCTCGGCTTGCGCTCCATCGCGCGCGAGTCGAGTGCATCGGCTGCGGAGGCGAGGGTGGTCAGCTGTTTGGCGACATTGCCGATGTCATAGGTGCCTGGGCCGGTGAAGGTGCGGGTGCTGCTGCCATCGAGCAGGGTCAACGTATCGCCGGGGGCCATTTTGATCGGCATTCCGGCAGTGATTGATTTGCCGACAGGATATGCGGCGGAAACCTTTCCCACCGAACGCACGACAAGGCCGGCGTCGACGGGCATTGCCAGCAGCATGAGCGCCAGCACACCTGTTTTAAGCCCAGAGTTAACCAATGACATAAAATCCTCCTGGTCCGATTATTTTCAAACGTTCAACGAAGCGCTGCAATACCATATCATCCGGGCTTGCATTGGCCAATTCCTGCAACTCTGCCAGGGCGGCGGCGTCACCGGCATCGAACTGGCGATATAATTGATTGTGCCGCGCGATGGCGACGGTTTCAACTGTATCAAGCAGTTCGAACACCTCAATGGCTTCGCTGCGGCCTCTTAACGATATACGCCCCAGGCAGCGGCTGGATGCATCGCCGGCGTCCACGACGACGTTGGCGCCGACGAGTGTGTAGCTGGCAAGGCTTTTGTTGGCACTTTCCAGCCGGGCGGCGGTGTTCATCGCATCGCCCAGCGCGGTGTACTGGATGCGATCACGGCCGCCGAAATTGCCAACCACCGCTGGGCCATGATGCACGCCGATGCGAGTGCGACCGATCGCCTTACCGATGGCGGGATCGACATCGCGCGACAGTTTCTGAATGGCGCGGGCGGCGGCGAGGGCGCGCTTGGCATCGTCATTGCGGGCGACTGGCGCACCCCAGAATGCAATCACCGCATCGCCGACGAATTTGTCGATCGTTCCGCCATATTGCAGAATGGTTTTGCTGACATCGTCAAGATATTCGTTGAGCAACACACCCAATTGTTCCGCGGCAAGTGAATCGCTGAGCTTTGTAAAGCCTTCAATATCGGTGAACAGCGCATAGATCTGGCGTTTTTCACCATGCAGCGCCAGCCGTTCGGGTTCGCGCAAAATCTGTTGGGCGATGTCAGGCGGCAGATATTTGCCCAGCGCCGATTGGGCGAATTCGCGCTGGTCGGCGCCCACCGACCGCGCCGCCGTCGCAGTGGCGGCATAGGCAAGGATCCAGCCGATGACCCAGCCGCCGGCGGGCAAGGCGATGGTGTCGATGCCCAGTTTCTGCATCGCAAATGGCGCCCCGGCAAGCAGCAGCAATTCCACGATCCCGATTGCCGTGGTGGTCGCGGTTTTCAGCGGCGAAATGCTGGTCAGCGCGCCCGCCAACACGACCACCACGGCAATCACCCACAACAGCGCCCCGGGCATCAGCCACAACCGTTTGCCATCCAGCCGCTGCGCCAGCAAATGGGCGTGCATTTCCACACCGGGCGTGGTGTCACCCGAAATCCGGGTCAACGGCGTTTCAAACTGGTCATCCATCGGCAATTCGGCACCCACCAGCACAAAACGGCCCTTGACCAGCGGCGCCATGGCAGCAGCCAGGGCGGGATCGGCGAACAGATCTATCGGCAGCGTGGTAAACACCGGATGTTCGGCATCGGCCGGCCGCCGAAAGGCGATTCCCCCGGCATAGTCGCGCATCGGTATGCCACCCCAATTGGCATCCCCGGCCATCAAATCCATCAACAGCGGTTTGGCGCCGGGCAATTGCTTGGGGAATCGCCGCATGACATTATCGGCATCGACATCGACGCGCACATCCGCCGGCTGGACGAAACGCGATGCGATGCGGCCCTGAAATGCCCGCAGAAATCCCTCCTGCCACGGTGGCAGTGTCGGGGTGATTTCATGTTCGGCAACGCTGGCCAGCCGGGTGGGGGTGTGCATGCCGGCAAAGGCGGCGACCAGGGTGGCATCATCATCCTGTTTCTGGTCTATCAGAATATCGATGCCGATAGCGCGTGGCTGCATGGCATCAATATTGGTCAGCGCCCGGGCGAGCATCTTGCGATCCAGCGGCGAACGCTTGCCGGTGGCGGCCAGTGTCTCTTCGGTAAAGACGATGACAGTGATGCGATCATCCTGTGCCACCGGCGGCGATGTGATCCAGGTGCGCACGTCATAGAGTCCGCGCTCGGTTTCCACCAAGACCGGCAGCGACCAGGCGAAGCGCGCGATCAGCACCGCCGCAATGACAAAGCCCAGCGTGACCAGCAGCCGCGATGGCCCGACATTTTGCAAGAACCGCCGAACTGGTTTGAAAATCATTGTCAGCATGGCGGGCGCTGGCCTTCCATGCCGAAATGCAGCGTCATTTTCCGGATCATGTCGCGCCCCCCGCCGCTGCCGTCGCTGTCATGCCTCGCGCTTGCCCAATTCCAGCAGGGTGCGCGCTTTTTCGGCAAATCGGCGCATTTCGACAGTGTTTTCACTTTTAATTTTGACTGCTTCGGGAATCATGATGCCGCGCTGCACCGCCGGCCGCTCGGCGATCGCCGCCAGCCAGCGCTGCAGATGCGGCAGGCCCTGGCTATCGATTCCCGACCATTTGGCGGTGCGCACCCAGCACCAATTGGCAATATCGGCGATACTGTAATCTCTGGCCAAATATTCGTGATTGGCCAGTTGCGCGTCGAGCACCGCAAACAAACGCCGGCCTTCGCCCTGAAAGCGGGCAATGGCGGCGGGGATTTTTTCGGGAAAATAGCGATAAAACACATTGGCCTGCCCCATCATCGGGCCAACACCACCAATCTGAAACATCAACCATTGGATGACACGGCTGCGGCCGAGCACGTCGATTGGCATTAATTGCCCTGTTTTTTCCGCAAGATAAATCATGATTGCGCCCGATTCAAAGATCGCAAAGCCATCATCGACCAGCGCCGGGATGCGACCATTGGGAGAAATCGCCAAAAACTCGGGACTTTTCTGTTCCCCGACGACCAGATCGATGCGGCGCACTTCATACGGGATACCGATTTCTTCCAGCGTCACCGAAACCTTGTAACCATTGGGCGTGGCGGCGGTGTAAAGCGTCATGGTCATCGGGCAGCTCCGGCAGATCCGGCTAATCTAGCAGGTTTTCCGGGGGCGTCACGGGGTTGCTTGCGGCAACGACGCAGCGTATTATGTGTATAATACAGGAGTCGCTGATGCGCGGGTTGGGAGTGTTGCTGATGCCGATCCTGACGCTGAGCCTGGCGAACGCAACAGCGGGGGCAGGGGCAGCTTGGCAAAGGCTGGATGGTACGGCGCTGCAAATCGCCGATATTGATCGCCTGGTTGCGGCACAAATGGCCATTGCACCGATCCCCGGCCTGGCGATTGCGTTGGTCGGCGATGGCGAACCGATCATTCGAACTTTTGGCCAGCGCGATGTGGCTAAATCACTGCCGCTGCTACCGGATACGGTGATGTATGGTGCATCGCTGACCAAGCCAGCATTTGCTTATATGGTCATGCAGCTGGTCGATGCCGGGCAGGTAGATCTCGATCGTTCGATTGCGGACTATCTGCCGAAACCGCTGCCGGACTATTTGAAATACCGGGATCTGGCCGGCGATGAACGCTGGCGGCGGCTGACGTTGCGGATTTTGCTCAGCCACACCAGCGGCTTTGGCAATTTCGGATTTCTGGAACCAGATAGCAAATTGCGGTTCCATCGTGATCCCGGGAGTCGTTATGGCTATTCGGGCGAAGGCATCAATCTGGCGCAGTTCGTGCTGGAAACCGGCCTGGGCCTGAATGTTGGTGCTGAAATGCAGGCCCGGCTGTTTGATCGGTTCGGCATGCTTGGCACATCGATGGTCTGGCGCGATGATTTCGCCGGCAATTTGGCGCAGGGCTATGCGGCTAATGGGGCGCTGCTCGGCCATAATGCCCGAAAATCGGTGCGGGCAGCGGGATCGATGGACACAACGCCGGCAGACTTTGCCCGGTTTCTGGCCGCTGTTGCCCGCGGTGAAGGGCTGACACCGCGCAGCAAGGCCGAAATGCTGCGCCGGCAGGTGCTGATCGACAGCGCCACGCAATTTCCGACCATCCAATCGGCCCGCACCACCAAATGGCGCCGCATCCGACTGGGTTATGGCATCGGCTGGGGTTTGTTCCAAACGCGTTGGGGACAGGCCTGGTTCAAGGAAGGCCATGACGACGGTACCGCCAATTATGCCATCTGCGTCGCTGCAAAAACGCCACTTTGTCTGTTGTTGATGGCCAACAGCCCGGTCGCGGAACAGGTTTTCCCGGCGCTGGTCGATGGCCTGCTGGGGCCGGTTGGACTGCCGGTGGAATGGGAAGGCTATGGTCCGGCCGGGTGCGCCCCGCCTGGTTGAACCCATGGCACTGCGATAGGCGCTTTTACTCCCCGTCATCATCCGCCAAGGTCTGCGCCATGATCGAATCCGAATCGTGCCTTTTGGCGCTTGCCGCCGCGCCGTTGCCGCCGTTGCTGTCGCTGTTCGATGCAGAACCGGATCGACTGCGGCGATTCAGCCATGATGTTGCCGGGGTGCATTTCGATTTTGCCAAGCTGGCGGTGAGCGCCGATATTTTGGCAGCGCTGCTGGCACGGGCGGTGGATGCCGATTTGTCCGGTTGGCGGGCGCGGTTGTTTGCCGGTGAAATCGTCAACCCATCCGAAAACCGCGCCGCAACCCATATTGCCGAACGCGGCATGGGCGCGGCGGCAGACAATGCCGCCGCGGCACAGGGCCAGGCGGCGATGCAGGTGCTCATTGATCGCCTACGCGGTGAAGATATCACTGACATCATCCATATCGGCATCGGCGGTTCGGCGCTGGGGCCGGCGCTGCTGGTTGATGCGCTGGGGCGGGACGGAGATGGCCCAAATATTCATATCGTATCCAATATCGATGGGGAGGCGCTGGCGCGGGCATTTGCGCAATGCGATGTGGCACGGACCCGGCTGGTGATCGTATCAAAAACCTTTACGACCACTGAAACCACGACCAATGCTGCTGCCGCTATTGCCTGGTTGGCGGCAGCCGGCATTTCCGATCCGCACGGCCGATGCGTGGCGGTGACGGCGGCGCCAGCGCGGGCGATGGCTTGGGGCGCAGGCCATGTGCTACCGTTTGCCGAGACTGTGGGCGGGCGATATTCGCTATGGTCTGCAGTCGGCCTGCCATTTGCGCTGCGCTGCGGCTGGTCGGCGTGGGAGGCTTTGCTGGCGGGGGCAGCAAGCATGGATGCGCATTTCCGCGATGCGCCGATCGATACCAATGTTCCCGTGCTCGCCGGCGCGTTTGATGTCTGGGCGGCGCATTACCTGGGGCAATCGACCCGCGCGGTTTTTGCTTATGATGATCGGCTGCGGTTGTTGCCGAATTTCCTCCAACAGCTGGAAATGGAGAGCAACGGCAAGCGGGTGGGGCGCGACGGCGGCGCGCTGCATGGCCCTACGGCGGCGGTGACCTGGGGTGGCACCGGCACCGATGCCCAGCACGCGGTGTTTCAATTGTTGCACCAGGGAACCGTGGTCGGCCCGGTGGAATTCGTTGTGGCGCGATTGCCGGGACATGACCTGCCCGACAGCCACCATGCGCAATTGCTGGCCAATTGCTTTGCGCAAGGCGCAGCATTGATGCGCGGGCGGACGTTTGTTGAGGCGTTTGCGCTATCAGGCGGCAATTCGGCACTGGCGGCCGCCAAAACATTTCCCGGCAACCGGCCATCGGCGACAATTGTGCTGGGCCGGCTCGATCCGGGTACCTTAGGGGCGCTGCTGGCATTTTACGAACATCGGGTGTTTGTGGCGGCGGTGCTGCTGGGCATAAATCCGTTCGACCAATGGGGGGTGGAACTTGGCAAGGAAATGGCGACGGCGGTGCTGGGCGGCGCCGTCGATGATTTTGATCCGTCAACGGCGGCGTTGATGGCAGGCTGAAGCCTCACCTGCCAGCAGCAGAAGTATTTTCAGTCCATCACCCGCCACACGCCGCCGACCAACGCCTCAGTTGGCTGGAAAAGGCGTTTGTAGGCCATGCGGTCACAGCCTTCGATCCAATAACCCAGATAGACATATTTCATCCCCGCCCGGCCGGCGCGGGTGATGTGATCCATAATTATGTAATTGCCCAGCCCGCGCCGCGCCGGCAGATCGGGATCATAAAAGCTGTAAATCATTGAAAGCCCATCGGCTTGCTTGTCGGTCAGGCAACAGCCAACCAGCTTGCCAGGCCGCCCATCGACCGTCGGTTCGCGATATTCGACAACCACAGTATCGACGGGCGATTGTTCCACCATATCGGCATAATCATGGCCATCCATCGTTGCCATGCCGCCAACCGGGTGGCGGGCGAGCAGGTAACGATGCAGCAGATCCCATTGTTCCTGGGTTGACCAAGGCTCGCAGGCGCGCACCTCAAGATCGGCGTGCCGGCGTAACAGCTTTTTCTGGGAGGCAGATGGCCCGAACCTGGGCGCGACGACGCGCACCGACACGCAGGCCTGGCAGAAATCGCAACTGGGGCGATAAACGACATTCTGGCTCCGGCGGAACCCGATTCGACCCAGCGCCTCATTCATGTCAGCGGCATCATCGCCCTTGAGTTCGGCAAACACCTTGCGTTCGGTGCGACCGGGCACATAGGGGCAGGGGGCAGGTGCGGTGACGAAAAAGCGCGGAAATCGAAAGCTTTGGTCAGTCACAAAGCTCTCCCTCCAGATGCCGTGTCAGCTTGCACTGTAAAACGACTGAGGCGTAAAAAGCTATAGGTCTAATCCGCTTCCACCATCCGCACTTCATAGCCTGCGGCGCGCAGCGCTTCCAGCAGCCGTTGCAGATGATCGGCATCACGGGTTTCGCATTCGATTTCGGCGATCAGGCCCTTTGCCGGAAGGCTGGTGAAGACGCGCTGGTGATATACCTCCAGGATGTTGACTTGCTGCTGATCGAAAATCCTTGCAACTTCAAACAATTGACCAGGTCTGTCCTTTAGCCGGATGCGCAGTCGCGCCAGCCGGCCAGACCGCGCAAGATCACGCAACAGCACATTTGCCAACAGCCGCGTATCAATATTACCGCCACACAATACCAGGCCAACCTTTGTGCCGCGAAATCGCCGCGGGTGGGCAAGCAAAGCCGCAAGCCCGGCCGCCCCTGCGCCTTCGACCACGGTTTTTTCGATTGTAAGCAGCATTGAAACCGCGCGCTCCAGATCGCGTTCGCCAACCAGGACAATGTCATCGACTAGGGCGCGAACCACCTGTGATGTCAGAACGCCGGGAGTCTTGACCGCGATGCCTTCGGCCAACGTATCGCCATCACAGGCCAAAGTTTCGCCCTTTATAAGCGCATACATCGACGGATATAGCTCGGCCTGCACGCCGATTACTTCAATGTTCGGGTTGCGTGCCTTGGCAACGGTGGCCATGCCGGAAATCAATCCGCCGCCGCCGATTGGTACGACAAGCGTATCCAGATCGGGCACGTCATCCAGCATTTCCAGCGCAACAGTGCCTTGGCCGGCCATGACAAGCACATCGTCAAACGGCGGCACATAAACAAAGCCGCGCTTTGCTGCCAGCAGATGCGCATGGTCGCTGGCTTCTTCAAACTTTTCACCGTGCAGCACAACATTAGCGCCATGCCCTTCGGTCTGCTGAACCTTCACCACCGGCGTGAATTTCGGCATGACAATCGTGGCAGGAATGCCGAGCCGGCGGGCGTGATAGGCCAGGCCTTGGGCATGATTGCCGGCAGAGGCCGCGATCACACCGCGCGCGCGCTCGTCCGAGGTCAGACTGAGCAACCGATTCAGTGCGCCGCGTTCCTTGTAGGCCGCCGTGAATTGCAGATTTTCAAATTTCAGCCAAACTTCAGCGCCCGTCAACGTTGAAAGTGTCTGGCTGTGCAGACAAGGGGTGCGAATGACGGCGCCGACGATTGCCCGGGCTGCTGCCTCAACATCGCCAATCGAAATCGGCAGCATTGCCGCAGGCGCGGTGGGATCGGTCAAGGCGGTGGCGGTGGTCATCACGGTCTGTTAGCGGTCTGCGCCATGCGGTGCAAATGTGCCAACCACAGCAGGAAGTCCGATGGTTCGCGCCGTAAAGCACAATGAACGCCACGTCCTGCACCGTAGCGGCTGGTTGCGGGCGGCGGTGTTGGGCGCCAATGACGGGATTTTGTCGACCGCCAGCCTGATCGTCGGCGTGGCCTCCGCCGGCACGCCGGCGGCGCAGATCATATTGACTGGCATTGCCGGGCTGGTTGCCGGGGCGATGTCGATGGCGGCGGGCGAATATGTATCGGTTTCGTCACAGTCTGATGTTGAAAGCGCAGAATTGACCCGAGAAGCAGCGGAACTGGCCAAGGACGCCAAGGGCGAATTGCGCGAATTGGCAAAGATTTACGAAGGGCGGGGCTTGGAACCTGCACTGGCGATGCAGGTTGCTGCGCAACTGACCGAGCATGACGCGCTGGCAGCCCACGCTCGCGACGAATTGGGCCTGAACGACATGTTGACGGCACGACCGGTGCAGGCGTCGCTGGCTTCGGCGGCAACCTTTGCGGTCGGGGCCGCGGTGCCGCTGGTGGCGGCGCTGCTGTCACCGCGCGCCGGGTTGGAATGGCTAGTGACGGCAGCGTCGATCCTGGGGCTGGCCGGGTTGGGCGTGGCCGGAGGTCGGCTGGCTGCGGCGCCGGTGATCAGGCCGACGCTGAGAGTCGTGTTCTGGGGCGCGGTCGCCATGGCCGGCACAGCGTTGATCGGACGCCTGTTTGGCGCGGTGGTATAGTAGCGGCGGCCGGGTTAAAGCTCGGCCGAATTTTAGGAGTTTCAGACAATGGCGCGCGTTTCCTTCCTCGGTCTGGGCATCATGGGCGGACCGATGGCGCGGCATCTGGCGGCGGCCGGGCACGATGTAACAGTTTATAACCGCAGTGTGGCAACGGCGCAGGCCTGGGTGGAGGCGCATGGTGGGCGTTTTGCTGCTACCCCGGCGGCAGCGGCGGACGGCGCAGACGTCGTGCTGGCCTGTGTTGGCGCGGATGCGGATCTGCGCAGCGTGACTTTGGGGCCGGATGGGGCATTTGCGGCGATGGCCGCGGGCACATTGTTTGTCGATCACACCACGGTTTCCGCGGCGATCGCCCAGGAACTCGCAGCTGCAGCGCCGGATTTTCTGGTGCTCGATGCGCCAGTATCAGGCGGCCAGGCGGGTGCCGAAAATGGTTCACTGACCATAATGTGCGGTGGTTCGCATGCGGCGTTTGCGGCGGCGGAACCGATCATGGCGGCCTATGCGAAACGGATCGGTCATATGGGGCCAGCCGGGAGCGGACAATTGACCAAGATGGTCAACCAATTGTGCATCGCCGGCGTCTTGCAGGGGCTGTCCGAAGGGCTGGCATTCGGCAAGGCGGCAGGGCTCGATCTGGGCCAGGTGGTCGATGTGATTTCAAAGGGCGCCGCGCAAAGCTGGCAGATGGACAATCGCGCCGCGACGATGGCGAAAGGAGAATTTGATTTCGGATTTGCGGTGGATTGGATGCGCAAGGATCTGGCGCTGGCGCTCGACGCGGCGCGCGGGCTTGGGGTGACCTTGCCGCTGGCGGCGTTGGTCGATCAATTTTACGCCGATGTGCAGGCGTTGGGCGGCGGCCGGCAGGATACCTCCAGCCTGATTCGGCGGCTGGTGCGGGCCTGATCCTCCCGCTTGCTTGCGGATAGGGAGTCGTTGCGCGGCGGGCTGGGCGCGGCTAACCTTTCGGTCATGGCCATCATCAAAAACTTTGCAGCACTTTTGTTGCTCGCCGCAGCGCCCG
Organism: Sphingomonadales bacterium; assembly: GCA_038228305.1. GTDB lineage: Bacteria > Pseudomonadota > Alphaproteobacteria > Sphingomonadales > Sphingomonadaceae > Sandarakinorhabdus. The sequence goes on along the minus strand of JBBRPI010000009.1, from coordinate 100,537 downwards.
CGTTTGCCGACATCGCTTATGTCAATGCCAATGGCTATACGCTTGGTGATGACGGTCAGATCATCCGCTTTCAAACACTGATCGTGGACAATCAGGGCCGGGTTCGCGCCGTGTTGCCGGCGGATGCGAAACTGCCCAAGGTCAAGCGCATTGATGTCGGCGGGCACACCATGCTGCCAGGATTGATTGATGCGCATGGCCACGTGATGGGGCTGGGGACATCGGCGCTGGCGGCGAATTTGTGGAACACTAAATCGCTGGCGGAGGCACAGGCCGCGATTCGCGCCAATCCCGGAACTGGCAAATGGATTCAAGGCGGCGGCTGGAACCAGGAACGCTGGAAATTGAATCGGTTTCCCACGGCGGTCGAACTGGATGCGGTGACCGGCGATCGCCCGGCGTGGCTGGAACGCGTTGATGGCCATGCCGGCTGGGCGAACACGGCGGCGCTGCGGCTGGCTGGCGTCACGGCGGCAACGCCCGATCCGGCCGGCGGACGGATTGAACGCGACGCCAGCGGCGCTCCGACTGGCGTGCTGGTCGATGGCGCGATGAAGCTGGTGGCGGCCAAAATTCCCGCTCCAACACAGGCAGAATCTGACCGCGCGCTGGCCAAGGCGCTGGAAATCATGGCGTCGGTGGGGCTGACCGGGGCGGGCGACGCGGGTATCGATCGTGAGACCTGGGATCGATACCGGAGGTTTGCCCGCACCGGCAAACTAACGGCGCGGATTTATGCCATGGCCTATGGCCCGGTGAACCGCGCGGCGATTGCGCCGGATGGTCCGATCGGCTGGGAATATGACGACCATCTGGCGATGATGGCGATGAAATTGCAGGCCGATGGCGCGCTAGGGTCTCGCGGCGCCTGGATGAAGGCCGATTATAGTGATGCACCTGGGCAAAAGGGCCTGCCATTTCATGAAGAGGGCGCGCTGCGCCGAATGATCCTCGATGCTTCGGCTGCCGGGTTTCAGGTCAATGTCCACGCCATCGGTGATGCGGCGAACGGCGCCGTGCTGGCGGCGTTTGCGGCCGTGCCGGAACGGCAACGGGTCGCGCTGCGGCCGCGCGATGAACATGCGCAGATTGTGGGGGTTGAGGATTTGCCGCGCTTTGCCCGTTTGGGCGTGATTGCATCGATGCAGCCGACGCACGCGACCAGCGACAAGGGTATGGTCGAAGCGCGGATCGGCGCGGCGCGGCTGGCCGGTGGCTATGCGTGGAAAACCATCTTGGACAGCGGCGCTCGGATGGCAGGCGGATCTGATTTTCCAGTGGAGCCACCGAATCCGTTTTATGGCCTGCACGCCGCCGTCACCCGGCAATCCCGCGACGGCCTTCCCGCCGGCGGCTGGCGAATACAAGAGGCGATATCACTGCCCCAGGCCTTTGCCGCCTTCACCACAGGGGCTGCCTGGGCCGAGCACGCCGAGGGCAAGTTCGGCACGCTGATTCCAGGCAAATGGGCGGATTTCATTCTGCTTGACCGTGATCCCTTCGCCAATGCACCGGGTGATTTGTGGAAGGTGCAGGTGGAGGAAACCTTTTTGGCCGGAAAACGGATTTTCAAGCGAAAAGGGTAAAGATTATCCCAACGACACGAGCTTCTCGACGGTCAGTATCTGCGGCAATTCGGCCTCACCGCCGGCTGCATCGTAAAACACATAAACCGGCACCCCAGCGCGTTTTTGTGCTGCCAGCCATTGCGAAATCGCCGGGTCGCCGCGGGTCCAATCGCCTTCCAAAACGGCGATGCCCTTTCTCTTGAATGCCGCAGCGACCGATGCATTGGCCATGGAGCCCTTTTCATTGACCTTGCAGGTCAGGCACCAATCGGCAGTCATGTAGAGAAACACCGGTGTCTTGCTGGCGCGCAGGGTTGCCAGGCGTTCAGTGCTGAAGGGTTGTGCATTCAGTCCAGCCGGCGCCGACGTGGTCGTGGCGATGGCCGGCTCGGCGATCGGCAACAGCAAGATGGCGAGCACGGCGACGACCGCCACACCGCCGGCAGGCAACCAGGCGGCGCGGCCGCCGTGCTGGCGGGTGCCCAGCCACCATAGCAGCAGGCCCAGGATCAACGCACCGGCAATGCCGCCGGTCATGCCCTCAACGCCGGCTTGGCGCCCCAGCACCCAGGCGAGGGCAAGCGCTGTCAGGAACATTGGCACCGACAATATCGCGCGCAACTTTATCATCCACAGGCCCGGTTTTGGCAGGCGGTGGCGCAGCGCCGGCACGAAGCCGACGAGCAGGAATGGCAGGGCCAGCCCAAAGCCCAGCCCTGCGAACACCAGCAGTGCAGCCACAGGCGGCAGCACCAGTGCCGCGCCAAGCGCGCCGGCCATGAACGGCCCGGTGCACGGCGTCGCGACAAATGCTGCCAAGGCCCCTGTGGCAAAACTGCCCAGCGCGCCGCCCTTTTTTATGATATCATCGCCCATCGCGCCGGTCGAAAGTGTGATTTCGAATACGCCGGCGAGGTTGAGCGCAATGGCAGTGACCAGCAGCAACAGCCCGGCGATCACGCGAGGATCCTGCAACTGAAAAGCCCAACCGACCTGGGACCCGGCGGCGCGCAGCGCCAGTACCAGGCCGCCCAGCGCCGAACAGACAACCACGATGCCCAGCGTATAGGCAATGGCATCCCGGCGTGCCGCCTTTGGCGCGATGTTGCCGCTGGCCAGGCTGAGCGCCTTTAGCGACAGGATCGGGAACACGCAGGGCATGATGTTTAGGATGATGCCGCCCAAAACGGCGCCAACGAGGATCAGCGGCAGACTTGGGTCTTCGCCTGCCGGCTTGGCGGCGGCCAGCGGCGCGCCCGCTGCGGGAACGGAACCGGGTTGTGCTGTGATATCAAAGCCCAACGGGTGCTCATCGCCTTCGCGTTCAACCTTCAAAAGGCCCTTCACTGCGCCCGCAGGCGCGCCGGTGGTCGTCGCGGTTTCGATTCGTAGCGCATCACCGACGATGGTTACGTTTTGCGGCGCGGCGTAATTGATAGCGCCGTCATCCGCCGGGAAAAAATAGGCCGATCGGACTTTTTCCGTATTGGCGAACGGCACGGTGAGCACAAAGCGCGATTTAGCAACGGCCCATGTTGCAGCCCAGCTAACAGGCTTTGGGAGGGCCGCCGCCGCCAATGCGATACGAACGCCAGTTTCTGGATCAATAGCGCCATCACCAATGGTCATATTCACCGTCAGCACCGCCGATTCGGGCACGCATTGGTCCATGCTGCACACCAGCCAATCGGCCTTCACGCTGATTGGGAAGGCATCGCCTTTGGCCATGCCGGCCGGCGGCGTGATGCTGGTCATCAGCGTGTTAGGATGATCATAAACGTAATTCATCAGCGCCGAAACGATCAGCGTGCCAGGAATTGGATAGGCCAGGGCCGGCGGCGCAGGTGTGCCAGCGGGCAGGGTCCAATTCACCCGCGTTGGCGCGCCGGCATCGCCTGGATTGGAAAAATAGGTGTGCCAGCCAGTGCGCGGGCTGAGCTGCAGGCCGATGCGCAGCGGCTGGCCGGGGGCTGGATGGCTGCTTTCGGCGATCAATTCGATGCGGGTGTGGGGCTGGTCCGAGGCGTTTTGCGCCCGGACCGGAGTGGCGATCAGGACGAGAAGCACGAGCAGGAAGCGAGTCATCATGGGAGTGTTATGCCCGGCTTTTGGGAAGGGGGGAAGACGCACCCGCTGGAAGAGTCCTGCTCCGCAGTGGAAAGGGGGAAAAATCCCATAAAAAAGCGGCGGTGGAATGACCCACCGCCGCTCGTAACTTGCGTCGCAGTTCGGCTTAGCGCTTCGAGAACTGGAAGCTCTTGCGCGCCTTGGCCTTGCCATATTTCTTGCGTTCGACGACGCGCGGATCGCGGGTCAGGAACCCTGCCTGCTTCACTGTGGTGCGCAGGGTTGGTTCATAACGGGTCAATGCGACGGAGATGCCGTGCTTGACTGCGCCGGCCTGGCCCGAAAGCCCGCCACCCGTCACGGTGCACATCACGTCAAACTGGTCCCGGCGATCGGTGACATCGAACGGCTGGTTGATGACCAGCCGCAGCGTTGGCCGAGCGAAATACACCGTCTGGTCGCGGCCATTCACGATGATCTTGCCGGTGCCGGGCTTCAGCCAGACACGGGCGATGGCGTTCTTGCGCTTGCCGGTCGCGTAAGCGCGGCCATAAGCATCAATTTCTTGCGGGCGCAGCGGGGCGGGCGGGCCACCTCCACCGGTGTGAACCGGGCGTGGTGCGTCGCTATAACCGCCCTGGGTATAGCTGCCATCCTGCATGCCGCCCAGATCGGACAGTGACTGACGATTGTCGGACATTATTCAGCGGCCTTCTTGTCAGCAGTAAGCGTTGAGTTTTTGCGGTTCATTGCAGCAATGTCGAGAATTTCGGGGCTCTGCGCCGTATGCGGATGCTCGGTGCCCTTGAAAACCCGCAGGTTGCGCATCTGGGCGCGGCCTAATGGTCCACGCGGAACCATGCGTTCGACAGCCTTGACCAGGACACGCTCAGGAAAACGCCCTTCCAGCACCTTGGCCGGCGTGGTTTCCTTAATGCCGCCGGGATGGCCGGTGTGGCGATAATAGATTTTGTCGGTCGTCTTCTTGCCAGTGAAACGCACTTTTTCGGCATTGATGACGATAATGTTGTCACCGCAATCGACATGCGGGGTAAACGATGCCTTGTGCTTGCCGCGCAGGCGATTGGCGATCAACGAAGCAAGGCGGCCAACGACGAGCCCTTCAGCGTCGATAAGCAGCCATTTTTTCTCAACCTCGGCGGGCTTGATCGAGGCGGTGGAACGGGTGAGCATGATTAATGTCCAGCAAAAAAGCGAAACGGCCAGGGGGGCACCCCGGCCGGATGGAAACTCTATCGCGGAAAATAGCGTTTACGTCAAGCTTTTGAGGGGTTTTTTGATGTGGTATCAAGGCACCTTATTGCCTGTGCCGCTGCGATATAATGCGCCAACCAGTCACGAAGTCGCGGCACGGCGTCTGGTTCGGCAATAAAATCGGCAGCCGGTAACAATGCCCAATCCTTGCCTTCATCGCCAAAGCGCACCGCGGCGACCTCCTCCTCCGTCAATTGCACGGCGAGAAAGTGCGACACCGTCGCGTCGTCGCCCATCAGATAGGCGCGACTGTAGTATACGCGATCGACCGCGACCATAATCCCGAAGTCTTCAGCAAGTTCACGCAGCGCGCATTCAGCGGGACTTTCGTCGCCTTGGCGTCCGCCGCCAGGCAGATCGAGCATGTCCGGAAACGGTATCTCCGGCTGGTCATCCCGGCGATAAACCAAAATCGCATCGTCCAATATTGCCGCAAGTTTGGCGCCGCCGAATTCCGCGCCGTCCCACATAATGCGTCCTGGGTCATTCCGCAGCATGGGCCTGCAAATGCCCCAATGCGGTTGTTTCCAGCGTTTTGGCGTGTGTCGCCTCCAGCACCAGTTCAGGGGCAAAGCCGGCCAACCGCGCTTCCTCCCAACGGGTGGCGCACAGGCACCAGCGATCGCCAGGATTGAGACCGACAAAACCGTATTCGGGCCGCGCTGTCGAAAGATCGTTGCCGGCGGCCTTGCTAAAGGCGAGGAATTCCGCAGTCACGACCGCGCAGACAGTATGGCGGCCCTGGTCATTTTCGTCGGTATTGCAGCAGCCATCACGATACCAGCCGGTGATCGGTTTGGTGGAGCAAACTGTGAGCGCGCCACCCAGAACATTTTTTGCGATCATGGTTTCTGCACCGCCCAATGCCCGACCCAAACGGTCGTCGCAACCAATATTGCGCCACAGGCCTGATGCGCGACACCCAGCGGTATCGGAACGCCGTTGATGACGGTCAGCACCCCTAACGCAAATTGTGCGGTGATGGCGGCGGCAAAGGCGAGTGCGCGGGCACCGGCGCCCGCGCGCCACAAGCGTGCTGCAATAAAAAGCGCCGCCAGCGTGACGATCATCGCAAGACTGCGATGGATAAAATGCACGGTAATCGGCGCATCGATCAGATCAACTGCTCTGTTGACCAGATCTGGCGGCACCCATAGCCCGAACATCAGCGGCCAAGTATCAGACACATGCCCGGCGCGCATCCCGGCGACGAATGCGCCCCAGATAATCTGTACCGTCAGCAGTACCAAAAACGGCATAACCCATCGGTGTGGGCGACGCATTGCCGCCGCACCGCGCCCTAAATCGAGCGTTGCCGTGCGCCGCAAATCCAACGCCGTCCAGATGCAACCCGCCATGATGAATAGCGCCGTGACCAGGTGTACCGCAAGCCGTTCATGGGCAACCGCAGCGCGATTGACGAGCCCGGATGACACCATCCACCACCCGATGGTGCCCTGCAATCCGCCTAGCGCCAGCAGCGCCAGCAGGCGCGGCTTGTACACGTTGGGGATGGCATTTTTCAGCCAAAACCAGCCCAACGGAAGCGCGAACACCACCCCGATCAAGCGCCCGAGCAGCCGATGAACATACTCCCAGAAAAAAATATGTTTGAAGGCGTCAAGGTCCATGCGTTGATTCATCAGGCGATATTGCGACGTGGCGCGATAAGCGTCGAACTGGGCCTGCCATTGCGCGGCATTCAGCGGCGGAAGCGTGCCCGAAACAACCTCCCAGCGGGTGATCGACAGCCCCGATTCGGTGAGCCGGGTAATGCCGCCGACCACAACCATAGCAAATACCAGCGCCGCAACGCCGAATAGCCACAGCGCAATGGCGCGTGGGCGCACATCGGGCAGGGCAGGGGCATAAGCAGCAAGGGTAGCCATGAGCTGTTCCCTAATCGCTCCGCCGCAGCCCGCCAAGCGCGCAAGAGTCGCGGCTGCCAAACCTCAACCCGACTCCCAGCCAAACACGTCCTCTACCCCGACGCCGAAAACCCGGGCTATGCGAAAGGCGCTTTCCAGGCTCGGGGAATAACGCCCTTGTTCGATGGCGATGATGGTGTGGCGCGTAACGCCGATGGCTGCCCCCAATGCGGCCTGGCTGATCCCGCCGTGCGCCTCGCGCCATTCGCGGACCCGGTTGGTAATCGGCGGGGCCTTGCTCATGCCCCTCGCCGCAACAGCACGGCCTGCAACAGATACTGGCAGATCTGTGCAACGATCAGGCTGGCGAACACCATGTGAAACAGCAGATTCCCATCGCCGCGCGCCACAAACCATGCAAGTGCCGACAATATGCCCATCGCCAGCACATCCCCCGACCAAGACCCGGCGCGGCGCAGCGCGGCGCGTTCGCGCTCATCGGCAGGCGCATCGGCATCTTCGGGCGTCATTACCGCCAAACCGATCTGGGCGATCACCGAAACGACGACTACCCCGATGCAGTAGCGAAGGACCAACCCCAGCGGTGCCGGCGTCTCCGCCAACGACGACGACAGCGCCACCAGTTTTTCGAAATACCACAGACCGGCGACGCCGGTGAGCAATGCCATAACCCAAGCAGATTTCTCGCGAAACGACATTACTACGCCTCCTTGGGTTGAATATCTTTTACATCTCGTGCCCAGTGGAACCAAAAATGTCAAACATTTTTTACAACCGCAGCGAGCTTGCGAAGCACTTGCGCAGCATGATGTGATAATATATCAGGATGCCATGACGTTGCGTATCCCCCACCTTCTCGACAAATCGGCGATGACATTGTCGGGGCTGTGCCTTGTCCATTGCCTTGCTGGATCGCTGCTGTTGACGGTGTTTGCCGCGTCGGGCGATTGGCTGGGCCATGATGTTCATGTCGTGGGGTTACTGCTTGCAATGCCGCTGGCGGCGGTGGCGCTGTGGCGCGGCTTTGCCTTGCATGGCCGCTACGCAATCGGCGTGCTGGGCGCGCTGGGGATCGGACTGATGGCGGCGTCACTGCTCATCAGCCATGGTGGTGTCGCCGAAATAGCCTTGTCGATCATCGGGGTCTGTCTGTTGGCAACGGCGCACTTGTGGAACCTGCGCGCCTCGCGCCGATGAAGCCCTGCAAGCCTCGCGCACGCTAGGCCCTGCGAGCCTCGCGTAAATTATGCCACGCCTTGCGGTTAGTGCCATCCCGCCCGATAGTGTGGCCATGGCTATTCATCACGATCACGACCATGATGTCAGCAGCGGCGCTGCGCTTGTCGCCGCCGCTGAACTGGCGCTTGTCACCTCGGGCGAACAATGGACATCGATGCGCGCCGCGGTATTTGCCGCGCTGTCGGGGTTCGATCGGCCCGCGAGCGCCTATGATGTGACCGAAGCCGTCAGCCAGGCGCAGGGCCGGCGCGTCGCGGCCAACAGCGTCTATCGCATCCTCGATCTGTTCGTCGCCAACAACATCGCGACGCGGGTGGAAAGCGCCAATGCCTACATCGCCAATGCTCACCCCGGCTGCCAGCATGACTGCATTTTTCTCGTCTGCGATGCCTGTGGCCGCGCCGCCCATGTCGATGATGACCAACTATCGGCACGCATCCGCGAAACCGCGGCCGCAACCGGTTTTCGCCCCGAAAAACCGGTGGTCGAGGTGCGCGGGCGCTGCGCCGCCTGCGGTTGAGGCTGGAAAGCCGGCGTGACACGCCGCATCGACATGGCGGCTGCAAGGCGCTAGCGTAACACTTCAAGAATCAATAATTTTGGCGGTTCCTTGGTGACACAACGTCCTTCAACTCCGTTGCTCGATACGGTCAATGTGCCGGCTGATATGAAGCGGCTGTCGCATGGTGATCTGCGCCAGCTCGCCGATGAACTGCGCACCGAGATGATCGATGCGGTATCGACCACCGGCGGCCACCTTGGCGCCGGCCTTGGTGTCATCGAGCTGACGGTCGCGCTGCACTATGTCTTCAACACGCCTGAAGATCGGTTGATCTGGGATGTTGGCCACCAGGCCTATCCGCACAAAATCCTGACCGGCCGGCGTGATCGCATCCGCACGCTGCGCCAAGGCGGTGGACTGAGCGGTTTCACAAAACGCGCCGAGAGCGAATATGATCCGTTTGGCGCAGCGCACAGCAGCACCTCGATTTCGGCAGCAATCGGCTTTGCAGTGGCAAACAAGTTGAAAGGCCAGTCTGGGAAGGCAATCGCAGTAATCGGCGACGGCGCGATGAGCGCCGGCATGGCCTATGAGGCGATGAACAATGCCTATTCGGCGGGCAATCGCCTGGTCGTCATTTTGAATGACAACGACATGTCGATTGCGCCGCCGGTCGGCGCGCTATCTGCCTATTTGGCGCGGCTGCTTTCGTCGCGCTCTTTCCTTGAACTGCGCGAAGCGGTAAAGCAATTGGCACGCAAGACGTTGCCGCCGCCGCTGGCAAAGGCAGCACGGCGGGTGGACGAATATGCCCGCGGCATGGCACAGGGCGGCGGGACGTTGTTTGAGGAGCTCGGCTTTTACTATGTCGGGCCGATCGACGGGCACAATCTGGAACATCTACTGCCAGTGCTCGAAAATGTGCGGGATGCAGCCGAAGGCCCGATCCTCGTTCATGTCGTGACGCAGAAGGGCAAGGGCTATGCGCCTGCAGAAGCTGCGGCAGACAAATATCACGGCGTGCAGAAATTTGACGTCGTGTCAGGCACTCAGGTCAAGGCGAAACCGAACGCGCCGCAGTATCAGAACGTGTTTGGCGACGCGCTGATTGCCGAGGCGCAGCGCGACCCGACGATTACCGCGATCACGGCGGCAATGCCGTCAGGCACAGGGGTTGACCGGTTCAGCAAGGCATTTCCGGACCGAACTTTTGATGTCGGCATAGCCGAACAGCATGCCGTGACATTTGCAGCGGGCCTGGCAGCGCAGGGGATGCGGCCGTTCTGTGCGATTTATTCGACGTTTCTGCAACGCGCCTACGACCAGGTTGTGCATGACGTGGCGATTCAGAACCTGCCGGTACGCTTTGCGATTGATCGCGCCGGACTGGTCGGTGCCGATGGCTGTACGCATGCCGGGGCATTTGACGTTGCATACCTCGCGACGCTGCCGAACATGGTGGTGATGGCTCCGTCGGATGAGGCGGAATTATATGACATGGTTCACACCATGGCGCTGTACGATGATGGCCCGATTGCTGTGCGCTATCCGCGCGGTGAAGGCACTGGTGTTGCCATTCCGGCGGAGCGAACGCGTCTGGAAATCGGCAAGGGTCGAGTCGTGAGGGAAGGCAAGACCGTCGCGATCCTGTCGCTTGGCACGCGGCTGGTCGATTCGATGCTGGCTGCCGATGAACTGGAGAGTAAAGGGCTCTCAACAACGGTCGCCGATATGCGTTTTGCCAAGCCGCTCGACCGTGATCTTATCCGCAAACTCGCCGCCACCCACGAAGTGCTGGTGACGATCGAGGAAGGCGCCGCTGGTGGTTTCGGTGCCCATGTGTTGACGTGGCTGAGCGACGAAGGCCTGACCGATGCCGGGCTGAAGGTGCGGACGTTGCGGTTGCCGGACGTGTTTCAGGACCATGATGCCCCAGCGAAGCAATATGCGGAGGCCGGGCTGGATGCAGCGGCGATCGTGGCGACGGTCCTGGAGGCCTTGCGGCACAACTCGGTTGGGGTGGTTGAGGGCGCGCGCGCTTAGTCGCACGAAAACGTCTTTGCTGCACAGCAGCATAAACCCCCTATCGCCGATCGTCGGCTCCGCTTAAGCGGAGCCGATGGATGCGACTTCCCCCATTATCTCACGCTTGCCGACGCGGGGAGAGATCCTGTTGCTGGGGTCACTCACCGCATTTGGCGCTGTCACTATCGATCTGTATCTACCCACCTTGCCAACAATTGCCCGGGAATTTGCGGTGTCCCCGGCGCGTGTCCAGCTGACATTTTCGGCCTTTTTCGTCGCCATGGCACTGGGGCAGTTGGTCTATGGGCCAGTCAGCGACCGATTGGGGCGGCGCCTGCCGATCCTGTTCGGTTGTGTACTCTACGTTGCGGCCAGCGTCGCCTGCGCCTTTGCCCCAACGATTGAATGGCTGATCGCCGGGCGTTTCGCCCAGGCCCTGGGCTGTTGCGCCGGCATGGTTGTGGCGCGGGCGGTTGTCAGCGATCGCTATCATCAGCGCGATGCGGCGCGGATCTTTTCGCTGTTGACCCTGGTGGTTGCCGCAGCCCCCTTGATTGCGCCGTCCGTTGGCGGTTGGCTGGCGGCGGCGATTTCGTGGCGGGCGGTGTTTGTGGTGCTGGCGGCGATCGGCATCGTTATCGGTTTGTCGGTGCTGTTCCGTCTGGATGAAAGCCGCTCGCTGGCGACGGCGGAAAAGGCCCGTGGGGAATCAGTCGCGGGCGCCTATTGGGGCCTGCTGCGCAAGCGCCGTCTGGTTGGCTATGTCCTGGTCAGTGCCTGCAACGGCGCGACCTTGTTCACCTATATCGCCACCGCGCCCGATATGGTCATCACGCTTTGGGGGTTTTCGCCCCGCGAATTCAGCCTGATTTTCGCCGGCATAGCGGTGGGCGTGATTGGCGCCAGCCAAGTCAATCGCGCCCTGCTGCGCCGGTACAGCCCCGATCGCATCCTGTCGGCGGCCTGCCGCCTGGCGGTGCTGTTTGGCGCTGTGCTGTTGACGGTTGCCCTGCTCGGGCTGTCAAAATGGATCATCATGGCGGCGCTGTTTGCCGTGCTCACCTCCAACGGGTTCATCGCCGCCAATGCGCTCGCTGGGGCGCTGAGCATCGATCCGTTGCGATCGGGCAGCACATCGGCGCTGTTTGGTGCGGCCGGGTTTGCGCTGGGCGGCGCGGCTTCGGCGACGGCGGCGGCATTCCACGATGGCAGCACGGTGCCGGTCGCGTTAGTGATGTTGACGGCACTGACGGTCGCCACACTGGCCTATTTCCGGCTGGCAAGGCCCATCGCATGAGCAGCACGGGGCTCAGCTTTCGGGCCTTTCTGCTCGCCCTTGCGGTCGTGGCGGTGTGGGGCACCAATTTCGTCATCATCCGGCTGGGGTTGAATGCACTGCCGCCACTGCTGTTCGCTGCGCTGCGCTTTACGCTGGCGGCGCTGCCGCTGGTGTTGTTCATCAAGCGGCCGGCGGTGCCCTGGCGTGATCTGGCGCTTTACGGCGCCTATATCGGCGTTGGTCAGTTCGGGCTGTTGTTCATCGCCATCAATGGCCTGATCGCGCCGGGCCTGGCCTCGCTTGTCGTCCAGATACAGGTGGTCTTCACCATTGGTCTCGCCATGCGCGGCAGTGGTGAACGGCTGGTCCCTGTCCAATATGCGGCGCTGGCGCTGGCGATTGCCGGGATCGCTGTCATCCTGGCCCATACCGGCGGCACCACGACCCCGCTGGGCGTGGCGCTGGTCATTGGTGCGGCGTTTGCGTGGTCGCTGGGCAACATGGTCAATCGTCGGGTGGGCAAGGTCGATATGCTGGCCTTTATCGTCTGGTCGTCGCTGTTCGCCATCCCACCCCTGTTCGCATTGGCATTGTTGTTCGAAGGCGTTGCCCCGATCACCGCAGCCATTGCTGCCGCTGGCCCCTGGGTGTGGGCCGCGGTGCTGTGGCAATCGGTTGGCAACACCATGTTCGGCTATGGCGCCTGGGGCTGGCTGCTGGCGCGCTACCCGGCCGGCGCCGTTGCCCCCATGGCGTTGCTGGTGCCGGTGTTCGGCATGGGCGCGGCGGCGGCCTGGCTGGGTGAACCGCTGCCGGGGTGGAAACTGGCAGCGGCGGGTTTGATTATCGGCGGGCTGGCGGTCAATCTGTTTGGGCCACGACTGCTAATCCGCAAAAATATCCCTATTTAATCAATAAGTTATACGGTTCCACCTTTGCCGCTGCGGCGATCCATGCCGGGCGGGCCTGAATGCGCTTGGCATAGGCTAGGATGTTGGGGAAATGCGCCCCCATGCCCTGTGCGGCGGCGATTTCAGCGATGAAGCTCATCTGGATATCCGCCCCGGACAGCGTGTTTTCGACCAGCCAGTCATTGCTGCCAAGCGCGCCCGAGACATAGCCGATGTTGCTGGCCATCTGTTCCTTGATGCGGGGTTGCAACGGTTCTGCGGCATCGCCCAGCCGGCCCATGTAAAGCGCCATCAAAATCGGGGTCATCGCCGATCCTTCGGCATAATGCAGCCATTGCAGATAGGCTTCATGCGCGTCGGTGCCGGGGGTGGGGGCCATCCGGCCGCCGCCGTGCTGGCGGATGATGTAATCGATGATGGCGCCTGATTCGATGATGACCTTGCCATCATCGGTGATGACCGGGGATTTGCCCAAGGGGTGCACGGCCTTCAGTTCTGGCGGCGCCAGGCTGGTGACGGCATCGCGGCTATAGGCCTTGATCTCATAGGGCAGGCCAAGTTCCTCGAGCAGCCAGAGGATGCGCTGCGAACGGCTGTTGTTGAGGTGGTGGACGGTCAGCATGTCAGTCTCCTTTGTGGCGGTCATAGCGGCATTCCTTGGGCGGCGGAAAGCGCCTAAAGCAACAGGGTATGCCGATCATCATCCCCGAATCCGAGCTGGAGGAAAGCTTTGTCAGGGCCTCTGGCCCGGGCGGGCAGAACGTCAACAAGGTGTCGACGGCGGTGCTGCTGCGGTTTGACGTGCGGGCATCGCCCAGCCTGCCGGACGAGGTGGCGGTGCGGCTGATGCGGCTGGCGGGCAGCCGGATGACGCGAGAAGGGGTGCTGATCATCCAGGCTGACCGGTTTCGCAGCCAGGACAGGAACCGTGCCGATGCCCGCGAACGGCTGGCAAAGCTGGTCGCCGATGCCGAGGTGCGCCCGGTAAAGCGCCGCCCGACCAAGCCCAGCGCCGGTTCAAAGGTGCGCCGGCTGGAGGGCAAGGCAGTCCGATCCGGGGTCAAGGCGGGTCGCGGCAAGGTTCGGTCGGATGACTGAACCGGATGATTGAACGGGGCGGCCTGTCCGATCATTTTGTCATTCACCCTTTCAAAATGACGGATGGTCCCTATGTTTGGAACCTTATCTTTTCTGTTCTGTTGTCCCCCCCGAACCCCAAGCGAAAGGAATTCACCATGGCGATCAACAAGGAAATCATCGAGGGCAATGTCGAATCGGCATTTGGTACCGCACAGGCCAAGGTTGGCGAAGTGTTTGGCGATACCAGCACCCAGGTCGATGGCAAGATCCATGAACTGAAGGGCAAGGCCGAGCAGGCCTATGGCAAGGCCAAGGATGCCTATGACAAAGCCAGCGAAACGGTGAAGGATTGGGCCGAAAAGGCCCCTGAAACCGCTCGTGAAGCCCGCGAACGCGCCCAGAAGATCGCCGAGGAAGGTTCGGCCAAGGTTCGCCAGACGGTGCAGGAACAGCCGGTTGCTGTCCTGGCCGGCGGCATCGCGCTGGGCTTTGTCATCGGCTGGCTGCTGAGCGGCCGCAAGAATTGATGCGATGGGGGTGTTCTGCGCGCCGCACCACCCCCACCTGCCGCACCAAGCGGTGCGGACAGCCTTCCCCGTCAAGGGGGAGGCTGTAGCGCTTTCAGCGTTTTGAAATCCTATTTGGGCCATGGGCACGTATTTCGGCTTTGTTGTTGAAATTCCGGAGCTTGAATGGCAGTTGCGTAGCAATTGCGATGCCCTGAAGCGGTGTTTGTGTAGGTTTTAAAAGCCCTACAGCGGTTTGGGGGTGGCTTCGGCAGCGCCATCATTTGGCGCATCGGGCCAATCGGGCAGTTCGGCGGGCTGGCCAACATCTTCGGGCGGCGGATCTCCGAAATAGTCAGACTGCGCATTGCAATGACCAGCGCGCTGTCGCCGCCGCATTTTGGATTGTCGTAATGGCGCATCAGGAACATCATCATGCGTTCGCTGTGGATGCGCTGTATGCCGACCATCTTGCCATTCTGGATCATCGGTTTGCGGATACCGTGAATGGCCTGGTCAAATGCCAGTTCGCGCACCCGGCCGACACAGGCCTCGATCGCCGCCGCCCAGGCGTTTGAAAAGGCCCAGGCGCGGGAATCATAGCGCAGGCGATAGGCAGAGGCCGTGGTCATTTGTACCGCCTGCGCCGCATCGGAGACAGATCCGGTTTGCGCCAGCAGTTTCAGAAATTGCCGCTGGCGCGGGATGGTCCAGCCATCGGCGCGTATCTGTCGGGGTTTTACCGCCTTGGTTGCGGTGGATGGGGGTGCGGCCTCATTCTGTTCCATGAATCGGCGTATTAACCGAATTGGTTCTATTTGTCAATATGAACGAACCGATATTGCCGCCCCCTGATGCGGGGTGGTTTTCGTTACGCCAGCAACGCCCGCAGAATCGTCCGGGTTTCGGCATCGATCACCCCATCGAATTTTGCCGGGCGGAAACGACGTTGAAAGGCGATCACGGCGGCAATCGGTTCGGCCACGTCATAGCCATAGCGCGCCATGGCCGCCATCGTCCCGGCTTGCGTCCAGTTTGGATCAACCCCGCCGACCGGCACTGCCACTGCAAGCCCGGCGCGGGCCAAACGCGCCCAATCGAACAATTCGCCGGGGTCATCCTTTCTCGCCGGCGCAATGTCGCTGTGGCCAACGACATTGGCCGGGTGGATCGGCCAGTTTTTCAGCGCGGCGCGCACCAGTTGTTCGACCGACGCCATCTGTTGATCGGGAAAGGGCCGATAGCCGAATTCATGCCCCGGATTGACGATTTCGATACCGATGCTGGCGCTGTTGACGTCGCGGATGCCGCGCCACAAGCTTTTGCCGGCGTGCCAGGCGCGTTTTGATTCATCGACGAGGCGGATGATCTGGCCGTCTTCGGCCACCACCCAATGGGCGGACACCTTTGCCGCGGGGTCGGTCAACCTGTCCAGCGCCTCGGCGGCACCGGGCATGCCGGTATAGTGCAGCACCAGGATCGACACCGGATAGGCGCGTTCGGCAAAATTGGGGCTGGGGCGATCAATTGCCAGATTTTCAATTGCCGGCATTTTCGACCCCGTCATGTTCGTGCATGTTATCCCGCGCCTGTGCGGTGCGCAGGGTGATGATGGCGACCCCGATCAGCGTTAATATGCCGCCGATGATCATCTGGCTGGTGATCGGTGTGTGGAACGCGATAACGGCGATGATGACCGAAATCAGCGGCGTTGGCAGGGTGAGCGGTGAGACCGTGGACACAGGGTAACGCTGAAACAGCCAGCTCATGCCGCCATGGCCGAGCAGCGATGATCCCAGCCCGGAATAGGCCAGCCAACCCCAGGTCGAAAGGCCCAGATCGGGGATATGCGCCAGCGCGCCGGGTTCAAAGACAACACTGGCCAGCAGCAGCACCGGCACGCTGACGAACGCCAGCCAGGCGTGGATGGTCAGCACCGGCACCCCGGCCAGTTTGCGGAACAGCAGATTGCCGGCGGCCCAGGCAAAGGATGCGCCGACCGTCAGCCACAGCCCGATGCTTTCGCGGGCGATGGCGGGATCGAACCCCATCACGGCAACGCCCATGAAACACAGCACGACCGCAGTGATGCGCGGCCAGCGGATGCGTTCGCGATAGATGACCACCGCCAGCAGCAGCGAAAATGGCACCCCCAATTGCCCGGCGATGGCCAGCGCCGAAACATTGTCAGCCAGTGCAAATGACAGCCCGCCCAGCCCCATGAACAGTGCGCCGGCAACAAAACCGGTGATGATGACGATCGGCATGCGGCCCGGTACCCAGCGCAGCCAGGGCAGGGTGGCGATCAGCACGATGGCATAGCGCAGGGCGACGGCGGTGATCGGCTGCGCCGCCTCGACCGCCAGCTTTACCGCGACGATGTTGAACCCCCAGATGACATCGATCAGCAGGATGAGCGCCAGATGGGCGGGCTTCATCGTGCCTCCTTGCCCGTCAGGCGCGCATAGGCGCCATTGATGATCGCCATGCGCGCTTCTGTCACCCGGATGAATTCGGTCGGAACGCCTTCGGCCAAATGACGATCGGGGTGATATTGGCGGACCAGCGCGTGATAGGCGCTGCGCAAGGCGGCAGGATCGGCGCCGGGGGCGACGCCCAATATGGCCCAGGGGTCATCCTCTGCCGGGGCGGTGTGGCGAGCGCGAACGCGAGCGGTGGCGGCAGTATCAAAGCCCAGTCGGGCCGCAACCTGATCGAGATAGGTGATTTCAGCCGGATGGAAACCATCCACGGCAGCGATCAGCCACAGCGCATCGAGCAGATCCTCCAGCAATGGCGATCCGGGGCCGAGCAGGGCGGCAGCCTGTTCGGCATAGGATTCGAACCCGGCCATGGATTGCTTGGCAAGATCGTAAAAGCGTTTGGCGTTCTGGGATTCGGGCGCCTCCACCTGGAACAGCCTTTGGAAAGTGGCGAATTCGGCGGCGGACGCCTCGCCATCGGCGCGGGCCATTTTGGCGGCAAGCGCGATGGCGGCGATGGTAAAGGCGACGCGGCGGCGTTCAGGGCTGGCGGCCCGGCGCACGGTCAGATCGATGGTGCCGCCGGCGGCCGCCCCGGCAAGCGCGCCCAATGGCCCGCCCAGCAGCGCGCCGATCGTCGCCCCGGCAATGGTGGCCCAGATGCTCATTGGGGGGTGATAGAGGGTTTTGGGCCCGCCTGTCAGCCCCGATCGATCACGGGTGCCGCCGCCGACAACAGCGCAGTGATAACCGCCGCCATACATGCTCGATCAGCGGATCAGGCCCAACTGATGCCGTCGGGGACGATCTTCAGCGTCATGCCGGCCTTTGTCGCCGCCGCAAGCAGCATCGCTGCCAGGCCGGACCGGCCATCACTGGGGTTGCCGCCGGCCAATGCCGCGATAACCGCTTTGGGCAAAGAAAAGGGCGTATCCCAATGCGCTTCGCTCGCCGTCACCGTCAGCGCATGGTTGCGGCGCAGATCGGCCAGCAGCATGGCAGTACCGGCGATGACATGGCTATTATGGCCTTCGCCAGGGGTGGATGCCCATTTGATCGGGGTGCTGCCGATGCCATCGCGCAGCAGTTTTTCCAGCGCCGCGCCGCCAACAGGGGAATCGCCGGGGGCGAGCACCGACCGGATCAGCCGCAATCGCGCCGCCATGCCGCGCGCCGCATCCTGCACCAGGCCATTGATTTCGTGGTCGGGCGTGTCAGACAGCAGCTCGCTGAGCGTCATCATCGTCGCGATGGGGCTGGCCAGATCATGGGTCAGCCAGCGGACGAGATAGGGGGCGATGGTATCGGTCATGCGTTTTTATCCGGCGTCATCGGGCAGCGGCAAGGGTTTGCGGCGCAGGCCCAATGCCAGCAGCCGGCCATCACCGGCCTGGGCCAGTTCAAATTCGACACGGTCACCGGGGCATAGGGTTTCAAGGCCACCTGCGGTCAAGGCCGAAACGTGGACGAACACATCGCGGGGGCCAAGATCAGGCGTGATGAAGCCAAAACCCTTTTGGGCGTCGAACCATTTGACGGCGCCGCTGGCCATCAGGCGGGGGCCAGCGTGACGGGCAGGAAGCGGCCATGCAGCGCGCTGCCGCCAGGATCATCCGCAGTGACGCGCCAGGCGTGGATGCTGCCGGCGGCGATGATCAGCCAGATCTGGGCGTTTTCGATCGCACTTGCTGCATCGCGGATTGACGGATTCGGGCTGGCGTTGGGGTGGCTATGGTAATTGCCGATAACCTGTTGGCCGCTGCCGCGGGCATTGCGGTGGGTGCGCAGCAGGGTGGCAGGATCAATTTCGAAACCGGTCGCCGGGTTGGCGGCGGTGTTGCGGGCAGGGACGGCGGTTTCGATGCGGCCAGCGGTGCCGAGCAACAGCCCGCAGCATTCCGTGGCGCCGGCGGCAAGCGCCTCGGCCAAAAGGGTTTCGCGGACCCCGCTTGAAATCGTCACGATCATCCCGACATCGGATAGGCAATGGGGGCCGAAAAGTCGATTGATCTTGTGTTGCCGCCCTCTGCTGCCGGGTGGCGGCTGGATCGTGCCCTCGCCGCAGCGCTGCCGCAGCACAGTCGCGAACGGTTGAAGGCGCTGGTTGGCGGCGGGCGCGTATCGGGCGCGGCCGGCGTGCTGTGGGACCCGGCGCTGAAGGTGAAGGGCGGCGAGGCGCTGACGCTGGTGATCCCGGAACCCACCCCGTCGGAGACACTGGCCCAGGATATTCCACTGACCATCGTCTATGAAGATGAGGCGCTGCTGGTGGTCGATAAACCCGCTGGGCTCGTCGTGCATCCCGCCGCCGGGAATTATGATGGCACGATGGTCAATGCGTTGCTGCACCATTGCGCCGGCCGGCTGTCGGGCATTGGCGGCGTGGCGCGGCCGGGGATTGTGCATCGTATCGACAAGGATACGTCGGGGCTTCTGGTGGTGGCAAAGACCGATCCGGCCCATGAGGCGCTGTCCCGCCAATTTGCCGCGCACACGGTTGACCGGCGTTATACCGCGGTCGTTGGCGGCCATCCGGTGCCGCCGGCGGGACGGATCGCCGGCAATCTGGCGCGTTCGACCGCCAACCGGCAGAAAATTGCCATCGTGCCCGAGGGCAAGGGCAAACATGCCATCACCCATTACCGCACGGTCAGGCTGCTGCGCGGATCGGCACAGGTCGAATGCCGGCTGGAGACCGGGCGTACCCATCAGATTCGCGTTCATATGGCGTCTATCGGCCATGCCCTATTGGGGGATGCAAGTTATGGGCGGACCCCGGGCAGCCTTTCGCGCGTTATCACCGAACTGGGTTTTGCCCGGCAGGCGCTGCACGCTGCGAGGTTGGGATTTATTCATCCGGTCACACAAGAAAAACTGTCTTTCGAATCGGCATTGCCGAGCGATATAGTGGAGTTAATCGGTCGTCTTTCACCAGAGCCGGCGTGAATGATCGAAAAAAGGAGTTTGAAAATGGCAAATGTACCCGCAGTCAAAACCAGCATCCCGGCGTTGGGTGGTGAAGCCGGCCTGAACCGTTATTTGTCGGAAATCCGAAAATTTCCGCTGCTGGCGCCCGAACAGGAATATATGCTCGCAAAACGCTGGGAGGAGCATCAGGACCCGGAAGCGGCTGCAAAGCTGGTGACGAGCCACCTGCGGCTGGTGGCAAAAATCGCCATGGGTTATCGCGGTTATGGCTTGCCGGTGGCAGAGCTGATTTCCGAAGGCAACATCGGCCTCATCCAGGGTGTCAAGAAGTTCGACGCGGAAAAGGGCTTTCGCCTTGCCACCTATGCGATGTGGTGGATCCGCGCCTCCATCCAGGAATATATCCTGCGGTCGTGGAGCCTGGTGAAAATCGGCACCACTGCAGCGCAGAAAAAGCTGTTTTTCAATTTGCGCCGGCTGAAAAGCAAGCTGGGTGCGATGGAAGATGGTGACCTGCGCGGCGCCGAAGTCGAAAAGATCGCAACGACGCTGGGCGTGACGCATGACGAAGTGATTTCGATGAACCGCCGCATGTCAAAGGGCGGCGACACGTCATTGAATGCGCCGCTGCGCGAGGAAGGCGAGGGCGAATGGCAGGATTGGCTGGCCGACACCGGGCCGTTGCAGGATGAAATGATCGCTGACGAACAGGAACGCGATCAGCGCCACCAACTGCTGGGGGCGGGCATGGCGGCGCTGAACGACCGCGAAAAGCATATCCTGACGCAGCGCCGCCTGATCGATGAACCGGAAACCCTGGAGGAATTGTCGCAGCAGTTTGGCATCAGCCGTGAACGGGTGCGCCAGATCGAGGTGCGAGCGTTCGAAAAACTGACCAAGGCGATGCACGGGCTTGCGGTGGAACGCAAGCTGCTGCCGGCGATGTAGGCTCCCCGCTTGCCGGCAGGAGATTTAAAACGCCGCCTCCCGGCGGGTGGGATAACTGCCGGTTGACCTTTTGCCACCAACCCCGGCAACTAGGGGCCATGATCGCCCGGCTCCTGTCCTTCGCGTTCCGGCTGATCATCGGCCTGTTCGCGTTCAGCATTTTGTGGGTCGTGATTTATCGTTTTGTTCCGGTGCCGCTGACCTGGCCGATGGCGCGCGATGCCGTTGCCGGGCGCCATGTCGAACGGCATTGGGTGCCGCTTTCGAACATCGCTTCTGCCGTGCCGCGGGCGGCGATCGGCGCGGAGGATGCGCAATTCTGCAGCCATCATGGTTTTGATTTCGATGCGATGGAGGCTGCTGCCGCGCGCAATGCCGCCGGCAAGAAATTGCGCGGCGGATCGACGATTTCGCAGCAGACGGCAAAGAACGCCTTTTTGTGGCCGGGGCGATCCTATGTCCGCAAAGGGCTGGAGGCCTGGTTTACCGTGCTGATCGAAGCGATCTGGGGCAAGCCGCGGATCATGGAAGTCTATCTCAATATCGCTGAAATGGGGCCGGGAATTTACGGGGTGGATGCGGCGGCGCAGCATTATTTCAATGTGCCGGCATCGGGGCTGACGACGGCGCAAGCGTCACGTATCGCCGCAATATTGCCGCAACCGATCAAGCGCGATGCGGCATCGCCAGGGCGGTATGTGCAACGGTATGCACGGCGGATTGAAAAGCGGGCGCGGGTGGTCGGCAATGAAGGCATCGATGGGTGTTTGCGCTGATCCTGCATCTCCCCCCGGCTGGAGGGAGGTGGCGAAGTTCTGCAATTTTGCTATCAGGCGCGCGACACCTGGATTTGGAGCCTGTCGTTGACCCTGAATATCGCCATCATCGGCGCCGGCCCGGCCGGTTATTACACCGCCGAGGCCGCCCTGAAACATTGGGGCGGAAATGCCCGCATCGACATCATCGACCGTCTGCCCACCCCCTATGGCCTGATTCGCGCCGGGGTTGCCCCGGATCACCAATCGATCAAGGCAGTGGCCAAACGCTATGAAGCAACCAACCAGGGCGCCGGGGTGCGGTTTATCGGCAATGTCATGGTCGGGCACGATGTGTCGGTGGCGGAACTGACCGAGATATATGACGCTGTGGTGCTGTCGGTCGGTGCCCCGCATGACAAGCCGATCGGGATTCCCGGCGATGATTTGCCCGGCGTGCTGGGCAGCGCTGCCTTTGTCGGCTGGTATAATGGCCATCCGGATTTTGCCGACCTGGATGTGCCGCTGGGCCATCATGGTGCGGCGATCATCGGCAATGGCAACGTCGCCATCGATTGCGCCCGGATATTGGCCAAAACCCCGGCGGAACTGGCGATCAGCGACATTGCCGATCATGCGCATCGGCAATTGGATGCCAGCGGCGTGCGCGATATCCATATTGTTGGGCGTCGCGGCCCGCATCAGGCAAGTTTCACCACCAAGGAAATGGGCGAACTGGGCCATCTTGAGCGCGCGCAGCCTCTGGTGAAACCGGGTGATTTGCCGCCGCTGGCGGACGATGCGGCGCTGGATCCGGGTGACCGCAAAACGGTGACGCATCTGCGCAATTTTGCGGCGGCGCCGCGCAGCGACAAGCCGATCACCATTCATTTCGAATTTTTCCGGCGTCCGGTGGCGGTTGAGGGCAATGGCAAGGCGGAACGGCTGATTGTCGAGACGACACGCCTGGAAGACGGCAAGGCTGTCGGCACCGGCGAATTGCACGCCATTCCCTGCGGGCTGGTTGTCGCCTGTATCGGCTATCGTACCGCAACGATTGCCGGGGTGCCCTATGATGGCGGCCTGGGGCGGTTTGCCGGCGATGACGCCGGGCGAATTTTTCCGGGGGTGTATGCCAGCGGCTGGGCGCGGCGCGGGCCATCGGGCACGATTGGCACCAACCGGCCGGATGGATTTTCGGTGGTGGCAGCGATTGCCGAGGATATTCCCACCGGCAAAGGTGGCGATGCCGGGGCGACGCTGGATGCACTGCTGGCGGCGCGCGGCGTGCGGACAACAGATTTTGGGCATTGGCAGGCGATCGATGCCGCCGAAGTGGCGCGAGCCCGGCCGGGGGCACCGCGGGAAAAGATCATCAGCGTGGCGGAAATGCTGGGGTTGGTCTGAAGCCTGCCCTCCCGCCTGCGGGGCGGGCGGGGTGGGTTCTGTGCCGGGCCAGTAGGTCGCCGGCAAGAAGCCAGCGCCGCCGACCCCCTTCTTGCAGCAAGGCGAGGACGAGAAGGGCAGGAAGACGTCCGAAATCCGCCAGACTTTGGCCGGCACCGGGGCTATACCGGTGGCCATGACGATCCCCGACCCCGACATTTGCTATGCCGCGATGCTGCGGCGCGATCGCGCCTATGACGGGGTGTTTTTCGTCGGAGTGACTTCGACGGGGATCTACTGCCGGCCGGTGTGTCCGGCGCGGACGCCCTTGCAGCGCAATTGCACCTTTCATGCGGATGCGGCGGCGGCGGCGGCGGCGGGATTTCGGGCCTGCAAACGCTGCCGGCCGGAAAGCGCGCCGGGGTCGCCGGCCTGGGCAGGGAGTGCAGCGAGCGTGTTGCGGGCGCTGACGCTTATCGATGCGGGCGGGCTTGATGATGCGGTGCCAGTCGAGGCTCTGGGGGATCGGATTGGCATCGGCGCGCGGCAGGTGCGGCGGCTGTTCGCCCGTCACCTGGGTGTGTCGCCGGTGGCGGTGGCGCAGGCGAAACGGCTGGCGACGGCGGTGGTGTTGATCGACGCCGGGGCGATGCCGATGGCCGAAGTTGCGCTGAGCGCCGGCTTTGGCAGCGTTCGCCGCTTCAACGAAGTCTTTGCCGGTGTGCACGGCGAAACCCCTGCCGCAAGGCGCAAACGCATGATGGGAGCCAATGCCATGCAACTGACCCTGAGCCATTACACCGCGCCCTTTGCCGAACTGCTGCTGGTCAGCGATGCCGATGGCGTGCTGCGGGCGCTGGATTTCAGCGACTATGCGACACGGATGCAGCGGTTGCTGGCGCGGCATTACGGGGTGTTCACGCTGGTCGACGGCGCGGCGCCGGCGGTGATCACCGCGGCGCTCGATGCGTATTTCGGCGGTGATCTGCAGGCGCTGGACAGGGTGCCGGTGGCGACGGCGGGCAGTGCGTTTCAGCGGCAGGTGTGGGCAGCATTGCGGACGATTCCGGCGGGGACGACGAGCGGCTATGGCGCGCTGGCGGCGCGGATCGGCCGGCCGGGTGCGGCGCGCGCGGTGGGGCTGGCCAACGGTCTCAATCCGATTGGCATCGTCGTGCCGTGTCACCGGGTAATCGGGGCTTCGGGCGCATTGACCGGCTATGCCGGGGGGCTAGAGCGCAAGCGCTGGTTGCTGGCGCATGAAGAAGCGACGACCGAAAAACCCCGCCGTCACGTTTTGTAATGCAGTGCAGCGCGTTGCTGCTGTGCGTTATGCCACCAATGTAACGATGCGATTTTTGCGCCGCATGCGCACGCCGACAAGGCCAAAGCCGGCGATCATCATGCCCCAGACACCCGGTTCGGGAACTGCGGACGGCGGAATGACCGTTGGGTCAATCTGCTGGGTGCTGCCGATGGCGGTTTCCCATGCGCCATTGAAAGGTGTCAGTGCCGTGATCTGCGGCGTGAAGGACGGCATTGCGCCATCAACCAGAGCGACGGTCCAGATGAAGCGGCCGTTACCAAAGGTGATCGGCACACCGACCGGGACGAAACCGCCGAAGCGGTTCTGGCCTGGATAGGCGAAGCGCTGGTAAATCGTGAGGTACGATGGGCGCGTTGCCATCCCGCAGCAGGGCATCCCGCCCCATTCGATCGATACCGAGGCGACATTGTTGCTGTTGACCAGATTGTTCGCGGAATAGAACCGGGTTGCACTGAACGCTGCCGGGTCCGGGTCGGCGATGAAATCACCGGCGTACAGGGTAAATGTCGGGAAATACGGGTCCGCTTTGTCGGGATAGGCGCTGAACGTGTAGCTGACATACTGGTTGTTCAGCGCGGCCATCGCCGGTGCCGGCGCGCAAAAAATCGCCAACGCAATTGTAATGATTGCTGTTTTCATGAGTGCTCCCTGGGGAGCTGCCTAAAATATGCGTAATGTCGCGTCAACTCGGCCCAGCGTTGACACGTTTAAATTGCGACGAACCGATCGACGCCGCTGGCGTCGGTGACGCGGCGGATCTTGCCGCGTTCTTCCAGCCAGTGGAGGTGGGCGACGGCCTCCCCTGTCGCGATGCCGTAATCGCTTTCGCCGACGGGTTTGCGGAACAGGGTGGCAAAGCTGTCGACGGCGGTGCGCGGCACGGCGCAGAACGCGGTGAGCTTTGCCAGCTTGTCGTGATGATCGTCACGCAATTGATCGAGCCGGGTATGAAGGCCGGTAAAGGGTTCGTTATGGGCCGGCAGCACCAGCACCTGAGGCGCGATCTGGCGCAGTGTTTCAATGGATTCGAGCCAGTCACCCAGCGGATCGGCAAACGGCTCGGTCGGGTAGACCGACACGTTGGAGGTTATGCGCGGCAGCACCTGATCCCCCGAAATCATCAGGCCGTCATCCGACACCAGGCAGGAATGTTCGGGCGCATGGCCGCGACCCGTGACGATGCGCCATTTGCGCGCGCCGATTTCGAGAACGTCGCCGTTGCGGATGCGTTTGAACCCGGCCGGCAACGGGCTGATGATCTTGGCAAAACTGCCCCATGGCCGCGCCCTCATCGTGTCCACCGCTTCATCGGGCCAGCCGGCACGCACTGAAAAATCAATGGCTTCGGGCGGCGGCGCGTCGCGCACATCGAGCGTCAGGGTGCGCGCCAGCAGATATTCGGTGCGGGCGATTTCGAGCGGCACCTTCCAGCGTTCGCACAGCCAGCCGGCAAGCCCGAGATGATCGGGGTGGTAGTGCGTGACGATCACCCGGCTGACCGGCTTGCCCGCCATCGGCCCGGCAAACAGCGCCTCCCAATAGCCGCGGGTGCGCGGCATGTTGACGCCGGTGTCGACGATCGCCCAGCCGTCTCCGGCGTCGAGCACCCAGAGATTGATGTGATCCAGGCCAAATGGCAGCGGCATCCGGGTCCAGTTGACGCCCGGCGCCACTTCAAACATCGTACCGCTTTCGGGCACCCAGCGGCCATGCGGATAATGCAGACCGCGCAGATCCTGCGGCTCGCGCGGCTCCGCCGGGCTGGCGGCGATACGTTCGCGCGGCGGTGCTGTGGCAAGAGAGACATCGGACATCTGCCGACCTTAGGTTGACGTTTACGGCAAGTCGACTCCGGCTTGCCCTGCGCGTGCGGGCAGGGGATAGGCATCGCAGGGAGAATGACGTGACCAAGCTGGCGGTTTTTGATTGCGATGGCACGCTGATCGACAGCCAGGTCAATATCCTGCGGGCGATGGCGCATAGTTTTGAACGGCACGGGCTGGCGCCGCCGGAGGACCATGCGACACGGCGGATTGTCGGGCTGTCGCTGGTCGAATCGATGCGGGTGCTGCTGCCGGACGGGGAGGCGGCGCTGCACGACAGTCTGGCGGCGGATTATAAAACAGCGTTCCAGCGATTGCGGGCGGATCGCCGGCTTGATCCGGAACCGCTGTATCCGGGCGTTGCCGATGGCCTGGCCGAACTGGAAAAACGCGGCTGGCTGCTGGGGGTGGCAACGGGCAAATCCGATCGCGGCCTGGCGCTGGCGCTGGCGCATCACGGCCTGACCGGGCATTTCGTCACGTTGCAGACCGCCGATCGCCACCCGTCAAAACCGCACCCGGCGATGCTGCGTGCGGCCTTGCGAGAGGCGGGGGCGGCGGCCGATCAGGCGGTGGTTATCGGTGATACCGTTTATGACATAGGCATGGGCATGAATGCCGGGGTGCGGGCGATTGGGGTTGATTGGGGCTATCATGATCCAGCGGAACTGCGCGAAGCAGGGGCGCAAACCGTCGTGAGCGATTTTGCCGCACTGATCGAGGCGTTGGAGCAGCAATGACCGAGGAACCCACGCCAGTGATTTTGCCGCCTGCCGAGGCGAAGAAACGTTTTGCGCTGTATCTGGCGCTGAAATTCGCTGGCCTTGCCTGCCTGTTTGGCGGGGCGTTTCTGGGGCGCGGTGGCGCAACAGCGGTGCCGATCCTGTTGCTGGTGCTGGGGGCGGCGGCGCTGCTTGTGCGGCCAAAGCATCTGGGGCTGACCGCCAGGTGAAGCGATTTTATACCGCAGCAACGGTAACGGGTGACGGCCCGTTTGGCGTGGCGCTGGATGGCCGCCCGCTGCGCACCCCCGGCCGGCTGGGCCTGGCATTGCCGTCGCTGGCGCTGGCCCGGGCGATTGCCGGCGAATGGAATGCGCAAGGTGATGCGATCGTGCCGCGATCGATGCCGTTGACCGGGCTGGCCAATGCCGCGATCGAACGGATTGCCGATGAGCGCGAGCGCTTTGCCGATGGCCTGGCCGGCTTTGCGGAGAGCGAATTGCTCGCCTATCGGGCTGAGCGACCGTCGGCGCTGGTGGCGCGGCAGACGGCGGCATGGGATCCGCTGCTGGCCTGGGCGCGGCAGCGCTATGATGTTGATTTTGTTTCTATCACCGGGATCATGCACCAGCCGCAGCCGGCTGCAACTTTGGCGCGGATTCGGGCGGCCTATCGCGGGTTCGATGCGTTTCAGCTGGCGGCGTTGAACCCGATTGTGACGATTTGCGGGTCGGCGGTAATAGGCCTTGCGGTGCTGGCGGGACGGCTGGATGCGGGCGAAGCCTGGGCGGCAAGCCATCTGGATGAACTGTGGCAGGCCGAACAATGGGGCGCAGACCCGCTGGCCGAGGCGGGCCATGATGAGCGGCAACGGGATTTGGCAGTTGCGGCGGAGTTTCTGGCGTTGCTGTAGCCAAACACCTCCGCCCGCTGGGCACAGGGGCCTCCGCTGTCGGCGCAAGAAAGCCCCGCTCCCGGCTCAGCCAAGCGGCTGGGTCCGAACCCCCCTCAATGGGGGGCGGTGTTGATGGGCTTTACCTTCGCGCCACCGCTGCTAGTTATGCCCCGACAAACCGGGGATTTTCATGCTGAAGACGCTTGCAGAATTGGAACGGCGGCGGGATGCGGCGCGGGCCGGCGGTGGGCCAAAGCGCGTGGCGGCACAGCACGCCAAAGGGCGGCTGACGGCGCATGAACGGCTCGATATCCTGCTCGATCCTGAAAGCTTTGAAGAACTCGATATGTATGTCGAGCATAATTGCGTCGATTTCGGCATGGCGGATCTGGTGATTCCCGGCGACGGCGTGGTGACGGGTTCGGGCACTATCAATGGCCGGCTGGTGTTTGTCTTCAGCCAGGATTTCACGGTTTTTGGCGGGTCCTTGTCTGAACGCCATGCCCAGAAAATCTGCAAGATCATGGACATGGCGATGAAGGTCGGCGCGCCGGTGATCGGGCTGAATGACAGCGGCGGCGCACGAATCCAGGAGGGTGTTGCGTCGCTGGGCGGCTATGCCGAGGTGTTCCAGCGCAACGTGCTGGCATCGGGCGTCGTGCCGCAGATCAGCCTCATCATGGGGCCGTGCGCCGGCGGCGCCGTCTATTCGCCGGCGATGACCGATTTCATTTTCATGGTCAAAGACAGCAGTTACATGTTCGTGACCGGCCCGGACGTGGTCAAGACCGTGACCAACGAAGTGGTGACGCAGGAGGATCTGGGCGGCGCCATCACCCACACCACCAAATCCGGCGTTGCCGATGTGGCGATGGAGGATGATGTCGATGCCCTGCTTCGCACCCGGACATTTTTCGATTTCCTGCCGCTGAACAATCGTGATGGCGTGCCGTTTCGCCCGTCATCCGATGCCGGTGATCGCATCGAAATGAGCCTGGATACGTTGGTGCCGCCCAGCGCCAACCGGCCTTATGACATGCACGAACTGATCAAAAAAATCGCCGACGAGGGCGAATTTTTTGAACTGCAACCTGGCCATGCCGGCAATATCCTGATCGGTTTCGCGCGCATTGAAGGCCACACGGTTGGCATCGTCGCCAATCAACCGATGGTTCTCGCCGGCTGCCTCGATATCAATTCGTCAAAGAAAGCCGCGCGGTTCGTGCGGTTTTGTGACGCGTTCAGCATTCCGATTATCACCTTTGTCGATGTACCCGGTTTTTTGCCCGGCGTGGCGCAGGAGCATAACGGCATCATCAAGCATGGCGCCAAATTGCTGTTTGCCTATGCCGAAGCGACGGTGCCGAAAATCACCGTCATCACGCGCAAGGCCTATGGCGGCGCCTATGACGTGATGTCATCAAAGCATCTGCGCGGTGATCTGAACTATGCCTGGCCAACCGCCGAAATCGCCGTGATGGGCGCCAAGGGCGCGGTGGAGATTATTTTCCGCGGCAAGTCGGCAGAGGAAATTGCCGAGCGGACGGCGGAATATGAGGCGCGCTTTGCCAACCCGTTTGTTGCGGCATCAAAAGGCTTTGTCGATGAAGTGATCATGCCGCATTCAACACGCAAACGCATCGCCCGCGGCCTGCAGAAACTGCGGACCAAGCGCCTCGAGAATCCGTGGAAAAAGCATGATAATATTCCGCTATAGCGCGATTTTCCTGTTGCTGGCCGGCTGCGGCGGTATCAACGCGCTGCCCGCGGCGCAAAAAATCGGCCGGGATTATTGTGCCGCCGTGGTGGCCAAGGACGAGGCAGCAGCGCTCGCGCTGATGAGCCCGAACTTGCAGATGCGGGTGGCGAAGTTGCGCGCCATCGATGCGGCATTCCGGGCGGCGCATCCTGGCGAAAAACCGCCGCTGGGCGATGGCTTGCGCCTGACGGCGTTCCCCGATGCGGTGCAGGCCTGCAAGGCCGATGCGGTGATCCCGACCAGCACGACCCTGACCTATGCACCAACGGGCGATCCAAAGGCGGTGTGGCACGACCGGCTGTTGCTGGTGCAGGGGCGGGATGGCCGGCTGGTGATCGATGACATCGCCTATGCCCCTGATGAAAAGCAATTGTTCAGTGGATGGTTGGAATCGGCGGGGCAGTGAAGGCGCCATGCTTTATGACGCGCTGAAATTCCTGCACATCACCGGCATCATCATGTTGATGGGCAATATCACCGCGACGGCGATCTGGAAGTTTTTTGCCGACCGCACCGGGGATGCGCGGATCATCGGTTTTGCCCAGCGGCTGGTGACGATCACCGATTGGTCGCTGACATTCTGGGGTGTGGTGCTGACCATCGGTGGTGGTTATGGCGCGGCCTGGGTGGCGCGGATCGATGTGCTGGGTGAGGGCTGGCTGGTGTGGAGCCAGGGGCTGTTTCTGGTTGCCGGGCTGATCTGGCTGGCGGTGCTGGTGCCAATCCAGATTCGCGGCGCAAGGGCGGCGCGGGGCTTTGCCGATGGCGGTATTGTGACAGACGCGTATCGGCGCGATGGCCGGCGCTGGATCATCTGGGGCCTGGTGGCGACGGTGCCGCTGGTTGCCGCAACCTGGCTGATGATTGCCAAGCCATTCTGAAATAACGATATTTACCGGCTGCCGCGCCCGTGTTGCTGATGCGTGACGGTTTTGTTTCGGTAATGCGACGATTTGATGACTCTTTTGTGACAAAATGCTTGCAATGGCTGTGGCTTGAGGTCAATCTCCACAGTATGGCCTTGGTGGCCGTTGGCCGGGTTTTGCAGCAACCGGATGAAAGGACGCTGTATCGCTTTTGAAGACTGGGGAGTTTGACGATGACAGGACAGTATTTCCGCCCAATTGTCGCAGTTGCCGCGCTGATTTCGGGCTTTGCCGTTGCTACGCCAGCAATGGCCGCGCCAAATTGGAATGCCGAACAGATGAAAATTTCCTATTCCGGAATTGATCTGACCAGCGCCGCCGGCCGCCAACTGCTCAACAGCCGCGTCGATGGTGCCATTCGCCGCCTGTGCGGTGCACCTGTCACCGGTGATTTCCAGGAAGCCGACCAAATTGCCGCCTGCCGCAGCGAAGCGCGTGCCGCGGTAGAGCCTGGCATGAACGCGGCAATCGCGCGCGCCGGCCAGACATCTGCGATGATGCGCTGACCATTGCGGGCTGAAATTGGGGCTGTGCCGGGGGTTTCCGGCGCGGCCCCGCTTGCATTTTGGGGGCCAGCAGGCCGCATTGGCTTGACGCGGGCGCGCTTCGCCGCTTGAACAGCCAGCGTTGCGGGGAGCCCAGATGTTCAAGAAAATCCTGATTGCCAATCGCGGTGAAATCGCCTGCCGGGTTATCCGCACGGCGCGGGCGATGGGCATAAAGACTGTCGCGGTTTATTCCGATGCCGATGCCAATGCCCTGCATGTTCAGCAGGCCGATGAGGCGGTGCATATCGGTGCATCGCCTGCGGCCGAATCCTATCTGGTGGCTGACAAGATCATCGCCGCATGCATCGCGACAGGTGCGGAGGCGGTGCATCCAGGCTATGGTTTCCTTTCGGAACGCGCCTCGTTTGTTGAAGCGCTGACCGCTGCGGGCATTGCCTTTATCGGGCCACCGGCGCCGGCAATCGCCGCGATGGGGGACAAGATCGAATCGAAACGCCGTGCCAAGGCGGCCGGCGTGTCGGTGGTGCCGGGCTTTGTCGGCGAGATCGACGGCACCGAACATGCGGTGGAAATCGCCGCCGGGATTGCCTATCCGGTGATGATGAAGGCGTCGGCCGGCGGCGGCGGCAAGGGTATGCGGCTGGCGTGGAATGAGGCCGATGTGCGGGAAGGGTTCGAAAGCGTCAAGCGTGAAGCGCTGGCGAGTTTCGGCGATGATCGGGTGTTTATCGAAAAATTTGTCGAGCAGCCGCGCCATATCGAAATTCAACTGATCGGCGACGCCCATGGCAATGTGATTTACCTGAACGAACGCGATTGTTCGATCCAGCGCCGCCACCAAAAGGTTGTGGAGGAAGCGCCTTCGCCGTTCGTGACGCCCGAAATGCGCAAGGCGATGGGCGAACAGGCAGTCGCGCTGGCCAAAAACGTTGGCTATACCAGCGCTGGCACGGTGGAATTCATTGCTGGCGCCGATCGCAGTTTTTATTTCCTCGAAATGAACACACGGTTGCAGGTGGAGCACCCGGTCACCGAATTCATCACCGGGCTGGACCTGGTAGAACTGATGATCCGGGTGGCGGCGGGCGAGGCGCTGCCCTTTGGCCAGGATGATGTGAA
Organism: Sphingomonadales bacterium; assembly: GCA_038228305.1. Lineage (GTDB taxonomy): Bacteria > Pseudomonadota > Alphaproteobacteria > Sphingomonadales > Sphingomonadaceae > Sandarakinorhabdus. The sequence goes on along the minus strand of JBBRPI010000009.1, from coordinate 68,616 downwards.
GCTGGACGGCTGGGCGATCGAAACGCGAGTCTATGCCGAAGATCCCTATCGCGGATTTCTGCCATCGATCGGCCGGTTGAGCGCCTGCAAGCCACCCGAGGCCGGGCGCGAAGGGGCGGCGCTGGTGCGGATCGATACCGGCGTTGTCGAAGGTGCCGAGATTTCGATGTTTTATGATCCGATGATCGCCAAGCTGATCACTCATGCGCCGACGCGGGCGCAGGCGATTGCGGCGCAGGCCGATGCGCTGGACCGTTATTTCATTCGCGGCATCAGCCATAATATCGATTTCCTGAGCGCCATCATGGCGCATGACCGGTTTCAGGCCGGCAGCAACGTGACAACTGGTTTCATTGCCGAGGAATATCCGGATGGTTTCCATGGCGCGCCGATGGATGCCGACACCCGAATTGCCATCGCGGCCGCCGCCGCCGTCGTGCAGGCGATCGAGGCTGAGCGTGCGCAACGGATTGATGGCCAACTGTCCGGCAATGGCGCCGAATATGGGGAAGCCTGGGTTGTGGAATTGGCCGGCGAGCAAATTCCGGTGACGGTCAGCGATGGCGCGAGTTTCTACGTTGAAATCGATGGCGAGGAGATCAGCCTGGTCACCGAATGGCGGGTCGGCGAGCCGTTGTTCACCGCCGAAATTGCCGGCAAGATGCGGACTTTGTCGATCGAAAAGGCCGGCAGCGGCCTGAAAATCGGCACCCGAGGCGCATCGCATCGGGTGCGCGTGCTGACCCCGCGCGCCGCTGCGCTGGCCGGATTCATGATCGCCAAGGTGGCCCCGGACATGAGCAAATTCCTGCTCTGCCCGATGCCTGGCCTGGTGGTGTCAATCGCCGTTAAGGAAGGCGACAAGGTCGAGGCGGGGCAGCAACTGGCAACCGTCGAGGCGATGAAGATGGAAAACATCCTGCGCGCCGAAAAAACCGGCACGATCGGGAAAGTGAACGCAAAGGCGGGGGATTCGCTGGCTGTCGATGCGGTGATTTTGGAATTCGCTTGATCGCTGGCGTTTCAGGCGTTCCCACTGCGTTCGGCCTGATTCATCAGTCGATTTTGGCCATTTCATACAGGAAATCGACATAGCCCATGGCGCTGTCGATCATGCCGGCCACCTTGGGATTGGTCGATTCGATGACGAAAAATTCGTTCGGGGCATGGGCGCCGGTGCCATAGCCCAACCCGAATTGGCCGGCGGGCAGGTTTACCGGCGGCTGGGTGAACACCGACCCCGGCCAGGAACCGGCGCTGCGCGGTGATATCGCCACATCCGCACCGGCGCGCGCATACACCGCCTTTTCAGCGCGGATGATGCGGCTGTCCTCGGCGGTTTCGGTCGGATCATAGCCGCCGCTGACATTGACTTCGATATCATCAAAGCCGCGCTTTTTCAGATGGGCGCGCAGCTTGGCCTCGGCTTCCTTGAAGGTCTGGTTGGGCACCAGCCGGCATTCCAGCTTGGCCTCGGCCCGCCCTGGCAGCACAGTCTTGCCGCCCGGCCCCATATAGCCGGCCACCAGCCCCTGGATGTTGACGGTTGGTTGCGATGCCAGGCGCTGCAGCGCCACGGGCCAGGGTTCATCGTTGATCCAGGCCTTGACACCAAAGGCCTTTTTCATTTCGGCTTCGCTCTGTTTGCCGCTGGCTTCGATGATCAGCGCCTTTTCGCGCGCCGTCAGCGGGCGGACGTTTTCAAACCAGCCATCGATTGCCGGCGTATGGCCATCGGGACCAACCAGGGTGTTCAACGCTTGCACCAGCCGCCACACCGGGCTGTCGACCATGGCATGCAGTGATGAATGAATATCACCCTTTGGCCCGCGGCCGGAACGTTCGCCGCTGGAAATCAGCTGGAACTCCATTGGCCCCTTGGCACCCAGTTCGATCTCGACGGCGCCATTTTCGCTCTGGCTGGCGCTGGGGATGAAAATGCCATCGCATTTTTTCAGCGCCGCAATCACCTGTGGCGCCTGGGCGATCTGGTGAAAATGCGGGCTGGCAATTTCCTCCTCACCCTCGGCCACCAGCACCAGATTCACCGGCAGTTTCTTGCCCGCCGCCCGAAATGCGTGCAGCGCGGCGAGGAAGGTCGCCTCTGGGCCCTTTTGGTTCACGGCACCGCGGCCGGTGATGCATTTGCCAAAGCCCGGTTTGTCGATGATGGTCGCATCGAACGGCGGGTGCGCCCATTCGGCCGGGTTTACCTGTTTGACATCATACATGAAATAAACCCCAACGCTGCGCTTTGCACCAGCATCCAGGGTGGCGAAAATGCCCGGCGCGCCGTCGGTAGGAATTTTTTCGGCGGTTTGAAATCCGGCGTCTTTCAACAGCCCCATGGTAAATTCACAGCTTTCGTCCATCCGCCATTTTTCGGCGGCGATACCGGGGTGGCGAATCCAATCCTGCAGGCGGGCAACGCTGGCGTCATGGCCAGAGACAGCCGCAGCGCGGATCGCGGCCATATCGGCCTTGCCAGCGGCAAAGGCCGGCGCCGGCAAAAGTGATGCGGCTGCGGCAGAGGCCAGCAAGGTGCGGCGATCGATGGCGGCGGTCATGGTAAATTCCCCGGTGTTTGCGAGGTCAGTATCGAACGCCGCGCCGCGCCTGTCCAGAGCATGGGGTTGACGATTATGGGCCGGTAACCAATTTGTTGGGTAGAGGCTTGGGATCGGATCTGACCATGACAGCGCATGATAAAACCACGACGCCGCAACCGGCGCACTATGCTGTCATTCGCGACGCCGGCAAATGGCGAATCAATTTCAGCGGCAATCACTATGGCTATTATGACAGCGCCGAAGCGGCCACGGCAATCGCCATCGACACGGCGCAACAGGCGGGGGAAGCCGGGTTTGATGCCCAGGTGATGGTCGAAGGGCTGCCGATGCAGTTTCGCCGCGTCTGGCGCTATGGCGATGCGGTGCCGCCGCCGGCATAGGCATTATCCCAAAATGCGCTGAGGATGACTGAAGGGGCAAAGAATTGCCTCTGGCGGCTGGGGTTTATACCCCAGCCGCCGGCGGCGCTTTGTACGCCGTCGGTTCCGATAAATGCGATTTGGTATTATTTCGTTTCAGGCACTGGATTTGCTGGCGGCGGCGCAGGTGGCGCAATGCTGCCACCGCTGCGCAGGCGTTCGATCATCTTGCTGGCATATTCGGCCGCGCCGCCGCCATGCGGATTATGTGCAATTGGCCCCAATACAATTGCCGCCTCGTCCTTGCGGCCGGCCTGCGCCAGTGCTGCGGCCGTGGTAATCGCCAATTCGGCAACTTGCGGCGCGAGTTCATAGGCCCGCATGGCGACTTCAAGGGTTTGCGGATTGAGCGGCCCCCGCCACGGTTGGGCGAGCTGGACATAATCAAACATGGTGCGCCAGTCGCTGGAATCGGCCTTGAAGGATTTGACCAGCAGCTGGCGCGCGATCGTCTTGCTTTGCGGTGTGGCGCCGCTGGCCAGCGGCCTTTCTGCCTCGGCCCGCCAGCGCAGCAGGGTTGCATCATCGGGATGGGCGATCAGCAGGCTGTCGATACGCGCCTTGCCGGTGGCGGCGTCGCCCAGCCGCAATTCGGCCAATGCCAGGGTGCGCAGCGCCAGATCGTCGCCGGGAAATTGCGCCGCCGCAACGTTGATCTTGGCCAAAGCCTTTGGCGCATCGGCCTTGGCAACGCCTTGTTCCAGCGCGATCAGATAGCGCAGCATGGGATCGGCCGATGCGGGCAGGGTGGTGACCGCCACCGCCAGTTTTTCGGGCGGAGAGCGCTGAAAACGGCTGAGGGTGATTTTACTACCGGTCAGATAGGCGTGCAATTTGCGTTGAAAATCGGGTAGATCGGCGGCGACATGCGCCTTGAAGGCGCTGATCGAATCGTCGCCCCTGTTGACCGCGGTCAGATAGGCGCCAAGCTTTTCCGCCATACCGGGTGCGCGGAACAGGTAATGCGTCATCAGCCAGCTTTGGGCATAATATAGCGCCGCATCTTCGGCATTGGTTGGCGATCGTTTGGCCAGAATTGTCTCAAGCGGCAGCCAGGTTGCAGCGACCAGGGCGTAGGATCGGTTGCGGTCGGCGTTACCAACCTGGATGCTGTCGGGGCGAAACTGTGCCGTTGAAAAATATTCGGCAAAGCCTTCGATATACCAGGCGGGGTATGCGGCGGCGGTCGATCCGAGCATGAAATGATGGGCATATTCGTGCAGCAATACCACCTGGCCCAAATCGGTGTTGGTGTCGGCATAGGCGATGATCCGGTCCGCCGTCGCCGCATAAAGCCCGGCGATATTATCGGCAATTTTGCCAAAAGGCACGGCTTCGGCCATGTCACCGACCAGCATGATGTCAAGCCTTGGCGCCGCTTCAACCGGCTTTGTCGCATTGGTGATGCCTTGCAGCAGATCGCGATAATCCTCGAGCAACCGCGCGGTTTCGGTCAGCCGTTTTTCACTGCCTGTGCTGTAAATCCGGAAATTTTCGGTGGTTGCGACCCGCCATTGCGCCGCTGCGGCGGGCAAAGACACGGCCAGCAAGATCAAGGCGGCGATTCGACAGCCCGGCATCGTCAAATGGTCTCCGAAAGCTGTCTGCCGCCAGACAAACAGCAACGGCCGTTTGCGTCAACCGCCGGATTGGCCACGCAGATTCGTGATTGCCTCGTTGGCCAGCATATCGGCACGTTCATTGTCGGGGTCGCCGGCATGGCCCTTTACCCAGCGCCATTCGATCTGGTGGCGGGCAGACGCAGCGAGCAGCGCCTGCCACAGTTCTGCATTTTTGACCGGCTGTTTGGCGGCAGTGCGCCAGCCGTTGCGTTTCCAGCCGTGAATCCATTTGGTGATGCCATCACGGACATAAACGCTGTCGGTGGACAGGATGACAGCAGCCGGCCGGCTGAGAGCGTTCAACGCTTCAATGGCGCCCTGCAATTCCATGCGGTTGTTGGTGGTATGGGCCTCGGCTCCCATCAGGGTTTTTTCGGTGCCATTGGCGGCGCGCAGGATGGCGCCCCAGCCGCCGATGCCGGGGTTGCCCTTGCAGGCGCCATCGGTGGCGATGATGACCCTGGGCAGCGGGTCGGTCATTTGCCCAGCATCGCATCGGGGGTGGCGCGCCCATACCACAGCATCCGCCGCGCAAAGGCCATCGGATCATGGCGCCGGACCAGCGCACCGGGCGGCGTGTTCAGCCAATCATAGCAGCGGGTGAGGGTGAAACGCAGTGCGGCGCCCTGTCCCAACCGCGGCAGGGCGGCGATTTCCACAGCGTCAAGCGTGTTGGTTTCGGCATAGCCAGCCGCAAGCGCGGCAGCGCGGGCCGGATAATGGTTGCCGCCCACCGCCGAAAAACACCAGGCGGCATGGGTGACAGCATAATCATAGGCGCGGGCATCGGTGCAGGCGAAATAGAAATCGATCAACGCGGTGACGCTGTCGTCCTGCATCAGCACATTGTCGGGAAACAGATCGGTGTGGACTGCGCAAATGGGCAGACCGCGCGGCCAATCATCGGCGGCGGCCAGCGCATCGGCGATCAACTGCGGCAGCTCCTTGTTTATATTGGCAAGCCCGGCACCGCAACTGTCCGCCAGTGGCCGCCAGGATGCCTGGCCCAGGGCATTGGCCAGCACGGGTTTGAAATCCACTGCTTCACGGTGCAAACGGCCCAGCGCTGCACCAACGGCATGGCATTGGGCCGGGCTGGGTTCTGTCACCGACACGCCGGATGCAAATTCGATCAGGCAGGCCGGGCGGCCATTCAGGGTTTGCAGCGCAACGCCGTCGCGATCGATGACGGGCCTGGGAACCGGCAGATGCCGATCGGCCATGTGCGTCATCAGCGCCAGATACCAGGGCAGATCGGCGGCAACGACGGTGCGTTCATACAGCGTCAGGATGAAACGGGCGCGGTTGGTGTCGATCAGGTAATTGCTGTTCTGCACCCCTTCCGCGATACCCTTGCAGCTTGTGGCATGGCCAACATCATATTTGCTCAGGAATTCGGCAAGTTCCGTCGCCGAAACCGGGGTATACACCGCCATGTGTAGCCGACTATTCGGCGGCGTCGGCAGCGACCAGCGAACGCGGCAGCTTGAACACCACCTGTTCGACTGCGGTGGTGATATTTTCGGTGGTTACGGTGAACCGGGCACCCAAATGGGTCAGCACCTCCTGCACCAGCACTTCGGGAGCCGAGGCGCCGGCGGTCAGCCCGACTGTTGCAACGCCATCGAACCAGCGCCAGTCGATATCGGCGGCGCGCTGAATCAGATGGGCAGCGGCGCCTTCGCGTTCGGCAACTTCGCGCAGGCGCTGGGAATTTGACGAATTCGTTGCGCCGATGACCAGCACCAGATCGCTGCGCGGTGCCATCGCCTTGACTGCCGCCTGGCGATTTGAGGTTGCATAGCAGATGTCATCGCCCTTTGGGCCCTGAATACTGGGGAAACGCCGGTGCAATTCGGCGACCATATCGGCGGTATCATCGACAGAAAGCGTCGTCTGTGTCAGGAAACCCAGGTTTCCGGGGTCGGTGACGGTAACGGTCTGCGCATCGTCCAGCGTTTCAATCAAGGTCATCGCGCCTTCTGGCACCTGGCCGAATGTGCCGATGACTTCGGGATGGCCCTGGTGGCCGATGAACAAGATGTGGCGGCCGGCCTCGACCAGTCGTTCGGCCTGGCGATGGACCTTTGACACCAGCGGGCAGGTGGCATCCAGATAGTTCAGTCCGCGCATTTCGGCGGCGGCTGGCACCGCCTTTGGCACGCCATGGGCGGAAAACACGACCGGGACGCCATCGGGCACTTCATCAAGTTCTTCGACGAAAATTGCGCCCTTGGCCTTCAAATTGTCGACGACGAAACGATTGTGGACGATTTCATGGCGGACATAGACCGGCGCCCCCCAACGTTCCAATGCCAGTTCGACGATATGAATGGCGCGATCCACGCCGGCGCAGAAACCGCGTGGCGCGGCGACCAGCACGGCAAGATCGGGTTTTGGAGCAGAAATGGGGGCGTTGGCGGTCATCAAGCGGTGATAGGCGATTGTGGCGGGTGGGGGAAGTGGTTGCCGATGGCCCGGCGCGTGCCTAAAGGGGGACGCTGCCGTTGAAAGGGTCCCACGTGTCTGTTGTGCGTAATGCTGCGTTGATCCTGCTGGCTGCGACCGCATTGGCTGGCTGCCAGCGCAATCCGTTGGTGGTCCAGCGGTCGGCGTGCCCGGCCGTTGCCGTGCCGACCTATACCGGCGATGTGACAGTGTTTCGGCCAGGGACGGCGCCTGATGCCGCCAATATCGATCTGGTCGCGACGATCACCAATGTTCGCGATACCTGTGCCGAAGGAGCGGCGGTGTTGACGACAACGGCGCGCTATGACGTGGTGGCGCGGCGTAATGACACGTCTGGCGCGCGGACGATCAGCCTGCCGGTGTTTGCGACCATGGTGCAGGGCGGCAATCTGATCATGTCGAAACAGATTTCGGCGGTCACCGTGACGTTCGCCGATGGGCAGGCGCGGGCGATCGGCCATGGCGGGGCGCAATCGAGCGTATCAAGGGTTGCTGCCTCGCTGACCCCTGAAACGCAACAGCGCATCAACCGGAAACGCAAGTCCGGGGATGCCGATGCGGCGGTCGATCCGATGTCTGATCCGGCAGTGCGCGCGGCGATCCGCGCGGCGAGCTTTGAATTGTTGCTGGGTTTCCAGCTGAATGAGGCTGGCCTGGGCTATAACGTCACCAAATGATGCCGTGCCGTTGGTGCGATTGACTCTGGACGGGTGATCCCGCAGGGATGGCGCGTCGCCAAGGGCAACCTTGGCGTCAGCGCGGGAGAGTGTTGGGGGTTCGCCGCCCAACCGCCGAAGGAGCAAGCCGCCCCCGGAATCTCTCAGGCAAAAGGACCGCGCTGGCGTATTTGCGATAGTCTGGAAAGCGGGTGGGCCCTTTGGGGCTGCGACCCCACCGAAGGTGTAAGTGGGGTTCTGTCCTCACGAAAACTCTCAGGTCCGGTGACAGGTGGGGGCAGGTGCGGGCGGATTGTCGCTCGCACTGTCGCTTGCTGTTGCCTGGGGGCCGATTTGGTCGATTCAACCGATCTGACATTGTCGCTGGATGCTCTGCATCGCCGTTTGGGTGGCCGCATGGTCAGCTTTGCCGGCTATGCCATGCCGATCCAGTACAGCGGTGCCTTTGGGGGCATCATTGCCGAACATCTGTGGACCCGGGAACATGCCGGCCTGTTCGATGTCAGCCATATGGGCCAGCTGTTGCTGGCATCGGGTGCCGACAAGCGGCTGGAATCGCTGTTGCCGGGCGATATTTGCGGACTGGGTGTCGGGGTGTTGCGCTATTCGTTGCTGCTCAATGATACCGGCGGAATCCTGGATGACCTGATGGTGACGCGGCGGCCGACAGACCTGTATCTGGTCGTCAATGGCGCGGTGAAGGACGCCGATATCGCGCATCTGCTCAGCGCCGGGCTGGTGGTCGATCATCGCCAGGATTGGGCTTTGCTGGCGTTGCAAGGGCCGCAGGCAGTGGTGGCGCTGGAACGGCTGGTGCCCGGGGTTGGCGAACTGCGCTTCATGCGCAGTGCCGGATTCGTCTGGGCCGGGCATCACTTGTGGATCAGCCGGTCGGGCTACACCGGTGAGGATGGTTTTGAAATTTCGGTGGCCAATGGCGCGGTTGAATCGTTGGCCGAGGCCTTGCTGGCCCAGCCCGAAGTAAAGCCGATTGGCCTTGGCGCGCGTGATTCGCTGCGGCTGGAGGCGGGGTTGCCGCTGTATGGCCATGATCTGGATTCCGGGATCAATCCCATCGAAGCCGGTCTGGCGTTTGCGATATCAAAACGACGCAAGCTTGAGGGTGGCTTTCCGGGTGCAACGGCGATTCTGGACCAGCTGCATAATGGCGCGGCGCGCAGGCGTGTCGGGCTGGCGGTGGCAGGCAAATTGCCGGCGCGTGAAGGGGCGACGGTGTTTGCCGATGGCCAGCCGATCGGCACCGTCACCTCGGGTGGTTTCGCCCCCAGTGTCGGCGCGCCGATCGCCATGGCCTATCTGAACGCCAGCCATGCCGCCGATGGCACTGCGGTTGAAATATTGGTGCGCGAGAAATTCTTGCCGGCCACAGTCGTGCCGATGCCATTCAAAGCCAAAAATTATGTGCGCAGCGAGGGAGCCCCAGCATGACCCGTTATTTTACCACCGAACACGAATGGCTTGATGTGGATGGCGATACCGCCACTGTCGGCATCACCGACTATGCCCAGGAACAATTGGGCGATGTCGTGTTTGTCGAAGTGCCCGATGTCGGCAAGATTGTTGCCAAGGGCAAGGAAGCCGCGGTTGTCGAATCGGTAAAGGCGGCATCCGACGTTTATTCCCCCGTTTCGGGGACAGTGATTGCGGCGAATGGCGCGCTGGCGGATGACCCGGCGCTGGTCAACACTGCACCCGAAGGTGACGGCTGGTTTTTCAAGCTGACGCTTGCCGACGTCACCGAACTGGATGGCATGATGGACACAGCGGCCTACAAGGCCTGGGTGGCGACGCTTTGACCAGCGGCAGCACTCACGCCTGGGACCCGAACCTGTATGCGGCGCATGCAGCGTTCGTGCCGGTATTGGGCGCGCCCGTGCTGGATTTGCTGGGCGTGCGACCGGGTGAGCGTGTTCTCGATCTGGGCTGCGGCGATGGCGTGCTGACGGCAAGGCTGGCGGCGGCGGGCGCCCAAGTCGTCGGTGTTGATGCCGATCCGGCGATGGTCGCGGCAGCAGTGGAAAAGGGCCTGGATGCCCGGGTTGGTGATGCACGGGCGCTGGGATTTGATGGCGAATTCGATGCGGTGTTCACCAATGCCGCACTGCATTGGGTCGGCATGCCAGCACTGGTGACAGCGAGGGTGAAACGGGCCTTGAAACCCGGCGGGCGTTACGTGGGGGAATTCGGCGGCCATGGCAATATTGCCGCGATTCGGGTTGCCATTCGTTCGGTGCTGAAGGCACGTGCCTATCGCGTCGAACCCGATGAAACGAGTTATTATCCGACCGCCGAGGCATTTCGGGCGGTTCTGGAGGCGGGCGGCTTTATCGTCGATTCTTGCGCCATCATCCCGCGTCCCACACCCTTGCCCAGCGGCATGACGGCCTGGCTCAACACCTTTCGCGGCGGCTTCATCGACAGCGCCGGGGTGCCGCCCGAAAAGCGCGCCCAGGTGATCGAGGATGTGCGTTCGCTATTGCGGCCGGTGCTGGCTGATGATGCCGGCAATTGGATCGCCGACTATGTTCGTATTCGTTTTTCTGCCCATCTGCCGGAGTAATCATGCGCTATCTGCCGTTAACCCAACCCGATCGTGAGGCGATGCTGGCCAGCATCGGAGTCGCCGATATTGACGCGCTGTTTGTCGATGTGCCGGAAAGTGCGCGGCTGATGACGCCGATCAAGGGTCTGCCGAACCACAGCCCGGAAATGCTGGTGGAACGCGAATTGGCGGCGATGGCGGGCAAGAATTTGACCGCCGGCACGGTGCCATTTTTCATCGGCGCCGGTGCCTATAAGCATCATGTGCCGGCAACCGTCGATCACATCATCCAGCGCGGCGAGTTTTTGACCGCTTATACCCCGTATCAGCCTGAAATTGCGCAAGGGACGCTGCAGGTGCTGTTCGAGTTCCAGTCGCAGGTGGCAAGGTTGCTTGGCATGGATGTCGCCAACGCCAGCATGTATGATGGATCGACGGCGATGACCGAGGCGGTGTTCATGGCGCGGCGGGTGACGCGCCGGGCAAAGGCGCTGGTTTCGGCCGGCGTTCATCCGCACTATGTGTCGGTTTTACAAACTCTTACGCGCTTTACTGATGATCAAGTGGTAACGCATCGCCCGTTGCTGACCAAAGGCGCACCGGGCGATGACCTGGCTGATTTGATCGCTGCTGTGGATGCCGAAACATCCTGTGTCGTGGTGCAGAACCCCAATATTTTCGGCCATGTTGCCGATCTGTCGCCGTTGGCGGAGGCCTGTCACAAGGCCGGCGCGCTAATGATCGTCGTTGTCACCGAAGTCGTGTCGCTGGGCGCGATCACGTCGCCGGGGGAAATGGGGGCGGACATCGTGGTCGGTGAAGGCCAGTCGATCGGCAATGGCCTGAACTTTGGCGGGCCATATCTGGGGCTGTTTGCCTGCCGCGAAAAGCATGTGCGGCAGATGCCGGGGCGATTGTGCGGTGAAACCGTTGATGCCGAGGGCAAGCGTGGTTTTGTGCTGACGTTGAGCACCCGCGAACAGCATATCCGACGTGAGAAGGCCACGAGCAATATCTGCACAAATTCAGGACTTTGTGCGCTGGCATTCAGTGTGCACATGACTTTGCTGGGGGAGGCTGGCCTGCGCAAGCTGGCGGCCTATAACCATGCAAGGGCGGTGCAGTTGGCGGAACGGCTGGCGCGGATTCCGGGTATCGAGGTGGTGACGGAGACGTTTTTCAATGAATTCACGTTAAAGCTGAAATCAGAGGCACGGCCAGTGCTGCGCAAATTGACCGAGCATGGTGTGCTCGCCGGTGTATCGCTGGGGCGGCTGTATCCGGGTGTCCAATCGCTGGAAAACGGCATGATCGTTGCTGTGACCGAAACGGCCAGCGATGCGGATTTCGATGCGCTGGAAGATGCGTTTGATGAGGTGGCGGCATGGTGATGAACAATCAGGGACGGATAACGCGCCTGCCAGGTGTGGAAGCCATGCCGGGTGAGACCTGGACGGGCAACAAGGCGTTGATGCTGGAAGAACCGCTGTTGTTTGAACGGGGCAGTATCGACCGCTGCGGTGTCGATCTGCCCGATGTGCCGGTGGTTGCGGATCGGTTGGGCGGGCTGGCACGATTGGCACCGATCGGCCTGGCGGGTCTGTCGGAACCGGAAACAGTGCGGCATTACACCCGGCTGTCGCGTCAGAACTACGCCATTGATCTGGGCATTTTCCCGCTGGGATCGTGCACGATGAAGCACAATCCGCGGTTGAACGAGAAGATGGCGCGTCTGCCGGGATTCGCCGATATTCACCCGTTGCAGCCGCAATCATCGGTGCAAGGGGCGCTGCAACTGATTGATCGGCTGGCGACCTGGCTTAAACTGCTGACCGGGATGCCGGCGGTGTCGATGAGCCCAAAGGCCGGCGCGCACGGCGAATTGTGCGGCATGCTGGCGATTCGCGCGGCACTTGACGATCGCGGCGATGATCGGCGTGTGGTGCTGGTGCCCGAAAGTGCGCATGGCACCAACCCGGCAACGGCGGCGTTTTGCGGCTTCAGCGTCGAAAATATCCCGGCAAATGCGCGCGGACGGGTCGATCTGGCGGCATTGCTGGCGCGGCTGGGGCCGGATGTTGCCGCAGTGATGATCACCAACCCCAACACTTGCGGGCTGTTTGAACCCGATATGGTGGCGATCTGCGATGCGGTGCACGCCGCTGGCGGGTTCGTCTATTGCGACGGGGCGAATTTCAACGCCATCGTCGGCCGGGTGCGGCCGGGCGACCTGGGCATCGATGCGATGCACATCAATTTGCACAAGACCTTCAGCACCCCGCATGGCGGCGGTGGCCCAGGCAGTGGCCCCGTGGTGTTTTCGGCGGCACTTGCGCCGTTCGCGCCGTTGCCATTTGTACGAAAAACGTCGGATGGATTTGAACTGATTGAAGAAATGCAGGCAAGCGGCAGCGCCGATTATGACCGTAGTTTCGGGCGGATGGTGGCATTTCACGGCCAGATGGGCATGTTCGTGCGGGCATTGGCCTATATGATGAGCCACGGCGCCGATGGCTTGCGCCAGGTGGCCGAGGATGCGGTGCTGAACGCGAATTACATCCTGGCCGGGCTGAAGGATATCTACACCGCGCCCTTTGCCGAGACTGGGCCCTGCATGCACGAAGCGCTGTTTTCGGATGATTTCCTTCACGATACCGGGCTGACAACGCTCGATCTGGCCAAAGCGATGATCGATGAAGGATTTCACCCGATGACGATGTATTTCCCGCTGGTGGTCCACGGCGCGATGCTCGTCGAACCGACCGAAACGGAAAGCAAGGCCAGCCTGGACCAGTTGATCGGTGCCATGCGGTCAATTGCGCAGCGGATGCTGGCCGATCCGGATGCCTATCGCGCATCGCCGCATCTGGCCCCCAGACGGCGGCTGGATGAGACGGCGGCGGCGCGGCGGCCGGTGCTGAACTATCGGGACGAGGCGGCCTAGAGACAGGCCATCCGCCCTGCCGATTTGGCAGGGCGGATGGGTGTTGTCGAATGAACATGCCTGCCCTGATGACAGGGAGGGCAGCAAGAAAGGTTCAGGCCGAAACGCTGACCGGGCGGCGGCGGCGGGCGCTGATGCGCATGTTGGCGCCCACCAGCCCAAAGCCGGCGATCAGCATGGCCCAGCTCGCCGGTTCGGGCACCGCGCCGCTCAGCGGCACGGACGATCCGGTGCCCTTGGTCAGGAAACGGCCAACTGTATGGTTGTCGCTTTCATAACCGCCGCCGGCGTTGGGTTCACTGAATTCGATCCGGTCAAAGCTGCCGGAGTCGGCAAAGAAATTGATGAACAGATAGGGTTCACCGCCATTCTGTCCGGCGAATGCGGGGTTGGGGTTGCCATAATACTGGCTGGGGTTGGGGCGGGCGTTGACGACGTTCAGCACATCGCTGGCCATGAAGGTAAAACGCTTGGTGGCACCGCTGTAGAAGGTCACCGTGTTGCCGCCATCGAGCGCCGACAACCAATAGCCGAAATAATTGACGCCGCCTGGCAGGCTGGTGCCGAGATCGAGCGAATAAGGATTGCTGGCAAACGCCACAGCGTAATGGCCGATCCCGCCGGCAGCACCATATTGATCCTGATGGTTGATCTGGACGTTGCTATATTGGCCAGTGATTGCACCAGCGGTGCCGAAATCGGTGCCGAATGACGCGCTGTAGTTGGTCGGTATGCTTTCAAAGGTCTCGACGCCAACGGTGGAGAAGGTCGCCGTGCTGTGCTGCAGGCCGGGAGCCTCAGATTCATAGCGGACATCAAAGCCGTTCAGCGCGAGCGCCGGCGTGGCGAGGATGGTGGTGGCGGCGAGCAATGCCAGTTTCAACTGTATCTTCATGGTCTGGTATCCCTGTTTCAAATCTGATCCAGCGTGATCAAAACGCTTTGCGATTTCGGCCACAGCGCCGTTCGGTGCTGCGATGCACCACAACTAAAAAACTATTAGGGATTTGTAAACTTAAAACATACTTAACGTTTTGAAACGCAGTTGCCGTCGATAAAAAATGAACAGTGGCAGAGCGACGCAGCCGTGCTGTTGCCCGGCGCGAACCGCCGGCCATCCTGAATTGTGCGCTGCAGCGAGGTTATTTGGGCAGGCGATCGAGCTCGCGTTCGACGAGCGGCAGCATGCGTTTGACGATGATTTTCACCCCGGCCGGCGTCGGGTGCAGGCCATCGCCCAATTGCATGCCCGGCATCGCCGCCACGCCGTCCATGAAGAACGGATAAAAGGCGACACGCCGCGATTTTGCCAACGCCGGGTAAAGCGCATTGAAATCCCGGGCATAGGCCGCGCCCAGATTGGGCTGCGCCATCATCCCGGCCAGCACGACGCGAACGCCGCGTTTTTCGAATTCGGCGATCATGGCATCCAGATTGGTCTTTGCCGTCGCCGGCGATTGGCCGCGCAACATGTCGTTGGCGCCGAGTTCGAGGATGACCAGATCAGGTTTGGCCTTTATGCCGGCAAGCGTCCAGGTGAGGCGGGCGCGGCCCTGCGCCGTGGTATCGCCCGAGACGCCGGCGTTGATGACGGTGACAGTGCGCCCTTTGGCCCTCAGGGCCGATTCGAGTTGCGGCGCAAAGCCTTCGCCAGGCCTTAGCTGGTATCCGGCGGTCAGACTGTCGCCATAGGCAATGATTGTGCGCGCCGGGGCAGCATTGGCAGATTGCGACAATGCCGCAGCCGCCAATACAAGCGCGAACTGGTAAACGCCATGGAACATGCCATATCGGCGGTTGAACCCTGTCATCATGGAAATCCTCTGCATGGCTGATCATATCGTCATTGATGCCCGAAATGTCACCCTGCGCTTTGGCAGCGGTGATGCCGCAGTCGATGTGCTGCGCGGGGTGGACTTGAAGGTGATGGCCGGGGAACGGCTGGCAATCCTTGGTCCATCGGGTTCGGGCAAATCATCGCTGATGGCGGTGCTGGCCGGGCTGGAACGGGCGAGTTCAGGCAAGGTCTTGGTGGCCGGTGCAGATTTTTCGGCGCTGGATGAGGATGGCCTGGCACGGGCACGACGCGGGCGGATCGGCATCGTGTTGCAGGCTTTCCACCTGATCCCGACGATGACCGCGGCGGAAAATGTTGCGGTGCCACTGGAATTGGCCGGGATCGCGGACCCGCAGGCAAAGGCCTTGGCAGAACTTGGATCGGTCGGCCTTGCCCACCGTACCGGCCATTATCCCACGCAGCTATCGGGCGGCGAACAACAGCGGGTTGGCCTGGCGCGGGCGATCGCGGCGCGGCCCGCGTTGATCTTTGCCGATGAACCGACCGGCAATCTGGATGAAGCAACCGGCGCGGCAGTGATCGATCTGTTGTTCGGGCGGCTGCGCGATACCGGTGCAACGCTGGTTCTGATCACGCACGATGCCGCATTGGCGGCACGCTGCGATCGCATTATCGAAATGAAGGACGGCCATATCGTGCGGGATGTGGTGACAGCAAGGGAAGCAGCATGACGGTATTTTCGTATAAGGATGGCAGCACCGAATGTGAGGGCTATATCGCGCTTCCGGGTGCCTCTGGCCCGCACCCGGCGGTTCTGATCGCCCATAATTGGGCCGGGCAGACCGCTGCGGACAACGCGGTTGCCGATCGGCTGGCAGCGATGGGCTATGTTGGCATTGCCATCGATGTCTATGGCAAGGGTGTGCGCGGCGATTTGCAGGGCGATAACAGTGCGCTGATGGGGCCGTGGATGGCCGATCGGGCGGCGTTGCAAGCGCGTCTGCTGGCTGCGGTTACCGCGGCGGCGAGCCACCCAATGGTGGATAGCGACCGCATTGCCTTTATCGGCTATTGTTTCGGCGGCGCCTGCGCGCTGGACGTGGCGCGATCAGGGACGGCAGATGTGTGCGGCATCGTCAGTTTCCACGGGGTATATGCCCCATCCGGGCTGGCAGCGCAGCCGATAAAGGCAAAGGTGCTGGTGCTGCACGGCTGGGACGACCCGATGACGCCGCCCGATGCGACCGTCGCCCTGGCGCATGAATTGACGGCGGGCGGAGCGGATTGGCAGATCCATGCCTATGGCAACACCATGCACGCCTTTACCTTTCCCCAGGCCAACAACCCGGCAGGCGGGATCATGTATAATGCCGATTCCGATCGCCGATCCTGGGCCTCGATGACCAATTTCCTGACCGAAATCTTCGCTTGAGCCTGGCGTTTCGCTTTGCCCTGCGGGAATTGCGCGGCGGGCTGTCTGGCCTGCGGTTGCTGGCGGTATGCCTGATCCTGGGTGTCGCGGCGTTGGCCGGGGTTGGCAGCTTGGCGAGCGCCATCAACGCCGGCCTGCTGGAGCGCGGGCAATTGCTGCTGGGCGGCGACATCGAGGCAAAGCTGACCAGCCGGATGGCGACGCCCGAGGAGCGACAGCGCTTTGCGGCGTTGGGGTCTGTATCCGAAGTCGTGCATCTGCGGGCAATGGCCGGCGCCGCCGGGCGTGAAGACCGGACCCTTGCAGAGGTAAAGGCGGTGGATGCCGCATGGCCGCTGTATGGCCGATTTGCCATTGGCGGCGGGGCGGCGCTGACCGCGAACAGCGCATCATTATCGCGGGCGCTTGCCGACAAATTGCACCTGAGGACCGGCGATCGCCTGACCATCGGCAATGCCGAATTCACCATGGGCGGCGTGACGGCTGAGGAGCCCGACAAGGCCGGCGATGGGCTGGGCTTTGGCCCAGGCGTGATTATCCGGTTGTCGGATTTGGCGGGCACCGGCCTGTTGGCGCCGGGCAGCCTGTATCGCAGCGCCTATCGCGTACGATTGGCCGACAATGCCGTGCCGGCGGCGGTGGTGGAGAGATTGCGCGCGGCGGCACCCGATGCCGGCTTTCAATATCAGGATCGCAGCAATGGTGCGCCTTCGACTCGGCAATTTGTCGATCGGCTGGGGCAGTTCCTGACGCTGGTCGGGCTGACGGCGCTGGTGGTGGCGGGTGTTGGAGTCGCCGGCGGTGTCAGCGCCTATCTGGAGGCGCGAACCAGGACGATCGCGACCTTGAAAACGCTGGGCGCAGACACGGCGACGATCCGGGCGCTTTATTTGTGGCAGGTCGGGCTGGTCGCGCTGGGTGCCATTGCCGTCGGGCTTTGCATTGGCGCGGCGATGCCTTGGGTGGCGGCGCAAGTGGCGGCGGACAGCCTGCCGGTGCCGCCGTCGCTCAGCCCGCAATGGCGGGCGCTTGCCAGTGCGGCGGCCTATGGCGGGTTAATCGCGCTGGCCTTTGCATTGTGGCCGCTGGCGCAGGCGGCGAAAATGCCGGCGGCGCGGCTGTTTCGCAGCCTGACCGAGGCGCGAGCCCGGCCTGGCGTGCCGATGCTCGCGGCGATTGCGGCAGCGGGATTGGCGATCGTTGGCCTCGCGGTATGGAACGCCACAGACCGGCTGTTTGTGCTGATATTCATTGCAGCGGCATTGGGCCTGATCGCGCTGCTGTGGGGGCTGGCGGCATTGGTCGCATGGGGTGCAGCGCGTTTGCCGCGGCCCCGATCGATGCTGGCGCGGCTGGCGCTGGGCAATTTGCACCGGCCGGGGGCGCCGACACGCCAGTTGATCGTGGCATTGGGCCTGGGGTTGACGCTGTTTGCGACGCTGGCGGTGATCCAGACCAATTTTACCGGCCAGATTGAACGGACGCTGCCAAAACGCGCGCCAAGTTATTTTGTGCTCGATATTCCCAAGCAGGGCATTGGCGATTTCCGGGGATTGATCACGCAGGCGGCGCCCGGGGCAGGGCTGGTGGTGGTGCCATCGCTGCGTGGGCCAGTGACGGCGGTAAAGGGTGTGCCGGTTGAAAAGCTCCATGCCTCCGAGGATGCCTGGATTTTGAAGGGTGATCGCGGCCTGAGTTTTGCAGCGGATTTTCCGCCCAACAATGTGCTGGTCAGTGGCAAATGGTGGCCGCGGAATTATGCCGGGCCACCGCTGGTTTCCATCGATGATGTTGCTGCCCAGGCGCTGGGTTTGAAGGTGGGTGATAACATCACCGTGTCGGTGCTGGGCGTGGAGGTGACGGCGCAGATCGCCAGCACCCGCAAGATCGCCTGGCAGTCGCTGGGCTTTAATTTTGCGATATTGTTCGCGCCAGGTGCACTTGAGGCTGCTCCCTACAGTTATATGGCAACGCTGTCCGTGGCGCCGGAGCAGGAGCGGGGGGTTGAGGCCGGCATGGCGCGTTTGTTTCCCACGGCATCGCTGGTGCGGGTCAAGGATGTGCTGGGCCAGGTCAGCGAATTGCTGGGCCAATTGTCCGCCGCCATTCGCGCTGCGGCATCGGTGACGGTGGCAGCGGGGATTGCGGTGCTGATCGGTGCTGTCGCGGCCGGCGCCCGGGCGCGGACCTATGATGCGGTGATATTGAAGCTGTTGGGGGCGACGCGCGGCCAGGTGGCGGCGGCGACCCTGGCCGAATATGGGCTGCTGGCGTTGATCGTCTCCGGGCTGGCGTTGGGGCTGGGCGGCGTTGCCGGCTGGTATGTGGTGACGCAGGTGTTCAAGCTGGAATGGCAGCCGATGTGGTGGCCAGTGGCGCTGACAGTGGTGGCGGGCGGCGCCGTTACGGTGGTGCTGGGCTTGGCCGGCAGCTGGGCGGCGCTGTCGGCGCGGCCGAATGTCGTGCTGCGGGATTTGTAAAGGGAAAGATCAGATTGTTGGCGCAGCAGGAAAGGCCCTTGCGCCGCATCCGGACCACGATCCGCCGCACCCGTGCCTGCCCGACAGGGGTCGTCGTTCAAAGCCGAAATGGGTTTATGCAGCAATCAAAGTGAAATCGAGCTCTGCAAAGAAACCATTGTCCTACAGGAAACCATATGGGTTATTACGGCGCGTTCCCAACACGATCCACCTGTCTCGATTCGGCCAAAGATGCTGTGATTTTCGATAAAAGGCGCTGAAATCGGAAAATCACTAAAATATTAGAACTTCAGTAATAACCTTTTAGCGGTAAATTCGTTCATATTCACGCAAAATCTCGTTTTCCTGTTCGACGAAAAAACCACTATTTCTACATTTTTTGGCATAAAATTCACCGAATCAGCCTAATTTCGTCGCAATTTGACGCTCGAAAAATCCATCCCCGACCCTTCCCTCATACCGGCGCGGGAGGCGGAAAATTCCCATTACAATTTCGTCATCACGCCGCATTGAAATCTGATGGGTGATAGGCGATATATCGCACAATGCCGGCGTTGGTGCCGGCGAAGGAGGATTTGATGGCCAACCCTGTGGACCCCCGTTATGCGGCTACGCAGCCGACGGTTGAGGTCGGCACTGATGCGGGCCTGCGCTCGTACATGCTTTCGATCTACAATTACATGGCGTCCGGCGTATTGCTGACGGGTATCGTTGCGCTTCTGGTTTCCAATTCGCCCGCCTTGATGTCGCTGTTCTTTGCCGCAAATTCTGCCGGCCGCGTTGGCCCGACGATTCTCGGCTGGATTGCCATGCTGTCGCCGTTGGCGATGGTGATGGTGATGAGCTTTGGCGTCAATCGCTTGTCTGAAACCGCGTTGAAGGCGACGTTCTGGGCCTATGCCGGCGTCATGGGCATCTCGATGACGACGATCTTCCTCGCTTATACCGGGGCGTCGATCGCATCGACCTTCTTTGTCACTGCTGCCAGTTTTGGGGCGCTCAGCCTTTATGGCTATACGACCAAGCGCGACATGTCGGCATTTGGCAAGTTTCTGTTCATGGGCTTGATCGGTATCATCATTGCAATGATCGCCAACATCTTCATGCAATCGAGCACGACGGCGCTGATCATCAATATCCTTGGCGTGTTGATCTTTGCCGGCTTTACTGCCTATGACACGCAAAAGCTGAAGGGCATTTACTATCAGGTGCAGGGCACTGAAATGGTTGGCAAATCTGCGGTGATGGGCGCGCTGACGCTCTATCTTGATTTCATCAACCTGTTCATGTTCCTGCTGCGCTTCATGGGCGATCGTCGCTGATCTGAACCGCCCCTCCTTACGGCTGACGCTCGTGGGGAGGGGGTCAGGCCACAGCCGCCTCGACCCAATCCAGTCGATCCTGGCCAAAAAACATCGCGTCCCCCACGAAAAACGTCGGCGCGCCAAAGGCACCGCGAGACACGGCGTAATCCGTTGCCTTGATCAGCGCGGACTTGACCTCGGGATTGTTGGCGCGCTGCAGTTGCGCGGCGGGATCGAAACCTGCCCCTGCCAGCGTCGCCGCCAGCACGGCCGGGTCGCCAAGGTTGCGCGGGTGTTCCCACATCGCCGAAAACAGTGTTTCTGCCAGCGGTGCAAATTCCGCCGTGCCACGCCCGCCGGCCAGCATTCGCATCATGGTGATGGTATTGATCGGAAAATCCGGGTTGATGCCCAGCGTGATGCCTTCACGGGCCGCATAGCGTGCCATGTCGGTCTGCATCCAGCGGCCACGTGCCGCCACACCCCCCGGCGGGGCATTGCCCGTCGCCTTGAAAATTCCGCCGAGCAGCACCGGTATGTAATCGACCGTCGCCCCGGTTCGCGCAGCAATGGCGGGCAAGCGGCGATAGGCAAGATATGACGTCGGCGATCCGACATCGAACAGGAATTCGATGGTTTCAGGCATGTTCAGTTCCCTTGGTCGATTGCCAGGCCCATGATGATGCCATCACCAAATTGCGTGGTGGTGATGCCGGTCTGGATGAAACCGCATTGCCGGTAGAAATCGAGCGCGTTACGATTGGCAACGACGGCCAGCCTGAATGCACCTTGCTGGCGGGCGAGACTGACAGCGGCAGCAACAAGGGCGCTGCCGATACCGCGCCGCCAGGACGCAGGCTCGACGAACATTCCATCAAGTTCGGCATCGCCATCGGTGCGTGGCAGCACAACGGCAAAGCCGAGCGGCTGGCCACTGTCATCGGCAACCAGCGTGTACTGGATATGATCGAAGGGCAAATCAATCGCTTCGGGGTGGGCCAGCAACGCCGCCCGCGTGTCGCTATGCATCAACGAGGCGCGGCGCTGCAGCGCCTCCAGGCTGGCGCGTTCATCGGTGCGGGCGGCGCGGACTACCATTTCTCGCTCCAGGGCCGCAGGTCAAGTTCGTGCGTCCAGGCATCCAGCGGCTGGTGATGCAGCATCAGATAGTTGGCGGCAATATGTTCGGGGTTCAGGATGCCATGTTCGTGCTTCATCGCATAGCGATCGGGGAAATTGCTGCGGATGAATTCGGTGTCGATGGCGCCATCGATGACGATATGGGCGACGTGGATGCCCTGCGGACCCAGTTCGCGCGCTGCGCTTTGCGCCAGCGCCCGCAGCGCGAATTTGCCGCCGGCAAAGCTGGCAAAGCCGGCGCTGCCGCGCATCGCTGCTGTGGCACCGGTGAACAGAATGGTGCCGCGGCCGCGTGGCACCATGCGCCGCGCCGCCTCCCGCGCCATCAGAAATCCGCCCAACGCACACATTTCCCATATCTTGCGGTATCGGCGCGGGGTTTCGTCGATCAGCGCCATCGGCGAATTGGCACCGATGTTGAATACGGCGACTTCCACGGGGCCGATTTCGGCCTCTACGCGGTCGAACAACGCGATCATGGCATCTTCATCACGGGCATCAGTGCCAATCGGAACACAGGCATTGCCATCGGCGATGATGCGCGCGGCGAGCGGCGCCAGCGCGTCAGCGGTGCGCCGGACGGGCACCGCGACGAGTCCATCGCTGGCAAAGGCCGCAGCAATGGCGCCGCCGGTGGCATCGCCGGCGCCGATGATGATTGCGGCGCCGGTCATTTCAGGTGGCGGTTGCAGCGTGCCAGTTCGGCGTCGGCAAACACCGTCTCGCCGCTGGCAAAGGCGGTCACGCGCCCGGCGCGATCGGCGACGCCTGTGCAAACCGCAACAGCGTTGCTGGTGACGGTATCGCTGGTGCCGGTGCAGCTGGTGCCTGTGCAGGTCCAACTGCCGGCATCGGTCACCAGTTTTGCCTTGCTCGCAGCGGCCGCCAGTGTTGCAGTGCCGGAAACGGGCGCTGCGAAAACGGGCGAAGTAAGTGCAATTGCAAATATCAGGGTGCGAAAAATCATGGCAGGTCCCTTGTCTTAAAGCGGGGTGGAAAGGTGGCTATGGGCGTCATCCAGGCTGAAATGCAGGGCTGCCAGCCGGCCTGATCCCAACGCCGCAGCAACCCGGCGCTGCGCCAGTTCCCAACCAACAACCGCGGTGCGGCGGCGATCGGCACCGGTATCGGTCAAGCGCACGCATTTGGCCCGGCCGTCGTCGGGATCGGGTTCCACCAGAATCAAGCCTGCGGTGCAAAGTGGCCGCAAAAGCCGTGATATGGTCGATGCATCGGCCGATAACCGATCGGCAAGATCGCTGATGCCAATGCCTTGACGGCGGCGCAACTGCATCAACAGGCCGATCTGGCCAACGGTCAGCCCATACGGCGCCAACGCCTCATCGTACATCTGGGTGACGCGCCTGGCCAGCCGGCGCACCTTCATCGCGGTGCATTGCCCTATGGGTTCAATCCGGGACTCGTCGGCCAGAGGCGGCTGGATCATCATCATCACCGTCTAATATTATATGCATATGCAGGCAATGATCGTTTTGAGAGGGTTTGAGACTGCCTAGCGACGCAGCCAGCCGATCGTGCGCATCCACGCCAGCGCAGCGGCGGCCTTGTCATAGCGCGCAACCGATGTGTCGTTGTTAAAGGCGTGGTTGACGCCGTCATAGGTGTAGGCCTGAACCATCGCGCCAGCAGCCTTCAACGCCGCCACCCAGGCCGTGCCGCCAGTATTGATCCGTTCGTCCAGCCCGGCATAATGCAGCATCATGCGCGCCTTTACGCTTGCCGCGGCGGCGGGGTCGGCGGGAGTGGGGCCATAATAGGCGACACCGGCGCGCAGATCACCGCCGGCGGCGACTGCCAGATTGTTGACCAGGCCGCCGCCCCAGCAGAATCCGACCGCCGCCGGTTTGCCATGGCCCTCGGTATAATCATCAAACCAGCGCAGCGTGGCGACGGCGTTGGCCAGCGTCGCATCGGGGTTGAGGCTGGCGATCAACGATCGGGCAATGTCATCGGCGCTGTTGGTGCCATCGCCGGTGCGCGGAGTCTGGCCGAGCGGGCTGAGAAAATCGGGGGCAAGCACCACAAACCCGGCAATGGCCAGGCGGCGGGTGACATCGCGGATATGTTCGGTCAGGCCGCGATTTTCATGGATGACGATGACTTTTGGCAGCCGGTCGCCGCCGCTGCGCGGACGGGCGAGATAGCCGGTCATCAGCGTGCCGCCAGCCCCGGCAT
This sequence comes from Sphingomonadales bacterium, assembly GCA_038228305.1. GTDB lineage: Bacteria > Pseudomonadota > Alphaproteobacteria > Sphingomonadales > Sphingomonadaceae > Sandarakinorhabdus. Next base: position 45,002 of record JBBRPI010000009.1, on the reverse strand, counting down.
ATGCGATGGTCTGTGTCAGCAGCCGGCTGTCGCTGTCGCTGGTGATGGAAGCCGCATCGGCACGCGCCTCGATCAACGGCAAGATCGCAGCGGCCGCCGCCATGCCGCCGGCAAGTTTGGCGATGCCGGCGATCAAATCCCGTCGATTGCCGCCAACATGGGTGAATTTGTCATAAAGATCGATCATCGCCTGCGAGATATCGGGAGCATTTCGGGGCGTTTCGGGATCGATCGGGGGCATTTCGGACTCCTTTTGCTGGGAAAGAACGGCGGCGGAACGACCAATCAAACAGAGTTTCCTGCAGCAAGCCGCCTGCTGATTGCGCGGAAAGTTAGCCCCAGGAGGCAAAACACTAACTTTCCAAAACTGGCCTGTCCCGTTTTTTCATGAACACGTTCCGACCCAAGTTGCACATAACCTATATGGCATTATTAGTCGATGGCTACGGAGGCTGTGAGCCCAATCTGTCCCGCGACGGGCGCAATTACACTCCGGCGAGTACGGAGTCCGCGACATAGGCATTGCTGCGGCGTTCGTTGGCGAAATTGCTCATCGGGCCATGGCCGGGAACAAAGGCGGTGGCGCCGCCCAATGGCCATAATTTGGTGGTGATGGCGCGGATCAGATCGCCATGGTTGCCGCGCGGGAAATCGGTGCGGCCGATGCTGCCCTGAAACAGCACATCACCGACAATCGCCAGATTTGATGGCGCATGGTGAAACACCACATGGCCGGGCGTGTGGCCAGGGCAGTGATAGACATCCAGCACCAGTTCGCCGACCGTCACCTGATCGCCATCGAACAGCCAGCGATCGGGGGTAAAGGCGGCGGCGCCGGCGATGCCATATTGGGCACCGACATCTGCCGCCTGATCGATCCAGAATTTGTCATCGGGGTGCGGCCCTTCGATCGGCACGCCCAGCCGCTCGGCCAGCACCCCGGCCAACCCGCAATGATCGATATGGCCATGGGTGATTAGCAGTTTTTCGATGATGACGCCATGCTGGTTGGCAACCGCCATCAACCGATCAATATCGCCGCCGGGATCGGTGAAGGTGCCGCGCATGGTTTTGGTGCACCAGATCAAGGTGCAATTCTGTTGCAGCGGCGTGACCGGGATGATGACGGCCTGCAGGGGAGGTGTTTGGGACATTGTCACGATGTGGCGGGCGGCGGCGCGCTACGCAAGGGTTGCCCCAATTTGGACGGGTTATTTCTGAGTATGATATTGCAAGTGTAAAGCCAGCCGACAGTTTTTGATGGAATTCAATTAACTAAATTTCATTAATATCAGTAAACAGAAGCAGTTACATAACCGTTTCAAGCTGTTAACGGAAAATTTGCCAATTAACTAATTTGGCATAATACCTGCAACGCTTTCGGCATGTGGTCGCTCCAACCGTGGCTTTGGATGGCAGGACCGCAACGGTGTTAAAATGTTTCAACAGGAGATTTTCATGATCAAGAAGCTGCTCACCATCGCTGCCATCGCCGCTGCCTTTTCCGGCACCAGCGCCCAGGCCGTCAATCTGGTCGTCAATGGCGACTTCGAAACCACGACTTTGTCAGGTTCGTCACAGTTTTCGGACTATTTCAACGGCAACCAGGTCGCCGGCTGGACGACAAGCGGTTACAATTTCATCTTTTTTCCGGGCACGGCGCTGACGACTGGTGCCAATACCCAATATGGTCCGGGCCTGACATTCTGGGGCCCCGGCAACGGCAGCGCCAATGGCTATGTCGATAGCCCGACCGGTGGCAATTATGTTGGTGCTGATGGCGCCTATATCACCGCATCGATCGATCAGACGATCAGCGGCCTGATGATTGGCCAGAAATATGCAGTCGGTTTTGATTGGGCCGCCGCGCAGCAATATGGTTTCAATGGCGCGACCACCGAAGCCTGGGGTGTAACCTTTGGCGGCCAGACGATTTCAACCGCCATCGCCAATAATGCTGACCATGGTTTTGTGCCTTGGAAGCATGAAAAGTTCGTGTTCACCGCGACCAATTCGACGCAGGTGCTCAGCTTCCTCGCCGCCGGCACACCCGCCGGCGTGCCGCCGTTCTCGCTGCTGGATGGCGTGACGCTGACCGCCGTGCCGGAAGCATCGACCTGGATGATGCTGATCGCCGGCTTTGGCATGGTCGGTTACGCCTCGCGCCGCCGCAACCGGACGGACGTGTTGGCCTGATCTTTCGTCACGCAGGACGCAAAAACGGCGGGTCGGGGAAACTCGGCCCGCCGTTTTTGTGTCTGCTGCGGGACTATTTCAGCAAATTCGCCTGCCAGAACATCAGTCGGCTCAGGAATTCAAAATCCTGATTGGCTTTTTTCTGATAGCCATGGCCTTCGTTGGCGGCGATCAAATGCCAGGCTTGGATGCCGTTTTTGCGCACCGCTTCGACCATTTGATAGGATTCGGATGGTTTGACGCGCGGATCATTGCTGCCAGTGACGACCATCAGCGGGATTTTAAGCTCGGCGACGTGCGTTAGCGGCGAAATTTCCAGCAATTTGGCGCGCTGGCCGGGCTGGCGTTCGTCACCATATTCAACCCGGCGGAGGTCGCGGCGGTAGCTTTCGGTGTTTTCGAGCAGGGTAACGAAATTCGAAATCGGCCGGGCGCAGATCGCGCCCTTCAACCGCGCGCCATATTTAATGGCGGTGGCATAGCACATATAGCCGCCATAGCTGCCGCCGGTTTCGGCAATGCTGGCGGCATCGATATCAGGGCGAGCCGCAAGCGCATCTAGGAAGGCGCCGATGTCCTTTACCGTATCCTCACGTTTCCACGGGCCATTGTCGAGGCCGACAAAGCGTTTGCCATAGCCGGTTGAGCCGCGGACATTCGGGTAGAACACCGCCAGCCCGAGTTCATTGATGAGGTAGTTGGTGCGGCCAAGAAAGATTGGCCGGGTCTGGCCTTCGGGGCCGCCGTGGATATCGACGATCAGCGGGCGTTTGCCAGGGAATTTGGCCGGGTCGGGCGTATAGAGGAAGCCCGAGACCGGCTGGCCATCAAAGGATTTGACGGTGACCAATTGCGGTTCGCGGTTTTGCGTGGAATCGAGCCCGCCGGTTTCGCTGAACGTCCACCGGGTGGCGGCCATGGTCTTTGGGTTCACGCTCCAGGCGTCGGCAGGCGATGTGGCGCTGGCCAGCGAAAATCCGATGGCACCCCAGGGGGCGATTTCCAGCCCGGTGATGACGCCGATGGGCAGTGTGGGATCGCCCAGGCTTGCACCGGTTCTGGGATCGATCAGCCGCAGCCGTGATACCCCGGCCTCGTTCACCGTATAGGCGATGAAGCTGCCGTCGGCGGCGATGTCGTAGCTTTCGGTGTCCCATTGCGCCGGGCCGAAGATGAGAGCCTTGAAGCCATTCTTGCGATCGATGGTGCCCAGGCGCTGGATGTCGCTGCCGGTGTCGCTGATGACGTAAATGCGGCCATCCGGTCCATATTTGGCGCTGTTGTAAACGGCGGGCGGGCCGGGGCGGTTCAGCCGGGCCAGGATGCCGGTTTTCAGGTCGATTTCATACAGGTTGCTGCTTTCCACCGACAGGCCCTGTTCAACCAGCGCGGTTTTGCCATCGGGTGCGAAATCATCAAACCGCCAGCCACCACCGCCGAGTTGTGCCAGCATATGGTCGGTTTTGGGGTCAGCCGGGTTGACCAGATACAGGTCGGTATCGGTGCCGTTGCGGCGCGAAGATCCATAGCCGACCATTTTGCCATCGCGCGACCAGACGGCACCGGTGTTGCGGGCCTTGCCATCGGTCAACAGCGTCAGCCGGCCGGAATCGAGACGGTAAAGCTGGTAGAATTCGCCGCCGCCGACATCCTTTGTCACCAGCAGCGTCTTGCCATCGGGCGACAGCGCCCCGGCGACGGGTTCGGATTCAAAACTGATCTGGGTGCGGGCCGCACCGGGGCTGGGGATGCGATGCAATTGCGGTGCATCGGCAAAGCGGGTGGCGATCAGCATGCCCCTGGTATCGGCTTCCCAGCCTTCGAACACGGCCGATCGGAATTCCAGATAGGGGCGGACACTGGCGGCCAGTGATGCCGGGATCGCCGGCACGTTTTCGGCAGTGATGGCGGCGGGAATGGGGGCATTCTGGGCGAATGCCGGGGCCAATGCCGGGACGGAGAGGAGGCTGGCGAGGAGCAGGCTGGTTTTGATCATGGCCGGCAGTCTAGCGGGCAGCGGACGGTTGTTGAAGAGACTTCCGCACCGTATAGGCGGCGGCCTGTGTTCGATCCCGCCCGGCCTTTTGTCCTGCTTGATGATGTGGCGACCGGCCAGGCGCGACTGTTCGATGGGCTGATCGCGGCAGTTGTTGCCGATACGCCGGATGCCGTGCTGCCAAGCCTTGAGCGGATGCGGGGGCCAGGGCCGTGGGCCGGTTTCATCGGGTTTGAGGCCGGTTTTGCGCTGGAGCCACGGCTGGCGGCGCTGGATCGCCGGCCGCCGGCAGGGGAGCCTTTGTTATGGTTTGGCGGCTTTGCGCGGGAGACTGTGGTGGATGCAGCGGCGCTGCCCGGCGGCGCGGCGGCGGCGGTGGGCGAAGCAGTGCCGGGGGTTTCGCGCGGCGATTATGATGCGCAATTGGGCCAGGTGCTGGCGTTGATCGCGGCGGGGGATATTTACCAGGCGAATTTGACCTTTGCTGCGGCGGTGGCGGTCGGCGGGCACCCGCTGGACATTTATGCGCGGCTGCGGGCCGGATCGCGGGCGCCGTTCGGGGCATTGGTGTTTACCGGATCGTTGTGGTTGCTGAGCTTTTCGCCTGAGCTGTTTTTTCGGTTGGAAGGTCGGCGGCTGACGGCAAAGCCGATGAAGGGCACGGCGCGGCGAGGCGGCGATGCGGCGGCTGATCAGGTGGCAGCGGCGATGTTGCAGGCAGACCCGAAAAACCGCGCCGAAAATCTGATGATCGTTGATCTGCTGCGCAATGATCTGTCGCGGGTTGGGCATGATGTGGCAGTGCCGGCGCTGTTTGATGTCGAAACCTATCCGACGGTGTTGCAGATGACATCGACGGTAACGGCGACGGCGGATGATGGGGTGGTGGCGGCTGATGTGCTGGCGCGGCTGTTTCCATGCGGATCGGTGACAGGTGCGCCGAAAATCCGGGCGATGCAGGTGATTGCGGATGTCGAAGCGGGTCCGCGCGGGGCCTATACCGGTAGCATCGGAGCGATTTCGGCGAACGGCGACGCGGTATTCAACGTGGCGATCCGCACCCTGGTGATGCAGCGCGGGGCGGGGGCGGCGCGATTGGGGCTGGGCAGCGGGATTGTTGCGGACAGTGACGTCGATTCCGAATGGGCCGAGTGTTTGGCCAAGGGCGCGTTTCTCACCCGGCGCGGTCCGCCGGATTTGATCGAGACAATGCGTTGTGAGGCTGGAGTGGTGGTGGATCTTGGCCGGCATCTGGCGCGGATGGCGGCGAGTGCGGCGTATCTGGGGGCGGCGTTTGATGCGCGGGCGGCGCAAAAGATGACGCGCGATGCCGTGCGTGAGCATTCAGCTTTCATCGGCCGCGTCCGCTTGCTGTGCAGCCCGTCGGGGGCGCTCGCGTTGCAATGTTCGCCGCTGCCGGCAACAGCGGCGGGGCCAGTGAAGGTCGCGCTGGTGCCACTGCCGGTCAGCGCCGATGACTGGCGGTTGCGACATAAAACCAGCGACCGCGGTTTTTACGATTTGGCGCGAGGCAACGCGTTTGAATGCGTGTTCGTCCGTCCCGATGGAACGATCACCGAGGGCAGCTTTACCAATGTGTTCGTAGAACGTGGCAATGTGCTGCTGACGCCGCCGTTGGCGCTCGGCCTGTTGCCCGGTGTGTTGCGGGGGCGGCTTGTCGACGAGGGCCGGGCGGTGGAGGCGGTGCTGACCCCAGCCGATCTGGCCGGCGGTTTCTTCATCGGCAATGCCTTGCGTGGGCTGATGCCGGCGTATCTGACATGAAAAAGGGCGGCCCTTGCGAGCCGCCCCTTCCTTTTGCGCAAAGCGGCTGCTCAGGCGGCGACGGCGACCCGGCGGCGGCGCATCGCGGCGCCAGTGAGGCCGAAGCCGGCGATCAGCATGGCCCAGCTAGCGGGTTCAGGCACAAACGCGACCCGAATTGTCTGCACATTCAAAACGCCAACGGCTGACTGCACGACACGGAAAGGACGCGGATCATTTGGTGTCCCGATGCCAAAGACGGCCTTTTCAATGACAAACTCGGCATACAAGCTATTGAAAATCGGTGTCGTTGGCAGCGCACGGCTGACGTCCAGCGGTTGTGACCCTGTATCGATTATTACATTTACGAACCGATTGTCCTGACCGAAATCATCATGATATTGGCCGACTCCAAGCACGAGGACGCTTGGTGAATCTATCAAAGCGCCAACATAGCCATCGCTGTAATAAAGTGGCAGAAAATGCTGCGTTTGCCCCGAAATCGTAAGTTTGGCGGCTCTTATCGCCCAAATGGTACCTAGTGGATCATATAGGAAGGGTTCGCTGCGAAATTCCAGGCTGAAAGGCTTGCCAGTCAATAAGGAGTCACTGCCAAATTCTGCAGTATCGTCTGAACCCGATGCAATAATGCCCTCCAGCGTTGTCAACGTGTCGCGGGCTGAGGCTTGAGATGATACGACAAAAAATGCCAGCATAGCCAATGCAAAGCCCATGACATTTGTTCTACGCACACGCTTCACTTCAATATTTTTATTGGGGAAAATATTCAATCTCTGTACTCATCTAGCTTGAATATCCTGACTTGGAACAGATTGAATCTCGACTGTCAATCATGGAAAGGCTGTTGCTGTATCAACGCCATGGCGAAGTGGCCGCCCGGTATCAGGTTCGGCTTGAGCGTTGCCGCTGCCTCGCCTAATCAAGCTCGACAATGCACTTTTGGAAATTTTGAAATGTCCCGCCTCTCTGCCGCGATCCAGCGTATCAACCCCAGCCCGACCATCGCCGTAACCAACAAAGCGGCGGAATTGAAGGCAGCCGGGCGTGACATCATTGGCCTTGGCGCCGGCGAGCCTGATTTCGACACGCCGGATTTTGTGAAGGAGGCAGCGATTGCCGCGATCCGCGCCGGGCAGACCAAATATACCGCCGTTGATGGCACGCCCGAATTGAAAAAAGCCATTCAGGCCAAATTCAAGCGTGACAATCATCTTGATTATGGGCTGGACCAGATCACCGTCAACACCGGCGGCAAGCAGACGATTTTCAACGCGCTGCTGGCGACGCTCGATCCGGGAGATGAGGTTGTGATCCCGGCCCCCTATTGGGTCAGCTATCCCGATATCGTCCAGTACACAGGGGCGACGCCGGTGATCGTCAATTGCACCATCGATGAAGGTTTCAAGCTGACCGCGGCAAAGCTGGAGGCTGCCATCACGCCGGCGACCAAGTGGCTGATCTTCAATTCGCCATCGAACCCGACCGGTGCTGCCTATTCGCGTGCGGAATTAAAGGCATTGACCGATGTGCTGATGCGTCACCCGCAGGTGATGATCCTTGCCGACGATATGTACGAACACATCGTCTATGACGGCTTTGAGTTTGCGACCATCGCCGAGGTCGAGCCCGGGCTTTATGATCGCACCCTGACGGTCAATGGCGCTTCGAAAGCCTATGCGATGACTGGCTGGCGCATCGGCTTTGCCGGCGGGCCGGCCTGGCTGATCAAGGCGATGGCCAAGTTGCAATCGCAATCGACGAGCAACCCCTGTTCGATTTCGATGGCGGCGACGGTGGCGGCGTTGAACGGCGACCAATCGTTTTTGCAGGATCGCAACGCGGCATTTGTGAAGCGGCGTGACCTTGTCGTCTCCATGCTGAACCAAACGCCGGGGCTGCGTTGCCCGCGGCCGGAGGGGGCATTTTATGTTTATCCCGATTGCGCCGGTCTGATCGGCAAGACGACGCCATCAGGTGCGGTGCTGACCGATGACGAAGCGGTTGCCGCCTATTTCCTGGATGCCGAAGGCGTTGCCGTGGTCCATGGCGCGGCCTTTGGCGGATCGCCGGCATTTCGCATCAGCTATGCCACGTCCGATGCAGCACTGCAGGAAGCCTGCAAGCGAATCCAGCGTGCAGTGGGGAATTTGCGCTGAATTTGATCTGCGCCTCGGCGGTTTTGCCAGTTGCGGCAACGGCGGCGCAGCGACACGGTGCGCATGCAATCAACAGGGGCCGCACATGGAATTTGATGACGTCATTCTGGGGCGCCGCAGTATTCGGGGCTATAAGCCCGATGCGGTGCCGCAAGCGTTGATTGAGGAGGTATTGGCGCTGGCGATGCGCGCGCCATCATCGATGAACACCCAGCCGTGGAATTTCACTGTGGTCACCGGCGAACCGCTGAACCGCATCCGCGCCGGCAATACCGAACGCAATCTGGCAGGGGTGCCGCACAGCCGGGAATTTCGGACCGGCGTCGCCTTTGCCGGTGTCCACCGCGAACGGCAAGTGGGGGTGGCCAAGCAATTGTTCACCGCGATGGGCATCGCGCGCGATGACATGCCGATGCGGCAGGATTGGGTGCTGCGCGGTTTTCGCCAGTTCGATGCGCCGGTGTGCATCATCGTCACCTATGACCGGGCGGTGGATGGCAGCGACGATACGCCGTTTGATTGCGGCGCGGTGGCGACGGCGCTGGTCAACGCAGCCTGGTCGCGCGGGCTTGGCGCGGTCATCAATTCGCAGGGCATCATGCAATCACCCGTCGTGCGCGAACATGCCGGAATCCCCGACGATCAGGTGATCATGAAAAGCATTGCACTCGGCTGGCCAGATGAAAGCTTTCCGGCCAATGCGGTCGAATCGACGCGCAAATCGGTGGAGGAAGCGACGCGGTTTGTGGGTTTCGCATAAGGCCGCCGGAGGCACTTTAACCTTTATTGCGCCCCCGCAAATGCGTGAATTGCCAGCCCGACCAGCCCGCCGATCACCGTGCCGTTGATGCGGATGAACTGCAGATCGCGGCCGACCGCGGTTTCCAGCTTTTCGGTGACGGTGCGCGCGTCCCAACTGCGAACGGTCGTGCTGACCAGGCTGACGATTTCATCGCCATAATCATTGACCAGGCCGACGGCGGCGCGGCGCAGGTGGAGGTTGATTGCCGCACGCAGCGGCGCATCGGCGGTCAGGCGTTCGCCCAGCGCCTTCATTGCGACATTCAGCCGGCCAGGCGGGCCGCCGGCGGGGCCATTCAGGCTGGTGATCATGCCACTGCGGGCGCCATCCCACAGCCCTTCCAGCCAACCAGCCATGGCGGGGTTGGCGATCAGGTCTTCCTTGAAGCCTTCGATTGTTCGCTGGTTGTCGGGGAAATGGCGCAGATCGAATGCATAGGTGCGCAGCCCCTCGGCGATACGGCGGCGCAGCGGGTGGTGCGGATCATCTTGCATTTCCGACAACAGCTTGCGCAGGCCATCGATCAGCGAGGATGAGACCTGTTCATCGACGTTGACCAGTTTCAGGAACCAATTGGTGCGTTCGGCGACCATGCCGCGGATGAACGATTCCTGATCGCCAAGCGTGGTGATGCCCCAGTTTATGGCGCTGTCGATCAGTGGTTCATGGCGACGTTTGTCGAGTGTCGTGTCGATGGCATCGGCAACGATCGGGGATAAAGCGATGGCGCGGAGCTTTTCGGTTGCCGCTTCCCGCACCAGATCGCCGATGATTTTCTGGTCAAGCGCTTCAACCAGGCGCGCGATGAGCGGCCCCCAGCCGCGCCGTCGTCCCGGCGCCGGGCTGCGATCCGCTACCAGCCAGCGGGCGGCGGCACCGGCCATGTCGATCTCCTCCAGTCGGCGGGCGACAATGGTGGGGGTCAGGAAATTGTCGCGCAGGAACGTCGCCAGGCTATCGCCGATGCGATCCTTGTTGGATGGGATGATCGCGGTGTGCGGGATCGGCAGGCCGAGCGGGTGGCGGAACAGCGCGGTTACTGCAAACCAATCGGCCAGCCCGCCAACCATCGCTGCCTCGGCAAAGGCCTGCACCCAGGGCAGGGCAGGGTGGCGGCCGTGCCAATGCAGCGTCGCCACAAACAAAACGACCATGGCGAGCAGCAACAGGGTCGCAGCCAGCCGCATGCGATGGAAGGGAGTCGCCGGCAGTTCAAAAGGTTTCAGCAGTTTCAGCGCGGGGCTACTCCGCCGGTTGCGACACCGGTTCTGATACGGGTTTAGCGCCTTCGTTGTTGGTGAACCAGCGTTTCAATCGCGGTGCCAGCCAGTTTTCGGCGCCGACGGCCAGGCTGAAACTCGCCGGCACGATGATCAGGGTCAGCGCGGTTGACATGATCAGGCCGCCGATGACGGTAACTGCCATGGGGGCGCGGAAACTGCCATCACCCGTCAACGACAGGGCGACGGGCACCATGCCGGCGACCATGGCAACCGTGGTCATCACGATCGGCTGAACGCGTTTGTGCCCGGCCTCCAGGATCGCTGCGGTGCGTTCGACGCCATTGGCCATTTCTTCAATCGCCATGTCGACAAGCAGGATGGAGTTTTTGGCAACAATGCCGAGCAGCATCAACAAGCCAATGAACACCGGCATCGATACCGGCATTCCGGCAAGGTGGAGCGCCAACCCGCCACCCAGGGGTGCCAGCAACAGCGACCCCATGTTCACAAAGGGCGGCAGCACGCGTTTATACAGCAGCACCAGCACGGCAAACACCAGCAGAATTCCGGCAATCACCGCAATGATGAAATTGACGAACAGTTCGCCCAGCCATTTGTCCTGGCCCAAAGTTATTTTTTCGACGCCTGTCGGCAGGTTTTTCAGCGCTGGCAGCGCATCGATCTTCGGTTGCGCATTGCCAGTCACCAAGCCGGGTGCCAGATCGGCGCCGATCATGACGCGGCGGGCCTGATTGTAACGCCGCAATTCGGTGGCACCGGCGCCAAAACTGATATCGGCGACAACTTTCAACGGCACAGTGCCGCCATTGGCGGTGGGCACCGGCAGGTTTTCCAGCGTGGAAATGTTGCGACGCGACCCTTCGGCAAGCGCGACCCGGATCGGGATCTGGCGATCGGAAAGCGAGAATTTGGCGACATTTTGATCAATATCACCCAGGGTGGCGATCCGGATGGTTTCCGACAGAGCGCTGGTGGTGACACCCATCTGTGCCGCCATGTCAAAATGCGGCTTTATGGTAATTTCCGGCCGGCGCAGATCGCCCTCGATGCGCACTTGGCGCAATTCCTTCAGGCCGCGCATCTGGTCGACAATCTTGGCCGCCGTTGCCTCAAGCAGCACCGGATCGCTGCCCGCCAGCACCACCGACATGTCGCGGCCATTGAAACCGCCATTTTGCGATTGGAACCCGACGCGGACATCGGGAATATCCTGCAATTTTGGCGCCATCTGGCGTTCAAACTGCACACTGGTGATCGGCCGAGGTTTTTTGAGAACGACAAAGACGCTGGCACTGCCGACATCGATATCGGAAAAAACCTTGTCAGCAATTGGCGAAGTCTTCAGGATTTTTGTAACGGCATCTGCCGCAGAGACGGTTTGCGCCAATGTGGAACCCGGCGGCAGCGTGATGCTGACCTGGCTTTCGTTGGCATCCTGCGCCGGTTGAAAAGTGACAGGCAGGGTTGCAAAGCTGACCACCGTGGCAATCAGCGAGAAACCGCCCAGCGCCACGGTTTTCCAGCGATTGTTCAGGCACCAGCGCAGGATGCGCATGTAGACGTGCACCCAGGCGCCATCGCCATGTTCGGCCTTACCGCCGCTTTTCAGGAAGAACGCAGCCAGCATCGGGGTGATCAATCGTGCCACCGCCAGGCTGAGCAGCACCGAAATCACCACGGTAATCCCGAAATTTTTGAAAAATTGCCCCGAGATACCAGGCATCAGACCAACGGGCAGGAACACCGCAACGATCGCCGATGTCGTGGCGACGACTGCCAGCCCGATTTCATCGGCGGCGTCCATTGCGGCTTGATAGGCGGTTTTGCCCATCCGCATATGACGGACGATATTTTCGATTTCAACGATCGCATCATCCACCAGCACACCGGCCACCAGGCTGAGCGCCAGCAGGCTGAGCGTGTTGAGCGAAAAGCCGAGCAGATCCATGAACCAGAAGGCCGGGATGGCTGACAGCGGGATGGCCACTGCCGAAATCAACGTCGCGCGCCAGTCGCGCAGGAAGACAAACACGATCAGCACGGCAAGCAGAGCGCCCTCGATCATTGCCTCGATGGCTGAGTGATATTGGCTGCGGGTGTATTCCACCGTTGTAAACAGGGTGGTGAACTTGATCTTGGGGTTTTCCTTTTCGATGGCGGCCAGCACTTTGGTCGCGGCATCATAGACGGTCAAATCAGAAGACCCTTTGGCCTTGGTCATGGAAAAGCTGAGCACCTGCCGCCCGTCCATTTTTGAAATGGAGCGTTGCTCGGCAAAACTGTCCTGAACCTGAGCGATATCGGCCAGGCGGATGGTGCGGCCACCACTGACCGAAATCTGCGTCTGGCCGAGGGCAATGGCATCGCGGGCATTGCCCAGCACACGTACCGATTGTTCTGATCCAGCGATTTCGGTGCGGCCACCAGCAGCGTTGACATTGACCAGCCGCAACTGGGCGTTGACCTGCGATGCTGTCAGACCATAAGCCTGCAACCGCGCCGGATCCAGCACGACGCGAATTTCGCGCGAAACGCCACCGCTGCGTTTTATCGCAGACATTCCGGGCACGGCAAGCAGACGCTTGGCGACTGTATTGTCGACATACCAGCTTAGCTGTTCCAGTGTCATATCGACCGCTTCGACCGAGATATAGCCCAATGGTCCGCTTGAGAAATTGATGCGCTGGACCTGGGGCTGCAAAATGCCCTGGGGCAGATCACCGCGGATATTGGAGACAGCGTCGCGGACATCGTTGACGCCGCGATCAACCGGCGTGCCGATGGCGAACTGAACGGTGGTGCGGGATTGGCCTTCTGATACCATCGAGGTAATTTCATCGACGCCATTGATGCTGCGCACCGCGGCTTCAACGCGCTGGGTAACCTGGGTTTCCATTTCGGTTGGCGCGGCGCCCGGCTGGCTGATGATCACCTGTGCGGTCGGAAATTCAATGTCCGGCTGGCCATTGACGTCCATGGTGATGAAACTGAGAACCCCGGCCAGGCTGAGCATGAAGAACAGGACGATGGCCGGAACCGGATTTTTAATCGACCAGCTGGAAATATTGCGCATTTATCGTGCCTTAACGATCGAGGACGGGCTTGACCGCTTCGCCTTCACGCAGGAAGGCAGCGGCGCTGGCGACAATACGTTCGGCGCCGGTGATGCCGCTGGCGATAGCGACGCCTGAATCGCTGACATTGCCGATGGTTACGCTGCGCCGCGCAACCTTGTTCCCGGCGCCAACGACCAGCACATAGCTGCCCTTGTCATCGGCCTGTACCGCCGATTGCGGCAGCAGCGGCAGGGTGCTTTCGCCCGATGCGATGGTGGCCTTGGCAAAGGCGCCGACGCGCAGGCCGGGGGCATAGGGCACTGCAATGCGAACAATGCCCTGGCGGCTGCTGGCGTCGATCAACGGATCGATCAGCCAGATGCGGCCGCGATATTCGGTGGTGGAACCAACCGGGGTGATGCCGGCCGGCATGCCGACCTTCAGCTTTGCCAGATCCTGTTCGGCCACCTGTGCGCGCATTTCCAGCACGCCGCCTTCAGCGATGCGGAACAGCGCGCCCGATCCCGAACCGACCACTTGCCCTGACTCGACAGATCGGGACAAGATCAGGCCTGCGGCGGGGGCGCGAACATCCAGCCGCCCGATACGCGCCTGATTTTCGCCAAATTGGGCCTGGGCAAGCGCGACCTGCGCGTTCGCACCATCACGGGTCGCAACGCGTTTTTCAATATCGGCCTTTGAGACAAAGCCCTTGGCAACCAGGGCCTGGGCGCGGGCCAGATCGGCCTCTGCCAGCCGGGCATTGGCCTGGGCGCTGCGGATGGTCGCTGCCAACTGGAGCGACTGTTGCATCGGCACGGCGCGATCGATGCGCGCCAGCACCTGGCCCTTGGCAACCGACTGGCCGGGATCCACGAGCACTTCCGTCACGCGGCCGCCTTCACCCTGAATGCCGACACCCGCATCACGGCGGGCAGCGATCGAGCCTGGGGCGGTGACGGCGCTGGCAACGGCGCGAACGCCGGGGACGATCACGGTGACTTCCGGGACGGTGACGACGACCGGCGCCACTGCGGGCTTTGGCCCAAACATCCGGTAACCGGCATAGGCCAGCGCTGCGATCGCAAGTGCGATCAATAGCGGCCTGACCCAGGGATTGCGCGCAGCGGTGCCCCCGGCTTCATTGGCCGTGGGGAAGCTGTAGACTTCTGCCGAAGTGGTGTCGGGAAGTTTGTTGTGCATGTTCATGCTCGATCGTCCTGATAATGCGGACTGTATTATCTGAATACGTCACTGTGTGCAAGTGTCTCTTAGCGCAGGACTGCGGCCCTGCGAAGGCAAATTTGAGCGTGGCTTGGCAATTGCCGGCCATGGTGACAATTTGCCTTCCCCCACCGGCAGCGGCATGATGCGTGGTGCAATGAACAAGGAGAATAGCGTGTTGAGTTTGATTGGCACGGCGTTTGTGGGGCTGATTGTCGGCATTCTGGCCAAATGGCTGATGCCGGGGAAGGATCCATCCGGATTTTTCATCACGATATTGATCGGTATCGCCGGTTCGTTCGTGGCCCGCTATCTGGGCAGTGCGGTGTTCCATTGGTATCGTGATGGTGAGGCACCGGGCTGGATCATGTCCATCGCCGGTGCCATGCTGTGCCTGTGGATCTATCGCAAGATCACCGAACGGACGGCATAAAAGCTGACGTTCAGCTTCGGGAAAGCTGGATGAACATAGGGCAATGTGGCGCGCTGGCGAAACAACTGGCGCGCCATTTGCAATTCCGGGCGAGGTGATCTGATGAAAAAGCGCAATTGGCTGGCGACCGCAACCATCGCGGCGGTGGCAGTTTCCAGCATGGCGGCCGGCCAGGCAGCCCCCACCCAGGCAGCGCCCGCGCCCACCACGCTTTCGATCACCGCCGAGGGCCGGGTCAGCCGGACCCCCGACATTGCCGAAGTTTCGGGCGGCGTGGTGACCAGTGCGCCAACGGCGGCGGCCGCAATGAACGAGAATGCCCAGCGGATGACCGCAGTGGTGACAGCGGTGAAAAAGGCCGGCATCGCCGATCGTGACGTCCAGACCAGTGGCCTCAGCCTGCAACCGCAATACCGCTATGACAATAACGTGCCGCCGGTGCTGACCGGTTATCAGGCCACCAACACGGTGTCTTTGCGTATTCGCCGTATCGCCGATACGGGCCGCTTGCTTGATGCGCTGGTCGCTGTTGGGGCGAACCAGATCAATGGGCCGAATTTCAAGGTTGATGCGGCCGATGCGGCGCTGGATGAAGCGCGGGTTGACGCGGTAAAGACGGCGCGCGCCCGGGCAGAACTGTACGCCAAGGCGACAGGCCTGCGCATCAAGCGCATTGCCAGCATTGCCGAATCAGGCGGTTATGAACCCGGGCCGCGGCCGATGGTGATGATGACGGCGCGGGCAGAAAAAATGGATGCGACGCCGGTGGCCCCGGGCGAAGTGGCGCTGACGGTCAATGTGACGATGGTGTTTGAACTGGAATAG
Source organism: Sphingomonadales bacterium (assembly GCA_038228305.1). Classification (GTDB taxonomy): domain Bacteria; phylum Pseudomonadota; class Alphaproteobacteria; order Sphingomonadales; family Sphingomonadaceae; genus Sandarakinorhabdus. Next base: position 29,285 of record JBBRPI010000009.1, on the reverse strand, counting down.
GCGTCACTTGGCGCCGCGCTGATCCTCATAAGACGCGCCGCGCGCCATCGAACGCGCCAGGCCGAGCATCAACAGCGTATCACCGCCATCGGCCAGCGCTGTCGGGCCGGTATCCGTCCAGATATGATCGCGGATATGCTCGGGCACCGCATCGGCGGTGGACAGCGGATATTCGGCGCAGCGGCGTTCGAATTCGGCAATATCGGCGGCGGCATCGCCGCTGGGGTCTGCAATGCGGTTCAACAGGCATTTGCTGGCGATCGGCGTGCCGCTGGGGTCGCGCATGCAGGTCATGATCAGGCCATCGACGATTTCGGCGCGCTGGCGCATCACTCCGTTCATGATCGCAAAGCAGAAGGTGCCAGTCGTGGTATCGGTGCAGATCGAAAATAATTTGTTTTGCAGCGGCAGCGACCAGCCGGTGAAACGGATATCCATGACGCCCAGCCGCAGCTGCAACAGCCCGGCATCGGTCAATTGCAGCAGCAGATAATCATGGATGAACTGCCCCGGCACTTCGGACGATGGCCGTGTCGTGCGCCACAACCCCTCATACCCGGCACCGTGGATGCGGCCCATCGCGCCGGCTTCGGCAAGCAGCGACGCCGGAAGCCAATCGGCAAGGCCTGGCACTGATGCCGATGGCGCCGGCGCAGCAACGCCCAGCCCGGTCGCGAGTTCGGCCACTGGCCGTTCCCAATCCAGCAGGCTGAACCCGGTATGGCGTTCAGCAAGGCAGCGGGTAAGTCTGGCAAGATTGTGCGCAGACGGTTTGACGGTGCCAGAACACCACCGTCCGATCAGCGATTTGTCAACCCCGACCAGCGCCGCCAATTGGCCACGGCTGATCGAAAGCGCCTTTAGCACCAGAGACAGCCGGGCCGGAAAATCGTTCCCCACAGGTAATCATACGCAGATGCGCACCACTGCTGCAACAGGGTGCACCGGGGTTGCGCAACCCGTGCGCAGGGTTGCGCGCGCCGCTGCACCTTACAGCATCGGCCGTTCGCGGCGATGGAGCGGCATTGAAATCAACGAATTGGAGTGCCTTGAAATGAAAATGCTTTGGACGGCGGCAGCGATTGCCCAGATTGTTGCGGTATCGGTTGCGGCGCCGGCTTCGGCCCGGCTGGGCCAATTGGTGATCAAGGGCACGATTGCCAGCGGCAACGACGGCGGCACCGATCTGGTCGAGAGCCATTACGTCAACGGATCATTGGTCAGTTCCTTTGCGCCCGGCAGCATTTTCGGCAGCATCGGCAGCCTTGCCGGCAAGGCGATTCAATTCAGCTTTTTATATGACACGGCGACCGTTCCAACCGGCGTTGGCGGGCTGTTTGAAGACCCAAGCGGCGTGTGGCCGTTCAGCCTGGCGCCGATTATCACCATCGGCGGCGTCGCGCATGATTTCAAGCCGGTGCATTATGACCTGTCCGGCCAAGGCGCCAATGCGGCGTTGACGGTGGTGGACGGCAGCCCCGATTCACTGGCGGGAAGTTTTGATGCTTTCAACATCTTTGGCGGTCTTTATTACGTCTCGGAAACCAGCGCGTTCAGCTTTGCGGCCTTGCTGCCGGCCAGTTTCTTTTCAACCGACGTCGTATTGCCGGGCGCGGTGGCGCTGCCCGACCATGGCTTTGCTCGTCACGCCGCCACCGGAACCGGCAGTTTCAATTTCACCTATGACCAATGCCTTTTTCAATGCGGGTCAAAGGCAACGACCGGCAATTTCGCTGTCTCGTCGATCATTTTTGCTGGCGTGCCCGATACCGCGACCTGGGCGACGATGATCGGCGGCTTTGGTTTGGTCGGCGCCATGGCCAGGCGACGCCGCGGTGCGGTCGCGGCATAGCATAATCGGTTAAACCCATCCGATCACCCTTGCAGGCCGAATGCCGGCAGGCACGATCATGGGGTCAGCGCAGCATCCTCAGGCGATTGTCGCCCCGCCGTCGATGACGAAACATTGCCCAGTGGCAAAGCCGCCCGCCTTTCCGGCCAGCAGCACCGCCATTCCGGCAATTTCGTCGGGGATGCCGATGCGACGCAGCGGGGCGTTGCTGGTGGCGGATTTCAGGATGGTGGGGTCGTCCCACAGGGCCTTGGCAAAATCGGTCTTGATCAGGCCAGGGGCGATGCAATTGACGCGGACATTGTCGGGGCCGAATTCGACCGACAGGTTGCGCGCCAGTTGCATGTCGGCGGCCTTTGAAATGCCATAGGCGCCGATAACCGCCGTTGCCCTGATGCCGGCGACCGACGAAATAATGGTGATGCTGCCAGCCTTGCGTGCCCGCATCGCCGGTGCCGTCATCGCGATAAGCCAATGGTTGGAAATGATATTATTTTGCAAAATCTTGGTGAATTGGTCGTCGCTGATACCGGCCTGGGGCCCGAAATAGGGGTTTGACGCGGCATTGCAGACCAGATGGTCGATCTGGCCGAATTTGGCGATGCTCGCATCGACCAATGCCTGCAGGCTGGCCTTGTCGGCGATATTGGCCGGGATGACAAACGCTGCTTCACGCCCGACAGCGGCGTTGATTTCAGCGGCGGCAGCGGCGCAGGCATCGGCCTTGCGGCTGGAAATGATGACGTTCGCGCCATGTTCGGCCATACGGTGGGCGATCGCCTTGCCGATGCCCTTTGATGATCCGGTGATCAACGCGGTCTGGCCGGTCAGATCGAACAATGCGGGCATGGTCATGGTCACTTCCCCTTGATTTTGCGGCTTTCGTAGGCGAGTGATGGGGTATGGGGCAAGTCCCGCTCCGAAAGGCCAGCCTTGAATCCGTCGCCTGCCGTTCGATCGACTGTGCTCGCCTGCCTGTTTTTCGGCGGCTTTGGCTGCCTGATCCCGTTTTTGCCGCTCTGGCTGGAAAAGGTGCACGGCTTTTCAGGCGCAGAGATCGGTGTTGTTCTGGCCATCGCCGGATTCAGCCGGGCCGTCGCCGGGCCATTGACGGCTGCCTGGGCCGATGGTCGCAGCGATCGCCGAGCGCCGCTGTTCATGTTTACCATCTTGCTGACCCTGGGCTTTTTTGTCTTGCGGTTTTTGGATGGCTTTGTCGCGGTGTTCGCCGTCATCCTGATTCTTGATATTGCATATTGGGGGCTGTTGCCGATCGTTGAAACGGCTTTGTTGCGGCTTACCCGGACGGGCAGGCCGACTTATGGCATGGCACGCGGCCTCGCCTCTGCGGCGTTCGTTGTCGGCACGACGGTCGTTGGGGTGTTGAACGACTGGACGGGAAATTTCTGGCCGATCTGGGGCTTCATGCTTTTCATTTCGGCGGCGATGATCGCAGGAAGCGCCTGGATGCCGCAGGAGCCGGTGTTGGCGCGGGAGGAAATTGCCCAACCTTTTCTTGATCGTCTTTCGGCGGGCCTGGGCATGTTGCGAAATCCGGCCTTTACACTGTTCATTTTTGCCGCTGGGCTGATTCAGGCCAGCGCCGGTTTCCTGTATACATCCGGGTCTCTGGTCTGGTCGAACCAGCAGCACATGTCGTCCAAGGCGATTTCGGTTCTGTGGAACGTCGGCACATTGGCCGAAGTCGGATTTCTGATGTTCCTCGGCAATTGGTCGGCGCGGTTCCGGCCGGAAACCCTGATTGTCGCTGGCGGTGTTGGGGCGGTGATCCGATGGACGGCGCTGGCAACCTTGCCGGGATTCTGGCTGCTGGTCCCCTTGCAATTGCTGCATTCTCTCAGCTTTGCGGCGACATTCCTGGGCGGGATGCGCTTTATTCAGACCATTCATGGTGATGACCGCGCCCCGACCGCGCAGATGATTTACATGGGACTGGCGAATGCGCCCACTTATGCGGCGGCCGTGCTGATTTCGGGGCCGCTATACGATCGGATGGGTGCGCCGGGTTATCTTGCGATGACGGGGATTGCGGCAATCGGCCTGTTCCTGGCCGTGCTGCTGTGGTTGCGGCGGGATCGGGTGGGAGTGCCGGCCGCGGCGTGATATAGAAAGAAGAACCAGTCCCCGACGCCTCTCTGATGCAGGGAGGGGAGGCGGTTTTCAATCGTGCATCACATCCCGGTCGGGTTCGCTGGCGTATTGGGGCAGGGGGATGGCGGCGGCCGCAGCGCGTAGCGCATTTGACCAGCGATCGTTGATTTCGCTGTAATATTCGTCATCGGCCTCGATCCGATAGACGAGTTCGAATTTCGACACGCCGGTGCGCACGGTCACCACGTCGATCGGCAAGCCGACGGCAAGATTTGATCGCATCGTCGCGCTAAAGCTTATCAGACCAATCTTGATCGCTTCGGCCAACGGCGTTTCATAATTGATCATGCGGTCGAGCACCGGCTTGCCATATTTGGTTTCGCCGATTTGCAAATAGGGCGTGTCAGACTGGCATTCGATGAAATTGCCGGCGCCATAGATCAGGAACAGCCGTGGCCGGCGGCCGTCAAACGACCCGGCGAGCAACAGGGTCGCATCGGTTGAAACATTGTCGCCCTTGACCACCTGATCGATCGAAGCCTTGGCCTCGCTGAGGGCCTGGCCGACGATCTGGCAGGCGCGGAATACGGTGGGGGCAGTGCCGGGGCGTTCCTGTTCACCGCTGTCAGGCATGACGATGCCCAGGGCGACCCGGCTGAGCGCGCTTTGGGTGACAGACAGGCTGCCCGCTGATGCCACGGCGACAACTCGGCCCGGGGATGATTCGATGACACGCAGTTTGCGATAGGTGGAGATATTATCGACTCCCGCATTTGTGCGCGTGTCGCCCATCATCACTAGGCCCTCGCGGACCAAAATCCCGACACAATAGGTCATCCCCAGCCTCTCCCCCATGAACTGGCTGTGCTGGTCCTGCCAGAGATCGCTTATGATTGCACCTGTGCCATTGATTGGTTTTTGCCTGGTTCTGCATTCCGGTCGCTTGCGGTGACGCTGACCACCATGGTTTCGGCACCGCCGCCGCGGCGGGTGCCGCGCACCGGGGCGGCGTCAAGATAATCCAGCCCGACGGCAACGCGCAGATAGGCTTCGGTCGTTGCGCGGCCGTTGGTCGGATCAAAGCCCATCCAGCCCATGGCCGGCACCAATACCTCCACCCAGGCATGGCCGGCCGGTTGGGTGACGAGGCCGTCTTCACGCACCAGATGGCCAGAGACATAGCGCGCCGGCAGGCCAAGATGACGGGCGGCGGCGACAAAGATATGGCTGTAATCCTGGCAAACACCGGCCGAAATGCCAAAGGCGTGGATCGCATCGGTGTGGCTGTGGGTGACATCCGCGTCAAAGGCCATGCGTTCGTTCAGCGCAAAGGTGAGGCCATAGCAGGTGTCAATCGGGCTGGGTCTTTCCTGTTCGCGGGCAAAGGCGATAATCGCTGCATCGGCGGTGCTGAGCGGCGTTGAACGCAAGTAGATGGCCGGCGGCAGCGGTTCATGGGTGCCATGCAGCAGCCCGTTGGTTTCCACGGTATCGACTTCGCCGGTGACATGCAGTGACAGCCGCCGCAGCGGCGCATCGGCGTAGATCATATGGGTGATGTTGCCAAATGTGTCGGTGCCGCGGCGCAAATGGCAATTGGTATCGGTATCCAACCGCCAGTTGACGACAAATTGGCTGTCATGGCCGCAAGGTTCGACACGCAACAGTTGAATGACGTCGCTGGCCATGGTGACGTAGTCGTAAATCGTTGAATAATCGACCCGAATTCTCATTTACGATCTTTCAGTCGGTACCAGCCCGCTCCCCGCCCAACGACCCGGATAGCATAGTCTGGTTGGGCGGCGAGGCGCGGGAGCGGGTTGGCACTGACTGTCATTTTAGAACAGATACTGCTTGGCGATCGCTTCGCCGAGCTTGTTGTTGTCAACGATGAAACGAGTCAGGAATTCGTGCAGGCCCGATTTGAAAATCGCATCGATATTGCCCTGTGCCAGCCGGGCATGGCCTGCCGACGCCAGCCGGTGCGCCGGGCCGCGCTTGCCCTTGATGCTGGCCAGCAGATCAAGGTGGCGCTGGATTTCGTCATAGCAGCTTGCCAGGCTGCGCGGAATCTGGCGGTTGAGGATCAGCAGATCGGCGACCAGCCAGGGTTTCACGCTGTCACGATATACCCAGCGATAGGCCGTCATCGCCGACACGGTGCGCAGGATTGTCGTCCATTGAAAATAATCCAGGCTGCCGCCAACGCTTTCGCCGCGCGGCAGCAAAAGGTGATATTTGACATCGAGCAGCCGGGCAGAATTGTCGGCGCGTTCGATGGCGGCACCCAGATTGACGAACCAGAATGCATCGCCGCGCAGCATGGTGCGCTGGGCGGCCCCTTCAAACGCCGCAACCGCATGCTTGACCAGTTCGAGCAGCGGCCCCAGCGCATCGCGGCTGTCGAGATGGATGCCAAAGCGCGAAATTTCCAGCCAGGCGCTGTTGATCGCTTCCCAGGCTTCCTCGGTCAGCGCGGTGCGGACGCTGCGGGCGTTGGCGCGGGCTGCCTCCAGACAGGATCGGATGGAACTCGGGTTCGCCGGATCAAGGGTCAGGAATTCGGCGACCTGGTGTTCGTCCAGCCCCAGCCTGCGTTCCTTGTGGCTGCGTGTCATCCAGCTTGCCGCCAGCGCCGATTCCCAGGCGTTGCCGGCGCCGCCATAGCTCGATGGCAGCGCGGCGAGGCGCAGGGTTGCCTCGATCAGCCGCGCCGTGAAATCGGCGCGTTCGAGGTAGCGACCCATCCAGTAAAGGTTGGAGGCGGTGCGGCTCAACAACTCCCCTCTCCCTGCAGGGAAGCGACCGGTTGGGCTCTCAGGCCGAGCGGGGAGAGGGGGAGCAGTGCAGAGGCTTGGCGATGGCACCCGGCCCCGCGCTCCCCGCTCGCTGCGCGAATCGCCCTCTTTCCAGGGGGAGCGGGCTTGAAGCGATCAATCATCGACCACCCATGTATCTTTCGTGCCCCCACCCTGGCTGGAATTCACCACCAACGATCCCGGCGTCATCGCGACACGCGTCAGGCCGCCAGGCACGATGTGGACGCCATTGGTGCCGGTCAGCACGAACGGCCGCAGATCGACGTGCCGGGCAGCAATGCCGGCCTCGGTCGCTGTTGGGCAGGTGGACAGTGCCAGCGTGGGCTGGGCGATGAATTTTTCAGGTTGCGCCTTCAGCTTCGCGGCAAAGGCTGCCAGCGTTGCTTGCGGCGCATGCGGGCCGATCAGCATGCCATAGCCGCCGGAGCCGTCGACTTCCTTCACCACCAATTCGGCGAGATGATCGAGCACATAGCCCAGCGCCTCTGGTTCGCGGCAACGCCAGGTGGGGACGTTTTTGAGGATCGGTTCCTCGCCGGTGTAAAACCGCACGATGTCGGGCATATACGAATAGATCGCCTTGTCATCGGCAACGCCGGTGCCGACAGCGTTGGCCAGCGTCACATTGCCGGCATGATAGGCTGCCATCAGGCCGGGCACGCCGAGCATCGATCGCGGATTGAACACCAGGGGGTCGATGAAATCATCATCGAGCCGGCGATAGATGACGTCCACCCGTTCCGGCCCTTCGGTAGTGCGCATGTAAACCACATCGTCGCGGACAAACAGGTCACTGCCTTCGACCAGTTCGATTCCCAATTTGTCAGCAAGAAAACTGTGTTCGTAAAAGGCGCTGTTATGGCGGCCGGGAGTGAGCAACACGCAAACCGGCGCGCTGCCGCCGCGGCGCGGGCTGACCGACGCCAGCGCCTCAAGCAAGGCCTCGGGGTAGGTTTCAACCGGCGCGACCTTCACCTGATCGAACAGTTCAGGGACCAGTTTCAGCATCACTTCGCGGTTTTCCAGCATATAGGAAACGCCCGACGGGGTGCGGGCATTGTCTTCCAGCACATAAAATTCATCGGGGCCGGTGCGCACCAGATCGATGCCGGCGATATGGGTCCAGATGCCGCCCATCGGTTTCTTGCCGGCCATGTGCAGGCAATAGCCGGGGTTTTGCAGCACCAATTCTTCGGGCACGATGCCAGCGCGCAGGATGTCGCGCGGGCCATAGACATCAGCGAGAAAGGCATTCAGCGCGCCAACCCGTTGTTTCAGGCCGCGCTCCATACTGTCCCACTCGCTGCGCGCCAGAATCCGCGGCACGATGTCAAACGGGATCAGGCGTTCGGCGGCATCCGGGTCGCCATATACGGCAAAGGTGATGCCGATGCGGCGGAAGAACAGCTCCGCCTGCCGGCGTCTTGCTGCCATCAATTCCGGCGGCGATTCGTCCAGCCAGGCGTGGATGGATTTATAGGCGGCGCTGACATCGCCAACCTTGGCCTTGCCATAGGCGGATTGCGGCCGGGCATCGCCGTGGCCGAACATTTCATCAAACGCTGTGACCGCTGCCATTGCTGCTCCCGCTGCTCTGCGCCTGATAGTGTGCAGTGCAGCGGAAAGCGCAAGTTCATTGTGCAATTTTATTGTAAAACCGCGTCATTGTTGCCGGATTGCCGATGGTGCTATTGTGGGCGCTCGTTTTCCCGCTCGGGCGACATGGGGCGTGATTGCGGTTGTGGACGCTCCACCGGTGGCGCCGGACGCTCAGCTTGCGGTGCCGGGCGTTGGACCTGCGGTGCCGGGCGTTGGACCTGCGGCGCCGGGCGTTGGACCTGCGGCGCAGGGCTTTGCATCTGCGGCGGCGCTTGATAGCTGGGCGTCGGGCGCGCCGGCTCCATCGGCCGCATCGGTGCCGTCATGCTGCCACCGATGGCATTGCCGATTCCATTGCCGGGCCGCTCATTCCCGGGCCGGTTGCCGCCCCTGTATCCGCCATCCTGGCCAGCGTTCGGATTGCGGCCACCCTGATAGACGCTGCCTGGCGGCCGGTTGCCTATCGGTTCGCCCGGCTGGTTGCTGCCCTGCCAATTGTTGCCGTTCGGGCGGCCATCGTTCTGACGCCAGTCATTGGTCCGCCCATCATTCGGCCGGCCGTTGTTCTGGCGGCCCTGCCAATTGTTGCCGCCCCGGTTATCATAGGGGCGGCCATCATTGGGGCGATAGCCTGGCTGACCGGCGATGATCCCGCCAGCGATTCCGTCGCTGACAGTCGTGCCGGGCCGATAGCCGCCGTTGGCCGGGGGACGGCCATTGTTATAGCGGCCCCGGTCATCGCCATCATTGTTTCTTGGCCGGCCACCGTAATAGCCGCCATTGTAGCCGGGATTCGGCCGGCCATAGCCGGGGCGGCCATTCCAGCCACTGTTGTAATTCCAGCGGCTGCCACGCCAGTAATTAAATCCGCCTGTCCATGGCAGCACCCGGCCGCCAAACCCAGGGCGATACAGGTTGCCGCGCGGCACCCACACCCAGCTTGGCGCATACCAACTATTATAATTGTCATAGCCCCAGCCCGAACCGAAACCGACGCTGACGGAATAGCTGACGCCCGGCGGAATCGGTGCCCAGCCTGTCACATCATCGGCTTCGCGCCATGCGACCCATGATGGCGCCCATGCGGTGCCAGGAACCCACACCCAACCGGCGCGTTCATCAAATCCCCAGCGGCCATAATGGTCGGTTGCCCAGCCCCAGGGATCGTTGCTGATCCACAGGCGATTTTCGCCCCAGCGGCCATTGACATAGGGCCGCCATCCCTGTGGCGCATTCGGACGAAACGCCCGGCCAAAGCGGCTGTCGATCCAATCGCCATATTGTGAGAGCGGCGCGTAAAACACATCAGCCGAGCCAACGTTCTGGCCGCCGAACAGATCACCCGGTTGATAATATTCACCGCCGCCCTGGCCATTATCATAGCCGGCGGGATAATCGGGGGCGTACCCCTGCGCATAGTCATAGGCGCAGCCGCCGGTGAGCAACAAAGTGGCAAATGGCAACAGGCGAAACACATTTTTCATCACAGGCCCTTTCGATCAAGTGGCTTTCTATGCCGCCTCCGCTTTCGGCGCGATGAATGGACAGGTTGCCGAATTGCAAAGGCCGGGGCAGGATGAAAAACATGGTCTGGGGAGATGAAAAATGACGGTTGAACTGAAAATGCTGGCGCTGTCGCTGGTGCTGGCGGTGATCCAGATCCTGTTGTTCGATGTGGCGCGCACCGGCCAATATGGCATCAAATGGAACACCGGTGCGCGCGATGACGCCATGCCGCCGCTGTCACCCCAGGCGGAACGCCTGTCTCGCGCCCAAAGCAACCTGTATGAAACCCTGCCGCTGTTCATTGCCGCGGTTCTGGGGTTGCATGCGTTGGGGATTTCCACGCCGATGACGGTGCTGGGCGCGCAGATCTGGTTCTGGGGCCGCGTGCTGTATGTGCCGCTGTATGCCTTTGGCGTCAAAATGCTGCGCTCGATCGTCTGGCTGGTCAGCTTTGGCGGATTGGTGATGCTGATTTTCGCCTTTGCCGGGGCGTGATCGGGGGCGATTCGGGCTGAGCGCTCACACTTGGCCCTGGCGGGCAAACCACGGCGTCAGCCGGGCAATCGCCTCGATAATCTGGTCAGTCGAAACGGCAAAGCTGATACGCATGAAGCGGTGCCCTTCGACCGGATCGAAATCGATGCCGGGGGCGGTCGCGATTCCGGTTTCGCGCAGCAGTCGCAGGCAGAACGCCATCGAATCATCGGTCAAATGGCCGATGTCCGCATAAATGTAGAATGCGCCATCGGGCGGTGCGATGCGAGCCAGGCCAAGCGCGGGCAGGGCGGCCAACAGCAGGTCACGATTGCGGGCATAGGTGCCGATATGGCCGTCCAGTTCCTCGCGGCAGTCAAATGCCGCCAGCCCGGCGTGCTGGGAAAGTGATGGCGGGGTCAGGAACAGGTTGCTCATCCGGGCGCGGGCGGCATCGACCAGATCGGGTGGCACCAGCAGCCAGCCGAGCCGCCAGGCCGTCATGCTGAAATATTTGGAAAAACTGTTGATGACCAGCGCATCGGGCGCATCGACCAGCATCGATCGGCAAGGGCCGGTATAGCTGAGGCCGTGGTAAATTTCATCGGAGATGATGCGGATACCGCGTGCCGCGCACACCGCTGCGATGCGCGCCAGTTCATCGGGCGCAATGATCGTGCCGGTCGGATTGGCTGGGCTGGCGATGATCAGGCCATCGGGGGCGGGATGCAGCGCGGCGATGGCGGCGGCAGTGATTTGATAGCGTTCGGCGGCGCCACAGGCGATTTCGACCGGTTCCAGATAAAGCGCCTTCAGCGTATTGCGATAGGCGACATAGCCGGGGCGGGCCAGCGCCACCCGGGCACCGGGGGCGAACAGGCACGATAGCGCCAGTACCAGCGCCGGGGATGCGCCGGCGGTCAGGATGATCTGTTCGGGGTCAACGTCCAACCCCTGGGTTTCGGCATAATGCCTGGCAATGCGGGATTTCAGCGCCTGGCTTTCCCAATAGCCCATCGGATCGGTGGCCAGCACATGCTGGGCGGCGGCAATGGCAGCGGCGGGCGCCCCGGTTGATGGCTGGCCATATTCCATATGGATGATCGATTGCCCCGCAGCGGCCAGGCTGTGCGCCAGCCGGCTGACCGTCATCGCATGAAACGGTTCGATATCGGCGATCATCGTGCCGATCAGGGCGGGGGCTGTGGCCATCAATCAGATCCTGTGAAGGGCGAAATGGTGATGCCACGCGCTGTCAACCGGTCGCGAATGTGGCGGGCCATGGCGACGGCGTGGGGGCTGTCACCATGGATGCAGATCGAATCGGCGGCAAGCTGGATCGGGTCGCCGCCAACGCTGGGCATCAGGCCGCTGTCGAGAAAGCCCATCAAGCGGTCGGCGGCGGCACCGGCATCATCGATCATTGCCCCGGCCTGGTTGCGCGGCACCAGCAGGCCGGCAGGCGTATAGCCGCGATCGGCGAAAATTTCGCTGTAAACGGCCGTCCCAGCATCGCGTGAAGCGGTTTCCAGGGCGGTGCCGGAAATGGCGAGGATGGCGAGGCCCGGATCGACGGCGCGGACGGCACGGATGATGGCCGCGGCGGCGGGGCGATCTTCGGCCGCGAAATTTCCCAAGGCGCCATGGGGTTTGACATAGGCAACCTTTGTGCCCGCCAGCGCGGCAATGGCGATCAGCGCGCCGATTTGCGCCGCAACAAAGCGTTCGATTTCGGCCGGTGATGACGCCAGCTTGCGACGGCCAAAACCTTCCTTGTCCGGATAGCTGGGGTGGGCGCCCACGGTGATGCCGCGATCTCGGGCCATGACCAAGGTGCGATACATGGTTTCGGGGTCACTGGCATGGCCGCCGCAGGCGATGTTGGCGCTGGTGACAATATCCAGCATCGCTGCGTCATCGCCCATCGCCCAAGGGCCATAGCCTTCGCCAAGATCGGCATTCAGATCGATGCGGTTCATGGCGGCCTGTCTACAGGCTTTCTCACTGAATGGCAGTGGCGCTGTTTCGCGCCTGTTACCGATCAGGATTGCTGGCTCCGCGGGTAGGATTCGAACCTACGGCCAGACGATTAACAGTCGTCTGCTCTACCACTGAGCTACCGCGGAACAGGGCAAGGCGGCGGCTATAGCGGCGGGGTTCCGCCGCCGCAAGCATCAACTGGTAAATTGTTCCAACACGATGCGATCGTCCAGCGCATAGCCGGGATCGAACAGCAGCCGCAGGCTGATCGATTTGTCGGTGACGACCCGCACACAGGCCACATCGCGGACTTCACGCTGGTCCGCAACGGCGGAAACCGGGCGCTTGTTTGCCTCCAGCACGCGAAATTCGATGATGCTGGCCTGGGGCAGCAGCGCGCCGCGCCAGCGCCTGGGGCGAAACGGGCTGATCGGCGTCAGCGCCAGCAGATCGGATTGCAGCGGCAATATCGGGCCGTTGGCGGACAAGTTATAGGCGGTGGAGCCAGCCGGCGTGGCGACGAGAACGCCATCGCAGATCAATTCCTCCATTCGCACCTGGCCATCGATGGCGATTTCAATCTTGGCGGTCTGCCGGGTTTCGCGCAGCAGCGAGACTTCGTTGATGGCGGGGGACATGATGGTTTCACCGGCAACGGTGATGGCGGTCATCATCAGCGGGTGCAGGGTAAAGGCGCGCGCTGCATCGATGCGGGCGGGCAGGTCGCTTTCTTCAAATTCGTTCATCATGAAACCGATAGTGCCGCGATTCATGCCGAAAACCGGCTTTGGATCGCTGGCCAGCAAGGCCTCGTGCAGGGTGTGGAGCAAAAATCCATCGCCGCCCAACGCGACGACGACATCGGCATCGCGAACGGCAACGAAATTGTGGCGGGCGCGCAGCAAGGCGCCGCCGGCTTCGGCCGTTTCGGTGTCTGATACCAGCAACGCCAGCTTTGGGTCAGCCACCGGTGACGCTCATATGGCGGGTGACGGCGGGGCGGGCGGCGCGGCGATCGATGACGAAATCATGGCCCTTGGGCTTGCGGCTGATGGCCTCTGTCAGCGCCGCATCGAGCGCCGTGTCATCATCGGTGGTGCGGATGACGCGGCGCAGATCGGCGACGTCATCCTGGCCCAGGCACATGTACAATTGCCCGGTGGCGGTCAGGCGGACGCGGTTGCAGCTTTCGCAGAAATTGTGCGTCAGCGGCGTGATGAAACCCAGCCGTTGCCCGGTTTCGCGGATGCGGACATAGCGGGCAGGTCCACCGGTCTGGTCGGGCAGGTCATCCAGCGTCCAGCGGCCTTCCAGATCGGCGCGGACCCTTGATAACGGCAGATAATGATCGACGCGATCAACGCCGATTTCGCCCAATGGCATGGTTTCTATCAACACCAGATCATGGCCATGGGCGGCGGCAAAGGCCAGCATGGCTTCCACTTCGCCATCATTGACGCCGGCCAGCGCCACCATGTTTAGCTTGACATGCAGCCCCGCCGATTTCGCAGCTGCGATGCCATCCAGCACCTGCGGCAGTCGGCCCCATCGGGTGATTTCGGCGAATTTCTGCGGGTCGAGCGTGTCCAGGCTGATGTTCACGCGGCGCACCCCGGCGGCATACAGATCGCCGGCAAAATGCGCCATCTGGCTGCCATTGCTGGTCAGCGTCAGTTCGTCCAGCGCTCCGGATTTCAGATGGCGGCCCAGCGATTTGACCAGATCGACGATGCCGCGCCGCACCAGCGGTTCACCGCCGGTCAGCCGCAGCTTTCGTGTGCCGCGGCGGATAAAGGCAGAGGCGAGGCGATCAATCTCCTCCAGGCTCAACACCTGGGTTTTGGGCAGAAACGTCATGGATTCAGACATGCAATAGACACAGCGGAAATCGCAACGATCGGTGACAGAGACCCGCAAATAGTTTATGACCCGTCCATAAGGGTCGATCAATTGCGCAGCAGATGCGCGGCGATGGTCGAGAAGCTGGCTGGTATGCATTGTCGCTGCGCAACGTGGCGACGGTTGATCATGAAGTCTACCCCTGTCGTCGCGGTTATGCGCCGCCCTGGCGGTGAACCGGAGAAAAGCACTGGTAATATCGAACCGAATGATTAAGAGAGCTTTAATACGTTGGACGGTAGCGTAAGGGAGCAGCGATGGCCGACGAGGCCGGATCCAGTATTTTGATCGTTTCACTGCGGTATGCTGATGATCTGGCGACTGCGGTGAAAATGATTGGCTATGCGGCGCAGATCGAACGCCGGGCGGAACAGGCGTTGGCGGCGTTTCAGGCTGCCACGATGCGGGTGGTGGTGGTCGATGCCCGCGGCGCGCTGGCCCAGGGGCTGGCGGTGGCGCTGGCGTTGGGGCCAGCGGTAGAGGCGCGGCGCGGTGCCATGCTGGTGTTGCTGTCGCGTGCCGATGGCAGTGCAACGGCGGCGGTGCACGATGCCGGTGCGACCAGCGTGCTGGTCAGCCCATTCGGCAATGATGCGTTTGGCAACGCCCTGCGAATGACGGTACGCAACGCGAAACGGCTGGCTGATGTTGAATCACTGCGTATCGATTCCGGCGACGGTGACGGCCGGGATCGGCTGACCGGGCTGGCCAGCGGGGATCAGTTGCAGGCCGCGGTCGCGGCATTGTTGGCACGGCCAGACGCGTCGCCGGTTTATGTGCTGGCGATAGGGATTGGGCGGATTGCGGCGATCAACGCCGCCTATGGCCGCAACATCGCTGATCAGACGCTAAGCGCGGTGGCCCAACGCCTGTCGAGGCTGGCGACGGAACGATTTGCTGGCAAGACTGTCGCCCGGCTTGCGGCGGCGGAATTCGCCATTGCGCTCGATGACGGCGCCGTGATGGCTGATGCGACCTTGTTGGCCGATGCGGTGATCGGCGTGTTTGCCGAACCATTTTTGGTCGGCGATCATATCCTGCATCTGTCAGCGCGGATCGGTATCGCCGCCAGCAACCTGAACCATGGTGCCGGCGAATGCAGCCCCCAATCGTTGATCCGCCACGCCAGCGCGGCACTGGCCACGGCTCGCAGTGGAGAGGCGGGAACGATATCGGTGTTTCAGCCTGATCCGGCCGGCGATCCGCTGACCCGTCGTGCCGATCTGGTGACCGATTTGCACCGTGCCATCGATGCTGGTGACATCATGCTGTTATATCAGCCGCAATTGTCGCTGGCCGAGGGCCGCATTGCCGGGGTAGAGGCGCTGGCCCGTTGGGAACATCGCGAGCTGGGCGTGTTGACGGCGCAAACCCTGCTGGAAACCGCTGAAACCGCCGATCTGGCGATCCGGTTGGGCAGGCATATCCGGCTACGGGCCATGGTTGCTGCCGCGACCTGGACAGGGCCGCTGGCAACGTTGAAACTGTCGGTCAACGTCACCGCCGCAGATCTGGCCGATCCCGGTTTTACCGAAGCGCTGGAACTGGCGTTGAACGCGTCGGAATTGCCGGCGCAGCGATTGACGCTGGAGGTGACCGAAGGTGCGTTGATCGGCGATATCGATGCGGCCGCACGCATATTGGAACGGCTGCGCGGCATGGGCATCGGTATCGCGCTGGACGATTTTGGCACCGGGTTTTCGTCGCTGGCCTGGATGGCGCGGTTGCCGATTGACATGATCAAGCTCGATCGCTCGTTCATGCTCGGGTTGATGGCATCCGAACGCGAACGGGTGGTGGTTGAAGGCGTGGTGGCGCTGGCCCGGCAATTGGGGCTGGCGGTAGTGTGTGAAGGCATTGAAGATGCCGCCCAACTCTCTGCTGCCGCCCATGCCGGCTGTGATTTTGTCCAAGGCTTTCAAGTTGCTGCGCCACTGCGAGCCGAGCGGTTGCAGCAATTCTGTGTGCAGTGGGAATCGGTGGCGGCCTAGGCTCGCCGGGCTATTTCATCAGCACCAGCTCTTCGCTCATTGTCGGGTGCAGCGCCACGGTGTCGTCAAATTGCGCCTTCGTCAGCCCGGCCTTGATGGCGATGGCGACGGCTTGCAGGATTTCTGGTGCATCGGGGCCAATCATATGGGCACCGACAACCTTGTCAGTGGCCTCGGCGACGATCAGTTTGTACAGGGCGCGTTCGTTACGGCCGGCGAGCACGTTGCGCATCGGGCGGAAATCGGCGGTGAAAACCCGAATGGTCCCCATTGTGTCGCGGGCCTGGGCTTCGGTCAGGCCGACACTGCCCAGCGGCGGGTTTGAAAAAACCGCGCTGGGAACGGCGTTGTAATCAACCCGCCACGGTTTGCTGCCGAACACGCTGTCGGCAAAGGCATGGCCCTCGCGGATGGCGATCGGCGTCAATTGAATGCGGTCGGTCACATCGCCGACGGCGTGAATATGCGGCACGCTGGTCAGGCTGTCGGCATCGACGCGGATGGCGCCAAATTCGGTCAGTTCAACGCCGGCGGCATCCAGGCCAAGGCCGTCGACATTGGGGTTGCGGCCAACGGCCCAGATTACCAGATCGGCCTCCATCGGTTCATCATCCTGCAAATTCAGACGCAAACATTTTCCTGATTTTTCAAGACGTTCAATCTTTGCATTAAATTTGAAATTCAGGCCCTTGGCCATTGAAATGGTCAGCAAACGATCGCGTAGCGCCGAATCCCAGCTGCGCAGGATCGTGTCACCGCGATTGACCAGGGTGACGTTGACTCCCAGTTCGTGGAAAATACCGGCGAATTCATTGGCGATATAACCGCCGCCGACGATGATCAGTTTTTTCGGCAGCGTTTCGAGGTGAAACACCTCATTCGAAGTGATGCCAAGTTCGGCTCCGGGGATGGTGGGCACCAGCGGCTGGGCGCCGGTGGCGATCAAAATATGTTTGGCTGTAATGCGTTCGCCGCCAACATCCAGCGTGTGCGGATCAATGAAGGTAGCACGCGAAGAATAAAGCGTAACATCGTTGTTTTTCAAGGTTTCATGGTAAATACCGTTTAGCCGGTCAACCTCGGCCAGCACGTTGTCGCGCAGGGTTGGCCAATCAAAGGATTTTTCCGACAATTGCCAGCCAAAGCGGCGGGCATCGACAAGATCTTCGGCAAAGTGCGCGCCATAAACCAGCAGTTTTTTGGGCACGCAGCCGCGGATGACACAGGTGCCGCCAACCCGATATTCCTCGGCAATCGCGACCTTTGCGCCATGGCCCGATGCGATACGAGCGGCGCGCACTCCGCCGGAACCGGCACCGATGACGAACAAATCATAGTCAAATTTGGGCATTGCGCGGGGCTTTCGGGGTGACCCCGTTCTCCCCTCCTTCCTTCAAGGATGGGTCGGGGGTGGTTGCTTTCTAACTTTGGCACAGCGGTTGATAGAAGCAAGTGGGTTAGAAATCAGCCACGCCCGGGAAATGCGACGGAAGGGAGAGACCACCCCCGACCCCTCCTTGAAAAAAAGGTGGGAGAAGGTCGATCAATCCAGAAACGGGTCGCGCACCAGAATCGTGTCTTCGCGTTCGGGTGATGTGCTGACCAGCGCCACCGGGCATTGGGTCAGTTCCTCGATGCGGCGGATATATTTGATCGCCTGTGCCGGCAGATCGGCCCAGCGACGGGCGCCGGCGGTGGATTCGGCCCAGCCGTCAAAGGCTTCATAGATCGGAACGACCCGGGCCTGGTCGGCGCTATGGGCCGGGAAATAATCCAGATCCTGGCCATCGAGCCGATAGCCGGTGCAGATTTGCAGGGTTTCAAAGCCATCGAGCACATCGAGCTTGGTCAGCGCCATGCCGGCAACGCCCGACACCGCAATGGCCTGGCGCACCAGCACCGCATCGAACCAGCCGCAGCGCCGTTTGCGCCCGGTAACGGTGCCGAATTCATGGCCGCGCTGGCCCAGTTTTTCGCCGTCGGCATTGTCTTGTTCGGTGGGGAACGGCCCGGAACCGACGCGGGTCGTATAGGCCTTTACGATGCCCAGCACATAGCCAACGGCGTTTGGCCCCATGCCACTGCCTGCGGCTGCCTGGCCGGCGACGACGTTGGAGGAGGTGACGAACGGATAGGTTCCATGATCGACATCCAGCAACACGCCTTGCGCACCTTCAAACAGGATGCGGCTGCGCTTGGCCTTGGCATCGCGCAATGTCGTCCAGACCGGTTTGACGAACGGCAGCACCGATGGCGCGATCTCGTGCAACTGGGCGAGCAATGCGGCGCGATCGACCGGCGCTATGCCAAAGCCGATGCGCAAAGCGTTGTGATGGGCGAGCAGCCGATCAAGTTGCGGGCCAACATCATCAAGATGCGCCAAATCGCACACCCGCAGCGCGCGGCGGCCGGCCTTGTCCTCATAGGCCGGGCCGATGCCGCGCCGGGTGGTGCCGATCTTGCCGGCGCCAGATGCATCTTCGCGGGCGCCATCCAGATCGCGGTGCAGCGGCAGGATCAGCGGGCATTGGTCGGAAACGTGCAGATTGGCGGGCGTGATCGCCACCCCCATGCTGCTGATGCGGGCCACTTCATCGCGGAAATGCCAGGGATCAAAGACCACGCCATTGCCGATGATGCTCAGCGTGCCGCGGACGATTCCCGACGGCAACAGGCTGAGCTTGTAGGTCTGATTGCCGACAACCAGCGTATGCCCGGCATTATGGCCGCCCTGAAACCGGACCACGACATCGGCGCGTTCGGATAGCCAATCGACGATCTTTCCTTTGCCTTCATCGCCCCATTGGGCGCCGATGACGGTAACGTTGGGCATTACTTGCTTCCTTCTCCCCTCCCTGCTTCAGGGCGGGGTCGGGGCTGGTTTCTTTGCTGGGTCGCGGGCGTGTTCAGAAGCAAGAACCCACCCCCGACCCCTCCCGCAGGTGGGAGGGGAGAGGTTAAATCAGCGCCGCCTCTACGCCATTCCAGATATGTGTGCAGCGGAAATCTTGCGCCGTCGCATCGGCAGTGAATGCGGCAACCGTGCTCCAGCCTTCGCTGCGCAATTGCGAACCGACCTTCGCATCGGTGCCCAGCGGGATCAGCACGCGGCGCTGCAGTTGCAGGCCAAGCCCGGCATCGACGAGGCCATCAATATAGAGCGAGAAGCCGACAGCCGCTTCGGCACTGCCATCGGGGCGGGGGATCAGATAGGCACCGCCGCGACCGGCTTCGCCCGGAATTCCATCGCCAAAGATCGAAAAACCGATCCAGGCGTGATAGCCGAAACCATGGCGTTCGGTCGGGTCGAGCGTGACGCGCGCCTGCGGCTGCACGGCGGCGGCGAGGGCTGCGATCCCGGCGGTGCGGCTGGCGAGCAGCCCGGCGTGGTCGAAGGCCTTTAGCCCGAAGAGCGCCGCATCGACAGGTCCGGTGGCGGCGAGCAGCGGCAACCAATCGCCAAGCCCGGCAGCGATCAGTCCGCCAGCGTCCTTGCTGTCGAGCAAGCGTTTGACCTCGGCGATTTTTGCAGGCGACAACACAGTGCCGGCAAGCGTTTCGATCAGATCGGGCAGGGTCAGATCGACGCTGATGCCGGTCACGCCAGCGGTGGCCAGCGCCTCGACAGCGATGAACAGGATTTCACTGGCAGCGGCAATGCTGTCACTGCCGATCAATTCGACGCCAGTCTGGATGCTTTCGCGTTCGGCGTTGATGGCATTGCCGCGAACGCGGACCACAGGTCCGGCATAGCTGAGCCGCAGCGGACGGGCGGCGGTGACGAGGCGCGTTGTGGCGATGCGGCCGATCTGGCCAGTCATATCCGATCGCAGCGCCAGCGTTTCCTGGCTGGCGGGATCGGTAAAGCGGATCAGTTCGCGCCGCGCTTGGGGACTTAGGCTGGTCCCCAAGGATTCCTCATATTCGATCAGCGGCGGCTGGATGCGTTCATAGCCATGTGCGGCAAAGCTGGCCGTCAGGCTGCGCGCAAGCGCGGCGGCGGCCTCGGCCTGGGGGGGCAGGCGGTCGCGCACTCCTTCGGGGATCAGGCCAGGGGGGATCATGGCTTACCTCGCCCCGCCGGGGAGAGGCCGGACTCGCGGTTTCGCGAGCCGGGAGAGGGGCTTTCTGCGCCAACAGAGAACCCCTCTCCCGGCTCAGCCAAGCGGCTGAGTCCGACCTCCCCCCGGCGGGGGGCGGTGTCTGATTCTTGCGACGTCACGCAAACACCAGCGCTTTCACGGTTTTTACGCCCGGCAATTGGCAGATGTTCGTCAGCAGCGGATCCGGGATGGCGTCATCGACCGACAGCAGCAGCACCGCTTCGCCGCGTTCGTCGCGGCGACCGAGGTGGAAAGTGCCGATGTTGACACCTGCCTCCCCAAGCGCGCCACCAAGACGCCCGATAAAGCCCGGCTTGTCCTCGTTGACGATATACAGCATGCGGCCGTTCAGATCGGCCTCCACCGTAATGCCGAAAATTTCGGTCAACCGTGGCTTGGTCATGCCGAACAGCGTGCCGGCAACGCTGCGATCACCCGCCGGGGTTTTGACGGTAACGCGGACCAGCGTGTGATAGTCTGTCTCGCGTTCGTGGCGCACTTCGGCGATTTCGATGTTGCGTTCGCGGGCCAGATAAGGCGCGTTGACCATGTTGACCGTGTCGCTGTGGGTGCGCATCAGCCCGGCGAGCACGGCGGCGGTGATCGGCTTGATGTTGAGCTCCGCCGCCGCGCCTTCAACTTCGACCTTTACCGCGCTGATGCCATCGGTGACCAATTGCCCGACCAACGAGCCCAAGCGTTCCGCCAACTGCATATAGGGGCGCAGGCGCGGCGCTTCCTCGGCGCTCAGCGATGGCACGTTCAGCGCATTGGTAACGCCGCCGGTGAGCAGGAAATCGCTCATCTGTTCGGCGACCTGGATGGCGACATTGACCTGGGCTTCATCGGTCGATGCGCCAAGGTGCGGCGTGCTGATAAAGTTGGGCGTGCCGAACAGGGGCGATGCTTTCGCGGGTTCCTCGACGAACACGTCCAGCGCGGCGCCGCCGATATGGCCGCTGTCGAGCCCGGCCTTCAACGCGGCTTCGTCGATCAGGCCGCCGCGGGCGCAATTGATGATGCGCACGCCGGGGCGGGTTTTTGCCAGATTTTCAGCCGACAATATGTTGCGGGTACTGTCGGTCAACGGTGTGTGCAGGGTGATGAAATCGGCCTGGGCCAGCAGTTCATCCAGCGTCACCTTGGTAACACCCATATGCTCGGCGCGTTCGGGGGTGAGGAAGGGATCAAAGGCAATCACCTTCATTTTCAGGCCCAGTGCCCGGTCGGCAACGATGCTGCCGATGTTGCCGGCGCCGATCAGGCCGAGCGTCTTGGCGGTCAATTCGACGCCCATGAAGCGGTTTTTCTCCCATTTGCCGGCTTGCGTGCTGGCATCGGCCTCGGGCAGCTGGCGGGCGAGGGCGAACATCAGCGCAATCGCGTGTTCGGCGGTGGTGATGCTGTTGCCAAACGGCGTGTTCATCACGACGACTCCCGCACCGGAAGCCGCCGGAATATCGACATTATCGACACCGATGCCGGCGCGGCCGATGACTTTCAGCTTGGTTGCGGCGGCGATGACATCCTTGGTGGCCTTGGTTGCGCTGCGCACCGCAAGGCCATCATAATCGCCGATAATCTTGATCAGTTCGTCCTTGGAAAGGCCGGTGATTTCATCGACTTCGATTCCGCGGGCGCGGAAGATTTCGGCAGCTTTGGGGGACATTTGGTCAGAGATAAGGACTTTGGGCATTTGGTGTTCCTCGACTCCCCTCCCGCTTGCGGGAGGGGTTGGGGGTGGGAATTATGTGGGGTTGGGCGGTGCTGGTTGGCAGGATGAACCGACCCCCAACCCCTCCCGCAAGCGGGAGGGGAGAAGCAAGAACGATCAGGCGGTCGCTTCCGAATGTGCCCATTCGAGCCAATGGGTCAGCGTTTCCACATCACTGGTATCGACCGTGGCGCCGCACCAGATGCGCAGGCCCGGCGGCGCATCGCGATAGGCGCCGATATCATAGGCCGCACCTGCCTTGTCGAGCATCGAAACCATCGCCTTCACCTGATCTTCCGACGTGCCGGGCAGGGTCAGACAGACGCTGGTGTTTGACCGGGTTGCCGGCACCTTTGCCAGATTTTCGATCCAGGGGGTGCGTTCGACCCAATTGTTCAGCGCCGTCGCATTGGCATCAGCGCGCGCCATCAGTTCGGGCAGGCCGCCGATGTGCTTCGCCCATTGCAGCGCGTCGATATAATCCTCAACCGCCAGCATCGATGGCGTGTTGATGGTTTCGCCACTGAAAATGCCTTCGATCAATTTGCCCTTGGCGGTCAGCCGGAAAATCTTTGGCAGCGGCCAGGCGGGCACATAGCTTTCCAGGCGCTCAACAGCGCGTGGGCCCAGGATGATGACACCGTGGCCGCCTTCGCCGCCCAGCACTTTCTGCCAACTATACGTCAGCACATCGGTCTTGGCCCAGGGAATGTCCTGCGCAAACACACCGCTGGTCGCGTCGATCAGGGTCAGGCCTTCGCGATCATCGCGAATCCAGTCACCGTTCGGCACGCGGACGCCCGAAGTGGTGCCGTTCCAGGTGAAACACAGGTCACGGCTTTGATCGATGCGGGTCAGATCGGGCAGTTCGCCATAGGGCGCCGTGACGACATCGGCGTCGATTTTCAATTGCTTGATGGCATCGGTGACCCAGCCTTCGCCGAAACTTTCCCAGGCGATCATCGTCGCCGGGCGCGCACCGAGCAGGCTCCACATCGCCATTTCATAGGCGCCGGTGTCGGATGCCGGCACGATGCCGATGCGATGGGTAGACGGCACGTTGAGGATTTCGCGGGTCAGGTCGATGGCAAGTTGAAGCCGCGCCTTGCCGATCTTTGACCGGTGTGAGCGGCCAAGCGATTCTGTCGGAAGTTTCGACGCAGCCCAGCCGGGGCGCTTGGCACAGGGGCCGGACGAAAAATGCGCACGCGCCGGAAGCGCGTTAGGTCGTATAGTCATATTCTCTCCTTACAGAGAGCTCGCGCGGCGTTGGGACCGCGTGGCCCAATGCCGCTCATAGGCGGGTTGGGGGGCCGGTCAAGCGAAACCGTGCCTGGTGCCTCGCCCCGGCGGGGGCAGATGAAGGGTCCGGTGCAGCCTGGACTTGCCGTTGGACCGCCAGCACACTATTTGCCACAGCCCGATGATGAACCCGCCCCCCACCCAGCCGAGCATTTTCCCGACAGCCCGTGAGGAAGCGCGCGTTGCCAATACACCAACGGCGCTGCCGCAAACCGAACATCCAGCCTATGCGCTGGCGTTTCAGGACAATGATTTCCTGTTGCGGCCTGAATTGCGGCCGGTGCGATTCCAACTGGAATTGCTGAAGGCTGAAATGGCGCTGGGTGAGGCCGGCATCGATTCGATGTTTGTGTTTTATGGGTCGGCTCGAATTCCGTCGCCGGATGAGGCCGAGGCCGTTTTGGCCGCGGCTGATACGCCAGAGGCGCTTGCCGTTGCGCAGCGGTTGGTGGCGAAAACCCGTTATTATGAGGTGGCGCGCGAACTGGCGCGGCTGGCATCAACCGAAGATGACGATGGCAAGCGGCCGTTTACAGTCTGCTCTGGCGGCGGGCCATCGATGATGGAGGCGGCGAATCGCGGTGCGTTCGATGTGGGCGCCCCATCGGTCGGGCTGAATATCGTGCTGCCGTTTGAACAATTGCCCAACCCCTATGTGACGCCGGGATTGAGTTTTCAGTTTCACTATTTCGCGCTGCGCAAGATGCATTTCCTGATGCGTGCCAAGGCGGTGGCGGTATTCCCCGGCGGCTTTGGCACGTTCGATGAGTTTTTCGAACTGTTGACCCTGGTGCAGACCGGCAAGGTCGCGCCGCTGCCGATCCTGCTTTACGGCCGCGAGTTCTGGGGGAAAGTCGTTAATTTTGAAGCGTTGTCAGAGGAAGGCGTGATCGCTCACAAGGACCTGTCGCTATTCCATCTCGTCGATACAGCCCAAGAAGGCTGGGCGATCATCCGGCAGACGTTGGGGATTTGAAAGCAACCCTCCCCCGCCAAGGGGGAGGTGCTATCACGCGGCCGGCGCAGCAGCGGCCGGTGCGGCAGCAGGCGCAGCTTCGGCAGCCGGCGCAGCTTCAGCCGGCACCGCCGGCAACGCTAACGGACTGTCGCTTTTCGAATTCAGATATACCAGCACTGCGGCGCGTTCTTCCGGCTTCGCAATTCCGGCAAAGGCCATTTTGGTGCCCGGTGCATAGGTCTTGGGTGATGTCAGCCAGGCGTTGAGTTCGTCCCAGCTCCAGGGTTTGCCCTTCATGCCGGCCAGCACCTCGGAATAGGCAAAGCCCGCCGCATGGGCATGGACGTTGCCGACGATGCCATACAGATTTGGCCCGATGCCGGCGGCACCGCCCTTCACATTGTTGTGGCAGGCGCCGCATTTCTTGAAAACCGCCTCGCCCTTTTCGGCGCTGGCGCTGGCCAGATAGAATGCGATGGGTTTTTCGGCTTCCGCCGGCGCGGCGGCGGTGGCGGCACTGTCATCGACAACGCCTTCAACGACATAAGATTGCTTGGCGGGCTTTTCCGGTTTGAATACCATATCGCTGCCAATGGTGATTGCGAGCAAGGCGACACAGGCTGCGAGCAGTGCGCCAGCAAATTTGTTGAATTCAAAACTGTCCACGTTGTGGCTCCTGAAACTTCCGGCGCGGTCACATCGATCAATGTGCGGCTGCTATAGCAGTGCACCGCCTTGGGGCAAGGCGGGATGTGTTGCACTGCCGCATTGTGTCCCCTAATCGGATCTCATGACGTGGTGCGGGCACACGCCCGGTGCCGGCTTAACCGGAAAAGAGCATGAGCAGTTATCCTCCCGCCGCAGAAACCCTGGTGCGCGACATGGCGGCACGCGCCGCGACCAACCCGGCGCTGGCAGTGGCGTTTCAAGGCGCGCCCGGCGCCTATTCCCATCAGGCGGTGCGCGAGACATTCCCCGCCGGGTTTGCCTTGCCCTGTGCGTCATTCGAGGATGCGATCGAAGCAGTGCAAACTGGGGTTGCCGGGCTGGCGGTGATTCCGATCGAAAATTCGCTGCATGGCCGGGTGGCAGATATTCATTTCCTGCTGCCCGAATCCGGCCTGCACATCATCGGCGAACATTTCGTCCGCGTGCGGCACTGCTTGATGGGCTCCGGCGCCCAGGCCGATCTGAAGCAAGTGATCAGCCACCCGCAGGCGCTGGGCCAATGCCGACTGCGGCTGCGCGCATGGGGGATCGAACCTGTCGGCTATTTCGACACGGCGGCTGCGGCAGCGCAGGTGGCGAGTGATGGCGGGGCAGGGGTTGGTGCAATCGCTTCAGCGCTGGCGGCGGAACTGTATGGACTGACGGTGTTTGCCGAAGGTGTGGAGGATGCAGTGCATAACACAACGCGGTTCGTTGTGCTGTCACGCACCGCTGCGCCGCCGCCGCCGTCGGGCACGCCCGCGATGACCAGCTTGAATTTTGAAGTGCGAAACGTGCCGGCGGCGCTGTTCAAATCGCTTGGCGGGTTCGCCACCAACGGCATCAATATCACCAAGCTGGAAAGTTATATTCGCGACGGATCGTTTGCGGCGGCGGAGTTCTACACCGAAATCATTGGATCTCCAGATGATGCGGGCGTGAAACTGGCGCTGGAGGAACTGGCGTTTCATACCAAATGGGTGCGGGTGCTGGGCAGTTACCCGAGCGCGCGATCGCGGACAATATAGCGTCGATTTCGTTTCGATTTAAGCACCGCTGTCATGCTGGCGAACGCCAGCATGACGATAAAAATATGCTGCAATTGTACCCGGCTTTACCCCGGTGCGCGCAACAGGTGCAGCCGCGCCTTGCCGTGATCGCGCACCGCCAGCACCTCATAAGCACTGTTCAGCGTTTCCTTGCGGCTCGTCTCTACCGAAATGATAGCGTGCGGCGCAATCCAGCCGCGTTCTGCCAACCGGACCAGCGCGCTTTCGCCCAGCCCCGAGGCGTAGGGCGGATCAAGCATGATCAAATGGCAGGGCGCCAGCGCGGTCGCGATGGTTTCGATGGCGGACGGGATCACATCGG
Organism: Sphingomonadales bacterium; assembly: GCA_038228305.1. GTDB lineage: Bacteria > Pseudomonadota > Alphaproteobacteria > Sphingomonadales > Sphingomonadaceae > Sandarakinorhabdus. The sequence goes on along the minus strand of JBBRPI010000009.1, from coordinate 2,897 downwards.
CGCTGGCCGCCATGCCGGCAATATTGGTGCGCAACGCCTTGACCGCCGCAGCATCATTTTCGACAAACACCGCATGCGCCGCGCCGCGTGACAGCGCCTCCAACCCCAGCGCGCCAGTACCGGCAAAACCATCAAGCACCCGCAGCCCCTCAAAACTGCCCAGCCGGCTGATCAGCATCGAAAACAGCGCTTCTCGTACCCGATCGGCAGTGGGGCGGGTGGCCTCACCAATCGAGGCGATTATGGCGCGCCCGCGCCAATGTCCTGAGATGATGCGCACTTTTTGCCTCCGGCGGGGTGTTAAGGGCCGCCGGACGCCCTTGAACGCCGCCGGAGGTGTTTCAATTCTTGGAAAGCGATTTCCGCAACGATGCCACAACACCATCGGGCACCTCATCGGCGTCACGCGGATCGAGATCGCCCAATTCGATCGGGCCATAGGCGACTCGAATGAGCCGTGACACCTGAAGCCCCAGATATTCCAGCACTCGGCGGATTTCGCGGTTTTTGCCTTCGGTCAGCGTGATGGTCAGCCACAGGTTGCGGCCGGTACGGCGTTCGATCTCGGCGTCGATCGGGCCATACCGCATGCCATCGATGGTCAGCCCTTCGATCAGCGCCTCGACGGCGGGTTGGGTGATTTCGCCATAGGCGCGAACGCGATAGCGGCGCGGCACGCCACTGGTCGGCAATTCAAGTGCGCGTTTCAGGGCGCCGTCGGTGGTCAGCAGCAACAGGCCTTCGGTGTTCATATCCAGGCGCCCCACCGGCACGACACGCGGCAGGCCGGGGGGCAGAATGTCCATGATTGTCGGGCGGCCACCAGGGTCACGCGCGGTTGTCAGGAAACCGGCGGGCTTGTGGAAACGGAACAAGCGAGATGGTTCCAGCGCGGCGACGACATTGCCCTCGACGGTGATGCCATCCAGGCTGGCGACGATGGTCGCAGGGGTTGCCAGCACCTGGCCGTTCAATGCAACCTTTCCCTCACCGATCATGCGTTCGATATCGCGGCGCGATCCGATTCCGGCGCGGGCGAGCAATTTGGCGATACGCTGCGGTTCGACCGGCACGTTTTTACCGCTGCGTTCAGCAGCACGGGCGGCGACGCGGGCATCACCGCGGCCGCGGCGGCCGGTGGGGGCGGCGGGCAGATCGCTGAATGGTGCCGGGGTTTGCGGGCGGCGATCGCCGCTTCGTTGCGGCCGCGGCACATCTTTTGGCGCGCTGCGCGGCAGTTTCGGCAGCCGGCCACCGGGAATATGGCGACGGCGATCACCGGTTGCCGGCGTGTCCAGTGCCTCGGCCTCACGGCGGCTGTGGACAAGGATTTCGTCAGCGGCGCGCAGCGGGCGCGGGCGCATCGGCGCGGCGCGCGGCGGACGGCTTCCGGTTGGCGCACCGGATGGCCTACGGTCGCCGCCGCCAGGGCCTTTTGCGCTGCCGCCGCCGGGGCTGCCTGATTTTTTGGGGGGTCGCATTGCGCTGCCTAGCGGCGAAACGGCCATCAAGTCCAGTTTTGTTATCATGCGAGCGATGGTTGAAGCCGCTGCAATGATGCGCTAGGCGATTGCGCAGTGCCCCTGTGGTGAAATGGTAGACGCGCTCGACTCAAAATCGAGTGGAGAAATCCGTGCTGGTTCGAGTCCGGCCAGGGGCACCACTCTCGGTCAAAACTGGGCACTCGCCCAGCAGCGACACGATCGTCTAAGACAGCGTGCTCGAGCGCAGTTTTCGATCCAAGGATGCGGATCTCGGTCGGTGTCACTTCGACCTTGTCGACGAGCAATCTGACATAGGCTTTGCGCAGCACGGGATCATCTCCCTGAAGCTTGCGTATGATCATATCTCCAAACCGCGAGACGGTTTCTGCTGTAATTTTTTTGCTCCCTCGCACCATTTGGCGCTCAAGCGAGGCGATCGTTGTGTCGAGCTGAGCTTTTTTGCCGCGTTGCTCAGCAAGGCGCTGCGCAAATATCGGGTCTTTGGCAGACATCAGGCCTTCCTCAATAAGCTCCAGAAGACGCTCAATTGCCGTTTCGGACCGCGTCAGCGCCTTTCGGGCTTGAACAAGATCCTCCTGGCGTTGCGTATCGGCGGTCTCCGACGCATCGAGAATGCCTGAGAGCAGTGCAGTTAGACGGTCTGGCTGGAGCACCCGTTCAGCAACTGCTTCCAGAACGATATTATCAAGGGCTGCCATCGGTAACGTTGGACACGTGCAGCGGTTAGCACCGCCATTCACTTTGGCAGCGCATTTATAATAGCTGTAGCGGCCGCCTTTACCGGTCGAAATCGTCATCCCGGCGGCACAGCCGGGCATTCCGCAGGCTGCTAGCCCGGTCAGCAAAGTTGGCGAATTCACGATGCGCGGCGCGGTGACGGCTGGCGCACGCCGCGCCCGAAGCGCTGCGACCCGAGCGGCCTGATCGGGATCGATGATCCTTGGGCAAGAAACTTCGATTTGATCCTCAACTGTTGGAAGTCGGCCGGCGTCGTCTTTGGTGTTGTCGAGGTATTTGCCGGTGTATTGCGGCTGCAAGAGAATCCGATCGATCGACCCGTGAAAGAAGTGCTTGCCACGCAGGGTATAGCCATGCTCGTGAAGCCACTTGGCAATCGAACGAGTGCCCATAGGGCCAAGGCCGACACCGACTTCGGCCATGTCATAGATTTTGCGTACAACCGCCGCCTCATCGTCGACAATGAAGAGTGTAGATTTCCACTGAGATTTGACCCGGTGTGTGCGTAAATTTTCACTGAGATTTGACCCATGTTTGAACCTGCCGCTGGCCGACTGGCCGGAGGTATCAGGAGTGATCGACATGGATATACTGAGCGTAATACGTCGCTGGCGTTTTCGGCAGAAGCTGGCACTTCGGGAGATTGAGCGGCGC
>JBBRPI010000008.1:0-123262 GCA_038228305.1 Sphingomonadales bacterium | reverse complement strand
GTCCCAGGTGTTGTCATTCGCAGACCCGTCCAAATGGGAACCAAGCGTCAGGTTTTGCCCACTAGCAGCGCGCGCGGTGCGGATGATGATGGAGCATGGGCAGGATCATGGCTGCCGTGACCCCCGCCCATTGTTTTTCGAGTTCGGCAGCGAACGCCGCCGGTGTTGGCGTGGCCGAGCGAAGAATGTGGTCGCTCAGCGTTGTCGACGTCGACCCAAAGCGCGAGGATCTCGCAGGCCGGCCTGATCGTGAAGCACAGTGTCTCATTGAGCAGTTCGTCGCAGACTGCGTTGCGCACCAGTTTTTCTCGATCCGGCCCGGACAGCCATCGGGGAGCGCTATGGAATCAATATTGTCGATCCCGTCGTCCGCCGTGCCTCCAGATCGCGATGCGCTTGCGCTGCATCGGCGAGGGGATAACGTTGGTCGATGTTGATTTTCAGCACGCCACCCCCGATCAATTCCAGCACCCGGCCAGCATGGCGATCAATTTCGTCACGATTGGTGTAATAATCAAACAGCGTCGGGCGGGTAGTGAACAATGAGCCCTTGGCGGCCAGAATGCCGAAGTCCACCGGGCCAATGGGCCCCGATGCATTGCCATAACTGATGTGCAGGCCCCTTCGGCACAGGCTGTCCAGCGACGCCATGAACGTTGCCTTGCCGACGCCATCAAACACCACATCGACGCCGCGGCCGCCCGTCAACGATCGTACTTGCGCCGCCAGATCGTCCCCCTGTACGATGCCACGATCGGCCCCGTGGCTCATCGCAATGGCCAGCTTTTCCGCTGAGCCCGCCACCGCGATCACCGTTGCCCCCACATGTTTCAGCCATTGGACCAGCAATTGCCCGACGCCGCCCGCCGCCGCCTGCACCAGCGCCCATTGGCCCGGGCGCACCCGGGCGCAGCGTTCCACCAGAAATTCGGTCGTGCAGCCTTTCAGCATTCCTGCCGCCGCCATTTCATCGCTGACATTGTCCGGCAGCAACACGATCTTGTTCGCCGCGATCAGCCGGTGCGTTGCATAGGCGCCGATCGGGCCCCAGCAATAGCCGACGCGAGCGCCGACGGGCAGGGTGACGCCAGGCCCTGCCGCCTCGATCACCCCGGCTGCCTCCAGCCCCAGGCCGCTAGGCAAGGGCAGGGGATAAAGGCCGGAACGATGATAGGTGTCGATGAAGTTCAGCCCGATAGCGGTATGGCGCAGCAACACTTCGCCGGCGCCAGGGGCAGTAAGCGGGTCATTGATGAGTTCCAATACCTCAGCCCCGCCAATCCTGTTGAACTGTATCGCCTTCATTGCTGATTTCCTTCGTATATGCTGCGCAACAAGATATTGAAATCGTTCATATTTGTTCTTACAAACAATGCCTGGTTGCGCCGCTGTCCCACGCTACGCTAAACTGCTGAACAACCGCTGCCAAGCCGGTATGGCGTGTCAGACAGTTTGAAAGGGCAGCCCAATGAAGGTCAGTTTTGACATCGAATGCACCCCGGCCGAAGCCCGTGCCTTTTTCGGCCTGCCCGACCTGACGCCGGTGCATGATGTGTATATCGACAAGCTGAAATCGACCATCACCAATGGCATCGCACCAGCCGATTTCGATAAGATGACCCGCGCCTGGATGCCCGGCATCGCCGATGGATTTGAACAATGGCAGAAACTGTTCATGGCGGCGATTCCCAAGCCCGGATCGTGATTGGCTGCGCGTGACATCAAGCACAATTGCCGCGCTCGCGTCAGGGCGGCCACCAGCGGCAATTGCCGTGATTCGTATTTCGGGGCCCGCAGCGCGGCTGGTGATAAAGGCGCTGACCAGGCGCCGTCCGCCGCCGCCACGGCAAATGGCGTTGCGCAGCCTGTGGGATGGTGCCACCCAGATCGACTCGGCGTTGGTTGTGCTATTTCCCGGGCCGACAAGTGCCAGCGGTGAAGACCTGGCGGAGCTGCATCTGCATGGCGGCAGCGCAGTCGTCAGCGGGGTGCTCGCGGCGGTGACGGGAGTAGCCGGCGTGCGGTTGGCCGAACCGGGTGAATTCACCCGCCGGGCCTTTGCCAACGGGCGACTCGATCTGGCCCAGGTGGAGGGCTTGGCTGATCTAATTGCCGCCGAGACCAGCACGCAGCGCGATCAGGCGCTGGCGCTGACTGGCGGCGCTTTAAGCACGCTGGCCGAATCGTGGCGGACGCGCTGCATCGCAATTCTGGCCGAGGCAGAGGCGGCACTGGATTTTGCCGAGGAGGAAGCCGATGTCGCGGCACGCATCGATGTGGCGGCGCATGACAGGCTGGCGGCGCTTTCGTCTGAATTGGCGGCATTGCTCGCCGATGCGGGCCGCGCGGCGCGGATTCGCGATGGCCTGGTCATTGCCGTGGTTGGTGCGCCAAACGTTGGAAAATCAAGCCTTGTCAATGCATTGTCGATGCGAGACGCGGCGATTGTAACGCCGGTTGCCGGCACAACTCGTGACCTGATCGAGGTACCGATTGACCTGAACGGGATTGCCGCGGCCCTGATTGACACGGCTGGTTTGCGAGAGACCCGGGATCCTGCGGAGGTTGAGGGAATCAGGCGTGCGCGTGCGCGGGCAGCAAGTGCCGACCTGGTGCTGCATGTCATTGCCAGTGGCGATACGTTGCCGGTGATGGAAGCGCGGCAATGGTTGTTGGTCAACAAAATTGATTTGGCAGCGGCACCCGTTGGCGTGATCGGTATTTCGGTAACGAAGAACAGCGGCATTGGCAGTTTGCGGCAGGCTCTGGCAGATTGGGCCGTGACGGTGGTGCGACCTGGCGAGCCGGCACTGCTTTCACAGGCTCGGCATCGCGCTGCCTTTGCCGATGCAGCTGATGCTCTGGCGGCGGCAGCCCTGACTGACGACATGGTGTTGCGCACAGAATGCTTGCGCGTTGCTGCCCATGCGTTTGGCCGCATTTCTGGTCGTGTGGCGGTCGACGATGTGCTTGATCAGATCTTTTCGCGCTTCTGCATCGGTAAATAGGTTCCACGTGGAACATTGGCGCAGGAACAGCTAAGGTGTTGGTGTGAATCGCTTTGACGTCATCATTGTCGGTGCCGGTCATGCCGGCTGTGAGGCTGCCGCGGCGGCGGCGCGGATGGGTGCGCGCGTCGCGTTGGTGACGATGCAGGCCAGTGACCCTGGCAGTCTGTCATGCAATCCAGCCGTCGGCGGCATTGGTAAGGGTCATCTGGTTTGTGAGATTCAGGCCTTGGGTGGCGTTATGGGCCGTGTGACAGACCAGGCCAGCTTACAATCCAGGGTGCTCAACCGGTCAAAGGGTCCGGCCGTGCATGGCCCGCGGGCCCAAGTCGACCGAAAGCGCTATCAGGCAGCCATGGCGTCGGTGCTCGCAGAGCTTCCGAACATCGTGATTTTGGTCGGGCGCGCCGACTCGTTGATCATCGAAAATGGCGTGGTTGTTGGTCTGCAAACCTCGATTGGGACGCTGACAGCGCCGGCAACAGTCTTGACCACCGGCACCTTTCTGGGTGGTGTGATGCATCTGGGTGATCAGCGCCAGTCGGGAGGGCGCAGCGGCGCCAGTGCGTCTGATCTTGGCGAGGCACTTCGGCATTTGGGGCTTCCGGTCTCGCGGCTGAAAACCGGCACGCCAGCGAGGCTAGACGGCCGCACCATCGATTGGGGCAGGGTGGACCTGCAATATGGCGATCCCGATCGACCCCGATTTGCCCGAGACACGCTCGCACCATCGCCAATGCTGCCGTGCGGCGTCACGCGCACCAATATCGAAACCCACCGCATCATTCGCGAGAACCTGGGCAAATCAGCGCTTTATGGTGGCCACATAAATTCAGTTGGACCTCGCTATTGTCCGTCAATCGAAGACAAGGTGGTTCGATTTGGTGATCGTGACGGCCATCAGATCTTTCTGGAACCAGAGGGCTACGACGATTTTACCATCTATCCGAACGGCCTGTCGACGTCGCTGCCGCTTAGCGTCCAATCCGAGTTTATTGCAAGCATCGCCGGATTGGAGCGCGCTGCGATTCTGCGGCCAGGCTATGCCATTGAATATGATCATGTTGATCCGCGCGCGCTGGCGCCCACATTGGCAGTCAAGACTATCCCCGGGCTGTTCCTTGCCGGCCAGATAAACGGCACAACGGGTTATGAGGAAGCGGCAGCACAAGGTCTGATCGCCGGCGCCAACGCCGCTGCACGATCCTTGGCCCAGCCTGACCTGACCGTCGATCGTGCAACTGGCTATATTGGCGTGATGATCGATGATCTGGTCACCCATGGCGTTACCGAGCCGTATCGGATGTTCACGTCACGAGCCGAATTTCGGCTGCGGTTGCGGACTGACAACGCCGATCAGCGGCTGACAGGAATTGCCATCGCGCACGGCCTCGTCGCTGGTGGTACGCGGGATCGCTTTATTTGCGATATGGAGGCCCGTAACATAGGGCGGGCACTGCTCGAAGGGTTAATCGCTTCGCCCAGCCAGATGGCACGTGCCGGCATCAGCGCGCGGCAGGATGGTGTCGTGCGATCGGCGTTTGCTTGGCTGCGCTTTCCTGCCGTCACCCAGGAATTGGCGTTGGCCATGTGGCCAGAGCTTTGCGCGATCGATACCGCCCTGCTGGCTTCGTTGATCGTGGATGCGCAATATGCCAGCTACCTCGACAGGCAGGATGAGGATGTTGCGAGCTTCCGTCGTGATGAGAATCTTTCGCTCGTGACTGGCCTTGATTATCGGAGCATTCCGGGGCTTAGCCATGAGATGGCGGATCGTTTGCGGCAGGCCCAGCCGGTCACTCTGGGCGGCGCAGGGCGGGTGCCGGGGATCACGCCTGCTGCTCTGGTCGCTTTGCTGCCTTACACGCGCAAGGCGGCGTGAACGGCCGCGAAGCCTTTGCGCGGGACTTTGATGTTCCACGTGAAACATTGGCGCTGTTTGACATCTATGCGACGCTACTCGGCGAATGGCAGGCCAAAATGAATTTGGTCGGTTCAAGTACCTTGCCGCATATCTGGGAACGGCATTTCACCGATTCGGCGCAGTTGCTGCCAATCGTCGGGCTGGGGCGAAGCTGGCTTGATATCGGTGCAGGTGCCGGATTTCCGGGTGTCGTCATCGCTATGCTGGACCCGACAGCCCGTGTGACGCTGGTTGAATCCATTGCTAAAAAATGCCGATTCCTCGCTGAGGTGATATCGTCGCTTGGGCTGGAGGCGAGGGTCAAGATCGAAAATAGACGCATTGAGACCCTGCCGCTGCAAAAGTTTGACACGATCACCGCCAGGGCCTTGGCCAGGCTCGACAGGCTGTTCGAATGGGCGCTGCCCTATGCCGGGTCGGGCACGCGCTGGGTGTTGCCAAAGGGCGCTCGGGCCCATGAGGAACTAGCTTTGGCCGCTCAAATTTTCCGTTTTGACCATGATCTGATCCCCAGCCGTACCGACTCAGCCGCGCGGATTATCGTTGCGACGCGGGTGCAGCGTCGATGATTGTTGCCATCGCCAATCAAAAGGGCGGCGTCGGCAAGACGACCACCACGATCAATCTGGCGACGGCACTGGCCGCGGCAGGGCAATCAGTGCTGGTGATTGATTCCGACCCGCAGGGCAATGCCTCAACCGGATTCGGGCTTGATCGCCGCAATCGCCAGGCGTCGATTTATGAGGTGCTAATTGGACGCATCGCTGCCGAGCAGGCGTTGCTGCCAACTCGCATTCCCGGGTTGTTTGTGATTCCTTCAACGCCGGCGCTGTCAGGCGCGGAAATTGACTTGGTTGATATGGATCGCCGCAGCCATCGCCTGGAAATGGCGCTTGGTTCGCTGCAGCATTACGATCATATCCTCATCGATTGTCCGCCGTCGCTTGGCCTGCTGACGGTCAATGCGCTGGTCGCCGCCGACGCTGTGCTGGTGCCGCTGCAGTGCGAATTCTTTGCGCTTGAGGGGCTGAGCCAATTGCTTGGCACCATTGAACGGGTCCGATCAGGGCTAAACAATCGCCTATGGTTGCTCGGGATCGTTTTGACCATGGTCGATCGCCGAAACAGGCTGAGCGAGAATGTCAGCGACGATGTTCGCGCCGTAATGGGGGACAAGGTGTTTCAAACCGTCATCCCGCGCAACATCCGCCTTTCAGAGGCGCCAAGCCATGGCCTGCCGGCGCTGCTCTATGACAGCCGCTGTGCCGGGTCAGAAGCCTATGTCGCGCTGGCACGGGAATATCTGGGCCGCATTAGACCATTTGCTCCTATTGCCGAGGCGATTTCCTAAATGGCTGAAAAGAAACGTTCATCGGGACGAATGTCGGGATTAGGGCGCGGCCTTTCGGCATTGCTGGAGGAGGCTGCGATTCCGATCGACGCCAATGCGCCCGGTGTCGCGCGGCTGGCATTGGCCGACATCTTCGCCAACCCGCACCAGCCGAGGCGCTATTTCGCCGCAGAACCGATGGAGGAATTGATCGCGTCGGTGCGGGCCCATGGCGTCCTGCAACCAATATTGGTGCGGCCCATCGATGGTGGCCGGTATGAAATCATCGCCGGCGAACGCCGCTGGCGGGCAGCGCAAGCGGCGGGACTTCACGAAATGCCGGCCGTGGTGCGGCCGCTTGATGACCGGGCGGCGTTTGAGATCGCGTTGATCGAAAACATCCAGCGCAGTGATCTGAACGCCATCGAGGAGGCCCGCGGTTACCAGCGCCTGATCGCCGATTTTGGCCATACTCAACAGGTGCTCGCCGGCATCGTCGGCAAATCACGCAGCCATGTGACAAATCTGCTGCGCCTGCTCGATCTGCCGGATAACGTCCAGACGATGGTTGAAGACGGCCGGCTAGCGATGGGCCATGCTCGGGCGTTGGCCAATGCGCCCGATCCGGAAGCGCTGGCCAGGCGTGCCATTGCCGAGGGCCTGTCGGTCCGCGCCGTTGAGCAACTGGCGGCCGGACGCGAAAGACCGCAGCCGCGCCATGCGCTGAGCCAGCCCGGCGGCGCGACACCGGCCAATGACGCCAATATCGATGCGCTGGAAATCCAGATTGCTGAAAGCCTTGGGCTGCCAGTGGCGCTTAGCGTGATGCCAGGCGCGCAGAGCGGTAGCCTGACCATCCGCTTTGCCAGCCTTGATCAACTCGATTGGCTGTGCGGAAAATTGCAATAAGCGGCGCGGGCGCTGAATTTGCTGAAATCAGTATTTTCTGATTTCTTTTCATAGGTTTGTAAGTAAATATAAACACAGGTTTTAAGGAAGTTCACGCAGAATCGATGATTTTCGACCTTCGCTTTTCCCAAAAATGATGCGGGAAAAATGAAAAGCGACAAAACTTTGCTAATCGCAAACCAGCAGCCTGTTCGGTAAAAACTGACACATTTGGTTGCGTTCCGCGCATCTGCAGTCGTTATCGTCGCCCAGACGCCGCCACCTGCGCCAGTTCCAGAATTGCCGCATCGGCCATGGTTTCGCCCAGGCTGCCGGAGGTCTTGATGGCGCGCTCGGCAGCCAGAACGCTGGCCAGGCCCCGCGCCAGCATCGGCGTCTGCCACAGCCCAAGTTCTACCATCACCGCGTCTTTTTCCTTCCAGAAGATCGGGGGGCGAGCGCCCTCCACCACGCTGCGCGGGCTGGCGCCGGCATCAACGGCAGCGCGCAGGCCGAGAAGCATCGTCAGCCGGCGTTCCAGCGCGCGCAGCACAACAATTCCGGCCACCGTCTGGCGGGCGAGCAAACCCGCCGCTACTGCCGGCCGACCCGAGGCAACGGCAGTGACCAGCGCATATTGATCCGATTCGCCGGCGCCGACGCCAACCGCAGCCACATCGGTTAATTCCATCGGCCTTTGCTGTTCTGGGCTGGCGTCAAGATAAAGCGCCAGTTTTTCAATCTCTTGCCGCATGATCATCCGATCGCCGCCGGCGCTTTCAAACACTGCCATCGCCGCATCCCGGCTCGGGCGCAGGCCATAGACCGTTGCAATCTCCCCCACCAGCCGGAACGCATCTCGCGCGGTTGGTTCATAACTCACCAGCGATTCAATCGCCGGCGACTTTTCGGCAAAGGCCAGCAGCTTTGAGCCTTTTTTGAATGCCCCGGCCACTGCCACCACCGGGTTGCCGGCCGGCGTCGCCACCAGCGCGCTGATCGCATCCAGGCAATCCTCGGTCAAGCCATCGACAAACACCAACGTTCGATCGCCAAACATCGACATCGCGCTCGCGGCCGCTACCAGTGCCTGCGGGTCACTCGTCAAACTCGCGCCGATCAGACTTGCCACGGCCATCGGGTTGGAAATATCGGCAAACTGCCTGGCAATCTGATCGGCGAGATCGCGCGACGCTGCGTTGTCGGCACCGTGCAGCAACACCAGCCGAACGCCATCGTGCCATTGGCGCGCGATCGCCTGGATGCGGGCAGCGTCGGCCTTCATCGGCGGAAACGCGGACTCAAAACAGCCTCCAGCGGTTGGCGCCGCCGGCCCCGAACCCCATTTTGACGGGCTGGAGCCGGTTATTCAAAATTTGCGCATTGTCGGCTTGCAGCCCAATCCTTTCCGCCACACCCGCGCCGGCGGCTGCCCATCGCTTGTGCGTGAAGGTGATGGACACCCGCTTGCGCTGGTCTAACGGCAGATTAAGGCTGAACCTGCAAACTAGAGTTCGGGGCCGCCGTCGGACCCGGCCGCCGGCTACCAATACGGGGTCTTCCGAGGCGCCTTCATTTGCCATCAACCGTCCGCGCAAATAGCGCCAGCCGCGCAGTGATTTGCGACGCGATATCCGTGGATAGCCGCTCTAATGCGGTCGTTTCGGCAGCGACGACGGCATAGTTTGAACTGACGCGATCGATACCGGCGTCTGATCCGGCGGTGGCATCGACGAGCACGGTGTTGGTGCTCGCTTCGATCAGGCGATAGCGGGCACGCAGGGTGCGGCGTTCACGGGCAGCGGAGTTATCACCGCGGACACCAAACGCGACAATCTGATCATCAAGCTCGACTTCCAGGCGATAGCGCGATGTGGCAGCGGGCGCGCCGAAACGGTTGAGCAGCGCCTGGCGGACGAGAAAGCCGGCGCGTTCGGGAATCGGGGCGATGGTGATTTGCTGGGTCAAGCGAGCAGGCGCGCTGGCGTTGCCGCCGGAATAGACTGGAGCGAGGTTGCAGGCGGAAAGGGTCAGGGTGAGACCGACAATGGCAAATCGGACGAGCGTGTCGCCAGTGGCGCCGCTCGCGCCGAAGGGCGAGAACGACCTAAGCGACAAGGTTCACCAGGCGGTCGGGGACCACGATGATCTTTTTCGGTGCACGGCCTTCCAGGGCGCGGATGACCTTTTCGCGGGCCATCACTTCGGCTTCAATGGCGGCGCGATCGGCCCCTTTGGCGGCTTCGAAACTGTCCTTCAATTTGCCGTTGATCTGGATGGCGATGGTGACACTGTCATCGACCAGCAAGGCGGCATCGGCGACCGGCCAGGGGGCATCGGCGATCAGGCCGGATTGGCCGCGCAAGGCCCAGCCTGCTTCGGCCAGATGCGGCACCATCGGGGCGCAAAGGATCAGCAGCATTGTGACAGATTCGGCGCGTGTCGAGCTGGCCGGGGCGCGTTCGATGGCGCTGACCAGCTCATACAGGCGCGCGACGGCCTTGTTGAACTGAAGGCGGTCGATATCTGCGGTAATCGCTGCGATGGCGCGGTGCAGAGTTCGGCCGAGCTTGAGGTCGGTTTCGCCATTGCCGGCGATGACATCCTCAGCCAGCCGCCAGACGCGCTGGACAAAGCGCCAGGCGCCATCGATGCCGGCGACCGACCATGCGAGATCGCGCTCCGGCGGCGAATCCGACAGCACAAACCAGCGCACGGCATCGGCGCCATATTCGGCGATATAGCGATCGGGATCGACGACGTTCTTTTTCGATTTCGACATTTTGATGATGCGGCCAACCTCGACCGGCGCACCGTCGGATCTGAGCGTGGCGCCGCTGCTGCTGCGGTCCACTTCGTCCGGGCTGAAATACAAGGGCGCAAAGCCTTCGCCCTGCGCCCGGGCATAGGTTTCGTGGGTCACCATGCCTTGGGTGAACAAGCCAGCAAAGGGTTCGGTGACGCCAAGGCGGCCGATGCGGTTGAGAGCGCGGGTCCAGAAACGCGCGTAGAGCAAATGCAGGATCGCGTGCTCCACCCCGCCGATATATTGGCCGACGGGGAGCCATTTTTCGGCAATGGCGCGATCGAACGGCTGATTTGCCGGCGCGCTGGCGAAGCGGATAAAGTACCAGGAGGAATCGACGAACGTGTCGAGCGTGTCGGTTTCGCGCCGCGCCGGCTTGCCGCATACCGGGCAGGCGACATGCTTCCATGTCGGGTGGTGATCCAGCGGGTTGCCAGGCACGTCAAATGTTACATCTTCGGGCAGGATCACCGGCAATTGCGCCTTTGGCACCGGCACTGCGCCGCAATCATCGCAATGGATGATCGGGATCGGTGTGCCCCAATAGCGTTGGCGGGAAACGCCCCAATCGCGCAGCCGCCAGACGGTGGTGCCGGTGCCCCAGCCCTGGGTTTCGGCGCGGGTGATGACCTCGGCCTTGGCCGTATCGATGGACAACCCATTGAGAAAGCGCGAATTTATCAGCGTGCCGCGGCCGGTATAGGCGTCGGCATGGATCGGCGCATCGACACCATCCGGCGCGACGACGCGCGGCACGGGCAGCATATATTTGCGGGCGAAATCCAGATCACGCTGATCATGCGCAGGGCAGCCGAAAATGGCGCCGGTGCCATAATCCATCAACACGAAATTGGCGACGAAGACCGGCAGGGTGATGCCTGGTTCGAGCGGGTGGACCACGCTGAGGCCCGTGTCGTAACCCTTTTTCTCCTGGCCTTCGATGTCGGCGGTCGCGGTGCCGCCGGCACGGCATTCGGCGATGAAGGCGGCGAGGCCGGGGTTGTTTTCAGCCAGCGCCAAGCTGATTGGGTGATCAGGCGCGAGCGCTGCGAAACTGGCGCCGAACATTGTGTCGGGGCGGGTCGTGAAGACGTCAAAACCTGCGGGGCGAAACGACGCCGGCAAGGAAGACCCCACTCCCGACGCCAAGCAGGCAGGGGAGAAATGGAACGTGAAGCGCAGGCCTTGGCTCTTGCCGATCCAGTTTTCCTGCATCAGTCGGACTTTTTCGGGCCAATTGTCGAGTGTTGCCAGCCCGTCGAGCAGTTCATCGGCGAAATCGGTGATGCGCAGGAACCATTGGCTCAGTCGCCGGCGTTCGACGATGGCGCCGGATCGCCAGCCGCGGCCATCGATGACCTGTTCATTGGCCAGCACGGTCATGTCGACCGGATCCCAATTGACCGCTGATTCCTTGCGATAGACCAGGCCGGCGGCAAGCAGATCGAGAAACAGCGCCTGTTCCTGGCCGTAATAATCGGGTTCGCAGGTGGCGAGCTCCCGGCTCCAATCCAGCGCAAAACCCAGGCCCTTCAGCTGGGTGCGCATCGCCGCGATATTGTCGCGCGTCCAGCCGCCGGGGTGGACACCGCGGGCCATGGCAGCATTTTCGGCGGGCATCCCAAACGCATCCCAGCCCATTGGGTGCAGCACCTCATAGCCCTGGGCGCGGCGGGTGCGAGCGATGACATCGCCCATCGTATAGTTGCGGACATGGCCGACATGGATGCGCCCCGATGGATAGGGAAACATTTCCAACACATAGGCCTTGGGTTTTGGCGATGCGTCATTGGCGGCAAAACTGCCGGCCGCCTCCCACGCCGCTTGCCAGCGCGCCTCGGCGGCCTTGTGGTCAAACTTGCTGCTCATTGGTGTCGGGATCAACCGTTATATTGTGAGCGGCGCAAATCGCGGGCGCGGGACAGGATGGTTTCTTCCAGTTTCTGCACGGTGCCGGCGCGCACCGGCGCCTCTACCCAGCCGCTGCCGGCGAGCTGCTGGCGGATGGCGGTGACCTTGATGGCATCAGACCGCAATTCGGTATCGAGGATGACGATCGTCACCTTCACTCGCTCATTCGGGCTTTGCGGGGTGGCATACCAGTCGGTGATGATGACGCCGCCGTTGGAATCGACCTGCGCCAGTGGCATAAAGCCGATGGTATCGAGTGCGGCGCGCCACAGATAGGCGTTGATGCCAATGCTGGTCAGCCGGGCGGGGGCCTCGACCGTGCGTGGCGGGGCCTTGCCCTTCTTCCCACAGGCGGCCATCGGGGTGATCAATGCCAGCCCGATCATGACAATGGAAACGCGCCGCATGGAGAACCCTTTTTTGTGACAAACACTCGATTGGGGCGCTTATAGGCGTGGGGGCAGAAAGCGCCAAGCCTTGGCTTTTGGTGGGCGGTAGCCGGGGGTTTTGTCGGACCGTTGCGTAACATAAGTGCCGCAAACACAGAAATACTGTGCGCGACAAACCACAGTTGGGTGAAATATGCCTAAAACTGGATCAAATTGCACCGTTGTGGACTGTGACAAGGCAGGGCGCGCTGATAGGGATGTGACATGGCTGGGGTAGGTGATTCGCGCGGGCGCTGGTCCGCACTGCTGAAAGCGGGCAATTTTGCCGGCTCTGCCGTTGCGCGCATGCTTGCCATTTGCACTGCCGTGGCGATTCTGGCGACGCCGGCGCTGGCGACAAAGGCAGTCGCCGGCAAGCCAACGCCCGTCAAGCAACGCTTCAGCTTTGAAACGCCAATCGCATCATTTCAGCCGCCGGTGTCGGATCTGAGCAAATTCGGGTTTACAGCGTCTGGCAATTCAGCTGCGACGGCGCGCTTGCAGACGGTGGAGCGGGCGTTCCGCTTTACGCCATCCGGCCAATCCGACAATCGCAAGGCCCTGTCTTTGGGTATTAGCACCCGGGTTGAGGTTGCAGCAGCAGATCGTTCGCGTGCGGCGGCCCCGGCGGATTCGCTGGCCGCGCTGCCGACAGCCTATGGTGTCGATCTGTCGGTCGGTTGGAAGGGTTTTGCCGTCAACACCGGCTTCCGCCATGTTGAACCGGGCCCGGCGGCGCTGCTGGCGAGCCGCCGCGATGCGATTGATGTCGGGCTCAGCTATCGTGGCAAGAATTGGAAGACCAGCCTTCAAGGCACTGCGGAACAGGGCGCGACTTTGTTGTTTGCGCCGCTGGAACGGCGATATTCGGTGGAACTGGGCGGTTCCTACCTGGTCGGTTCGCGCCTTTCGGTCACGGGTGGCGTGCGGTATAAACTGGCGCCGATTGCGCCGTCGCTGCTCGACGTCGATCGTGCCGATCAATCGGTTTATCTTGGCACCAACTTCGCCTTTTGATCGTCGATATCGCAACCATGTCTGAACAACGGCTGGCCGCTGTACGCAGCGCGATCGCGCAGGCGGCACGTGCCGCAGGCCGTTCACCCGGCAGCGTCGAAATGGTGGCAATCAGCAAGACGTTTCCAGCCAGCGACATCGCGCCGTTGATCGCCGCCGGTCAGCGCAGCTTTGGCGAAAATCGCGTTGCCGAGGCGCAGGAAAAATGGCCGGCGCTGCTCGCTGAAACGCCCGGGTTGCGGCTGCATCTGGTCGGTCAATTGCAATCAAACAAGGCGGCCGAGGCGGTGATGCTGTTCGATGTCATCCACGGTGTTGATCGACCGTCATTGGTCGCAGCGCTGGCAAAGGCCATGAACGCCAATCATTGTCGTCCGGATTGCTTTGTGCAGGTGAATATCGGCGCTGAGCCGCAAAAGGGCGGCTGTGCCATCGGCGATCTGCCGGCACTTCTGACGCTGGCGCGCGCTGCTGGTCTGCCTGTGGTGGGCCTGATGTGCGTGCCGCCGGCCGGGACCGAGGCGGCGCCGTTCTTTGCATTGCTTGCCAAGCTGGCCAACGATCACGGCCTGGCGCAACTCAGTATGGGCATGTCGGCGGATTTCGAGACGGCAGTCCTGCTTGGCGCGACTATGGTGCGGGTCGGCAGCGCGCTGTTTGGCGGGCGTTAAAACAGCCGGTCGAGGTGAAGACTTAGCCCAAGCTTCGGGATCCAGTCGGTCAGGTGCAATGATCGGCTGATCTTTTCACCGCGGCCAAGCGGCGCGGCGATGGGCGTTGCGACGGGCGCAATCGGGGCGATCGGCGCCAATGGTGGCAGTGCCGGGGCCAGCAAAGTCGCGGTTTCCAGAGTCGCCAGCGCAGCATCGCCCGCCCGCCAGCGATCTGCAGCGTCCAGCCAGACGCTTAGCGCGGCGGCACGCGGAGTGGGTAACCGTCGCAATTGCGATGCAGCGGCGGCAATGTCCCCCCGCGCCAACGCAGCAGCGGCAAGGTCTGTCGGGCCATCAGTGGCCGGGCGGGATACCGCATCGGCAATTGTCGTGGTCAGCGTATCCCACCAGCTTTGCCGGTCGCTGGCGGCGGGCCGGGCACCAATTGCCACTCGCATCTGCACAAAACCATGCCGCAGTGTCGCCAACGTCACCGGCGCATTGCCCAGGGCCACCACCTGAGTCACCGCCTGCGGGTATCGCGCCTGAAAGGATTGGCGCAGCGCCGCGTCCAATGGCCCAAGCGTTCGGCCATTGTCGATGGCGCGGCGAACAAGCACCAGTGTCAACATGCTATGCGCCCGGTCGGCAGCGGCGGTGGCTGTCACTGTGGCCGCCTGTTGGCTGGCGCGATCGGCGGCAATAGTTGCTGACAGGGTGGCGACATCGCCCGTCAGCCGGTCAATGCGTTGGGCATCGCGCGCGATCTGATCGGTGCTGGTTTCAATTTTAGCCTCGGTACGGGCAAGGCGTTCCGACGGCGCTGCAGGCGGCGGTGCACGTGATTCGAGTTGGGCAATCCGTGCCTGCAGGACGGCAACATCTGCGGGTGCCGTCGCAGCGCCGCGCGCAAACGGCAGTTTTGAACGGACGTTGTTTTCAAACCAGGGGTTGGCGATCATTCCGATCAAAAAGACAAACAATGCGGCAGCGATCAGCCAGGCCAGCGGCGAACGCGGCCTGGCGCGTGGTGCCGCGATCGGGCTGGATGACAGCCGGGCGCGCAGCCGTTCCGTGGCATCCAGGCTGGCACGGTCAACTTCACCGCGATCAAAGGGCGCGTCCATCATAGTCCTTTCGCCCGACCCTATTGGCACGCCGCACCGATTGCCGCCAGCAGTGCATCCTCATCCGGGTGGGCGGCAATGGCGATTTTTGGCCAACCATCGCCGGCAGCGGCGGCCACAGCAGGGCTTAGCGCGGCGATGGCCGGTCGCCGGGCCGAAATTCGCAGGCACTCGGCGGCGAAATGCGCGGCGCTGCGAGCGCTGTAAAGCAGCGCCCAATCGGCATCGGGCAGCGCGGCCAGCGGCAATAGCCGGGCGCGATAAACGGTGATGCTGGTGATGGTCAGACCAGGCGGCAGGGTGACGGACGTGCGGTCAGCACCAGCGAGGTGCAGGACATGGGTCAGGCCCTGTCCCGCCAAGCTGTCAATCAAGGCCTGGGCGGTGCCGTCGGCGGTGTGGATGTTGGTGTAACCAGCATCGCGGGCGGCGGCTGCGGTGGCAGCACCGACGGCGTGGCAGGGCACGGCGTGCAGCGCGATTGCTGCCGGGCCGGCAAGCCGGGCGGCGGCGGCGCTGGTCAGCATGATGGCATCGGCCGGGGCGGCTGGCGCTGTCCAGGCCACCGCGTCATTGGTCATCAACGGAATGTGAATTGCGTCATGCCCGGCGGCGCGCAGCCGGGCGGCAGTGGCGCTGCCGGCGGGCTCGGGCCGGGTGATCAGGATGCGCATGGCAAATTTTCCTCCATCGGGGGAACGCCGGGCTCGCGCCATGGCGAGCCGGGGCAGTCCGCACTTCCCCAAAGGGGGAGCGGTATTGCTCATCCGCCCGAAAACAGCGACCGCAACGCGGGGCTACTGTCGGCCAGCATGTCAGCGGCCATGACTGCAACCAGTGCCGGGGCTTCGGACACTGCTGCTTCAAAGCTGCCTTGCTCGATCTCTGCACCGTCTTCGGTCATGATCTGTGCGGTGAAACTGACCTTGCCGGCGCTGACCGTGGCGAGCGCGGCCACCGGGCTGTGGCAGGTGCCGCCCAGCGCGGCGAGGAAACTGCGTTCGATGCCGACAGCAGCAAAGGTATCGTCGTGGTTGATGGCCGCCAGCAGCGCCAGTGTGGCGGCATCACCGGCGCGGGCGGTGATGCCCACCGCGCCTTGCGCGCTCGCCGGCAACATGATTTCGATTGGCACCGTTGCGCCAATGTTCAGCCCCAGCCTGTCCAGGCCAGCAGCGGCAAGCAGCGTTGCATCGATGACGCCGCTTTCAACCTTGGCCATGCGTGTTGCGACATTGCCGCGCAGGATTTCGGTGATCAGATCGGGCCGCAGCGATTTTAGTTGCGCAGCGCGGCGGGGGGATGATGTGCCGATGCGGGCGCCCTGGGGCAGTGCTGCGATGCTGTCTGCCCCGATCAAGCGTTCGCGGACATCGGCGCGCGGCAACATTGCCGCCAGCGCTATGCCGTCGCGCAATTCGGTTTCGACATCCTTCATCGAATGGACGCCGCAATCGATGCGGCCATCTATCAACGCGGTGTCCAGTTCCTTGGTCCACAATGCCTTGCCGCCGATTTCGGCCAATGGCCGGTCCTGCACGCGGTCGCCGGTGGTCGAAATGATGACGATTTCGGTGGTGCCTTCCGCCCAGCCATGCGCCTTTATCAGCGCAGCGGCGGTCATCTGGGCCTGGGCAAGGGCGAGCGGCGACCCGCGGGTGCCAAGTTTGAAGGTCTTCATGGGGCTGCGTTGTGAAAGCGTGGGCGCGGGTTGGCAAGTGGGGAATGCAGACGTCATGGCGGGCACCGGCCCGCGCCTTGCTTCAGCGGTGATGGTTCGGTGCCCCCGGCAAAATGGGGTTTGAGGCCAGGGCCCCAACCGCCGAACACCCCCTTACAAACCGCTACAACGGCTCCAACTGCCCCAGCGCGGCGTAAAGCAGTACCGCTGTTGCGACCGCGACGTTCAGGCTGTCGGCGGTGCCTTTCATCGGCAGTTTGACCAGCGCGTCGCACTGCGCGGCATAGGCGGGTGGCAGCCCGGATTGTTCATTGCCCATGAACAGGAAACTGGGCGCAGCGAAGCGGTGGGCGCGATAGTCGATGGTGTGGCCATCGAGCGCCGCGCCGATCAGTTCGCCGGGGCCGGTCCGCAGCCAGGCAAAGAATTCATCCCCCGACGCCTGTGCCACGGCCCGCGTGAACAGCCCGCCCATCGACGCGCGAACCGCCTCAAGGCTGAACGGATCGCAGCATTGGTCGAGCAGGATGATGCCGCCGGCGCCGACCGCGTCGCAGGTGCGCAGCATGGTGCCCAGATTGCCGGGGTCCTTCAGGTTTTCAGCGACCACCCACAACGGCGCGGTGCTGCGATCGATGCAGGATAGGCTGGTATCCGGGATCGCATAGGCTGCGGCGACGGCGCCGGGATTGTCCTTGCCGGTCATGCGGTGCAGCAGATCGCGGCTGCTGCGGATCGCCATGCCGCGCGCCGAAACGGTGGCGTCGATCAACGCCTGGGTCAGCGGGTGCGCTTCTGCGTCGGCGGCAAAGATCAGGTATCTGGGGGTATGGCCGGTGCCCAGCGCCTCGGTACAGACGCGCAGGCCCTCCGCCAGGAACAGGCCCGTTTCCCGGCGGGATTTCTTATCGGTGAGCGATTTGAGCGATTTGAAGACGGCGTTGGCCGGGCTGGTGATGTCGGTAATCACCTATAGCGCCGAGATATTATATTGGTGCCACAGGAACACCGCCAACGCACCGCGATGCGGCCGCCATGGCTCGGCGAGGTCGCGGGTGCGCTTTTCAGTGGGGCGGGCATCCAGGCCCAGCGTCCGACCAAGCTGAATCTGCACCGCCAGATCGCCGGCGGGAAACGCGTCGGGCCGGCCTTCGGCAAACAACAGGTAGATTTCGGCGGACCATCGCCCAATGCCCTTGATGGCGGTCAGCGCGGCGATGGCGTCCTCGTCATCGGCGGGCAGGGCGTGGAAATTCAGCACGCCGGTGGCAACGGCTTCGGCGAGGCCATGGACATAGCCGGCCTTTTGCCCCGACAGGCCGGCGGCACGCAGTGCTTCGACCGGGGTGGCGGTGATCGCGGCGAAATCATCCATGTCGCCGCCACAGGCGATTTCCAACCTGTTCCAGATGCTGGCGGCTGCCTTGACGCTGACCTGCTGGCCGACGATGGCGCGCATCATCGTGCCGGCGCCGCGCTGCCGGCCACGCGGTTCGGGATAGCCGGCGCTGGCGATGGCGATGGCGAGATTCGGTTCGATCGCGGCGATATGATCGAGCGACGTGCGAAGCTGTTCGGCGGTGAGCGACATACTGCGGTTTAGCGGCAGTAGCGCGCCACGAACAGCCCCGGTTCGCAATCGCGTCCGTTATCCGCTAGAACCCGTGATGCCATGTTCGAAAATCTGCGCCAGCAAAATTTTTTCCATGACAAGAATCGCGCCTTCTGGATTCTACAGGCTGGCGGTTGGCTGTCGTACCTGTTGCTGCGGGCACTTTCGGGCCTTGCCAATTCGATGGGCGTGGCGTTCATCCTGCCTGCCGTCATCGTCACCGCCACCGGGTTTTCCCTTACACTGCTGATGGCCGCCGCCTATCGCCGGATTATCGCGATGAAACCGGTTTTTGTCTGGACGTTGACCCTGTTGATCCTCGCCAGCGCCTCCGCGCTGTTTTCGGTGCTGGAGGTTTGGGCGCATGCGACATTCTATCAGCCGGGATGGACGCCAAAGGGTATCGAATTTCTGGGGGCGATCTTGCTCGATTTCTCGGTGCTCGGGGCGTGGACCGGGCTGTATTACGGGATCAATTACTATCTGCTGCTTGCCGAACAATCGGAACGGATGATCAACGTCGCGGCCCAGGCCAATTCGGCCCAACTGGAGATGCTGCGTTACCAGTTGAACCCGCATTTCCTGTTCAACACACTGAATTCAATCTCGACTCTGGTGCTGCTCAAACAGACCGATCGCGCCAATGCCATGCTGTCGCGTCTCGCATCATTCCTGCGCTACAGTCTGGTTGGCGAACGTGAAGGGCTGGCCACGGTCGCACAAGAGGCGGAGGCGCTGAAGCTGTATCTGGACATTGAGCGCACTCGATTTGAGGCGCGGCTGCGCACCCGGTTTGACATTGCCCCCGATGTGATGACGGCGCGGCTGCCATCGCTGTTGCTGCAGCCGATCGTTGAAAACGCCATCAAATATGCGGTGACACCCAGCGAGGACGGCGCCGACATCATCGTCGATGCGCGGCGTATGGCGGACCGGCTGATCATCACCATTGCCGATACCGGGCCAGGTTTGGCGGGCGCCGCGAGCACGCCCAGCGGCGATGCGGTGCCCGAGGGAACCCAGGTCGGCATGGCGAACATTCGGGAACGGCTGGCACAGGCCTATGGCGGCGATCACCGTTTGGAATTGGCGGAAAATAGCCCGAAAGGCTTGATTGTGCTGATCGACATTCCATATCAGACAGACAATGTGCAGATGGCCGTCGGGGGCGATGGCCGCATTGATACACGTTCGGGGGCACCGACGACGGCGCCGCAAAGCCTTGCGGCCCAATAGGAAAGCCCGGATTCATGGCCATTCGCACCATCATCGTCGACGATGAACCGCTTGCCATTCAGGGGCTTGAGCTGCGCTTGCAGGCCTTTGACGATGTGGAAATCATCGAACGCTGCGCCAATGGCCGCGAGGCGATCCGGGCAATCAAGACCCAGAAACCCGATCTGGTGTTCCTGGATATCCAGATGCCGGGCTTTGATGGTTTTTCGGTCGTCGCGGGGGTCGCCGATATCGAGCCGCCGCTGTTCGTCTTCGTCACTGCCTTTGGCCAGCACGCCCTGAAGGCATTTGAAGCCCAGGCCGTCGATTATCTGATGAAGCCGGTGGAGGAAGAACGGCTGGCTGCCACCATTGAGCGCGTGCGCCAGCGGTTGAGCGAAAAACGCGGCCATGAGGACAGCGAGCGGCTGAAGGGCATCCTGACTGAAGTCGCTCCTGGCGCGATGCCCGATGACCTGGCAGCAAGCGGCGATGCGCCGGCGGCAAATCGGTATGAAAAGGTGCTGAACATCAAGGACCGTGGCCAGATCTTTCGGGTGGATGTCGACGATATCGAACGGATCGATGCTGCGGGCGATTATATGTGCATTTATACCGCCGATCAGACGTTGATTCTGCGCGAAACCATGAAAGACCTGGAAAAACGCCTCGATCCTCGCAAATTTCAGCGAATCCACCGATCAACGATCGTCAATCTGGACAATATCAAAAGCGTCAAGCCGCATACAAATGGTGAATGTTTCCTGGTGCTGGGGTCGAATACACAGGTGAAGGTCAGCCGCAGCTATCGCGAAGTGGTGGCACGCTTTTTGTAAACGAAATGACAGACTATCTGCAGCTATCTTTACAACAAATTTACGGCATTTCAAGTGCAAGATGCTGTATTTGTTTGTTTTTATGAATCAATTTTAATCGCCACCTGTAAGCCCTGCCTTACAGCAACACAGTGTTAATTCGCCATTTTTCCCGGAATTTCGGGAAATACTGGCTTGGCACGAAATATGCATGACAGTCTGTGTGGCTATCCACAATTCAGGGTCGCGTTAACAGGAGCTGCTGATGCGTAATTTTATTGCACTTGGGACTGCCCTCTCATTGGGCCTTGCCATTTCCGGGGGCACACAGGCTGCTACCCTGATCAATGGCAATTTTGAAACTGGTATCGATCCGGCGGGCGTCACGTCTCTGGCGACTGGCGATATCACCTCACTTCCCGGCTGGAAGGTGCTCAGCGATGGTATTGACTATGTCGACAGCAGTGTTTGGCAGCCATCGGATGGCGCCCGCAGCATCGAACTGGGCACGCTGTCATCGGGTGGCATCATGCAGCGGGTCGCCGGCTTTACATCTGGATACCGTTATCGGCTGAGCTTTGACATCTCGGCTGACCCATCGGATCCGGCGGCTCGACCACAGGACAAGCGCGTAATTGTATCGGTGACGGGTGGCGGCGCGCGCATCTACACCTATAACTTGCAGGATGCGAACACGGCATCGAACATGCTTTGGCAAACCTATACCTACGATTTTGTCGCAGGGGGGCCGATGATGAATGTGCAGTTCCGCAGCCTGGTCAACAACCAATATGGCCCGGCGCTGGACAATGTTGTGCTGAGTGTTGTGCCGGAAAGCGCGACCTGGGCGATGCTGCTTGCTGGCTTTGGCATGGTGGGTTGGTCAACGCGCCGCCGCCGTCAGGCCGCAATCGCTGCCTGAAATCGGACAAATCGATACAGGGGAAAGGCTCGGGACCCAGGTTCCGGGCTTTTTTCTTTGGTCTTGCGTTTATGACCCCAGCCAGCGCGTGACGACGGCCGTCGCTTCGACCAGCTTGTCCGGCTGAAACGCGTAGTAGTGGGTTGCGCCCTCGATGACGTGCAGCTCACGCTGCACCTGCGCGACACAGTCATACAGACGCCTTGTGTGTGACGGCGTGCAGGCATCATCGGCGCTGTTGCCGATGACCAGTACCGGCACCGAAATGCGCGGGCCGCAGGCGATGCCATCGGCGTGGCTGCGATCATGGCTCCACTGGCTGAGCCAGGACCGCAGCGTCGTGAAACGACCAAGACCGCCGGGGGAATCATTGATCAGCCGCGGGTCGCCCAGATAGCAGCGGCCGGGGGTGCGATCATTGGGATCAACCGCAGGGTCAAGCCAGCGCGGATCGGCCATGGTGCCATGCACGATGAAGGCGCGCTCGGCATGCGGGCCTTCGCGGGATTTCAATTCGGCGAGGGTTGCGTCCACCCAAACGTCAATGCGGCGATTGCGTGCCAATTGCCGCGCCCGGAATTCATCCAGAAAGTCGGCGCTATAGGGCGGCTGGGCACAGGCGGAATCGTACAGGTTCCATTTCGGGTCACGCCGGGTCGGATCAGCTTCATCGATGATCGATGGGTCCATCCATTCGGTCAGCGTGTGCGAACGGCTGACATGGGCGGCGAGCAGCATCACGCCATCTGCAGGTGGCAATGCGGCCGCGGTCAGATCGGGCGGATCGCCGGCCGGGGTGGCGGTCACGCGCGGGTCCTCGGCCTCGGCCTGATAAAACAGCGCAAGGCTGCCGCCGCCCGACCAGCCGCCAAGGATGACGCGGCTGTAGCCGAGCTTTTCACGGCAATGCGCCACCCATTTGCCAAGGTCGATGACGACCTTTTCCATGATCAGCGCGCTGTCATTGTTGGGATAGCGCGACACCGCGCTGAGCACATGGACACCGGCGGCGGCCAGCGCGCCAGGCAGTGGCAGATAATGCATGATGCCCATCGGGTGCATGAAAATGACGATGGTATCGGATGGCGTTTCAGGTTTCAGGTGCTGTGCCTGCAGCGCGACGACACCGTCAACACCGCCATAGGTATCGCGTAGGCCAACCGGTTCGCGCCAGCCGATCAACAGGGGAATGCGGGCGTAGGTCATGCAGCGGCCGGCGCGGCCGCGCGCTTTTGTGCCGTCCAATCGTCCAATGCGGCGCGGTGCTCCGCCAGTTCCGCCGCCATGATCGCATCATGGCCGGTAACGCGGGTGGTGATTTCCAGCGGCAGGCCGTTGGGATCCTGAAAATACACCGATTTGACAAAGCCATGGTCGATCGGGCCGAAACACGGCACGCTGGCGGCATTCAGCCTGTCTTGCCATGCCTGCATTGCTGCTTCGTCGGCGGCTTCAAAGGCGATGTGGCGATCAAAGCCGTGCACAGGTTGAAATGCGTCGGGCGCAGCGCTGCCGGGGGCATCGAAAAAAGCGAGGAAATTGCCGTCGCCCAACGCGAAAAAGATATGCACAAACGGGTTTTTGCGGCCCGTTCCAGGCTCCCTTTCCTCGATGACCAACCCGGACAGTTTCAGGCCGAGCACATCCTCATAAAACGCCCGGGTTTCTTCGGCGTCACGGCAGCGATAGGCGCTGTGGTGGATGCCGCGCAAAGCCTTGGTCATCGTTGGTCTCCCCGATTGGTGTCACCCTGCCATAAGGCCAGCAGATTGTGAAAGCTGTCGCTTGTGCTGGAAAGCTGAACGCAGCCTAAGCGGTGGTTTCAGACAGCATTCAGCCGCCCTTGCCCATGTTATGTTCAGCTCGCCACTTCGGGCGATCACGAGGAGCATGTCATGAACAAGCTGATTCTTGCCGGCCTGATGGCCGCAACCCTGTCCGCCCCTGCCTTGGCCCGCGACGATTGGCGAGGCGGCCGCGGCGAATACCACCAGGATCGACGCGGCGGTTTGGATCGTGATGATTTGCGCCGCGGCTATCGCCCCGGCAATGATGCGCGCTGGGACGGTGCTCGCTATCACGGCTGGGCGTATCGACATCCACGCGGCTATGCCTATCGGTCGTGGGGCGTCGGCATTCGCTTGCCTGCCCCTTATCTGGGCCGCCCCTATTGGATCGGCAATCCCGTTTATTATCGTCTGCCCGTCGCCGGCTATGGTGCACGCTGGATTCGGGTGGGCCCTGATGCGTTGCTGGTCCGGATCGGCGATGGCTTTGTAATCCGGGCGGTGCGCGGGTTGTATCGGTAAATCAGCCCGGCACCACCGTCAGGAAATAATTGACTGATACGTCCGGGCCCAGGCTGAAACCCTTGCCCGGACGCCAGGTCAGGCCCTGGGTGTCGATGGTTTTCAGGCCGGCATTGCCCAGCGCTTCATGCAATTCATCGGGTGTCATGAACCGCTGCCAATCATGCGCGCCGCGCGGAATGGTGCGCAACAGCATTTCAGCGCCGCCAATCAGCACCGCCCAGGATGCGGGGGTACGGTTTGGCGTGGACAGCAGCATGATGCCACCGGGGGCAAGCAGCGACGCCAGCGCGGCAAAAAAACTGTCGCGCCCGGCGACATGTTCGATGACTTCCAGGCAAGTGATGACATCGAAACGCTGGCCGGTCGCCGCCAGCGCTTCAACCGATGTCGCTTGATAACTAATCGGCAACGCTCCGGCGTGCGTCTTTGCCGCCGTGATATTTTCCGGTGCTGCGTCGATGCCTGTCGCTGTCGCCCCCATCCGCGCCAGGGGTTCTGTCATCAACCCGGCGCCGCAGCCGACATCCAGCGCCGTCAGCCCCGCCAGCGGCTGGCGACTGCGCGGATCGCGTCCGAACCGTGCCACCACAGCATCGCGGACCAACCGGCTGCGCAGCGGCGTGATGCGGTGCAGCATTGCCGATGTGCCGCGTGGGTTCCACCAATCCTCGGCGAGTTTGCCAAAGAACGCCGCTTCATCAGGCGAAATACTGGGGGCTGGGTTGGTTGCCATGGAATTCCTTGTCGTCGCAAAAGCATGGGCTTGCTTGCCATCGCGGCCATGCATTTCTATCAGACCAGCAGGTTCCGCCAAGGGGCCGCACCGCCGCAGACTGATAATTTGGGAAATAGCCAACGACCATGGCCCGCATCGTGATGAAATTTGGCGGCACGTCGATGGCCGGCACCGAACGCATCCGCGGTGTCGCGGCGCGGGTAAAGCGGGAGATTGACGCCGGCAACCAGGTTGCTGTCGTGGTATCCGCCATGGCTGGCGAAACCGATCGGCTGGTCGGATTCTGCCGCGAAGCCTCACCACTTGCCGATCCACGCGAATATGATGTGGTGGTGGCAGCTGGCGAACAGGTGACAGCCGGCCTGCTGGCGATTGCGCTGCAGGCAGCGGGCGTTCCGGCACGATCCTGGCTGGGCTGGCAATTGCCGATCCATTCATCGGATGCGCACAGCGTCGCGCGGATCGAAGGCATTGATACCGATAACGTGCTGGCGGCAATGGTGCGCGGTGAAGTCGCTGTGGTGCCGGGATTTCAAGGCCTGTCGGATCGCAACCGTATCACCACATTGGGGCGCGGCGGATCGGATACATCGGCGGTGGCACTGGCGGCGGCGTTAAAGGCGGACCGTTGCGACATTTATACCGATGTCGATGGTGTTTACACGACCGATCCGCGTATCGTGCCGCGGGCGCGCAAGCTGGAACGCATCACTTATGAGGAAATGCTCGAACTTGCGTCGGTTGGGGCAAAGGTGCTGCAAACCCGATCGGTCGAACTGGCGATGAAAGAAAAAGTGCGGGTTCAGGTGCTATCGAGTTTCAACGATGCCCCTGGAACATTGGTGGTTGATGAGGACGAAGACATGGAACGCGAACTGATTGCCGGCGTTGCCTATGACAAGAACGAAGCCAAGGTCACGCTGGTCGGCGTGCCGGATGTGCCGGGGGTTGTTGCGGCAATCTTTGGCCCGCTGGCCGATGCCAATGTCAACGTCGATATGATCGTGCAGAATATCGCCAAGGGCGAAGGCACGACAGATGTGACGTTTACGGTGCCCCGCACCCAATTGCCGCTGTCTCTGGATGTGCTGGAAAAGGCGCGCGGCACGATCAATTTTACCCAGGTGATTTCCGATGCCAATGTGGCAAAGATTTCAGTGGTCGGGGTGGGGATGCGCAGCCATGCCGGGGTAGCGGTAACGATGTTTCGCGCGTTGGCTGATCGCGGTATCAATATCCAGGCGATCACCACGTCGGAGATAAAGGTCAGCGTGTTGATCGCCGAGGAATATGTCGAACTTGCGGTGCGGGTGTTGCACACGGCCTATGGTTTGGATGCGGCGGCATGACCCGCCTTGATACCCTTTCCGCACGTGGCCGGGCCTTTCTTGGCACACGCCACGCCATCATGGCCGGCGCGATGACCTGGGTGTCCGAACGCCATCTGGTCAGCGCCATTTCCAATGCCGGCGGCTTTGGTGTCATCGCCTGCGGATCGATGACACCGGCGATGCTAGACGCCGAAATCGCCGCGACCAAGGCGCTGACCGACAAGCCATTTGGCGTCAATCTGATCACGCTCCACCCGCTGATGATGGATCTGATCGCCGTCTGCGCCCGCCACGATGTCAGCCATATCGTGCTGGCCGGCGGCCTGCCATCGGGTGCCGCAATTGCCGCGATCAAGGCGGCGGGCGCAAAACTGATGTGCTTTGCACCCACCGCAGCGCTGGCCAAAAAGCTCGTCCGGTCAGGCGTCGATGCGATTGTCATCGAAGGGTCGGAAGCCGGCGGCCATATTGGCCCGGTGTCGCTTGGCGTGCTGGCGCAAGAGATTCTGCCGGTCATCCGCGATGTGCCGGTGTTTGTCGCCGGCGGCATCGGGCGCGGTGCAGCGATTGCGGCCTGGCTGGAAATGGGCGCATCGGGGGTTCAGCTTGGCACCCGCTTTGCGGCGTCGGCCGAAAGCGTCGCTCATGCCAATTTCAAAAAGGCATTCTTTCGCGCGTCGGCGCGCGATGCGGTAGCGAGCGTGCAGCTCGATCCGCGTCTGCCGGTCATCCCGGTACGGGCGTTGAAGAACGCCGGCACCGAAGCCTTTACCGCCAAACAGCGCGAAATCGCCGACCAGGTTGATCGTGGTGAAATGGACCTTGCCGCCGGGCAATTGGCGATCGAGCATTATTGGGCCGGCGCCCTGCGCCGCGCGGTTGTTGATGGCGATGTCGAAAATGGATCACTGATGGCCGGGCAATCGGTTGGCATGGTGACGGCGGAACAACCGGTTGCCGATATCATTGCCGAACTGGTGGCAGAGGCCGAAGCCGCACTCGCAGGGCGCGGTGTCGTCAGCGAAGCCGCTGGAGGCCGCGCCGCGCCGCCACTGGAATCGGCTGCCTGATGGCCGCGGTCAGCGCCGCCCGCGAAATCTTGCGCCGCCTTCATGAAGTGATGGCGGCAAAGACCGGTGCTGAAGCCAAATTGAACCAGGTTGTCCAGATCATCGCGCAGGAGCTGAACAGCGAAGTCGCGTCAATCTATCTGCTGCGCGACGGCATGCTGGAATTGTTTGCTACCAGGGGGCTGGCACAGGCCGCCGTCCATGTGACGAAGCTGAGCATGGGGCAGGGGCTGGTCGGCACCATCGCTGCAACGCGGGAACCGCTGAACCTGGCCGAGGCCAAGACCCATCCGGATTTCGCTTATCGCCCCGAAACCGGCGAGGACGATTACCACAGCTTTGCCGGCGTGCCGATCGTGCGGCGCGAATCGGCCATTGGCGTGCTGGGCGTTCAGCACCGCGAACCGCGTGATTATGACGAAGTCGAGATCGAGGCGCTGCAGACCGTCGCCATGGTGCTGTCGGAATTGATTCATGGCGCCGGGCTGGTCGATGACGCCCAGGCGGCACAGGCGCGGGCAGCAAGTTCGGGGCCGTTGCGGCTGTCAGGGTTGAAACTGGTCGATGGGCTGGGGCGCGGTGTCGCGGTGTTTCACCAGCCGCGCGTCATCATCGAGCACACCGTTGCCGATGATGTGGAGGCCGAACGCCGCCGGGTCTATTCGGCATTTGAACGGATGCGCGAACAAATTGATTCGATGATGGGCCAGGCCGAATTCACGGCAGGCAGCGACCATCATGAGGTGCTCGATACCTACAAGATGTTTGCCTATGACGAAGGCTGGTCGCGGCGCATCAACGAAGCCATCGACACCGGGTTGACCGCCGAGGCAGCGATCGAACGGGTGCAGGCGCGGACGCGGGCGCGGATGCGGTCGATCGATGACCCATATCTGCGCGAAAGGTTGACCGATCTCGACGATCTTTCCAATCGCTTGTTGCGCATCGTTTCGGGGCAATTGGGCACGGCGGCGCAATTGGGGCTGGGGGGTGACACCATCCTTATCGCCCGCAATCTGGGGCCGGCAGAACTGCTGGAATACGACAAGCGTTACCTGAAGGGTGTCGTGCTGGAGGAAGGCAGCCTGACGGCGCACGTCATCATCGTTGCGCGCGCGATGGGCGTGCCGGTGCTGGGCCGGGTTCCGGAATTGTTTGCCCAGGTCAGCGATGGCGACGAATTGATCGTCGATGCCGGCAATGGCGCGTTGCTGGTGCGGCCGCAGGCGGCGATGATCACATCCTATGAGACGATGCGGGTGCTGAAGGCGCGGCAAGCGGAAAAATATGCCGCGGTCAAGGATATGCCGGCAATCAGCCGCGATGGCCAACGCATCACCGTGATGATGAATGCCGGCCTGGCCGATGATGGCCGGGCAATCGATCTGACCGGCGCCGATGGCATCGGACTGTTCCGGACCGAATTCCAGTTTCTGGTCTCTGCCACCCTGCCGCGCCGCGAACGCCAGCAGGCCCTGTATCAAACCGTGCTGGCGGCGGCGGGTGACCGTCCGGTGGTATTTCGCACGGTCGATATCGGCGGTGACAAGGCGGTGCCCTATCTGCTCGATGGCGGCGACCAGGATGAAAATCCGGCGATGGGCTGGCGGGCGCTGCGGCTGGCGCTGGGCCGCGCCGGGCTGATGAAGGTGCAGGCGCGGGCGCTGCTGGAGGCGGCGGCGGGCCGCACGTTGAATGTCATGTTCCCGATGGTCAGCGAACCCTGGGAGTTTGCCGAGGCCAAGGCGCTGGTTGAAAAACAACGGGCGCTGTTGGCGCGGCAGGGCCATGCGTTGCCGGCGCATGTCCGCTATGGCGCGATGATAGAAGTGCCGGCGCTGATCGAAATGTTCGATGTGCTGTTGCCGATGACAGATTTTGTCTCGGTTGGCACCAACGACCTGACCCAGTTCCTGTTTGCCGCCGATCGCGCCAACCCGCGGCTGGCGGATCGCTATGATTGGCTATCCCCCGCCATCCTGCGCGTGCTGCGCCGGATCGTGCGGGAATCCGCCGCAGCCGGCGTACCGGCCACCATCTGCGGTGAAATGGGTGGCCGGCCGCTGGAGGCATTGGCGCTGATGGCGCTGGGCGTTGAAACCCTGTCGATCACCCCGGCCGGAGTCGGTCCGATCAAGGCAATGGTGCGGTCGGCAGAGCTGGTGCCGTTGAAGGCCGCAATGGCGGGTTGGCTGGACCGGCCCGGCGTCAATGTGCGGGCGGAATTGCTGTCGTTGGCGATCGCGCTGGGGATTGAATTGGGTTGAGAACTGCCGCCACCTCCAAGGCGGCAGAACGTCCTACCCCTCCAGCATATTGTGGCGTTTCAAGGCATGGCGAAGCTGATCATAGCTGAGCGCCAGTGCCGCCGCCGTGCGCCGCTGGTTGTGGCGGCAACGTTCCAGCGCATTGATCAATATCTCGCGTTCATAGGCAAGCACGGCGGCGCGGAAATCGCTAACGCCGTGGAGCGCAGGGCTGGGCAGGGCGGCGGCTTCACCAATCGGATCGATGCTGGGTTTGAACAGGGTGGGCGCGCGCAACGCCGCCGGCCGCCATGGGCTTTCAAACGGATCAAGAATGATCCGGCCCACCGCCATTTCGGCATCGCCCCAACGGTAAAGCGACCGCTCGACGACGTTTTTCAGTTCTCGAACATTGCCGGGCCAGGGATGATCGTTGAGCACAGCCGTCGCTGTGGCCGTAAAACCCGGAAATCCCGACCAACCGAGTTCTGCCGCCATGCGCCGCGCAAAATGCAGCGCCAGCACCTCGATGTCTTCCGCCCGTTCGCGCAAGGGCGGCAAGGTGACGACTTCGAATGACAGTCGATCGAGCAGATCGGCGCGGAATCGGCCATTGTCGACCAGGGTCGGCAAATCCTCGTTGGTCGCGCCGACCAGCCGCACATCGACCTTTATGGCGCGATTCGATCCGATGCGGGTCAGTTCGCCATATTCAACAACGCGGAGCAGCCGTTCCTGGGCGGCGGCGGACAGCGTGGCGATTTCATCCAGGAACAAGGTGCCGCCATCGGCATCCTCGAATCGCCCGGCGCGCGCCCGTTGTGCGCCGGTGAAGGCGCCGGCCTCATAACCGAACAGTTCGGCGTCGATCAGATTTTCGGGCAGCGCGGCGCAGTTCAGCGAGACCAAAGGCCCGCCCCAGCGGGGTGACAGGCGGTGCAGGCGTTCAGCGATCAATTCCTTGCCGGTGCCGCGTTCGCCGATAACCAGCACCGGGCGGTTCAGCGCCGCGGCCGCCGAGGCACGTTCCACCGCGTCGAGGAAGATCGAGGACGAACCGATCAGAGCGGCAGGTGTGATCATTCCCGCAAGTTAGTGCAATTTCCCAACATTCAGCAAGTGTTGAGGGAAAAATAGCTTGCTCAGAATGGTCAAAGCCAGCAATTTCAGAGTGTTAGCAATCCAATGTCACTTGGCACGAGATATGCAATGCTGTTGGCATGAGGCGCCAGACGCAAGGATGGATGCCCCGAACCAGACCCAAAGGACAGAAACATGATCAAGCTTTTCCAATCGACCGACACTTTCCGCACCATCATCGGCGCCGTTGCGGCGCTGGTCATCGGCGGCACGTTCCTGATTGCGGCGGCCGGCCCAGCCATTGCCGGCACGGCCAACGCAACAAGCGTGAGTTTTGCTGCGGTTTCCGGTATCGTCCGTGTTGCCTGACACGCTGACGACGGCCAGAGGGGTGCGGATCGGGGTTTCCCCCTCCCCCGCCCGCCCCTCTGGCCCCCAAGTTTTCGCACCGGATTTTCAAGCACTGGAGTTCAACATAATGGGCATTTTCTCGCGAACCCGCGATATCATCGCCGCCAACGTTACCGACCTTCTGGATCGGGCCGAAGACCCGTCCAAGATGATCCGGATGATCATCATGGAGATGGAGGAAACCCTGGTCGAAGTGCGGGCATCCGCTGCGCGCACCATCGCCGATCAAAAGGAAATGCGCCGCGCCATCATTCGCGCCGAAGCCGCGCAAACCAGTTGGGCCGAAAAGGCCGAGCTGGCATTGAGCAAGGGCCGTGAGGATCTGGCCAAGGCAGCGCTGGTGGAAAAGGGCAAGGCCAAAAGCTTTGCCGACCAGATGGTGGGTGAAGTTGCCGCGCTCGATCAGGGCCTGGCGCTGAACGAGGCCGATATCCACAAGCTGGAAGCCAAGCTGCGCGAAGCCCGCACCCGCCAGAACGTCATTCTGAACCGCATCGAATCGGCAACCAACCGGTCCCGCATGATCGAAATGACCAAGGGGCCGCGCGTCGATGAAGCCTTTGCGCGGTTTGAAGTCATGGAACGCCGTGCTGATCTGGCCGAAGGCCGCGCCGATTCGCTGTCCTTGGGCGGGCCACCCCGCACCCTAGCCGATGAATTTGCCGATCTGAGCGCCGATGATGAAATTTCGGCCGAACTGGCCGCCATGAAGGCGCGCCTGTCACCAAAGACGGAAGGGTAGGACGATGGAAGATGTTATCGTTCCCGTCGCCGTCGTTGGCATGCTGTTTATCGGCCTGCCTTGGATGATCCTGCATTATCTGACGAAATGGAAATCAGGCCGCGGCATCAGCCAGCAGGATGAAGTGTTGCTGGATGATCTGCACGATATGGCGCGGCGGCTGGATGGCCGGCTCGATTCGATCGAACGCATCATCGCGGCGGATAATCCCAATTGGAAGGACGGTCGGCTGACCGATCTTTCGGCCCGGAAAGAACTGCGCTGAACCGTACAACAGAAAGGACCATATCATGGCTTTCAATCCCCCCTTCCGCCTCGACAAGGCAAATGCCAAGGTCATGGGCGTCTGCGCCGGCCTTGCCAATTACACCGGCATTGAAACCGTCTGGCTGCGGGTTGGCTTTGTCGCCGCCGCGCTGATCGGGTTCGGTTCGCCGGTTCTCATCTATCTCGTCATCGGTCTCGTCGCCGACAGCACGCCCGCCTGACACTTTGCCTTTAACAGGGACAATTCCGATGAACGCTCGTCGCACGCGCTTTTACCTCGATAAACGCAACAAACGTTTCATGGGGGTTTGTTCGGGCATCGCCGATTATTTCGGGTGGGAGGCAACCTGGGTTCGCATCGGCTTTGCCGCGCTGACCATCATGGGGGTTGGCTTTCTGCCTTTTGTATATCTGGCGATGGGCTTCATCGCCGATCCCAAGCCTTCGATGCTGTATAATGAAAGCAGCGAGGATCGCCTGTTCTGGAAAAACGTCCGCGTTGCCCCACAGCGTACGGTGCGTGATGTCAATTCGGCCTTTCGCGATGCCGACCGCCGGCTGCGCGATATCGAGGCCTATGTGACGACATCGAATTCCAGCCTGGCCAATGAAATTGAACAGCTGCGCTGAACGCGCACCAAAGGGGAAAAACAATGGATTGGGGTTCACCACTTTTCGTTCTGGCCATCATGGGCATGAGTTTTGGCGGCTGGATCATCACCACCGTTATCCGCGCCCGCCACGGTTATCCGATTGAAAATGAATGGGGCGGCCTGACCCACAAGGGTGATCCCGATCTGAAACGCCAGAACGAATTGCTGGAACGCGAAAATGAACTGTTGCGCGGCAAGATCGCCCGCATCGAAGAACGCACCGCCGTGCTGGAACGCATCGCCACCGATGCCCCCGCCCGGCTGACCGCCGAAATTGAAAAACTGCGCGACTGACACCGCGCCAGGCAGGAGGCCGACCATGCACAATCTGTGGAACTATTTCGCCCTGCTGGTCCCGATCATCGCCATCACCGGCGTCATCGGCACCACCATCTTCAAACGCTGGGCTGACCTGAAAGAGAAACAGCTTGATCTGGCGGCACGCACCGCCGGCGAACAGGCGGCGCAATATGCCGCCAAGATCGAACGGCTGGAAAACCATGTTGCGGTGCTCAACCGCATCGTCACTGACCGCAACGAAGGCCTGACGGCGCAGATCGAAACCCTGCGCGACCAGCCCGATAAGCTGAATTAGGGAGCATTTGCCATGGACGCCAATGCCATTTTGCACATGACTCCGGCGCTGGTTGGCATGGTCGCGGTCGGCACCACGGGCTGGGTGATTACCATGTGGATGCGAATGCGCCACGGTTACCCGATCGAAAACAGCTGGGGCAGGCCGATGTTGCCCCATGGCGGTGGTGAAACCATCGAACGGGTCAAGCTGCTGGCGCAGGAAAATGCCCAATTGCGGGCTGAAATGGGCAGCTTGAAGGATCGGATGCAGGTGCTGGAACGCATCGCTGTCGATGCCAGCAACAGCGGCAGCCGGCTGGCCGCCGAAATCGACGGCTTGGCCACAAAGCAGATCAACTGACCGGCATTTCGCCGCAACACCCATCCACAGGAGCACAAAAAGTGTCCGAAGTCGTCGCCTTCATGGTCATCGCCATCGTGTTCATTACCACGGCCGGCAGGGTACTGCGCGCGCGCTATGGCGATCCCGGCGGAGGCGCCCGGCGGATCAACCGGCAGGCGCTCCGCACGGCGCTGCGCGGCGAACAGGACGACGGCGATGCGGAGGCGATCCGGCTGCGCGGCGAAGTCACCCGCCTGAACGAACGCATCCAGGTGCTGGAACGCCTGGCGACCGACCCGGCCAAGCGCCTGTCGGACGAAATCGAACAGTTGAAAAATCAGTAACCTGCAAAAGGGAGGATTGAAGATGCCACCCGTTGAATCGCTTCTGGTGCTCAGCACCGCCAGTCTGGCCGGCATCGGGCTATTGGGTGGCTTTGCCACCTGGGCCTGGGCCGGATGGTTGCGGCTGCGCGCCCAGGAACTGGAACTTGGCCGCCGCGGCGATGGCCTGCCCGCCATCGGCCAGCGCATCGATGTTGCCGATTTGAAAGAACGCATCCGCAAATTGGAAGCGATCGCTGCCGGCGTGGAAATATAGCGCTGCCGATCAGGCTTGCGCGGTGTTGCCGGTCGCCTTTGGCGTTGCGTCGGCCAGTGTCAGCCCCAGCGCGCGAAAACCGTCCAGTGCGCCCAGCAACACCTGCTGTTTGATGTTCAGCAGCGCCACCAGGGACGCATCGGCAACGGTGAATTCGGTTTCGACCTCCACCGCAGTCGCTGTCACGGCCGTCACATGGGCGCGCTTGAATTCGACATGGTCAAGCGCCTTCATGACGTCGGCAAGCATCGTCGGCACCCCTGCCAGGGCACCGGTGGCTGAATCGAGCGACAAATAGAATGTCATCACCGTCGTGCGCGCCTCGATCCGCCGCAGGTTGCGGATTTGCAGGTCGAGCAGCTTGGTGTTGGAAATCACCACCTGCTCGCCGGTGATGGCGCGGATGCGGGTGGTTTTCAGGCCGATTGCCTCCACCCTGCCGGTAATATCGCCAAAGCGGATCGTGTCACCGACGCGAAACGGCCGATCAAACAGGATCGACAATGCCGCGAACAGGTCACTGAAAATCCCCTGCGCCGCCAGACCGATGGCGATGCCGCCAACGCCCAACCCGGCGACCAGCGCCGTGACATTGACCCCCAGATTGTCGAGCACCAGAATGGCAGCCAGAATCCAGACGATGACATTGACCAGCACGGTGATGATGTTCATCGCATCACCCAGCCCCTCATGGTCATCATTCACCGCCGTGCGGCGCTGAACCAGCGACAGGATGATCTCTCGCACCCAGATGGCACCCTGGATGGCAAACGATATGGTGAACAATATATCGATCAGCCGCATCACCGGCCCCGGCGGCGCGATCAAATGGGTGACGCTATAGGCGGCCAGCGCGGCGATGAACGGGCTGCGCGTCCGTTTGACGATGCGGCGCGTAAAGCCGCGCCAGGTCGTGACCGGATGGCCATCGCCAAGCACCCGCGCAACGCCCCAGCGCAACCCCCAGAACAGCGCATACAGCGCCATGGCGATGGCGATGGCGAGCAGCGCCTGGTCGCTGTCATGCCGAAGCCAGTTATAGGTATCAAAGGTCACCACCTCGACATGGCCGGGCAGATTTTGCAACAGGTTGGGCGTGGCCGCGGGGGCGGGCGTTGCCATCACCCCCCCGCCGCCAACAGGGCAGGTTCCAGCCACGCCGGCCGGGCGACAGTCAACGCGGCATCGCCAACATGCAGCGGCCCGGCCACCGCCTCCAGCCGCAGATGCGCAAAGCCCGGCCCGCGCAGCGTGCCAACCTGCCGCCCCTGATCGTCGCGCACCACGCCATCGCCGCCATCCCCATCAAAACTGACCGGCACCAGCCGTCGCCGCACCTTGTCACGGTGGTGCATCCGCGCGGTGTTTTCCTGTCCGACATAGCAGCCCTTGGTGAACGAAACCCCGTTCAACAGGTCGGCGCCGGTTTCCAGCCACAACAGGTCATCACTGCCGATATCGGCGCTGTCCGGCACGCCGATGGCGCGGCGATGCGCGTGATAATCGGCCGTCGCGTCACCCTGACCGAGCCAGCGCGCGCCCAAAGCCCCAAAACGCGGATCTGCCGTTTGCCCCGCTTCATCGTCATCCCAGCCGGCAAACACGGCAAGCCCGCTGGTCGCAATCGTCACATTCCTGCGCAATTTGTAGATTGCCAGCCGCTTTGCCAGCGATTCGGCCCGGGGCAGCGCCACGTCGATCAACACCGCGTCACCGCCATCGAACAGCATCATGTCGAATAATGCCTTGCCCTGCGGCGACAGCAGCCCGGCATAAAGCGGGCGGGCGGGCGTCAACAGGTCAACATCCTGCGTCAACAGCCCCTGCAGAAAGCCACGCGCATCATCGCCGCCAATGCGCAGCACGGCGCGGTCATCCAGTTTTGCAATCGTCATCGCGCACAGGTAGGGGCTTGTTCGCTGATTGCCAAATTCTGCTGCCCGGCTTGACTTTTCGCCACCGCGCCGCCATTGCACGCCGCTTCGCGTGTCCGGTCCGCCGTGCGCGCCCCGTGTATATTTTCAGGACGCGTCATGGCCAAGCCGACAACCATCAAGATCAAGCTCGTGTCGTCTGCGGACACCGGTTATTATTATGTGACCAAGAAAAACCCGCGCACCCAGACCGAAAAGCTGAATTTCCGCAAATATGACCCCGTCGTGCGCAAGCATGTCGAGTTCAAGGAAGCCAAGATCAAGTAGGGCGCCAGCGCGGCGGCAAGCAAGCACAGCCTGCGGGCGGATTTGTGCAAGCCCGGCCAGCAGGGCGGTGAAACCTTCGCCGACTGAATCCCGCCTGACGTCAGCCGCAGCCTTTCTTTGTTGGGTTATGCCGCTTCTGCGACCCGGTTCCGGCCGCCGCGCTTGGCATCATACAATGCCGAATCGGCCCGCATCAGCAGGCTTTTGGCATCACCATCTTGCGGCCCAAGATGCGCCAGGCCGATGCTGACGGTGATCCCGGCCGGCCCGTCATGGCCCAAACCAATGCTGGTGTGGCCGACCGCATCAACCAATCGCGCCGACAACGCCCGCGCCGTCGCCACATCGGTATCGGGCATGATGACGGCGATCTCATCCCCGCCATATCGCGCCACCGTATCGGTGACCCGCACGCTGGCCTGCAACGCTTTGGCAACCAATTGCAGCACCCTGTCCCCCGCGGCATGGCCCCAACGATCGTTGAAGGGTTTCAGCGCATCCAGATCGATCATCAACAGCGCCATTGGCCGGCCGCCGGTGCGGGCATTGTCGATGACCACCGGCAGCACGCTGTCCAGATGCTGTCGGTTGAACAGGCCGGTGACAGGATCGATCACCGCCAGCCGCCAGGCGGTACGGGTTTCGGCCGCGCGGGCAAAGGCCACCTGGCGGCGGCGGACCAGCGATGCCAGCCGGGCACGAAACTCATGCGGATTGACCGGCAGCCCGGTGACATCGGCGACTCGCAGGTCAAATGCCTTGACCAGAGCTGCCGGATCGTCGCGCGGCACCAGTGCCAGCACGGCCAGCGGACGATTGGTGCCCACGGCGTGCAGTTCGGTCATCAGGGCGACGCTGTCACGCCAGCTCACCCCGTCCATGGCCACGATCAATACGGTCAATTCACCCGCCGCAACCGCCGCAACCGATTGTGCGATCGTCAGAATATCCAGGCGGCACCCGGCCGGGATCAGCGGGCGAAGTGATTCGCCCAGCCCGACACTGGTATCGATACCCACAAATCCGATGCGCATTGTCATGCGTCCTGGCCGACCCCTGCTTGGCACCGGCAGCGTTCCGGTGCGGAATAAGATACGCCAATCAACAACCTTGCGTTGCACAAACGTCGCGGCGCGGCGGCGGTGCTTGGCAAGCGACCCGGATGCATCCTAGGGAAGGCACCAAGGTGTGATGCAGGTCCTATAATGCTTCAAGACAACAAAAAGGTTAATATCGGCACTGCGCCTGCAATAACAGGCTTGCAGGTGCTCGGCCATATCGCTGCAGACGCTGATCTGGGGCCGCGATTCCTTGCCTTGTCGGGCTTGGATGCCGCCGGCCTGCGGGCGCGAGCGGCCGAACCGGCGCTGCTCGCTGCCGCCATCGAATTTCTGGGTGCCCGCGAATCGGATCTGCTGGCCTGTGCCGAAGCCCTGGGCCTGTCGCCGGCAGCCCTGGTCAACGCCGGCAACGCATTGGCCAGGGGGGACGCATGATGCGCTCGCGATCACGGCCGCTGATCATTTCCGATTGCGACGGTGTTTTGCTGGAATTCATCGCGCCATTTTCCGCCTATCTGGGTGAGGTGCATGGCCTGACGCTGCGGATGGAAAGTTTCGCCCTGACCGGCAATGTTCGCGATGCCGATGGGACGCCCATTCCACCAGAAGATTTCCCGGCGCTGCTCGACGGATTTTTCACGACGCACATGACCAGCCAAACGCCGGTGCCCGGGGTGGTGGACGCAATGCAGACGTTGGCGCAGGATTGCGACATCATCATCCTGACCAATGTTGCCGACAATCACGCCATCACCCGCACCACCGAACTGGCGCGGTTTGGCATGCCGTTCCGCGTCATCGGCAACCAGGGGCCAAAGGGCGCACCGATACGGGCGCTGATCGATGAATTCCAGCCCAGCATGGCGGTGTTCATCGATGATCTGCCGCCCCATCACAGTTCCGCCAGGAAACACGCGCCACATGTCCATCGCCTGCATATGGTTGCCGAGCTGCCGCTGCGCACGCTGATCCCGACGGCGCTTGATGCAGACGCCCGGATCGATGATTGGGACGATGCGCTGATCCACATTCAGACTATCTTGAAAGGCCCGCAATGACCGCTGCCACAAAACTTGCCGCCCTGGGCATCATTCTGCCTACCGCTGCGGCCCCGGCTGCCAATTACGTTCCCGCCGTCGCGGTCGATGGCCTGCTGCACATTTCCGGCCAGATCCCGTTCGATGAAGCCGGCGCGCTGATCAAGGGCCGGCTGGGGGAGACCATGGATGTCGCCGAAGGCGCCGCTGCCGCCCGCCGCTGCGCCGTGGGGCTGATCGCCCAGATGCAGGCGGCGCTGGGTGATCTGGGCCGGGTGCGCCGCATCGTCAAATTGGGGGTATTCATCGCCTCCACCGCCGATTTCACTGACCAGCCCGAGGTTGGCAACGGCGCATCGAATCTGCTGGTCGAAGTGTTCGGTGACGCGGGCCGCCACGCGCGATCGGCGGTCAGCGTTTATGCCCTGCCCCGCGGCGTGGCGGTGGAGATCGATGCCATTGTCGCGATACGGGATTGATGCCCCAACCACGCGCCCGCATCCTTGCTGCCGCTGCCGATTTGCCGGCGGCGCAATGGGATGCCTGCGCCGGCACTGACAACCCGTTTGTCAGCCATGCCTTTATCAATGCGCTCGAACAATCGGGCAGTGCCACTGGCCGGACCGGCTGGCGCCCCACCCATATCGTCATCGATGATGAACAGGGCGTACCGGCGGCGATCCTGCTGGCCTATCTGAAATCCCACAGCCAGGGCGAATATGTGTTTGACCACGGCTGGGCCGATGCATGGGAACGCGCCGGCGGCAATTATTACCCCAAATTGCAATGTTCGGTGCCGTTTACACCGGCCACAGGCCCACGGTTGCTGCTGCGGGATCCCGATTTGGCCGAAACGCTGCTGAATGCCGCCCAGACCCTGGCCAGGCAAAATGGCCTCTCGTCGGTCCATGCGACGTTTCTGACCCCCGAACAGCAATCAATCTTTGCCGCCCAGGGCTGGCTGATGCGCACCGGCGAACAATTCCATTGGTCCAATCAGGGCTATGGCAGCTTTGATGATTTCCTCGCCGCCCTGTCATCGCGCAAACGAAAGACGATCCGCCGCGAACGTGAGGGGGCCCTCAGCACCGGTATCAGTATCGTCCACCTGACCGGCGCTGCCATCACCGAGGCGCATTGGGACGCTTTCTGGCATTTCTATCAGGATACAGGCCAGCGCAAATGGGGTCGGCCCTACCTTGCCCGCTCGTTCTTCTCCCAGATTGGCGCAACGATGGGCGATCGCGTGCTGCTGATGCTTGCCCTGCGTGATGGCCGGCCGGTGGCGGGCGCGCTCAACTTCATTGGCGAAAGCTGCCTTTATGGCCGCTACTGGGGGGCAACCGAAGACATCCCGTTCCTGCATTTTGAACTCTGTTACTATCAGGCGATCGATTGGGCGATCGCGCATGGCCTGGCGCGGGTCGAGGCTGGCGCGCAAGGATCACACAAGCTGGCGCGCGGTTATCGCCCGGTGGCCACGGTTTCGGCGCATTATATTCCGAATCCATCGTTTCGCAGCGCCGTTGCAGACTTTGTCGCGCAAGAGACTGAAATGGTGGCGGCAGACATTGAAGCCTTGGACATGGCGACGCCTTTCCGCAAAGGGGAATGATGTTGCCAGAAAGCCTCGCATGATTCGATCCCTTGCCGAAAAGCTGCTGCGCAACCGGCGTATCAGGCGCACCCTGCCCAACGGCCTGCCGCTGTATGTCTCCCCCGACAGCCAGTTGAAATATCTGCGCTCGGAACTCGATGCCGATCTGACCGCGCTGGCCCGCGATCATGTTACCGCCGATTCCGCCGTGTGGGATATTGGCGCCAATTGCGGCGTTTTTGCCTTTTCCGCTGCCGGGGCCCGGCAGATTGTCGCGGTGGAGGCCGATCCGTTCCTCGCCGATCTGCTCCAGCAATCGGCGGCGCTCAACAATGTGCCCGTGGCGATCGTCACCGCTGCTGCCTGGTCCAGCCGCAGCCTGGCCAGCTTTGCCATCGCTGCCCGTGGTCGCGCGTCCAACCACCTTGTCGGCGCCGGCAACAGCCAGACCGGCGGCGAGCGCGGGCGCATCATCGTGCCGACCGTGACGCTGGATGACCTGCTTGATCATTTCGGGCCGCCAACGCTGGTCAAGATCGATGTCGAAGGCGCCGAAATCGATGTTCTGGCCGGGGCGAGCCGGCTGTTGGCCGATGCGCGCCCGTTAATTTACATCGAGGTCGCGCCTGATAATGAAGGCCGGGCCGCCGCAATTTTTGCTGCCGCCAATTCCCGGCTGACCAAAGTGTCGGTGATCGATTGGCTTGCCGAACCGGGCTGACATTTTGCACGGTTCAGGCTAGGCTCAGCCTGATCGCCTATGTCATGGTCTGCAAACGACGAAAGCTTCCTGATGTCCCGCAAATTGCCGATCCTGTTCGCGCTGCTTGCCGCCGGCACGGCGAGCGGCGTTGCTGCGCAGGAGCAGGTTTATACTTTGTCACCCGCAGAAGCGCAGCGGGTGAAGGACACCGCGGCCCTGCGCACCGATACCGATACGCCGGCGCTGCTGCCCGATCCGGCGCGTGACCGGATTCTCAGTGCCAGCCTGTATGACAAGCCGGGCAGCGAAAAATCTGGCGCTGACAAGACAAAGCGTAAAATTCATGGTGAAGTCAGCATGTTTGCCGGCACCGGCGGCACCCGGGGCATTGCCGCCACCACTATCGTGCCGATCGGCGAAACCGGTTACGCCAGCTTCAGTTTCAGCACCGGGCGCTATCCCGGCTATGGCGGTTACGGGGTCGGCTATGGCGACGGTTACGGCTTTGGCCGCCCATTCGGATACGGCCACCCCGGCTGGTAACTGCGGCTGCATCGTCGCTGCGCCGCGGTGTGCGATTCGACCGGCTTGACCCCGCGCCTGCCGCCGCGCAAAGCCCCTGCCATGACCATTGCCACCTTCGACGATGTCGAGGCCGAATTTGAAGCGCTTGACGATTGGGACGATCGTTATCGCCTGCTTATCGATCTGGGCCGGGCGCTGCCGCCGATGCCCGATGCCCTGAAGACCGAGGCGACCAAAGTCCGCGGTTGCGCCAGCCAGGTCTGGCTGCATTCGGCCAGCGGCAGTGACACCCGGCTGCATTTCGCCGCTGACAGCGATGCGGCAATCGTCAAGGGGCTGGTGGCATTGGTGTTGATGCTTGCCGACAATCGCCCGGCATCGGACATTGATACCGGCGAAATCCGGGCCCGGCTGGATGGGCTGGGGCTGGCGCGGCATCTGTCATCAAACCGCACCCAGGGTCTTGCATCCATGGTGGCGCGGATTGGCGCGCTGGCGCAGGCCGCGTGACCGACGATTCGCCGCAACGCCCGCCGAAATTCAGCATGGGGGGCGCGCATCTGGCGCTGCTCGGCATCGCCTATCACAGCAATGGC
The DNA here is from genome assembly GCA_038228305.1 of Sphingomonadales bacterium. Taxonomy (GTDB): domain Bacteria; phylum Pseudomonadota; class Alphaproteobacteria; order Sphingomonadales; family Sphingomonadaceae; genus Sandarakinorhabdus. Next base: position 81,838 of record JBBRPI010000008.1, on the reverse strand, counting down.
GATGATTGGGCCGAACTGCACATGCCATTTGCCGAACAGCAACTGGCTGATCCCGATTATGGCATCATCGCATCGGGGGCGATTTTCACGCTGATGGATTCGGCCGCCGGATTTTCGGTGATGATGACGTTGAAGGCGTTGCTGCCCATTGCCACCATCGATCTGCGCATCGATTATCTGCGCGGCCCGGCGCCCGGCGCCACGCTGATCGGCCGCGCCACCTGCTATCGGCTGACGCGGCAGATCGCCTTTGTGCGCGGGTTTGCCCATGATGGCGATCCGGAAAACCCGGTGGCAAACATGGCCGGCACATTCATGGTGAACCGGTCGGCGGCGGCGGCATGACAAGCCTTGCGCTCGCCCATGCCTTGCGCGACCAACGCCATGGCCGGCTCGACATGTTGCCCTATGCCCGGGCGCTCGATCTGCGATTTGAACAGGATGATGATGAAGTCCGGCTGATCATGCCGTTTGCCGGCGGGCTTGTTGGCGCGCCTGGCCGCCTGCACGGCGGCGCGCTGGCCGGGTTGCTCGAAATCGCCGGCCTGGCGGCGGTGATTGTTGCCCAGCCCGATGCCGATCGGATGCCGCGTCTGCGCCCGGTAACGGTCACCGTCGATTTCATGCGTGAAGGCACGCCCGTCGATACCTGGGCCGCCGCCGAAGTCACCCGGCTGGGCCGCCGAATCATCAACGTCAGCAGCCGCGCCTGGCAATTCGACCGCGGCCGGCCGATTGCCTCGGCAAACATCAATTTCCTGGCGGATTGGCCAGAAGGCGCGAACGGATAATACCATATCTTGCGCATGATAACCTGTCTCAGGCTCTGTTGTCTTGGACATGATTCGGCACCAACGAGAGTTGGTATAATACCGTCTGTGGGGCAGGTTCAGTGCCGCGCCGCCGCCAGCACCGCCCGCACCAGCGCTGCCGTCGCATCGATCAGCGGCACGCGCACATCGGCGGCAGACAGTATCAGCGGCACTTCCGTGCAGGCGGCGATGATGACATCGGCACCGGCGCTGGCCAGCCGTTCGGCCTCGGTGACGATGGCGGCGCGGATCGCGGCACCGCTATCGCCGGCCTTTACGGCGTTGACGATGGGCTGGACGATGGCGCGGTCACAATCCAGGATGGTGATGCCGGGCAGGCGATCATGGTATAGCCGGGCATCAAGCGTTGCCGGGATTGCGATAATGCCGATGCAGCGCGGGTTGTGCCCCAGCGCCTCGTCACAGGCGGCGGCAATCATGCTGACGAATGGCACCGGCGTTGTGGCAATGATGTCATTCGCCCAGCCATGCGCGGCGTTGCACGGCATGGCGAGGATTTCGGCACCCTGCGCCACCAGCCTCCGCGCCATTGCGGCGAGCACCGGCCCGGGCGAAGGACCATCGCCCAGCCGCGCCGCATTGCGATCCGGCACATCGGGGTTTGAATCGACAAAAACCCTGGGGTGATCGCTGTCAAGCGCCGCCCCGGTGGCAATCACCAGCCGCGCCATAAAATCGGCGGTCGCCGCAGGCCCCATGCCGCCGATGATGCCGATGCTGCGCATGCCCAAATGTCGATACCGTTCCGATGTAATTGCCAAAACAGCCTTTGCCATTCGACGGGCGCAGGATGGGCAGGGGCCTGTATCCCTTCCCGACGATGCTATGGGCGAATGTGCCGGTCGAGAAAACCGCTTTTTTTGTCGGAGACTGCTATCGATCCGAGGTCAGCCATTGACGATCGTTGCAAGCGCATTTGATGCCGGACAGCCTCCTGCCCCAATATCGGGCGGCCAGGAAATTGGCGGCATGAAACATGCTGGAATCAGCCTGACCGAGCCACCCATATCGTGCTGATGCGGCCTGCAGCAAATTGATCTGGATCAATGCGCCGCGGCCGCTGACGTAGAAAGGACCGATGAGTTAGACGTGCGTTTGTGTCGCGCATAACGTCATCCGTGCGGCAATCGCCACACAGATGGCAAGGCCGGCATTCGAGGTATTTTCAACACTGCGGAGTCTGGCCGATGTTCCGTTTTCGACTGTTGAAATCGATCATCGGGCGATCGTTCGCCATCATGCTGGGAGTCGGCATCAATGCCGTTCCTGCCCTCGCAGTCCCCAGCTTTGCCTCTCAAACCGGCCAGCCCTGTCAAGCCTGCCATGTGGGCGGCTTTGGGCCACAGCTGACGACATTTGGACGCCAGTTTAAAATCGGCGGCTATACCAACCGCGCCGTGTCGTTCAACGTCCCGCTGTCGGCACAGGTGGTGGCCTCATATCTGCACACCAAGGCCGACCAGGCCGCACCGCCAGCACCAAATTTCCACGTCAATGATAATCTGGCGCTGGATCAAATTGGCATATTCCTGGCCGGCGGCGTCGGCAATCACTTCGGCGGCTTTGCCCAGGTGACCTATGATGGCGTCGGCAAGACCTGGGCCTGGGATAATCTCGATTTGCGCGCCGTCACGACGACAACCATCGCTGGCAAGGATGCCGTCATCGGGGTGAGCTTCAACAATTCGCCGGCGACGCAGGACCCCTGGAACACGTTGCCCGCATGGGGCTTCCCCTACACCGGCTCGGGTATCGCGCCGTCGCCGGCTGCCGTGCCGCTGTTTGTCGGCGGGCTGGCGCAGAATGTGCTGGGACTGACGGCCTATGCCTGGCTTGATTCGACATTTTATCTGGAAGCTGGCGGCTATCGTACGCCGACCGTCGGGACGCTTCGCTGGCTGGGCGCCGATCCCTATTCGCCGGGCAATATCGCCGGCGTCGCGCCCTATGCCCGGGTCGCCTATCAGCACGGGCTCGGCAGCGGCGATTTCGAAATCGGTGCCTTTCTGCTTCGCGCCAGTCTCTATCCAGATCGCATCAACAACGCCGGCGCCACCGATCGTTACACCGACATCGGCATCGATGCCTCGTATATCGTGCCGCGCGCCAATGGCGACGTATTTACCGTCAACGGCCGCTACATGCACGAAGCGACCCGGCTTGATGCCTCCAATGCGCTTGGCAATGCTGCATTTACCAACGGGACGATGAACGATTGGCGCATCGACACCGCCTATTACTGGCGCAATGCCATCGGCGCGACCGTGGGCTGGTTCAATACCAACGGCTCAGTCGATCCGATCCGCTATGGCGGCCGAACCGGCAAGCCCGACAGCGGCGGCTTCCTGTTGCAACTCGACGGCACACCGTTCGGCAAAGGATCACCTGTCGGAAATTGGTTCGATGTGCGGATGGGCGTCCAATACACGATCTACACCCGCTTCGACGGCGCACAATATGACTTTGACGGGGCTGGCACCAACGCCAGCGCCAACAACACGCTGAGGATATTCACATGGCTGGCGTTCTGACGCTGTGCACCAGGGTTGCAGCCGTTTCGCTTTTGATTGCCGGCCCAGCGCTCGCCGACCAGGTCACGGGGCAAAAGGTCTTTCAGGCGCAATGCACGATCTGCCATGCCGCCACACAGGGCGGCAAGAAAATCGGGCCCAGCTTATTTGGTGTCGTTGGCCGCACATCCGGCACGCTGCCGGGATTTGCCTACAGCAGCGCCATGACGGCAAAAGCCGTGACCTGGACCCCGGCGACGCTTGATACTTATCTGACCGCGCCACGGGCCTTTGTGCCGGGCACCAAAATGACATTTGCCGGTCTTGGCAAACCCGACCAGCGCGGCAATGTCATTGAATATCTCGGAACGCTTAAATAGGTCGATCCGGTGCGGTGGCGATGTGACAGCGGCATTTTTTTAAAGAAGCGCGCCTCACCGCAACGTCGTTTGATGTTTACAACGGCTCGCTCTCATCATCAAATGTGTAAAGACGTCCTGACGAAGATTCTGCTGCAAACCCCCGTCTCAGTCATTAGCCACTCGCCCTGGCATCGCTGTCCTACACGCCCCTGTTCGGTTATGGGGTTGCCCGGGATTGGCGCTTGCGCATTGTCGGCACGATCTTTGGCCGGTGGCGGCGGCGCCCAAATCTGAAAAACCTTTGAAATCGGAAAATAACTAAAATCTTAATCATTCACCCACGGTAGGATTAACGTTTTCGCTGCATCTATGCTGCGAAAGCAGCGCCAAAAGGCGTGTAAATGGCCAGAAAACACTTCGACATCTGGTTTAAGGGCGTAATTCGCCGCCAAAAACAACCGGCCTGTCGTATCGTCTGATCAGTTCAAGCCCTGATCGCGCAGATTGCCCGCGTAGGCGTGCAGCGACGGGCTGCCGCCGGTGTGGAGGAACAGCACCCGTTCGCCGCGCTTCAGCGTGCCATTCCGGACCAGCCCGATCAGCCCGGCCATTGCCTTGCCCGAATAGACAGGATCGAGCAGCACGCCCTCCGCTGACGCCAGCAGGCGGACCGCGGCAACCATCTCCGGCGTTGGCAGGGAATAGCCGGGGCCAACCCAATCGGCGAGCGCGGTGACAGCGGCCCGCGCCGGGGCCGGCGTGCCGAGCAGCGCAGCCGTTGCAACCGCGAGGGCGTGCACATTGCCCTCCTGCTCCAACTGTGGCCGGCGCACGTTGATGCCGGTGACGGGGATGCCGGCATTCAGCGCGACCAGCCCCGCCAACAGCCCGGCATGGGTGCCCGCACTGCCGCTGGCGACGATGATGCGATCAAACGCGACGCCGATTTCAAAGCTTTGCGCCATGATTTCGGCGGCACAGGCGGCATAGCCCAGCGCGCCAAGTGGATTCGATCCGCCGCCGACAATGGCATAGGGCGTGCCGCCGGCGGCTGTTACCGCCGCCGCATCGATCGCCATTTCGGCGCCCAGATCGCTGCCCAACGGCACTGTGCGGATGGCATCGACGCCCATCAGATCGAACAGCAGATTATTGCCCAGTGCATCGGCGCTATAGCTATGGGCGACACGTTCTTCGATGATCAACCGGCATTTCAGGCCTTCTTTCGCCGCGGCCGCGAGTGTCAGCCGGCAATGGTTGGATTGCGGCGCGCCGACGGTGATCAACGTGTCCGCCCCCTTTGCCAGCGCATCCGCGACCAGGAATTCCAGCTTTCGCGTCTTGTTGCCGCCGCCCGCGAGCCCCAGCAGGTCGTCCCGCTTGATCCAGATTTCGGGGCCATCAAGGGCAGCGGACAGGCGCGGCAGGGGCTCCAGCGGCGTAAAACCCTGGGTGTAGCGACGACGGGGAAAGTATGCGAGGTTCATCAAACTGCCATGCCCCGGCAGCCCCGCCTGTGCAACCATTGCGGCATCTGTGAATTGGAGGCGCTATGCCCGATATCCATTATCCGACCCTCTATGCGATCCTGTGGGCGGTCGGCCTGTGCCTGATCGGCGGCCTGATGACACCGCGCGGCGACTGGTATGCGTTGTTGAAAAAGCCGCGATGGCAGCCGCCGGCCTGGGCCTTTGGCCCGGGTTGGACGATCATTCTGGGCCTGGCCGCCTGGGCGGCAGTGCGCGCCTGGGATGCGGGCACGCCGGCGCAGCAAACCCAAGTGTTGATCCTGTTTGGCGTCAACGGCCTGTTTCATTTGCTGTGGAGCCCGTTGTTCTTTCGTGCCCAGCGGCCGGATTGGGCATTGGGCGAGGTGCCTTTCCTATGGGCCTCGGTGCTGGCGCTGGTCATCGGGCTGTGGCCGATCGATACGATGGCGGCGCTGCTGATCCTGCCCTATCTGGCCTGGGTCAGTTTTGCGGCGGCGCTGAATTGGGCGGTGGTGCGGCTCAATCCGCTGGCCGCGCCTGCCGGCAGCGGTTAACACCCCCGCCTGTTGGGGAAATGCGATGGCAATCAAGGCGGTGATCTGGGATTTCGGCGGGGTGATTACATCATCGCCGTTTGATGCGTTCAATCGGTATGAGGCCGAACACGGCCTGCCGCACAATCTGGTCCGGCAAATCAATGCCAGCAATCCTGATGGCAATGCCTGGGCGCTGCTGGAACGCAACGCGATTGACCTTTCCGATTTTGATGCGCTGTTTGCGGCTGAGGCGGCGGCGCTGGGGCACGACTTGCGTGGGCGCACGGTGCTGTCGCTGCTGGCAGGCGACGTGCGGCCGGCGGTTGTGGCGGCGCTGGACCAATGCCGGGCGGCTGGATTCCGGCTGGGCTGCATCACCAACAATGCCCAGGTCGGCAGGGGCGCCAGCATGACCGATGACGCGGACAAGGCCGCCGCCGTTACCGCGATCATGGCGCGATTCGAAGTGGTGATCGAAAGCAGCAAGGTTGCGCTGCGCAAGCCTGACCCGCGCATCTACGCGATGATGTGCGACAGGCTGGCCGTGGCGCCGGCGGCGTGTGTTTACCTCGATGATCTGGGCATCAACTGCAAACCGGCAGCAGCGATGGGGATGACGGCGATCAAGGTGACCAGCGAAGCACAGGCGCTGGCCGAATTGGGGGATGTGCTGGGGCTGTGTTTTTGATCGTGCGGGTGACGGCGGCTTGACGATGCCGCACCGCAGCGAAACACCATTGGCAAACCGCACGTAACCAATTTGGGGTGACTGCATGGGGATGCCGGCGACAGCATCGTATCTGTCGAGGGTGGCACACCGAAGCGATCGGCGCCCACAGGATGTAACAAAGCGAAATGGGAAAGTTCATGCCTTGATAACAAGGGAACTCTCACACCGTCTTGGAGATATCGTTGAGCCTTCGGCCGTTTGTCGCCCTAAAAAACTGCCCCGACTTGACGACATTTTGTGGATTAGAATCGCCGGGATCGGGATTCGGGAACCTCGGCACCCAGGCTCGGCTTACTGTGGCGCAGACTGAAGATCTGTTCCCGACGCGAACGCCAGTGTCATCGCTTCGGCCAGCGTATGAACGCCAAGCCGGTGCATGAGGTTGGACCGGTGCATTTCGATGGTGCGGATGCTGAGCCCAAGATCATACGCAAGAATTTTGTTGGATCGACCACGCGCCAGACCCTGGAAGACGGTGCGTTCACGATCACTAAGGCCATTCATGCGCGCCATTGCTGCGTTTTTGCGGTTGTCTGCTCTGGCATTATGGTCCCGTATCCCGAATGCCTGTGTCAGCGCCAAAGTCAGCAACCTGGCATCAAAAGGCTCTTCCAGACAGTTTGCCGCGCCGCGCGTTATCGCATCAACGGCCATCGCCTTGTCGCCGTTGGCGGCAATGACCATGACCGGAAAGCGGTCAGGGCAATCTTCGAGCGCAGCAATCAATGCGAAAACGTCTATCCGGGGCATATCGGAATCGGCCACGACGCAGCCCGGCCTCAGGCGCGGGATGCGGCAGCGAAAATCAGTATCACCTTCATAAATCAACGGCAGCATTCCAGCCGATTCAATTGCTGAATAGGCCATGCGTTGCTCATGCCAGGTTTGCCCAACCAAATAGACAAATCGCTCTGTCATCCCGATGCCGTTCATTCCCTTGGTGACGGTGAAGTCCAAACCCAAACGAATATGCAAGCCCGAGCGTTCCACAGGAATCATGATATTTGTAACACTGGTGAAATATTTTCTGACACGATGCAGCATCCGCGCAAGGTCAATATGGATTGGTGCCAAATATGATCAGGGGCATCAATCCTAGATAGCGATATTACATTTTCATTAATTTTATCTACCGTAGTTTCCACATCTTATTTGAATCCGGATGAACTGCGATATTTCGAAAGGACGGCCAGACAACTGGGTTTTCGGTGAAGACGTCTCTCGCAAGCCGTCGCATCGGCAACGATCAATGTGACCCCGCCACCCTTTGGACCTGCCGGGCAAATGCGCGGTTTCGTCCGAAAGGCAACAGGATGATGACCTTGAAGATTGGCGTTCTCGGGCTTTTGGCCGCAGCAACAGGGCAAGCTGCAGTGGCGCAGCAATTGCCCAGTGCCGGTGGCCAGATACAGCAGTTACCGCCATTGCCGCAGCCGCAGCGAAGCAGTCCGGACCTGCGGTTCGGGCGGCCGCCGGCACCGCCATTGCCCGCCGAAATCGGACCAAGCATTGCCGTATCGGCGCTCCACATCACCGGGATGTCGGTGTTTTCGGAAGGTCAGTTGATCGCCGTGACGGGCTTTATACCCGATGCGAGCCTGTCTCTGAACGATCTGCGCCGCATGGCATCACGCATTACCGATTTCTACAACAGCAGCGGTTATTTCGTGGCCCAGGCCTATCTGCCGGCCCAGGCCGTTTCTGGCGGCGTGGTGACGATCGCGGTGATCGAAGGACGTTATGGCAAGATTATTCTGAAAAACGGCAGCGGGCTGCATGACGGCGTGGCAAACAGCCGGCTGTCAGCCCTGCGCCCCGGTGATGTGGTCAACAACAAACCGCTGGAACGCCAGCTGCTGCTGCTGTCCGATGTGCCGGGCGTGGCTGTTAAATCGACTCTGATGCCCGGCGAGGCGGTTGGCACGTCGGATTTGATGGTGGAAATCACGCCGGCGCGCCAGGTTTCGGGAAGCATCGAGGCCGACAATGCCGGCAATCGTTATACCGGATATTACCGGCTGGGTGGCAGCGTCAATCTGAACAACCCGTTGGGCCTGGGCGATGTCGCCAGCATCCGCGGCCTGGTCAGTGACGGCGGATTGACCTATGTGCGAGGCAGCTATCAGGTGCCGATCGGACTGTTGACGGTCGGGGTCGCCTATGCACGTCTCGATTATCGCCTGCGCCGCGAATTTGCGCCGTTGCGCGCGCATGGTTCGGCAGACATCGCCAGCCTTTACGCCAGCTATCCCCTGCTCCGGTCCTATCACGCCAATGTCTATCTGCTGGCCGGTGGTGATCTGAAGCAGTTCCACGATGTTGTCGATGCGACGGGCAGCGTCAGTGATCGGCATTCGCAGGTTGGCTCACTGGGTCTGTCAGGGGATGAACACGACCGCAGCGGCGGCACCTGGTGGTCGGTAGGCTGGAGCTTTGGCAACCTTGATATCCGCACTCCCGCATTGCGGGCGCTGGATGCGGTGACGGCGCAAAGCAATGGCGGTTTTCACAAGGTCAACGCCAGCCTGGGGCGGTTGCAGACGATCAGCGGGCCGGTGTCGATCTATGTCGCCGGTCGTGGGCAATTGGCCTCCAAGAACCTGGATATTTCGGAAAAGATGGAATTGGGCGGTGCCTATGGCGTGCGCGCCTATCCCGAAGGCGAGGCCTATGGCGACCAGGGTTATATCGTCACGGCAGAAGCGCGGCTGGCGCTGGAGGCATTGTCGCGGCACGTGCCCGGCGATGTGCAATTGTTCGGATTGGTCGATCACGGGGAGGTGCGGTTTGATCGCAATCGTTTCTCGGCGGCACCCAATACCGCCAGCCTGAGCGCGATCGGCGCCGGCGTCACCTGGGCTGACAATAATAATTTCTTGCTGAAACTGTCCTACGCCCATCGGTTGGGCAGTGCGCGCGTCACGTCTGGCCCCGACGCGTCAGGGCAGTTCTGGGTGCAGGCGACAAAGCTGTTCTGATTATCGTAGCGGCCCCGGATCGTGCCGGGCATCACAGGCTAAATAAAGGCGATTGCAATGCGTTACCCCTTCACCACCGCAGCGGACCCGTCGCTGCGGCTGCGTGCGCGTCTGCTCACCGGGGCGACGCTGGCGGCGCTGATGATCCTGCCGACCGCAGCAAAGGCGCTGCCCAATGGCGGGCAGGTCGTACAGGGTGCCGCCGCGATTGCCGCGGGCCCCGGCCAGACCACGATAACCCAAACTAGCCAGAATGCGGTTATCAACTGGCAGGGGTTTGGGATTGGTGCTGGCGAAAGCGTCGCCTTTATCCAACCCGGCAGCAGCGCCGTGGCGCTGAACCGCGTCGTCGGGCAGGATGCTTCGGCAATTCTGGGCAGCCTGACGGCCAACGGCAGGGTGTTCATCGTCAACCCCAACGGCATCCTGTTTGGTTCCACCGCAAGGGTGAATGTTGGCGGTTTTGTCGCTTCGACGCTGGGCATTTCCGATGCGGATTTCATGGCTGGCAATTACAAGTTTGCGGGTTCCGGCGGCACGGTACGCAATCAGGGGTTGATCAACGCTGATGGCGGGTTCGTCGCGCTGATGGGTACCACCGTCAGCAATGACGGGACGATCCTCGCCCGGCTTGGCACGGTGGCCCTGGTGGGCGGCGAAGCGATCACGCTGGATTTCACCGGTGATGGGCTGTTGGGGGTGACCATCGATCGCGGCGCTGTGCTGGCCATGGCCAGCAATGGTGGGCTGATTGCCGCCGATGGCGGCCATGTGCTGATGACCACCCGAGCCGCCGGCAACTTGCTGAAAACCGTTGTCAACAACAGCGGGGTCATTTCCGCGCAAACCATCAGCAATCACGCCGGCACCATCCTGTTGCTTGCCGACATGCAGGGCGGCACGTTGAACGTGTCGGGAACGTTGGATGCCAGCGCACCCGCTGGCGGCGATGGTGGCTTTATCGAAACGTCTGCTGCAAAGGTGGAAATTGCCGATGGAGTCCATATCACGACCCTGGCAGCGAATGGCGTTACCGGCACCTGGCTGATCGACCCGCTGGATTTCACCATCCAGGCAGGCAAGGACATTTCGGGCGCGACGCTGTCAGCGCTGCTCGTCACCAACAGTGTCGTTATCAGCACCATCCCCGGCAACACTTCGACATTGGCCGGCACGCCGCCGGTGACTAGCCTGTATGGCACCACTGCGGGTAACGGCGATATCAACGTCAATGAAGCGGTATCGTGGACGGCCACCCCCAGCACGACCACGCTGACGTTTCAGGCAACGCGCGATTTCAATCTGAACGCCTCGATCACCGCGACCAACGGCAATGTCTATGCCTGCTGCGGACGCGACGCCAACCTTGCCGCGACGATTACGACCACCAATGGCAGCATCCTGATCAACGCCGGGCGAAATCTCACCGTGCAGGCATTGGCGGCGCTGACGACAACCGACGGCAATCTTTCGCTATGCGCGGGGCATGATCTGAGCATCAATGGTTCGGTCGTGCTGACGCGCGGATCATCGATCCCATCGCAAAGCCTGGGGCTGCACAGCGGCATGACATTGATCGCCGGCTTTGATGGCACCGGGCCGGGCATTATCGGCGGTACGGTAATCTTCGGATCCACAGCCCCGCGCATTGCCGTTGTTGGACCGAATGCACCGGTTCTAATCGAATATAATCCGGTGTCTTATGCGCAACCGACGGATTTTTCCTCGCGCTTTACTCTGTCTGGCGGCAGCGTCATCGATGCACGCATGTTGGTGTTCCCAACTGCGACCAAGACCTTTGATGGTTCTACCGCGGCCGTGCTGACCGGTTTCAACACTACCGCGACATCTGGCGTCCCGACCGGCGTAGTGCTGGTCGCAGGCCCTGGAGCACAGGCGAATTTCGACGCGGCTGTCGTCGGCACCAATGTCGGGGTGACTCTCAGTGGCTATACGCTTGGCGGCGCCAATGCGGCTGAATATGCCCTGGCGGTGAATTGTTGCACCGGGCTTGCGCGGACCGTTGGCACGATCATCGCTGTGCCGCCAACGCCAACGCCAACGCCAACGCCAACGCCAACCCCGACGCCAACGCCAACGCCAACCCCGACACCAACGCCTACCCCCACGCCAACGCCAACCCCTACGCCAACCCCCACACCTACTCCCACACCTACTCCCACCCCCACGCCGACACCCACCCCCACGCCAACGCCAACGCCAACGCCAACACCAACACCGACACCGACGCCGACACCCACACCCACCCCAACACCAACACCCACGCCGATCATGCCAATAATCCTGACGCCAATCGTCTGGGTTCCGCCAGTCTTGCCAGGCGTGCCGTTCGAAGTGACGCAAGGCGGGGTGCTGTTGCCGCCGCCGCCGCCGGAGGTCGTGCCGCCGCCACTGCCGCCACGGCTGGTGCCACCACCGCCAAGACCAGTGCCGCCGGTTTACAAGCCTAAAAAAGCACGGCATTAATTGTTGCTGCAGGGAACACCGATGGCCCAGATACCGGTCAAGATAACAGCCACCGCACTGCGGTTTGGCTTGGCCGTCGCTGCATTGGCCTGCACCGGCCCGGCATTGGGGCTGACAGGCAGCTTTCCTGTTGTTGCCTCTGCGGTCGCGGCGATCCCGGTGCTGCAACCCTTGCCGGGCCGGCCGATGCAGGCAAATTTCGCCGGCCAGCTTGCTTCAACGGACGCCCGGCGCGTGGCCAACTGGGCGGTCGCGTCGCGGGACAACGCCGATTTGCCGTTCGTCGTCATCGACAAAGCACAGGCGAAGGTTTTCGTCTTTGATCACACCGGCCTGTTACAGGGGGCAACGCTCGCCCTGCTCGGCATGGCGCGCGGCGATGACAGTGTTCCCGGCATCGGCAACCGCAAGCTTGGCTCGATGCGCCCCGATGAGCGAACCACGCCGGCCGGGCGGTTCATGGCATCACTGGGCAACGACCTGGAAACCGATATCCTGTGGGTCGACTATGGTGCCGCGATATCGCTGCACCGGGTAATACGCGGCGCGCCGGGCGATCATCGCTTGCAGCGATTGGCGACGCCCTCGCCGCTCGACAAGCGGATCACCTATGGCTGCATCAATGTGCCAGTGGGATTTTATGACAATGTCGTCCGCAAAACCTTCGCGGGTACGGTCGGCGTCGTTTACATCCTGCCCGAAGTAAAGGCGATCAACGATGTCTTCCCGATCGACGATGGCCCGGCGCCAGGCCGGTAGTCCGCCGCGGGGCGGAACCATGCCAATGGAATTGATCGCCTATCTGCATCCGGGCTGGGCCCCGCTGATCCGTCCCGCTCCTGCCTCCCGGGTCTGGATGGATGCGACGCCGGAATCCTTTGCCTGCCGCTGCCTGCCGCTCAACATTGCCAATGCGCATGGCTGGGAAATCCTCAACCCGCACGGTTTTGAAGCGATATGGGATGGCGGCAGCGCACCCTCGGCCGTCACGATCACCTGCGATGCCGGTGCCGATCCTGCACATGCGCCGATTGCGCTTTTCGGCCAGGGTATCATCACCTTTCATATCGAAGCGATTTTTCGCACGCCGCCTGGCTGGAACTTGTGGATAGGCGGTTCACCGAACCGGGCAAAGGACGCGATTGCGCCATTGACGGGCATCGTCGAAACCGATTGGTCCCCCTTCACCTTTACGATGAACTGGCGCTTCACCCGGCCGGGCCAGTCGATCCGCTTTGAAGCGATGGAGCCGTTCTGCTTCCTGTTTCCGCTGCAGCGCACGGCAGTGGAAGACTTTACACCAGTCTTTGCGCCGCTGGATGCTGACCCCGCCACGGCAGCGCGATTCCGGGCATGGAGCGCGGCGCGCGACGCCTTTCATGCGCAAATGCAGCATGACCCGCCAAAGGCCCCGGCCGATCGCTGGCAAAAACATTATTATCGCGGGGTTGATGCCAGCGGCGAAAGCCTGGTCGCCGACCATCGCAGCAAACTGCGGCTGCGGGATTTTGATCGCAACGCGGCACCGGATATGCCGATGGTGCCATCGGGTGATGCTGACAGCGCCGCGCCGCTGCCATTGGAAAGCCCGCAATTGCGGGAAATCGCTGCGCTCAAGCTGGCACTGGCCAAGCGAGAATGGCTGTTGGAGGCACTCGAGCGCCAGCGCGCGCTGGCACCAGCGCAAGCCGGTATCGAGCGGCGCGTTGGCATGGGGACGGCTGAGTTTCTGGAGAAATATTACGCCGTCGGTCGTCCAGTTATCCTGCAAGAAGAAATGTGCGATTGGCCGGCATTGGCGCTTTGGAATCCAGAATATCTAAAGGCCAAAATCGGGTCGGCACTGGTCGAATACCAAGGCGAGCGCGCAGCAAACCCGCGTTTTGAAATGGAAAAAGATCAGCACCGGCGTACCGCCCCGTTTGATCGCTTCATCGATTCCATTACCGGCGACGCGAGCAATGACAGCTATCTGACCGCCTATAATTCAGACCGCAACGCCCAGGCGCTGGCACCGCTGGCCGGAGACATGGGGTTTCTGGACAAGTTCCTTTCCCGCATCGCCGGCCCGCTGCAGGGCATGCCCTGGATCGGCCCGCCGGGCACCATGACCTCGCTCCACCATGATTTGACCAACAATTTCATCGCTCAGTTGGTGGGGCGCAAGCGATTGATGGTGCTGCCCGCGGCAGAGGTTGGCCGGCTGTACAATGACACGCACGTCTTCAGCCGGATTGCCGACCTTGAGGCCAGCGACGTCGATCTGGCGGCCTATCCCCGGCTGATCGGGGCGCGCCTGTATGATGTTGTTCTGGAGCCGGGCGAAATCCTGTTCATGCCGCTCGGCTGGTGGCACCAGGTCAAGGCTTTGGATTTTAGCGTCACCTTTACTTATACCAACTTCCTATGGCCGAACGACGATCATGCGACCTACCCGGCGCAATAGGGCATCGCTAACCAGTCAGGATTGCGGCCAGTTCGGTGCGCAACTGCTGTTTGATCACCTTGCCCATCGCATTGCGTGGCAGGGCATCGCGGATGACATAGGCTTTGGGCAGCTTGTAGCGCGCCAGCCGCGCGGCCATCGCCTTGCGTACCGCGGCTTCGTCGATCACGGCGCCGGCCAGCGGAACCAAAACGGCGATTACGGCCTCACCGAAATCAGCGTGCGACACACCAATGACGGCGCTTTCATCGATGGTGGCAAGGGCATCCAGTTCGGCCTCCACTTCACGTGGATAGACGTTGTATCCACCGGAAATGATCAGGTCCTTGCCGCGCCCGACGATATGGACATAGCCATTGCCGTCGATCATGCCGAGGTCGCCGGTGATGAAAAATCCATCGGCGCGCATATCCTTTGCGGTCTTGGCCGGGTTGCGCCAATAGCCCTTGAATAGGTTGGGACCGCGGACAACGAGCATGCCGACTTCGCCATCTGCCAATGGCATGCCGGTTTCTGCTGACACCGCCTTCACTTCAATGCCCGGCAATGGGGGTCCGACGGTGCCCGGAACCCGCGCTCCATCATAGGGGTTGGAGGTGTTCATCAGCGTTTCGGTCATGCCATAACGTTCAAGAATCTGGTGCCCGGTGCGGTTGGCAAAAGCGCGATGGGTGTCGGCGAGCAGCGGCGCTGATCCGGAAACGAACAGCCGGACACCGGCGGCGACCTTGCGGGTCAGCCCCGCTTCCCCAAGCAGTCTAACGTAGTAGGTCGGCACGCCCATGAACACAGTAACGTCAGGCAGCCGTGCCACCACCTCGGCCGCATCGAAACGTGGCATCAGGACCAGGCTGGCGCCGGCTGCCAGCACTGTATTGACCGCAACGAACAGGCCATGGGCGTGAAACAGCGGCAATGCATGCAGCAACACATCGCCGGCCGTGAAGCGCCAGGATTCCGCCAGCACCGCAGCATTGGAGGTAAAGTTGCCGCAGCTCAGCATGGCGCCCTTGGGCCGCCCGGTCGTCCCCGATGTGTAAAGGAATGCCGCCAGCCGGCCCGCATCGGGGGCAGGTCGCGGCGGCGCTGGCGGCGATGTTGCGGCGCGTTCGGCAAACGAGCCGTCACCGCGGCTGCCGAGCGTTGCCAGGTTTGCACGGCCGTTGACGAGGGCAAGCATTTCCGACGCGCGCGGTGGCGCCACAATGACCAGGCGGGGGTCGCTATCCTCCAGAAAATATTCAATTTCGGCATCGGTGTAACCGGTGTTCAGCGGCACGAAGATCGCGCCCATACGCAGGCAGGCAAGATAGAGCAGGACATTTTCAACCGATTTTTCCGCCTGGACTAGCACCCGATCGCCCAGCACAACGCCTAGCGTCGCCAGCGCGCCGGCATAGCCAGCTGCTCCAGCATCAAGATCGGCATAGCTGAATCGCCTGCCATCGGGCGTCGCAACGGCGAGACGGTCAGGATCAATCGCCACAACCCGTTCGATCCAAGCATAGGGATCAATCGGGGGCATTTTCGTCACGCTGCTGGATGCCATCATCAAATTCTCCCTCGTCAGCGCCGTTCTAGCCCTCCGATCGCGGCGGCGACAGCAAGTATGCGGCATCCTTGTCAAATCATGATAGTCGGTCGCTGGGTTGGGTTTGCACGCCGGCCGCCAAACGCCTAGTCATCGGCACGCGAAACGGCCTTTGCGGAACGCTTTACCTGTCATTGCAGCCGGATGCGCACGATGACGGCGGAGTGGATATCGGTCGGCAGGCTGTCGCCAGTCTTGCGATGATCAAAACTGATACAATCAAACCTGCCGGCGAAATGAGCAATGGCGCCGCGCCAAAAATCAGCACGCTGCTCAAGGCCGACGAGCAGCAACAGTGGCAGACCTTCACCCCGCCGCATGACGCAAAGACGTGTATCAGCGCTGTCGACGAGGCCATTCATGTGCGGGTGGCAACAATGGATTGCAGAACGCTGTTGCTGCAAAAAGCTGCGGTGAACTGCGATAACAGCTGATTGCTTGCATCGTGATGTGGTGATTAAAGACCCCTGGCGCGGGCGCAGACCGGCCGGGAGATTCAACCATGCGCGACATCAACCATTTCATCGGCGGCGCTTCGCAGGTCGGCGTTTCCGGCAGGTTTGCCGAGGTGTTCGATCCGAACAGCGGCCATGTTCAGGCGCGGGTCCAACTCGCTTCCACTGCTGAAATGAACGCCGCCATTGCCAATGCCGTGGCCGCGCAAAAGGGCTGGGCGGCGACCAATCCCCAGCGCCGGGCGCGGATATTGTTTGAATTCAAACGGCTGGTCGAACGCGATCTGAGTGAGCTTGCCGAACTGCTGTCTTCTGAACATGGTAAGGTCATCGCCGACAGTCGCGGCGATCTTCAGCGCGGGCTGGAGGTGATCGAATTCGCCTGTGGCATTCCGCACTTGCTAAAGGGCGATTTCACGCTTGGCGCAGGCCCCGGTATCGATGTCTATTCGATGCGGTTGCCGCTTGGCGTCGTCGCCGGTATCACGCCGTTCAATTTTCCGGCAATGATCCCGATGTGGATGTTTGGTGTTGCGATTGCGTGCGGCAACGCTTTCATCCTGAAACCGTCAGAGCGCGATCCATCGGTGCCTGTCAGATTCGGTGAACTGATGATGCAGGCGGGCGCGCCCGCCGGCATCCTCAACGTCGTCCATGGCGACAAGGAAGCTGTCGACGCCATCCTGGACAGCCCCGACATCAAGGCCGTCAGTTTCGTCGGCTCGTCGGACATCGCGCAATATGTCTATTCACGCGGCACGGCGAACGCCAAGCGGGTGCAAGCGATGGGCGGTGCCAAGAACCACGCCGTTGTGCTGCCCGATGCCGACATGGATCAGACTGTCGCAGATCTTGTCGGCGCTGCCTTCGGCTCGGCCGGCGAGCGCTGCATGGCGTTACCGGTCGTCGTGCCGGTTGGCGACAAGACAGCAAATATCGTTCGTGAGGCACTGTTGCCCGAAATCGCCAAGCTGCGGCTCGGCGTTTCAACTGACAAGAACGCGCATTATGGCCCGGTGGTCAGCGCCGCGCACAAGTTGCGGATCGAAAACTATATCCAGATGGGCGTCGACGAAGGCGCCGAACTGGTCGTCGATGGCCGCGGCTTTTCGCTGCAAGGGCATGAGGGCGGCTTTTTCGTCGGGCCGACGCTGTTCGACCATGTCCAGCCGACGGCGCAAAGCTACAAGGAAGAAATTTTTGGGCCAGTGCTGCAGATGGTCCGTGCCGAGACGTTTGAGCAGGCGCTGGCGCTGCCGTCGAACCACCAGTACGGCAACGGCGTTGCCATCTTCACGCGCAATGGCCCGGCGGCGCGCGAGTTCGCGGCGAACGTCGAAGTCGGCATGGTCGGGATCAACGTGCCAATCCCGGTCCCTGTCGCCTATCACACCTTTGGCGGCTGGAAGCGCTCGGCGTTCGGCGACAGCAATGTCCATGGACCCGAGGGCGTGCGCTTTTACACCAAGATCAAGACCGTGACAGAGCGCTGGCCCAGCCTAAATGCCGATGGCGTTGTCGTCGACAGCAGTTTTGTCATCCCGACGATGAAGTGAGGCATGAGAACATGGCAATCATCGCATTTATAGGCGTCGGCAACATGGGCGGCGGGATGGCCGCCAATTTGGCTCGCGCCGGGCATGAAGTCCGCGCCTTTGACCTGAGCGAGGACGCCGTCGCGCGCGCTGTCGGCTACGGTGCCACCGCGGCCACCTCGGCACGCTCCGCAGCGGTCGGTGCCGACGCAATCGTCACGATGTTGCCCGCCGGCACCCATGTCGCTGCTGCCTATGCTGACGCGCTGTTCGCCGCTGCTCCACTGCGCGCCGTCTTGATCGATTGTTCGACAATTGATGTCGCCACTGCCCGGCTGGTGGGGGAATCAGCCGCTGCAAAGGGCCTGATGATGGTCGATGCGCCGGTCTCCGGCGGCACCGCCGCCGCCGATGGCGGCACGCTTACCTTCATGGTTGGCGGCCCCGAGGCCGCCTTTATTGCAGCAAAACCCATTCTCGAAAAGATGGGCAAAACCGTCATTCACGCCGGGGGCGCCGGCATGGGACAAGCCGCCAAGATCTGTAACAATATGATCCTGGGTGCGACGATGATCGCCACGGCGGAAGCATTCGTGCTCGCCGAAAAACTTGGCCTTGATGCGCAGACCTTCTTTGATATTTCGTCCAAGGCGTCGGGCCAAAGCTGGTCGATGACCAGCTATTGCCCTGTCCCGGGTCCCGTGCCGGCGTCGCCTGCCAACCGTGACTATCAGGGCGGGTTTGCCTCGGCTTTGATGTTGAAGGACTTGAAGCTTGCAATCGCCGCGGCATCTGGCGCCGGCGCCAGCGTCCCGATGGGGGCACAGGCCGAAGCACTGTATCAGTTGTTCGCCAACAACGGTGGAGGCGGGCTGGATTTTTCGGCCATCATCCGGATATTGCGCGGATAGTCTGCTGTATCATGTTGAACTGGCTCCAGTTATCGACTCTATATTGTTGGCGACAAGTTCTGCTGGTATTTATGCCAATTGGTCAGGTTTAGGTAACGGTCATTGTGTATATCCCGGCGGTGCGTGGCCTCGTCTAATACCAACTCTCGTTGATGCCGACTTATAATCAAGGCAGCCGAGCCGCAGGCCCCAGACCTCTATTGCTTGATTGGCGCAAATCGCAACAAAATCAGCTTGATCCGATGAGATGGGGTCTGGGCCTGTGGCCCCAGCCGCAGGCGGCCCTTTTGAACTCCAACAGGTTATCATCCGTAAGATGTGGTATAACGCACCGCCTTTGTTGACGGGTTTAGCCGGCGGCGGCGACGAGGGCGAAAGTCGATCAAGTTGCATCATACCCGCATTGATCGTGGATCCTGCCGATTTGACCGCTCCAGCCCATCACGAATGATGAATCGAACAGATCGTGACACTAGGCGATCATCTTTCGCAAAACGTCTATCGTGTCTGCCTCTGTGGCAGGCTTGTCGATGCGAATACGCGAAATACGCGGGAAACGCATGGCGAGCCCCGATTTGTGGCGGCTGCTCTCGCCAATCGAATCAAACGCCACTTCCAGCACCAGCGATTTTTCAACCTCTCGGACCGGACCGAATCGCGATGTCGTATGGGCCCTGACAAAAGCATCCAACCATTTGAGCTCGGCATCGGTAAAACCGAAATAGGCCTTTCCCACTGGCAGCAACACATCGCCCTGCCAGGCGCCAAAGGTGAAATCCGAATAAAAGCTCGAACGTTTCCCATGGCCGCGCTGCGCATACATCAGCACGCAATCAGCGACCCGTGCATCGCGTTTCCATTTGTACCACAGCCCGGTCTTGCGGCCTGCAACATAGAGCGAATCGCGCCGTTTCAGCATCAGCCCCTCGATCGCCGGGTCGGGCGGGCTGCCACGCAATACCACCAATTCCTCCAATGTTGCCGCTGGCAGCGACTCCGAAAGGTCAAAGCGCTGCGAATTCAGCGCCTGCACCACGGCCTTCAGCCTGTCCCGCCGCGATTCGAGGCCGAGCCCTCGCAGATCCTCCTGCCCTTCGAACAGCAAATCATAAGTGCGCAGGAACACCGGATAGTCGCGCAGCATGGCCGCGCTCACGGACTTGCGCCCCAGCCTTTGCTGCAAGGCATTGAAACTGCCCACCGCGCCATCGGCGCCGCGCACCAGCAATTCGCCGTCCAGCACCACATCCCGATCCAGCGCCGCGACAATTTCCGGAAAAGTCGCTGAAATGTCATTCCCGTCACGCGAATAAAGCCGCCTTGCCCCGCAACGCGAAACCGCCATCGCGCGGATGCCGTCCCATTTCCATTCGGCAGCATAGGCGGCGACGTCCAGCGTCTCCGGCGCCTCCAGCGGATGCGCCAGCATGAACGGCCGAAACAGGGGCTGCGTCTCCAGATCGGGGCGCGGTCCCCTGCCCTCCGCCCAGGCAAACAGCGCGGCATAGGGCGCATCCACACCGTGCCAAAGCTCCTCCACCTCTTCCACATCGACGCCGAAACGGTTTGCAAACGCCTGTTTCGCCAGCCGGGCGCCGGCGCCGACCCGCAACGCCCCGGTCGCCAACTTCAACAGCGCATAGCGTTCAGAACTGCCCATCTTGGACAGCATCTGCCGCAAAGCCGCCGGCGCAGAGCTGCGAGTCAATTGTTGCAGGGTCGCCACCGTCTCCCCCAAGCCTGGCACCTCGCCCGCCAGCCTATGCGGCCACAGCAGCGCTACGGTTTCTGCCAGATCGCCGACATAATCATAGCTGAGGCGGAACAGCACCGGGTCAACCTCCGCCTCGATCAGCGAACGGACGAGCGCCGGCTTGACCGCCGGCAATTGCAATTCACCGGTCAGCGCCGCCAGCCCCCAGCCGCGATCGGGATCGGGCGTCGTCCCCAGCCAGTTAGAGATCAGCGCCAGCTTGGCATTGCGCCCGGCAGCAAATCCCAGCGCGTCGAGCAATTCGGCAAACCGTTTCACGCTGCCAAAGCCCTGCCGCGGCTCGTATCAATCATCATCATCCTCGCGCCCCACCAAGTGCAGCGCTCGCGCCTTTATCTGCTGCGTCTCGCACCAGTGCATCAGTGCATCTTCGCGGCCATGCGTCACCCATACCTCACGCGGCGCCACCTCCAGCAAGGTCTGCGTCAACTCATCCCAGCCGGCGTGATCGGAAATCACCAGAGGCAATTCCACGCCGCGCTGGCGGGCCCGCGCCCGCACCATCATCCAGCCCGACGCCATTGCGGTGATAGGATCAGGCAGCCGCCGCGACCAGCGATCCTGCAATGCGGATGGCGGCGCGATCACCACCTCCCCCACCAACGCGTCGACGTTCAGCCCGGCCACCGGCCGCAATTCCCCCAGATTGACCCCATGCGCCTGATAGAGCGCGCATAGTTTTTCGACAGCGCCGTGCAGATAGACCGGCCGATCCCAACCACATTGGCGCAGCAACGCAATCACCCGTTGCGCCTTGCCCAGTGCATAGGCGCCGATCAACAGGCAACGGCCCTCGCTCGCCTGCAACCGCGCCAACCCCCGCGCGATCTCATCTGCTGCCACCGGATGCACGAAAACTGGCAATCCAAACGTCGCCTCGGTGATGAAAACATCGCAGTGCAGAACTTCAAACGGCGCGCAGGTTGGATCGGCTGCGCGCTTGTAATCTCCTGACACCACCGCAACCTGGCCGCCGCGTTCCAGCCGCACCTGCGCTGACCCCAACACATGCCCGGCTGGGTGCAGGCTTACGCCAATGTCGCCGATGTCCACCCGCTCACGATAGGCCAGCGCCACACCACCGGCCTGCGGCCCATAGCGTACCGCCATGATCGCCAGTGTTTCCGGCGTCGCCCACACCGCGCCATGGCCGCCACGCGCATGATCGCTGTGGCCATGGGTGATGATGGCACGGGCGACCGGCCGGGCAGGATCAACCCAGGCGTCGGCTGTCGGCAAATAAATGCCCTGGGGGTCAGCCTTTACCCAATCCTGAATATCGATGGCCACACCCACCAATCCTGCCTCTATCCGTGGTCTTCAAGGTGCGGACGCGCGGATCAGTCTGGCAAGCCGTTTCTATTTGAATCGCCTTGCCAGACAGATGCGTCAGCGTCAGCGCGAGTCTGGTCTGACCAGGGCAGTTTCAGCCAGATGTTCGGCAATGAACCAGACTTGCGGCTCGCTGGTCCGAATGATGTTGCTCACCAACAGGTCGTTGGTGCCATCGTCGCCGGCTTCATCGGCAGCGTCAGCGCCTTCATGGGCGGCACGCAGGATGATCTCATGCGCTTCGAGCAGGCGCGCCAACTGGGTCGGCACGTCCTCGCGGCCTTTTGGCGGGCGCGGGATTTTGGTCGCTTCGGCAACATCGGGGGCCATGGCAATGCTGACGCCGCCCAGCGCCATGATCCGCTCGGCGATCATGTCGACCAGCGCCGCTTGTTCTTCATAATGTTTGTCGAGCAGCAGATGCAGTTGGTAAAAGGTGACGCCTGACATCTGCCAATGATGTTTCTTGTAAAGGTCGCGCAACGTCATCGTATCGGCCAGCAGCTGGTTCAAAATTTCCACGCTTTGCGCCCGCGCATTGTCTGCCAACGCGATAGGCAGATTTTTAAGCGTCCCATAGGGCTGGATTTCACGATATTCGACCTTGAATTGCGGCTGCGCGGCGTCGCCGCCGTTGCGCTTTGAAGATTTCTTGACCATGTTTTTTCCACTTTGGTTGGGCAGGGTGCCAATTCGTTTTCGAACGCACAAAATTTCTAACGGTTCCCACCTGCCAATCAAAATTCTCATATCGCGGCAATTGATCGCGGTCACGCCGCCAAAAACTGCCCGGCGGCACTGCGTCCGCCGGGTTTTGCAAATCAATGTTGCAGATCAACTGCGAACAGGATCAGCGCCGATCGCCAGTGTAGACGCCATCGCCAAGCGTCCGTTCCTCGCCCCGGGCGTCGGCGGCCGAGCCTTCACCGGTCGCCGGGATGATCCCTTCGAGGCCGGCGTTGCGCGCCGCTTGGCTTTCCGGGCTGTAGAACCCATGCTCGTCAGCATTTCCATCGCGCGCCGCAGCATGGGTTTGGTCCATGGCACGGGCCGGTGGTGCCGGCCGGCTGTATTGGGCCCGGGTCCGGTTGATACCGTCACGGCTGTTGCTATCGGCATGATCTTCGGGGGCCAGATAATAATCGTCTACGGCACCAAAGGCACTGGTTTCCGCAAATCCATCGATGTCCGACCGTGTGTAGCTTGGGGCGTCGTTCAGCGCGTCGCGGTCGAGATTGACGCGGTAACCGCTGATGTCCGTATCATAATCGAGCACATCCCATGGCAGCGGATGAAATTTCTCACCAATGCCGAGAAAGCCACCAAACGACATGATGACATAGGCCACTTCGCCTGAATATTTGTCGATCAGCACTGAATCGATCGTGCCAAGCTTTTCATTGGCGTGATTATACACGGCGGTGCCGCTGACCCTATCGACGGTTATCAGGTTGCTGCTGCTGGAAGCGCCGCCCATTGGTTGCCGGCCGGCATAGCCGCGCTGCTCATCCATCATCGTCATAACACTCTCCTCCACCAAGGATTGACGGCCATTCTTGACCGCCGATGGTTCAACAAACCGGCGTGCCAGCGGGTTCCTCAACGCATCGTCTTTATGCCTCTCGGCGCCGCGGCGGGCAGCCACCAATACCGTCGGCGTGACGCCTCGACCGACGATGCACACAGATTTGCACACGAACAACGCTCATTGGTGGTTGTCGCGTCCGCCCCTGGGGTGCTGACCATTCGCGCCGTGATCGCGCGGGCCATTTTGATGACCGGGTTGCGCATTCTGTCGCGGGTATTGCGGCATACGCACCCCCTGCTGCGGTTGACGGGTCTGACCCTCGAAACGTTGGAAGCGCGGGTTCGGAGCGATCTCGCCCCGTTGGAAATGGCGGCGGTCGCCGCGACGATATTGGTCTCGCTCGCTCTGGCGGTAATAGAAACTGTTGTTTGATCCCCAATACCCGTCGTAAATCGAACCATAATAACCGTCATACCAGCCATTATAGGCAGGGCTTGCCCAGGTCGATCCGGTTCGGTCGTTATACCCGTCTCCCACACAGCCGGCGAGCGTCAAGCTTGCAAGCGCGATACCGATGGCAGCCCTGGCATTCCTGATCGCATTGCTCATCATGGTCTCCGGTCCCGGATGTGGGTAATTGGTGTACGGCCAAGTCTTTCAAAAGGCGCCCAGACTGCGACCGCAAAAGCCTGATGGCCAAGCTAGGCGACTCTGGGCAATCAAAGGAGAATCGGAATCTACGCAGGCAGATCGCCGGCCCGCGTGACCAGAGGCGTGCCCTGTCAAATTGATCCTTCATGTCGGCTTGCAGCGGTCAAATCGGCAAGAGCGACGGAAAGCATGGGGCGGCTCCGAGCAAGGTGAAACGGTTTCGCGCTGCATGAATTTAACAGGTCCTGACCTAGGTATATTCCGATGGTCCAGCCAGGTCCGCGCATTTGCTATGATGTGCCGGACGGCCAGACACAGCGACCACGGGCATATTTCATCGCGCCAATTCGTTGCTGTCCGCCAGAACAGGGGACAGCCAGTCATGGCCACGATCAATCAGACGGCCGGTCCGGCAACTTGCAGCCCGCGCGGAAAGCTTGGGCTGGGGACCAACTGCGGTTCAATTCTGCTCGCCATGGGCCTGGCCATGATTGTTGCCGGCTGCGCAAAGCCGGCGCCGAAGCAATCGGATGAAGCGACACCGGCGGCCAAATCCGAAATGCGAATGTCGACAGATCCGCTGATCCTGCAGGCGCGATTATCCTTTCAGCCTGTTCCCGCCAGTGCCCCCGCGTTGCCCGGCAATCCGGCGACCGCAACGAAAATTTTCCTTGGTTCGATGCTCTATTTCGATCCGCGCCTGTCGGCTACCCATTCGATCAGCTGCGCTTCCTGCCACAATACCGGCCTGGGTGGTGCCGATAATTCGCCGACGTCTGCTGGCTATCATGGCGAACGCGGCGGCCGCAATTCACCAACCGTTTTAAACGCAGTCTTCAATTTTGCACAATTCTGGGACGGGAGAGCAAAAGACCTTGAGGACCAGGCCGGGGGCCCGATGGTCAACCCGGTGGAGATGGCATCGCCCCTGAAGCATGTCGCAGCACAGTTGGCGGCATTGCCTGGATATCACGATGCTTTCGCTCGTGCCTTTCCAGGCGACCCGTCACCGATAACCATCGCCAACGCTCAAAAGGCCATTGCGGTGTTCGAGGCGACGTTGATCACGCCGAATGCGCCGTTCGATCGCTATCTGCGCGGCGACGCGACAGCGCTGAATGCCACCCAAAAAGCCGGTCTGACCGTCTTCATGGCAAAAGGCTGCACGGCTTGCCACACCGGCATCAATATCGGTGGAACAATGTATGCCAAATTCGGCGTTGTGTCAGCGCCGGATGTCAAATACCGCCCCATTGCCGACAGGGGACGCGGCGCGATTACCAAACAATCAGCCGACGATTATGCGTTCAAGGTCCCAACGTTGCGCAACATTGCGCTCACCGCGCCCTATTTTCACACCGGCTCCGAACAGGATCTTTCAAAAGTCATTGGCGTGATGGCAAGGGTGCAGCTGGGACAGACATTGACCAAGGCGGAGACTGATCAGATCCAGGCCTTTCTGGGCGCATTGACCGGCGATCAACCGCAAATCATTGCGCCGCAATTGCCGGCGAGCGACGCCAACTCACCGCTTCCGGACAAATAATGGCGAAAACAGTCGGCAGAGGATTTTAGCGCCAAGGCATGTCGACACACGGCCTGTAACCTCGACATTCCTGGCTGGATGCCGGAGCCAGAATTCAAGACACTGGAACGGTTGGCGCATATGATTCCAGCTGGTGGTGCCATGGTCGAAGTCGGCCGATTTTGCGGACGGTCATCCTGATGCTGGTCAAAATCGGTGGCCGCCGGCGTGACCATTGCCTGCATCGATATCTGCGACCCGGTCGAGCATCCCTTTTCATCACCCGCCAAAAACGCCCCAAACGCCGTTTCGGTCAAAGATTACGGAAAAACATCAAGGGAGCGCGAAAACTGGCGAACCCCGCGAGAATTTCGATCATTACGCGCGGGGCTGTGACAACATCACTGCCATGAAAGGGCGAAGCCCGGATGATTTCAGGCATGGCCGACGAACAGTCTGGACCTGGTATTCCTGGACGGTGTGCGCCACGATCTTGCATTTCATGCCGATGTGATGCACTGGTTTCCAAGGGTCAAGCCGGGAGGGATACTGTGCGGCGACAATTGCGCAAGAACCCGCCCCGATGTATTATGGACAATAGATAATTTTTGCAAAGAACACAGCATCTCTTTCACTGTAGAACGTCGAATATGGATGATCAGAAAACCGATGAAATAATATATAAAACATTTTTATTTCGCGAAATATTTATATAATTCGAACTTGATTATTTTTGGCCGTGGCGAAGCAATGCGATTGCCAGCTCGGCAGCCTCCGATTCCACCAATTTCTCCGCCCCTTTTTCCGACGGCTGTCTATCCAATCAGCCCGGGAGCGCCATCCCAGGCGAGTTTTGTCCCCACCGCCAGCATGAGCCATTGGATGATCCGATAAAATTGTACTGAATCCACGCGGCGCACCAGATGCACGCCCGCCCAGGTGGTGAGGATCGCCAGCGGCATCAGCGCGGCGGCCGTCGCCAGGTTTTGTGGGGTAAATTGGCCCAGCGCCGCATAGGCCGGCACCTTCATCCAGTTGATCGCAGCGAAAAAGATCGCGCTTGTACCGATGAAGCGATCGCGCGGCATCTGCATCGGCAGCACGTGGATTTGGAACGGCGGCCCGCCGGCATGGGCAATCTGACTGGTAAAACCTGCGACGGTCCCCATTGCAATGCCGGAAAATGGGCCAGCCGCCGACGGCAGTGCTGCTGCGCCGGCGCGCAACCGTTGCACGGCAAACATGATCGTCGTCAGCCCAACGGCGAATTCGACGGCCGCCACAGAGACATGCGCGGCGAGCAAATAACCCAGCGCGATTCCGGTTGCCGCGCCGGGCAGCATCAACGCCAGCACGCGATCATCGCGCACCCGCCAGAATGCCCAGACGCTGACCACATCCTGAACCAGCAGGATCGGCAACAAGATCGCCGCCGCCTGCACCGGCGAAATCACCAGCGCCATCAGCGGTACGCCCAATATGCCGACGCCGGCAAAGCCACCTTTGGCCAGCCCCATCAGCAGCACGGCTGGAATGGCAGTGAGATAGAACAGCGGATCAGTCAGCACGGCGTCGCGCCCTTATTACGTTCACGCCGGCAAAATCTCGATCACTTCCAGATTGGCCTGCCAATTCGGCCAGGGCAGTTCCAGCCGCCAATGGTGGTCGCCGACGGCGCGCAGCACGCCGACCTGATCACGATCAGGGTCCAGGCCATACCGCATCATGGCGCCTTCGCCCGTCAACGCCATCGCGCCCAGGAAAATCATGCGGTCGCCGTCGGCGAATAGCGTGCCACCGATGCGTTGCATGCCGTTCACCTGTTCAAACCAAAGCTGCTGACCCAGCGCCGTCACCGTGCAAGGTAGAAATCCGGTGGCGACAAAGGCCGGCACCGTGGCGGGAACGCCCTCATGTTTTCCGATTTTTATGTTGCGGCAGCGATAATTGCCGGGGGCCGGCGGCGGCGCGGGCCTGGCTGCTTCCGGATCGCCCAGAACACCCAAAGCCGTGACTTGCGCGCCTTCGCCAGCCGCATGCGCCTGGTGCAAGGATCGGGTCCAGGCGCTCCACAGCCCTGCAAGCCGCTTGCGATCGGCATCGCGAATGGTGGCGTGCCAGGATGCGGCGGGCTTGGCCAATACGGGTTCGGGTGGCGTGCCGGCACAGACAGCGAGCAGCAGCAGGGGCAAAAGACGCTTCATTGCCCGAGCATGTCGCGGACGAACGACGCGAGGCCCAATTGGCGTTTTCGGCGCAGTCGTTCCGCATGCAGAATTGCGGTGATTTCGGCCAGGCAGACCTCCGCATTGTCGTTGATCAGGATATAGTCATATTCGCCCCAATGGCTGATTTCATCGCGAGCGCGGGCCATGCGTTCGG
Organism: Sphingomonadales bacterium; assembly: GCA_038228305.1. GTDB lineage: Bacteria > Pseudomonadota > Alphaproteobacteria > Sphingomonadales > Sphingomonadaceae > Sandarakinorhabdus. The sequence continues at coordinate 53,782 of JBBRPI010000008.1, read as the reverse complement.
CGATCACGGCGGCGGCATCGGTGGCGCGCGTGGTCAGCCGGCGTTCCAGCTCATTCAGGTCGGGCGGCAATATGAAAACGCGTACCAGATCGCTGGCGGCATCGGTCTGCTGCAACTGCTGGGTGCCCTGCCAATCGATATCGAACAATACATCGCGGCCGGCGTGCAGTGCCACTTCCACCGGCTCACGCGGTGTGCCGTAACGATTGCCGAACACGGTCGCCCATTCCAGCAATTCGTCCTGCGCCACCATTTCGCCAAAACGATCGGGGGAGACGAAATAATAATCCTTGCCATCGGCTTCATCGCGGCGCGGCGGGCGCGTTGTTGCCGATACCGACAGCGTGATGCCCTGATCCTGCGCCAGCAAACGCCGCGACAGCGTGGTTTTGCCGGCACCCGATGGCGATGACAGCACAAACATCAGCCCGCGACGCGGCGGCGTGGTGGCAGCGGGGCGGGAAAATTCGGTCATTGTGGGGGTGGTTAGCGGGTTGGCGCCCCGCTGTCATCCCGGCGCAGTCTCAGATCATCGCCTCTGGCCGCACCAGCGCCCGGAACTGCGCCTCTGTCACCAGCCCCAGTGCCAGGCCGGCCTCAAGCAGCGACGTGCCGTCGTGATGGGCTTTCTTCGCAATGGCCGCGGCATGGTCATAGCCAATCGCAGGGGCCAGCGCCGTCACCAGCATCAGCGATCGTTCAACCAGCGACGCCAGCCGCGCCCGGTTTGGGGCCATGCCATCGACACAGCGCAGCCGGAGCGAATCGATCGCATCGGCCAGAATGGCGATGCTGCCCAGCACATTATGGGCAATCAACGGCTTGAAGACGTTCAACTGCAAATGCCCCTGCAGGCCGCCGATGGTCACCGCCTGCACATTGCCCATCACCTGTGCACAGACCATGGTTAGCGCCTCGCACTGGGTGGGGTTGACCTTGCCCGGCATGATCGAGCTGCCAGGTTCATTCTCGGGAAGCGCCAGTTCCCCCAGGCCCGATCTTGGCCCCGATCCGAGCAAGCGCAGGTCATTGGCGATCTTGGTCATGCCGACGGCGATCGTGTTGAGCACGCCGGCAACCTCGACCATCGTGTCGTGCGTTGCCAGCGCTTCAAACTTGTTGGGAGCAGTTTCCCAAGGGATGCCGCCGGTCAACCCGGCCAACGCCGCAACGAAATCCGCGCCGAAATTCGCTGGCGCGTTCAGCCCGGTGCCAACCGCCGTTCCCCCCTGCGCCAGCCGCGACAGCCGCGGCCACAGCGCCACGATCCGCGCCGCATTGTCATCACAGGTCTGCGCCCAGGCCGAAGCCTCCTGCCCCAATGTCATCGGCGTCGCATCCTGCAAATGGGTGCGGCCAATCTTGATGATCGTCGCCCATTCCGCCTCATGCGCCCGGAAACGCGCCCCCAATGCCCGCAATGCGCCAAGCAACCGCCCGCGCAATTCCAGCGCCACCGAAACATGCATCGCGGTCGGAAACGTATCGTTGGAACTTTGCGATTTGTTGACATGGTCGTTGGGATGCACCGGCACCTTGCCGCCGCGCTTGCCCGTCAAAATCTCGTTGGCGCGCCCGGCGATCACTTCATTGGCATTCATGTTGGTCTGGGTGCCGCTGCCGGTCTGCCAGACAACCAGTGGAAACTGGTCGTCGAGCTTGCCATCCGCCACTTCGGCCGCCGCCGTTTCGACGGCATCAGCCAGCGCAGCATCCAGGCCATGCGCCCGATTGACCACAGCCGCCGCCTGCTTGATCCGCCCCAACGCATGAATCAGCGGCAACGGCATCCTGTCATGACCAATTGGGAAATTGCCAATCGATCGCTGGGTCTGCGCCCCCCAATAGGCGGTATCTGGAACTTCGATGGCGCCGAAACTGTCTGTTTCGGTGCGGGTCATTTCTTGCGCGAAAAATCGAATGACACGACGTTGGACCCCGGCTCGATCGGCGTTGCTGGCTCTGGCTCTGGCTCCGCCTCAACCAGCACTTCGCCCTCTTTCGCTGCAAATTGCAGCGCAAAATTCACTGCCGGATCGACAAAGCCGGTGATGGCCGCAAACGGAATCCGCAGGATCGACGGCACCTGGTTGAAACTCAGCCCGATCTGGAATCCTTCGTCATCGATCGCCAGATCCCAGTAACGATGCTGAATAACGATCGTCATTTCATCGGGATAGCGTTCCAGCAGATGCTTCGGAATATTCACCCCCGGCGCCCGGGTGCGAAAGGCGATGTAGAAATGATGCGCCCCTGGCAGGCCACCATCGGCATCAATCTTGTCCAGCACCCGGCGCACGACGGTGCGGAGCGCGTCCTGGACGATCTCATCATACGGTATCAGGCTGTCGGCGGTCGTTTCGGTCACGTTCGCCCTACTCGGCAAAATTAAAGCTTAGGTGGCGGTTGGCGGGACTTTGGTCAACTCATTTGCCGTCACGGCGGCCCAGCAATCGCAATCGCAGCGCATTCAATTTGATGAATCCCGCCGCATCGCGCTGGTCATAGGCACCGGCGTCGTCCTCAAACGTCACGATGTTGGCCGAATATAGCGAGTTGGGTGATTTGCGGCCGATGACGCTGGCGCTGCCCTTGTACAGCTTCAACCGCACGGTGCCCGAAACCTTGGCCTGGCTGTAATCGATCGCCGCCTGCAACATCTCGCGTTCCGGCGAAAACCAGAAACCGTTATACAGCATCCCGGCATATTTTGGCGCCAGTTCGTCCTTCAGATGCGCCGCGCCCCGATCCAGCGTGATCGATTCGATACCGCGGTGCGCCAAATGCAATATCGTGCCGCCCGGCGTTTCATACATGCCGCGCGATTTCATGCCGACAAAGCGATTTTCGACTAGATCAAGCCGGCCGATGCCTTGCAATTTGCCCAATTCGTTCAGCTTTGCCAGCAACGACGCTGGCGACAGCGCCACCCCATCGACGGCGACAGGATCACCATATTCGAAATCGATGGTAATATATTGCGGCACATCCGGAGCGGTTTCGGGATTGTCGGTACGCGAATAGACATACTCCGGCACTTCGTTCCACGGGTCCTCCAGCACCTTGCCTTCTGATGACGTGTGCAACAGGTTCGCATCGGTCGAAAACGGCGCTTCGCCGCGCTTGTCCTTTGCCACCGGAATCTGGTGCGCCTCGGCAAATGCGATCAACTGCTCGCGGCTGTTCAAATCCCATTCCCGCCACGGTGCGATAATGCGAATGTCGGGTGCCAGCGCGTAATAGCCCAATTCAAACCGTACCTGATCATTGCCCTTGCCGGTCGCCCCATGGCTGACCGCATCCGCTCCCACTTTGCGCGCAATCTCGATCTGTTTCTTGGCGATCAACGGCCGCGCAATCGACGTGCCGAGCAGATATTGCCCCTCATACAGCGCGTTGGCGCGCATCATCGGAAACACATAATCGCGCACAAACTCCTCGCGCAGATCCTCGATGAAAATATGTTCCGGCTTCACCCCCATCAGCACCGCCTTGGCCCGCGCCGGCTCCAGCTCCTCGCCCTGGCCCAGATCGGCGGTAAAGGTGATCACCTCACAATCATAGGTCAGTTGCAGCCATTTCAGGATCACCGACGTGTCCAGCCCGCCGGAATAGGCCAGCACAACTTTGTTGACGGCAGTTTTTGACAAGGGGATATTCCTTCAGGGCGCACAGCAGATCTGCGGCCGGCTATAGCGGCGCCGAGAGGGCTTGAAAATGGCATGATGGCAAAGACAAGTTTCAACGTTTGGCCAAAGGAAAAAAATCGGCAGTTGTAACCGCTGGCGCGCGCAGCAGCCGACACGTCAACGGCATCGATGGTGTTTGCGCCTCGCAGGCGATACCGGTGTTCGTTGGCAGAACGCTGACCCGTCAAATCAACAGGAATCGCATGCAGCGACCCCAACAAAATAAGGGCTGGGGCGCACGGCCCTTAAAGACCGCCGGAGGCCCTGGTTTCTCTCCAAACTCACCGCCCCAACCACCCCTGGATGAACAACACGTTCATAAATTTGAAATCTTTTTCGGAACTTAGCTGCGATTGGTGCGTCCTGATGTTGATGAACAACAACGGGACAAACGCAATGCGCACTTTCTTCCTGACCGCTGCCCTGCTTTCCGCGTCGATTCCGTCGCTGGCGATGGCGCAGCAAACCTGTGAACAACACAGCAACAACCGCGTCATCGGCACGGTTGCCGGCGCCGGCCTTGGCGGCGTTCTTGGCAACATCATTGCTGGCGGCGGTGACAAGACACTGGGCACCGTGCTCGGCGCGGTTGGCGGCGGCGTGATCGGCAATCAGGTCAGCAAGGGCCGCACCGGTGATGTCAATTGCGCCCGCGCCTATGGTTTCTACGATCAATCCGGCGCTTGGCATGCCAGCAACGTTCAGGCCAATGCCCAGGCCGGCTATTACGACCGTGAAGGCAGTTGGATAGAAGGCGCACCGCGCGGCTATTATGACAGCCAGAATCGCTGGGTGTCCGCCAATGGCAGCACACAGGTCGGTTACCGGGATGGCAATGGCCGCTGGGTCGTGCCGTCGGCGAATGATTTCGATCAGAACAATCGCTATCGCGTCGGCATGGTCAACGGCTATTGGCAAAATGGCCGCTGGATCGCCGGCGAAACCACCGGCAGTTATGATCAATATGGCCGCTGGATCGCCGGGGCGCCGAACGGTCGCCGCGACAACAATGGCAATTGGATCGCCAATGAACAGCCGGGCTATTATGACCGTTACGGCCGCTGGCACGCCGGTTCGACCAGCGGGTCTTACGATGCTCGCGGCGTCTGGATTGCGGCGAACACCGGTTATGGCAATGGCGCCTATAACAATGGCAACAACGCCTATGGCAATGGTGACAATGGCCAGCGCGATATCCAGTCCCGCTTCATGCGGATCGAACAGCGTATTTCGCGCGGCGTCGATGATGGCAGCCTGAATCGCAACGAAGCGCAGCGTGATCAGTATGAACTGTCGTCGATTCGCCGTTATGATCGATCACTGCGCAACCGCAACGGCGCGATTTCGGCCCGCAACGAGGCGCGGGTGCAGCAGCGTCTGGACCGGTTGAGCGACCGTCTGCGGGATGACCGCAACAACCGTTAGTCGCGCAGGGCAACATCGCTCCTCCTCTCCCCATTCCAGGTGTGGAGGGGTCGGCGGTGGGATCTTCATTCAGCCCCGAAAGAATCCCTCGCCTTTGCGGGGAGGACTGCCATGTCCTACATCCGCCAAATAGGTTATAATAAGGCGTTATTATACTTGACATACCCAAGCCCATTGCGTAGATAGGTGGCAACAGGAGCCACCCGATGACCGCCGTTCTTTCCGCCCCGCACTTTCACAATGAAGAAGCCGCCTATGCTTTTGTCGAGGCGCGTGTTTGGCCGCAAGGCCCGGTTTGCCCGCATTGCGGCGGCGTAAAGCGTATCAGCAAGATGCAGGGCAAGAGCACCCGCATTGGCGCGTACAAGTGCTACCAATGCCGCAAGCCGTTCACCGTGAAGATCGGCACCATCTTCGAAGCGTCGCACGTCAAGCTGCATCTGTGGTTGCAGGCCATGTACCTTATGTGCGCCAGCAAGAAGGGTATCAGCAGCAACCAGCTTCATCGCACCCTTGGCGTTACCCTCAAGACCGCTTGGTTCATGTCGCATCGCATCCGCGAAGCGATGCGCTCTGGTGACCTTGCGCCGTTTGGCTCCTGCGGCACTCCGGTTGAAGTCGATGAGGCCTATATTGGTCGTCGCAAGGGTGTTCCGGTTGCCGCTGGCGGCGGTCGCCACAAGAACCAAATTGTCTCGCTCGTTGACCGCGCTACCGGCGCTGTGCGCTCCGTTCACACCGCCCGTATGCAGCCCGGCGAAGTCGTCGCTGTGGTTCGCGCCAACGTCGCCAAGGAAGCCCGCCTGATGACCGACGAAGCGCACCTTTACCGCACTGTCGGCAAGGAGTTCGCCAGCCACGAAACTGTGTTTCATGGCATTCGTGAATATGCGCGCGGCGACGTGACCACCAACACCGTTGAAGGCTATTTCAGCATCTTCAAGCGCGGCATGCGCGGCGTCTATCAGCATTGCTCGGAAAAGCACCTTCACCGCTATCTGGCAGAGTTCGACTTCCGCTACAGCAACTGCGCAGCCCTTGGGCAGAACGACGAAGCCCGCGCCATCACCGCCCTCTTGGGTGTCGTCGGCAAGCGGCTTACCTATGAAACGACTGGTCGCGGAGCCTGATCGCCATGCCGAAGAAAACCGACCCGCCGGAGAGCCAGGAAGCGCAGAGCCAGCGCTTCCTAGAGACCGCGCGCGCCATCGAAGCCGATGGCGGACTAAGCCCCACCGAGGTCTCTGATGCGATGGATAAGGTCTTGTCACGGTTAAGTTCGCCTAACCGCGAGGACGTTTCGGCCGACGTGAATTTTTCCACCAAGCCGACAGCCGATATCTGATCTCCACGTATAGCATCCAGATCGGATTGGTTGACGGCGGTCCATAGCCAGCTTGAAGTTGTGCAACCGTCGAACGGCGTGTCTGACGCCAGTCGGCTTTCGTCTGCACATATTTTACGCCCGGAACGCGCTTCATTTGTCGCGCTAGAACAGTGAGATGTTTTCGTTCGATCTCCCGTCCCACGCCTCTCTCGGTGATAAGCTGATAAACGGGTCGTTCTTCATCTCCGCTACGCTCATGGTGGCGACGAAGATGCCAAGCCAGCATATCAGCGGCTTGCAGCGGCAACACCCTCTTGTCGTCCCTAAAAATCGGAGTAGCGCCAAGCACCGCGCGCAATGCAGGCTCCAAGTTATCTTTCTGCCACCTATAAAACAGAACGGCATCGTCCCCGGTGCCGCCTTGTTCATCAAAAACGAAATCCACAGGCAAGTTGTTGCCGTCGTTCTGACAATACCTTGCAACCGTATCGATCACCCCCCACCACGCTGCAAAATAGGGACTTTTCAGGTTGTATGGGGCATGCGGGGCCAAGATTTCGACATAGTCTTTCCTACTAACACGGCAAAAAAAGAAATGAGGCGCGGAAATGCGTATAACCTCGGCCAGCAAAAGGACTTTTTTGTCTCTATCCTCTCTAGACCATCCCGCAAACTCACCCCTAAGCGCTTCCGCTTCTGTCATTTTAAGATATTCGATCGGCGGGTGCGCTTTTAAAGCTGCGTCCCAAACGGTCGAAAACGCTTCCCACATCTCAACTGTGTTTATGTACCCGGCGAGAAAAAACATCTGATCGCCGACGTTGCTAGTCGAGTCGTCGGTGAATGCCTGAAGCATAAGAAGCTGTTTCTCGCCGCGATGCCGTCCAGCATATCCACACGCCAGCGCGCGAATATGGTCGCTTGGTTTAAGGTTGCTCATATAGCATACCCCCAATCGCCTGGGTACGCGAAATATAACAATGCCTATAATAACACCTTGGATCAACCAAGGACGCCGCCCGTGACAGATCCTCGCCAACCAACGCCCGTTGCCTTTTGCGCACAAAGGGATCGCTGGTCTGCGGCGCGGCAATGGGAATTCATCCAGGCGCTAGCCCGGGTGCCGAAGGGCGATATTCACAGGCTGGAACGGGACGGTGTCATTGTGGCCACGCGCCGCAAGCCCTGTTCGGACCGACTGGTGATTTTCATGCTGCAGGAACAGCTTCGCCGGGTCGAGGCCCAGGCGGCGGATTATGCGACCCGGCTGCACGCGGCCCAAACCGTTGCCGCCCGCGCCGGTGCGGGCATTGACCCGGCCGACATCGCCAACCCGGTCAGCCAAACCACCGACATCTGCATCATGCTGCACAATATCAGCCAGAATTTCGCCGATCGCAGCGATTGGGATCTGGCCGCCAATGGCCTGGCCGATGCGGCGCCGGTGGTGCCGGCGGCTGGCCGGATTGACGCGGGGAACCGCGCAACCCGCTTATGCGATGATGAAAAGGCAGCGCTGCGAAAAGTCATGAAAACACGCCCCGGGGCTAACTTTTCAGATTTGCCGCCGCCCGATTTCACCGATTGGGCCGCGATGCAAAAGGCGGACCTGTCGGCAAGGCGGCCCTGAACCAGGCGATTTCGGGCCAAAGCCCGCCCCGAATTCTCCCAAATCGGCCCGAAATCGGCTCCAGATTACGACGCATGACTGCTGATGACACGGGGGATGGTGGCATGATGGCCACCTCCGTCCTGGTCTGGCCGCCAACGGACGGCCGATTTTGTGGATAGCCCGACTTTGGCCGCGGCAAGAATCGCTGACTCGCGCGCCGGGGGGATGTTCGCGCATCACTTCGCCATGCCACAGGCCCAATCCGATACCCAGTCGATGTCCCGCACCCGCATTGAACACTGGCTCTGGCGCGCCCTGACGGCGCTGGTATTTGCCGGCACGATTGCAATGCTGTTCGTGCAGCCAGCGGCCGCGGCCCAAACGGGCTGGTCGGGCCGCTGGCGGGTGGTGCTGGCCCTGCCCGGCGGGTCGCTGCCGTTCGGGCTGGAGGTGCGGCAAGACAAAGGTGGCGTCTCGGCCTATCTGCTCAACCCGCCCGAACGCGCGCTGGCCGAACAGGTTAGCCTGGACGGCGACACGCTGACCCTTGCTTTTCCGTCTTACGGCTCACGTCTTATCCTGACCCGTAGCGGTGACCAACTGACGGGGGAGGCCAATCTTTCGCGCAGCAGCGGCCCGGCGACCGTCATCGCATCGGGGCAGCGCGGCGCCTGGCGGTTCAGCCAACGCCCGGCGCGGTCGGCGGCGGACGTCAGTGGCCGCTGGCTGATGACCTATGGCAAGGCTCCGCAAGTCACCGGCTTGGCGCAGTTGCGGCAGACGGGGAACAATGTCACCGGGTCAATCCAGTTGCCGAGCGGTGATGTCCGCTATCTGGCGGGAGAAATTTCCGGAGCGCAGCTGTCGCTTTCGACGTTTGATGGCAACGCCGCGACCCTGTGGAAGGCGTCGCTGGCGGGTGGTGCCCTGGTGGGCGGCAGCCAGTTCACCGCCACCGGCAGTGCGGCCGGCACGCCCTGGAAGGCGCGCCGCGCCGGCAAAGATGGCATGGCGGCGGTCACAGTGGAATTCCCGGGCCGGCAGCGCCTCGCCTTCAGCTTTCCGGACAGCGATGGGCACAAGGTCTCGTTGTTGGATGCGCGATACAAGGGCAAGGTTGTTGTTATCACCCTGGGCGGCGCCTGGTGCCCGAATTGCCATGATGAGGCCCTGTTCCTTGGCCCCTACGCAGCCCGCCGTCAAAAGGAGGGCCTGGAAGTCATCGGGCTGCATTTCGAATATGGCGATGATGCCGCCCGGGCGTTTCGTCTGATCGATAATTATCAGGCGCGTTACAAATTGCCCTATCCGTTGCTGCTCGCCGGCCAGCCGACGCTTGAATCGACCAAAACCGCGCTTGGCGCGCTAGGCCCGGTCAAGGTCTATCCCTCGACCATCTTTATCGGGCGCGACGGGTTGGTTCGCGAAGTCCATGTCGGCTGGGCCGGCCCCGCAACCGGCTCGCTGAATGTGGAGGCCAAGCGCGAGTTCGATGCCATGGTCAGCCGTCTGCTGCGCGAAAAGGCATAGCTGCCTGCCCCCTGTCACTGCTGCCATTGATCGCGTATCTGTCAGGCAATGCTGCCGTTCATGCCATTCCTGATCGGCCCCGTTGCCGGCCTTTTCGCTGGGCTGATAATCGGCAGCTTCATTGCGGCACTGACGATGCGCTGGCCACTGGGTCGAAGCATCACCGCGGGGCGTTCCCGCTGTGACCATTGCAATGTGGTGCTGGCGCCGCGCGATCTGGTGCCGGTCATCAGCTATATTGTGCTGGGCGGCCGCTGTCGGCAGTGCGCCCGGCCCATCGCGCCGCGCCACCTGGCCATTGAAATCGTCGCGGGCGGCATCGGCGTGGCAGCGTTTTGGCTGCATGTTGATCTGGCCGGCCTGATGAGTGCGGTTTTCGGCTGGGTGCTGCTCACCCTGCTAGTCCTGGATTCCGAACATTTCTGGTTGCCTGATGCATTGACCCTGCCACTGGCGGCCGCGGGGCTGGCGCTGGGCTGGTGGCTGACCCCCTCGCTGCAGGATCGCGCCATCGGGGCGATTGCCGGTTTTGTCAGCCTGTGGGGGATCGGAAGGGTGTATCGGGCGATTTCGGGGCGAAACGGGATGGGCGGTGGCGATCCGAAATTGTTCGCGGCGATTGGTGCCTGGCTGGGCTGGCTGGCGTTGCCGTTCGTCCTGCTGCTGGCGGCGATGCTGGGGCTGGCGCTGGTCGGCTATGACCGGGCTAGCGGCCGGCCGGTGATGCGGCATAGCCGGGTGCCATTGGGAGCATTGCTAGCAGCGGCGGCCTGGCCATTCAGCCTTGTCGGCTCGGCGCTTTTCCCGCAATAAGCCAGCATGGCGATTTTCGGCGCGGTTGGCGATATCGCCCATAATATTCAGTTGGCGGTGGCGCCGGTCTTTTTGTTGACCGGCATTGGATCAATCCTGAATGTGTTGGCGGCGCGGTTGGGCCGGGCGGTCGATCGCGCCCGGCGGCTGGAGGCCGATATTGCCGGCTATCCTTCGACCCGTCGCATCGAGGCCCTGAGCGAACTGCGGCTGCTCGATCGCCGAATGGCCGCGATCAACCGCGCTATCGGCCTGTGCACCATGTCGGCGTTGATCGTTTGCCTTGTCGTCGCCATCCTGTTCATTGGCGATCTGGTGCCGATGCGCTGGACGGGGGTTGTCGCGCTGCTGTTCGTGCTGGCGATGGCGCTGCTGATCGTCGGACTAACGCTGTTTCTGTATGAGATTCAGATCGCGTTGAAATCGGTGCGGGTCAAGGCGGCGCTGCTGGAGAAAACCGTCCCGCAAATTTGATCCGCCAATCCGCTTATGCCGCCACCACCGCACAGGCGGCAAACATCAACAGCCCGGCGGTGCGATTGGCGCGAAACAGCGCCAGCGCATTTTCGGACGACAGATCGGCCAGCCGCCACACCTGCCAGCCGAAATGCATGGCGAGCGGCAACAAGGTGAGCAGGGCCAGTGGATCCGGGCGCGCCGCCCACACCGCCGCCGCCCACAGCGCCAGCGCCGCCATATAAAACCCCGCCACGCCGCCACGCGCCCGTGGCCCAAGTGCCCGGGCAGACGATTTGATTCCCGCCATCGCATCATCCTCGATGTCCTGCAGGGCATAGATGGTGTCATAGCCCAGCGTCCAGGCGATGCCGCCGGTATAGAGCAGCACCATCGCCGGCGCCGGGTTTGCCACCGCAACATAACCGACCAGCGCACCCCAGTTGAAGGTCAGCCCCAGCCACGCCTGCGGCCACCAGGTGATGCGTTTCATGAACGGGTATCCAGCGACAAGCAGCAGGCTGGCGATAGCAACCAGTTGCGCCAGCGGCCGCAGATGCAGCACCACCACCAGCCCGAGCAGCGACAGCACCAGCGCCCAGGCCATAGCGGAGCGCACGCTGACCGCGCCGCTGGCGATCGGCCGGGCCCGAGTGCGTTCCACCTGCGCATCCAGGTTCCGGTCGATGATGTCATTCCACACACAGCCGGCGGCGCGCATGATGATGCTGCCGGCGGCGAACCAGATGATCAGCGCCCAATCGGCGACCAGGCCATCGGCCAGCGCCACCCCCCAGGCACAGGGCCAGAACAACAGCCAACTGCCCGCGGGCCGATCGATGCGCGCCAGCCGGGCATAGGGGCGCCACGCCGCCGGCAGCCGATCGATCCACACCGTATGGACGGCATCGGGCGTGACGCCATGTTCCGGCAGGGGAGGCACTGTGCTAGCCATGCCCCCATGAGCGAAAACCGCCCCGATCTGTCAACTGTTCACCTTGGCACCCCTCGCCTGTATGTCGATCTGCCGCTGACGCAGGATGCGGTGCTGGTGCTGCCGGCGTCGCAATCGCATTACCTGGCGCAGGTGATGCGGCGTGCGGCGGGCGATGTGGTGCGGCTGTTTGATGATCGCAGCGGCGAATGGGCGGCGCGGGTGCTGGTGGCGGGGCGCAAGGCGGTCGAGGTGCGCATCGAATCGCTGCTGAGCCCGCGCGAAACCGTGCCCGATCTGTGGCTGTGTTTTGCACCGTTAAAGCGCGGCCGCATCGATTGGGTGGTTGAAAAGGCGTGTGAATTGGGCGTTGCAAGGCTGATTCCCGTCCTCACCCGGCGCACGATCGTCGACAAGCTCAACCTTGATCGCCTGCGTGCCCATATGATCGAGGCGGCGGAACAATGCGAACGCACGGCGCTGCCGGCGCTGGCGGAACCGGTGACGCTGGCGGCGCTGCTGCGGGATTGGCCAACCGAACGGGCGCTGATCTTTGCTGATGAAGAAGGCGGCGCGCCACTGGCCGCGGCGCTGCGCAGTGCCCCTGCCCCCGCCGCCATCCTGATCGGCCCAGAGGGCGGCTTTACCCCGGAAGAACGCGCCGCCATCCGCGCTGTCCCGCAATGCCGCGCCGTCAGCCTGGGCCCCCGCATCCTGCGTGCCGATACGGCGGCGGCAGTGGTCGTTGGCGTGTGGCAAGCACTGGCCGGCGATGGTTTGCCCGCTGGGGCCTGATTTTCAAACGCTGTTTTGCCGCGTTCGGGGTGCGTTCGGGGCGATTCGGGAGCATTCGGGGCGCGAAATTGCACGTTTCAGGCTGATTTTTGGTCTCGCCAGCCGCAGTCAGCACGACGTTGGCGGTGGCAAACACCCCGAAAAACGCCCCGGTGAAATCTGGAAAGTTAGTGCCAAGAGGCAAAACACTGACTTTCCGCAATATCCATTTCCTGTCGGCGCAACGCCGCGATCCACGAACAATCCGACTTGCAACGAGAAGGGGGCAAACCAGCCGCTGATTTAGCAGAATCGGCGCGCGTAGGACAGGCTGACCGAAAAATCCCTCCCCATTTGCGGGGAGGGATGCTCGGTATGAAAAAACAGTTGCACACCTTGCACGGCGCTGCCTGTAGATCGGGTCAGGGCAGCGGTTTGAGTTCACGATAGATGTGACTGACCGAAACCTTGTTGGTCGAATGGCATTGGAAGCAGTTGCTGCCCGGCGCGCCGGGTGAGCTTGCCTGCACAAACGTTTCGATCGTCGAATTTGCGAGTTGATTGGTGCCAACCTCGTTCCCACCGCTGGGGGCCTGGCCGCCGATCGTCCATGTCGTGCCGACTTGGAAGTAGTTTTTGCGCACGTCGCCCGCCAGCAATTCCTTTATAATGCTTGCATTGGCCGAGATGACCTGGGTGTTGAAAACACTGTTGCTTCCGTCCATGCCCCAGGGCTTCGTACGCATCACGGCCGTCGATGCGATTGGTGTTCCAACGATCGCCGTTCCGTTCCAGCTGGCGTTCGAAACGTTGAACGGCCCGGCCGATCCGGTGGGCGAAAACACCCAACTGGCGCCTGGGACCGGGTCGACCGTTTTTGGTCCTGAGGTGGATTGGTAGGTGTAGCTGGCATTGGGCGAATTGTTGACGTGTTCAAAAGTACCCCACACCATTTCGCCATGGCCGTTTGTGCTGCCAACGACATGCAGGCCGACCATCACCAGTTTCATCACCGTCTGGCCGTTTGGCGTCCAGGTGTTCGCAGTTTTGGCAAAGGTCGGGACGGTCGCCGACACCGAGACATAATCGTTCGGGTTGCCGACTGAACTCGCTGCAACCCAGCTTGATTTAGTCTCGATCGCCAGCGCCTCGGGTTCAAGGATGATATGTCCCTTGGTCGCTGCAAACGTCTTCACCGCATTGGCATCGGCCATCGTCATCGGAAAGGTCAGCGGCGTGTTGAACGGGATCAACGCGGCACCCTGCATCGTCCGGTGATAGGCGTAGACGTCGTTGACCGTCGAAATATAATAAATCAGCGAGTTGTTCTGCGACAGCAGAACGCCACCGTCCGCCTGGCCCGGTTCGACATCGATGACATTACCAACTGCATCAATGAAAATCGGAATTTTGTTCAGGATGAATTTCCGGGCCGAAATTGCACTGCGAAACACATCGGTCGAAACCATTGGCGTAAGCTGATTCGGCTGCAGCATGACATTCTGCCGGGCAATCATCGGCAGCTTCAGCTTGCTGGCCTGAACCTCGGCGCCGCGCAGGCTGAAGAGGCGGAGTTTGCCCTCTGGCGACCGCGTTGCCGACGAAAGCTGGACCATCGCCCCGCTTGGCAAGCGGACAATCGGTGGCACGGCCCTGCCGGGTATCGCGCGCTGCACTTCGATGATCTGGCCGCTGCGTGCCATAAGCGCTGGTAGCCCGTGCGGCCCGAGTTCGGTCTTGCGCAGTTTCATCACGAGCGCGCGGCGAGGGTTATTGACGATGAAATCACGGCGCCCGCCCGCGTCTTCCGGTGTCACTGTAAAAAATTTCGGCGAGAACATGATGCGACTGCCGCCGCCATAGCTGGCCGGGGCCGGTGAGGTCAGCCACAGATACATCTGCTCCGTCCATTGGAAGAAACCGCAGTTCGGTACCAAGTTCTGCGTGCTGTCGGCTGCCTTGGCGACACCGTTCAGGGTGATGACATTGCCCTGAAACATTGACGCAACAGTCGATTGTGAGATCGGACAGCCACCTTGCGGATCGGTCGGCACCTGTTGCGCCGATGCTTGGCCGGCAATTATAAAGGTCATCGCCGTTACGACGGCACCTTTCAATCGCCTGGAATGTCTGATTTTAGTTTGGCCAGACGACAAGGAGAAACTGTCGGATTGTGCACAAGTGTGATCTGCAAGATGATTCATGTCCTGTACCCCAAGCACAAAATCGACCCTGGGTTTCTATTACCGTAATTTTGCAATCAACACAATCGGCATTAACGGGGTGGTCCGATAACTTGCATTTATAGCCGTATTGACTATCGGATCGCAACACGCTGCTACGACGTTTTGTTGCCCCTAAGTATCTGACTTAAACTACATCTTATCGATGCGCTTCGCCCCTTGGGTCAGGGCCTATTGAAATCATGCCCCGGAACGACGCGGAGAGGCCCGGCACGAGTGAGTAAGTGCAGTGGGGCGCCCCTTGGGGCGCTCCCAAGCGAAACGAGCGCTGTGCCGGGCCTTTCCGCGTCGCCCTTCGGGTGGTGCAAGGCGGTCAAATTGCGTCAATGCGAAACCTTGCCGGGGGCAAAGCCCCGCCTGCGGTCCCGCGCCTCGCCATTTGACCGTCTGGCACCATGACGGGGTATGATTTTGATAGCCCCTTGCCCCTATCGCAACAGCCGTTCCAGAAACAGCAATGCCGATCGGCCGGGCAGGAAGAAATAGCCGCCGGCGCGGGGGGTGACATAGCTGTTCAACCCTTGTAGCCGCACCGGCCCGGCTGCGGTTGGGATGGTGAAGCAGCGGGGGCCGAGGCTGGCATCGACCTGGCCGACGAACGGATCGGGTTCCTGTTCCAGGCCATGAAATGTTGGCGCGTTGAGCCAGGTTTGCTGCAGGAATTCGAACTGGCGCTCGATATCGGTGCACAGGCCCATGAAGACCATGCCTTTTTCGCCTGAACCATCGACGGCGCCATAATTGCGGCCGCGGCGCAGCAGGCGGTGGCGGTTGGTGATCGCCTGTTCATCGGCATCACCCGGTTGTTTGCTGTCACGCGGGTTGGCGCGGCGGATATGGGCGCCGAACGGGCAGGCGAGGCCGAGCGGATCATCCTGGCCATAGGAAAAATCGTTGAAGGGTTGGCCGTGCGGGCCGGTTGTGGCGACGGAGTTATACAGCGGGTGGCCGACGAGCGGGCGGCCATCCTCAGGCCAGCGGCCCATCAGCTTTGCCTTGACCCAGGTGGCGTCGATCTGTTGGCCGATGACTTGATCAAGGCCCTGATATTGCTGGGTTTGGCTGGGGCTGCCGGTGGCGGTGTTCAGGCGTCTTGCCTCGGCCTCCATCGCCGCCTGGAACCCGGCAACATCCTGTTCCAGTTCGCGGATGACCAGATAACTGCCGTTGCGGCCGAAATCGCGCGGCGCGTTGGCGCTGTCAAAACTGCCGAAATCGGGGAAGCGGGTAAGGATGCCAATGTCGGGCACCGGCAGGGTGAAATCCAGATCGATTTCGCTGCGCACCAGCGGGCTGAGCGGCAGATAACCCTGGTTGCTGGCATAGCCCAGGATGAATTCGCCCGGCTCCACGACATCGCGCGCCGGCACGCCGCTGGCAAAGCGCCCGGTGCCTCGGATGACCGGCTGCGAAATGCCGTCGCGATAGCCGAAATGTTCGTTTTCGCTGTAATAGGTTCGGGTTTCGCCGAGCACGGCGCCGCCCAGGCTGGTGATCAGGCCGGTATGGACGGCGATGGCGGCAGCGAGCGCCGCATCATCCCGGCCATATAGCAGCAGCACCGCATCGACGCTGTTGGCGGCGGTATCGGACCAGTGCAGCGGCATGGTGTCGCCCAGGATTTTCGCCCGGCCGGCCATGCCGAGGCGGAATGACATCGGGAAACTGTCAAACAATTCGGGGATGTGCCAGGCCGGCCCGCCGGTTTCGCTGGGTTGCAACAGCGCGTCGCGATAACGGGCGATGCCGCGTGCCGACAGTGCCAGATAGATGGCGTGATCGGGCTGGCTGTTGGGGGTTTTGTCACGCGGGGCGATGCCGGCGTATTTATCCCCGAAACTGATGCGAAATTCGGGGTCCAGCCGGCTGCTGTTGCCCTGAACGCCGGGCACGGCAGCCAACGCGCCGGCGTCATCCGTCCAGCGGTCCACACCAAGCATGACGCTTTGCCAGCGCCACAAATTGGCGCGGCTGGTGGGCAGGCTGATCCGCAGGCAGGTGCTGGCCGGCAGGCGTTTCAGGCCTTCAAACACCAGGCTTTGAACTTCATCGCTTTCGATGCCGTTTTCCAACCGCGGGCGTGATCCGAACAGGCGCAGCCAATCACGGGCTTCCGCATCGCCGTTGGCCTGGGCGAGGCCGTGGTGGATCAGCGCGTTGCTGCGGATCTGGTCGGTCGTCAAATCGCGAAAGCGGCTATACCAGAATGGCGCCGGCTGTTGCTGGGTGCGGACCCAGCGTTTGAAACGGTCGCCGTCTTTTGCGCCTTTGCCGATCAGGCCGGCACTGCGCGGGAAACCCTGCCAATTGCCCCAGGATGCGGTTTGGCCCTGGGCGGCGCGGGTGATGAAATCTTCAAGGTAACTGTCCCAACTGCCATCATAATTCGAATAAAACGCAACCTTGTCGGTCCCCGGCAGCCGCCACCAGCGCGCCGCATGGATGGTGCCCATGTTGATGATCATGCCGGGCCGGAAATAATATTTGCAAACCATGGCGATGCCCCACAGCGCAAAGGCGTGCGTCAGCTTGCGGAAAACGCCGGGTTTCAGCGTGCCGATGGCAAGGATGTGGTTCTGGCTGATGCCGGCATGGTCCTCCACCGCCGCAATGGCGCGCATATGATCGATGCTGGCGCTGCTGTTGTCGGGGATATCGCGCTTTTCATGGGCGCGGAGGATGGCGTAGAGCGCCAGCCCGATGCCGATAAGGGCAAGGGCGGTGGCGAGCGCGCCGCCAAGCAGGCTGCCGGTGAGCCCCCAGCCGATGTTGGCCGCGGTGGGGGCGATGATCTTCCAAAGGCCGAGGCTGAACAGTGCGAACAGGATGATGATCGGAATGGTGAAGATCAGGCCATCGCCGCCGAACAGGAAGTGGCGGAAGGCGCCCCAGCGGGTTGGCTGGCGAAAGGCGGCGGTGTTCAGCGCGGTGCCAGCCGGGATCAGGCTGTAGGCGTCAAGCTGTTGCCGGGCGGCCGTATCCATTGCCGCCTGCCGAACTGGATAGGGTTTCAGCGGGAAATATTGATCCTGCATGATGGCGCGGCGGACTTGTGTCAGCACCCGCATCGCCCGCGTCCCCTGCCCGACATAGCGGTGCAGATGATCATCGAGCAGGGTCCGCGCGGTTTCGGCCAGGCTTTGGTCGCGCTGGATGCGGCGCACGGACATGCCAGGAAGCCCTTGAAAATTGAGGCCGGTCGGACCCCAGGGCTTGGCATGAATGCGGACGATATGGGCGATCAGAAAGGCTGCCAGATCATCACCGGGGGCGACGCCTGCAGCATCGAGGACGTGGCGGAATTGCGTATCGCACGGCGTCGCAATGGCGCGGAGTGCGGATTCGGCCGCACCATCGACGGTCAATTCGATCGCCAGATACAGGGCATCACCAGCGGCGATGGTCGCCATTGATGCGAAATGGACGATGTTGGTGGCGTCGAGATGGCCGGCCATGTCTGCTGTCGCGGGGTTGCCCAGCGATGCGATGGCAGCGTCCACGCGCGATTTTTCGACGCCGGCCGCTGTAGCGATGATGACGAGGAACATGGTTTTTTCGGTCGCCGGCGTATCGAATTCCAGCGTCAGCCGGGTCGGGAACGGCCCAATGCTTTGCAGCTTGCCAGCCTTGCCATTGGCGCGTCGCAGGCCGGGCTGTTTCAGCAATTCGGCGAACATCGCCGTCAGCACGGTGGTGGCGACATGGCGGCCGATACAGTCGTGCATGCCCATGCCAAACACCAGATCGGCATCGGGGAATTGCGGATCTGGCGAGCCAGCTTGACGGGCAGCGTTGTAATTGTCGGGGTCCGGATAAAGCGCCGGATCGCGCAGCGCCGATGCGGTGCCGACCGCCAGCGTCATGCCGCGTTTGATGGTAAAGCCGGAGACTGTCGTATCGGCGGTGCAATAGCGCCATTGGCCGGGGGCGAGCGCCGGATTGAGCCTTGCCAGTTCCATCAGCACGCGAGTCAGTCCGGCGTCATCATTTTTGGCCGCACAGGCTTGCGCCTCAATCAGCGCATCGGGCCAACGCAGCATTTCATCCATTATCTTGCCGGCGCCCAGGCTGATCGTCGGGATGAATCCGGCCACCAGCCCGACCAGCATGGCCCGGATTTCGGCGCGATCCGGGCCATCCGGCAGGCGGGACTGGTTGACCAACCGATCGAGTATTGTCGCATCGAGATGGCTGCGGACAGTGTTGGTGGGGGACCAGTCATCGGGGTTCAGGAACGATCGGGCGATGGCATCATCGATCACCAGTCGCATTCGCGCGGCGGCATTGCGGCCCAGCGCACGGTTGACCGGGCTGCCCTGCGGATCGGCGAACAACAGGTTGGAAATGCCCAGACTCCAACTGGCGAAATCCCCGGCATTCACGGCGCGAAAGCCGAAATAGCGAAAACAGCTTTCGGTGGCGACGCGGGTGAAAAAATCGCTCATCACATCGATCCGGCCATCGGCATTTTCGATCAGGCCGGCAGCAAAATGCCGGGCGTCGGCCCGCAGCGCCGCCAGATCGCCGGGCCGGATCGCCGCCTGGATGATGCGGCGCTGGCGATCATGCGCATCGCCTGCCAGCCCGAGCACGAAATTCTTGCCCCCGGCCAGATCGGCCATTTCCAGCGCAAATGGCGTTTCGAATTCGGCGCCCTGTTTCAGCACCTGGCGCACATCATCGGCGCTGGCGATGACGGCGAGCTTCAGGAATCGCGCCAGCAAGGGCCGCAGCCCGGGAATCGCCCGCACCAGCGCAAACACGGCGCGAAACACCAGCGGAAACACCCAGGATTTCAGCCGGTCAGCCAGCGTCCTGTCGGCCAGAATCCCGAAATCATAGGGGGGCAGCGGATCATGCTGGTGCCCGGCTGCCGCCTCTGCCGCCAAAAAGGCGCGGATGCCGGCGTATTCATCACTGTATTTCCACGCCATTGCCGTTCCCCCCGTCCGGCTGCTCCATACTGGCAAATGATCAGCCGGCCAGCCCCTTTGGCAACATCGCCAATCCCGATTTCAGATACGCTGCTGATTCCGGTTCCAGATAGGGTAGCCAGTCAATATAGGCCGGCACAAAGCGCGGCTTTGCACGCAACAGTTCGGCATGGGCGGCGGCGGCCTCGGTCGGTTGGTCGCTGCGGATCAGCGCGTTGATGCAGATGACATGGGCATACCAATAGGCCGGGCGCAGCACCAATGCCCGTTCGGCATCTTCGATCGCTTCGGCCCATTCGCCCAGCAACAGCCGCGCCATCGCCATTTCGCCATAGGCATAGAAAACCTGTTCATCATGCGGTGCCAGCCGCAACGCCTGGTTGATCGGTGCGATCGCCTTTGCCGGCTGGCCCGACAGATTATACATGCCGCCCAGATGCGCCCAGGCCATCGCCAGGCTGGGGTTCAGCGCAATTGCCTGTTCAAACAGTTTCTCGGCGCGTTCGGGCCGCCGCATCCAGGTTTCGACAATTGCGGCAAGGGCATAGCCGCGGCCATCCTGATGATCGGCCAGCATGGCGCGCTGTGCCAGCTTTCGCAATTCGGTCGTCGCATCGGCAGCGCCGCGTTCGGCCCAGGTATTGAACAACCGCGCCATGGCGAGCTGGATCAGCGCCTCGGATGAATTCGGGTCGATCGCCAGTGCCGCCTCAAGGCAGGTGATCGCAGCGCGCGAATCGGCGTGGGTCAGCCGGTGCAGATGCCAGCGGCCGCGCCAGATGTGATCCTGCACCCCCAGATCGGCCGCCGGCCGCACCGCGATCAGCGCGCGCGCCTGTTCGGCATTGGCAATGCGGTTTTCCAACCCGGCAACCAGTTCGGCAATCAACGGGTTCATCGCATCGGCGGCCTGGGGCTGTTTCAGGCTGGTGCGGAATGACCAGGTCATCCTGCCGGTGGCGGTTTCGACCGCCTGTGCCGTCAACCAATATTCGCCATCCTGCAAGCGCAGCCGTCCGCCCAGCACATAGGTTGCGCCCAGCCGGCGCCCAGCCTCTTGCAATGTTTCGTCGCCGCCGGCACGAAAGGATTGCCCGGGCGAAATCACTGGCAGCCAGCGCAGCCGCGCCACCCTGTCGATCAGATCATCGCCAATGCCTTCGGCCAGATAGGCGTTATCCGCGTCGCCGGTCAGATTGGTAAAGGGCAGGATCGCCATCGATGGCGCTTCCTGTTGAAAATGCGCAAGGATGGCGGGCGGGGCAGCGGGCGGGGCAGCGGGCAGGGCAGCGGGCTGCGGCTGGCTGGCAAAATATTGCCGCTGGTCGCGCAGCCAGTCTTCAAATCCCTCGGCGCCGGGAATATCCAGCCCTTCCAGAAATTCGGCGCCCGGGCCGGGGATTCCGGCCATCGCATCGACATCGACCGCCGCCAGGTTCAGCGCCACCCGGTCGCCGTCACTGTCCAATATCGCCAGCCCGGCGTCGGCCAGGGCCTTGCGCAACTGGACGATTTCGCGGCGCAGGCTGTTCTGGGCCTGCAGCCGTTCACGGCCACCCCACAGGCGTTCCTGCAACCAGCCGCGTGAGCGCCCCCCCCCGGGCGACATGGCGAGCATTGCGATCATGGCCCTCCCCTTGCGGCTGGCAATGGTCAGCCGGTCGCCTGCCGGCGTCAGCAAGCCAAATGACCCGAACAGAATAAGTTTTGCCCGAATTTCAGACGCCATGGTGTGATGCTGACCCCGTGTTATTCCAAGTAATTATCGAAGCAGGCGCCATAGTCACGCACTTTTCACGCTATTTGCTCAGGTGCGTCACGCTGCGCCGCTGGCCGGGGTGTATCTGGCGCCTTGCGGCAATCGGGAATGGTTGAGGGCCGGCGATAGGGTCATCGCCAAATGCCTGCCAATTCCAGTGCCGGGAGGGGTGCAGACATGCGTAAAGAATTGCAGGGACTGGCGGGGGTCGATTGGCGTTATCAGGTCAACGATCATCTCGATTCGGCGCTCGATGAACTGGATCGCGCCGGGCCAGAAGCGTTTTTGGAAGCCCTGTCGAATCGGCTGGCGGACATTCGCCGCGCTGCCGGCAATGCCTGGGCCGGTGATGTGATCCCGGTGATCCGCGCCCACCCGGCCGTGGCCGTGGCACGCGAATGCCCGCTGGTCGATTATTCGGCCAGCACCGGCGCGCGGCGCGGCCATAACGGCGATGCCGGCCTGTTTGACCTGATCCAGGGTCCATCCCGTTCTCACACCGGCGTCGGCGATCGCCCGCGGCGCGGCGCCGGTGATGGTCCAACGCGCAGTCTTGCGCGGCGCAGCGGCCGTTCACAGCGGCTGTTTGCCCGGCTTCACGCCACGCCAACCTGTCGATCCGTAAGGGCGCGCCGCATGCTGCTCGCCAATGCCATCGATGAAACGGCGTCGCGTGTGGAAAACCCGAATGTGCTGGCCTTTGCCTGTGGCCATCTGCGGGAATCGGAATGGTCACAGGCGCTGGCGCAGGGCAAGATCGGGCGCTTTGTCGCGGCCGACCAGGAACGCCGCCATCTGATGCAGGTGGCAAAGGATTATGGCCAGCGCTTTCCAGCGATCGAGGTCGCGTCGCTATCGGTGCGCGATGTGCAACGCGGCGCCGCCAGCCGGCTGGGGTGGTTTGATCTAGTCTATGCCGCCGGCCTGTACGATCACCTCGATCAACCGCAAGCCGAAGCTCTGACCGCGAAACTGTTCGGAATGTTGAACCCCGGCGGGCGCCTGCTGATCAGCAATTTTGGCGAAGGCATCCCGGAAACCGCATTCCTGGAGGCAGTGATGGAACGCAGCCTGATCTGGCGATCCCGCGATGCCGTCGCCGGATTTGCCGCCGCAATCCCGGCGGCGCAGATTCTGAGCAGCAAAGTCACCGCCGATGCGACGGGCGCGTGCTGGTATCTGGACATGCGACGGGTGTAAGGCGGCTGGCGTTTGGGTCGATAATAACCGTCATGTTGGCGAAGGCCAGCATGACGAAAACCCAAGTGGGCCTTGCGAAAGACGTCTCTTAAACCCGTGGCAGGCACCCCTATGTTTTCGGCTGCAAGCGCTGCAATGCCAGCGGCATCAACAGCAGCATGAACAATGTTGCCGAAACGATTCCGCCGACGATGACGCAAGCGAACGGCCGCTGGGTTTCGGACCCGATGCCGGTCGACAGGGCGGCAGGCAGCAGCCCCAGCCCGGCCATCAGCGCCGTCATCAGGATCGGGCGCAGCCGGTCCACCGCGCCTTCGGTGACGGCGACATCGAACGGATCACCCTCGCTGAATCGGTGGGTGATGTGTTCCAGCATGACAACGCCATTCTGCACCGAAATGCCGGCGACGGCGATGAAGCCGACAGCCGCGGACACCGACAGATGCAGGCCAGCCATGCCCAGCGCCGCCATGCCGCCGATCATGGTGAACGGCACCATGGCAAGGATGAGGCCGGCAGATCGCAGCGACCGGAATGCCCAGAACAGCAGTGCGAAAATGCCGAGCAGGGCAATCGGCACAATGACTTCCAGCCTTGTCATGGCGCGTTGCTGGTTTTCGAATTGGCCGCCCCATGTCATCCGGTATCCGGCCGGCAGATGGATGGCGTTGGCGACGGCGGCCTGGGCATCGGTGACGAATCCGCCCTGGTCACGCCCATCGACATTGACCTTGACCGCGACATTGCGGCCGCCGCCTTCGCGGCTGATGCGGGATGCGCCGACGCGGACCTCGACACGGGCGATTTCGCCCAGGCTGACGCTGCCGCCGGTGGGCAGCGGAATGCGCAATTCAGGCAGATCGTCGATGGCGTTGCGCTGATCTTCGGCGAAGCGCACGACGATGTCGAAATTGCGATCACCCTCATAGGCAGTGCCGACAACCGCGCCGCCAAAGGCCGCGTTGATGGCATTGTTGGCGTCCACAGGGTTCAGGCCCAGCCGGGCCATCGCGGCGCGATCAAGCACGGCTCGCACTTCGGTCTGGCCGCCGACCTTTATCGCGGCGACGTCGCTGGCACCCGGCACCCTGGCAATGACCTTGGCGGTTGAATCGGCAATCGCTTCGAGTACGGCGAGATCGGGCCCGAAAATCTTGACCGAGATATCGCCCTTCACCCCTGACAGGCTTTCCTGCACATTGTCCTCGATGACCTGGCTGAAATTGGTCGGAACGCCGGGCATCACCTCGATCTTCTTGCGCATGTCGTCTTCCAACGCTGCCTTGGTCGGGAATTGCGGGCGCCAGGTGCCACGCGGGTTCAGGTCGATCAGCACCTGCAGGCTGGATGGTCCCTTGGGGTCGGTGCCATCATCGGGCCGCCCGGTTTCCGAATTGACCATATGGACTTCGGGGTAGCTGAGCATGATCGCACGGACCTTTGCCTCGACCTTGCGGGTGGTTTCCATGGCGGCGGACGGCGCGAGCTGAATGGTCAGCCAGATATTGCCTTCATCGAGTTTGGGCAGGAATTCGCTGCCCAGCCGGGGGATGAGTGCGGTGGTGATCAGCAACATCACCGCTGAGACAGCAAAAATCAGCTTGTAGCGCGGCCGGCTGGCGTTGATCAGGTTGCGATAGCGGGTGCGCAGATTGTCCATCCACGCGATGTGTTTCTCGCTCATGTCATAGCGATCGACGAGGAACGACAGCACGGCGGGCAGGAACGACAGGGTCAGCACCAGCGCTGCGCCCAATGCAAAGGTCAGCGTCAGCGCGACGGGCGAAAACATCTTTCCCTCCACCCGTTGAAAGGTGAAGATCGGCACGAACGCCATGATGATGATCGCCTTGGAAAACAGGATCGGCCGGGTCAGCGCGGTGACGGTGTTGCGCAGCACGGTGCGGCGGTGGGCGCGATCCTTGGTCGCTTGTGATTTTCCGCTGCCCTCCAGCGCCAGTGCGACCATCAACGCTTCGACCAGCACCACGGCGGAATCGATGATGATGCCGAAATCCACCGCCCCCATCGATATCAGGTTGGCCGGCACATTGACCTGGTTCAGCCCGGCAAACGCCGACAGCAGCGCCAGCGGGATGATCGCCGCGACAGCCAGCGCCGCCCGCCAGTTGCGCAGAAACACCAGCAGCAGGGCGGTGACCAGCGATGCCCCGACAACCAGATTTTCGGCAACGGTTTCAACGGTGCGATCGATCAGCTTTGTGCGTTGATAGGTGGCGCGGATCTGCAATGGCGGCCGGCCTTCGCGCTTGGCATCGAGCTGGAACCGCGCGTTCAAGTCATCGACGGCGTTGCGAATGCCCTTTACCACTTCGGCGGCATTCTGGCGCTTGATCATCAACACAACGCCTTCGACCACATCGTCATTGCGGTTGTTGGCGACCATGCCATTGCGTTCCGGCGTGCCGATGACGACCTCGCCCAGATCGCCGACGCGCACCGTGCTGCCGTTCTGCGCCTTGACCAACGTGTTCGCCACATCGTCGATGCTGGAATACAGGCCCATGCCCCGCACGACGACCGCTTCATCGCCGCGATGGATGACGCCGCCGCCGACATTGGAATTGGCATTGCCAATGGCGGTCTGGATGGCGGCAAGCGTCACCTGATAGCGTTTCAACAGATCGGGCCGCACCCGCACCTGATATTGTTTTATGCTGCCGCCAAAGCTGGTGACATCGGCCACGCCGGGCACCATGCGAATGGCGGGGCGGATGACGAAATCCTGGATGGCGCGGCTTTCATACAGCGGCATCCCCGCCGGCTTGTCGATGATATAGCGATAGACTTCGCCGACAGCGGTGGATAGCGGCGCAAGGCTGGGCACCGCGCCGACCGGCAGATCGGCATCGCGCAGTTTTTCCAGCACTTGCTGGCGGGCGAAATAATCATCGGTGCCATCCTGGAAAATCAGCGTGACCACCGACAGGCCGGTGATCGACACCGAACGCATCGTGGTGACGCCGGGGGTGCCGGCCAGCGCCCGCTCGATCGGCAGCGAAATGGCGCGCTCGACTTCCTCTGGCGCCTGGCCTTGCTGCGGGGTGATGACCACCACCTGCACATCCTGCACATCGGGAAACGCCTCGATCGGCAATGTGGTGACAGCGCGGCCACCGATGATGATCAGCGCCACCACCATGATGAACACGAAAATGCGGTTGTCGGTAACAAAGCGCGCGACCTGGCCAATCATTGGGGTCAGTCCCCCGCCATCTGGGCATTCAACAGCAGGGCACCCTCGCCCACCACCTTGTCGCCGGGCTTCAGCCCCGCCGTGACATAGGAATAACTGTCACCGCGCGCCGCCACCTCCACCGGCACCCGGCGGAATTTGCCGGGGGCATCGACACGGAATGCATAGGTTTTCAGGCCGGATTCAAACAGCGCGGCATTCGGCAGTTTCAGCGCGGTGCGGCCATCATCGGTGATCAGCCGGGCGCGAGCATACATTTCGGCCTTCAACGCCAGATCGGGGTTGGCAACGCTGGCGCGCACCTGGATGCGGCGAGTGACCGGATCAACGCCCAGCGCGATCTTTTCGATCCGCCCGCGGAAATGCCGGTCTGGCCAGGCGGTGACATCAAATTGCACATCTTCCCCCACGCGCGCCCTCGCGATGGCGCTTTCGGGCACATCGATGAGCAGCCACAACCGGCGCGGATCGGTGACGGTAAACAATGGCCCCTGGCCGGCGGTGATCTGCTGCCCGGGATTGACCTGACGATCCAGAACATAGCCGGCAACCGGGCTGGTCAGCGCCAGCGAAGCACCGCCGCCTCCACCCAGATTGGCCAGCCGCAGCCGGGCGCGCTGCAATTCGGCCGCACTGGCGCCGGCATCGGCATCGGCGGATTCGACATCGCGCCGGGCAATCGCATCGCCGGCAAACAGGCTGCGCGCCCGTGCTGCGGACCGCATCTTGAAACTGTTGTCGGCCTCGGCCTTCATCAGATCGGCGCGGGCCTGGGCCAGATCGGGCGCATCCAGCGTTGCCAGCGGCTGTCCGGCGCGCACGGCATCGCCCAGATCGGCATTGATCCGGGTGACGCGTCCGGCGACGGGCGCACCGACGCGGCCCGTCACCGCCTCATCCACCGCCAGCCGCGCATTCAGATCGGCGGAAACCGGCAACGGCCCCAGATCGGCCGTCACCACCTGGATCGAATCCAGTTCCGGCGCGCCAGCCGCATAGCTGATGACGCCGGGGGTTTTCGCAACGGGCGCCGGCGGCGGCGGCGGCTTGTCACACCCCGACAGCCAGGCGAGTGCGAGCAACGATGTAACGGTCAGCTGGCGTATCGCCATCATTGGTCTCCGGTCGATTCGGCGGCAGACAGGCGCGCCAGGGCGTGCGCCTCGTCATTATGGGCATCGATGGCGTCACGCTCGACGCTTTGCAGGGTGCGGCGGGCATCGAGCAGATCAAGCAGCGCCAGCGCCCCGCGGGCATAGGCGAATTCGGCGGTGTCAGCCGCCTTGCGTGCGGCCGGCAACAGCGCGGATTCGTAATTTTCGCGTCGGGCGCTGGCTTCGGCGGCCGCTTGCCGGGCGGTGATGATATCGGCAACCGCGACGGCGCGTGCCTTTGCCGCCAGCGCTTCGGCCTGTGCGACGCCCGTGCCGGCGGCATCGACTTCGCCATTATAGCCGTTGCGCACCGGAATCGGCACCGACACGCCGATGCCAAAGGTGCTCCCGAATGTTCCCGGATCATGTTCATATTGCACCCCGGCGGTGACATCGGGGTGGCGCAGGGCGCGGGCGCCATTCAATTGATAGCGTGATGCCTGCGCCCGCTGGTCAGCGGCGCGCACATCGGGGCGGCGATCCGCCAGCGTTTCGGCGTCATCGGCACTGGCAGCGCGGGGCACAGGCCAGTCACCAATGGTTTTCAGCGCCGACGCCGCATTTTCGCGGCCGATCAGGATGGCCAGCGCCAGTTGCGCCTCTCGCCGGTCACTGGCCGCCTGTGACAATGCGCTGCCGGCGCGCAAGGTTTCGACATTCTGCCGGGCAAGATCGCCGCCGGAAATCGCCCCGGCCGCCAGGCGTTTGTTGGCCAGCGACTGGCTGGTGCGATAGCTTTCGGCGGTGCGTTGGCTGAGCATCAATTTGCGTTCCGCCGCCATCAGATCGTAAAACGCCGAAACCACCGCCGCATGCACCTGCCGCCCGGCATCACCGGCATCGCTGCCCGCCGCCGCCAGCCCGGCCTTTGCCGCCGCCACCCGCGCCGAGCGCTTGCCGCCCCTTTCCAGTGGCACCTGCAAGCTGAAAATATTGTCGAGCCGCTGGCCGCCCTGGCCACGGTCGGGGTGAAACTGGAGATGGCCAAGACTGTAGTTGAACGTCGGGTTGGGCGCGGTATTGGCGATGCGCACCCCGGCCACGGCGAATCGGATGGCATTGCGCGCCGTCACCAGATCGATGTTGGCGCCGTCGCTGCTGGCGATCGCGGCATCGATGCTGATCGCTTCCTGCGGGTCTGGCACCGCCGGCAGGGCGGCGACGCCGGGGGAAGCGCTGGCCAGCAGCATTGCCAGGACAGGCCAGCAGGGTTTCATTCCGGTGCATTCCATTCAGGCAGTGCCGCAACGCAGCACGATTGATCTGATGCCTCGATATGGCGCTGCGCTTTGCTGCCTAATGGGGGGTTGATTACGAATTGGTAACGCCTTTTCCGCGCGCACCTTTCCGGGCGATGACCGAAGCTTAAGGTGATTGTTCAGGCAAATCGGCTGACATTGGCGACGTGTTTCAAAGGGGGCAAAGTTCGGTATCGCTCGCCATGTCTGCGCCAATCCCCCAACGCCGCCATATCGGGCAAGGCCTGTTCATGCCGGCAATGCTGTGCGTCGCGGTTAGCGCGGCTGTCGCGGTGATTACCCTGGATGGGACCCGGCTGTGGCCAGCACCCCATAACGAAATGACAGAAGCGTTTCCGGGTTTTACCGCCGTCGATGTGCCCAACCATGGCCTGATCGTGACCAGCGTGGAAACCGCCAGCCCGGCCGAACGCGCCGGCCTGGCCAGTGGCGATCGCATTGCTGCGATCAATACCTGGCCGGTTGAATCCCGCCATGAGGCACAGGCCCTGTTGGGCGGGCCAACCCGCGAACAATTCGAATTGGCGGTCGTGCACAATCACCATCCACGCCATATAGTCGTCAGCACGGCGGCAAAGCGGAGGACGGGTGAGCCAGAAAATCCTGATCATCGAAGATGATGCAACAACGTCGGCCTATATCGCCAAGGGGCTGAGCGAGGCCGGGTTCAACGTCGACAGCGCCGCCACCGGCCGTGATGGCCTGTTCATGGCCAGCGATGGCCGGTTTGATGCGATCATCCTCGATCGCATGTTGCCCGGCATGGATGGCATGGCGGTGCTTGCCGCACTGCGCGCCGGTGGCATTGCAACCCCGGTCATCGTGCTGTCGGCGCTGGGTGCAGCCGATGATCGCATCGCCGGCCTGAATGCCGGATCGGACGATTATCTGGTCAAACCCTTTGCCTTTGCCGAATTGCTGGCGCGGTTGCGGCTGTTGATACGGCGACGGCAACCGGGGCCGGCGGTATCCACCGTGCTGGCTTGTGCCGATCTGGAAATGGATCTGCTGTCGCGCCGGGTGCGGCGCGGCACCCGGATGCTGGTGCTGCAACCGCGCGAATATCGCCTGCTGGAATTTTTGCTGCGCCACGCCGAACAGGTGGTAACGCGCACCATGCTGCTGGAGGGTGTCTGGGATTATCATTTCGACCCGGGCACCAATGTCATCGATGTGCATATCAGCCGGCTGCGCAAGAAACTGGATGAAGGCGGTGCAGCGCCGTTGCTGCACACCGTGCGCGGTGCCGGTTATCGGCTGGGGCTGGCCGATTGAGCGACAATGCTATTTCGCCGCGGCTGGCCGGGCTGGGCTCTGCCACCACCCGGCTGGTGGCGCTGGCCTTTGTGTTGCAGGTGCTGATTTCGGCGATCGTGCTGTTTTATGTCTATACGGCGACCGTTCGGGAGGTAGAGCGGCAGGAACGCGCCGTGGTGGTTGAACTGCGCGATGATCTGGTGGCCGGATATCGCAGCGGCGGCACCCCCGAACTGGCGCGGTTGATCACTGCGCGCCTGGCCGCGGCACATGGTGAAACGGTGGCGGCGCTGGTCGACGCCCAGGGCCGTGTTCTTGCCGGCAATCTGGCGGCCTGGCCGGCAACAGTGGTGGCAGGCGACCAGTGGCGGGCGATTACCCTGTATCGCACCGGCGCCGAACGCCCCGAACCGATGGGGGTGATGGCTGTCAATCTGGCCGATGGCAGCCGCTTGCTCGCCGGGCGCGTCGTGGAATCGAATCTGCGGCTGGTGCGGATCAACACCGGCGCGATCATCGCCGCCTTGCTGGTCGCGGTGCCGCTGGCACTGTTGCTGGCGCTGCTGTTGGGCCGCATCATCAACAGCCGGTTGCGCGCCATTTCGGCAACGGCGGCGGCGGTGGCGGGCGGTGACCTGAGCCAGCGAGTGCTGCGCGATGGCAGCGACGATGCGTTCGATACGCTGGCCCGCGCCGTCAATGCGATGCTGGCGCGGGTGGAGGCGCTGGTCGGCGAATTGCGGATTGTCACCGATGGCCTGGCGCATGACCTGCGATCACCGCTGACCCGGCTGAAATCGACACTGGAACGGGCGCGAAGCGAAACCGATGATCCGCGAGCACTAGCGGCGCTGGAGGTGGTTGGCGGCGAAGCGGACCAGTTGCTGACCATGCTCGGCACGGCGTTGCAGATCAGCCGGGCCGAAGCAGGGATCGGCCGCGAACGCTTTGACGATACCGATGTCGATGCGTTGATCGCCGATATTGTGGAGGTGTTCGGCCCGGTGGCGGAGGATCAGGGCATTGCGCTGTGCGTTGCCCAGGGCCCGCCGGTTGGCCATGCAAGGCTGCACCGCGATCTTGTCCAGCAGGCGCTGTCCAATCTGGTCGAAAACGCCATTCATTATGCCGTCGGTGCCACGCACATCACCGTTTCGGCCCGCAGCGCATCCGAAACACTGGTGCTGACCGTCGCCGATGATGGCCCCGGCATTCCCGCAGACCGGCGTGAGGAGGCAAAGCGGCGTTTTGCCCGGCTCGATCCGTCGCGCCACAGCGCTGGTTCCGGGTTGGGGCTGGCGCTGGTCGAATCGGTGGCGCGGCTGCACGATGGACGGCTGGAACTGCTCGACAATGGCCCGGGCCTGCGGGCGGAAATGACGCTGGCCGTCTCCCTTCCTGCCCCTTGATCGGGGCACATCCCGTCATATGGCGGACAGACGCAAAAACGGCCTGAGACTGGCGCAGCGGCGCGGTGCAGCCTATCCTCCGACGATGCCCAGCCTGTTTGCCAAATTATGGGATTCCCACGCCATCGCCCAAACGGCAGGCGGCGCGACGATCATCGCCATCGATCGGGTGTTCCTGCACGAACGCACCGGGGCGGCGGCGCTGAACAGCCTGGCCGCTGCCGGGCGCAAGATCGCCGATCCGGCGCGGGCGTTTGCGGCGATGGACCATATTGTCGATACGCTGCCGGGCCGGGGTGACACGACCACGATGCCCGGCGGCTCGGCGTTCATCCTCGAAACCCGCGCCGCCGCCCGTGCCGCCGGTATCACATTGTTCGACATTGGCGACCCCGACCAGGGCATCGTCCATGTCGTGTCGCCTGAATTGGGCATCGTGCTGCCCGGATTGACGCTGGTGGCGCCCGACAGCCACACCTGCACCCAGGGCGCGGTCGGCGCGCTGGCCTGGGGGATCGGGTCATCGGAGGCCGAACATGCGTTGGCGACCGGCACCCTGCGGCTGAACCGGCCGCCATCGATGCGGGTGACATTCACCGGCATTTTGCCCCCCGGCGTCACCGCCAAGGACATGGCACTGGCGCTGATCGCCGCCCATGGTGCTGCCGGCGGGCAGGGCTTTGCGGTGGAATTTGCCGGCCCGGCCGTGACCGCTCTGCCGATGGAGGCGCGGATGACGCTGTGCAACATGGCGACCGAATTTGCAGCGTTCGCTGGCTTTATCGCGCCCGATGCGGTGACGTTCGCCTGGCTGAAGGGCCGGCGTTACGCGCCAAAGGACGCAATGTGGGATCGCGCGCTGGCCGATTGGCAGGGGTTGTCCAGCGATGCCGATGCGGCGTTTGATCGCGAAATCAGCATCGATGTATCAGGGCTGGGGCCAATGGTCAGTTGGGGCACATCACCGGCGCAATCGCTGCCGCTCGGCCAACCCGTGCCGGCGTTTGCGGGCACCGGCAGCCGCATCGCGCATGACAAGGCACTGGCCTATATGGGGCTGGTTGAGGGGCAGTCACTGGCCGGCCTGGCCATCGATGCGGCCTTTATCGGCAGTTGCACCAACAGCCGGCTTTCAGACCTGACCCGCGCCGCCGCTGTGGTGCACGGCCGGCACGTTGCCGCCGGGGTGCGCGCCATCGTCGTGCCCGGGTCCTCTGCTGTAAAACGCGCTGCAGAGGCTGCCGGCATCGACCGTATTTTCACCGATGCCGGCTTTGAATGGCGCGAATCGGGTTGTTCGATGTGCTTTTTCGCCGGCGGTGAAAGCTTTGCCGCCGGCGATCGCGTCATTTCCTCAACCAACCGCAATTTCGAAAGCCGGCAAGGCCCCGGCACCCGCACTCATATCGCCAGCCCGGAAACCGTGGCGGCCAGCGCCATCGCCGGGGTGATAGCCGCAGCATGAGCCAGCCTTTCGTCACACTGACCTCGGTCGCCGCGCCGTTGATCGAGGATAATATCGATACCGACATCATCATCCCGTCGCGCGAAATGAAAACCACCGGCAAAACCGGCTTGGCCAGCGGCTTGTTCGCCGGGCGGCGTTATACCGCGGGACGTACCGAAAACCCCGATTTCATCCTGAATCAACCCGAATATCGCGGCGCCGCCATCCTGCTCGCCGGGGATAATTTCGGCTGTGGTTCCAGCCGCGAACACGCGGTTTGGGCATTGGTCGAATATGGCATCCGCGCCGTTGTTGCCCCCAGTTTCAGCCCGATTTTTGCCGGCAACGCGGTGCGAGGCGGGCTGTTGCCGCTGGTGCTGGCGCGCACATCGATCACCGGCCTGGCGGGCGAATTGCACATCGATCTGCCAGCGCAGACCATCGCCGGCGCCAATGCATCCTTTGCATTCGCCATCGATGCCGAAGCCAAGGCGATGCTGATCGGCGGACTCGACGCCATCGACCTCACACTGCAAAGTGCCGATGTCATAGCGAAATGGCAATCAGGGAACCGGAAGGCACGACCATGGGTTTATCTGGGTTCAATCTGAATTTTGTACGTAGCGTAACGGAGTATTTTACCATGTCTGACGAAAAAACCGCCACCACCGACGGCGCGCGCCGCGAATTTCTGGTTGGCACGGCGCTGGTCGCTGGCGCCGCCGCGATCCCGGCAAAGGCGTCTGCGGCCCCGGTTGCAGCGGCCAAGATCGGCAAATCGCCGCTGGTGCAGTCGCCCTTGCCGTTTGCCGAAACCGCGCTGGAGCCGGTGATTTCGGCAAAAACGCTAAGCTTTCATTACGGCAAGCATCACAAGGGCTATTTTGATACGCTGAACAAGCTGGTTGCCGGCACGCCGATGGCCGATTCAACGCTGGAAACCATCATCCTGGCGACTGCCGGCGATGCGGCCCAGGCCAAGATTTTCAACAGCGCCGCCCAGGCCTGGAATCACAATTTCTACTGGAACAGCCTCAGCCCGGAAAGCCAGGCGCCGTCTGGCAAACTGGCCGCCGCGATCAGCCGCGATTTCGGCAGTGTGGAGGCGATGAACGCCGCGCTGATCAAGGCGAGCGTTGATCGCTTCGGCTCCGGCTGGGGCTGGCTGGTTGTCGATGGCGGCCGGCTGAAGGCGATCAGCACTCATGATGCCGAAGTGCCGTTTACCGCTGGGCAAACGCCGCTGTTGACCGTCGATGTCTGGGAACACGCCTATTACCTTGATTACCAGAATCGCCGCCCCGATCATGTCAAGGCGGTCGTCGAGGGTCATCTCAATTGGGGCTTTGCCGCGAAAAACTTCGCCGCCCTTTGATGGACGATTGAAAATCGGTCACACGCGAAAGTTTCGCAAAACCGGCATGCTCCTGTAATAAATCATCGCCACCTGCCCTTAATCAGTTCACTTTTTCAGGGCAGGTTGCAGATGATTTCCAAATTTTCGGTGCGCGCGTGTTTGCTGGCAACGGTGATCGTTGGCGGGGTTCGCGCCGCCGAAGCGCCGGTCGTCACCGCCGCCACCGCAACCGAAGACAGCGAAATCGTCGTTTACGGCCGCGGTGAAACGCGTTCCGTCGCCAGTGTTGGCGCCGAAGATATCAAATTGACGACGCCGGGCAGCAGCCCGTTCAAGGCGATCGAAAAACTGCCCGGCGTCAATTTCCAATCGGCCGATCCGTTTGGCGTTTACGAATGGTCCACCCGCATTTCGCTGCGCGGGTTTAACCAGAACCAGCTGGGTTTTACCCTCGACGGTATCCCGCTGGGCGATATGAGCTATGGCAATGTCAACGGCCTGCACATCAGCCGCGCGATCATCAGCGATAATATCGGCATCGTAAAGGTCAGCCAGGGCGCCGGCGCGCTGGGCACCGCGAGCACTTCAAATCTGGGCGGCACCATCGAATTTGAATCACGCGCGCCATCCGATGCGCTGGGCGTTGTCGGCAATTTCACCTATGGATCATCCGATACGGTGCGGGCGTTTGCACGAATCGATACCGGCGCCATTGGCGGCTTTCGCAGCTATGTGTCCTATGCCTATCTTGATGCCGGCAAATGGAAAGGCGTCGGCAATCAACGGTCCCACCAGGTCAATGCCAAGGCGACCTATGATTTCGGTGGATCGGGCAAAATCACCGGTTTTGTGAATTTTTCGGATCGCAAGGAGCAGGATTATCAGGATCTGTCGCTCGAACAGATCAACCGGCTGGGTTATGATTGGGATAATATCGCCGGCGATTGGCCGCTGGCGCTCAGGATCGCCCAGATTGCCGCCAACCGCGGTGAAGTCGGTGGCTTTGTGCCGCGGCGGCCAAACACCGCTGGCACGGTTTACCCCGGCCGCATCACCAATGTTGATGATGCCTATTATGATGCCGGCGGCCTGCGCCGTGATTGGCTGACCGGGCTGAAGGTGGAAGGCAAGCTGGCCACCAACGTCACCGGCAGTATTCAGGGCTATTATCACAGCAACAAGGGGCAGGGGTCGTGGTTCACCCCCTATCTTGCCAGCCCCAGCGGCAATGACATTTCATTCCGCACCACCGAATATGATATTTCGCGCTATGGCGTGCTCGGCGACATAAAAGCCGAGCTGGGCTCGAACCTGATTTCTGCAAATTTCTGGTATGAAAACAATGATTTCAATCAGGCTCGCCGGTTTTACGATGTTGGTGGCACAACAACGCCCAGCACCACGGCGCTGACCTATCAAACCAATCCGTTTTTCACCCAATGGTATAACGCCTTTGCCACAAAAACCGTCCAGATCGCCCTGCAGGACAGTTTCAAGCTGAATGATCAACTGTCGATCAGCGCCGGGTTCAAAGGCAGCAATGTTGATATCAACGCCACCCAACTGATCCCCAATTCGCTGGCGGCAGGCAAAATCAAATCGCGTGACTGGTTTCAGCCGCAGTTTGGCCTGTTGTATAAAATTGATGATCGCAACGAAATCTACGCCAATTACACTGAAAACCTGCGGGCCTTTACACCGGGATCGACCGGCGGTTCGCCATTCGCCACCACCCAGGCCGGTTTCAATGCCATCGCCGGGCAATTGCGGCCTGAAACATCGAAAACCGTCGAAGGCGGCTATCGTTTCGGTTTTGACGGGCTGCGCGGCGTTGTGGCGGTTTACTATGTCGATTTTGCCAATCGCATCCTCGCCACCACCACCGGTGCCGGCATTGTCGGCAATCCCACCGTGCTCGCCAACGTCGGATCAGTGCAATCGCTGGGTTTTGAAGCTGGCCTGACCTGGAAGGTCGCTCCGCCGGTGACGATCACCGCCAGCTATGCCTATGACAAATCCACCTATCGCAACAATGTTGTCAACACCGCCGGTGTCATCACCCAGGCGATCAGGGACAAAACCGTGGTCGATACACCGCGCAATATCGCCAATCTGGAAGTCGCCTATGCGGCGGATGGTTTCTATGCCCGCGCCAATGCCAATTACATGTCCAAGCGTTTTTTCACCTATTCCAACGATCAATCCGTCCCCGGCCGGGTGTTGGTTGATGCAAAGATCGGCTATACCTTTGCCAGCGACAATCAATTCCTCAAAGGCCTTGGCATCGAAGGATCGGTGACCAACCTGGGCGACAAACGCTATGTCGCCACCATCGGATCCAACGGCTATGGCTTTTCGGGCGACAACCAGACATTGCTGGCTGGGGCGCCGCGCCAGTTTTTCGTGACGGTGCGGAAGGGATTTTAGACGGAGCGATTTTTGGGGTTCATACCCATTATCGTTGATACCGGCTTATATTCGAGACAGCAGAGCCGCTGGCGGCTGGGGCCGCATTTCGCCGAGGTGGGTCATCGCGACCCGTTGGGAGCCGCTCGCCGGCCCGCGGTATTTTGTTGCGGAAAACCGGCAAGGCGGCGTTCGTTTATCGAAAACATTTTGCCCACCCAAGCCAGCTTTCCTCCCATTCCGCATGGCCAAGCAGATTTTCAGAACAAATCCGTGCCGGATGATTTCGATCGACGTGAAAATGTTTTAATGTTGAGTTAACGCCTTGTAATATTTATTTCTTATGTGTCTTTTTCGCACTAGGCAAGTCCTCGCCCACCCTCGAATAAAGCGAAGTCGGTCCATGTTTCAGCCGACGCTGCGGGGGGGCATCGTGCTGACGGACAAATGGGGGTCCATGCAGTTCGATGCCCGAAATTCCATTTCAGGGGGCTTATAAAAAATGCGGTTTCGTTCATTCATTGTTGCTGGACTGCTCGCCGGGGCGGCAACTGCCCCGGCCAGTGCGCTGACCATCACGCTTCAGGATACTGGCGGCGTTGCTGTCGGCACCACTGCCTTTGTCGGCTTCCGCGCGGCCGCTGATTTTTGGCAATCGGTGCTTTCGACCAACGTCAACGTCAATCTTCGTGTTGGCTTTACGTCGACGGGCTTCAGCAGCGCGAATGTCATAGGCTCGACCAGCAGCACGGCCTTTATTGGCGTCGATGTCCAGGACGTCTATGGCCAGTTCGCAGCAACGGGCACCTCACGTCTCGATTCGATCGCCTTTGCCAATTTGTCGCCTTTGACCAACTCGGCGGCCTATTATAATCCGTCAATCCAGATCGGCGGCGTCAGCGCCATCACCCAAAAGGCCAAGCCAAACGGCCAGGGCGTTGTCCAGAACACCCGCGCAGCCAATCCGATGACCGGCGGCGCTGCCAACAGCCTCACCGGTATCGAAACGGTGTCGAATCGCGAATATGATGCCGACGGCAGCCGCAACAACCAGGATCTGCGCGTCAATGCTTCGGTCCTCAAGGCGCTCGGCTATATCCTGCCCAACAGCGCCTACAGCCCTGCCAACCGCGATGCCTTTGGCAACGGCGTTGACGGGACCGTCCGCTTTAACAGCGCCTTTAATTTCGATTTCGATTCACGTGATGGCGTCGATCCGGGCAAGATCGATTTCGTCGGCACCGCCATCCATGAAATCGGCCACGCGCTCGGCTTTGTTTCGGGCGTTGACATCTATGACGGCAACTCCAACATCGCCGCCAATCTCGACGTGCTGCAGGGGCTGATGTCGACGCTCGATCTGTTCCGTTACAGCGACAACGTCAACAATCTTGCCCCCGGCACCGGCCAGGCGCTTGATTGGTCGGTTGGCAATTCGGCGATCGTTGGCGACAATTTGCGCGGGCGTTCCTACTTCTCGTTCGACGGCGCAACCAAGGGCCTGAGCGCCTATGGCGGCGATACCGGCTATCTGTCGACCGGTGCGGCCAACGGCGACGGGCGTCAGGCGTCCCACTTCATGGACACGCCATATGCGGCACTTCCCGGCAATTCGCCGACGACGCAGTGCCTGGCGCCGATTGGTGGATCGCGCGGCATTCTCGACCCGACATTCGCCGGGTGCGAGATTGGTCGGGTCACCTCACTCGATCTCGCCGCGTTCGACGCGCTCGGCTGGAATGTGAAGTATGACGTGCTGTCAAACGTCAACAAATCATTCACCAGCGCTGACGCGCGCAACGGGATCGGTGCAGTTCCGGAAGCAGGAACCTGGGCGATGATGATCCTCGGTTTCGGCAGCATCGGCAGCGCAATGCGCCGCCGGCGGACGACGGGGCCAGCAAACGCGCTTTAGAAACGATAACGCGCGACCGGGCGGGATAAAGCGGGAACAGGGGGGACGGAACAGATGTTCCTTCCCCCCTTGTAACGCCCGTCGGCCACTTTGGGCCCATCGAGGATGGGTGCACTTTTCGCAGAGCTGCCAATTTGGCAATCGTGCTTTCCGGCGCGCCATCGCCTCGCTGTCCTACATGCACCGGTTCGGCCATGGGTGTGGTGAAGCCTCTCTCTTGCCTATGGTGGGCATGATTTTAATAGGTCCTTACCCTAGGCCTTCTGCCTCGGCGGGATGAACACTTCGCACGACTTTCGGCCCATTTGAATCGGCGTTTACACCGGAAATAGCTGCGTTTCGCCTCGTTTGGGGCAGATTTTGACCCAATGCTGCACAATCGGGTCTGGAATCCGTACCCCAGCCGCAGCAGGCCGTTAGCTACGCCGCGGCGCGAAACCCCAAAGGCAACCCGGCATTCGGCGTGAACCCATACAGCGGTTCCCCAGGCAGTGCGGCGGCAAGGATGGCGCGGACCTGAAGCAGCTTGTCCAAATCGATGCCGGTGCTCAGCCCCATGGCTTCCAGCATGAACACCAGGTCTTCGGTGACGATGTTGCCACTGGCACCCGGCGCAAACGGGCAACCGCCAAGGCCGCCCAGCGACGCATCAAAGGTGGTGATGCCGACATCAAGGCCGGCCATGACATTGGCGAGGCCCAGCCCGCGGGTGTTGTGCAGGTGCAGCCCCGTGAGTTTATCGGCGCCGATGGCGGCATGGACGGCGCGTACAACGCTGCGCACCTGCGCCGGGTTGGCATAGCCGGTGGTGTCAGACAGCCCGACCTCGTCACAGCCTGCGGCCATCAGCGCTTCGGCCAATTCGACAACCTTTGCCTGGGGGACGATGCCCTCCAGCGTGCAGCCGAATGCGGTCGAGACGCTGCCTTCAAAATGCGGGCGCAAATCGACGGGCAAAGCGCTGACCATTGCCGCCACGGCGCGAACTTCGTCCAGCACCTGGGCGTGGCTGCGGCGCAGATTGGCCAGGCTGTGGGTTTCGCTGGCCGATAGCGGCAGTGTCAGCTTGTGTGCGCCCGCGGCAATCGCTGCCTCGGCGCCGCGCGCATTCGGCACCAGCACGGCGACGGTCAGGCCGGGGTGGCTGCGGGCGTGGGCGACGACGGCGGCGGTATCGGCAAGCTGGGGCAGCAGCGTTGCCGGCACAAAGCTGCCAACCTCGATCTCCCGCACGCCGGCGGCGAATTCGGCATCGATCCAGGCGCATTTGGCGGCGAATGGCATGATCCGATCGATAGACTGCAGGCCATCGCGCGGGCCAACTTCGCTGATCAGGATATCCGGTGCCACAGGCTTGCTCCCAAAGTTGTCCGGACATATGCCGATTGCAGATGGAATTGACCAGAGGGATGCACAATGGCCGCACTGCCGCTCGCCGGAATCAAAGTCGTTGAATTTACCCATATGGTTATGGGGCCGGCGGCCGGTGCGATCCTGGTCGAACTGGGGGCTGCGGTCGTAAAGGTTGAAGCCATCGGCGGCGATGCGACCAGGCGGCTGCTTGGCTCCGGCGCCGGTTATTTTCCGATGTATAACCGCGGCAAGCAAAGCATCTGCATCGATCTGAAAAGCCCCGCCGGCGTCGCGGTGGCAAAAAAACTGGCGGCCAGCGCCGATATCGTCATCGAAAATTTCCGCCCCGGCGCGATGGACCGTCTGGGTCTGGGCTATGCGGCGCTGAAGGCAGACAATTCGCGGCTGATCTATTGCTCTGAAAAGGGTTTTCTCGCCGGGCCGTATGAGGACCGCACCGCATTGGATGAAGTCGCCCAGATGATGGGCGGTCTCGCCTATATGACGGGGCCACCGGGGCGGCCATTGCGGGCCGGGGCGTCGGTGATCGATGTGACGGGCGGCATGTTCGGCGTCATCGGCGTGCTGGCGGCGCTGGAGGCACGGCACCGGACGGGCCAAGGCATGCACGTGCAAAGCGCGCTGTTTGAAACCACCGCCTATCTGGTCGGGCAGCACATGGCGCAGATGGCGGTGACGGGCAAAGCCGCCGCCCCGATGCCGGCGCGGGTATCGGCATGGGCGATCTATGATGTGTTTGAAACGGCGGATGCCGAACAGGTTTTCGTCGGCGTCGTCACCGATGCGTTATGGGCGAAATTCTGCACGCTGTTCGGGCTGGATGACCTGTGGGCCGATCTGGGCCTGCGTGCCAACAACGCCAGGGTGCAGGCCCGCGACACGCTGATGCCCCGCGTCCGCGCCGAACTGGCGGGCTTTACAAAGGCGGAATTGATCGCCCGGCTCGATGGATCAGGGCTGCCCTTCGCCCCCATCGGCCGGCCCGAAGACCTGTTCACCGATCCGCACCTCCTCGCCGGGCAGGGCCTGGCCCCGGTCACGCTCGATGACGGCACGCACACCCTGCTGCCCGTCGTGCCAATCGCGCTCGATGGCGTCCGGCTGGGCGGCGGCGCGCTGCCGCTGGCGGGGGCCGATACGATGGCGGTTCTGGCAGCCCTGGGGCTGAAAGCGGAGGAGATCGCCGCGCTGGTCGGCAGTGGTGCGGTGGCTATTTCGTCCTGAGCGGCCGATCGTCGCTCGCCGCCAGCCAGATCGCCGCCGCGTAGGCCGCGACATTCTGGTCGATCTGGGCGCGGTCGACTTTGTCCAGCGTGTCGTCTGGCGTGTGGTGCAGGTCGAAATAGCGGGCGCCGTCCTGTTCCAGTTCCAGCAGCCCCGATCCGTTCGCCCCCAGCGGTGCGACGTCCGCACCGCCGCCGGTGGCATTGTCGCGGGTGGGGGCGATGCCGAGCGGGGCGAGGATGCGCTGCATTTCGGCGATCAGTGGCAGGCCGGTATCGGCGACCTTTGAGGCGATGCGATAGATGCGGTCGGCACCGAAATCGCTTTCGGCGGCGAGGACGATCTTGTCGGTCTTGTGCGCTGCGGCATAGGCGCGGCCGCCGTAAATGCCTTCCTCCTCGGCGCCCCAAAAGACGACGCGGATGCTGCGGCG
Source organism: Sphingomonadales bacterium (assembly GCA_038228305.1). Taxonomy (GTDB): domain Bacteria; phylum Pseudomonadota; class Alphaproteobacteria; order Sphingomonadales; family Sphingomonadaceae; genus Sandarakinorhabdus. Next base: position 12,634 of record JBBRPI010000008.1, on the reverse strand, counting down.
GGGTTTCAGCCCGGCGGCTTTTATGGCTTTGGCGGCAGACAATGTGATCGCCATGCCGGCGCCGTCATCGATGACGCCCTGGCCGATGTCCCAACTGTCCAGGTGCCCACCGATGACGATGATTTCGTCCGATGTGCCGGGGATTTCGCCGGAGACATTGGCGGATTGGCCATCGGGGCTGTTGCGCGGGGTGGAGACCAACCGCACCGACACCGGTCCAGCCATTAGTCGCCGCGCCAGCAATTCGGCATCGGGAAGTGATAGTGCAACGGCCGGCGTCGGGGCCTGGCCAGCGGGGAAACTCGTCGCGCCGGTGTGCGGGTTGCGGTGGTAATCGGTGCCCAATGACCGGATCATCGTCGCCACCGCGCCCTTTTGCGCCGCCAGCGCCGGGCCGGCACGTCGCACGACGCCATTGGTGCCATAGCTTGATCCGTCCTGGGCGCGCATCATCCGGTGATCGATAAAGGCGATCTTGCCGGCCAGGCTGCCGGGGGCTGCCTCCTCCAGTGCCTTGTAATCGGCGAAATATACCACCTCTGCGATGATGCCCTCCGCCGGTGTGGCGCCGCTGGTGCCCAATGCGGCGATGGCCAGTTTCTGCCCGGTGCCGATGATTTCGGCGCTTTCGGTGCCGCGTTCCCAGCGCGGCATCGGAAAGGCTTCCACCTTGATATTGACCAGTCCTGCGGCTTTCATCGCCTTTACCGCCCAGTCGCGGCCGCGCGCCTCGGCCGGGGTCGCCGCCAGCCGTTGGCCGACAGTTGTGGTCAGGTCGGTCAGCATCGGCAGGGCTTCCGATGCCGCCAGCGCGCTGTCCCGCACCGCTGCTGCCTGTTCCAGCCGCGATGGCGCGGCCGGTGCGGGGGCAGCGAGGGTAAGGGCCAGCAACAGGGCAGGGGTGCGCATCGGGGTTCCTTGGGATGAGAGGTTCCGCCATGGCATAACCAACCCGCCGCGCATCGCAAGCCTTTGCGGATTTGAACTCCCCCGCTGCCCCTGCTAGACGGCTGCCACGCATACAGCCCCCTCGATTCCCGAAAGCCAAAACCTCCGTGGCCTATCAATACGCCTATGTGATGAAGGGTCTGACCAAGACCTATCCCGGTGCCGCAAAGCCGGCCTTCAAGGACATCACGCTGAGTTTCCTGCCGGGCGCCAAGATCGCGATCATTGGCCCGAACGGCGCCGGCAAATCGACGCTGATGAAGGTCATCGCCGGCATCGACAAGGAATTCGTCGGCGAAGCCTGGGCCGGCGAAGGCATCACCGTCGGCTATCTGGCGCAGGAACCGCAGCTTGATCCAACCAAGGACGTGCGCGGCAATGTCATGGATGGCGTGCGCCCGGTTGCCGACATGATGACGCGCTATAACGCCATTTCGGCTGAAATGGCCGACCCCAGGGACGATACTGATTTCGAAAAGCTGCTCGAGGAAATGGGCACTTTGCAGGAACAGATTGATGCGGTGGACGGCTGGACGCTGGATAACCAGCTGGAAATCGCCATGGACGCGCTGCGCTGCCCGCCGGGCGATTCGGGTGTGGCCAGCCTGTCGGGCGGCGAGAAACGCCGCGTTGCGTTGTGCAAGCTGTTGCTCGAAAAGCCCGACATCCTGCTGCTCGATGAACCGACCAACCACCTGGATGCCGAAAGCGTTCAATGGCTGGAAAACCATCTGAAGGACTATAAGGGGATGGCCATCATGGTCACCCATGATCGCTACTTCCTCGATAACGTCGTCAAATGGGTGCTGGAACTGGATCGCGGCCAGGCGATTCCGTTTGAAGGCAATTATTCCGATTGGCTGGAAGCCAAGGCCAAGCGCATGGATCAGGAAGAACGCGAGGACAAAAGCCGCCAAAAGGCCATTACCGACGAATTGCAATGGATCCGTTCATCGGCAAAGGCGCGGCAGACCAAATCAAAGGCTCGCATCAAGGCCTTTGATGAACTGGTCGAAAAACAGGCCAATCGCCGGCTGGGCACGGCGCAGATCCTCATCCAGATCCCCGAGCGCCTGGGCAATACGGTTATCGAGGCCAACAACGTCACCAAATCCTATGGCGACAAACTGCTGTTCGAAAATCTCAGCTTCAGCCTGCCGCCTGGCGGCATTGTTGGTATCATTGGCCCAAATGGCGCCGGCAAGACGACGCTGTTTCGCATGATTACCGGCCAGGAGACCCCTGATAGCGGCAGCATTCGTATCGGCGACACCGTCAAGCTGGCCTATGTCGACCAATCCCGCGATGCACTGGAAGGCAGCAAAAACGTCTGGGAGGAAATCTCCCAGGGCAATGAAAAATTCTATTTCGGCAAGAACGAAGTGCTGACGCGCGCCTATGTCGGGGCGTTCAATTTCAAGGGCGCCGACCAGCAGAAAAAGGTTGGCCAGTTATCGGGCGGTGAGCGCAATCGCGTCCATATGGCCAAGATGCTGGTGCGCGGCGGCAACGTGCTGCTGCTCGATGAACCGACCAACGATCTCGACGTCGAAACCCTGCGCGCGCTGGAGGAGGCATTGGAATCCTTCGCCGGATGCGCGGTTGTCATCAGCCATGACCGATTTTTTCTCGATCGCCTGGCAACGCACATCCTCGCCTTTGAAGGCGACAGCCATGTCGAATGGTTCGAAGGCAATTTCGAAGCCTATGAGGAAGACAAGCGCCGCCGCCTGGGCGATGCAGCGGACCGGCCACACGCGCTGACCTACAAGAAGCTGACACGATAGCCCAAACGCCGTAAAGCTTTGGGGGGCAATGTTGCGTTGACCAGAACGCCGACAAGCAATTCCGCTCCGTCGGTGATGTCTGCGATGGCCTGTCCGCGCCAGCGGTCATTTGCGGTCTGCGTCCGGAACATCCGCTGCGGGTCGGCACCCGCCAAACTGCGGCAGAGCTGACAGATCGAAGCTGTTTTGGTCCATTTGTCGCATCCCGTGCGCGCATTTGTCAGACTGTTGTCAGCTTTGTAAACGATAACGGGATCATGACCTCCACCCAGAACACCCGTTTTCTGTTCGCGCTAATGCTGACCATGGCGACACCTGCCGCAGCGGCCGACCGGATCTTGACCGTCAGTGCTGTGCAGCGTCAGCAACTGGGTATTCGCATATTCGTTGCCCAGCCGGCGGGGGCAACACCGATCGCCACGCTGCCGGCGGTGATTGCCCCGCCACCTGGCGCCCGGGTGGCGGTCTCTGCACCCTTTGCCGGTGTCATCCGTCAAAGCTTTGCCGTGCCTGGCCAGGCGGTACGGCAAGGTGAGGCGCTGGCGACAGTTTTCAGCCGCGAAGTGCTGGAAATGGGGTCCGAGCTGTCGCGCGCACAGGCGCGCCGCGGCGTTGCCCGATCGGCCGCCGCCCGCACTGAACAATTGGTAAAGGAAGGTATTGCCGCTGGCGCCCGCGCCGAGGAAGCCCGGGCTGCCCTGCATGAGGCCGATGCCGATGTGTCGTCGCGGTCGCGGCTGCTGTCGCTCGCCCATGCCGATGCCGCCAGCGGCATCTATACCCTGCGCGCGCCGATCGCCGGGCGTGTCAGCAGCGCCAACGCCCAGATCGGCGGCGCCATCGATGGCATGGCGGCGCCGTTCGTCATCGACGCTGCGCGCCGCTATGCGGTGGAGGCGCAACTGCCGGAACGCTTTGTCGGGCAGGTCCGCATCGGCGACGGCATCACATTGCCGGGGGGTATCATCGGTACGGTGACATCGATTGGCGTCACCATCGATCCGCAGACGCGGTCGGCGCTGCTGAAGGCCAGCGTGCCGGCGGCACCCGGGCTGGTCGCCGGCCGTTCGATCAGCATCGGGCTGCTGGGACGGTCGGTTGCCGGCGGCGTGACGGTGCCGGCAACCGCCGTCGCCCGCATCGGCGGCCGCATGATCGTGTTTGTCGAAATTGCGAGCGGCTTTGCCATGCGGCCGGTTAGCCTGGTGTCGGCCGGCGGCGCCAATGCCGTTGTTACCGGAATCCCCAGCGGCGCGCGTGTTGCCGTCTCCGGCGTCAGCGAACTAAAGGCCATGGGCCTCGCCGCTGCGGCGGGGAACTGACGCCATGTTGCGCCGTCTTGTTGCTGCCGCGCTTGGCGCGCGTCTGTTCGTCATCGGCCTGGCGGTGCTGGTGGCCGGTGTTGGTTTTTGGGCGTTTTCAACGCTGCCGATCGATGCGTTTCCCGATATCGCGCCAACCCAGGTCAAGGTTATCCTGAAGGCGCCGGGGATGACACCAGAGGAAGTCGAAACCCGCGTTATCACCCCCATTGAAACCGAAATGCTGGGTATTCCCGACAAGGTCATGCTGCGATCGGTCGCCAAATATGCCGTCGCTGACATCACCATCGATTTCAAGGACGGCACCGACATTTATTGGGCGCGGCAGCAGGTTGCCGAACGGCTGGCGGGCGTGCGTGACCAGATGCCCGCGCTTGTCGAAGGTGGGCTGGCGCCGGTATCGACACCGCTGTCGGACGTGCTGATGTTCACCATCGAAGGACCGCTTGATCTCACCGCCAAACGCACCTTGCTCGATTGGACGATCCGCCCGGCGCTGCGCACGTTGGCCGGCGTTGCCGATGTCAATTCGCTGGGCGGCCATGCCGCCACCTTCGATGTCCGCCCCGATCCGGTGGCGTTGACGGCGGCAGGGCTGACGGTTGCCGATCTGCGGGCCGCGATCATGGCGGGCAACCGCAACGATGGTGCCGGACGGCTGGCCGAGGGTGAGGAGGCGCTGATCGTCCGCGTCGTCGGCGCCGTCCAGACCGTTGATGATTTGCGGGCGCAGGTGGTTGCCAATCGCGCCGGCGGCGTTGTTCGGCTGGGCGACGTTGCCGTCGTTTCGACGGGCAGCCTGACCCGCTATGGCGCCGTCAGCAGGAACGGCAAGGGCGAAGCCGTTGAAGGCATTGTCATTTCGATGCGCGGCGCCGATGCCTCAAAGGTTGTCGCATCGGTGCGCGAAAAGCTTGCTGAACTGCAACCGGCACTGCCGTCCGGCACCACGCTCCGCGTTTTTTATGATCGTGCCGACCTGATTGGCAATGCCGTTGGTACCGTCGAGGATGCGCTGCTTGAAGCCACCGTTCTGGTTGTGGTGCTGCTGTTCATTTTCCTGGGCAACATCCGCGCCGCGCTGATCGTTGCCGTCACCCTGCCGATGGCGGCGCTGATCACCTTCATCTTGATGCGAACCTTCGGCCTCACCGCCAATCTGATGAGCCTTGGCGGCCTGGCCATCGCCATCGGCATGCTGGTTGACGGCGCCGTCGTGGTCATCGAAAACGCGGTTGAACGGCTAAGCCAGCCAGACAGCCTGGGCGAAACCCCCGGCACCCGTTTACTCGCTGCGACCAGCGAAGTCATCGTGCCGGTCACGGCTGGTATCACCATCATCGCGCTGGTGTTCATGCCGCTGTTGTCGCTGCAGGGTCTTGAGGGCAAATTATTCGCCCCCGTCGCGCTGACCATCGTTTTTGCACTGGGTGCTTCGCTGATGCTGGCGTTGACCCTGGTGCCGGTGCTTGCTGCACTGGGTCTGAAGCATGGTCAGCACGGCGAGCCGTGGATCATGCGGAAACTGTCGCCGCTCTATGCACGGCTGCTCGACAGCGCCTTCCACCACCGCGCCATCGTCTATGGCATCGCCGCCGCATCGCTGGTGCTGGCTGTCATCACCTATGGCGCGGTGGGCAAGACCTTTATGCCGGTGATGGATGAAGGGTCGCTGATCATGCAGACGACCAAATTGCCGTCGATCGGGCTGGATCGCAGCATCGCCGTTGATCTTGCCATCCAGCGTGCCGTGCTGGCGCAGGTGCCGGAAGTGACCGGCATGGTGTCACGATCAGGATCGGACGAGATCGGGCTCGATCCGATGGGGCTGAACGAAACCGATGCGTTTCTGACGCTGAAACCGCGCACCGAATGGCGCAAATCCGACAAGGCCTGGGTGACGGCGGAAATTCGCAAGGTGATGGCCAGCCTGCCCGGCGTCACGCCATCATTCACCCAGCCGATTGAAATGCGCGTCTCGGAAATGCTGACCGGCAGCCGCGGTGATCTGGCGGTGAAGATCTTTGGGCCAGACCTCAAAACCGTCAATCGCCTGGCCGGCGAGGTGGAAACCACGCTGCGCGGCGTGCGGGGTGCCACCGATGTGATGACGCTGGCCAATGATCGCGTTGCCTATCTGCAACTCGGCATTGATCGCATGGCGGCCGGGCGCGCTGGCTTGTCAACGGACCAGTTCGAGGATGCGTTGCGCATGCAGGTCGAAGGCATGCGCGCCGGCGTCGTCATCGAATCCGGCCGCCGCGTTCCCATCCTGATCCGCGGCGACCCGGCGGTTCGCAGCGATGCCGCCGCATTTGCCGACATGCCGATGCGAACCGCCGATGGCCAGTTGGCACGGATCAGCGATCTGGCGCGCATCGCCCGCGTTGATGGCCCGGTCAAGATCGAGCATGAAAACGGGTCACGATTTGCCCTGGTCCAGGCCTTTGTCGCGGGTCGTGACCTTGTGGGCTATGTCGAGGATGCTCAGGCCGCCGTCGCCGCCAAGGTCAGGCTGCCGCGCGGTTACACCCTTGTCTGGGGTGGGCAGTTCGAAAACCAGCAACGCGCTGCGGCGCGGCTGTCAATCGTCGTGCCCATCGCACTCCTGCTGATTTTTGGCGTGCTCCTGCTGACCTTGCGGTCGCTGCGCGCGGCCCTGCTGATCCTGGCCAACATTCCTTTCGCCATGGTTGGCGGCATCGTCGCTTTGTGGATCGCCGGCGCCTATCTGTCGGTGCCAGCATCGGTGGGGTTCATCGCACTGCTCGGGATCGCAGTGCTCAACGGCCTGGTGCTGGTCTCGCATTTCCGCGAGTTGCGCGCTGATGACCTGCCGATCGACCAGGCGGTGCGGCAGGGTGCGGCACGGCGGCTGCGGCCGGTGCTGATGACCGCGAGCATCACCGCCTTTGGGCTGGTGCCGCTGCTGTTCGCCACCGGGCCGGGCAGCGAGATTCAGCAGCCATTGGCGATTGTTGTCATCGGCGGGCTGCTCACCTCCACCCTGCTGACGCTGATCCTGCTGCCGCTGCTTTACGAACGCTATGGCGAAACACGCACCGACCACAGGGGCCAGGCATGATCCGCACGCTCGTCCTCGCCCTGCTTATTGGCGGCAGCCCGGCTTTGGCGGTGGAGCCTGACGGCGGCCCGATCCCCATCGAGCTTGTCGATGCAGCACTCGACGGTGCGCCAATCGTTACCGAGGCAGCAGCCCGGCTGCAGGCGGCGAATGCCCAGGCGCGCGCGCTTGGCATCGGCCCGCATGAATTCACCATCACCAGCACCTATATCCGCCGATCAGTGGATCGTGTGGGCGGCTTCAACGAATTCGACACAACATTGAGTCGCGGTGTGCGCCTGCCAGGCAAGGCGGCGCTGGATCGCAAGGCCGGTGCGCTGGGCATTGAAGTGGCGCAAAATCTGCTAGAAGACGCCCGCCACCAGGCGGCGCTGCTGTTGGCGACCTTGTGGTATGACTGGCTGCTTGCCGATGCCGATGCCCGTGTGGATATTGCCGCGACCGCGTCGTTCAATACCTCGTTGGCGGCCGTTACTCGCCAGGTCAGCCTGCGTGATGCCGCGCCGCTCGATGCCGATCAGGCACGCGCCGCACGCGACAATGCGCTGGCGCTGGCGGCCGCGGCACGCGGCCGCGCCGCAGCGGCACGGGCACGGATAGCGGCGCAATTTCCGTCACTGCCGTTGCCGGCCATCGCGCCGGCCATCGCAGCGCCGCTGCTGCCGCCGGAAGGGCTGGCGCAATGGCGCGATTTCGTCCTCGCACGCAGCCATGAAATCCGCGCCGCCGAGCTGGAAGCAGCCCGGCTGGCGACCGTCGCCGAACGGGCAAAGCGCGATCGTTTCGCCGACCCATCAATCGGCGTCCGCGCCTTTAGCGAGCGCGGCGGCGCCGAAACCGGTATTGGTGTCGTTGCATCGATGCCGCTGGGCGGCGACCACCGCCGGGCGGTCGCCGACCAGGCCATCGCTGACCGCACCGCCGCCGATGCCCGGCTTGCTGCGACCCGGCGTGACATCCAGGCGACGGCCGACATGGACCTGGCCACCGCCGATTCCGGCGTCGCCGCATGGCTGGCAGCGGCCACCGCCGCCGACAGCAGCCGGACCGCGGTCGCGCGCCTGCGCAAGGGCCGCATGCTCGGGGCGACCGACCTCGCCACGCTGTTGTATGCCGAACGGCAATCGCTGGAGGCCAATCGCGCCGAGCTTGCCGCCCGCGCTGCAGCCGTCCGTGCGGTGCTCAAACTGCGCATCGATGCCCATTTGATCTGGGCCAAACCGGAATAACGTCAGTATCCGCTGTGCAAGCGCTTGCTTTACAGGGCAAGGCCAAGGCAACGCAGCAGCGCAAAGGCTTCGGGCCAATCGACAATCAATGCCATTTCAGGGGCTGGTAAAATGCAGTTTGCAACGATTGCTTGTGTTCAAAACTTCCCTGCCGGGTTTTTCGGACTGTGCCATCACATGCGATGGCCAGTCTTCCGGTCCCACCTATCGCGAGGGAATGCCTGATGGCGGGCGCCTTTCTCGCACTGGATTGGGGCACGACAAACCTGCGTGCCTGGGTCGCCGATCCCGATGGAAGCATCGTGTCCCGGCGCGATTTTCCGCTTGGTGTCGCCAGCCTTGCGCCCGGTGAGGCCGCGCGCCGTTTCCATGATCAGGTGCGCCCGGCCATGGCTGCCGAACGGCTTCCCGCCGTGCTTTGCGGCATGATTGGATCGAACCTTGGCTGGCAGGCGATTCCCTATCTGGATTGCCCCGCAACATTCGGCGCCCTGCAAGGCGCGCTCCAGCGGATCGATATTCCGGGTGCACCGGTGTGGATCGTCCCGGGGCTGCGGACCGATCGGCCGGATGGTGCCGGGCCTGACGTCATGCGCGGCGAAGAAACCCATATTTTCGGCTGGGCGGCAGGCGACCCGGCACGGCAACGCGGTGAGCAGCTGATCTGCCATCCTGGCACCCATGCCAAATGGGCCCGGCTGGTCGATGGCCGGGTTGAAAGCTTTGTGACGGCGATGACGGGCGAACTGTTCGCGCTGCTGCGCACCCACAGCGCGCTGCGTGTTGCCAAAGCCATTGATGACGACCACGCATTCGAGGAAGGGCTGCAGGCATCCGGCGATGGCGGCGCACTGGCATCGCGATTGTTCACCGCGCGCTCGCGCGTCGTGGGTGGCGAAATGGCACCGGAAAGCGTTGAATCCTACCTCTCAGGCTTGTTGATCGGGGCTGAAGTGGCGGCGATGCCGGGGTTGCTGGGAATCGGTGCCAAGGCGCAAGTGTCGATCATTGGCGATCTGGGGTTGTGCGCACGCTACCATCGCGCCATCGCGCGACGCGGCTACGCTACCCAGGTCTTTGACGGGGAAGAAGCCGTCCTCGCTGGAATGGCGGCACTTTATCGAGGAGCAATATCGCAATGCTGACGTTCGCCAACGCCTTTGCCAGCATGCCGCTGGTCGCGATAATACGCGGCGTCACGCCCGATGAAGTCCTTGATATCGCAACCGCTGTGCATGACGCAGGGATCCTGATTGTCGAAGTACCGCTGAATTCACCAGCACCGCTCGACAGCATTGCGCGATTGCAGGCGATGCGCGGAAAGATGGTGTTTGGGGCAGGCACTGTGGTCGAAACCCCGCAGGTCGACGCGGTGGTTGCCGCTGGGGGCACCATCATTGTGTCGCCCAACACCGACCCCGCAGTGATTCGCCGGGCGCTCGATCATGGCGCGGTGCCATTACCGGGCGTTGCGACCGCAACAGACGCATTCGCCGCGGTCGCCGCCGGCGCCCGTACCCTAAAGCTGTTCCCCGCCGCGACCTATGGCGCCGGTCATCTGAAGGCGCTTGCTTCTGTGCTGCCGCACGAGGTGGTGCTGGTGCCGGTCGGTGGGGTCGGGCCGGCCCAGATGGCGGATTGGTGGGCGGCCGGCGCGCGCGGGTTCGGGCTCGGCAGCGATCTCTACCGCCCCGGCATGAGCGCGGCCGAGGTTGGCCGCCGCGCCAAGGCGGCAGTGTCAGCCATTCGCGCCCTGACAATGTGATACCTTGGCGGCACACATCACCATGCCGCCCTGGCGGGCCACACACGGATCGGCAGTTGGCCCTCTTTATCAGAACAATCACTTTTGCCGGATGGATACGGTAAACCGGCACCCTAGGTGTTTGCCCGGGACCAAACACCTAGACTCGATTTCAGTTTGATTGAAGCATCACCGTCATGCTGGCTGGACCCGACTTTCGCACAGCGGCACGATGCTTTAATCCTGCCGAAGCGCTGCTGCCGCTGCAAACGGGCCGATCGCCAGCAAGATCAGACTGGCCGCTGCCAACAGCTTCAACGCGCCAGGCGCACCGACGCCGACACCAAAAATCAGCACGGGCAGCGCCAGTGGCAGGATGATCAGCCCGGCGAGCGCCCCGCCACCACGCAGCCCAGCCGTCAGCGCGGCCGCAACGACGGCCAGCGCTGCAAGCGCCGGCGTGCCGAGCAGCAATGCCAGCGCCAACTGCCAGCCGGTGGTCGACTCCATGCCGACCAGCACCGCCGCAATCGGCAATGCGGCGAGCAGCGGCAACGCAAACCCCAGCCAATGCGCCAATATCCGCGCCGCCATCACCAGTTCCATGGCGATGCCACGGGCGGCGAGTTGATCGATAGTGCCATCCTCAAGATCCGGCGCGATCAGCGTATCGACTGGCAGCAGCGCCGCCAGCAGCGCCGCCACCCAGACAACGCCAGGGGCGATTCGCGCCAGCAGCCGCGCATCGGGGCCAACTGCAAACGGAAACAGCGCCGCGACCAGCACGAAAAACAGCACCGGCATCCACAGCGCCGGTGACCGGGCCAGCAGTGTCAGATCGCGGCGAACCAACAACAGGAACATCAGGCGAGCCGCAGACGTGCCGCGCCGGCCAGGCCAATATCGCCATGCACCGCAGCAATCACCATGCCACCCTCCGCCCGGTGCGCCGCCATCGCCGCAGCCAGCAGGGCAACCGAAGCCGTATCCAGGCCCGCCGCAGGTTCATCGAGCAACCACAAGGGTGCACCGCTGGCGATGACCCGCGCCAGCCCGGCTCGCCGGCGTTGCCCGCTGGACAAATGACGGCACGGCACATCGGCCAGCCCATCCACCGCCACCGCCGCCATCGCTGCCGGCAACCGCGTCATGCCCCCATCCAGCCGCGCCCAATAGGCCAGTTCATCGCCCAGCCGCATTCGCGCCTTCAGCGCCCAATCATGGCCCAGAAAGCCGCGCGCCCCGCCGCCGCTGATCGCGCCGTCGGCAGGCGCCAGCAGGCCGGCGAGCAGTCGCAACAGGCTGGATTTGCCGCTGCCGTTGGGCCCCTCGAGATACAGCGCCCCGCCCGGATCGACGCGAAACGATACGCCGTCAAACAACAGGCGATCGCCGCGCCGACAGGCCAGGGCTTCAACAATCAGGGGCGATACAGACACGCTGACCACGCTAGACAAAGAAGTGCCGGCTTGGAATTGGCAAAACGACACAAATGGTTGCCAAGCCGACCACAGCCTGGTTATACGCGCCATTCACGCGGAGTCGTGGGTGAGCGGCTGAAACCAGTAGTTTGCTAAACTGCCGATCTGGGTAACCGGATCCGAGGGTTCGAATCCCTCCGACTCCGCCAATTCTCCTTGAAATCATTAGATTTTTTTGGGATATTCGCTATGTGTCCCCACTGCCGTGCCCATTTCGCACATGGCTTTGGGCGGTCGGAGGCGCACGACAACGAACATCGGCATGATGTTCATGCCATTCGCATCGTAAGTCCGCCTCGGCATTTGCTTGTACCGATTGAAGCAAGACAGGGCACCGTCAACTTGTTGCGCTTGGTCGCGCGGAGAGGCGCGATGTTCTGACTGGTCGCGATTATACGGCCATTGCGACGCCGGTCACGTCGGCCCAGTGCGTGAATGCCTGGGTGCGGGCAGAACGGCGCTCGGTTGCGGTGGCGAGGGGCTGGCGGGAAAAGACGTTGGTGATTTGATCGTGGGTGGCGAGGAATCGTTGGACGTGGCGTGTCAAATCGCATCCAAACACGACCCCCTTTTCGCGTCCAATTTCGACCCCCTGACGGCGTCGGTATGGCATGGTTCGAAGGGTTTTGGTGTGGTTATGGGAATGGCGCTGCTGGAGGGGCTGGAACGTAGGGAGGGCGTAGCCCGACCGGAGTTTCAGCCTCTCCAGCAGCAAATTCTTTTCCCTGTTGGCCGCGGGGTTAGCTGCGGTTCTTGAAGCGCCAGGAGTCGTTGCCGGTCTCGATGAAGTCACAATGATGGGTCAGACGATCGAGCATGGCGGTTGTCATCTTGGCGTCGCCAAAGACCTGGGGCCAGTCGGCGAACGCGAGGTTGGTGGTGATCAGCAGCGAGGTGTTTTCATAAAGCTTGCTGATCAGGTGGAACAGCAACTGTCCGCCTGATTGGCTGAACGGCAAATAGCCGAGTTCGTCGATGACGATGAGATCGTAGCGCAGCAGCTTCTCGACGAGGCGCCCGCTGCGGCCGGCAGCCTTT
>JBBRPI010000007.1:0-132379 GCA_038228305.1 Sphingomonadales bacterium | reverse complement strand
CGCTATGGAGGAAGAGGTGGGATTCGAACCCACGGAGAGCTTTCACCCTCGCCGGTTTTCAAGACCGGTTCCTTAAACCACTCGGACACTCTTCCTTGCGCGCTCGCTTTGCCCTGTGCAGCGGCTCAGGGCAAGTGCCCGCCCTGTCCTACACGGCCGAATTGCGGCATGGTTGCCGCTGCCGCGCGCCAGGGATGTGCAAATCGGAAAGTTAGTGTTTTGCCTCCCGGGGCACACTTTCCAGACTGGGCGAACCCAAGGCAATCAGCCAGAATCGCCGCAAAACCGCTCCCGAATTCTCCCGAAACGCCCCGAAACACGCTGCCACCAGCCGAAATCGCCAAGCGGCAACCGCAAATTGGGCTTTCGATTCCGCCGCCGCCTGTGTCACAACGCCGATATGCGTAAGTGTTTTCTCCTCCTTGCCCTCGTGCTCGCTATCCCGGCCCATGCCGATGAAGCCGATCAGGCGCTGGGATTTCGCATCTGGCTGACCAATTATCGCACTGCCGCCGAAACGCGCGGGCTAAAGCGCGAATGGCTGGATGCCGGGCTGGCCAATGTCAGCTATTCGGCCCGCGCCGTTCAGCTTGACCGCGCCCAACCCGATGATTCGGGCAAACGCAACATTTTTGCCGATTACCTTTCCCGCCAGCTGACCCAGGCGCGCATCGATGGCGGCCAGGCCGGCGTCAACGCCAATCGCGGCGCGTTGACCGCCGCCGCCGCCAAATCGGGTGTCGCACCCGAAATCATCATAGCCATCTGGGGCATGGAAACCAGCTATGGCCGCGTCACCGGTGATTTTGATTTGCCTTCGGTGCTGGCAACCCTCGCCTATGATGGCCGGCGGGAGGCGCTGTTTACCCGCGAACTGGATGCCGCGGTGCGGATGGTTGGCGAAGGCCGCGCCGATCGCAGCTTGATGCGCGGCAGTTGGGCCGGCGCCTTTGGCCAGGCGCAATTCCTGCCATCCAGTTACATCGCGCATGGTGCCGATGGCGATGGTGATGGCCGCGTCGATATCTGGACCAGCGTGCCCGATACCTTTGCCTCCATCGGTCGCTATCTGGCGGATGCGGGCTGGCAAGCGGGAATCGGCTGGGGGTTTCGCACGATTGTCCCGCCGGAATTTGATCGCGGCAGTGTCGCCAATCCGGTCGCGCCAACGCAATGCATAAAGCCGCTGTCACGCCACAGCATCGCCCTGCCGGCGTCCACATGGCGGGCGCGCGGCTTTGCAGCCATCAATGGCGCCTGGCCCGGTGACACTGTGCCGATGACACTGGTGGAACCGGATGGCCCAGGGCAGGGGGCCTTTCTGACCACGCGAAACTATCGTGCCATCATGGACTATAATTGCTCCAATTTTTACGCGCTGTCGGTGGCGCTGCTGGGCGATGCGGTTGCGCCGGCGATTCGCTGAACTGGCGCTGGTGCTTGCGCTGGCCGGCTGTGCGACCCATCGTGCACCGCCGCCGCGCGGCATGGCTTTGGCGCCAAAGATCGGCAAGCCCTATCAGGTCTATGGCGTCACCTATTACCCCGCCGATGATCGCACCTATGATCAAACCGGCATTGCAAGCTGGTATGGCCCCGGCTTTCACGCGCTCAGCACCGCAAATGGCGAACGCTATGATCAGGACGGCCTGACCGCCGCACACAAGACATTGCCGCTGCCCAGTTGGGTGGAGGTCGAAAACCGCGACAATGGCCGCAAGCTGGTCGTGCGGATCAACGATCGTGGGCCATTCGTTGCCGGGCGGATCATCGATTTGTCGCGCAAGGCCGCACAATTGCTGGCCGTCGATCGGCCGGGCACGGCGCATGTGCGGGTGCGGCGGGTGTTCCCGGATGCCGCTGCACTGCCGCCGCCGCCGCCACCGGTGATCGCTGCTGCGCCGCCACCGCCGGCCGGCACGATCCAGTTCATCCAGGTGGCGGCACTCGCCGATCCTGGCCGGATCGCCTGGCTCAGCGGCTATTTGGCCAGTTTTGGCAGCGTCGTCACCGAAACCACCGCCGCCGGCCTCACCCGCATCCGGTTGGGCCCTTATGCCGATGCCGATCCGGCGAATAGCACGCTGGCAAAGCTGCGCGCCGCCGGTTACAGCGATGCGCGACTGGTGCCTGCGCCAACCAAACCCTAGAAAGTGTTTCCCCTGATGCGTTCCGCCCTTTTTGCTCTGCTTGTTTCCGCCGCTGCACCGGCATTTGCCCAGATGCCAACCTTCAATACGCCGGCGACCTATGCCTATATGAAGGATCTGTCGAACGGCGCGGTGCTTTATGCAAAGGGTGCCGACATGCCGATGCCGCCGGCATCGATGGGCAAGATGATGTCGGTCTATGTCGCGTTCCAGATGATTAAGAATGGTGAGGCAAAGCTTGATCAAAAGGTCATGGTGCGGCCAGAAACCTGGACGAAATGGCATTCGCAAGGTTCGACGATGTTCCTGTCGGTCAACGAACAGGTCAGCGTTGAAAATCTGCTGCACGGTATCGTCACGCTGTCGGGCAATGATGCCTGCGTGGTGCTCGCCGAGGGGCTGGGCGGAACCGAAGCAAACTACGTCGCATTGATGAACCGCGCCGCCCAGAAAATCGGCCTGAAGAAATCGCATTTCGCCAACACCAATGGCTGGCCCGATCCGAATGAATTTGTGACGGCGCATGATCTGGCGACTATCGCCGAGGCGACGATTCGCGATTTTCCCGATCTGTATAAACAATTCTACGCCACCGAAAAATTCACCTGGGGCAAGACGCTTGGCAAGGGCGATGACATCACCCAGCCCAATCGCAATCCGCTGCTTGGCCGCGTTACCGGTGCCGATGGCCTGAAAACCGGGCACACCGATGAAGCTGGCTACGGTTTTACCGGCTCGGCGATCCAGAATGGACGGCGGTTGGTGATGGTCGTCGCCGGGCTATCGTCGTTCAACGAACGCATTGGCGCGTCAGTGGATTTCATGAACTGGGGGTTTGCGGCGTTTCAATCGGTCGCGGTGCTGAAATCCGGGCAGCCGGTGCAGACCGTGCCGGTTGCTGCCGGCGCCGAACGTGAAATCATGGCGATGGCGCCGCGGGATTTGTTCGTCACCATCCCACGCGGTTTTGCGGCGCAGCGCAAACAGCGCGTCGTGCCGGTTGCCGGGCTGACCGCGCCGATCATCAAGGGCCAAAAGGTTGCCGACCTGATCATTTCGGTCCCCGGCCTGCCCGATACACGGCTGCCGCTCGTCGCTCAGGCGCCGGTGGCAAAGGCCGGCATCTTTGGCCAGTTCTGGATCTGGCTGACGTCGTTCTTCCACTAGGATGTCGGCCCGCTTCATCAGCTTTGAAGGCGGCGAAGGCAGCGGCAAGTCAACACAGGCCAAATTGCTCGCTGACTATCTGAAGTCATGCGGCCATAATGTTGTTTTAACACGCGAACCCGGAGGCACGCCGGGGGCCGAATCGATCCGGTCACTGCTGGTCACCGGCGATCCTGATCGCTGGACGGCCTGGGGTGAGGCGTGCCTGGTCAATGCCGCCCGCGCCGATCATGTGGCGCGCGTCATTCGCCCGGCATTGGCACGCGGCGCATTGGTGATTTGCGATCGCTATGTCGATTCCACCCGGGCCTATCAGGGGGCAGGCAAGGGGCTGGCCGATACCGACCTTTGTGCATTGCACAGCATGGCGACGGGCAATTTATGGCCGGATCTGACGATAGTGCTCGATGTGCTGCCGGGGCAGGGCCTGGCAAGGGCCGAAGCCAGAACCAATGCGCGCGGCGATACAGAGGGGCGGTTTGAGGCGCATGATGCGGCCTTTCACGATCGTATTGCCGCATTTTTCCGGGCGCTCGCCGGTCATGAGCCGGATCGTTGCCGACGCTTTGATGCCACACTGCCAGTTGGTTCGCTGGCAATGGCGATAGCTGAGATCGTCCTGCGATGAACCGGGGCCAGTTGCCTGTTTATTCGCGGACGGCGAGCTAGGCTGCAATTATGTGCAACCGCTACCGCCTTGCCGCCGATACGCACGCGATCTTGATTGCCATGGGTGCCGAACCGTTGGGGGAACATGATCGCCTGCCACCGCCCGAGGTATTTCCCAAACGCCTTGGCTGGATCGTGCGTCATGCCGGTGCACGACGCGTGACCGAGCCGATCTGTTGGGGCTTTCCGCCGCCAGCAGGGGCCAGCGGCCCAGTGACTAACGTCCGCAACCTGTTCAGCCCATTCTGGCGCAGCGCCCTTGCCAATCCGGCGCAGCGCTGCTTGGTGCCCGCAACAGGCTTTTGTGAATGGGAAGGCAGCGCCGGGCAAAAACGGGCCCGCTGGTTTTCCGTTCCGGCCCAACCGGTCTTTGCCTTTGCAGGCATCTGGCGACAATCTGATAATGGCGGAGTCTTTGCCATGCTGACGTGCGAACCGAACGCACTTGTCGCACCGATCCACCCACAGGCGATGCCGGTCATCCTGCACCCGTCCGATTATGGCCATTGGCTGGACGGTGCCCCGGCCGAGGCGCTAGCGGCGCCATTCCCCGCCGACCAGATGGCGCTGGCGGCATGATCGGCCATGACGAACAGGTTGAAGCTTTCAAGGTGGCGTTCGCCAGCGGCCACCCGCACCACGCCTGGCTGCTGACCGGGCCGCAAGGGCTGGGCAAGGCGCTGTTTGCCGAAACTGCCGCCATCTGGTTGCTGGCCGGCATGCCGCAGGGCAGGGGTTTCGAATCCGCCGCCGGCAGTGCGGCGGAATCGCTGATCAACGCCGGCAGCCACCCGGATTTCCGCCGCCTGGTCCGCACTGAAGATGACAGGGGCAAGCTGCGCAGTGTTATCCGCGTCGATGAGGTGCGCGCCCTGCAGCCGCTGTTCCGCCAAACGCCGGCAATTGCCGATTGGCGGGTCGTTATCGTGGATAGCGCCGATGAAATGAATCCGCAATCTTCCAATGCCTTGTTAAAAAATCTTGAGGAACCGCCGCAGCAAACCATCTTTTTCATGGTCAGCCACACGCCCGGCCGCTTGCTGCCTACAATCCGATCACGCTGCCGGGCGCTGCGCTTTGGCCGGTTGACTGATACTCAGGTCGATGCGGTACTCGCCACCGGCGAGAATGATCTTGACGATGATGACCGCGCCGCACTGGTCCGCATTGCCGAGGGCGCGCCGGGCCGGGCCTTGCGCTTTGCCGAAACCGGCATTGCGGCGCTTGAGGAACAGATGGTCGCGCTGTCCCGCACCGCGGCCGCTGCCGCCCCGGCAAAGGCCATGGCGTTGGCTCGCAGCCTTGCCGGCAAGGCCAACACACCGCGCTATGAGGCGTTCCTGGAACTCGCTCCCGCCATGCTGGCCCGCGCCGCTCGCACCCGCACCGGCATGGCGCTAGCGCGGACACTCAGCGATTGGCAGGCGGCAAGCGCATTGGCCGGCAGTGCGGTGGCCCTGTCGCTCGATGCGCAATCGGTGGCGTTTGACCTGGCGATGAAGGTGGCGGCGCTGGCTGACCCGCACTGAATTATTGCACCACAGAGAAAACTCGCTCATTCGGCACAACATGACCAACCGATATTACATCACCACCGCCATCGCCTATCCGAATGGCAAGCCGCACATGGGGCATGCCTATGAAGCGATTGCAACCGATGCGATTGCGCGGTTCAAGCGACTTGACGGCTATGATGTCCGATTGCTGACCGGCACTGACGAGCACGGCCTGAAAATCGCCCAGGCGGCGCGTGATGTCGGCATTGCGCCGCGGGCCTATGTTGATGGGATGGTTGCGCCGTTCGTGGCGCTCGATCGGCAGCTTGGCATCAGTTTCGATCGTTTCATTCGCACAACGGATGAAGACCACAAGGCCTTGGCCCAGCAATTGTGGGAACGGATGGCGGCAAATGGCGATCTGTATCTCGGCCGTTACACCGGCTGGTATTCGGTCCGCGACGAAGCTTATTATGACGAGGCCGAACTGGTTGCCGCCGAAGATGCGAATGGCCAGCCGATCAAGCTGTCCCCGCAAGGCACGCCGGTGGAATGGACGGTCGAAGAAAGCTGGTTTTTCAAGCTTTCGGCCTATCAACAGCGATTGCTCGATCTTTACGTCAACCAGCCTGATTTTGTTGAACCGCCCAGCCGTCTCAATGAGATGCGTGCCTTTGTTGCCGGCGGACTTTCAGATCTGTCGATGTCAAGGACCAGTTTTGATTGGGGCGTGCCGGTGCCCGGTTCGCCCGGCCATGTCATGTATGTCTGGGTCGATGCGTTGGCGAATTACCTGACCGGGGCGGGGGGCCTGGATGGCGAATGGTGGCCGGCGGACCTGCATGTGATCGGCAAGGATGTGGTGCGGTTTCATGCGATCTATTGGCCTGCATTCCTGATGTCGGCGAAGCTGGCCCTGCCGAAAAAGGTCTTTGGCCATGGCTTCCTGCTCAACCGCGGCGAAAAAATGTCAAAATCGCTCGGCAATGTCGTTGATCCGGCGGATATGGCGCGCCTGTTCGGCGTTGATCGGCTGCGCTGGTTCCTGCTCCGCGATGTCGCCTTTGGTGATGATGGCAGTTACAGCGATGAAGCGATTATCGAGCGCACCAACGCCGATCTGGCCAATGGCATCGGCAATCTGGCGCAGCGCGCGCTGTCGATGGTCGCCAAGAATTTGGGCGGCATCATGCCGGCTGCCGGGCACACCAAGGGCGGTGCAGCGCTCGAACAGACTTTGAGCGCACTGACCGAGAGCTATTTCGCCGCGATGAATGGCCTGCAACTGCATCGGGCGCTTGAGGCGGTCATGGCGATGGTCGCCGCCGCCAATGGCTATTTTGCCGATGCAGCGCCCTGGGGGCTGGCAAAGACCGATCCGGCAGCAATGGGCCGTGTATTGCAGGCCACGCTGGATGCGACGCGCCATATCGTGCTGATGGTGCAGCCATTCATGCCGCATGCATCCGGGTTGCTTCTCGATCAACTTGGCGTGGCAGCGGATGTGCGGCAATTCAGAGCGTTGGACGCCGTTATTGCGCCCGGAACCCAGCTTCCGCCACCCCAGGGGGTCTTTCCCCGTTGGACACCCGCTGGATGACGCTCACTCTGCGCCTTGCCACCGCCGATGATCTGCCGGCACTGCGCGCGATGATGGCCCGCGCCATCGCCGAGCTGCAAACAGCCTTCTTGTCCGCTGCTGAGGTCGAGGCCAGCAAGACCATGATGGGGCTGGATACCCAGCTCGTTGCCGATGGCTGCTATTATCTCGCCGAGATTGATGGTGTGCTCGCCGGCAGCGGAGGTTGGAGCCGCCGCGCCACGCTTTATGGCGGCGATCACAGCGCCGGCCGCGACTCCCGTCTGCTCGATCCCGCCCGCGAGCCAGCGCGGGTGCGCGCCATGTACACCAACCCGGATTTCACCCGGCGCGGCGTCGGCAAGGCGGTGCTGCAGGCTTGTGAGGACGCTGTCCGCGCCGCTGGCTTTGCGCGCGTCGAACTGATGGCCACCATGGCCGGTGTGCCGCTGTATGCCGCCGCAGGGTTCATCCCCATCGAACACATCCTGGACAGAAATGGTGCGGTGCCAGTGCCTCTGGTTCGCATGGGCAAGAGCCTGTAGGGCAGCCAGCATGCTTATCGATAGTCATTGCCACCTGAATTACCCCGGCCTGCGCGAAGATACGCCCGGCGTATTGGCCCGCGCCCGCGAAGCTGGCGTCGGCGGCTTCCTCAGCATCTCCACTCGCCGCAGCGAGTGGGATGAGGTCATCACCCTCGCCGATGCCGAAGCCGGCATCTGGGCCACCGTCGGTATCCACCCGCATGAAGCCGATTTGCACCCCGATACAGACGCCGCAACTTTGATTGACGCCAGCAACCACGCCCGCGTCATCGGCATCGGCGAAACCGGCCTGGATTATTTCTATGACAAATCCGATCGCGATCGCCAGCGCGCCAGTTTTCGCGCCCATATCCTTGCCGCCCGCGCCACCGGGCTGCCGCTGATCGTCCACACCCGCGATGCCGAAGCCGATACGCTGGCCTTGCTCAGTGAGGCTGGGGAGGGGGCATTGCACGGCGTCATCCATTGCTTCACCGCCAGCCAGGCCTTTGCAGATCATGCGCTTGCACTGGGTTTTTACATTTCGTTGTCAGGGATTGTCACCTTCAAAAATGCCCGTGATCTTCAGGCCAGCGCGGTGACAATCCCCGCCAACCGCCTGCTTGTGGAAACCGACGCACCGTTTCTGGCGCCAATCCCGATGCGCGGTAAAACCTGCGAGCCAGGCTTTGTCGCCCACACCGCACACTTTGTCGCTGGCCTGCGCGGCGAGGCCTTTGAAGCGCTTGCCGCATCAACCAGCGCCAATTTCTACCGGCTGTTTGGCAAAGCAAGGCCAGAGAATGCCTGATCGATGAAAATCACCATCCTTGGCTGCGGCACCTCCAGCGGCGTGCCGCGCATCGGCGGTCCGGATGGCGCGGGTGATTGGGGTGATTGCGACCCGAAAAATCCCAAGAATCGCCGCCGCCGCGTGTCGTTGCTGGTCGAACATGGTGATACCCGCCTTTTGATCGATACCGGGCCCGATTTGCGCGAACAATTGCTTGGCGCGCGCGTGGCAAAACTCGATGCAGTTTTCCTGACCCATGATCACGCCGATCATGCTCATGGCATCGATGATCTACGCCAGGTGTTTTATGCGATGCACAAACGGGTCGAATGTTACGCCTCGCCGGCCACTTGGAGCGTGTTAAAACGCCGATTTGATTATGTGTTTGAAGGCACAGAGTTTTATCCACCAACCTGCAAGGCGATTGCACTGGATGGCGCGGTTCAAATCGGCGACATGGTGGTGACGCCATTTCAGCAAAACCACGGCAATATCGATTCCACTGGATTTCGCATTGAAACCGCGGGCAGGGCGATTGCCTATTCCACCGACGTAAAGGCGCTCGATTCCCGTGTCGCTGCGGCGCTTGCCGGGCTGGATCTGTGGGTCGTCGATGCCCTGCGCCGCTCGCCGCACCCCACCCACAGCCATCTGGCACAAACCCTTGGCTGGATTGAACATTATCAACCAAAACATGCCGTGCTGACCCATATGGACCAGAGCATGGATTATGTATCGCTCAGCAAGGAACTCCCCAACGGCGTCGAACCTGGCTATGATGGCATGGTGATCGATGTTGAGGGCCGCCCATGACCAGCGAAACCCCCCGCCAATTGGCGCGCCGCCGTTTTGCCTTTGGCGCGTTGGAACAATTGGCCAATATCTTCGGCAGTATCACCGCCAGCGTGTTGACCGTTGGCCTGTTCCTGCCGGCTTTGAATGCGCTCAGCGGGACCGAAATGCTGGGGCGGTCGGCGCTGGTCGGCATTGCCAGCTTGGTTTTGATACTCGCAGCCAGCACCGCCATAGCCGCATTCGTGCTGCGCGGGCTGGCGCGGCTGTTGGAGCATGGCGCCCCGATACAAGGCGGCGATTGATGGCCATGATGGCCGCCACCCATGCCGCTGTCGGGCTTGCCAGCGGATTTCTGGCGACGTTGTTCCTCGCCGGCATCGGTCTGTATTTCTGGGCGCGTCGTCACTGATCGTTCAACCAATCCGCAACGCCGCATAGCCCAACGCCAGCGCAAACGCCGCAAATGTCGCCGCCATCACCGCTAGCAACGGTTTTGGCCCGGTCTTCATGATTTCGGCCAGCGGTGAACGGATTGCCGTTGCCGCCACGGAGACTGCCAGCATGGCGGTTGACGTTCGCGCAGCGAAATCCGCGACGTGCACCGGAATGATCCCGGTAGAATTCACACCCGCGACGGCAAAAAACCCGACGACAAACCAGGGCACTAGCGCTGGCTTTTTGGCGCCACCGGTCACTTCCAGTTGGGCCGGAAACATTAGCGCGATAATCCCGAGTACAGGGGCTAGCAGGGCGACGCGCGCCAATTTTACGATTGTCGCGGTTTCGCCGGCAGCAGGGGAGTAGGCATAGCCTGCGCCAAGCGCCTGCGCCACATCATGCACTGATCCACCCAAAAAATATCCGGCCTGGGCATCGCTGAAATGCAGCGCGTGGGCGATGACCGGATACAGCACCATGGCCAGCGAACTCATCGTCGAAATGCCGACCAGGACCAGAGTCAGTTCGGCCTGGCGGATCCGACGTTCGCCCAATGTCGCCGATAGCGCCATTGCCGCTGAGCCGCCACAGATCGCCACCGCACCGCCCGACAACACGCCATAGGCTGCTGAATACCCCAGGGCACGCGCCGCCAACACGCCAGCGCCGATAGTAACTCCAACCGTGATGACGACCATCACGAGCGCTTCGGGCCCCAACGCCGCAATTTGGGCAAAGGTAATGCGAGCGCCAACCAGCACGATTGCCCAGCGCAGCAATTCTCGCGAAGCCAGCGTCAGCCCAGGAGTCAGCCGGCGGTCAGCAGACATGAAATTCATTGCCAGCCCTATCAACAGCGCCATCAATGTCAGCGGCGCGCCATAACGATCCGAAAGGCTGGCTGCTGCGAGCGTCGCCAAGATCGCCACCAGAAACCCCGGCAGATGATCGCGCGGCCGGGCTTTTGGCGTCGGCTCGATATCGCCAAACAGATCGGCAGCCTGGGGGATGTTCTGATTGGGCATGCGCCTGTGTTAAAACACCCTGCCATAACGGCCAAGCCGGATATTATTTAACATAATATATATTATCAAGATTTTATTTTTGTTGGGACCATTTAGAGATGTCACCCCTGCGCTAATTAGCGATGTCACCCTTGCGTTGGCGCCGGATCGTCGCTTGCATGCGACTCCTGAGGTCAGGAGTTGCGCTGATGACGGTGGTTGCCATGAGCCAAGGCGAACTGAGCCGGCATGACACGCTATTGCGGGCAGAACGCGGAGAGTTGCGGGTTGAGGATGCGGCGACGCTGCTGAGGCTGAGCCGCCGGCAGATATTCCGATTGCCGGGTCGGTTGCAGGTCGACGGTGCTGCTGGCCTCGTGTCCAGCAAGCGCGGCAAGCCGAGCAACCGCCCCTACCAACCGCGCTACCGCCGGGATCGTCGCGGCGAGCTCGTCCAGATCGACGGGTCAAAGCACTGGTGGTTCGAGGACCGCGGGCCGCAATGCAGCCTGCTGGTCTTTATCGACAATGCGACGAGCGAGCTGTTGCATCTCAAGATGGTCGAGACCGAGAACACCTTTGGCTATATGGACGCGACCCGCGAGTACATCGAGCGCCACGGCAAGCCGGTAGCGTTCTATTCCGACAAGCACAGCGTCTTTCGCAACCCGAATGCCAGTGCCGCGCGCAAGGATGGCATGACCCAGTTCGGCCGCGCGCTCGAAGCCCTCACCATCGAGATTATCTGCGCGCATTCCCCGCAAGCCAAGGGACGGGTCGAGCGTGCCAACGGCACGTTGCAGGACCGCCTGGTCAAAGCCATGCGGCCTGCCGGCATCTCGTCGATCGAGGCCGCCAACGCATTCCTGCAGGGCCATGTCGAGAAGCATAACCAGCGCTTCGCGCAGCCCGCCTTCGATAGCCGCGATCTGCACCGGCCCCTGGCGCCGCATGACGACCTGACCGCGATCATGGTATGGCGCGAGCAACGCAGTGTCACATCGACGCTGACGCTTCACTACAACAAGGCAATGTTCATCCTGGAGCCCTGCGATCTGACAAGGGCGCTGGCGCGCCAACGGGTGACGGTCTGCGAGTATCCTGACGGCAAGGTCGAGATCCAGCATGAGGGGCAGATTTTGCCCTACAGCGTTTTCGACAAGATACGGCAGGTCAACCAGCCTGCCGTCGTCGACAACAAGCATCTGGACGCGGCACTGGCGCTGGCAAAGCAGATGCAGGCAACGGCGCCGCACCACCGCCAGCGGAACAACGATGCCCCCTGCCCGCTGCACCCTGCATTGACATAGCTCGAAGGGTGACATTTCTAAATGGCGGAGAAAGCGACTTCTCTAATCCGCGCCGACACGGAATACCAAGAGGGGGATGACTTCGCCGCTGCGCTGCGCCACATCGGCATCATGACTGACATCTCCCTCACCCGCCTCGCTGCCATCATGGCCCGTCTTCGCGATCCCGCCAGCGGTTGCCCCTGGGATCTGACCCAGGATTTCGCCAGCATCGCGCCTTACACGATCGAGGAAGCCTATGAAGTTGCCGAGGCAATCGCCACCAATGACATGGTCGATTTGAAAAAGGAACTCGGCGACCTGTTGTTTCAGGTCGTCTTTCACAGCCGCATGGCCGAGGAAGCCGGGCATTTCGTGCTGGCCGATGTCGTGGCATCGGTGTGCGAAAAAATGGAACGCCGCCACCCGCACATATTCGGCACCGGCATCGCCGCCGTCGATGCCGGCGCGCAAAAACTGGAATGGGAGGCGATAAAGGCCGCTGAACGCGCCGCCGCCGGCACCGCCGATGCCCTGATCTCGGCCCTGGATGGGGTTGCAACCGCCCTGCCCGCACTCATGCGCGCCGAAAAGCTGCAAAGTCGTGCGGCTCGCGTGGGCTTTGATTGGCCCAATCTCACCGATGTCCGTGCCAAGGTCGAGGAAGAACTCCACGAATTCGACACCGCAATCAGCCCCGCGCACGCCAGGGAAGAAGCCGGCGACCTGCTGTTCTCCGTCGTCAACTTGCTCCGCCGCCACAATATCGACGCCGAAGACGCCCTGCGCGCCGGTAACGCCAAGTTCGAGCGCCGTTTTCGCGCTATGGAGACGCTGGCCGGATCGGGATTTCCGTCGCTGTCACTGTCGGAACAGGATGGATTGTGGAACCGGGTGAAAGCCGCCGAGAGTTAGTCAGGCTTTCGCGGTTGGGTCCGGAGGCACTGCCCGCTGGAGGCGCTTTTACCGCGGTTTGCGGAATTTCAGCACGAACCCATCCGTATGATCACGGATGGATGAATCAAAGGCGCTTTTGCTATGGTCGTCCCTCGGGGTGGTCAGCAACTTGCTCTCATCGACCAACTCAGACCCGGCTGCCCTCATATGCGCCTTGACCACGTCTGGGTCGATGCGGTGCAGTTTCTTGGTTTGGTCGGGGTCGGTATCGCGAAAACCCGATCCGGTCGCCGCCGCATCGTCGACGATGATCACGACGCCGCCCGGCTGCAACGCCCGAAACAGGGCGCTATCGACTGCAGCAATGTCCATCGGCCCCATCTCGGCGACGTTTGGAAGATCATGGTAGATCTTTCCCAGCCAGATAACATCCAGCGCTTCAGGCGCGGCGAACTGGTCAAAGGCCTGCACCAGCAGCGTCACATCGGCAAAGGGAGTCAGCGCACCGCGCACCTGGGGTTCCGCCTGCGCCCGGCAAAAATGCCTTTAAAACCCGTTCCGAAATCGTCCCGAACTGGCCCGCATTGTCCCGAAACGGCTCTGCAACGGTGTTTCAGCGCGCAATTCTGGTTGGAATCGGCTGCATTGGAAAGTCAGTAATTTGCCACTTGCGGCTGACTTTCCGATTTTACCGCCGTCGTAGCGCCGAAACCCCTGCCCTATAGCGCCGCAAACCGCGCCCGGTCGACATCGCTCAACCGCACCTGCACCGCAACCCCAGACTCATCATGCTGGCGGCCGATGACTTCTCCATGTTCGTGCAGCCAGGCCAGGCGGCGGCCGTCATTGCTGCTCAACCGCAGTTCATGGACATGGCCGCCGGCGCGCAGCAAGATCGCCATGCGGTCCCGCAGAGTCTCGAACCCTGCCCCGGTCAGCGCCGATACCAGCACCGCATCTTCCCCTGCCAGCGCCGCCAGCGCATCGGCATCCAGTGCGTCGATCTTATTGTAAACAGTCAGCAACGGCACGCGTTTCAGCTCGTCGCTCAGCCCCAGCCCGGCCAGCACATCGGCAACATCCTGGGCCTGGGCTTCGCTGTCCGGATGCGAAATATCGCGGACATGGATGATCAGATCAGCCTCCGTCACCTCTTCCAGCGTGGCGCGAAACGCGGCGACCAATTGCGTTGGCAGATCGGATACGAAACCGACCGTATCCGATACAACGACCTTGTCATGCCCCGGCAGCACGATGGCGCGCATTGTCGGGTCTAGAGTGGCAAACAGCAGATTCTCGGCGCGGACTTCGGCGCCGGTCAAGCGGTTGAAAAGTGTTGATTTTCCAGCATTAGTATAGCCGACAAGCGCAACCACCGGCCAGGGCGCCTTTTGTCTCTGGCGACGATGCAACCCGCGGGTACGGCGGACATCCTCCAGCTCGGTTTTCAGGCGGACGATGCGGTCGCGGATCAGGCGGCGATCGGTTTCGATCTGGCTTTCCCCCGGGCCGCCCATGAAACCAAAGCCACCTCGCTGCCGTTCCAGATGGGTCCAACTGCGCACCAGCCGGCTCGCCTGATATTGCAGATGCGCCAGTTCAACCTGCAAAGTGCCCTCCCGGGTGCTGGCGCGTTCGCCGAAAATTTCGAGAATTAGCCCGGTGCGATCAATCACCTTGGCCTTCAAATGCGTCTCCAGATTGCGCTGCTGTATCGGGCTGACGGCGCCGTCGATGACGACCAATTGCGCATCATTGGCCGCCACTGCAGCAGCCAGGCGCTCGATCTGGCCTTTGCCAAGCAAGGACGATGCGCTGGCGGATCGCAGCTTGACGACCTCGGAATAGACGACATCAAGCGCAATTGCTCGCGCCAGCCCCTCGGCCTCGGCCAGTCGCGCCTCAGGTGATCGCAGGCTGGGCTTGCCGCCCTTGGCCTCTTTTACCGGTAGCACGACGATAGCTGGGGAGCCGAATCTGATGCCGCGGCCATCGTCCCAATGTTGCCCAGTTATGGGTGCAGCATCACTCAATCGTCGTCGCCATCTTCAATTCTTTCGGCATCGAACAATTGTACCGGGGTCGCCGGCATCACCGTCGAAATCGCATGTTTGTAAACCAGCTGGGAATGGCCATCACGGCGCAGCAGCACCGAGAAATTGTCAAACCAGGTGATCACACCCTGAAGTTTGACGCCGTTGACCAGAAACATCGTCACAGGCGTTTTGGTCTTCCGGACCGTGTTGAGGAAAATATCCTGCAAGTTGTTGGGCTTGTCGGCCATGGTTAAATCACTTTCCGATCTTGTTGGCGGCTGGTTTCCAGCCGCGATCGCCTCGTTACCCGGCGTCGGCGGGTGCTCCACAGTGGAACCACCTGATTTAGAATAGTGCGCCTTTGCCAGCTTCTCAATGGCTGACTGAGGATCAGACGCTGGTCAGGCCTTAGGAAACGTCCGCTTCGCCGTCTTCCGTCTGATCATCGCCCAGCCCCAACGCTTTCAGCTTCCGATGCAGCGCCGACCGTTCCATGCCAATAAAGGCCGCCGTACGCGAAATATTTCCGGAGAAACGGCGAATCTGCGCACGCAGATATTCCCGTTCAAAAGCTTCCCGGGCTTCACGCAGAGGCGTTCCCATGATCGAACGCACCGCTTGCCCCGGCACCAGCCGCGATGGCTCGGCAGTGACCTCAGATGGCAGCATATCAATTTCAATGCAGGTGATCCGATCACTGGGTGACAGAATTAGTGTGCGTTCGACAACATTGCGCAGTTGCCTGACGTTGCCTGGCCAATCATAGGTTTGTAGCGCCGCCACTGCATCCTCGCTTAGTGTCGGCGTCGAAACCCTGCGTTCGGCGGCATAGCGCGTCAGGAAATATTGCACGAGTTCAGCAACATCTTCCCGCCGTTCTGATAGCGCCGGCAGCCGCACAGGCACGACATTCAGCCGGTAATACAAATCCTCCCTGAATCGCCCGGCAGCGATTTCCGCAACAAGGTCACGCGACGTCGCGCTGATCACCCGCACATCCACCCGCACCCAACGTGAACCACCAACCCGCTGAAATATCTGTTCGGTCAGAACCCGCAAAATCTTCGCCTGGGTCGGGAGCGGCATATCGGCGACATCATCGAGGAATAGCGTGCCGCCATGTGCCTGCTCAAACAGCCCGGCGCGAACCAAATGTCCGCCCTCCTCTACGCCAAACAGCGCCTCCTCGACAGTGTCCGGGGTCATCCGGGCTGCACTGACCACAACGAACGGTGACGCCTCGCGCGGTGACCATTGATGCAGCAGCCGTGCTGCAACCTCCTTGCCAGACCCCGCCGGTCCTGTGATCAGGACCCGGCTACCCGTCACAGCCACCCGCTTTATCGTCGCGCGCACCGCGTTGATAAGCGGCGATGACCCGGTCAGTTCGGTTTCATATCCGACACGCTCTTTAAGCGCTTCAAACTCGCGCTTTAAACGCTCTGTCTCAGTTGCCCTGCGAACAACCAGCAACAACTGTTCAGATTGAAAAGGTTTTTCGATGAAATCATAGGCACCGCGCTTTATCGCAGCCACTGCAGTTTCGATATTGCCATGTCCCGAAATGACGACAACCGGCAACGTTGGATCACGCAGCTTGATTTCATCGAGCAGTTCAATGCCATCCAGCCGTGATCCCTGCAGCCAGACGTCCAATATGATTAAAGATGGCCGGCGTTCAGCAATTGCGGCCAGGGCACCATCACTGTCACCAGCGGTGCGGGTGCCATAGCCCTCATCCCCCAGAACACCGGCTACAGCATCCCGAATATCGGCTTCATCATCTACGATCAGAATATCGATTGCCATGCTATGCGCTCATCCTCAATCGATCACTCGGGGCCACATCACTCACCACCATCGCGCGGCTGAACATCGCCACCACCCTTGCTCCACATCCGGCAGCATCCCCAAGTTCCAGCGTACCGCCATGATCTTCAACGATTTTCTTGACGATTGCCAAGCCAAGGCCAGTGCCACGCGCCCGGGTTGTCATATAGGGTTCGGTCAGCCTGTCACGGCTTTCGGCGGGCAGGCCAATGCCATTGTCGGTTATTATGACCGCCACCATCGCGTCCCGATCTTCGATGGCAATTTCAATCTGCCCTTGCTTGCCGATACTGCCCTCCCCGCGTTCCCTATCCAAGCGGGCCATGACCGATTCCGCCGCGTTTTTGATTACGTTGGTCAGTGCTCGCGCGATCTGGTCGCGGTCGCAAACCAGCGGGGCACCAGCGCTGCCAGACCGGATGAAGCTGATGACCGGAAATGCCACTTCCTGCAAAACCAAAGCTTGGATGGCGATTTTGGCCATGTCTTCGGCGGCAAACACTGGCTTTGGCAACCGCGCAAAATCCGAGAATTCGTCAACCATGCGGCGCAGGTCACCAACCTGGCGGACGATCGTCGCAGTCAACACGCCAAAGGTTTCGCTATCCTCTTTGATTTGCTTGCCAAATTTTCGTTGTAACCGTTCGGCCGCCAGTTGAATTGGAGTCAACGGATTTTTGATTTCATGGGCAATCCGCCGAGCCACATCCGCCCAGGCAGCCCGACGTTGATCAGCCAATTGCGACGAAATATCGTCAAAGGTCAGCACAAAGCCGCCCTCCTGATCATCATCCTGGCTGCCCTCAGCAGCGATACGCACTGACAGAGTCTGCGTTTCGGTGCCGCGAACGATGCGAACCTGCCCTAATGCAGCGCCGCTATCACGCGCTTCATCAAGCAGTGTGGCCAATTCCGGTACTGCGGCACTCAATTGGGTGCCGGCCAGGCTGGTCTCATCCACCTCAAGCAAGGCTGCCGCAGATCGGTTTGCAACGCGTATCACACCGAGCGGCGAAATTGACAGGACACCCGCGGACACCCCTGTCAAAACGGCTTCCGTAAACTGCCGCCGCACATCAAGCTGATGATTGGCGCCGATCAGCGCGCGTTGCTGGGTCTTGAGCTGGCCGGTCATCCTGTTGAAAGCCCGCGACAGCGTACCAATCTCATCGGGGGAGCCACGCAAAGGTACCCTTGCATCCAGATCGCCAGCCCCAACGCGCTCTGCCGCCAATGCCAGCCGCGCGATCGGCGCCACCAGCCGGTTGGCCAGCCACAGCGCAAACCAGATGGCCACAGCAAGCGTCAGCAGCGACACAGCAATCAATAACAAGTGAAATCGCAGTTGCATCACTCGCGAGCGTTCGATCAACTGCCGATACTCATCCAGGGCATTCGCTGCCCTCGCTGCCCTCGCGATCACGGCCGGATCCACCTTGCGCGTCACATAAATAAACCGGTCGGCTGCAGGGTCGGTTGCCACAATCGCTTCGATGCGATCGGCGCCTTTGGCAACGGCAATACCGATGCCGGCGCGTGCCGCTGACAAATCTGCGCCAGCCAGTCGCGCCCGTACCGCCTGCGCCGAAATACCGGCAAGCGCCACAGGCACCAGCCGGCCATCTGCATCGCGGTTCAGAACCGCAGCTTCGCTCAGATTGCGTGCTTCGAGCTGCAACTGCAAACCTTGCGCAAAATCACTGCTTCCAACACCGAATTTGCGGGCATATTCGTTAATATCATTCGACATTGCCACAATATCATCGGCAACGCGCTGGCGATTTTCTTCTACATAGGCTTGGGCGATCTGGTTGGAACCATCAAGAATGGTTTTGACCCTATCTGAAAACCAGAATTGTACGCCAAATTGAAAAAGCAGGGATGCAAATATCACAACCAGAATTGTCGGAACTGCGGCAATTCCGGCAAACAGACCGACCATGCGAACATGCAGTTGCGCCCCCGCCAAGCCGCGGCGGCGATTGGCCAGCAGGATCGCCACCCGGCGCGCAATCAAGACGACCAACACCATCAGCGGCAGCAAGTTGGCAACAACCAGCAAAGTCACCATCGGCGGCGAAACGCCATTTACAGGCGCGGCCCCGCCGGTTAGCAAGGCATAGCTTGACCAACCCATGAAAATCGTCGCAACCACTGCGGCAATCTCCAACCTCGGATAGATTTCGGATCGCGAAATCCAGCGGTTGAACCTCCGGCGCAGGTGCCGCCAACGCGCAATGTCGTGGGATTCGGTCATCAGCCCTATGTTACGCCGAATACGTGGCAAATGAAACACAGAGCGTTGTGATTATGCGACAGGTGGATGCGAGCCGGCCACCTCTAGCTGCGACGTGCCGCAAGCGGGTCCAATCCCAGATCTGTCAATTTCTTCCTAAGCGTATTGCGGTTGATCCCCAGCAACCGGGCGGCCTTCAACTGGTTGCCGCCGGTCGCATCCAGGCACGCGGCGATCAACGGCCGTTCAACCTCGGCGAGCAGCCGGTCATAAACCCCCGCCGGAGGAAGCCCGTCCGCAAAGCCCGCGAAATAGGTGTTGATATGCTCGGCGGCCAATTCCGCCAGCGACGATGATCCAGAACGCGCCATCGGACGCACAGCCTGGCCCAGTGTTGCCTGCACCGCCGCCGCGCCGATCAGATCGCCGCGTTCAAGCACAGCGAGACGCCGCATCAGATTTTCCAGTTCGCGCACATTCCCGGGCCAACTATGTCCCTGCAGCGCCGCAATCGCCCCGACTTCAAGCATCTTTTTCGGCAGTCCCTCTGCTGCCGCCCGATCCAGAAAATGCCGCGCCAACGCGGCAATATCTTCGGTTCGCGCCCGCAGCGGTGGCAAAGACAGCGGCACAACATTCAAGCGATAGTATAAATCTTCCCGAAACCGTCCAGCCTCGGTCAACGTTACCAGATCCTGATTGGTGGCAGACAAAATCCGCACATCCGCCCGCTGTAACCGGGTGCCGCCAACGGTAGTGAACTCGCCCGTTTGAAGGACCCTCAGCAGTCTTGTCTGCGCCTCGATCGGCATGTCCCCGATTTCATCAAGAAACAAGGTGCCACCCTGCGCCTGTTCAAACTTGCCAGCCGCCCTGGCCGCCGCCCCTGTAAAGGCACCGCGTTCATGGCCGAACAATTCACTTTCAATTAGTTCGCGGGGGATCGCCGCCATATTTAGCGCGATGAACGGCCGGTTGGCACGCGGACCCATATCGTGAATGGCCCGCGCTACCAGTTCCTTGCCAGTACCGCTTTCGCCCAAAATCATTACAGTCAAGTCGTTCGGCACAACCCTAGCGATCAACCGATACACCTCCTGCATAGCCGGCGATCGACCGACGAGGGCGGTGTCATCCCCTCCCAATTCGCCCACTTCCGCTTCGCCGCGCCCCTCAAGTGCTGCCCCAACTGAACGAATCAATTCATTCAGATCAAATGGTTTTGGCAAATAATCGAACGCGCCCTGCTCAGTCGCCCGCACCGCTGTCGACAGCGTGTTCTGGGCACTCATCACAATTATCCGCAGACCTGGGCGCAGCGTCAACAACTGCGGAATCGTATCCAGTCCATTGCCATCGGGTAAGATAACGTCGGACACGACCACATCGCCGACGCCGGCCGCGACCAGTTCTACCAAACCTGCAGCCGTTTCAGTAAGCCGCACCTGATAGCCCGCGCGAGTCAACGCCTGCCGCACGACAGTACGGATGGCGGCATCATCATCGGCGACCAGTATCGTCGCGGTCATGCCGCAGCCACCGGCAGCAAGACCCGGAAAATCGTCAGTTCTGGCTCGCCGGCGCGTTCATATTCAACCACGCCACCATGATCGGCGACAATTTTTGCCACCAGCGCCAACCCCAGTCCCGATCCGCCGCGTTTTGACGTCACAAAAGGTTCAAAGACATGGTCGCCGATGTCAGCAGGTACACCGGGCCCATTGTCGATCACGCGCACTTCAATCGGCAGCGACACCTGCTGCCCACCGCCCTCTGGTCTCACTTTCAATCCTGGGCGATAGGCAGTCGTTATCACAATTTTGCCTTTAGAGTCGGTAGCTTCAGCGGCATTCTTCAACAAATTCAGAAATACCTGTACCAGCGCATCCCGGTTGGCAGATACCAATGGGAGCGAGGGATCATACCGTTCGGTTAGACTGCGATCGGCGGCAAAACCCTGTCCGGCCAATTTCCTGACATGTCCCAAGACCTCATGAATGTTTTCGGGCTTTAACGTCATCGGCCGGGTATCCGTGAAACTTTCCATCCGATCGACGAGCTTTGCTACCCGGTCAACTTCTGCAACGATTAGATCGGTCAGCTCGACACCATCGGTGTCCAGGCCAGCGGCGAGCAATTGCGCAGCGCCGCGAATGCCCGACAGCGGATTTTTAATCTCATGCGCAAGCATCGCAGCAACCCCGACGGCCGATCGTGCTGCGCCCTGCTGCTGCACTTGCCGTTCAACCATCGTTGCCACCGACCGAGTCTGAAATGCCACCGTCAACCAATCGGGCTGATCCCCCACCGGGGCGATCAATACATCGGCGCGCGCCGTGCGGCCACCTGGAAATTGCAGCGTCACATCATAGGCAGCACAACTGCCGCCATCGGCGTGGGCGCGCTGCACCAAAGCTTCAACCGCCGAACCATTGCCAAATGCCGCTGCCCAGCCGCGTTCGGACAGCGCCGCCTGGCTGGCATTCAAAAATGTTTCGGCCGCCAAATTGGCCATCACTGGCACGCCGTCGGGCCGCACCAGCACTGCCGGCACCGCCAGCCCCGAAAGCAATTCCACGGAACCAATGGTCAAGCCGCCAGTGCCCGCGCCGCATCGACCCCGGCATAGAAACGATCAATCATCGAAACCACGTCAACCGGATCGGCCAATTGGTTGACAGCGTTGCGAAAATTGCCAGAATCGGTTAGCCCCTTGGTATACCAGCCCAGATGCTTGCGCGCCAGATTAACGCCGATC
This sequence comes from Sphingomonadales bacterium, assembly GCA_038228305.1. GTDB lineage: Bacteria > Pseudomonadota > Alphaproteobacteria > Sphingomonadales > Sphingomonadaceae > Sandarakinorhabdus. The sequence goes on along the minus strand of JBBRPI010000007.1, from coordinate 110,715 downwards.
ACCGGCCCATACAGATCGAGCATCATCGCATAATGTTCGCGCACCAGTGCGTGTTGCTGTGCCAGACCAGGGTCAGTCGGAACCGGTCTCCCGGTTAGCGCCGCCATGACCTGCGCGATCAACCAGGGCCGGCCATAGGCACCGCGGCCGATCATCACACCATCGGCCCCACTTTGCGCCAGCGCTTGCTGCGCATCGGCAATCGAACAGATATCGCCGTTGACGATGACCGGAATCCGCACGGCGTCCTTCACCTGGGCGACAAACGCCCAATCTGCGCTGCCGCTGTAAAGCTGGCAGCGTGTGCGGCCATGAACCGTGATCAACTGGATCCCCAGATCCTCGGCAACTTTGGCCAGCGCCGGCGCATTCAGGCTGTTGTGATCCCAGCCCATCCGCATTTTCAGCGTTACCGGCACCTTTACCGCCTTCACCGTCGCCTCGATCAACCGCGCAGCCAGATCCGGTTCACGCATCAAAGCAGACCCTGCGTGGCCATTGACCACTTTTTTCACCGGGCAGCCCATGTTGATATCTATAATAGCCGCGCCCATGCCCTCGTTCAGCTTGGCCGCTTCGGCCATGCGTGACGGTTCGCAACCGGCGAGCTGCATTGAAACCGGCTCCTCGCTCGGATGCCAGGCGGATTTTTGCAACGATTGCCGGGTTTCGCGGATCATCGCCTCACTGGCGATCATTTCGGTCACGGTCAGGCCCGCACCATATCGTTTGACCAAAGTTCGAAACGGCCGATCGGTAACCCCGGTCATCGGCGCCAGAATTACCGGCACCGCAAGCGTCAGCGGCCCGATCGGGATGGCAGAAATACGGTTCACGGCTATGCCTAAAAAACAGGCACCGACCATATCGGCTTTCCCCCGGTTCGGCAAGGCAAGTGCCCGTTGCTGCGGCCGGCGGTATCGCATATCGGTAATGCAACTTGATCGATGAGGTGCCTTGATGCCCGCTGCCTTGCCGCAACTCGATCGTCTGTTCCTGACCGACAGTGGCCTTGAAACCGATCTTTTGTTCAATCATGGCTTTGACCTGCCGGCGTTTGCCGCCTTTCCGCTGCTCCGCGATGCGGCGGGGCGGCAGCGGCTGATCGATTATTACCGTGAGCACATCGCTGTCGCCGACGCGGCGGGAACCGGTTTTCTGCTCGAAAGCCCGACATGGCGGGCAAGCGAGGATTGGGGCACTGAACTCGGGTTCGACGCCGCCGACCTTGATGCGCTCAATCGCGATGCCATCGCGCTCCTCCGTGATTTGCGCGCGGCCCATGCTTGTGACCGCGTACCAATGGTGATCAGCGGCTGCGTCGGGCCGCGCGGGGATGGCTATGTCGCCGAACTGGGCGCACAAGCCGGCGCCGCCGAAGCCTATCACGCCGTGCAGATCGCCAGCTTCGCCGCTGCGCATGCCGACATGGTGTCGGCAATCACCATGACCAGCGTTGCCGAAGCGACCGGCATCGTGCGGGCTGCACGCCGCTTTGGGCTGCCTGTGGTGATCTCGTTCACCCTCGAAACCGATGGCCTGCTACCCGATGGCATGACGCTGGCGCAGGCAATCGCCGCGGTTGATGCGGCATCCGATGAATATCCGGCCTATTTTATGATCAATTGCGTCCATCCCGACCATTTCGCGCCGCTGTTTGCGACGCCGGCCGAGTGGCACCGGCGGCTGCGTGGCTTGCGCGCCAATGCGTCGCGCCTCAGTCATGCCGAACTGGACGTGATGACCAGCCTCGATGCCGGCGATCCGGCGGCGCTGGCGGCGGATTACGCCCGGCTGCACACTGCCATGCCCCAATTGGCCGTGCTCGGCGGCTGTTGCGGCACCGATTGCCGCCATATCGCCGCGATCGCCCGGGCCTGCACCGCATGACGGCACGTGCGCCATTCCAGCCGGGGTCTGGCGCGGCATGACGACCCATGTCCTCATTGTTGCTGCTGGCAGCGGCGTTCGCGCCGGGGGCGACGTGCCGAAGCAATATCGCGAGGTTGCCGGCAAATCCCTGTTGCGCCATGCCGTCGAGGCGATGCTGGCGCACCCGGCAGTCGATGCCGTGACGGTGGTGATCAATCCCGCTGACCGTGAGCGTTATGATCGCGCCGTCGTCGGGCTCGACGTTGCGCCCCCGGTCGCCGGCGGCGCAACCCGGCAGCTATCTGTGTTGAATGGCCTGTTGGCGCTGGGCGAAACGCCGCCAACGCTGGTCTTTGTTCATGACGCGGCGCGGGCGTTTGTGCCGGACGCGGTCATCGATGCACTGATCGCGGCGCTGGGTGATCCCGGCAATGATGGCGCCGTTCCCGGCCTTGCGGTTGTCGACAGCCTGCGGCGCGGTGGCGACCATTATGAGGCGGCGGTTGATCGGGACGGGCTGTTCCGCGTGCAGACGCCCCAGGCGTTTCGCTTCCCTGCCTTGCTCGCCTCGCATCGCGCTGCGGCCTTGGGCGCCACCGACGAACTGGCCATCGCCATGGCGGCTGGCCTGAAAATCGCCATCACGCCGGGCGATGAACGCGCTTTCAAGGTGACGGAGCCGCAGGATTTTGCCAAGGCTGAGTCGATGCTGACCCCATCCATCTCCCCTGCCCTCACGTCCCGCGTCGCCAGCGGTTTTGATGTTCATCGTTTCGGCCCCGGCGACCATGTCTGGCTGTGCGGTGTCAAAATCCCGCATGACCATGGCCTGATCGGCCATAGCGATGCCGATGCCGGGCTGCACGCGCTCACCGATGCCTTGCTCGGCACCATTGCGGCTGGCGATATCGGCGATCATTTCCCGCCCAGTGACCCTCAATGGCGGGGCGCGGCGTCTGACATGTTCCTTGCCCATGCGGCGATGCTTGTTCGCTCCTCTGGCGGCATACTCGATCATGTTGATGTGACTTTGATCTGTGAACGACCCAAGATTGGGCCGCACCGGACCGCGATGCGGGCGCGTATCGCCGATATTTTGGCGATTGACATTGCACGGGTCAGTGTAAAGGCCACGACCACCGAAATGCTGGGCTTCACCGGCCGCAACGAAGGTGTTGCCGCACAGGCCATAGCAAGCGTCAGACTTCCGGCGTAAGGGCCTGCAATGGACCCTGAACTTCTCGCCCGCGCTGTCGAAGTGCTTGACGCCAATCGCGCCGTTGGCCGCACCGTGGTAACCGCGGAAAGCTGCACTGGCGGGCTGGTGATCGCCGCCCTTACCGAGATCGCTGGCGCGTCCGATGTTGTTGATCGCGGCTACATCACATATTCCAACGAAGCAAAACTCGAAGCCATTGGGGTCAATCAGGATATCTTGGAAACCTTCGGCGCCGTTTCCATCGCGGTCGCCTGGGCAATGGCGCAGGGCGCGCTCAAACACAGCAACGCCGATACCGCCGTTGCCATCACCGGGGTTGCCGGGCCGGGCGGCGGCACGGACAAAAAGCCCGTCGGTACCGTTGTTTTCGCTCGCGCGACCCGCGATGGTGACCCGGATACGGTTGTTGCCGACGTTCGCCATTTCGGTGATCTAGGCCGCAGCGAAATTCGCCGCCAAGCCGCATTGGTGGCGCTTGAACTGTTGATGCCCATCGCAAAATGACAAGCATTCGCATGATCGGATTGCCGACTGACAGCAATTCCAGCTTCTTGCGCGGCGCCGCGGCAGCCCCGGCTCGTATTCGCGCCCAGTTGTTCTCAACGCACGGCAATTTGGCGAGTGAAACGGGTGGTGTTATTGGTGGCGGCATCGCTTTTGTTGACGCTGGTGACCTGCCATTGATCGAAGGCCATGGTGATGCGGCGCTGATCACTGCCGCCGTTGCCGACGCCCTGAATGCCGACCAGAAGCCGTTGCTGCTCGGCGGCGATCACAGTGTCAGCTTTCCAATCGTCAAAGCGATCGCAGCCCATTACGGTCCGGTGAACATCCTGCATTTCGATGCCCACCCCGATCTGTATGACGATTTTGATGGCAACCCGTCCAGCCACGCCTCGCCGTTTGCCCGGATCATGGAGGCCGGATTGGCAAGTCGGCTGGTTCAGGTCGGCATTCGCACCCTGAATGCGCATTGCCTTGCTCAGGCAACGCGATTTGGCGTGGAAATTGTGCCAATGCGTGATTTTACCCCCGATACGGTGCCGCGGCTGGCGGGGCCTGTTTATATATCGGTCGATCTTGACGGCCTTGATCCGGCCTTCGCCCCCGGCGTTTCCCACCACGAGCCCGGCGGCCTTAGCGTTCGCCAATTGCTAGATGTGCTGGCGCGTGTCGATGCGCCGGTGATCGGTGCCGACATCGTCGAATATAATCCGGCGCGCGATATCAGTGACATGACAGCGGTCGTTGCCGCCAAACTGGTTAAAGAACTGGCGGCGATGATGGCGCGATAATGATCGGCCGATCAATGCTCGCAGGGCCGTAAACCGCAGCCGCGCGGTTTTCAAAGGCGCTGACCATGCGCTTGAACGCTTCATGGAAAAACATGCCGGCCAAACGTTCGAATACGCGATTGTTGAATTCAAAATCGACGCTGAAATCGATGCTGCAGCCGCCCGGGGCCGGGCGAAACACCCAGTCATTCTTCAGATATTTGAGTGGCCCCGAGATATAATCGACATGAACACTTTCGGGGCTGTGAAGCGTCACCTCACTGGTAAAGCGCTCCCGCACCATTTTGAAGCCGACAACCATATCTGCCGTAACGACGTTGCCGACGTGGCTGCGAATACGCATAGCCTGTACCCAAGGCAGGAATTCGGCGTAACGGCCGATATCTGCAACCAGATTAAACATTTGCGCCTGCGTCCAGGCCAAATGCCGGGTTTCGGAATGGCGTGGCATCTTTACGCCGGCAGGCCGCGGCCGGTTCGCGCTGCGGCGGCGCTACGCTTGGCCTGCATTTCGGAAAAATCCTTGCCTGCGTGATACGACGATCGCGTGAGTGGCGATGCCGCGACCTGCAAAAACCCTTTCGAGCGTGCCACCGATGCATAGGCGCCAAAGGTTGCCGGCGGCACGAATTCGATAACCTTGGCATGGCGTGGCGTGGGTTGCAGATACTGGCCAACGGTTAGGAAATCGACCCCGGCGGATCGCATGTCATCCCATACTTGGTGCAGTTCCTGCGCCGTTTCGCCCAGCCCGACCATCACACCGGATTTGGTAAATACCTTGTCACTCAATGATTTGACCTGATCGAGCAGCCTCAACGAATGATAATAACGCGCACCGGGCCGTATGGTCGGATACAGCCGGGGCACTGTTTCCAGATTGTGGTTATAGACGTCAGGCCCCGCGGCAACGATCATTTCCACCGCCGCCTTTGCCTTGTTGCGAAAATCAGGAGTCAGAATCTCGATGGTGGTTTTAGGAGCATGTTTGCGCAGTTCCTCGATCACCCTAACAAATTGCCGAGCGCCACCATCGGGCAAATCATCACGATCGACAGACGTGATAACAATATGTTCCAGCCCCAGCGCGCCTGCCGCCTCTGCGACATGCGCCGGCTCCAGCAGGTCGACCGGCCCCGGCATCCCGGTCTTGACGTTGCAGAACGCGCAGGCGCGAGTGCAGGTATCGCCCAGGATCATCACCGTGGCATGCTTCTGGCTCCAACATTCGCCGATGTTGGGGCAGGCTGCTTCCTCACACACGGTGTTGAGGTTCAACCGCCGCATCAAGGCCCGGGTTTCGGCAAAAGCGACCGAGGTTGGCGCGCGCACCCGCAGCCAGTCGGGCTTGCGGGCGCGTGGCAGATCAAGGGAGAGCACGGATGGCGTTTCGTTCATTCCCGTCAGATAGCGACTGCCGACGATGCTGCCAACCTATCAGGGTGACGCAAGCCATGCCCGCTGCTACAGGCCTGCCATGCCTGAATTTCGCGCGCTCCTTGACGGCTATCGCCGATTTCGCACCTCGGGCTATATCGAACAGCGCGAGCGGTATGATTCGCTTGCCAACAAGGGCCAGTCGCCCAAGGTCATGGTCATCGCCTGTTCGGACAGCCGGGTTGATCCGACGCGCGTGTTTGATACCGAACCCGGCCAGATGTTCGTGCTCCGCAACGTCGCTAATCTGGTGCCACCCTATGTCGAGGATGATGGCCTGCACGGCGTCTCCTCGGCGGTTGAATATGCAGTGACACAGTTGCAGGTCCATCACATCGTGGTCCTTGGCCATGCCCGCTGCGGCGGCATTGCTGCGTCTTTCAGTGGTCAGTTCGATGATGCCAAACACGGGGCCGGTGGTTTTATTGGCGCCTGGATGTCAATGATAGCCCCGGCGCGCGATCGGATCCGCGCCGCCGCCGCGCTCTCCCCCGATATCGACGCGCATGCAGCGCTCGAACTCGAGGCCATCCGCATCAGCATTGCCAATCTGCGCAGCTTCCCCTTTGTCGCCGAGTCCGAAGCACGCGGTGAGTTGCAGATACAAGGTGCGCTGTTCGATATCGCCGACGGCGTGCTGCGAGTGCTGGACAATGACAGCGGACGTTTCGAAGCGGAAGGTGTCGATTGGTAAACTTGCGCGCTGTTGCGGCTGCGGGCTGAACAGCCAGCCGCCCCCTGCGGGTGCCCCGGCGCGTTGTTCCACCCAGCGTTTATGTCGTTGAAACCCGCAGCCTGAGCCACCGCCGGCGCCCGATGTCGAGCAACTGCCGATGCCGCCTGAATCATAATCAAACAGCGCGTTGCGTTCGCGCGAAACGCTGGCCGATGATTTGGCACCGCGGTCACGCTCCGCTGGCAACGGCAACCGATATGGCGATTTCAGCGGCTCGCTATCGGCGCAGACGACAATTTCGCCCGGCAACGCCTTTGGGCACAGCGCACTCAAGATCGGCGGGCTTCCCGGCTGGGCGGCTGCGATCACCCAGGCCAGTAATGCGATCAGATATGGATCGCCTGGCCATAGGCATCCAGCACACTTTCGTGCATCATTTCCGACAGGGTCGGGTGGGCGAATACCGTCTCCATCAATTCCTGCTCGGTGGTTTCGAGTTGGCGCGCAATGACATAGCCTTGGATCAATTCGGTGACTTCGGCACCGACCATGTGCGCGCCCAGCAATTCGCCGGTCGCTGCATCAAACACCGTTTTGACAAAGCCTTCCGCCTCCCCCAGTGCAATCGCCTTGCCGTTGCCGATGAACGGGAATTTGCCGACCTTTACGTCGTGCCCTGCGGCCTTTGCCTTGGCCTCTGTCATTCCAACGCTCGCAACCTGCGGGCGGGAATAGGTGCAGCCGGGAATGCCGGCCTTGTCCATCGGGTGGACATGCAGCCCGGCAATGGTTTCAACGGCGATGATCCCCTCATGACTGGCCTTGTGCGCCAGCCAGGGTGCGCCCGTCACATCGCCGATCGCCCATATCCCCGCCACATTGGTACGGCCAAAGCCATCGTTGACGATATGGCCGCGGTCGGTGGTGATGCCCAGCGCCTCCAAGCCGATATTTTCGGTGTTCGGCACAATGCCGATGGCGACGATGACGTGCGAAAAGCTTTCGGTGGTCGCCGTGCCATCGGCGGTGGTGATCGTCGCCGTCACGTCGCCCGCGCCCGCCGTCACATCGCTGACCTTGGCGGCGGTGAGGATGCGCATTTTTTGCTTCGTAAGGGTTTTCAGCATGAAGGTCGAAACCTCCTCATCCTCGACCGGCAACACCCGATCGAGCATTTCCACCACGGTGACTTCGGCGCCCATATCATTGTAGAAGCTGGCGAATTCGATGCCGATGGCACCCGATCCGATGACCAGCAGCCGCGTCGGCATTTCGGGTGGCACCATGGCGTGGCGATAGGTCCAGATGCGGATGCCATCGGCGGGAACGCCCGGCAGGTCACGCGCCCGGGCACCGGTGGCGACGATGACATTGGGAGCAGTCAACACCCGCGTAGCATCGCCGGTCGTCACCGTGATTTCGGTGGCGGCGGTCAGCACGCCATTGCCTTCGACAACTGTGATCCGGTGCTTTTTCATCAAGCCTTTGACGCCGGCATTGAGCTGCCCCGCCACCTTGCGGCTGCGCTCGGTCACCTTGGCCAGATCGAAGGAAACCCCGGTCGCTGACAGCCCATAGGCACTAGCATTCTGCATATAATGGTAGATTTCGGAGGTTCGCAGCAAGGCCTTGGTGGGAATGCAGCCCCAGTTGAGGCAAATACCACCCAGCCGCTCACGCTCGACAATGGCGACCGAAAGCCCGAGCTGCGCCGCGCGGATCGCTGCGACGTAACCGCCGGGGCCAGAACCGAGGATGACGAGATCGAAGGTTTCAGCGGCCATTTTCGCAGCTTTCTTCCCTCTGCCTTTTCGGGAATTTCACGCCACCAGTCCCAGCGGGCTTTCAATCAATGTCTTCACCGCACTCATCAACTCGGCGCCATCGGCACCATCAATGGCGCGGTGGTCGAAACTGCCGGTGATGCTCATCACCGTCGCAATCGCCAGCGCGCCATCAACCACATGGGGGCGTTGCTCGCCGACGCCGACCGCCAGGATCATGCCTTGCGGCGGATTGATCACCGCCTCGAACTGCTTGATGCCATACATGCCGAGGTTGGAGAGGGACGCCGTGCCGCCCTGATATTCGTGCGGCTGCAACTTGCCCTCGCGGGCCTTGGCTGCCAGTGCCTGCATTTCGGTGGCGATCACCGACATCGGCTTGGCGTCGGCACCGACGATGATCGGCGTGATCAGCCCCGACGGCGCCGCCACGGCCACCGAAATATCGGCGCGGGTATAGCTGATCAGGCTGTCGCCGGCGAAACTGACATTGCATTTCGGCACCTGGCGCAGGCCCAGCGCCAGCGCCTTGATCACCATGTCGTTAACCGACAGCTTGATCTTGCGGGGTTCCAGCGCCGCGTTCAGCTCGATGCGCAATTTGAGCAGTGCATCGAGCCGGACGTCGACGGTGAGATAGATATGCGGAATCGTCTGCTTGGCTTCGGTCAGGCGGCGGGCGATGACCTTGCGAACATTGCCGAGTTTTTCGAAGGTGTGCGGGATGTCGCTGACGGGCAGCGGTGCCGCCACTTTCTTCTCCCCTTCCTGCAAGGGCGGGGTCGGGGGTGGATTCTCTACGGCGGCAAGCACAGGCTTTGCTCCCGGCGCGACCACGACCTCCAAATCTGCCCGCACGATCCGGCCATTCGGACCGGAGCCGACAACACCTGCCAGATCGATGCCCTGTGCTTGCGCAATCCGTTTCGCTAACGGTGACGCCAACACCCGCGCGCCTTCTACCTCCCCCCGCGGGGGGGAGGTCGGACTCGCCGCTTGCCGAGCCGAGAGAGGGGCTGTTGCAGGGGCAACCACAGGCGGCGCTGGCGGCGCGGAGGCAGAACCCACCCCAGACCCCTCGCTTGAAGCAGGGAGGGGAGACGTTTCCTCCCCCTCCCCTTGCAAGCGCATGATCACCTGCCCCACCGGAACACCCTCGGTGCCCGCCGCAACGGTCAGTTCGGCGACGGTGCCCTCGTCAATGCTCTCGACCTCCATCGTCGCCTTGTCAGTCTCGATCTCGGCAAGCACATCGCCGGATTTGACCGCATCGCCGACCTTGACCAGCCATTTCGAGAGCGTGCCAGTCTCCATGGTGGGCGACAGCGCGGGCATGGTGATGTCAATGGGCATTTTAGCCTTTCAGAATAGACTTGTTCGAATTTCGGGCGTCGATGATCTCATTGTACTTCCACTCAGCTTGAGTACCCGCACTCGTAATTTGCGCCCACTCATCAGAAGTAAACTCGGTAGCTGCCTCAACAACCTTATTTTCTTTTGTCCAATAATCTGACCAGATAAGAATGCCGCCACTGGATGTCCTTTTCGACTTGCAGCCGACTGTTCTGCCGTCGGGGCGTCGACCGTAAATCCATACTCCCATCGCATCAGTGTTTCCATGCGCTCCATATTTAGTGACGTACCGTATCCATCTTATCTCGCCGCGAAGTTGCGCATCAGCTTCAGACCGTGATCCATTTTTCACCGATAACAAACCATCTTCACCGCGCTAACCACATCCTCGGCCTTCAACAGCGCCAGCTTCTCCAAATTTGCCGCATAGGGCAGCGGCACATCCTTGTTGGTGACGCGCAGCACCGGCGCATCAAGATCATCAAAACCCTGCTCCATCGCCACCGCAATGATCTCGCTGGAGATTGAGCAGACTGGCCAGCCTTCCTCCACCACCACCATGCGATTGGTTTTCTTGAGCGAAGCCAGCACTGTGGCCGTATCAAGCGGCCGCAGCGTGCGCAGATCGATGATCTCCGCCTCGATGCCTGCCGCCGCCAATGTTTCCGCCGCCGCCAGCGAAACGCCGACGCCGATGGAGTAACTGACGATCGTCACATCCTTGCCAGCGCGCGCCACGGCGGCCTTGCCGATCGGCACCACGACATCGCCCTCGGGCACGTCAAAAGTCTGGCCATACAACAGCTCATTTTCCAGGAACACCACCGGGTCGGGGGATCGGATTGCGGCCTTTAACAGCCCCTTGGCATCGGCGGCGCTATAGGGCGCGATGACGATCAGGCCAGGCACACTGGCATACCACGGGCCGTAATTCTGGCTATGCTGGGCGCCGACGCGAGACGCCGCGCCGTTCGGCCCGCGAAACACGATCGGGCAGCGCATCTGGCCGCCGGACATGTAATTGGTTTTCGCCGCCGAATTGATGATGTGGTCGATCGCCTGCATGGCAAAATTGAACGTCATGAACTCAACGATCGGCCGCAACCCGCCCATCGCTGCACCAGCACCGAGGCCGGCAAAGCCATACTCGGTGATTGGCGTATCAACGACGCGGGTAGCGCCGAATTCCTCAAGCAGGCCCTGGGTGACCTTATAGGCACCCTGATATTCGGCGACTTCTTCACCCATCACGAACACTTCAGAAGTGGTCCGCATTTCTTCGGCCATGGCATCACGCAGGGCCTCGCGTACGGTTTGGCGCTTTACCGGGCCGCTGGCCCGCGTCTCGACCGGTGTCGGCGCTGGAGGCGCAGCAAGCACGGCGCTTGGTTCGCGCCGTGCGGCGGCCGCCGGAGCAGGCGCTGCAACCATCGCAGGGGGAGCGCCGGCAGTCGCTGGCGGTGCCTGCTCCCCCTCCCCTGCGATCGTTGCGATCAGCGTTCCTACTTTGACGCCTTCGCTGCCTGCGGCGACGTGCAACCGGATCACCACACCGCCGTCATCGGCCTCCAATTCCATCGTCGCCTTGTCGGTTTCAATTTCGGCAAGCACGTCACCCGGCTTGACCGTGTCCCCCTCGGCGACCAGCCATTTGGCCAGGGTCCCCTCCTCCATGGTCGGGGACATTGCAGGCAGCTTGATCTCGGCCATCAGTAGGTTCCCACCAATATGTCTGTATACAACTCAGCGGGGTCTGGTTCAGCAGCATTTTCGGCAAAATCTGCAGCGGCAGCGACAATGTCGCGGACCTCCTTGTCGATGGCCTTGAGCGACGCTTCATCGCCATAGCCAGCCTCGATAATCTCGCGCTTGGCCTGTTCGATCGGGTCGCTTTTTTCGCGCATCGCCTGGACTTCCTCACGGCTGCGATATTTCGCCGGATCAGACATGCTGTGTCCGCGATAGCGATAGGTTTTCAATTCCAGCAGCAATGGCCCCTTGCCAGCGCGCACCCATTCGACAGCCGTCTGCGCCGCGCCGCGCACCGCCAGCACGTCCATGCCATCCACCTGCAAGCCTGGCACCCGGAAACTTTCGCCGCGCCGATAAAGCAAATCTTCGGATGAGGCGCGGTTGACGCTGGTGCCCATCGCGTACTGATTGTTTTCAATGACAAAAATCACTGGAAGTTTCCACAACTCGGCCATGTTGAAGCTTTCGTAAACCTGGCCTTGATTCGATGCGCCATCACCGAAATAGGTGACGGCAAGCCCGCCATCGCCGCGGTATTTATGGGCAAACGCCAACCCCGTACCCAGCGGCACCTGCGCCGCCACAATGCCATGGCCGCCGTAAAAACCATGTTCAACACTGAACATGTGCATCGAACCGCCCTTGCCGTTGGAAATGCCGGCTTGCCGTCCCGTCAATTCCGCCATCACCGCCTCGGCCGGAATCCCCGCTGCCAGCATATGGCCATGGTCGCGATAGCCAGTGATAACCGAATCGGTTTTATTCAGTGCAGCCTGTATTCCAACAACGACTGCTTCCTGGCCAATATAAAGGTGGCAAAATCCACCAATCATACCCATGCCGTACAGTTGACCAGCGCGCTCCTCAAACCGTCGAATCAGCAACATCTGACGGTAATAGCCAAGAAACTCGACCTTGGTTGCCTTGTGCCTGATGGGTTCGCTGGGGCGCGGCCAATCATGGTCGGGAACGGGATTGGATGCAGTGGCGACACTGCCGCTTTTCGGTGTTGTGCTTTTGGCCACGGAAACCGTCCCTGCGCTGGATTGCCGCATTGATAGTCGCGTGCCTCGATTGGCTCAAGCCCCGACAGGCAACAAACCTATTTGGCGTCCAACTTTACGATCACTTCGTCCGGCTTGACAACATTCAGATCGCGATGTGCCAGTTCATCAGCCAGGTCCAGGTCAACACCACCAGGGCTCAGCAATTTGACCCGCTGGCTAAGTGCCGCCTTTGTTTCCCTGTTTGCTGCCACCTGGCGCTCCAGCGCCTGGCGTTCCGCAGTGTATTGCTTGCCGGCGATGAGCCCCGTCGGCCCGATAATTGCGTGGCCTACAAACCAGCCGACCAGCAAAAGACAGATCAAAGGCAAAACGGCACGGCCAAGATAGGTCAAAATGAATTGTCGCTTTTCCACCATGAATTAATAGCAGCCATGGCCTGGCGTCGCAACATCCCTCCCTTTGCGGGGAGTATCGTCGCCAGTGGAGCCTGCTATGACGTCACCAACAGTCAGCCTTGGGGAACATTCCATGACCGCCATCAATTCCGTCGTCGATCTGCGCCATGACGGCGAAATCGCCATCGTCACGATCGATTCTGCGCCGGTTAACGCCTTGTCGGCCGATGTGCGGGACGGGCTGGAAGGCGCTTTCAAGGCGATTGCCAGCGATGCTTCGATCAAGGCGGTGGTCCTTACCTGTGCCGGCCGCACCTTTATTGCGGGCGCGGACATCAGCGAATTCGGCAAGCCGCCTCGCGGCGCGTCGCTGCACGCTGTGCAGGGTGCAATGGAATCCGCGCCTGTCCCGGTAATCGCTGCCATTCACGGCACAGCGCTGGGCGGCGGCCTGGAGGTCGCGCTTGCCTGTCATTACCGCGTCAGCGATGCCAAGGCGAAATTTGGCCTGCCCGAAGTCAAGCTGGGGCTGTTGCCCGGTGCCGGCGGTACTCAGCGATTGCCGCGGGTTGTTGGAGCGAAAAAGGCCGTCGAAATGACCACGAGCGGCGCGCAGATGAATGCGAAGGACGCGCTGGCGGCGGGTTTGATCGAGATGATCGTGGAGGGCGATCTGACTGCAGGCGCCGTGGCCTTTGCGCGCCAGGTCGTGGCCGAAGGCCGGCCTTTGAAGAAAATCCGCGATGACAACAGCCGGTTGGGCGGTGACGCCGTCAGCCTGGCGCCAATGTTTGCCGATTTTCGCAAGGCCAACGCCCGAGCGTTCAAAGGTTTTGATGCTCCTGAAGCCAATATCAAATGCATTGAAGCCGCCGTCGCTTTGCCGTTTGAAGATGGCATGAGGGTCGAACGCAGCGAATTCGTGAAGTTGATGACCGGCCTGCAGGCGACCGCCCAGAGGCACGTGTTTTTCGCCGAACGCCAGGCCGCCAAGATCGACGGGTTGGACCCCAAGGCGGAACTGTTGCCAGTCAAATCCGTCGGAATCATCGGCGCCGGTACCATGGGCGGCGGCATTGCGATGAATTTCTTGTCCGTCGGCATCCCGGTGACAATCGTCGAGACGAAACAGGACGCGCTGGATCGCGGCGTTGCCGTTATCCGTCGCAATTATGAAAACAGCGCCAAAAAGGGCCGGTTCAGCATGGAGGAGGTTGAGGCGCGCATGGGCCGCCTGACGCCAACACTGGCGCTGGAAGATCTGAAATCCGCCGATCTGATTATCGAGGCGGTGTTTGAAAATATGGATGTCAAGAAACAGATTTTTGGCCGGCTCGATACGATTGCCAAGCCTGGCGCCATTTTGGCATCGAACACCAGCTATCTCAATGTTGACGAAATCGCCGCCAGCACGGGTCGGCCGGAAAGCGTTGTCGGCATGCATTTCTTTTCGCCCGCCAATGTCATGCGGCTGCTGGAGGTGGTTCGTGGCGCAAAGACGGCACCACAGGTGCTCGCCACCGCGATGGCGACCGGCAAGGCGATCGGCAAGATCGGCGTTGTATCCGGGGTGTGTCATGGCTTTATCGGCAACCGCATGTTGGGCGCACGGCAGGAACAGGCGAACAAATTGATTCTGGAGGGTGCACGCCCGGCCGATGTTGACCGGGTGTTGACTGATTTCGGTTTCCCGATGGGGCCGTTTCAGATGAGTGACCTGGCCGGACTGGATATTGGTTGGTCGGCCGAAACGTCAAAGGGTGTCACTGTTCGCGATCGCCTGTGCGAGGCTGGTCTGCGTGGGCAAAAGAACAGCCATGGCTTTTACGATTATGACGAGGCGCGCAATCGCACCCCGTCGCCGGTCGCCGAACAGATCATCCTGGATTATGCCGCCGAAAAGGGCATCAACCGCCGCGACATCGACGATCAGGAAATCCTGGAACGCTGCCTGTATCCGATGGTCAATGAGGGCGCCAAAATCCTTGATGAAGGCATGGCACAACGTGCCAGCGACATCGATATCGTCTGGATCAATGGGTATGGCTGGCCCGTCTATCGCGGTGGTCCGATGTTCTGGGCCGAACATGATGCGGGCCGGGACAAGATTGCTGGGGCACTGGAACGGATGGGGATGGATGCCTCACCGCGCCTGAAATCTGGCTGGTAGGAGGTAGGGACGATGCGCTTTATCCTTATCGCCACCTTGATCGCGGTGCCTGTCGTCGCTCAAACCCCGGTACCAGCCTATGTGGCCCCGGATTACACGCAAGACACCAATTGGCTGTGCCGGCCCGGCCGCGCCGATGCTTGCGGCGGCAGCATCGACACGACCAGCGTGAGTGCCGATGGAAAGGCCAGCCCGGTGCTGATCAAGCAGAGCAAGATGCAGCCACAGATCGATTGCTTTTACGTCTATCCAACCGTGTCTACAGACCAGACCGGCAACAGTGACCTGAACATCGATGCCGCCGAAACCAATGTGGCGCGTATCCAGTTTGCCCCCTTCCGCACGGTCTGCCGTCCTTATGCGCCAATGTACCGGCAGGTGACGTTGAAGGCGCTGCGTGACGTTTTGAACGGCCAGGCGAGCGACGCCGATCGAATCATGGCCTATCGCGATGTCGCCGCCGCCTGGGGCACCTACCTTGCACATGACAACCAGGGCCGCGGCGTCGTGCTGGTCGGCCACAGCCAAGGCAGCGGATTGATCAAGGCGCTGTTAAAGAACGAAATTGAAGGAAAATTGGCCGCCAAGCAATTGATTGCTGCCTATATCCCCGGCAATAATGTGCTGGTGCCGGCTGGCAAGGATGTCGGGGGTGATCTGAAATCAACTCCGCTGTGTCACACTTCCAGCCAAACCGGCTGCGTCGTTGCCTGGGTTTCGTTCCGCGATGGCAAGGTGCCGCCGGCGGATGCTCGTTTTGGCCGCACGACTGAGGCGGGTATGGAAGTCGGCTGCACCAACCCGGCCGCCCTGGCAGGTGGCCGCGCGCCGCTGAATGCCATGCTGCCTGCCGGCGGCGCCATCGTTGACAATGCAGCAGCGCAAAGCCCCTGGGCAAAGGGTATCACGGTTTCTACGCCGTTCGTCGCCCTGCCAGGCCTGTTGACCGGCGAGTGCCAGAACAAGGACGGCGCCCAATTCCTTGCCGTCCGCACCGATGCCAATCCCGCCGATCCGAGGACTGACAGCATTGCTGGTGATGTTGTCTTCGGTGGCCAGATTGTCGAAGGCTGGGGCTTGCACCTGATCGATGTCAACGAAGTGCTGGGTGATCTGGTGCCGCTGGCCGCTGCCCAGGGCAAGGCCTGGGTGGCGAGGCATTAGGGTGCAAAATATGGCAGAATTGGATTGATTCGGCTCTGTTTGCCGCCCTGGACGTCACAAAGCAGCGGGTTCGGCGCATGATCAGAAAGTGCTTGTCCGGCTCAATATGAACAAGTTCCCCGTTATAGAGTTATTGCCTACGTGTTAATATTTCACCAATTTTCCGATTTAATGGCTTTTTCTAAAATCGATGAGTTTGGGCAGGAAATTGGCAAAGGCGAATGATTGTGCGACCTCCTCGTTGATAACCTATATGGTTGTCTGTAGGAAAGTGGTTTTTTCGCCGGCGGCCCGGGTCGTTGCCGCGTTGGTTTTCGGGGCGCAAAATCCTGTAACCATCCTGCCTCGCCGTGCGTATATAGCAGCATGATAACCCGTCGCACCCTGATCTCCACCGCCATGGCCACCGCCGCCGCCCTGCCCCTGTTGCGGCTTTTCGCCGTTCAGCCAGCAATGGCCGCGACCAAGTTCGATTACACGCTGACCGATGCCCAATGGCGGGCAAAATTACCGGGCATTTCTTATAACGTGCTGCGACACGAAGACACCGAACGGCCCTTCACTTCGCCGTTGAATGACGAACATCGCGCCGGGTTATTCTCCTGCAAGGGCTGCGCTTTGCCGCTGTTTGCCTCCAAGACCAAATTCGACAGCGGCACCGGCTGGCCGAGTTTTTATCAACCGTTGGTCAACGCTGTCGCCACCACCACCGATTCCACGCTCGGCATGTCCCGCACCGAGGTCCATTGCCGGCGCTGCGGTGGCCATCTTGGCCATGTCTTTGACGATGGTCCAAAACCGACGGGCCTGCGCTACTGCATGAACGGCGCGTCGCTCAACTTCACCCCTGCAAAGGCATAGTCATGTCACGTCTGTATGTGTTGCTTACTGCCGCTCTGCTTGGCACCGCCGCATTGGCCGCCGAGCGCACGGTCACCGCGCCTGCCGCTGCACTGGATGCGCCATTGAAAGCTGGCCCTTTGCAAACGGCCGTATTTGCTGGCGGTTGTTTCTGGGGTGTCGAGGGCGTGTTCGAGCATGTGAAGGGCGTTACCGCCGTTACCTCAGGCTATGCCGGCGGCGCCAAGCTGACCGCGCAATACGAAGTGGTCGGCACTGGCATCACCGGCCATGCCGAATCCGTATTGATCAAATATGATCCGGCAAAGGTCAGTTATGCCACGCTACTGCGGATCTTTTTCTCGGTGGCGCATGATCCAACGCAGTTGAACCGCCAGGGGCCGGACAGCGGCAGCCAGTATCGCTCCACCATCTTCCTGCAAAATGCCGATCAGGCGGCGCAGGCCAAGGCCTATATCGCGCAACTGACGGCCGCAAAAACTTGGGGCGGGTCTATCGTGACGACGATTGAAACCGGCAAGGCCTTTTATCCAGCGGAGGACTATCACCAGAACTTCCTCAATCTGAACCCAGATTACCCCTATATTGTCTATAATGACCTGCCCAAGGTTGCGGCGTTGAAACGGCAATTTCCGGCGCTGTGGATGGAAAAATCGGTCTGAGCGATACCTGCCTCCATTGGGGCAGGACGGACTCGCGATTGCGAGCCGGGAGACGGGCTTTCTCTGTCGGCTCAGAAGAGCCGCTTTCCCGGCTTAGCCAAGCGGCTGATACCAACTATCGTTGATACCGACTGATATTCGCGACAACAGAGCTCCGGCGACCCTTTTGACCTCCGAGAGGTTATCATTCGTAAGATGTGGGATGACTCCGATCTCCCCGCGTTGTCGAAGGCGACCTCCCGTCGATCCACCAGCTTTTCCCGGCCTTCATATCGCGATCTAGCGTGCCGGCTGCGGTGGAGAATCGTATCGTCGATCCGTGCAGGATATAGCCCCAGTGCGCTGCATGAAAATGCCGTTCATGGCTAACGCCGGGGGGCAAGGTGCAGCGCACCGTCCGCACCAGGGTGTTGTCGTATCGCAGTTCGCAGATGTTTTCGCCCTTCCACCGGGCACCAAAGGCCGGTGGCAAAGGCGGATCGGCAGCGACAGCAGCGGGGCGAGCCCGCCGCGCATCAATGCCCCAGTGATTTCACGATGGTTTCCACCATCTTCTTTGCATCCGCGAGCAGCATCATGGTGTTGTCCATATAGAACACCGGATTGTCGACGCCGGCATAGCCGACCCCACCCATCGAGCGTTTCACGAACAGCACCGTCTTGGCCTTTTCCACATCCAGGACCGGCATCCCGTAAATCGGCGATGTCTTGTCGGTTTTGGCCAGCGGGTTGGTCACGTCATTGGCACCGATGACAAAGGCGACATCGCATTGCGCAAAATCGCTGTTGATGTCTTCAAGTTCGAACACTTCATCATAGGAGACATTGGCCTCGGCGAGCAGCACGTTCATATGGCCGGGCATGCGACCGGCTACCGGATGGATGGCATATTTGACCGAAACGCCTTCCTTTTTCAAAAGGTCACCCATTTCGCGCAAGGCGTGCTGGGCCTGGGATACTGCCATGCCGTAGCCCGGTACGATGATGACGCTTTCGGCGTTCTTCATGATGAAGGCGGCATCTTCGGCGCTGCCGGCCTTGAAGGGTTTTGCAATGCCCGAACCCGCTGCTACCGGCCCGCCGGCATCGCCGAAACCGCCGGCGATGACACTGATGAAGCTACGATTCATCGCCTTGCACATGATGTACGACAGGATCGCGCCCGACGACCCGACCAGCGCCCCGGTAATGATCATCGCGGTATTACCGAGCGTGAAGCCCATCGCCGCGGCCGCCCAGCCCGAATAGCTGTTGAGCATGGAGATCACCACCGGCATGTCGGCCCCGCCAATCGGGATGATCAGCAGGAAACCAATGGCAAAGCTGAGCGCGGTGATCGTCCAGAAGACCCAGGCGCTCTGATCGGTAACGAAATAGGCCACCAGGCCAAGGATACCGGCAAGCAGCGCGAGATTGATGATGTGACGGCCGGGCAGCATGATCGGGTTGCCGCCCATTCGGCCGGACAATTTCAGAAATGCGATGACCGAGCCGGAAAAGGTGATCGCCCCAATGGCGACGCCCAGCCCCATTTCGATGCGGCTGGCACCATGGATTTCATTGGTGACGCTATCCAGAATATTGAACGCCGCCGGGTTGAGATAGGCAGCGCAGCCGACAAGCACCGCGGCCATGCCAACCAGGCTGTGAAAGCCGGCGACGAGTTCCGGCATCGCCGTCATTTTGATATTCTGGGCGATGTAGAAACCGATGCCACCACCGATCGCCATCGCGCCGATGATGAACGGCAGGCCGACGGGGTGCAGGATCAGCGTCGTCAGCACGGCAATGCCCATGCCGATCATGCCATAGCGATTGCCGGCCTGCGAGGTTTCCGGCGACGACAGGCCGCGCAGGGACAGGATGAAAAGCACACCTGCAATCAGATATGCGAGCATCGCCCATTCGGGGGTGGCAGCGTGTTCCATGCGTGTTGCCCCTACTTCGCCGCTGCGTTTGAAACGGCAGGCTTTTTGTCTTTTTTCTTGTACATAGCCAGCATCCGCCGCGTGACGGCAAATCCGCCAAAGATATTGACGCTGGCCAGCACCAGCGCGAGCAGGCCGAGATACCTTGAGGTTTCAGAACCGCCCGCCGCCGCCGATGACGCGATGAGCGCGCCAACGACGATGACCGACGAAATGGCGTTCGTGACAGCCATCAATGGCGTGTGCAGCGCCGGCGTGACGGACCAGACGACATAATAGCCGACAAAACAGGCCATCACGAAGATCGAGAAGATCGAAAGAAATTCCATTATCTGTCCTCTCAGCCGACCAGCAGCCGCTCATGCACTACGGCTCCTGATTCGGTCAGTTTGATGCCCTTGGTGATCTCGTCATCGGCCGGGAACACCACGGTTTTGGCGTCCTTGTCCCAGAACGCATTGATCAGATTGTAAACATTGCGCGAATACAGCGCCGATGAATCTGCCGCCAAACGCCCAGCGGCGTTGCGATGGCCGATAATCTTGACGCCGTGGACCTCGACAATCTCACCGGGGCGCGAATGTTCGACATTGCCGCCGCTTTCGACCGCCAGATCGACCAGGATCGAACCGGGGCGCATCGTCTGCAACTGCGCATCCGACACCAGCCGCGGGGCCGGACGGCCTGGAATCAGCGCCGTGGTGATGACAATGTCCTGTTTGGCGATGTGCGCCGAAACCAGTGCGGCCTGAGCCGCCTTGTATTCATCCGACATCTCGGTGGCGTAACCGCCGCTGCCTTCGCCCTCGATGCCCTTTACGTCTTCGACGAAAATCGCCTTGGCACCCAGCGATTCAATCTGTTCGCGGGTTGCCGACCGCACATCCGTCGCTGACACCAGCGCGCCCAGCCGACGCGCCGTCGCAATCGCCTGAAGCCCGGCAACACCGACCCCCATGACGAAAACCCGCGCCGCCGAAATCGTTCCGGCCGCGGTCATCATCATCGGAAACGCCCGGCCATAGGCCTCTGCCGAATCGATCACGGCCTTGTAGCCGGCCAGGTTGGATTGCGATGACAGCACGTCCATCGATTGCGCCCGGGTGATACGCGGCATGAATTCCATCGCCAACGCAGTCAATCCGGCCTTGGCATAGCCTTCGATCCGAGCCTTGTCGGCGAATGGTGCCAGGATTGCCGCCAGCATTGCGCCATTTTTCACACCAGGTAAATCAGCGGCATCTGGCCCCTGCACGCCTATGATCAGGTCTGCGTCGGATATCGTCGCCTGCCGCGCGCCAACACTGGCTCCGGCATCGGTGTAGGCCGCATCAGCGATATTGGCCCCTGCCCCGGCACCGCTTTCGACGGCAACACTGGCGCCCAGGGCAATGAATTTCTTGATGGTTTCCGGCGTCGCTGCGACGCGCGGCTCAGCGTCGGCGGTTTCGCGTAACACGGCAATTTTCATGATTTGCCCTTTTCCTGGCAATTGTTCGGACGGATCAATGGACGAGAAACAACGCCATCAAGACCAGCACGACCACAATAAAGCCAATCGCCCATTTGGTGACTCCAAGGAACGCCGAATAGGTTTTCCGGTGATTGCTGTCATTGCCGCTGGTCGGCGCAGTGCCGTCATTCGCCATTTTCTGTCCCATATGTCGTCAGCCGCGCCCCATCACGTCCCTGCCCCATAGCAGATGCAACAACGCTGTGAAGATGTCACGCTGGCAAATTTACAGCCCGCCACACTGACAGCGCCTGCACTGTTTCGGCAACATCATGAACGCGGAGGATCTGGACCCCGCAAGCTGCGCCATGCAACGCCAACGCCAGGCTGCCCGGCAATCGCGAATCTGGTGCGGCTCCGCCCGCAATCCGCGCAATCAATTGCTTGCGGCTCGCACCCAGCAACAAGCGTACACCCAAGCCGTGGAACAGCGTCAAGCCGCGCAGCAGCGCAAGATTATGATCGAGTGTCTTGCCAAACCCGATGCCAGGGTCTGCGACAATCCGATGGCGCGCAATGCCGGCCGCCTCGCAAACCGCAATGCGCGCCGCCAGCCAATCATAAACGTCCAGCAATGCGTCATCATAGCGCGGCGACGTCTGCATATCCGCCGGCCCGCCTTGTGCGTGCATCAACACCACCGTCAGGCTGGAAGCGGCAGCGACACCGAGTGCCGCCGGATCATGGGCCAACGCCGAAACATCATTGATCAGCGCCGCGCCCGCGGCCGCCGCATCGGCCATCACTGCGGCTTTGCGGGTATCAATGCTCCAGCGCAGCCCGGCCAGGCCCGGCAGGACTGCGGCCAGCCGGCCGCGTTCGGTTTCCAGATCAACCCCGGTAGCACCTGGCCGCGTTGATTCGGCCCCTACATCGACGATATCGGCTCCAGCCGCCACCTGCGCTTGCGCCGCCGTCACTGCCACCCCCGGTGCTGCGTGGCGCCCACCGTCTGAAAAACTGTCGGGCGTTACATTCAGAATGCCCATCACCGCCACGCGATCGCAAGGCAGCCCGGCCAGCGCCGGCCGCGTTTGCGTCAGTCGCAGCAGCGCCGCATCGGGCAGCGTTTCCGCCGCGACAATGCGCGAGGCCTGTCCGCGTTCGATAAGCTCGACCTGTGAAAAGCGTATCGGGCCACCGGCAAGCGGCAGCCCGACACCCAAACCCAAAGGCCGATAATAGCGAATTACCAGATCTTTATGCGGTCAGCCGGAGCCAGATACAGCGTTTCACCTGGCTTTGCCCCGAATGAGGCATACCAGCCATCCAGGTTGCGCGCCACGTTCGGCCGCAACATCCCCGGGGTATGCGGATCGGTGGTCAAGGTGCGCAGTAGCGCGGCATCGCGGTATTTCTGCCGCCAGATTTGCGCAGATCCCAGGAAAAACCGTTGGTCGCCGGTATAGCCATCGATGATCGGTGCCTTTTTGCCGCCCAACGAGCGATGATAAGCATCAAAGGCGACATTAATCCCGGCCAGATCGGCCATGTTTTCACCCAAAGTCAGTTCGCCATTCACATGAGTGCCGGCCAACGGTTCATAGGCGCCATATTGTTTCACCACCTTGTCGGTCAACGCGGTGAAACGTTTCACATCCTCCTGCGTCCACCAATCGGCCAGCTTGCCGAATTTGTCGAACTTGCGCCCCTGATCGTCAAAATGATGGCTGATTTCATGGCCGATCACCATGCCGATGGCGCCATAATTCACCGCCGCATCGGCGTTGGGATCAAAGAAAGGCGGTTGCAAGATCGCCGCCGGAAACACGATTTCGTTCCACAGCGGGTTGGCATAGGCATTCACCGTCATCGGCGTCATGCCCCATTCGCTGCGATCAATCGGTTTGCCGATCTTGTCGAGCTGGCGCTGATATTCAAAACGCGATGATCGCCGGGCGTTGCCCAGTGCATCGCCGCGAACCACATCCAGCGCCGAATAATCCCGCCACTTGTCGGGATAGCCGATTTTGGCGGTGAACGACGCCAACTTGTCCCGTGCCTCCGCTTTGGTCTTTGGGTCCATCCAGCTCAGCTTTGAAAGCCGGACATCCATGGCGGCAATGATATTTTTCACCAGCTCATCGGCCTTCGCCTTGGCAGCGGGCGGAAAATATTGCGTCACATACAGCTTGCCGACAGCTTCACCCAAAGTGCCCGAAGTGTTGTCCACGGCGCGTTTCCAGCGTGGCTGATTCTGCGGCGTGCCCGACAGCGCCGTGCCGTTGAACGCAAAATTGGCGTCGACAAAGGCCTTGGGCAGATAGGGCGCCGCATCGCGGACGGTGTGGAATTGCAGATAAGCCTTCCAGGTTTCCAGCGGCTCGCTGGCCATCAGCTTGCCTATCCCGGTCACGGCGCTGGGGTTGGCAATGATCAGGGTTGGCTGTTTGTCCAGGCCTTCCGCGGCCAGCAACGCCGCCCATTCGACACCGGGATAGGCCGCATCGATACCCGTGCGCAGCACCGGATTATAGATTTTATCAACCTGGCGCTGTTCGACCTGCGACCAGTGGACAGTGGCAATCTTTTTTTCCAGATCATAAATCGCCTGCGCCTTGGCTGCTGCATCGGCAACGCCGGCCAAGGTTAACATCTGGGCGATATAAGGCACATATTTGGCCCGAACATCAGCAAATTTCGGGTTTTTTACATCCAGGTAATAATCGCGATCCGGCAGACCAAGGCCACCCTGGCCAACATAGACCGCCATCACATCCGGATTTTTCAAATCGGACTGAACGCCGGCACCAATCGGAATGTCCATGCCCTCACGATTGGCTTCACCCATTGCGGTGGCCAGGCCGTTTGCGTCCTTGATCGCCGCAATCGCATCCAGCCGCGGCTTGATCGGCGCGATGCCCTTGGCTTCGATGCCGGCTTCATCCATGAAACTGGCATAATAATCGCCAACCTTTTGCGCTTCGCTGCCCTTTGGCGCGGTCATTGCCGCTGTCGCTGCACCTTCGATGATCGACCGGGTGCGCTCCTGGCTCAGGTCGCGCAGTTTGGTGAACATGCCATAGTTGGATTTGTCGGCGGGAATCTCCAGCGCCGCGTCATAAGTTCCGTTGGTATAGCCAATCCAGTCATTGCCCGGGGTCACCTTGGTGTTCATCCCCTTTGTGTCGTAACCAAAGGTGCCGATTTCGGGCTTTGCCGCAATCGCGGGCACCGCCAGCATCAAAAGCCCCAGCGCCGACGCGCGCAGCAGGAACGAACGTGACATGATGTAACTCCGCAAAAAGGAATGCGGCGTATTACCGATTTAATACGGCGGGTGTAAAGGGCTCAGGCCGCCCCCACACTCGCCCGATAGACTGCGCGCTTGGCATCCAGCGGCACCAGCTTGCCGGCTTCCTCGGTGTGCCAGAATGTCCAGCCGTTGCAGCTTGGCAGGCCCTGTGCCGCAGCGCCCAACTGGTGGATTGATCCGGTCTTGGCGCCCATTGATAGTGAACCATCGGCGCGCACTTCGGCATGGTGGCGGCGCTGCGGATCGCTCAGCCTGGTGCCGGGCCTCACCAGCCCGGATTCGACCAATGAGCCGAACGGAATTCGCGTCTCGCCGCGCTTGCCCTGGGTGACAGCCATATCCCCGCCCGACAATGGCAATAATCCGGCGATGCGTTTCTCTGCAACAGCAACATATTTCCCTTCCCGCTCGATGCCGATGAAATGCCGACCGAGCAGTTTCGCCACGGCGCCGGTCGTGCCAGTACCGAAAAACGGATCGACGATCAGATCGCCAGGTTCGGTGCAGGCCAGCAGCACGCGATACAGCAGCGCCTCGGGCTTTTGTGTCGGATGGGCTTTGACGCCATCGGTTTTCAATCGTTCGCCACCGGTGCAGATTGGAATCAGCCAATCCGACCGCATCTGCAACTCCTCGTTCATCGCCTTCATGGCGTGATAATTGAATTTGTATTTCGAATTTTCGGATTTCGAAGCCCAGATCAACGTCTCATGGGCATTGGTAAAGCGGGTGCCCTTGAAATTGGGCATCGGATTGGCCTTGCGCCAGACGATGTCGTTGAGGATCCAGTATCCGGCATCCTGCAACGCCGCGCCGACGCGAAAGATGTTGTGATAACTGCCGATGGTCCAGATTGCGCCATCGGGCTTCAAAATCCGCCGTGCCGCCGCCAGCCAGACACGCGTGAACGCATCATAGGTCGCATAGGACGCAAATTTGTCCCAGTCATCATCGACCGCGGCAACCTTGCCGCCTTCCGGCCGGTGCAGATTGTGCGCCAGTTGCAGGTTATACGGTGGATCGGCGAATACCAGATCGACCGAGTTTTCCGGCATGGCATTCATCGCGGCGATGCAATCACCCAAAATGATCCGGTCAACCTGCATGAGACATCCTTCAAAATCCGTGAAGAATCGCCATGAGTCATCATGGAATCGCCGTCAATACCCAACAGAGTCAGCAATTTGCAGCTTGAGTCTGAGTCTGGACACAAACCTACCACAGATTGAGTCCTGCCGATTCGCCACCCCCTACTGATTGCGTGTGTTGCCGCAAAGACTCACAATTCTATCTTCTCTCCGTCGCATTTCCGGGGATGGGCCGGGGGGGTTACTGCCCCAGTGCCAGGCGCGCCTGCACCGGCGCAAAACTTTGCCGGTGGTGGACCGTTACCCCCAGCACAGCCAACCCGCGCGCATGCTCTGCCGTGCCATAACCCTTGTTACGTCCCCAGCCGTAATCGGGAAAATCCGCATCAAGCCCCAGCATGATCCGGTCCCGCGTCACCTTTGCCACGATCGAAGCCGCCCCGATCACCGCATGCAGCCCATCACCACCAACAACGGCCGTTGCCGGATAGTCCCAGCGCGGCAGCCGATTGCCATCGACCAGCACATGATCGAAACCACCGCCCAGCGCAGCGACCGCCCTCTGCATGGCCAGCATCGTCGCCCAATGGATGTTCAGCGCATCGATTTCCGTAACACTCGCCGTGCCGACACCGATCCGGGCGCAGGCAGACAATTGCCCAAATAACCGTTCCCGCACGGGCGCGCTGAGTTTCTTGCTGTCATTTACCCCCGGCGGAACTTGCGCCAGATCAAGCACCACTGCCGCGGCCACAACCGGCCCGGCCCAGGGCCCGCGCCCCGCCTCATCAACGCCGGCAATGACGCCATTCACGGCAGCGGCCAAAACCCCAGCGGACCAGTGCCGGCGCCAAAGCCTGGTGCCCGCAATATCCCTTGCCGCACAAACGCCCGAGCCCGATCTACCGCTGCTTCAAATGTCATCCCCTGCCCCAAACCACAAGCCAGCGCCGATGCCAGCGTGCAGCCCGTGCCATGCGTATGCCGCGAAACAATGCGTTCGCCGCTGAACGCCCGGTGCCCCTGCCGCGTCACCAGCCAGTCGGTCAGCACGTCACCGGCCAGATGCCCGCCTTTGGCCAGCACCGCGCCGGGGCCTTGGGCCAGCAATTCCTGCGCCGCCAGCAGCGCATCGGCCTCATCCTCAATGTCTGTGCCAACCAACACGGCCAGTTCCGGGGTATTCGGCGTCACCACCGTTGCCAGCGGCAGCAGATATTCGATCAGCGCGCTGACAGCGTCATCGGTGATCAGGCTGGCACCGCCTTTCGCCACCATCACAGGATCCAGAATTATCGGAACCCGCAAGCCATCCAGCGCCGCCGCCACGGCGCGCACCGTCTCTGCCCCGCCAACCATGCCGATCTTCACCGCATCGACGCCGATGTCAGCAACGCAGGCCCGCATTTGCGCCGCGACGATTTCGGCCGGAATTGGGTGGATCGCTGACACGCCAAGCGTGTTCTGTACGGTCACCGCGGTCACTGCGGTCATCGCATAGCCGCCCAGGCAGGTGATCGTCTTGATATCGGCCTGGATGCCAGCGCCGCCGCCGGAATCAGAACCAGCGATGACAAGGATGCGGGGGAAGGTGACAGTCAGTCCCGCTGCCTTCACGCCGCCACAACCGCTGCACAAATGCCCTCAACAACCGCCTTGACCAGTGCACGATCGTCGCCCTCCGCCATCACCCGGATCACAGGTTCGGTGCCGGATTTGCGGATCAACAGCCGACCATGGCCGTTCAGCCGCGCCTCACCATCGGCGATCACTGCCTTGACCTTCTCATCGTCGAGCGGCGCGCCAGTAAAACGCACGCTTTTCAGCAACTGCGGCACCGGGTCGAACAAATGCAGCACCTCGCTCGCCGGCTTGCCGCTGGCCACCAGCGCCGCCAGCACTTGCAACGCTGCAACCAAACCATCGCCGGTCGTTGAATGATCGGCAAGGATCAGATGCCCGGACTGCTCACCGCCGATATTGAAACCGCCGGCCTTCATCGCCTCCAGCACATAGCGATCACCGACCCCGGCCCGGTGCAGCGTCAGGCCCCGCCCGATCAACCAGCGTTCCAGACCCAGGTTTGACATCACCGTTGCCACCAGGCCGCCGCCCTTCAGCGTGCCATTGTCGGCCGCCTGCGCCGTCACCAGCGCCATGATCTGGTCACCGTCGACGATCTGGCCCTTTTCGTCGACGATGATCAGTCGATCAGCATCGCCGTCCAGCGCAATCCCGATATCGGCACCAACCTCCAGCACCCGCATCTGCAATGCCTTGGGGTGGGTTGATCCCACCTTGTCATTGATATTGAAACCGTTCGGCGAAACCCCGATGGAATCGACCTCTGCGCCCAATTCCCACAGCGCTTCGGGCGCCACCCTGTATGCCGCACCATGGGCGCAATCAATGACGACCTTCAGCCCATCCAGCCGCAAATGATCGGGGAATGTCGCCTTGGCGAAATGCACATAACGGCCTTGGGCATCGTCAATGCGGCGTGCCCGGCCGATGCTGGCCGGCGCCGCCAGCACCAGATCGGAATCGATCAGCGTTTCAATCTCGGCCTCGTCCTCATCCGAAAGCTTGAACCCATCGGGGCCGAACAATTTGATGCCATTGTCCTGATAGGGGTTGTGGCTGGCCGAAATCATCACCCCCAGATCGGCACGAAGCGACCGCGTCAGCATCGCCACCGCCGGGGTTGGCATAGGCCCCAACTGGATCACATCCATGCCCACTGCGGTAAAACCGGCCGTCAACGCCGATTCCATCATATAGCCAGACAGCCGCGTATCCTTGCCGATCACCACCCGGTGCTTGTGGGTGCCGCGCAAGAACCGCGCACCGGCCGCCTGGCCGACCTTCATCGCCATTGCCGCTGTCATCGGTGCGGTGTTGGTCAGGCCGCGGATGCCATCGGTGCCGAAATATTTGCGTGTCATGCGGAGTGTGCCTTGTTGTTGGCGCTTGCATAAACCGAAGTGCGGAGCGTGTCGAAACCTAGTTGTCCGCCGCAGCAGGGGAAGGTTGACCAGCGCCAACGCACCCCGCAATATCATCGAACAAAGGGGTCCCATCGCATGCCTAACCTCAACCGCCGGCTGTTTCTGGCCGGCACTGCTGCACTCGCCACGCCGGCGCTGGCGCGGGCCGCCGTCACCGCCCCGGGCGCAACCGCTGCCCAGCAAGCCGCGCTGACAGCCATCGCCGCTTATGTGGAGGAACACCGCCGCCATTTCGGGCTGGCCAATCTGGGGCTGGTGGTGGTTGACGGCCCGCTGACGGCGCTGATCCAGTCGGGCAGCCGCGATTATGAGAAAACCGCGCCGCTGTTGCCCGATGACCTGTGGCAGGTGGGTTCCATCAGCAAATCCTTTGTCGCGCTGATCTGCCTGCAATTGATGGAAGCGGGAAAGCTTGATCTGGAAGCCGACATCCGCACAATCCTGCCCGAAGCGCCCCTGCCCGACGCGCCGTTCACCATTCGCGGCCTGCTGGATCATACCACCGGCCTGCCGGATTTCGCACCCAGTTTCGGCGGGCCCGACTATAAATTATGGACGGGATTCAAGGCCGGCAGCCATTGGAGCTATTCCAACACAGGCTATGATCTGCTCGGTTACGCCATCGCACGCATCGACGGCCGGCCGTTGGCGCGCAGCATCGAAGCGCGGATAATGGCGCCGCTCGGCATGGCCGACAGCCGGGGCTGCATCGCCTTTCGCGATCGGCTGCGCTATCCGGCCAGCTATACCGTCGTCCGCCCGGACCGGCCGACGATTGCCCCGTTTGACCTTACCCCCGCCCCCTGGGTTGACGCCTCGCTGGGGGCCGGCTCTGTCGCCACCACCCTGCCCGACATGGCCAAATATCTGCGCTTTCTGATCGGTGTTGGCCAGGGCAAGGGCGGCAAGCTGATCAGCGATGCCAGCGCCAAATTATGGCTGGCAAAGCCGGTAATCCAGGTGCCCGATGTGCCCGCCGAAACCTATGGCCTCGCCCTGATGCACCGGCCGGTTGATGGCCATGATTTGCTGCACCACACCGGCGGCATGGTCAGTTTCTGTTCGTCGTTCCACAGTGACGGCGCAGCGGATGTCGCCGCCTATGCCAGCACCGGGCTAACCGCTTCCACCGGCTATCGCCCGCGTTTGATCACCCAATTTGCCTGCCAGGCGATGCGCGCCGCAGCGGAAGGCAAGCCTTTGCCGACACCGAAATCGCTGGCCACGCCGCCGTTACCAAAGCCTGAGGATTTCATCGGCAGCTACGCCGGCCCTGATGGAAAATTCGGTATTGAATCGGGCGCTGGCCTGGTGCTGGTCGATGGCGCCACGCGCACATCTTTGCAGATGCTCGCGCCCGATAATGGCTTTGTCGACACGCCGCGTTTTGCCGATTTCCCGTTGGTGTTTGTGCGGGAAAAGGGCGCGGTCACTGCGATCGACACCGGCAGCAGCCGTTTTGGCCGCAATGGCTTGCCCGCCATACTGCCACCAACCCCTGCGGCCCTCACTGCCCTCGCCGGTCATTACCAAAGCGATGACCCCTGGATCGGCGGCATGCGCTTTGTCGCGCGCGGCGGCAAACTTTATCTGGAAGGGGCGCAGGAATTGACAGACATTGGCAACGGCGTCTGGCGCAGTGCCGAAGAAAGCTGGAATCCGGAACGGCTGACCTTCACCGGTTTTGTGAACGACCGGCCACAAGTGCTGATGGCATCAGGGCGGATGCTGGAACGGCGGGACGGTTAGTCGCCTTTCCCATCAGGAACGCGGGGTTTGCAACACCAACGCGCGATCCCGCCCGGCCAGATCGCGCCGTACTGCCACCAAAAATCCTGTTGCCTTGGCCATGTCTGCCACCGCCGTCGCCTGGGTTGCGCCAATTTCTAGCACCGCAATACCACCAGGGTTCAGCAACCCCGGCAATTGCGGCACAATCACGCGAAAATCATCCAAGCCATCTGCCCCGGCAAACAGCGCCGTACCCGGTTCATGATCGCGCACATCCGGCGCCAGCATCGCATCGGTTTCGACATAGGGCGGATTGCACAGGATCAGATCAAACCGCTGGCGCAGGCCCCTGCCCCAATCGCCCGGCTGAAACACCGTTCGATCGCCAAACCCCAACGCCCCGGCGTTGCCGCGCGCCACCACCAATGCCGGCAGCGAACGATCAACCCCCAAACCGCGCGCCCGCGGCCATTCACTAAGCGCCGCCAGTAGCAAAGCGCCGGAGCCAGTGCCCAGATCGAGGATTGTCGCCGGCGCATGATCGCCGCGTGTCTGCAACGCCGCCTCGATCAGTGTTTCGGAATCAGGACGCGGGATCAGCACATCGGGCGTCACGGCAAGGTCGAGCGACCAGAATTCGCGCCGGCCGGTGATATAGGCAACCGGCTCGCCTGTCTTGCGCCGCGCCACCAGCGCTTCATACGCCGCATCGTCGATGTCGCGGTCCGGCCCGGTCAGCAGGGTCATCCGGTCGGTGCCGACCAGATGCGCCAGCAGCACCTCGGCATCGAAACGATCGATACGGCGCGATGCCGCCAGCAATGCTGCGGCGGCGTTCACCCCAGTTCCGCCAGCCGTGCGGCTTCATCCTCGGAAATCAGCGCCGAGACCAGTTCCTCCAGCCCCGGGCCTTCCAGGATTTCTGGCAGCCGATGCAGTGTCAGGTTGATGCGATGGTCTGTCACCCGGCCTTGAGGGTAGTTGTAGGTGCGGATGCGTTCGGACCGATCGCCCGATCCCACCATTGCCTTGCGATCCGCCGATCGCGCCGAATCGACCTTTGAGCGTTCGAGGTCATACAGCCGCGAGCGCAGTACCTTCATCGCCTTGGCCTTGTTCTTGTGCTGGGATTTTTCATCCTGCTGCTGCACGACCAGCCCAGACGGCAGATGGGTGATGCGCACGGCGCTGTCGGTGGTGTTAACCGATTGCCCGCCAGGGCCAGATGAGCGGAACACGTCAATGCGCAAATCCTTGTCATCGATCTGGACATCGACTTCCTCCGCCTCGGGCAGCACGGCGACGGTGGCGGCGCTGGTATGAATCCGCCCCTGTTGCTCGGTCGCCGGCACGCGCTGCACGCGGTGAACGCCGGATTCGAACTTCAACCGGGCAAACACGCTGTCACCGGTAACGCTGCCGATGATTTCCTTGAATCCGCCCATTTCGCCCGGCGAAGCGGAAATCAGTTCAATCCGCCAACCACGCGTCGCGGCATAGCGTTCATACATGCGGTAGAGATCGCCGGCGAACAGCGCTGCTTCATCGCCGCCGGTGCCGGCGCGAATTTCCAGCATCGCCGGCTTGGCATCGGCCTTGTCGGTCGGCAGCAACCTTAGCGCCAGGGCGCGTTCGGCGGCAGGCAGTTTCGCCTCGATCTGGCGCATTTCGTCCTGCGCCATATCGTACATTTCATCGGCGGGCGGGATGGATTTCAGGCCGTCGGCTTCGTCACGCAAGGCGCGCAGTTCGGCTGCGGCAGTGACGACGGGCGTAAGTTCGGCATAGTCCTTCGACAGCTGGACGAACTTGTCGGCAGCAAGCGCCGGGTTGCCCATTTGTGCGGCAAGGTCGGCATGGCGCCGCTCGATCTGGGCGATGCGTTCGGGGGAGATGATCATAAAATACGATTTTGAAGCACAGCGTCGGGCGACCATCCGCCCTCGATCGGTTCGAACCGGTTTACCCGGTAACGAATTTCAAGAAGTTCCAACAAGAAACTCTTAAGATCGTCGGCAACACGTTGAGAATTATCTATCTGGTTGATACGCAGGTGGATTCCCACGCGATCAGGAATCCCATCAGAACCGGACCGCTTTACGATCAATCGACAAGCAGATCCTCGCTTAGTCGCTAGCTCGAAGCGCCGTTTCGAATTTCCCCGGAAAGCGATGTCCGTAACGATACCAGAACGTCGGAGAAAATTGGCAATCTCAATCGCGTCGCTTTCGTCAGAAGGTTCGTCAGGGATGACGGTAACCAATGGTTTATCTGGTTCAGGCTCCGCCACCAGCATCGCCAACCGCTCGATCCCCCCGGCCCAACCCACCGCCGGCGTCTCCGGCCCGCCCATGCTGCCGATCAGCCCATCATATCGCCCGCCGCCGATCACCGTGCCCTGCGCCCCCAGCGCGTCTGTCACAAATTCAAACGCCGTGTGCCGGTAATAATCGAAACCCCGCACTAGCGAATCCGCTCGCACAAACGCCACGCCCGAAGCCTGCAAGCCCTTTTGCACCGCCTCAAAAAACATCCCCGCTTCGCTGGTCATGTGCCGATCGATCCGCGGCGCATCCGCCACCAACGCCCGATCGCTCTCTGCCTTTGAATCCAATATCCGCAGCGGGTTTTTCACCAGCCGGTCGCGGCTTTCGGCGCTTAGCGCGTCCTGATGCGCCGAAAAATGCGCCACCAGCGCCGCGCGCCAGGCGCCGCGCGTTTCGGCATCGCCCAGTGTGTTCAATTGCAGCGTCACATCCCCGGCCACGCCCAATTCCGTCAGCACCTGCTGCGCCAGCGCGATCACCTCGACATCAGCGGCCGGCTCGGAGGCGCCAATCACCTCCGCATCCAATTGGTGGAATTGGCGAAACCGGCCCTTTTGTGGCCGTTCATAGCGAAACAATGGCCCCCATGCTGCAAGCTTCAATGGCGCATATTGCTGCCAGCCATTTTCGATATAGGCGCGCGCGATGCCGGCGGTAAATTCCGGCCGCAGCGTCAAGGAGTCCCCGCCGCGATCTTCAAACGAATACATTTCCTTTGATACCACATCGGTGGTTTCGCCCAGGCTGCGTGCGAACACCGCCGTCGATTCAAACACCGGCACTTCGACACGGCCAAAACCATACAGCTTGCGTACCCGGTTGAAGGTGTCGATCACATGATCGAGCCGGGCTGCCTGTTCGCCGATCATGTCTTGCGTGCCGCGCGGGCGCTGAATTTTGCTCATGGTGGCGGATTAGGCGAGGCAAGCGCGATTGTCACTTGCTTCCCGCCCCTCTATCAATCCCACCAAAGGGGACCTTCATGTTTCGTGCCTTGTTGTTGCTCACCATTGCCTTCACCACATCTGCCACCGCCACCGCCACGGCCACCGCCATCCGCAGCCAACCACAACCAATGCCGATCATCGACGCTATCCCGGCGGCCAGGGACGTTCCCTATCCCGGCACGATGACGCTGAAAATCGATGCCACCGACACCGCGCGCGGCATTTTTGGCGTCGTTCAGACCATCCCGGTTCCTGGTGCGGGGCCATTTACGCTGTTGTTTCCGAAATGGCTGCCCGGCAATCACGCCCCCAGCGGTCAGATTGAAAAATTGGCCGGGCTGGTCATCACGGCGAACGGCAAGGAACTGGTCTGGAAACGTGATCCGGTCGATGTGTTCGCCTTTACCGTCACCGTGCCAGAAGGCGTGAAATCCGTTGAGGCGCGTTTTCAGTTCCTTTCCGCTACCACCGGCAACCAGGGCCGCATCATGGTCACATCCGACATGATCAGCCTGGAACCCAACACCGTTTCCCTGTACCCCGCCGGCTATTTCACCCGGCATATCCCGGTTTCCACCATTATTACCTGGCCAGCCGGATTCACCGCCGCTGGAGCGCTGCGCGAAACGGCGCGCAAGGGGGATACCATCACCTATGAAACCGCCGACTACGAAACATTGGTCGATTCGCCGTTCATCGCCGGACGCTGGTTCAAGAAATGGGACCTGGGCCAGAATGTCAGCCTGAACGTCATCGCCGATGCTGAACGTTTTCTGGTCACCAAGCCCGAACAGCTGGAGGCGCACAAGCGCCTGGTTGATCAGGCCGTCAAACTCTACGGCGCCCGGCATTTTGATCATTATGACCTGTTGGTGTCGATGTCCGACAAATTGGGCGGCATCGGACTGGAGCACCAGCGCAGCAGCGAGAATGGCGTGAACCCTGAATATTTCACCGACTGGGACAAGGGGCCGGGCCGACGCAACCTGCTGCCGCACGAATTCACCCATAGCTGGAATGGAAAATATCGCCGCGGCGCCGATAGTTTCCGGCCGGATTTCCGCACGCCAATCGGCAATTCGATGCTGTGGGTGTATGAAGGCCAGACGCAATTCTGGGGCTATGTGTTGCAGGCCCGATCCGGGCTGGCGACCAAGCAGGAAGCGCTGGATTTGCTGGCCAATATCGCGGCAACGCTGGACAATCGCCCGGCGCGCAGCTGGCGATCACTCGACGATACCACCCTGGACCCGATCATCACCCGCCGTGCGCCAAAGGGCTGGCTCAGCCAGCAGCGCAGCGAGGACTATTACAATGAAGGCCTGTTGATCTGGGTGGAGGTTGACAGCATCATCCGCCGCGAAAGCCAGGGCGCCAAGGGCATGGACGATTTTGCCAAGGCTTTTTTCGGCATCAACGATGGCGATTGGGGCACCAACACCTATGATTTCAACAGTCTGGTGGCGACGCTGAATGGTGTTGTGCTGTATGATTGGGCCGGGTTCCTCACCCAGAGGCTGACCGAAAAGGCGTCCGGCGCGCCGCTGAACGGCTTTACCAATTCCGGCTATAATTTGATTTACACTGAAACCCCGACGCCGGCCTTTGCCGATGGCCAGCGCACCGGCGAAAACATCAATCTCAGCTTTTCAGGCGGGCTGACGATCGGCAAGGACGGCAAGGTTGACGGGGTGATCTGGGACAGTGCCGCCTATGCCGGCGGGATCACGGTGGGCGACGATATCGTTGCGGTGAATGATCATCCCTATTCAGACGATATCTTGAAGGCAGAAATCAGCGCGGCAAAGACCACCACCGTTCCGATCCGGCTGTTGATCAAGACGGGTGACCGGCTGCGCATGGTCGATTTGAACTGGCATCAGGGGTTGCGGTATCCACGGTTTGCAAAAACCGGCCCGGATGGCGCGCTGGACAAATTGCTGATGCCCCGGCCTTGAGCACCTCCCCCCGCGCGACCTGTGGTCGCCTCCGGCGACACGGGGAGGTCGGACTCGCGCCCTTGCGCGAGCCGGGAGAGTGGTTCTCCGTCGGCACAGAAAAACCCTTCTCCCGGCTCAGCCAAGAGGCTGAGTCCGACCTCTCCCCGGCGGGGCGAAGTATTGGTTATTTCACCAGTTTCAACCCGATGATGCACGTCACCAGCCCCATCAACAGCAACCCCCGCACCACACTCGCCGGCTCGCCAAATACCATCACCCCGATCACCGCAGTCCCCGCTGCGCCAACCCCCGCCCATATGGCATAGGCGGTGCCCAGCGGCACTGTCCGCCCGGCATATTCCAGCAGGCCCATGCTGAATGTCACACAGCCCAAAAATACGGCCACCCAGGGCCAATTCCGAAATCCATCCACAAAACGTAAAGACGTTGTGAACCCGACTTCGAACAATCCGCCCAAAATTAACGCAACCCAGGCCATCGTGACATCCTAACCGTAGACGAATCGCATTGCCGCCTTTACGCCGCAGCGCACAACAGGAGAATTTAATGCGGATCGATCAAATCCCCATCGGGGTAAACGTCCCCACCGACGTCAATGTCGTAATTGAATGCCCGCTTGGCGGCGAGCCAGTCAAATATGAACTGGACAAGGCATCGGGCGCGCTGTTTGTCGATCGCATCCTGCACACTGCCATGCGGTATCCAACCAATTACGGCTTCATCCCGCACACCCTCGCCGAAGATGGTGACCCGATCGACGCGCTGGTTGTCGCGCGCACACCGTTCATTCCCGGCTGCATCAGCCGCGTGCGCCCCGTCGGCGTGATGATGATGGAAGATGACAAGGGCGGCGACGCAAAGCTACTTTGCGTCTCGGTGCATTCTGTCCATCCATATTATGACGATGTTCACGAATACACGGACTTGCCGGATATTCTTATCCAGCAGATCGAACATTTTTTTACGCACTACAAGGATTTGGAGCCCGGCAAATGGACCAAGTTCCAGGGCTGGGAAGGCCGCGAAACCGCCGAACGCCTGATCATGGAATCGATTGATCGCTATAATGCTGCCGAGGCCGGTGAAGCGGTGCCGACGCCGCGCGATCACCCCGGCGCACCACGGGGGTAACTTACCTCGCCCCATCGGGGAGAAGTTGGGCTCAGCGAAGGCGCTGAGTCCGACCTCCCTCAACAGGGTGCGGTTTTTTATGTGGCCGCCAATTTCGTCAGCGCATCGCCATCGACGCGCATTACTGTCCATTCGTCACGGGGCAACGCCCCCAGCGCCCGGTAAAATCCGATCGCTGGCGCGTTCCAATCCAGCACCTGCCATTCAAACCGCGCATAGCCGCGCGCCACCGCCAGCGCTGCCAGATGCACCAGCAGCGCCTTGCCGGTGCCGACGCCGCGTGCTTCGGGCGCCACGAACAAATCCTCCAGATACAGCCCGGCCTTGCCCTCCCAGGTTGAAAAGCTGGTAAAAAACAGCGCCATGCCGACTGCGATGCCATCCACCTCGGCCAGCACCGCCTCTGCCACCGGCCGCGCGCCGAACAGCGCCGTGTGCAGATCGGCTTCGCTGGCCTTCACCCCATCGGGTTCGCGTTCGTAAACCGCGAGGGCGACAATGAGGGCGTGGATGGTGGGAATGTCGGCGGGGGTGGCGGTGCGGATCATGGCTGTTTCCAAATGTCCTCTCCCGCTTGCGGAAGAGGTCGGACTCGCCGCTTGGCGAGCCGAGTGAGGGTGTTTCTTGTGCGTCAACAGCCGGGGCAAACTCTCACCCGGTGCGCTGGCGCGCATCTCGCCTCTCCCGCAAGCGGGAGAAGAAGCTCACTCCGCCGCGATCGCCTCCGCCGCTGCCTTCGCCGCTTCCAGCTCCGCCGCCTTTTTTTCGACCAGCATGACGATATGATCGACCATCTTTTCGCTTTCGATGACATGGTCGGTGATCCCCGACAGGAACACCATGTGCCGGCCATTGCCGCCGCCGGTCAGGCCAATATCCGTCTCGCGCGCCTCGCCCGGTCCATTGACCACACAGCCAAGCACCGACAGCGACAGCGGCGTGGTGATGTGCGCCAGCCGAGTTTCCAACGTTTCGACGGTTTTCACCACGTCAAAACCCTGGCGCGCGCAACTGGGGCATGACACCACCCGCACGCCGCGCGCCCGGATGCCAAGCGATTTCAGCATGTGATAGCCGACCTTGATCTCCTCGACCGGGTCAGCGCTCAGCGAAACGCGGATGGTGTCGCCGATGCCCGACCACAACAGCATCCCCATGCCGATCGACGATTTGACGGTGCCGCCCTGCAGGCCGCCTGCCTCGGTAATCCCCAGATGCAGCGGATAATCGCAAACCTCGGCGAGCCCGTTATAGGCAGCAACCGCCAGAAACAGATCCGATGCCTTCACCGAAATCTTGAATTCGTGGAAATCTTCGTCCTGAAGCATCTTCATGTGCTCCAGCGCGCTTTCAACCAGCGCCTCCGGGCAGGGTTCGCCATATTTTTCCAGCAGATGCTTTTCCAGCGATCCGGCATTGACGCCGATGCGGATAGCGCAGCCATTGGCCTTTGCGGCGTTGACGATTTCGCGCACCCGGGCCTGCGATCCGATATTGCCCGGATTGATCCGCAAACATGCCGCCCCGGCGTCTGCCGCTTCCAACCCGCGTTTGTAATGGAAATGAATGTCGGCAACGATCGGCACCTTCACGCTGCGCACGATGGTTTTCAACGCCGCGGTGCTTTCGATATCGGGGCACGACACCCGCATGATATCGGCGCCCACGTCCTCGCAATGGCGGATCTGTTCGATCGTCGCCGCCGCATCGCTGGTCAACGTGTTGGTCATGGACTGGACGGCAATCGGCGCATCGCCGCCAACCGGCACCTTGCCAACCATGATCTGACGGGATTTGCGGCGCGAAATATCACGCCACGGGCGAACGCTCATTGGGAATGCTCCTGATCTTCCGCGCGATATACCGCGCCACCCCCGATTCCGCCAGCGTGCATCGCACCGCAGCCTGCGCTACAGCTTATCAATGACCAGTATCCTTGCCGCCACCGTCATCCTGTTGCGTGACAGCGCCGATGGCCCCGAAATCCTGATGGTGACGCGCGGCGAAAACCTGGCCTTTGCCGGCGGCGCGCTGGTGTTCCCCGGTGGCCGTGTCGATAACGCTGATATCATAACGGCGCGTAATCCGGAATTGGCCATGGGGTTTGATGGATTGAACGACATCGATGCTGCCGCCCGGATCGCCTGCTGCCGCGAAGCCCTGGAGGAAACCGGGGTGTTGCTGACCGCCGGCGAAGCTCCCGATCCAACCGCCCTTGCGAGTGCTCGCGCCGCTTTGTCCGCCGGGTCTGATGAGGCTGAAGCCTGCACATTTGCGGCCATGCTCGCCGCGCTTGGCCACAGGGTTGCTGCGGATCGATTCACCCCGTTTGCCCGCTGGCAGCCGCCGGCCGCTGCACCGATCAAGCGGCGGTTCGACACGCATTTCTATCTGGCGAATGCCGGCAACACGGCCAGCGCCGCCATTTCGCCCGATGGCAATGAAGCCGTCGCCATCCGCTGGACCACCGCAACCGCCATTCTGGCGGAGGAAGCCGCCGGGCGCGCCCCGCTGGTATTCCCCACCAAATGCAATCTGCAGCGATTGGGCCAATATGACAGCGTTGCTGCAATATTTGCCGCTGCCGCCGCGCGGCCGGCGCCCTTTATCCAGCCGGCAATCATCGAACGGGATGGGGAAAGCTGGTTGAGCATTCCCAAAGGCCTGGATTACCCGATGACGGAAGAACCGTTGGCCGGGCTGCGGCGCGAATGACGGATCACGCCGCCAGCCATAATCCCGATTGCGCGGCCGCCCCTGGATAGGCGACCACCAATTCGACCCGGCCCTCGATCACCATCGCATTTTCAGCCCACCAGACTTCTCCGGCGGCGATCGGCTGACCATCGATGCTGCCATCGCCGCCTACCACCGCCATCCACAATGGCCCTGCCGCCATCAATCGTCCGCGATCAGCAACCACCAGCCGTTCCATCACAAAGTCCGGCCCGGCAACCAACAGCGTTCGTCCGGCGCCAAGATCTGTCGCCGGCGGCGTTGGCAACCACGGCCGCAGGTGTGCCACCGCCAGCGCTTCATCGAGTTGCAATGGCCGCTGCCGGCCATAATCGAACAACCGCCAGGTCAACCCGCAATTCTGCTGCACTTCAAACAGCGTCACGCCGGCGCCGATCGCATGAATTGTGCCGGCTGGCGTAAAAAACACATCCCCGGCCTTGCAATCAAACCAGCCCAGATGATCGACAATATTGCCGTTGCGGGCCGCAGTCTGCACCGCATCAATCGTCATTGCTTGGGCCAGACCCAAGCCGATGCGCGCGCCGGCATCGGCGGCCAGCACAACCCAGGCTTCATCCTTGCCGCGGGCAAGCCCCAGCCGTCTTGCTGCCTTTGCATCGGGGTGAACCTGGACCGACAACTGCGCATCGGTAAACAGGGTTTTCACCAGCAATGCCGGATCGGGATTAACGGATTCGGGCAGGGCATGAATGATTTCGCCAATCGGTGCCTTGCTGTCGATCCCCAGGCCCCAGGGGCCCAGCATTTGCCGGCCCCATGGCTTTTCGACGATTTGCGGCACCAAACGCTGTGCTCCAGACAATCGAGGCGCAACTGCAAGGGTTTGGTAAACGGCCATCAATCCTCAACAACTGGCACACACTCATTGTTCGCCATTAAGGCCTTGGCAGCAAAAACGCTACCTTCCCTTTTCGCAGGCCACCCGGCATAAACCACTGCTCAACCGATCAGCGGGGGCTAAAACCCCGCCGCGCCGTATAAGTTGCAACCATATTGGGAGATATACCATGCGCCCAGCTTTTATTATTGCGGCCAGCCTGATTGCCACTGCGTCCATCGGCGCCGTGATTGCCCAGCCGGCACCGCCTGCGGCCGATACTGCCGCTGCTGATCGGGTGGCCAAGCTGGTGGCGGCCGACGCCAATCAGGATGGCAAATGGAACAAGACCGAATGGGCCGCCGCCGGCCGCCGGGAGATGGGTTTCAATTTCTGCGACGGCGACAAGGACGGGTTCGTCACAAAACCCGAACTGAAAACCTGTGCCGAAAAGGCCAAGGCGATGGGCATGGGCGGCAATTAGACCAACAACCCTCCCACCCGGGCGGAGCCGATCAGGGCCGCAAGCCCCGCCG
Source organism: Sphingomonadales bacterium (assembly GCA_038228305.1). Taxonomy (GTDB): domain Bacteria; phylum Pseudomonadota; class Alphaproteobacteria; order Sphingomonadales; family Sphingomonadaceae; genus Sandarakinorhabdus. The sequence goes on along the minus strand of JBBRPI010000007.1, from coordinate 70,065 downwards.
CCTCGGCCCGGGCCGCAACGCACGTTGCGCCAGCGCCACGAATTCACACAGCTCCGCCCGTGTCTCGCGCGGGTCGATGATCGCCTCCACACCATAATGTTCCGCGGTCCGGAATGGCGATCGGACACGTTCCAGCCGCGCCTTGATTTCAGCCAGCCGGGCCGCCGGGTCTTCGCTCGCAGCCAGTTCGGCGCGATACGCCGCTTCCAGGCCGCCGGAAATTGGCAGGCTGCCCCAATCTCCTGATGGCCAGGCCAGCCGCCAGCGCAGGCGATCGGCGGGGGCATGGCCGCTGCCCGCCATGCCATAGGCCTTGCGGAGCACGACCGCACACCAGGGGACGCTTGCCTGATAGATGGCGGTCAGGGCCCTGGACCCCCACCGAATTGTGCCCTCCTCCTCTGCCCGGCGCCCGATCAGAAAGCCGGGGTTATCAACCAGATGTATCACCGGCAGATGGAAGGTATCAGCCATATCAACATGGCGTTCGACCTTGCGCGCAGTTGCCGCCGTCCACAGGCCGCCCAATGCCTCGGGATTTGATGCAATCACAGCCACCGGCCAGCCATCAATGCGAGCAAGGCCAGTCACGACCCCCAGACCCCATTCCCGGCCGATTTCAAACCAGCTGTCCCGATCCACCACCGCGTTGATAATCGGGCGAATGGGGTATAACTTTCGACCATCGCGCGGCACGGCTGAAACCAGCCAGTCCTCACCTTTGCGGCGTTTGTCTTTCACCGGGCCACGCGCCGGCAGTTCATCGACCGAGCTTGGCAGATACGAAAGGAACCGGCGCAGCCGGGCAAAGGCCTCTGCCTCGCTGTCCACCCGATCATCGACGGCGCCGTTCATCGCATGAATAGGCGCGCCGCCCAGTTCTTCCTTGGTTCGGACCTCTCCGGCAGCCGCAACCACCGGCGGCCCGGCGACAAACATTTGCGAAACACCGTCCACCAACAGCGAATAATGCGCCATGACCTGCCGCCCTGCACCAAGGCCAGCCACCGGCCCCAGCCCCAACGCCACCACAGGCACGTTTGACAGGTTTTCGACCATGATCTCCCAGCCCGGAATTTCGGGGATATAGGTATAGCCGCTGCTTTCAAGCGTCCGCACCGAGCCGCCCCCGCCGGTGCCCTCGATCATCCGGATCAGCGGCATGCGATATTCTGCTGCCAACCGCTCCGCATCAGTCAGTTTGCGGTGCAGCCCGGCGTCGGCGGCACCGCCGCGCACCGTAAAGTCATCCGCTGTGAGCACCACCGGCCGGCCATCGACGGTCGCCCGGCCAAACAGGAAATTCGCCGGCAGGAATGACAGCATTTCGCCGTCCTTGGCATAAGCGGCAAACCCCGAAAGCGTGCCGATTTCCCGAAAGCTGCCCTCATCCGCCACCGCGGCCAGGCGTTGTCGCGCATTCAACCGGCCCATCGCCGCCTGTTTCGCCAGTTTTTCGTTGCCGCCCATCAGCAGCGCCGCAGCCTTGCGCCGCGCCAGTTCGTCAAGTTCGGATTGCCAGGTCATTGGCCGACAATAACCTGCCTGCGTCATCATGACAGCCCGCCAATATGATGGTCGGACATAACATTCTCGTAATGCAACAGCCAGAGGGCAGGTTTAATGTAAGGCATGATTTTGGCTGTCAAAGCTGTTTGAACAGGTGAACAATGTCGCCAAAGTCTGCTGTTCCGCAACAATTGAAGCGAATCACGCCAATTCGAGCTGTCGCGACTCTATATGCCCGACCTTACGAATGTTTGCTTTTTTGCAAAAATTGCGAGATAGCTGATCCCAGCGTTCGGGAAGGCCAGTCTCGAAAGGAGCTAAAACGATGCGTGTCGATTTTTTGGAACTGCACGGTCATGCTGCCGGTATCGGTCTTGACAATGCGCCGCGCGCGCGTAGCCGTATTATTGTGACAACACAGCCTCCAACTGCCTTCCCAGGCCTTTTGTCGCTGACCGATGGGCAGCGCGATTGCCTGCGTCTAGTGTATAACCACATGACATCAAAGGATATTGCCCGGCGTTTGCGGGTGTCCCCGCATACCGTTGACATGCGCCTGCGAACGGCGATGAAAACCCTGGGCGTCGCCAGCCGGATCGAGGCAGCACGGTTGCTGGTACAGGAGGAATCGGGCGGACAGACCACTCCAGACGCCTATCAACCATTGATATATCAGGCTTCGGAGCTTGCCGAACCGTCGGCACTGGCGAAAATGAAGTCACCGGGTTCGAATGAATATCCGGCTGATGCAACGACCGCCTTGCGGCCTGACCAGCAGCCAGAAATTCATGACAGTCCGGTCGTCGATCCGCCCGTCAACGGCCCTCCCCGTCTGGCAGACGCATCGGTGAACGCTGAGGCTTTGCTTCAGACCAAAGTGGCGGATGCAGGCTCTTTTGACCCTGGGGTCGGCATCCGCCCATCGGTTCTGCCAAAGCCCTGGGGAGCGCGCAACGATCTGGCCATTGGCGCGCGTCTCTCTTGGATTTTCTTGATTGCCGTCGGTTCTACCTTGGCCTTTGGAGCGGTGCTCTCGGCCATGGCGGCACTGAAAACGCTTACCTGACCTTTCCTGGCGGTGGTGCCCGGAAGGGACCACCAAAGCCGCAATTGCGGCGCAACGGAAAGACTTTGTCATGATGCAAGCCCGCCGTATCGCTGCAAACGAGATTTCGGAAAAATTGTTTGCAGCCGAAGCCGCAATCGACGCCGCTATTGCTGCGGTTGCTGCTCTGACCGCTCAGTTGCCTGTGGCTACACAGCAAGCCAACGCCGGACCGCACATCATGCAGGCTGCGTTGATGCACAGCATGGAAAGCTGCCAGCAGCTGGTGAAATCGCGCACCAACATCATCCGCACCCATAGTGCCCTGCGCGCCGTGCAGGATGACATGGGCCTGGGCAACGTCGATTTCGCCCCGACCGGGTTCAATGAATTGTGGTGCCCCAAGTCTGCCGACAGCCTGCCTGAAACCCGCATGGCAAGGCCCCACTTGGCAGCCGTCGCCGCCTGATTGGTGCGTGCCGGGGCTGGCCCCTCGGCAGCGCCAGATGGTTGCACCCTTGCCTGGCCTATCGGTCTCGCTTTGCCAGACCAAATCGCCACGCGAGGGTGCCCCAAAATTTTCGTTAACCCAATAGCTGGTGGAGGACTGCCGTGTTCGTATCTGGCATGATCTTGCTCACATTCTTCATCAGTTCGGGGGTCGCCTTTAGATGGGGCGGGTTTGACGAACGCTTTGTCGCTGCGGCGATGACTTTGGCGACGATCGCGTCAAACCTTGCAATCAAAAATGACTTTGCCGGGACCGAATCCGGCGTGCTCATCGTTGATTTCCTGTTGTTCGCCGTACTGATGTTCATTGCGCTGCGCAGTGATCGTTTCTGGCCGATGTGGGCCGCCGCTTTTCAGCTTGTCGCCATGCTCGTCCACATGGGCAGCACGGTGCAAAGCGGCAATTTCGCCTGGGCCTATTATTTCGCTCTGGTGTTCTGGTCCTTCCCCGCCATGCTGGCACTGGGCGTCGGCACCTGGCTAGAGGCACGCAAGCGCCAATTTGACGTGCTGGATTAGAATTTCGGGAAGGTTGCGCCGGCATCCACGCCGACGCAAAAGGCGTCAACGGTCGCTGCGGATCATCCCGCGGCGACCGTTTCGCGTTTGCCCCGCAACAGCCAACCCGCCGCATTGCCGCCTTGCCTGCGCGCGCCTATCTCTAATCCATACTTGCAGCACACGAACAAATATGGAACAAACCATCCCATGCTGACCCATATCCAGGTGCGCGGTGCGCGCGAACACAATCTGAAGGGCGTCGACGTCGATCTGCCCAAAAACAGTCTGACGGTAATCACCGGGCTGTCGGGCAGTGGCAAATCATCCCTGGCCTTTGATACAATCTATGCCGAGGGCCAGCGCCGCTATGTCGAAAGCCTGTCTGCCTATGCCCGGCAATTCCTTGAACTCATGTCCAAACCCGATGTTGACCATATCGAGGGTTTAAGCCCGGCGATCAGCATCGAACAGAAAACGACGAGCAAGAATCCGCGCTCCACCGTTGCCACCGTCACTGAAATTTATGATTATATGCGCTTGCTGTGGGCACGCGTCGGCGTGCCCTATTCGCCTGCGACCGGCCTCCCCATCACCGCACAGACCGTCTCGCAAATGGTTGATCGCGTCATGGCGCTGGCAGAGGGCACGCGGTTGTTCCTGCTCGCGCCGATCGTGCGCGGCCGCAAGGGTGAATACCGCAAGGAACTGGCGCAATTGCAAAAGGACGGTTTCACCCGCGTCAAGATCGATGGCGAATTCCACGACATCGATGCAGCACCGGCGCTCGACAAGAAATACAAGCACGACATTGATGTTGTGGTTGACCGGATCGTCGTGAAAGAAGGCCTTGAAAGCCGCCTCGCCGAAAGCTTCGAAACAGCATTGAAACTCGCCGAGGGTCTGGCCATTGCCGAGCCGGCTGACGGTGGCGACCGGATCACTTTTTCCGAAAAATTCGCCTGCCCGGTTTCCGGCTTTACCATCGCTGAAATCGAACCGCGGCTATTCTCCTTCAACGCCCCGCAGGGCGCATGTCCGGCCTGTGATGGCTTGGGCGAAAAGCTGCTGTTCGATGTCGATTTGATCGTCCCCAACCACGCGCTCAGCATTGAAAAGGGCGCCGTGATGCCCTGGGCGAAATCGCAACCGCCCTCCCCTTATTACATGCAGGTGCTCTCCAGCGTTGCCCGCGCTTATGATTTTTCGCTGAAAACGCCGTGGAGTCAGCTACCCGCCGCCGCTCAGCACGCCATCCTGTATGGCACTGGTGGCAAGGCGATCCCGCTGCGTTTCGAAGACGGCCGCAAATCCTATGAGGTCGTCAAGGCATTCGAAGGCGTCATTGCCAATCTGGACAAGCGCTTTCGCGCCACCGATTCCGCCTGGATGCGCGAAGAACTTGGCCGTTACCAATCCTCCGCACCCTGCGAAGTCTGCCACGGCGACCGCCTGCGCCCCGAGGCATTGGCCGTCAAGATCGCCGGCGAAACCATCGCCGATGCCGTTCGCCGCCCGGTTTCCCAGGCCTTTGCCTGGGCGAAAAACCTCTCGGACAAACTGACCCCCAAACAGCGCACCATTGGTGAGCGCATATTGAAGGAAATCACCGAACGGCTTGGTTTTCTCGATAATGTCGGGCTGGATTACCTCAATCTCGATCGCAAATCCGGCACGCTCAGCGGCGGCGAAAGCCAGCGCATCCGCTTGGCCTCGCAGATTGGTTCCGGCCTGTCGGGCGTCCTCTACGTCCTTGATGAACCCAGCATCGGGCTGCACCAGCGCGACAATGACCGCCTGCTCGTCACCCTGCGCCGCCTGCGTGATCTCGGCAACACCGTGCTGGTTGTCGAACATGATGAAGACGCCATCCGCACCGCCGATTATATTGTCGACATGGGCCCCGGCGCCGGCGTCCATGGCGGCGCTGTCGTCGCGCACGGGTCGCTCGCCGATATCCTCGCCACGCCAGGCAGCATCACCGGCGATTACCTGTCCGGCCGCCGTGCCGTGCCGCTGCCCGCCAGCCGCCGCAAGGGCAATGGCAAGAAACTTACTGTCAAAAACGCCCGCGGCAACAATCTGCAGAGCGTCACTGCGTCAATTCCGCTTGGCACATTCACCTGCGTCACTGGCGTCTCCGGCAGCGGCAAATCCACCTTCACCATCGACACGCTCTACGCCGCAGCCGCGCGCGAACTCAACGGCGCTCGCCTGGTCATGGCACCGCATGACAGCGTCGAAGGCCTCCAAAACCTCGATAAAGTCATCGATATCGACCAGTCCCCCATCGGCCGCACGCCGCGCAGCAACCCCGCCACCTATACCGGCGCCTTCACCAACATCCGGGACTGGTTCGCCGGCCTTCCCGAATCCCAGGCGCGCGGTTACAAATCTGGCCGCTTCAGTTTCAATGTAAAGGGCGGCCGCTGCGAAGCCTGCACCGGCGATGGCCTGATCAAGATCGAAATGCATTTCTTGCCCGATGTCTATGTTACCTGCGATGTCTGCCACGGCGCCCGTTACAACCGCGAAACGCTGGAGGTGAAATTCAAGGGCCGCAGCATCGCCGATGTGCTCGACATGACGGTGGAAGACGGCGTCGAATTCTTCAAGGCCGTCCCACCAATCCGCGACAAGCTCGCCATGCTCCACGAAGTCGGCCTGGGCTATGTCAAGATCGGCCAGCAAGCCACCACCCTGTCAGGCGGCGAAGCCCAACGCGTCAAACTGGCGAAGGAACTCGCCCGCCGCGCCACCGGGCAGACATTGTATATCCTTGATGAACCGACCACCGGGCTGCATTTCGAAGACGTCCGCAAACTCCTCGAAGTCCTCCACGCCCTTGTCGATCAGGGCAACACCGTCGTCGTCATTGAACACAACCTCGACGTCATCAAAACCGCCGACTGGGTCATCGACCTTGGCCCCGAAGGCGGCGACAAAGGCGGGCAGATCGTGGCGGTGGGCACGCCGGACGTGATCGCAGCGTGCGCCGCGAGCCATACTGGCCACTATCTCAAACCGCTGCTAACCACCCCTCACCGGGAGGTGATCGGACCCACGATCGCAGTGGGAGAGCGGACTTTGCCAGCAAAACGCAGAAAAGCGACCGCAACGGCCTAGGGTCAGGACCTGTTGCAGGGAACTCAAGCCCAGCCGCGCGCGTTGATCCAGATCAACGAACCATCGCGCACCCGTGCCTAATATCAGTGGCGTATGAAGCGAGGAAGCCAGCATGACCCATGTCTCCCAACACCTGCACGAAGCCTTTCCCGATCACGAGGCGCTGCTGCGCCGGCTAAAGGCCGATGATCTGCCGTTCCAGGAACTGGCCCAGCGGTTTGAAACACTCGACAATGAAATTCACCAGGCAAATGCCGGTGACGATCCCGCATCGGATGAACGCACCGAAGCGATGAAGAAGCAGCGCCTCGCGCTGCTCGATGAAATCGCTGCCTATCTTGCCAGTGTGCCGCCGGAAAGTTCCACCCATGACAAAGCATGATGCCACCGCCGATGTCCTGCGCGCCCGCCTGGCCGAACTGAACAACGAAGTCGAGGCACAGGACGTCGCCCTCACCGCCCCGCTCGATGCCGATTTTGCCGAACAGGCCAGCGAACTTGAAATTCGGGATACTGTCGCCCCGCTCCAATCCGCCCACCGCGCCGAAGCCAACGCCATCAACGCCGCGCTCACCCGGATCGCTGCCGGCACCTATGGTGTGTGCGCCAATTGTGGCTGCACCATCCCCGCGGCACGGCTGGCGGCGGTGCCAACCGCGACGACTTGCATTGCTTGTGCTGCATGAGTTGGCGCTGACGCATGAAACCGCCAGCCGGCCGAGGTTGTTGGGGCGCCAACGCAAGCAGCGCCGGCGCCCGACGTCGCTCACAAGCGGGAAGGCGACAAGCGACGCCTCTTGACCCCGCCTGAAACCCGCGCCACCGCAACATGATGCAACGCCCTGCCCGCCCATGATCCACAGCGACGCCGAATTGCGCGGCTGGTCGATCGCGCGGCTGGGCCATGATTTCGCCGATATCGGCCTGGTGCGCCGCGCGCTGACACACAGCAGCATGGCCAAGGGAGCCAACAGTTACCAACGGCTGGAATTTCTGGGCGATCGGGTGCTGGGCTGTGCGATTGCCGCCTGGCTGTATGCAAGCCATGACGAGGCGGAGGGGCGGCTGACATCGCGGCTTCATGCCCTGGTCGAAGGCGCGGCGAATGCCGAGGTGGCGCGCGGTCTGGGCGTGCCCGACATGCTGGTGATCGAGGCCAATGCCCGGGCCAAGGGCTTGCATTTGGGCGATAATGTGCTTGGTGATGTGGCCGAAGCGTTGGTGGCCGCGCTGTTCCTTGATGCAGGATGGGCGGTGGCGGATGCGTTTGTGCGGCGGGAATGGTCGCGGTTGCTGGGCGATGGCCCGCGGTTGTTGGCCGACCCCAAATCGCGGTTGCAGGAATGGGCGCTGAAACGCCGCCGCGGGATGCCGATTTACGCCGTGGTGGACCGCAAAGGCCCCGATCATGCGCCGCATTTCACCATCGAAGTGCAGGTGCGCGGTGAAGACCCCAATCGCGGCGAAGGCACCAGCAAGCAAGAGGCCGAAAAGGCCGCAGCGGTTGCGCTGTTGAACAGGATTGACCCATGATTTCAGAGCAAAGCTGCGGATCGGTCGCCATCGTCGGCGCGCCAAATGCCGGCAAATCCACCCTGGTAAACGCCTTGGTCGGGCAAAAGGTGGCGATTGTTTCGGCCAAGGTGCAGACGACGCGCACTCGGTTGATCGGCATCGCCACCGAAGGCACGGCACAGCTGCTGCTAATCGACACGCCCGGCATTTTCGCGCCGCGCCGCCGCCTCGATCGCGCCATGGTGCGCGCCGCGTGGGAGGGGGCAGAAGGCGCCGATCTGATCGCATTCGTTGTCGATGCCAAGACCGGCTTTCGGGCGGAACCGAGCGCGATCCTCGATTCGCTGCGCGACCGGCCGGAGCCCAAACTGCTGGTGCTGAACAAGGTGGATATTACTGCCAAGACGCGGTTGCTGGAACTGGCGGCGCACGCCAATGCGATGGCGGCGTTTACCGAGACATTTTTCGTATCGGCCAGCACCGCCGATGGCGTGGCGGAATTGAAAGGCGCGCTGGCCGCCGCGATGCCGCCGGGGCCCTGGCATTTCCCCGAAGACCAGTTGACCGATGCGACGACGCGCCTGATGGCGGCGGAGATTACCAGGGAACAGATTTACAACCAGCTTCACGCCGAGCTGCCTTATTCCAGCGCGGTCGAGACAGAGAAATGGGAAGAACGGCGGGACGGCAGCATCGCCATCCATCAACAGATTCTGGTCGAACGCGACAGCCAGCGTGCCATCGTGCTGGGCAAGGGCGGCGTGCGGTTAAAGGAGATTGGCAGCCTCGCCCGCGCAGGAATCGGTGAATTGACCGGCAAGAAGGTGCATTTGTTCTTGCACGTGAAGGTGAAGGAAGATTGGTCAGAGGACCGCGCCGTTTACCGTGATGTGGGGCTGGATTGGGTGGACTGATCCTTGCACCTCGACACGCCCGCCATTGTCACTGCGCTGTTGCCGCATGGCGAACATGGTGCGGTGGTGCGGTTTTTAACGCCCGACAATGGACTGGTCGCCGGCTATGTCCATGGCGGCCGATCGCGCAAGCTGCGGCCGGTGTTGCAGGCGGGAAATGGTGTCGCGTTGACGATGCGCGGCCGTGGCGACAGCCAATTGCCAACGGCCAGCGTCGAATTGACGGCAGCGCGGGCGGCGCTGGTGACGACGGGCGCCAGCCTGGCGGCGCTGGATTGGCTGACGGCGCTGACGGCGGCCACGTTAAGCGAGGCTGTGCCCCACCCGGCGCTGTATCGGGCTTTGGAGGCATTGGTCGCGGCGCTGGCGGCAGGGGCGGACAGTGTTGGCGCAGGCGTGGTGCGCTACGAACATCTTTTGCTCGCCGAATTGGGCTTTGGGCTTGATCTGGGCAGTTGCGCTGCCACCGGCAGCCGCGATGATCTGGCATTTGTGTCCCCCAAATCCAGCCAGGCGGTGTCGCGCGGTGCCGGGCTTCCCTATGCCGCGCGGCTGCTGCCATTGCCGGCGTTTCTGATCGGGAATGCCGCGCCCGATGCCGCTGCGATCCGCGATGGCCTGCGCCTGACGGGTTATTTTCTGCAGCGCGATGTGCTGATCGGGCGGGCAGCGATGGTGCTACCGGTGCGGCACCGCTTTGTGGCACGCGCGGCATCATCGCCGGTGGACCCCTGACAGGCAAAAGGCTATTCCTGAACCATGGCCAAAACTACCATTGCCGAACCCCCCGAAGACCGGATTCTCGACACGCCGTTCGACAGCGCGCTGGGCGATCGCTACCTGGTCTATGCGCTGTCGACGATCACGGCGCGGTCGCTGCCCGATCTGCGCGATGGCCTGAAACCCGTTCACCGCCGCATCCTTTGGGGTATGCGGTTGCTGCGGCTCGATCCGGGCTCATCCTATAAGAAATCGGCCCGCGTCGTCGGCGATGTGATGGGAAAATACCATCCGCATGGCGACAGTTCGATCTATGACGCGCTGGTCCGGCTCAGCCAGGATTTTTCGCTGCGCTATCCATTGATCGACGGACAGGGCAATTTCGGTAATATCGACGGCGATAATGCCGCCGCCATGCGTTATACCGAGGCGCGGCTGACCCAGGCGGCAACGATCCTGATGGACGGCCTGGACGAAGCCAGTGTCGATTTTCGCGCCACCTATAATGGCGAGGAGGAGGAGCCCGAGGTTTTCCCGGGAATGTTCCCCAATCTGCTCGCCAATGGATCTTCGGGCATCGCCGTCGGCATGGCGACCAGCATTCCGCCGCACAATGCCGCCGAAGTGCTCGATGCGGCGATGGGTCTGCTCGAAAACTCTGATCTGACCGATGCCGACCTGTTGCAATGCGTGCACGGGCCTGATTTCCCCACCGGCGGCATCTGCGTTGAATCGGCCGCCAGCATTGCCGAATCCTATGCCACCGGCCGCGGATCATTTCGGCTGCGCGCCCGCTGGCGGGTCGAAGACCAGGGCCATGGCACCTGGCGGATCATTATCGATGAAATCCCTTATCAGGTCGTCAAGGGCAAGCTGATCGAGGCGCTGGCCGAGCTGGTCAATGACAAGAAACTGCCGATATTGGGCGATATTGATGATGAATCGGATGAAAAGGTCCGCATCGTCATCGAACCGCGATCGCGCAACGTTGACCCGGCGGTATTGATGGAAAGCTTGTTCCGGCTGACCGACCTGGAAACCCGTGTCTCGCTCAACATGAACGTGCTTGATCATGGCCGGCCGGGCGTGCTGTCGCTGAAACAGGTCATCGCCAAATGGCTGGTGCATCAGCGTGAAGTGTTGATCGCGCGCGCGCAGTTCCGGCTCGGCAAGATCGATGCCCGGCTCGACATATTGGGCGGGCTGCTGAAGGCCTATCTCAATCTTGACGAGGTCATCCGCATCATCCGCGAGGCTGATGACGCCAAGGCCGATTTGATCGCGGCGTTCGATCTGACCGATACCCAGGCCGAAGCCATCCTGAATATGCGGCTGCGGTCTTTGCGAAAACTAGAAGAAATTGAGATAACCCGCGAAAATCAGGCGCTATTGCTCGAAGCCAAGGGTCTGCGCGGGTTGATCGGATCGTCGGCCGAACAAACCGCCCGTTTGCAGGCAGAACTGGCCAAACTGCGCGCCCGATACGGCCCCGCAACGCCGCTGGGGATGCGCCGCACCAGCATCGAGGTGGCCCCCAACGTCAAGATGATCAACCTTGAGGACATGATCGACAAGGAGCCGTTGACCATAATCGCCAGCCAAAAAGGCTGGGTGCGGGCGTTGAAGGGGCACAGTGACCTGACCGCCGGCGACGCAATCAAGTTCAAGGAGGGCGACAGCGCCGCCTTTGCTTTCCACGCCCATACGACCGACAAGATCATGGTCGCGGCCTCCGACGGGCGGTTCTACACGTTGTCGCCGGACAAACTGCCCGGCGGGCGCGGCTTTGGCGAGCCGCTTCGCCTGATGATCGATCTGGCTGAAGGCACCGAAATCATCGCGCTTTCCGTGTGGAAGGCCGATACAAGGCTGCTGCTCGCCACCAATGACGGGCGGGGGTTTGTTATCGAAGCGGCCGATGTGCTCGCCGAAACCCGCAAGGGCCGCCAGGTCGTCAATCTGAAGGACAAGGCGGTGTTCGGCATCGTCCGCCCCATTCCGCCAGGTGATGATATGATCGCGGTGATTGGCGATAATCGCAAGCTGCTGGTGTTTGACCTGGCCGATCTGCCGGTCATGGCGCGCGGCCAAGGTGTGGCCCTGCAACGCTACAAGGACGGCGGGCTGAGCGACGCACGCAGTTTCGTCATGGCGGAAGGCTTGAGCTGGACAATGGGCGGCACCACTGCCCGCACCCGAAACGAGGCGGACCTGACATTCTGGAAGGCTGCCCGCGGCAGTGCCGGCCGCCTGCCGCCAACTGGCTTTCCCCGTGACAACAAATTCTGACGAAAGACGCTTGCCATGATGTTTTACGGTGTAATCGCCCTCATCATCACCATGTTCGCGATGTTCGGCTATTTCGCCTGGCTGGCTTATCACGATCCGGCCAATCTGTTCAAACGCCGGCGTGGTGATGATGAGGGCGATAGCGAATGATCCTCCTCATCGTCATATTGGCGGTGTTGATGGTCCTGCTGCTGTTTCGCCGCAAGCCAGGGCCGACAAACGATGTGCCGTCGCTGATCGTGCCGGTGCCAGAGCCTGACATCGATTTTATCCCCATGGTGGATGAGACATCGGTCGCTGACACGTTCGTCCCCGGCGGCGGCGATTTCGGCGGCGCCGGCGCAAGCGAAAGCTGGGGCGATTCAGGTGGCGGGGATGGCAGTGGCGACTGACCCAGACGCACTTTTTCCATCATCAATCACCCTTGCATCACCCTGAAGACCGATATAATTATGATATCATAATTTTTCATCGCAAGGATGCGTCATGCCCGATCATACGCCTCGCCTGCCCAGCCGTGAATTCGCCGGCAGTGGGACCAACGGCTTTGTTATTCTCGCATCGTTGCTCGTGCTGGCCTTGGCCGTCATCCTGGCGATCATGCCGATCACCGGCGGCGATCAACCGATGCTGCCCATCCTGGCCCCTGCCATGCTGGCGATCATATTTTTGATGCCCGGTTTTTACATGATCGCGCCAAACGAAGCCGCGGCCATCACGCTGTTCGGTGCCTATCGCGGCAGTGATCGCCATGCCGGCCTGCGCTGGACCTGGCCATGGATGGCCAAAAAACGCATTTCCCTGCGCGCCAACAATCTGATTTCGCAGATCATCAAGGTCAATGATTTGCGCGGCAACCCCATTGAAATCGCCGCACAAGTCGTCTGGCGCGTTACCGATTCCGCCCAGGCGCTGTTCGATGTCGATGATTATCGCGGCTTTGTCGCCGCGCAGATCGAGGTGGCCGTTCGCACCATCGGCGCACGTTACCCCTATGACGATTATGAGCATAAGGAGGTGACGCTGCGTGGCGCCCATGAACGGATTGGCAATGAATTGCGCGCCGAATTGATCGCCCGGCTTAGCGTTGCCGGCATTACCGTTGATGAATGCGGCTTTACCCACCTCGCCTATGCCCCTGAAATTGCGGGTGCCATGCTACGCCGCCAACAGGCGGCCGCGGTGGTTGCAGCGCGCGAAACCCTGGTCGCCGGCGCTGTCGGCATGGTTGAAATGGCACTGCAAATGCTCAGTGAGAAAAAAGTTGTGGAGCTGGATGACGAACGCAAGGCGGCGATGGTATCCAATTTGATGGTCGTGCTGTGCGGCGAACGCGATACGCAGCCCGTGCTGAACACGGGTTCCTTGTATCAATAACGGCGTGACAACGCGCAAACCCTTTGCCCTGCGCCTCGATCCGGCGTTGCACGATGCCATCGAACGCATCGCCGCCGGTGATTTGCGCAGCACCAATGCCGAAATCGAAGTGCTGCTGCGTGAAGCACTGGCCCGCCGCGGCGTGAAAGTTGCGGTAACTGACAGGCCCAAGCGCGGGCGACCGGTGGCCAGGTAGCACCGGAAACCGCCGCATATCCCCGTTGCTTTTTCCGTCACGGCGTCAGCCGGGTTTGTCGCTATTGCAAAAATCTGGCGGGTAAACGGCGTTTTTCCAGGCGATGATATGCCGCTGATACTCGAATTCCGATCTTGACGAAATTAACCAGTTCAACACAATACTGTCGGTGTGCTTTACACATTCCAAGCAGTCATACAGTCTTTTCCGGCATGCGCATCTGATAACATGCAGATTTTTGTGTCATTCCCCAACTTGGCACGGTTTATGCATAGAAAAAGATATCGGCACCAAATGTGTTGATAGTTAACAATAGGGAGCAATCATATGAAGGCAATTTTCGCACTGGCCGCGGCCGCGCTGCTCGCGACACCGGCACTCGCCGTAAACAACAGTTTTGAAACCGGTGACACCAGCGGTTGGAATGTCGGCGGCGGTTTTGCAGCCACCAGCTACGGCGTCTTCACCCCGACCAACGGCAGCTACCTTGCGGTCGCGACGGGCGGTTTCGGCGTTGGCGTCTATGCAAACCTGTCGCAGACCTTCGTTGTGTCTGCTGGTGGCACCATCACCGGTGACTTCGGTTTCCAGGCCAATGATTATTTTCCGTATAACGATGATGGCTTTGTCGCCGTCAATGGCAACAACCTGCTGGCCTACAGCGTCGCTTCGGTCGGCAATTACGGCAACAGCGGCTGGCAGAGCTTCAGCTTCACGGCGCCGACTACAGGTTACTACACGCTCTCGTTCGGCGCCGCCAACCAGTTCGACAACAGCTTTAACAGCGGTGTCGTGCTCGACAATGTCGTCGTCAACGGCGTTCCGGACGCCGCGACATGGGCGATGATGATCGCTGGTTTCGGCCTCGTCGGTGCCGCGATGCGTCGCCGGTCGGCCGCACTCGCCGCCTGATCACGTCAGATTGAATTGGGGCTCGCGCCACTGGCGCGAGCCCTTTTTCATGGCTCTGGCTTCAGCGCGGCAAGATCGCCCAGCCAAGGCGCATAGCGCCGCCAGCGTGCCACCGACGCCGTATTCACCGGCTGCCGCGCCTGCCATTTGCTGGCGGTGCGAACGATCCGCCCATTATCCTGCGGCGCCAGGCACGCTGGATCCCAGCCAACACCAAGAAATTCCAGCAGCCGGCGCACAACCGGTTCGGGGTTGATCGTCAGCACTTCATAATCAATCTCGATAAACCGATCGGGCGGCAGCACCTGCCGCCAATGCGCCATCAGCCGTTCATAGGCGGCAATATGACGGACAATGTCATCCGGCATGGCCGGAAATGTCGGTCGCCGGGCGAAAAAGCTCGCCATGATTGATAATGCGGTATCGACAACAGACCGGCGGCAATGGATGATCCGCGCATTGGGATAAAGCTGGTTGATCAAACCAAGGTGCAGGTAATTCTGCGGCAATTTGTCGGTAACGCGGCGGATGCCCGGCGCCGCCAACCGGCTGAGCGACGCCAGCCATTCGGCATCAAGCCGCGCACCAAGCGCCGTTAGCGCAGCAGCATCCGGACGGACCGGCAATCCTTCACACAGGCGCGGCCAATCAGATCGTTCACCGCCGCCGGCAATTTCGGCATGGCAGGATAATATCTGTTCGACCAGCGTCGTGCCCGATCGCGGCAGGCCGACAATGAAGACCGGCAGCTCCGTCAGGCTGGCCGGCGCATCACGGCGTCCATCGCCCGGATAGGCGGCAATTGTCGCATCGGCATGCCAATCAATATAATCGCGCGCATAGGGCGTTGCGGCTTCTCCGGTTTCGGCCGCCAGCAGCCAAGCCGCCATCGCCGCTTCACCATCGCCCAGATCATCAAAAAATTTGCCCTGCGCGAGATGAATCGCAACCCGCGCCCGCGACCCCAGCGCCGGATCGGCAAGCGCCTTTGCCATGCGCGCCAGCATCGGCCGATCCGCCTCGGTCAACCGCCGCGAGCGGGCCAGATCATACCATAATGCCGCTGCATTGCCGCCGTGCGAAACGGCACGTTCCAGCCAGGTGCGCGATTCATCGAACCGCCCCTGATCGGCGAACAACAGGCCCAGCAAAGCCGGTGCCTGGCGGTTTCGCGGGAAACGCGCCAGCGTCTGGCGCAGCGAATGTTCGGCGGTCGCAAGATCATCGTCTTCGATACAGGCGCGCGCCGCCGCCAGCCGTCCATCCTGGCTGCCCGGCGACAATGCCGCTGCGGCGCGATAACTTGCCGCGGCGGCGCGGCGATCGCCGATGCCGCGATAGACAAATGCCCTGGCCAACGGCACATCCGACAATCGTGGTTCAAGCATGGCGGCAGTATCGAGCAGTGCCAATGCATCATCATTCTGTCCGGCACCCGCCAACCCGCGGGCCTGTTGGACGAGCCGCTGTGCGGTCGATGGCAACACCGCAACCATGCCGCCGATCGGACGCACGGGCTTTCCAGTGTTTTTGGACATGCGAAAATCTAAACCACGGCGTTTTTGAGCGCAATGCCGCGCACTGCACTCCGTTGCTCTCGCACCCGATTTTACGCGCCCATTTCCGCATCCAGCAATGCTGCCACCGCCTGTTGATCCAACGGAAACCCCGCTGCAATCCAGCGCCGTTCGAATGCCGTCAACACTGCCGCCACTCCGGGCCCTGGCATCACGCCGCGGGCCAGAATGTCTCGCCCTGAAATCGGCAGGTGCGGCCGCTGCCACCCCGCCAGTGCCACCGCTTGCACCGCCGCGCCGGCAATCAACAGCCGGTCGATCACCGCCTGCGCACCATCCCGCCACGCCGCCGCCAGCATATCGCCATGATGTGGCACAACCGCCAGCCGCAGCCGCACCCTGTCTGCATTTGACAGCCGCAGCCGCAACGCCACCGCATCGGCGACCCCGGCATCCGCCGGCAGCAGCGCCGCCAACCGCCGGCGCCAATCGGGGGCAATGCCGGCCACCGCCTCTGCGGCCACAACGCGGGCCAGGCCTGTAACGCCGGCAATTTCCGGCAGCACCGGGGCGAATATGCCCTGCACCAGCATCAGCGCGACAGTCGGCGCCGGATCGGCGACGCTCAACAGCCCGCGCATTTCCCCGGCGATGCGTTCGCGCGACAGCGCCATCAGATCATTGGCGCGCGCGGCACACGCGGCCAGGCCATCGCCATCGATCGCCCCGGCAAACCGCGCCGAAAAACGGAAAAACCGCAGGATCCGCAAATGATCCTCGGCAATCCTTTGCAATGGATCACCGATGAACCGCACCTGCTGCGCCGCCAGATCATCCAATCCGCCGAAGAAGTCGCTGATCTCACCGCCAGGCAGCGCCGCATACAGGGCGTTGATGGTAAAATCACGGCGGCTGGCATCCTGTTGCCAATCATCGGTAAAGGCCACTTCGGCATGACGGCCATTGGTGGCCACATCCCGGCGCAGCGTCGTCACTTCTGCCGCCAAACCGGGCGCCACCGCCGTCACCGTGCCATGCGCCAAGCCCGTGGGCACCGCCTTTAGCCCGGCCGCCTTCAGCCGTGCCATCACCACATCGGGGGTTAGCCGAGTCGCCAGGTCAATGTCCTTCACCTGCAGCCCGAGCAGCGCATCGCGCACCGCACCGCCAACCAGTCGTGTCGTGCCATCGCCCGCATCCAGCGCCGTCAACAGCCGCATACCGACGTCTGTGTGCGCCCAGGCCTGATCGGGCAGGATCACAGCAGCCGCCGCGCCAGATTGACCAATATGCCCGCTGTCGCCCCCCAAATCTCGCGCTCGCCGTGGCGGATGACATAAAATTTGCGTGATTTGCCCTGCCATTCGCCGTGCCGCAGTTCATGGTTTGCCGGGTCGATCACATGGGCGAATGGCACATGAAACACCTCCGCCACTTCCCGTTCATGCGGCACCAGCGCCAGCCCGGGCGGCACCAGGCCGACCACCGGCAGTATCGAAAACCCGGTGCCGGTTTCATAGGGATCCAGCGTGCCCAGCACCTCGACATGCTCACGGGCAAGTGCCACTTCCTCCTCCGCCTCACGCAGCGCCGCGGCCACCGGGCTGGCATCACCGGGATCAACACGGCCGCCGGGAAACGCCACCTGGCCAGGGTGACGCGCCATCGTCATCGGCCGCCGTGTCAGCAGCAATCGCGGCTCAGCCTCTGCCGTCACCGCGATCAGCACCGCAGCCGGCATCAACACCCGACCTTCGTCTGGCGTATCACCCGACATATGCCAGTCGCCGCGCCAATCGCCGGTACCGCCGGCCAGCAATGCCGCGCGCAATCGATCGATGGTCATGCCGGCATGAACGGGAAAAATGCCCCGTCGCTCCACAGCCCCGGCGGGCTTGCGCCATCCTCCAGAGCCAGATCGGCAAGCTGATAAAACACCGGGCGGTTGACCAGCGCCTGCAATCCGCCGCGCACATGCAGATACGGCCGTGGCGTGCCGTCTGCCGCGGTTTCGACACGCAGCAGGTTGTGCGGCCCGGCCAGCACCAGATCATCGGTGTTCAGCCGAAAAATCAGTCTGCGATCAGGCCCCTGCCCCTCTACAGTCGCCTCCACGGCAACAAATGGTGCGTCATCGACGATTATGTCGAGCTTTTCGGCCGGCGTCACCAGCACATGGCTGCCATCGGGTTCGCGCCGCAAAATCGTCGAAAACAGCTTTACCAGTTCTTTCCGCCCGATCGGCGAGCCTTCGTGAAACCAGGTACCGTCGGCGGCAATCCGCATTTGGGATGATCCGCAATGCGTTGGATGCCACAAATGCACCGGCGGCAAGCTGGATTTGCCCAGCAATGCCGCGAGTTCAGCCGGGCTGCGACCGGCGGAATCGCGAATGGAGGACGAGCTGGACATTGCGCCATCCATAGCCGCGCCGCGTGACAGTGCAAATGCCGCGCTATGCCGCGCGCTGGACAGTGCCCGCAGGTTCGACCCAGCCGATCGCGGGCAACGCACTGGCATCGCCGCGCAACAGCAGACGGGCTCGATCAACTGGCCCGGGCAGCATCCATCCGGCAGTGGCAGCAGCCGAAAAGCCGAAACGGCCATAAAATGGCGCGTCGCCGATCAGCAAGGCTGGCAGTGAACCATAAGAATCTATGGCCGCGAGTGCCGCGTTCATCATGGCCGTTGCAATGCCCCTGCCCTGCAAGTCCAGCGCCGTCACCACCGGGCCGAGCAGTGTCAGCGGCATCGCGTCACCGCCTGCACAGCGCAATTGCAGCGGCCAGCACTGGACTGATCCGACCAGACGGCCATCGGCATCACGCGCAACAAAACATAAGGCTGATATCTGATCGATACCGGCACGCAGTTGATAGGCAGTAAGATTGCGCCGTGCCGGGCCAAAGCCGGCATCCAGCAATTGTTCGATTTCAGGCAAATCCGCAGCCTGGGCGGCAAAGATGTTGATCAATTCAGGGGGGGCTTTCCGAGAAACAAGATACGCAGCATGTCGGCATCGCCAATCTGGCGGCCAAAAATTAGCCTCGTCGGCTCATCGGTACAGCAATTTTCACGAAATCTATCTATCAGACCCAATGGTGGCGTGCAATCGACGGGAATGCGGCATTTTGGAAAAATGCCTGCCTGGCGTAAAATGTGCATTGTTAAGCCGCGCAGTTTCAATATAGGCCGCAATCATGGTCCATTGGCAAGAAATGCTGACAACGCCAAAGATGGCGCGTGCCGTGTCACAATATTCAATTGAATATGTCATGCGTTTTTTCATGAAAGGCCGGATCCTGGTCGGCAATGATTTTGATGCAGCGCTTGTCCTGTTTGCCGTACAGGTCCATGTCGGCCAAAAGGCCTTTCGGACCAATGAGAGCGGCGTTCGCACCATGGCGTTCAGCGAACGGTTCCCCGATGAACTGCTGGTGCCGGTTACGCGTGCCGATCTGGCGGCAATCACTGGATTTTCGTTGCAAATTATCCGTCGCAAGGTTGAAAAGCTCGAAAAACTCGGTCTGATCCGGCGCGTCGGCCGGCACGGTATCGCGATCAGCCATGAATTTGCTGCCAGCCCGGAACGCGCCGAACTGATGGCATTCAACCACCGGGCGCTGTTTAAAATGCTTGGCCAATTCGACGAGTTACAAAAAGGCGGATAGGGATCGCCCGGCCTGGCGCCATAGATGCGCCCGACGTTGCCAACAAGGCTGCCCGGTCATTGTGGTGCGTAGAGGGGGCAAAGCCTTACCCTGCTCATTCCATTTGATGGAATGGTTCGTTACCCGTAATCAAGCCATCGTATGACTGATCCTGATAACTTTATCACCGGCCTGCCAAAGGCAGAACTGCATCTGCATATCGAAGGCAGTCTGGAACCGGAACAGATGTTTGAATTTGCCCGGCGCAACCAGATCACCATTCCCTATGCTTCGGTCGATGCGGTGCGCGCTGCTTATGCTTTCAACAACTTGCAAGATTTTCTTGATATATATTATGCTGGTGCCGCTGTGCTCTGCACATCACAGGATTTTCACGATCTGGCCGCCGCCTATTTTGATCGCGCTGCTGCGGATGGCGTGCTGCATGCTGAAATCATGTTTGATCCACAAACCCATACGGGCCGCGGCATTGCCATTGGCGTGGTTATCGAGGGCCTGTTGTCTGCGATGGCGGGCGCCGAAACCCGCCACGGCATCAGCAGCCGGCTGATCATGAGCTTTCTGCGCCATCTGAGCGAAGCCGACGCCTTTGCAACGCTCGCTGCGGCGGAACCCTGGATGGACCGCATCACCGCCGTCGGGCTGGATTCATCCGAAATGGGCTACCCCCCCGAAAAATTTGCTCGGGTGTTTGCCGCCGCCGCTGCCAAGGGCCTGCGCCTTGTCGCCCATGCCGGCGAAGAAGGCCCGCCCGCCTATGTCTGGCAGGCGCTGGATCTGTTGCACATCGATCGGCTCGATCACGGCAATCGCGCGCTTGAGGATCCCGATCTGGTGGCGCGACTGATTACGGCTGCCATGACATTGACAGTCTGCCCGCTTTCAAACCTGAAACTGTGCGTTATCAATGATCTGGCGGATCATCCTGTCGACCAGATGCTGGCACTGGGGCTGCGCGCCACGATCAATTCCGATGATCCCGCCTATTTCGGCGGCTATATCGGGGACAATTACCGCGCCGTCGCAGCCGCACGCGGGCTGGGCAAGGCCGACCTTGTCACGCTGGCGCGCAACAGTTTCACCGGGTCATTCCTGCCGGCGGAGGCAATCGCTGCAAATCTTGATCGCATCGACGCCTATCTGGCGGCGAATTGAAAACCACGACCGCCTGTGCGGCTTTGCCATGGCGGGGCATGGCTATAATATGTCCTGACCCTAAACATCGCCCTCGCCGATCCAATGTTCCGTCTGCGGCGGCAAATAGTGCGCCATCCGGTCCAGCAACGCTTCCGGCTCGCGTTCTATCAACAGCATCGCGCGGTGCTTGGCCTGCAAAAAGCCTTCGGCCACGACATGGTCGATAAATGATGACATCGGTGCATAAAATCCGCCGACATCGAGCAGCCCACAGGGTTTGTCATGATAACCGAGCTGGGCCCAGGTCCAGACTTCAAACAGTTCCTCCAGCGTGCCGATGCCGCCGGGCAAGCCGACAAAGCCATCGGCCAGCCTGGCCATCATTGCCTTGCGTTCATGCATTGTCTCAACAACATGAAGTTCGGTGATACCCTTGTGATCAAGCTCCCGCGCCCGCAACGCCTCGGGGATAACCCCGATCACTTCGCCACCCGCCAGGGTCGCGGCGTTGGCGATCACGCCCATCAGGCCAACCGCGCCGCCGCCATATACCAGCCCAATGCCGCGCGCTGCCAGCAATTTGCCAAACCGCGCCGCGGCATCGGCATAGATCGGTGAGCGGCCAGGCGACGACCCGAGAAAAACGCAAATCCGCATTGCCGTTCAGGCCAGGCGTTCGGGAATGGACCGTGCTTCGCCGGCAATCGTCTCGGCCGCCGCCACCGCCTCCCACGGAAATACGAACCAGCGCTTGTCCTGCGTCCGGTCGATCATTTCGGCCCAATAATCGACGATCGCCTTTGAACGGCTGTTGTTGATCAGCACGGCAAAACGCAGATTGCCATCATCACAGCCATTATCCGCCAACAGCGTGCGAATGTAATCGATGGTGCCGCCGCTGTCGTTGATATCATCGACGAACAGCAACCGGGTGCCGCCGGTGCTCTTTTTCGCAACCATGCCCAGCAGTTCATCGGCAAAGCCCGCCACCTTTGATGAATGATCGATCGACAGCATGGGCAGGCTCAGCTGATGGGATATGTACACTGCCGGCACCAGCCCGCCGCGCCCGATACCGATAACGAAATCAGGCACCCAATCAGCCACACTGATCTTGTGCGCAACCGCCCTGACCGAGGCCAGAAAATTATCGTCAGTGATATAGTGCAGGGTCGGTTCAATGGCTGTTGTCATGGCGCGGCAGTTCCAGTGGCGGTGCGGATAGGCATTTGGGTTAGACGGTCTTTCAACCGCGGACAATCACGGGTCCAGCCCCGGCTTGCGATCTTGGGTTGCACAGCGGCGATGCCTGCTCGGGGTGCGGACCCACTAACGCCAGGCCGTCCAGCGCATGGCTGATCGGCAAATCTGTCCTACATTCCCGAATAATGCCAATCTGGCCCGCATTCTTTCTCATTTCAGGTGCGATCATTTCCCAGCGTAGATTTCGCACCGCGATGCCTGAAATCCGGAACGTCAGGAAATCACGTCCAGGGGCTAACTTTCCAGATTTTTGTCATGGGGAATCAACAGGCGGCAGTCGCCCGGATCTTGGTACCTTGCAGCCTGTCCTCGCCAGGCTGCACGCACCGGAACAAAGAATAAGCATGGTGCGACAGCTACAGCCATGGCAGATGATAGGCCGACTGATGTAAACGCAATTTTTCGTCTATTCTCCATTTATGTCAGCGCAGATTATTGCTAACGCCTATCCCCAGATGAAACAAAGCCAGCAAAGGACGAGTGCCCAGCCATGATCCAAGCCCGATCGCTCCATACCACCCTGATCATCGCCGTCCTCGCCCTGACGGGCACGATGGCAGCGGCACCGGCACCAACACCAGAATCGGTCATTGACGCTCGTCATGCGGGCTTCAAGAAAATGGGCGGCGCCATGAAGGCGATGAAGGAACAATTGCAGACCGACGCGCCATCAAAGCCCATATTGGCCGCATCGGCGCAGATCATCGCCGCGACGGCACCCGGGCAGGCAAAACTATTCCCCGCCGGGACCGGCCCCGCATCCGGGATCAAAACCGATGCACTGGCCAACATCTGGACCGACCGCGCCAACTTTGATGCCCAAATGGCAAAGCTGGCCGTCGAATCCGGCAAACTGGTCACCGTCGTCGCCAGCGGCGACATGACTGCGATCAATGCCCAGTACAAGGCAACAGGCGCAACCTGCGGCGGCTGCCACCGCGTGTTCCGCGCCGATACCTGATCGGGCGATGCCCAAGGTGAACGCGCAAGCCTGGGATCTGCCGATCCGGCTGTTCCACTGGCTGCTGGTGGCACTGATGGGCTTTTCGTGGTGGAGCGGCGAACAGCATTTGATGGATTGGCACCGCCGGTCGGGCTATGCCATCTTGGGTCTGCTGCTGTTCAGGCTCTATTGGGGCTTTGTTGGCAGCCCAACGGCGCGCTTTTCGCAATTCGTGCGAGGGCCGCGGGCAACGCTGGCCTATGTCCGGTCTTTGAACACGCCCGCCTACCGGGCGCCGCCCGGCCATAATCCGCTTGGAGGCTGGAGCGTGCTGGCAATTCTGGCGGCACTGCTCATGATGGTGACGGCCGGGCTGTTCGCTGTCGATGTCGATGGCCTCGAATCGGGGCCGCTTTCTGACTATCTGAGTTTTGATCAGGGCCGCAGCGCCGCCCATCTACATGGCTATGTCTTCAAACTGTTGCTGGCGCTGACCGTTCTCCATGTTGCGGCGATCCTGTTCTACCTGGTTCGCATGCGCCAGAATTTGATCACGCCGATGATCACAGGACGAGGACAAACAATCGTCGCCGAAGCGGCCGAGACGACAACCGCCTATCCGATGCGGCTGATTGGCGGTATCGTGATCGTTACAATCTGCACCTATGCAATCGCCCGCGGTTTTCGCCTGTAAGCGTCAGACCGGTTGGGCAGGATACCCCGGCCTGTCCTACGCCGCCAATATCTGGCATATCATGATCGCATGCCGGTTTTTCGGATCGCTGCTTTTTGCCGCATGATCAATGCGCGTTTGCACCAAGGAGTTTGACGAAACGCGAAATTGCTAAAGTTAGTGTTTTGCCTCCTGGGACTAACTTTCCAGATCAGCATAGGGGACAAAACACAGCAAAATCGCTTCCGAAACGCTCCCGAATCGTCCCGAAAGCCGCCCGAAATGCCATTGCAATCGCCCGTTTGCCCGCAAAAGCTATGGAGGATCGGGAGGGATTCGAACCCTCGAGGGGCTATTAACCCCTACACACTTTCCAGGCGTGCGCCTTCGACCACTCGGCCACCGATCCAACCCCACAGCGCGGGAGCCGGGGCGATAGCAAGGCCTGCGCCGTTTGTCACAGGAAAAGGGCGGCACCCATGACAGGTGCCGCCCTTCCCGCCTGCCGGCCCTCCCGGAACTTCGCTTTACCGCAGCAGCGACATCACCTGCTGTTGCGACTGATTGGCCTGGGCCAGCATCGCCTGTGCCGCCTGACCAAGCACCTGCGCCTTGGCAAGGTTGGTCGTTTCCACCGAGAAATCGGCGTCCAGGATGCGTGAGCGAGAGGTGACGAGGTTGGTCGAGTTCGACGACAGGTTGTTGACCGTCGCCTCCAGCCGGTTTTGCACGGCGCCCAGATTGGCACGATCAAGGCTGACGGAGCCAAGTGCTTCGTCGATCGAGTCAAGCGCTGCGGTGGCGCCTTCCTGGGTCGTCACATCGATATCCTTGATCTTCAACCCGCCCTTGTCAGTGCCATAGCTGTTTTCCTCAAAGCCCAGCTTGGTGAAGTTGGAAGCTGTGCCAAAGGCCAGGCTGCCCGCGGCGACTTCGATGCCCTTTGACGATTTGAGCGCAACCGTCGCATAAGCAGTGTTGACAGAAGCCGCCGACAGATCGGTTGGATCGGCAACGCCGAGCGCGGCATAGCTGGTGCCGGTGCCCTTGATGGTCGCGGTGCCCAAGCCGAAGTTGGCAGCGGTTGCTTCGGCCGTGTCGAAATAGACACTGACGTTGCGGCCATCAGCTGCGGTCAGGTCGAGGCCACCACGACCATTGTCCATCGCAGACACCCCGGTCAGCCCGGTGTATTTGTTGACTTCCTTTGCAACATTGTCGCGAGTCGCCTGGGCGCTGTCATTTTGGTCCAGCGTAATATCCATAGTCACGCCGTTGATGCCCAGCGTCGCTGTGGCCGTTGTGCCGATCACCGTCGTTACTGTGCTGGCGATGGTCAACGCGTTCGCCGATGCTGTCACACCTGTCTTGTCGCTGCTGGCATTGATGGCATTGGCGATGGCAATGGCGCTGCCGGCCTTCTTCGATGACAGGGCTGTCGTATCCGAAAACGTATCGTCCTCGGCAGTGGCGCCGCGAATGGCGACACCATTGATCGAAAGGTCACCGTTGTTCAGCGTGAATGCGCTGGCAGCAGCCGCAGCGACTGCGCGGCTATCAGTCGAAGCCGTTGAGACGCCGCGTTCGAAACTGCCCGCGGCAAGCCCGGACCGGCTGAGCCGGCCTGAACTGGTTGAGGACACATCGATCGGTTTGCCATTGTCCGAGACCAGCGAAAAAGTGCCGCTTTGAGCGCCGGCCTTGACGCCCGTTGAGGCTGCGGTCGCCGAGCTGAACGACACAACGATGTTGCGGCCATCGGCGGCTTCCAGCCGGATACCGGCATTGTCGTCGCCGCTGTCGATCGCCGTTACGCCGGTTTGTCCCGAAATGGCGTTGATCGCATCGGCGGCCAGTTTGCGGCTGGCTGCTGCGTTGGTGGTGGTATCGAATGTTGCCGTCGATTTCCCATTGATGACAATGCTGCCCCCGGTAACAGCCGCTGCCGTCATCGCGGTGCCGGTCATCACCGTCTTGCCAACCACAGCGTGAACGCCGGTCTGAGCGGCCGAACGGTTGATGGCTGCGGCCTTGGCGAGTGCCGATGCAGCCTTTTGAACGGATGAAACATTGTCGTCATCGGCTGAACCCGAACCAATTGAAACACCGTTGATCACAAGATCACCTGCGGTCAGGGACTGGTTGACCGTCAAGTTCGTGACGGTCGATTCAAAGCTGCCGGTGGCGGACAATGCGGCGGTGCGGCCGGTGCCAAGGTCGCTCGCCTTGGTCGAACCGATCGCAAAGCTGACGGTTTCACCGGCGCGGCTGCCGGTCTGCAATAGCAATTTCTTGGCCGATCCATCGAGCAATTTGATGCCGTTGAAGTTGGTCCGCTGACCGACGTTATCGATTTCGCCGGTCAACTGCTTGACTTCAGCCTGCAACGCCTTGCGATCGTCGCCGGTCACCGTGCCGTTGCTCGCCTGAACCGCCAGTTCGCGCATGCGCTGCAGCATGTTGGTTACTTCGCCCATGGCGCTTTCCGCCGTCTGCGCCAGGCTAACACCATCGTTGGCGTTGCGAATGGCAACCGCGAGCCCACGCACATCCGATGTCATGCGCTGCGAAATGGCGAGGCCTGCCGCATCATCCTTGGCGGAATTAATGCGAAGGCCAGTCGACAGGCGTTCCATGGCCATGGACAGGCTGTTCTGGGCAATGCGGCCACCCGATTGTGCCGTCAATGCAGAGATGTTCGTATTGATCACCGTCATGTCAAATACTCCTGTTTCGGTTCCCCGGCCTCCGTGGGGTCACGGGGCGCCGTGAGCCAATAAGCGGCGGCGGCGCGGAATGATTAACTGGAGGCCTCACTTTTGGCCTATGATCAAAGGATGATGGATTCCGAAGCCACGTTCCCAATGCATATTCAGGGCCTGCCATTTGCGCTGCTGCACCGCGACACGCATCTGGTGATTATCGACAAACCTGCCGGGATGGCGGTTCACCCTGGCCCGCAAACGCCTGACAGTCTTGAAGATTATCTGACAGATCTGGCCTTTGGCAATCAACGCCTGCCGGTGATTTCGCACCGGCTTGACCGTGATACATCGGGCTGTCTGATCGTTGCCCGACATCCAAAGGCGGTCAAACGCGTATCGGCGCTGTTTGAGGCGGCGCAGATCAAGAAGGTTTACTGGGCGGTGCTGGAAAGCTTGCCCGAGGCCGACAGCGGCACGATCGATGCGCCGCTGTTGAAAATTTCCAGCGCCGAGGCCGGCTGGCGGATGATCATCAACCCCCGTGGAAAACGTGCCGTCACCCATTGGCAGGTCATCGATCGCGCCGCCCACCTGGTCGAATTTCGCCCCGAAACCGGTCGCACCCATCAATTGCGCGTCCACGCGGCCGCGTTGGGTCACGCCATCATCGGTGATCCGGTGTATGGGGCGGGAAAAGGACCGATGCGCCTGCACGCTCGGGCGCTGCACCTGCCGTATGATGAGGCCGCGCCGCTGACCATTACTGCGTCGCTGCCCAAGGATTGGCCATCACGAGCGCTGTTTTCTCCCGCTAATCTGCACACTCCCGGAGACCTGACGTCGCCTGCGGCGATGGCAGTAGAGGACGCATCGCATCGCTTGGTATGAGTGAGGTGAACCGACACACTGCCGCAGGACGAGCATATTATCGACCCCTCCCCTGAAACCCCACAAAAGCATCATAGCCATCAGACAACAGCGTCAGCCGTTGATGCACTTGCTCTGGACCTATCACGCGAACGACATCATCAACCAGCAGGTTAAGCAGCGATGCCAGCGCTGAATTCATGTCCCAGAAATGGCCGAGAGCGACTTCCGCGGTCAAAATATGCGGCGTCAAATCGCGCGCCCAGGGGCAATAGGGGTCGGTGATCACAACCAGCGGCACGCCCAGAGCCACGGCGCGTTCCGCCAACAGTCGAAAATGGCGCGAATACCGCCGCAAATCGATCAGCACCATGACGTCCGACGGCCCCGCCTCCAGCAGATCGGCGTACAGGCCCGTTGCGCCATCCAGGCCGCGCACGCCGGGCCGGACATAGCCCAGATGATGGGCAAATCCCGAT
This sequence comes from Sphingomonadales bacterium, assembly GCA_038228305.1. Classification (GTDB taxonomy): domain Bacteria; phylum Pseudomonadota; class Alphaproteobacteria; order Sphingomonadales; family Sphingomonadaceae; genus Sandarakinorhabdus. Next base: position 42,199 of record JBBRPI010000007.1, on the reverse strand, counting down.
GCCAGGCCCTGTTCCGTCTGAAAACCCATCACATGCACCTGCCTCGCACAGGCAAGCAGCGCCACCACTGCGCCCCATTCAGGGGTTTCTGCACGAGCATAAACATCGGCAATCGCGGCAGTCTCGCGCCGCAAGCGTTCATCCGGACCAGCATTGCCGATCGGCGCCAACAGCCAAGGCGGGTCGGACATTTCGTCCCGCAAATCCGTCTTTAATGCCGACAGCCCAGAATACCCCAGAGATTTTAAAAACCGGCCAACAGTCATCGCCGAGACACCGACCCGCGTGCCGATGCTCGCGGCAGTTTCAAACGGAATCGCACCAATATTTTCGATCAACCAGCCAGCGATCATCCGTTCGGAAACTGTCATGTTACCATGGCCGTGGCGCAGGCGTTCGGAAACTTTGGCGGCGACGCTGTTCATGTGTGTTGGCTAACACGCAAGGGCAGATGTTGGAAGCAACGACAGGCTATTTCGGCGCAACCCCAGCAATTCCGGCCGCCAGCCATTCCGCACTTTCGAACAACATCCGCGTCCGGACCGCACTATCGTCGAGCTGGTGATCCAGCCCCGGGAACACTACCAACCGGTGCACCTTGCCGGCCCGGCCCAGCGCCGCATCCATCACCCGGCCCTGGCTTATATCGACATTCAAATCCTTATCTCCATGAAAGATCAGTACTGGCACCTTTATCACATCGCTATGCAGAGCCGGTGAACCTGCGCTGACATGCGGGCCATCGCCGACGAATTTGAGGACCATCTCATAGTTGGTGAAATGGCTGGCGTTGAGTTTCAGCAGCCCCAGATCGGTGACCGGCGCGACTGCGACGGCGGCCTTGTAAAGCGTGGGGTCGAGCACATTGGCCTGCAATGCCGCATAGCCACCATAGCTCCATCCGAAAATCGCCAGCTTTGCCGGATCGGCAATACCCTGTCTGGCCAGCCAGCGCGCGCCATCGTTGATATCACCGATCGCCGTTCGCCAGCTTTTGAAACCATTTTGCTCATACCAGGCATCACCATAGCCCGATGACCCACGATAGTTCGGTTGCAGCACGGCATAGCCAGCCTGGGCAAAAAACTGCGCCAGCCAATCAAATCCGCGCGCATCCCGCGCCGATGGCCCGCCATGCGGCATCAGCAAGGCCGGCAGCCCCTTGTTAGTGCTGCCCGGCGGCAGCGTCAGATAGGCCGGGATCAGCGTGCCATCGCCCGCCGGATATTGCACGTTGGTCTGCACCGCCGCTGGTCGCCCCGACAGTTGCGGGCGCAATTCCAGCAATGCATTTAACTGTTTGGTTGTTGTATCGAAACGATAATAGCTGCCAGGGTCACTATCGCCGCCGGCAAAGATCAGCTCGCGTTTGCCGTCCCAGCTTTCATCGGCAATATAGACGGGTGGCTTGCCTGGCAGTGCGCCCTGCAACGCCTTTGCCCGCCGCTGCAATGCTGTGTCAAAAAATGCATATTGGTCGCTATCCAGGGTATAACTTGCCGCCACCGGGCGATTATATTTACCGATCCGCAGCAAGCCATCCACATCGACCTGCGGGCTGGCATAAATCAGTTCGCTGCCGCCACCCGGCCCGGTCGGCACGCGATACAGCGCAAGGCGGCCTTCCAGCTTGCGCCCCACAACAAAATTGTCGCCGCTTTCATCAAAGCCGTGAAATTCGGACTGGGTATCGGATAGCGTTTCGGTCGCCCCCAGCCGCTGCCAATCCTTGCTGCCTTTGGCCCGCACCCATCGGTTCAGATTGTCCCGTTGAAAGCCAGCGGAATCACTGTCGCTGGTGGCCATGTAACGCACGCCGCCATGGTCATCGCTGGCAAAACTGATCGCCTGTTTGTTCGGGCGTTCCACCATCGTCATGCGGTTGGTCGCCACATCGACCAGTTGCACCGACAGGCCCGATTTGTGGGTAACATTGGTGCCAAGCTCGATCTTGTCCACCACATCAATCTGCATCAGCACATGATCCGGGTCATCGGGCAGATAGTCGATGATATGGCTGCGCACCTGGTCGATACCCACGTCCTTGTCGCTGGGCTTTGGCCCAAGCACAATCTTGTCGCTGCCATCGGCGGCAATTGACAGGGTGCGGGCAAAATACACCGTCCGCGCGTTGATTTCGGAAATCAGCAAAAGACTGCAAATGATGCGGGCTTGGCTTTTCCATTCGCAGCGCGTCGGCGCAAGCCCGGCATCACTCGCCACTAACAACGCCTTTGTCGCGCCGGTGGCGATGTCGGCGGTCAACAATGTCGTCCCCTGGGTGCCTGATGCCGCCAGATACAGGATTTTGTCACCATCGGGTGACAGCCGCACCGCGCGCGCTGCCGGCCGCGCGCCATAATCTGCGGCCAGTGCTGCAATGTCCGCCGCTACGGCCGGTTGCGCCAAAGCGCCGGCCATTAGAATCGCCCGCCATGATCGCATTTGATTTCCCTGCGTTGAAACGCAGTTTAATCTAGCGCCGATGACAGTATAGGAAAGCGTTATTTTTAAGGCGTTTCTGTTGATTCACTATGGCCCGCCAGCTGTTTTTCATCAAACAACACCGGTTTCCAGCGCTGAGTTGCAAACAACGGCGATTGGTCGGCATAGTGCGGTGACATTGTCCGTGTTGTTGCCGCACCATATTGGTGGATGCTGCGTGATGATACGCTGCCATCGGGCGCCCATTCGATCGCCATAATGAAACCATCGCCATTGTTGCCCACCCGGCGGCCATCGGCGGCGCGTTCACCGATAATCGCGCGCAGCGCCTCGGGCCCGCCATAAACCGGCAGATCGACCTTGCCGTGTCGCAACCGCTGAAAATCCCCCAATGGCACGACCAGCCTGCCATAATCCTGCATCAAAGTGTCAACCGCCTCGCGCAGCGCCGTCGCCGGCACCGGTTCGGGTTTGTGCAGATAGGCAAAGCGCGCTGCGGGCGCGAACGCCACCGTCACAAATGTATCGGCATCCCCTACTCCATCCAGGGTCCAATCCCAGGTTGCCAGCAATTTCTGTGCCGCGGCCAGATCGGGGGTCTTGCGGGTATTTACCGTCATCAGCTGCTGATACCATTTCCCGGCCCAGCCGGTCTTGTCATAGCCCTTGTCAAATTTGATCCGCATCAGGTCGTCGCGCGATATCGGCGCGGTGCCCAGCGCGGCGAACAGCGCCTGATAGCGCAGCGCCCGGTTGGTGACATAGGTTTCAACCCCCATTTCCGGGGCAAAATCACTAGGCTTCAATTCATCGGCCGGCGCGGTGCTCAAAAACGGGTTGTTGTTGCTGTTCGCCACCCAGCCTGATGGCGGATCGACAATCATCGGGTCGGCGTGCCAGGGCAGATAGGTTTTCCACAGCGTTTTTGACGTATCGCCGGGCAATACACCCTTCCAATCATAGCCCTTGGCGCGATCGGGGAACCGGGCGTTATAAAACATGCCAATATGGCCGGCGGCGTCTGCATAGATGAAATTGGTGCCGCCAACCCCCTGCATTTCCATCGCCTTTTGCCATTCGGCGAAATTGCCGGCCTTGTTCAGCCGATAATATTGTTCGGCCTGGGTGACATCGCCAATATTTGCAAAGCGCAACGCAAAGGCCCCCAAGTCATTCTTGATCACCGGGCCGTAAACCGATCGATACAAAGTGCGAGGCACCGGCAACACGAATGGCCCAAGTTTCACGCGCAGCCAGACCCGTGACTTCTCCAGCGGCAGCCATTTGCCATCAAAACGATATTCGTCACCGGCAGGGTTCAGCACGAGCCGATAAGTATCGATCAAATCGGGTTTGTTGACGGTGTTCGTCCAACCCAGAAACTTGTTGTGCCCCAACAGTGGATAGGGCGCGCCGGGAAAAAGTGCCCCTGCAAAATCCCAACCCGTGTCCGAATGGACCACGACTTCCCACCACGAAACCCCTCCCTCCCAGGGCTGGTGTGAATTGACGATCAGGCGAGTTACCCCGTCGGCCGATCGCCGCCCCGCGACGGCAAAACCGTTCGATCCGCGTTCATCTTCTGGTCCAGAATCCCGTGATGGCAACTCGCCGGCAATAAGGGCCGAGAGGGGCCGATCAAGGCCAAAGAAAAATGGCGACCGCAGTGCAAAACCGGCAACAACATCCTGTCCACGCACCGGGAATAATCCACGCAGTCGCAATTCTGACGGGTGTTTTGCTGCATAATGATTTAACCCCTGCGCATAGGCTTCAAACAGCGCACGGGTATCGGGCGAAAGTGCGCCATATTTCGCCGCAGCGACAGCATTCGCATCGATCAGTGCGCCGGCAAAATCAAACTTTGCTCCATCTGCTCCCATAATCGCTCCGGCGCGGCCGCGCACCATGGCGACAACCTCTTCGATATTCTTGAAATCATCCTCCGAATGGGCAATCGCCAGCCCATAGGCAACGTCAGGGTCCGTCTTGCCGAAAATGTGCGGCACACCGAAATTGTCGCGCACGATCCGCACGTTCCGCACCCGCACAGGATCCGCGACCGATCCTTGGGCTGTCAGGTTGTCCCAACTCATCAACCCGACCACGATCGCCGCAACCGCGCCGAGTGTGCCCAATAATGCCAGCAACCATTTCGGCATGTCAGCGAGCATCCTTTTCAACAACGCCGCCTTTTATGACGACCTGCACGTGCTGCAGCAGCGTGACGTCGGTCAGCGGATCGCCGGCAACTGCGATGATATCGGCATAACGGCCAACAGCGATCGTGCCGACATCGCCGGCCCGGCCCAGCATTTCGCCGGCGGTGATTGTCGCAGCGCGGATGGCGTCAAGCGGTGTCATCCCCCATTGCGTCATTGTTACAAATTGCAGGGCATTAGTGCCGTGCGGATAAACACCGGCATCGGTGCCGAACACCATTTTCACCCCCGCCTGATAAGCTGCGCGAAACGTTTCGCGCTGTTTGCGGCCGATGCTGCGTTCCTTTTCCAGGCTTTCGGCGAAAACGCCATTTTTGGCACCTTCGGCAAGAATGTAATCATCGTCGTAAATATCCATGCTGAACGCCGCGCCAGATTTTTTGGCGATGGCAAAGCTGGTTGCATCGGCCAAACTTGCGTGTTCGATCGTATCCACCCCGGCGCGCAGCGCGGTGTTGATTCCATCGGTGCCATGGGCATGCACCGCAACCTTCAAGCCCAACATGTGTGCCTCGGCAACCAGTGCATCCATTTCGGCCTGGCTATACTGCTGACCACCAACGGTGTCGGTTTTGGAAAACACGCCGCCGGTACCGCAGAATTTGATGACTTCGGCGCCGGCTTTGCGCAATTGCCGCACCTTTGCGCGGATCGCATCGGGGCCGTCGGCAACACCCGGCGAATCAACCTTTATCTCGGGAGGAAACTCGGTAGCATCACAATGCCCGCCGGTAGCGCCGATCGCATAGGTCGCAGGCACAATTCGCGGCCCAAGGATGTAACCCCCATCGATTGCCTGTTTCAGCCCGACATCGTCATAATTGGCCGATCCCACATTGCGCACCGTTGTAAAGCCCGCCTTGAGTGTTAGCGCCGCGTGTTTCACCCCCAGTACGGTGCTGAAGCTCGCCACATGTTCCAGACCGCGATAACCGCCCATGGTGGGATCGCTGGTCAGATGGACATGCATGTCGATCAGCCCTGGCAACAGGGTCAGGCCTGCCAGGTCGATACGCCGTGCTCCGGCCGGTATCGTAAGCGATCCCGTCGTGCCAACCGCCACGATCCTGCCATCGGTGGCGACGATGATCGGATTCGCCAGGGATTGACCTGTTCCGACATCGATCAAACGTGCCGCCGAAATGGCTACGGTTTCAGCTGCCAGTGGTGGCGTGCCGGCCAATAATAGTCCGGCGATAAACGACTTTGTCTGGCTCAGCATGTCACACCCCTGTTTGTCGCAACGCTAACCCTCCCGATCGCGGACAACAAGCCTATCAAAGACGCAACTATCTGCCTTGTCCGACCGTAAATGTTACAATGATAAAGGGACCCGAGATGGCTTGGAGTGGTGATTTTGACGGCACCGGCGGCCGTAGTGCCCAGCGATTGCGATTGCTGGTAGCAGATCGCCATCCGTTGGTGACAGAGGCGTTGGCGGCTTTGCTCGTGGCACAAGGTTTCCAGGTCGATTTTCGCACCAGTAATGGGGAAGGGGCGCTGGCAATAATCGTCGAGGGCAGGGTCGATATTGCCGTAATCGACATCGATCTGGTCGACTCCGGGCCGGCCAGCCTGCTGCGCGAACGCGGTGACAGTGACGTCGCGCTTATCTTCACCGCCCCGACCGCCGATCACACTGGCGTGGCAGTGGCACTGGAGGGCGGAGCCAATGGTTTAGTACTGAAAAGCGAAGCTGCAGAAAGCCTGGCGCATTGCATCGCCACAGTCTCTGGAGGCGGCCAGTGGTTCGACCTTTCAGCACGCGACCGCGCCAACGATCGGCAGCACTCCATCGGCGGTGCCCGCAACCTCACCCGCCGCGAACGCGATGTCGCTCGCCTCGTCGCCACTGGCCAACGGAATCGCAATATCGCCGGCACGCTGGGCATTTCCGAAGGTACCGTGAAAATGCACCTGCACAATGTTTATGCAAAGCTGGGCCTGGAAAGCCGCACGCAATTGGCGATGGATGAGCGGCTGCGGATGATGGGCTAATGTGTTGGAGCAAGCCCCCGAGCTATGTGCGTTTCAATTCAACCGCCGAAATTGTCGTGACAATGCATTCGCAAGCGAGGGATTGGGTTCATTTCCAATTTCCGCTAACACCTTGATGGATGAGCTACACGGTCAAGGAAATTTACACGACCCTGCAAGGAGAAGGCGGGCAGACCGGGCGGCGGGCGGTGTTTTTGCGCTTTGCCGGCTGCAATTTATGGACGGGAAGGGAGCAGGACAGGGTAAGCGCGGTCTGTTCGTTTTGTGATACGGATTTTATCGGCACCAATGGTCCGGGCGGTGGCAAGTTTGCCGGCGCCGAACATTTGGCTGCTGCAGTCGGCCTGGCCTGGGGCGACGGCCGAACCCATCGGCTGGTGGTCTGCACTGGCGGCGAGCCTTTGCTGCAATTGGATTGCCCGCTGATCGAAGCTTTGCATGCAAAGGGTTTTGAAATTGCCATTGAAACCAACGGCACGCTGGCCGCCCCGTCAGGCATTGATTGGATCTGCGTCAGCCCCAAGGCGGCGGCACCGCTGAAGCTGAGGCGCGGCAACGAGTTGAAGCTGGTATTTCCACAGGCGCTGGCAATGCCCGATCGCTTTGAGTTGTTGGATTTCCAGCAATTCTACCTGCAGCCGATGGATGGACCGGACCGCGAAGCCAATACCCAAGCTGCGGTTACATATTGCCTGGCGCATCCGCAATGGCGGCTCAGCTTACAAACGCACAAACTGACGGGGTTGCCCTGAGTAACGTTTCCCGCCGGGAACGGTAAGTTCAGCCTCGTCCGCGATAGCCCGCGACGCCCTGATCTGGCACCCAAAGTCCAACCGGTATTGGCCCCGATGCCCAGAACACATCAATCGGAATACCGCCGCGCGGATACCAGTAACCGCCGATGCGAAGCCATTTGGGCGTCATCTCGGCGAACAGCCGCTGGCCAATACCGACCGTCACGTCCTCGTGGAACCCGGCATGATTGCGAAAGCTTCCGAGGAACAATTTCAGCGATTTCGATTCAACGATACGATTTCCCGGCACATAGTCGATGACCAGATGGGCAAAATCCGGCTGCCCGGTAACCGGGCACAGCGATGTAAATTCCGGCGCCGAAAAGCGCACCAGATAGTCACTACCGATACGCGGATTCACCGGGTAATCCAGCATCGCAGTTTCAGGTGAAGCCGGCAAAGTCGATGCCTGGCCCAGCTGCGCGAAGTCTCGCAATATGTCATCCATGTGAAATTCTATCGTCCCAGCCGGTTTAACCGGGATGACATGGCGCTTGGGCGAGACTATGTCACCCCCAACAAAGAAGTTGGGAGTGAACGATGCAGATGTTGGTAACGACCGAGTGGCTGGCCGCCGAACTTGGCAAGACCGATATTCGCGTTGTTGATGCGTCGCTGTTCATGCCCGCCGAGAAACGCGATGCGCGCGCCGAATTCGAATCAGCGCACATTCCTGGTGCGGTATTTTTTGATATCGATGAAGTGTCTGACTTGACATCCCCCCTGCCCCATATGTTGCCGCCGGCCGAAAAATTTGCCAGCCGCATGCAGGCGCTGGGCCTTGGTGATGGTAGCCGCATTATCGTTTATGATAATAGCCCGCTGAAATCCGCAGCGCGTGCCTGGTGGATGTTAACACTTTTTGGTGCCCATGAAGTCGCCATTCTGGACGGCGGCTTTGCCAAATGGAACGCCGAAGGACGCTCGATCGAAAGCGGCAAACCGATCGTCCGCCACCGCCATTTCACCGTGTGGGCCGATAAAAGCCTGGTGCGTGACCAAAAACAGATGACCGAAAACCTGCGCACCAAGGTCGAACAAGTGATTGACGCACGATCGGCCGGGCGTTTTGCCGGCACCGAACCAGAACCGCGTGCTGGCTTGCGGGGTGGCCACATCCCCGGCGCTAAAAGCCTGCCCTATGGCGAATTGTTCAATGATGACGGCACCTTCAAGCCCGCGGACGCGATCAAAACGGCGTTCGCGGAAGCCGGCATTGACCCGGCAAAGCCCTTGGTCGCCACCTGTGGTTCGGGTATTACTGCCGCCGTTCTGGCTTTTGCCGCAGCATGGCTGGGTCATAACGGCGTGGCGATTTACGATGGCGCCTGGTCCGAATGGGGGGCGAGTGCGACCAACCCTGTGGTTTCCGGTGTTTAGGCACAAGCGTCGCGAATGACCGACAGGCACAGCCGCCAGCCGCCAACGCCGCACAGCGGTCACGCCGTGGCAACGCAGATCGTTCATGCCGGACGGGGGCCCGGCTTTTCCGAAGGCATTGTCAACCCACCGGTGTGGCGCGCCTCAACGATATTGTTCGACACCCTAGCAGATTTGGATGCCGCCATCGCGGCGCCGGATGCGGGTCTCTACTATGGCAGGCGTGGTACCCCGACCCAATGGGCCTTGGAAGATGCGTTGACCGGGCTGGAACCGGCGGCGGCGGGCACAAAGCTGTATCCGTCGGGTGTCGCCGCGATTGCCACGGCTTTGATCGCTGTCGTCAAGGGCGGCGACGATGTACTGGTCACCGACAGCGCCTATGAACCAACGCGGCTGTTCGCCGACCATGTCTTGAAAAAATATGGCGTAACGACCCGATATTTCGATCCGCTGGTCGGGGCTGGAATTGCCGATCTTGTTCAATCCAACACCAGTGCGATCATGCTCGAATCGCCGGGGTCGCTCAGCTTTGAAATTCAGGATGTGCCGGCGATTACCGCCATCGCACGGGCGCGCGGCATCACCACGATCATCGACAATACCTGGGCAACGCCGCTGCGGATGCAGGCGTTGGCGCTGGGCTGTGACATTTCGGTGCAATCGCTGTCAAAATATGTTGGCGGGCACAGCGATTTGATGATGGGGGCGGCAACAGCGATGCCGGCCCTGTGGCCGCGGTTAAAGGCTGCCACCTATCGCCTGGGCCACACCGTTGCTGCCGATGATGCGGCGCTGGCGCTGCGCGGCATGCGGACGCTGGCGGTGCGGCTGGACCGACAAGAGGCGAGCGCGCTGGCAGTTGCGCGTTGGCTGCAGCAACAACCATCGGTTGATCGCGTGCTGCACCCTGCCCTGCCCAGCCACCCCGGCCATGCGCTGTGGCGGCGCGATTTCAGCGGTGCCACCGGGCTGTTCAGCATGGTGTTGAAACGCGGCGACCGGGGACATACCGCCGCGCTAATCGATGATCTTGCGCATTTCGGCATCGGTTTCAGCTGGGGCGGGTTCGAATCGCTGATTCTGCCGTCGGACATTGCATCGGCCCGCAGCGTCACCGACACGCCATTGCCCGGCCCCTTGCTGCGCCTGTCCATCGGGTTGGAAGACCCGGCCGACCTGATCGAAGACCTTGCCGTCGGTCTGCGGCGTTATGAGGCGCAATTCTAAGCCTATTTCCCTCGTTAATAGGGAAAAGATTCAATCCACATCCTCTACATCCACCTTGTCGCCCGTGACGCGCTGCGACAATGCCGCTGCCATGAACGGATCGAGCGCGCCGTCAAGGACGTCAGACGGGGAGGTTGAGGTCGTGCCGGTGCGTAGATCCTTCACCAACTGATAGGGTTGCAACACATAGGATCGGATCTGGTGGCCCCAGCCGATATCGGATTTCCCCGCCTCCACATCCGCCGCCGCTGCCTCACGGATCGCCAGTTCACGTTCATATAGCCGCGCCTTCAGCATCTTCATCGCTGTCGCGCGGTTCTTATGCTGGCTGCGTTCGTTCTGGCAGGCAACAATCACGTTTGTCGGCACATGGGTGATGCGCACGGCAGAATCAGTGGTGTTGACGTGCTGGCCGCCGGCGCCGGAAGCGCGATAGGTATCGATTTTCAGGTCGGATTCCTTGATGTCGATATCAATGTCATCATCGACCACCGGATAGACCCAAGCGCTGGCAAAGCTGGTGTGGCGGCGGGCGGCGCTGTCATAGGGGCTGATGCGAACGAGGCGGTGCACGCCGCTTTCGGTTTTCGCCCAGCCATAGGCTTGGGGGCCTTTGATCAGCATCGTCGCCGATTTGATGCCAGCCTGTTCACCGGCGTGAAAATCGATCAGTTCAACCTTGTAACCGTGGCGTTCGGCCCAGCGTTGATACATGCGCCGCAGCATTTCGGCCCAATCCTGGCTTTCGGTGCCGCCGGCGCCAGAATTGACTTCGATATAGCAATCATTGCCATCGGCCTCGCCAGCCAGCAACGCCGCTACCTTATCGCGCTGGGCGCGTTCGGCCAGGGTTTTCAGCGCGGCCACGCCTTCGCTGGCCATGGCTTCATCGCCCTCGATCTCGGCCATTTCGATCAGTTCCGATGTGTCGGAAAGCTCTGTCTCGATCTCACGCGTGGCGGAAATTGCCTCATCCAGCCGGCGGCGTTCGGTCATCACCGCTTGCGCTGCCTTGGGGTTATCCCACAGTTTCGGGTCTTCGACGCGCGCGTTCAGTTCATCGAGACGGCGGAGGGCGCGATCCCAGTCAAAGAAACCTCCTCAACAGGTCCAGCGCCTGTTTGATGGAGTCGGCATGGCTCTGTGCCTCGGCACGCATTTCAAGTTCCTTTTGGACGAGCGGCGGACATAGGGCGACGGCAGATACGACGCAAGGCACAATGCCTCCGGCGGCTGGTGTACAAGCCCCAAACCCGATGTGTATGATTGGCGCAATACGGGCAGAAATGGACCGCTCCATCAAGATGAGGTCTGGGGCCGACGGACCCATCTACCTGCGGCCCTGAGTTGCTAGCTCAATAAATTCCGCCGCTGTTTCGCAAGAATTCTGCGTCACTGCGCACGCGCCTTCCGGGCACGGCGCTTGGCTGGGTATCACCCGCAGCACTGCCGGTGCGACGAGGCTCACTGTCGGGCTTGAAGGCTTCCCAGATCACTGCTGCTTTTGGCTCTGTTGTCGGCCAGGCACCGAACACTCGCTTGCCCGAACGGCGTTCCACCCGAACCATGCGAATGCCGGGCGGAATTACAAAGGGCAGTTTTGGCGCATCCTTTAGGGCAATCTTGCCAAAATCCAGCCAAATCGGTGCTGCAACGGTGCCGCCCTGAACATAACCGCCAAGATTGCGCGGGGTATCAAAGCCCAAGTAAAGCGCCGCTACTAGATTCTGGGTACCACCGACAAACCAGACGTCCTTTGGGCCGCTGGTCGTTCCGGTCTTGCCGGCGAATGGGCGATCAAGCGCCAACAGTCGCGTCCCGGTCCCGCGCTGCACGACCCCTTCCATCAGATGCACGGTCTGAAACGCCGTGCGAGCATCCATTACCTGCTTCGGTGTGCCGCCGGGCCGTGGCATCGCCTCACCATGCCAGTCGGCGGGAGCGCAGCCAGGGCATGATCGGTTGTCTCGCCGGAAAATCACTTTGCCATCACGGTCCTGCACCATATCGATCGTCGACGGTTGCAGTTCCCGGCCGGCGTTGAAAATCTGTGCATAGGCGTTCGTCAGCTTCATCACCGTGGTTTCGCCGGCACCCAGCGCAATCGCCAGCACTGGCTGATAATTGCCGATGCCCAGCGCCTTGGCCTGCGCCACCACCTTGTCCATGCCGGTGTTATAAGCGATGCGCACCGTCATCAGATTGCGCGATTGTTCCAACCCCCAGCGCAGTGTTTGCGCGCCCGCACCGCGCATATTTCCGAAATTTTTGAAGCATTTCCGGCCCAATGAACGACTCTGATACACGCAATAGGGCGCATCGACGACGATCGATGACGGTGTGAAACCATTGTCCATGGCAGTTGCATAGACAATAGGCTTGAATGTTGAACCCGGTTGGCGCTTGGCTTGGGTGGCGCGATTGAAACTCTGCGCCCGCGCATCGAATCCGCCGACCATTGCCATCACCCGGCCGGAATGCGGGTCCTCCACCACCATGCCGCCCGAAACTTCCGGCACTTGGCGCAACGCATACCCTTCACCAGACTTAACCACCGGGATCACATCACCAATTCTCAGCGCTTCACCTGCTGAAATCGTTGATCCTTTCAACGGCATGGACGCCGCATAGCTGGGCATCGTACCGACGCTGCCATCGACAAAACCCAGCCGCGATGACGCCCCATCCTTGCCCAGCACAACCGCCTTTTGCCAATCGGTATAGCCCGTTGCGACTGGCACCGACGCCAATCGGCCCTGCCAGCCTTCGCCCGCATCAACGTGCCCCGGCGCCCCGCGCCAGGCCCGGCCATGCTCATACCGCATGAACCCGTCGCGCATCGCCGTCTCGGCGGCCAGTTGCAGCCGCGGGTCAACCGAGGTACGAATCCACAGGCCACCGCCATAAACGCTGTTGCGGCCGTCCTTTTCAGTTTCGCCGAATTGCGCCATCAGCGTACGACGAACATCCTCGATGAAATAATCGGATGCTCGCGGCTGGGCGATCGAACGGTTCGGCACCGCCACCAATGGCTCTGCGCTGGCCGCGGTGCGTTCGGCCCCGCTGATGTAACCGTTTGCCGCCATCTGGCCCAGCACATAGTCACGTCGCGCCACAGCCCGGGCATTTTGCGTCACCGGGCTATAGGTGCTCGGCGCCTTGGGAAGAATCGCAAGATATGCCATCTGCGCCAGATCAAGCTGGTTCGCCGATTTGCCGAAATAGGCTTGCGACGCCGCTTCCACCCCATAGGCGTTGCGACCCAGAAATATCTGATTGAGATATAGTTCCAGAATTTGCTGCTTGGTGAACGTTGCTTCTATCCGCCGTGCAAGAATCGCTTCCCGCAACTTGCGTGTGTAGGTCACTTGGTTCCCGATCAGGCTTTTCGCAACCTGCTGGGTGATCGTGGATGCTCCGACGGGACGCCGGCCCGTAAACAGCGATTCTACATTGGTGAAGACGGCATTGAGAATGCCCAGATAATCGAGTCCACCATGCTGGAAAAAAGTCTTGTCCTCCGCCGAGATATAGGCGTGAGCGAGTTGCGGCGGAATTTCATTATAGGGCAGAAACACCCGGCGTTCGCGGGTAAAACTGGTGACGATATTACCATCAATGTCGCGCACTGTGGATGGCAGCGAAGCGGTAAAGCGTTGCAGGTCCGCTTCATCGGGCAGATCGCGGGTTGCCGACCAGAATAGCAGCCCTGCGGCAACCAGCGCGAAGACGCCGATACCACCGGCCATTATCAAGCTAACCCTGGTCAAACCAAACCGCATCACAACTCCCGATTACACTTCGGGGTGTTAGCCGGTGTCGCGTGCCGTGGGAAGCAGTTGGCGGTCATCAATCGCCCAGCAAATGCCGTTCGATTGCCTGCGCAATCCCACTAGCGATACGTTTGCGCCCTGATTTGGAAAACAACAGACTGGCATCGTCTTGATTGCTAACATAGCCGGTTTCCAGCAGCACCGAAGGCACATCTGGTGCCTTCAGGACGTAGAAACCCGCAAAATGGTGAAATTCGCCGCGAAATTCCATGCGATTGGCCAATTCCGACTGCAAAATCTCGGCAAAGGCCACCGACACATTGCCCGTCGCTCGGCGCGACAGGTCGATCATTATATCACCAACCCCAGGTGCTTCGGTTCCCAGATCAACGCCGCCGATGATGTCGGCTTTGTTCTCGCGCGCGGCAAGCCGCGCTGCAACCGCATCCGATGCCACAGCCGATAAGGTGTAAATGCTGGCCCCCCGCGCTTCGGGATTGGGCGCCGAATCGGCGTGGATTGAAATAAACAAATCGGCGCGGGCAATGCGGGCGATGGTGACGCGGCCGCCCAGCGGGATAAAACGATCGTCATCCCGCGTCAGCTTCACCCTTATGCGTCCACCCCGCCCCAAGTTCTTTGCCGTCGCTTGGGCAATCGCCAGCGTCACATCCTTTTCATAGCCGCCATTGACGCTGATCGCACCGACATCCTTGCCACCATGGCCGGCGTCGATCACCACCAAAGGACGCTTGCCAATGTGTGGTTGCACGCCAGGGTTGCGCGGCGACAGCACACTGTCGGGCTTGCCTGCAAACATTCCACTCGGGAGCGAAAAATCAGCTATATGCTGCACTGCTAGCGGTCGCCGTCCATATTTGACGGCCGCTGCAAAATCATTCGGCAAAACCCGGCGTAACACCAATGTCAGGCCGCCGGCGTCGGCACGTGCCGTATCAAAAAGCAGCGGCATCGTGAGTTCGAACACCAGCCGCACAACCCGCGGCGCGAACATCGCCGCACGCACCGTTGACACACTACCGGCGCCAGGCACCGCCAACGGTACAGAAATGCTGCCCGGCAAATCAATCACCAGCCGGTCAGGCGCCGCCAGGGCGGAAATTTGGACAGAGGGCGGCACGGCATCCAAGGCAATGCTTACCACGCCGGGCGTCATCGTTACCGCTGTCAGTTGCGCCGCCTGGACGGGCACGGCGAGCCAAAGACCCAAAAGGACAAACAGGAAGCGCACGAGAAACGAATAAAGCGCGGGCATTGGGACAACAACCCTTTCCCGCTTTCGGCAGGCCGATGATCAGATCAAAATGTACCAGCCGCCGGAATGCCCCAGGTGAAATAGTGCATGGATAATTGCAAGGCGGCCGGGCAAAATCCCTGTTAACCCTGCCTGAGCCTAAGCACCCCCCTGCCGCCGCCGTAACTCCCTTGGACACCAGCCTCGCCATCGCCGCGGCATAGGGAGAGTTGCCTTCCATGATCTCGGTACTTGGTCTTGTTGTGCTGGTTGTCATGGTGTTCGGTGGTTTTGCGTTTACCGGCGGCAACATCGTGGTGGTGCTTGAGGCGCTTCCCCACGAAATGATCATCATCGGCGGTGCTGCCGCTGGAGCCACTTTAATCGCCACAGATCTGAAGGGCATAAAGGCAATGGGCGCCGGATTTGGTGCCATTATAAAAGGCCCGAAGTATAAAAAGGCCGATTACAGCGCAGCGATTTTTTTGACCGCTCGGTTGATGAAAATGTTTCGCAACGATGGCGCAGTGGCTGTGGAGCCCCACATCGAAGACCCAAAATCCAGTAGCATTTTCGCCGAATATCCTCAGTTTCTAAAGGACCCAGCGTTTCTGCACCTGTTGACTGATTCGATGCGGCTGCTGGTCGTATCCACAGGGACACTCAGCCCCCAAGCGGTCGATGACGTCATCGATTGCGCAATTGAAACCCATCATACCGCCGCCTTGAAGCCTGTCGACCGCCTGACCACAATGTCAGACGCGTTGCCCGCTCTGGGCATCGTTGCCGCAGTGCTCGGCGTCATCAAGACGATGGCCAGCATCGACAAACCACCGGCCATTTTAGGTGGCATGATCGGTTCGGCACTGGTGGGCACATTCCTAGGGGTGTTGCTGTCATATGGCATAGTCGGGCCATGCGCGGCGCGATTGAAATCCGTGATCGATGCCGATGGCGAAATCTATCTTGTCATTCGCCGCGTTATCATAGGCAGCCTGAAGGGCCAACCGCAACCTTTGGTGATCGAGGCGGCGCGGACTGCGATTTCACCGGAAAACCAGCCCAGCTTTTCCGAAGTGTTTGATGGCCTGAGGGCCACCAAATGAAGCCTGAACTGAATATCGAACCAGAAATTGTCTATCGCAATAAAAAGAGTCACCACGCCGCGCACCACGGCGGCGCCTGGAAAATTGCCTATGCTGATTTCGTGACTGCTATGATGGCGTTTTTCATGCTGCTATGGATCATCGGCGCAACCAACGAAGACCAGCGCAAGGGGATTGCCGATTATTTCACGCCAACGATCATCCAGATGAAAAACAGCGGCGGGTCGAACGGCATCATGGGCGGGCGGTCATTGCAATCCGAGGCTGGCGTTGCGCCTCACGCCGCTCTTTCGGGACCGAAACCCGTCGCCATTGCGGGTGGCGGCGGTGGCGGGCCAATGGTTGCTGCCGTCGCCAGTCAAGACAAAAAGCAGCACCCCGGCAATCGCCGTGACGCAGATGAAGCGCGGTTTCGTATGGTTGAGCGTATCATTGCCGCAAGGTTGGCCGGTGATCCGACGCTGAAGGGATTAAAGGGCCAGGTCCGGCTGGTGCGGGTCCATGATGGCCTGCGCATCGACATGATCGAGCGCGCCGATTTTTCGATGTTTGCTGTTGGCACCAGCGTGTTCACACCCGAAGCTGCTGCCGTTGTGCGCAGTGTCGGCGCTGCCATTGCAGCAACGCCCAATCGGCTGACTGTGCGCGGCCACACGGATTCGCTGGGGTTTTCCAATGCCAACGGCAGCAACTGGAGTCTGTCATCCGCCCGCGCCGACGCCACGCGCCGGGTGCTGGCCAGCGCCGGGGTGCCACAAGACCAGTTCCGCCGCATCGAAGGAGTTGCCGATACCGACCCCTATAACCCAAAGGACCGAACGGACCCGCGCAACAGACGAATAAGTGTGACTGTATTGGGCAGCGAATTCTAAAGCTACACCTTTTGACTCAGCCGGGCCAGATCGCTGCAGCTTTTTAAAGGCCCTTTGTCCTGGTTGTGCTGGTCATTGTGCGATGGCGCCCCATCATCCGCTTGTGCGCGACGATTTTCCGTTTCGTATCGCGGTGATTGTCCATCGTCCAATGGCCATGTGACATTCGCATGCCGCGATGCATCGCGGATTAGTGCATCGTTGAGTGCATCGTTGAGTGCATCATCGATTTTTCAGTCGTCATCATTTTGGCCTTGGTCGTCTGCGTCGTCATTTGATCGCTGGCCATCGGCATCGCGTCCTTTGCCATCGGTTCCGTCTGCGCCAGGGCTGCCGAACCTGCAAATGCCACGAAAATCATTATGATGTCGATTTTCATCACTCAAAGCTCCTGAATTGCCAAAACGCACGGCAGTCCATCAAACAAGGCGGTGATGACCAAGTTCCGTTCGCGCTTTTTCGTCAGCTTGTCGAGCAACTGCGTGTTGCTATGATGCGACCAAATCCCGGGGGAAACTGCCAATGCCTTTTGTTCGTGCCGATGTCGCCAACGTCCTTAACATGCTCGCCGCCCAGCCTGGGCCAAAAATGGAGGAAGGCGATGCGGCGACGGCGCGCGCTGCGATGAAAATGCTGGGCCAGATGGTCGAACGCCCGCGCGGTGAACTGGCCCATGCCCGCGATTTTACGATTGCCGGCGCCGATGGCTTTGCCATTCCGGCCCGCGCCTATTCGGATAACGAAAGCCCCGGCGCCGGCCCGGTGATGGTGTTTTTCCATGGCGGCGGCTGGGTAATCGGCGATATCGAAGTCTATGATTCATTGTGCGCCGAAATCGCCCGCGTGCTCAAAATCACCGTGGTTTCGGTGGGTTACCGCCTGGCGCCTGAGGCGCGTTTCCCCACCGCTGTGGATGATTGCATCGCCGCCACCCGCTGGATCGCTGAAACGCCGCTGTCGATCGGCCATGCGGTCTCCGGCATCATTCCGGCCGGTGACAGCGCCGGCGGCAATCTGGCGGCGGTCGTCTCGCAGGAACTGCACGGCAAAATGGCGGTGCCAATCATCGCGCAATGGCTGATCTATCCCGGCGTCGATATGACTGCCGACGGCGGATCGATGGCCGAATTTGCTGATGGCTATCTGCTCACCGCCGGCACGATGGCCTGGTTCATGGATCATTACCTGCACGGCGCCGATCCGACGCACCCGCGCGCATCACCGATTTATGCCGATCTGGTCGGCCAGCCGCCAACACTGGTCTATACATGCAGCTTGGACCCGCTGCGCGATCAGGGCCGCGCCTATGCCGGCAAGATGATCGCCGCGGGTGTGCGCACGATTTTCCGCGAGGCCGAGGGGCAGATTCACGGCAGCATGACGTTGCGCGGTGCTATCCCTTCGGCGCAGGATGACCTGCATGCCAATCTGCAGGACTTGCGCCTGTTGCTGGACGAAGCCATCACCGCGGCATGAGCACCACCACCCCGCGCACCCACCCATCCGGCCTGCCCTATCGCCCCTGCGTCGGCATCATGCTGATGAACGCCGACGGCCATGTGTTCGTCGGCCAGCGCCTCGATTCAAAGCTGGAGGCCTGGCAGATGCCGCAGGGCGGCATCGATCCGGGCGAAACGCCAACGGTCGCAGCGCTGCGCGAATTGGGTGAGGAAACCGGCATTCCGGCACATCTGGTCGAGATTACCGGCGAAACGCCCGAATGGCATTATTATGACTTGCCGCCGGAAATGGTCGGCACCATCTGGAAGGGCAAATACGCCGGCCAGCGCCAGAAATGGTTTTCAATGCGATTTCTGGGCACGGACGCCGATGTGGCGATCGATCAGAAGCACCCGGAATTCAAAGCCTGGCGCTGGGCGGCTGTTGGCACGTTGGTTGACATGGCTGTGCCGTTCAAGCGGGATTTATATGCTGATGTGATTAGAACATTCACGTAATGGACGACACAACCGAAGAAATCGAAGGACTGAAGTATAGCGCGAACAAGCGCCATTTTATATCAATGTTTAAAACGCTTCGACCAGCAAGACAACGTGCTGTTCTATACATATTGCGAGATCTAAAAATCGCAGTTGGCGGCAGTCGGGAAATATAAGAAATTGAAAGGAATTTTCACTTGTTATTGGATCGTGAAAATCCCGACAAGAATCTTGCTAGAGGCCACATTAGACGCCTTCTCGACAACACGGCCAATAATTTAAGCTCGTGGAACATTGGGATCGTCGAAATTGAAGATCGAGGCAAAGAGAAACGAGCAAGTATTTCAAAATTAGGCTTGGATATGTTGGATTTGATAGAAAAATCTATTAATAAATCGTCGATTTCTAGTTCTTAGATCAACCCAGCTAGTGGGCTCGACGGATCGGCATAGCGCCGCTTTGCCATCCGTCCGGCACGATAGGCCAGCCGGCCACTCTCGACTGCCAGTTTCATTGCTTGCGCCATCAGGATCGGGTCCTTGGCCTCGGCAATCGCGGTGTTCATCAGCACGCCGGCACAGCCCAACTCCATCGCCGCCGCCGCATCCGATGCGGTGCCGACACCGGCATCGACCAGCACCGGCACCTTGGCGCCTTCAACAATCATGCGGATCGTCACCGGGTTCTGGATTCCCAGGCCGGACCCGATCAAGGATCCCAGCGGCATGATCGCACAGGCGCCCAAATCCTCCAGTTTCTTCGCCGCAATCGGATCATCGGCACAATAGACCATCACATCAAAACCGTCGTTGACGAGAATTTCGGTCGCCCGCAGCGTTTCGGCCATATCGGGATACAGCGTTCGCGCTTCGCCCAGCACCTCCAGCTTGACCAGGTTCCAGCCGCCGGCTTCACGCGCCAGCCGCAGGGTGCGCACCGCATCATCGCCGGTGAAACAGCCGGCGGTATTGGGTAGATAGGTGAATTTTTTCGGGTCGATGAAATCGGTCAGCATCGGCTGGCCCTTGTCGATCACATTCACCCGGCGGACGGCGACGGTGACGATTTCGGCGCCCGATGCCTGCATGGCGGCGGCATTCTGGGCGTAGTCCTTATACTTGCCAGTGCCGACGATCAGGCGCGAATGGAATGTGCGGCCAGCGACCGACCAGCCATCATCATCGCCGCCGCCGCCGACGAAATGCACGATTTCGAGCATATCGCCATCGGCCAGCATAACGCTGCCAAAACCGGAACGCGGCACGATTTCCAGATTGCGTTCCACGGCGATCTTCGCCGCATCAAGCGCCAGATCGGCAAGCACCGCGCTGAGCGTCATACCGGGGGCAATGCGGCGCGGTTCGCCATTCAGGGTGATGCTGATCATGCCCCTGCTATGCCGAGCGGCGGCGCGTCGGGCAAGCCGCTCCTGCGCCCTTGTTCAACGGAGGGGGCCGGGGGCAGGTTTCCAGGGTCGCTGCGGCGGCGTTAAAAAGGGCGGGAAGAAACCACCCCCGACCCCTCCCTGAAGAAGGAAGGGGAGAAGAGTAGCGCGCCTTTCAATCGTCGCCTATAATAAACCCATGCCCTCAAACCTCGTCCTGGTTCTCAACGGCCCCAACCTTAATCTGCTGGGGTCACGTGAGCCGCGTATCTATGGCCATGACACGCTGGACAGCATCGCCGGGGCGCTGGAGGCACGGGCACAGAGCCTGGGGTTGGAGATCGACCTGCGCCAATCCAACCATGAAGGCCATCTGATCGATTGGCTGCATGAAGCCGGCAGCCGCGATGCACTGGCGGTGATCCTCAACGCCGGCGGGTTGACCCACACATCGGTCGCGCTGCACGATGCGATCAAGTCGATCACGGTGCCGGTAATCGAGGTGCATCTGTCCAATCCCCATGCGCGGGAACCCTTTCGGCACCACAGCTTCATCAGCGCGGTGGCCCGTGGCACGATTTGTGGCTTCGGTGCTCAATCCTATCAACTGGCACTGGACGCGGTGGCACAGTTCCGGCAATGACATTACTCATAGATCCGTAATAAAGGAATAATCATGCCAGAAGGCACTGGAATTCAGGTGGATACCGCACTTGTGCGCGAACTCGCCGAATTGCTCGAATCGAGCCATTTGACTGAAATCGAAGTAAAGGACGGCGAACGCACCATCCGCGTTGCACGCACCGTGACGGCGGCGCCTGCGAATTACGCGGGGGCACTGGCCTATGCACCTGCCCCTGCTGCAATCGCTGCCCCGGTCGCCGCGCCGGCCCAGGATGATTGGAGAACCCACCCCGGTCTGGTCAGATCCCCGATTGTCGGCACCGCCTATCTGACCCCCGAACCCGGCGCCAAACCCTATATCAGCGAAGGTGAAACCGTTGTTGCTGGTGCCACGCTGCTGATTATCGAAGCGATGAAGGTGATGAACCCAATTACCGCACCAAAGGCTGGCAAGGTCGTCAAGATCTTTATCCGTAGCGAGCAGCCGGTTGAATATGATGAACCTCTTGTGGTGATCGAATAACCCCCATGTTCAAGAAAGTTTTAATCGCCAATCGCGGTGAAATCGCCTTGCGCGTCCATCGTGCTTGCCGGGAAATGGGTATTCGCACGGTTGCCGTGCATTCAACTGCCGATGCAGATGCGATGCATGTGCGGCTGGCCGATGAGGCCATTTGCATCGGGCCGCCATCGGCAACCGATTCCTATCTCAATATTCCCGCCATCATTTCGGCGGCAGAAATCTCTCAGGCTGATGCCATCCACCCCGGCTATGGTTTTCTGAGCGAAAACGCGCGGTTTGCGGAAATCGTTGAAAAGCACAAGATTGTCTGGATCGGGCCCGACCCTGAGCACATCCGCAAGATGGGCGACAAAGTTGAGGCGAAACGCACCGCGGCAAAGCTAGGCCTGCCATTGGTCCCAGGCTCTGACGGCCCGGTCAATTCGCCCGAGGAAGCCATCAAGGTTGCCAACGATATCGGCTATCCGGTGCTGATCAAGGCGGCATCGGGCGGCGGTGGCCGCGGCATGAAGGTGATCACCGATGCCGCCAGCTTGCCCGGACTGATGCGGCAGGCGCAGAATGAGGCCAAGGCGGCGTTCGGCGACGACACCGTTTATATCGAAAAATATCTGAACGAACCCCGCCACATCGAATTCCAGGTGTTCGGCGATGGCAAGGGAGGTGCCGTCCATCTGGGCGAACGCGATTGTTCGTTGCAACGCCGCCACCAGAAGGTGCTGGAGGAGGCACCATCGCCGGCGTTGAACGCCGACCAGCGGGCGGAAATGGGCGAAATTGTGCGGCAGGCTGTCTCTACCCTGCAATATCGCGGTGCGGGCACGATGGAGTTCCTTTATGAAGATGGAAAATTCTACTTCATCGAAATGAATACGCGCTTACAAGTCGAACATCCGGTGACCGAAGCGGTCACCGGGCTCGATCTTGTCCGCGAACAAATCCGCATCGCCGCCGGCCTGCCATTGTCAGTGACCCAAGCGGACATTCGTTTCGAAGGACATGCCATCGAATGCCGGATCAACGCCGAAGACCCAGAAACCTTTGCGCCATCGCCGGGCCGGGTCACGGATTTCCATGCGCCTGGCGGCCTGCACGTGCGCGTCGATAGCGCGCTGTACGACGGCTATCGCATCCCGCCCTATTATGACTCGCTGATCGCCAAGTTGATCGTTTACGGCGCCAACCGCAACGACGCGCTGATGCGCCTGCGCCGCGCCCTGGAGGAATTCGTGATCCACGGTCCAAAAACCACCATCCCGTTGCAACAGGCGATCATCGAAGCGCCGGATTTCATCGACGGCAATTATTCGATCAAATGGCTGGAACGCTGGCTCGCGTCCCGCCAGGAGTCGTGACGGTAAAAGCGTGATCATGTCGCCGATTTGGCTACCCGCTACAGCGTTCGCGGGCTGTTTCCAGGCGTGGCGCACCGCACTTCAGCAGCGGCTGCGCGCCACATTATCGGTCAATGCCGCCGGGCTGGCGCGCTATCTTTATGGTTTTGCGGTTGCCCTTGTGTTGCTCGGAAGCTGGCTCGCCATCGATCTTGGCCATGTGCCCGCACTGTCGCCCGGATTCTTCGCCTATGCGATCACAGGTGGCACCTGCCAGATCATTGGCACCAATTTTCTCATCATGGCGTTTGGCTATCGTAACTTCGTCGTTGGGGCCGCCTATGCCAAAACCGGGGCGGTGCAAGGCGCCTTGTTTTCGGCCGGGCTGCTGCACGATGTACTTTCGCCGCTAATGTGGTTCGGTATTGCCGTTGGGGTCATCGGCGTCATCATCTTTTCAACCGGTGGCCGCCGGCTCGGCCCGTTGGCGATGTTGCGCGAAGCGGTGCAGCCGGCAGCACTATGCGGCCTTGGCGCGGGGCTGTTATTCGCACTGGCCTCTATCTTCATCTGCGCCGCAACACGCACCCTGGCAACACCGGATCTGCTGCTTCGCGCACTGGTTGCGCTGGCCGTCACGGTGGCCTCGCAGGCGATTCTACAGGGTTTGTACGTTGCCATCCGCGAGCCTGCCCAATTGCGGGCCGTTGCCGCGTCATTGCGGAACTGCCGCCAGGTCGGCATTCTGAAGGCGGTGGGCTCTGCCGGTTGGTTCACCGGCTTTGCAACGACGCCGGTGGCACTCGTCCGCACCGTCGGCCAGGTGGAGGTGATCTTTACCTTGTTGGTCGGCCGCTTTTACCTGCGCAAAGCGCTGTGCCGCAGCGCAGCAGCCGGCTCGGTTCTGGTCGCCATCGGCATGGTGCTGGCAGTGATCGGTGCATGACCCATTTTCACAACCTGGCGCAGGCGCCTATGTTCGCCGCTGAAGGAAACACGCCCTGAGCCCCCCCCCGAAATCTCGGCTTGATCCCGAAACGCTATTGAATGCCTATGCTAATGGCATTTTTCCGATGGCGGACCGAGCGGACAGCGCCGATGTATTCTGGGTTGAACCACGCCGCCGCGGAATACTGCCGCTCCAGGCCTTTCATCTTTCACACAGCCTCGCCAAGACATTGAAATCCGAACGTTTTACGCTTACGGCCGATCGCGCATTTGATGCGGTACTGGCCGCATGCGCGGAACCCGTGCCGGGGCGGCCGGACACTTGGATCAACCCGTTGATCGCCGACGCCTATCGCGAATTGTACAAATGCGGCCAAGCGCATTCAGTGGAAGCTTGGGGCGAGGATGGCACGCTTGCCGGTGGGCTGTATGGTGTGCGGTTGGGCGGGGCGTTTTTTGGAGAAAGCATGTTCACGCGAGCACGCGATGCCTCAAAATGCGCTCTAGCGGCACTGGTGGCGCGGTTACAGGTTGGCGGATTCACCCTGCTCGACACGCAATTCCTGACCGAACATCTGGCAAGCTTTGGCGGCCACGATGTCCCCGCCCGCGCGTATCGCTCTCAATTGGCCGGGGCGCTTTTGATTGCCGCAGATTTTTTCGCGTTTGATGCTTTGGCAGCGCCAGTGGCTGGCCCCGTATCTGCGCGGCCCGCCGACACCGTATCCGGCCCGGTTTCGGGAAAACGCATCGTGCAGCTTTTGACCCAGATATCGTAACGTGGATGTTCCAGCGGGTGCAGCGAGGGGCTTTCGGCAAACATCCAGCCCGAATAAACACGCTTTGAACTCGACTTGTTGCGCTCGTCGATCAGCACAAATGCGCCGGTAAGTTTCTGTTCCCAGGGTGGTGTCACCTCACAGGTTCTGACTGTTACCCGCAATGTGCCAAAATCAAAGGCCTGGCCCGGTTTGCCACCAAAATTGCGAGTAAGGCCAGTGCGTTTGTCGATGGCGCCGATCACGACGTCACGTTCGTTGTTGGGCGTGATGCCGCGCACAGCTGGCGCGGACGGTAGCTTATGAGATACCACGACAGGCGCAATTACAGACGATAGGGCAGGCGCAACCGCCGCAGTTTGCCCCAGCGCTGGCCCAGCCAACCCCAACACTATCCCGGCAATCGCCTGGCGGTACATATTATTTCGCTGATTCAGCAGGTTTTGCCGCCACATCGCCGCCCGATTTGTTTACGAAACCACCGATAAGAGCCATCAGATCGGTTGCGCCCGACGTTTCGGTGATTTCTTCACCCGCCTTTAGCATCACTGTCTCGCCTCCAGGGGTCAGAGCGATAAACGTGCCGCCCAACAGCCCCTCGGTGGTGATCGCCGCGCTTGAATCGGTCGGCAATTTCAGAGCCTTGTCGATTGAAAGGTTGAGCACTGCCTGATAACTGCCAGGATCAAGGCTTTGCGAGACAACGCGGCCAACCTTGATGCCAGCCACCCTAACATCCGTTCCGGCCGAAACGCCGGCGACATTGGGGAAGCGCGCCGTCAGCACATAACCACCACTGCTCGCCCCAGCCTGGGTGCGGCCATAGGCAAGCACGACAAAGCCGATGGCAACGATCGCGACGATCAGCCCGACCAGCGCCTCGACGATATTGTCCTTGAACAATGCGCGCATCAATCCTCCGGCGTCCAGGCCCGATAATCGCCCGTTGCCTTCGCCCGCTTGCCGCCGGCGTCCAGGCTGCCAGCCGGGACATGCGCCGCCAGCGTACCAGTGGCGTTCGGGGTCCAGGGGATTTCCCACACCCGAAGCAGCAGCGGCGCTTCGCTGGGCGGCAGCGAGACGGTCTTGTGCATCCACGAATGCCATTCCGGTGGAATCCGGCTTGCCTCGGGGACGCCATTGTAGATCACCCAGCGGCGTTCCTTGCGGCCGGCACCGCTTCGATAGTATATACTGCCTTGGCTATCGCGGCCGACTTCCTTGCCCGTCCACCACGTCGTGATCCGCGTGCCAAGCCCGGGCCCGTGCCACCAAGTGAAGATGTTCAATAGCAGGCCCATACTGATACCTACAGCCGCAAAAGCTGCGGAGTGCAAGCATCGACTGCGACTGCAGCGATAGTACGGGCAATCGTTGCGCCGCCGATCAGCTGGCTGCCACGATAGGCCACCGCCGCCTGCCCTGGCGCAACGCCAAATTGCGGCACAGCGAATGCCACGCTGTCGCCTTCCCAGATCGCATCGGCGAGCGGCGCCAATGACCGCACCTTCACCGCTACATTGCCGTTCAGATCAGCCAGTACATTGGCTGCTTCCACCCGCATCGCCGCGACCGCCAGCGCCGCACGAGGACCAGCAATCACGCGGTTCGTCGCCGCAACAATTGCGATGACATACAAGGGTTCGGCAAAGCCGCCCAAATCGAGCCCGCGTCGCTGGCCAACCGTAAAGCGGTGGATACCGCCATGCTTGCCAATCACCGCACCAGCCATATCGACAATGTCCCCCGGTGTTGCCAGTTCAGGGCGCAACCTTTCAACAACTCCAGCGTAATCCTTACCGCCGACAAAGCAGATGTCTTGGCTGTCTGGCTTTGCCGCGACGCCCAGCCCGAATCGTTCCGCCTCGCGTCGCACCTCGGTTTTGGCGAGTCCGCCGAGCGGAAATCGCAAATAATCAAGTTGCTCGACGGTGGTGCTCCAAAGAAAATAACTCTGGTCCTTGGCTGGATCGGCGCCACGATGGAGTTGCACCCCCTGTGGCACATCGACGCGCTGGACATAATGGCCGGTCAACAGCGCTTCAGCCCCCAGGCTCTGCGACAGCTCAAGCAAATCTGTGAATTTGACGGTCTTGTTGCATTCCACGCAAGGCACCGGCGTCTGGCCGCGGGCATAACTATCGGCAAAACTGTCCATCACGGCGCGGCGAAAACGTTCTTCCATATCGATAACATAATGCGCAATGCCCAGGCGGGCGGCGACGGCACGCGCGTCGCGTATATCGGCGCCGGCGCAACAAGCCCCTGGCCGTGCCGCAGTGGCGGCGCCGCTGTCATAGAGTTGGAGCGTAACCCCGACAACGTCACATCCAGCCTCCGCCGCAAGTGCCGCGACAACCGAGGAATCGACGCCGCCTGACATGGCAACCGCCACCCGACGCCCGCGCAGAGACGCCAAAATGGCCTCTGGGCCAGCAAAACCATTGGTTTCGTTCATCCTGGCCGAATCCTCTGCTTCGCTCTGGCCGTCAACCCATATTAACCACGCTGTGCCTTAGAATCCTTACACCGCCGCCGTGAACATGGCCGGGGACGGCAGTGTTCAAGCAAGGGTCCGACCATGGAGGCGAGGAAAAAAGACTATGACAATAGCTGTGAGATCGGTCGAAATCTGCCGCCGATAGATACCACACGCTGGGTGCCGCGCCGAAAAGCGGCGGTGCTGACAGCAATCGAGCATGGGCTCATTGGCCGCGCCGAGGCCTGCGCGCGGTATTCGATCAGCGAAGCAGAATTGCGTCTATGGGAGCGAGCCGTGCATTTCGCCGGCGAGCCAGGTCTGCGTGTCACGCGTGTCCAAGCGTATCGACCGGTATTCGAGGGAAGAGTGGCGAAATGAATTCAATTCACCATGCTGGAAATGCGGTTGGTCGCACCGGGGTTTACCTTTGTGAACAAAGCGGCTTCAATGGAATAGTAACGTCTGCGGCGCGGTGGCCGACCGCTGCTGACACGATGTTTCGGGAGACCATGACCATGCGCGTTTTGTTGATCGAGGACGATCGGGCGATGGCCCGCGCGGTTGAATTGATGCTGGATGAGGCGGGTTTTGAACATGAAACCGCTGCCACAGGCGAAACTGCGCTGGAATATGCGCGCAGTTACGAATTTGACGTGATCCTCCTCGATTTGACCCTACCCGATTTGCATGGCCATGAAGTGCTCAAGCGACTGCGTATGCTGCGCGTCGCGACTCCAGTGCTGATTCTCTCGGGAGACGCCGAAACCGGCACAAAGGTTACCGGCTTTGGCGCGGGTGCCGATGATTATGTCACAAAGCCTTTCGACAAAGCCGAATTGATGGCACGAATTCATGCACTGGTCCGTCGCAGCCAAGGCCATGCCCAGTCGCTGATCGTCACCGGGCCTGTTGCCATTGATCTGGCCGCTCGCACTGTCGAAGTCGAAGGCCGGCGGGTGTCGTTGACGGGCAAGGAATATGCAATTTTTGAAATGTTGTCGCTGCGCAAGGGCATGACCTTGACCAAGGAAATGTTTCTAACCCACCTCTATGGCGGCCGCGATGAACCGGAATTGAAAATTATCGACGTTTTCATCTGCAAATTGCGCAAAAAGCTGTTCCTGGCCGGGGCGCCGGCAAGCGGCTGCATCGAAACCGTCTGGGGTCGCGGTTATTCGCTGCGTGATCCACAACCGGAAAATTTGGACGCCGTGGCTTAACATTTCTCTCTCCCTGAGCGGAATAGAGAGCATGACCCAGCGGAGCCCGGAAGCGAATCGTCCCTTGGCGCACGGGGCGAGTTGTTTCCTCGCTCTTATCGCCGCTTCGCTGACAATCCGCGTACGATGCCACGCAGAGTCCGCACTTCGCCTGCGGTAAATTCCGGTCGGGTCAGCAAGTTGCGCATCGTCAAGCGTGACGCCGCCGCCCGGCCCGCAACCGGGTTGTAATAGCCATTGGCGACCAATTGTGCATCGACGGCACCAATCAGCCCTTCCAGTTCTTCATGCGGAGCAGGGCCGTCGTGGTTCACTAGCACATCCGCCGCCACATCAGCCCCTTGCCGCCACCATTCATAGCCCAGAACAAGCACCGCTTGGGCTAAATTGAGCGAACCAAAGGCGGGGTTGACCGGGACGGTGACGATGGCATGGGCAATGGCCAGATCTTCGGTTTCCAGCCCGGTGCGTTCGGGACCGAACATGATTCCACCGGTCGCTGTCTGGCCGTGGAATTCTGCGGCAGCCTGCAACGGTGTCACCACCCGGCGCGTCAATTCGCGATTGCGGACGGTTGTCGCAAAGACCAGTGACAGCCCAGCGCAAGCATCAGCAACGCTATCAAACACTTGCGCGTTAGCCAGCACGGAATCTGCGCCACTGGCCGCCGGCCCCGCATCAACATTGGGCCATCCATCGCGTGGACGGACGAGTCGCAAATCGGTCAGCCCGAAATTCAGCATCGCACGAGCGCAAGCGCCGATATTTACGCCCAGTTGCGGTCGAACGAGGATGACGGCGGGGGAGGTCACGATAAAAATCTCGCCCTCAATGGGCAGGAGCAATAGTTCCTCATTCGTCTAAATCTCTCGCGCGATCGACCTGTTCCGACAGACCGCCGACAAATGTTTCGAAATCGCGCGCTTCGCGGAAATCACGGTAAACGCTGGCAAAACGGATATAGGCGACCGGGTCGAGCGCCTGCAGACCCTCCATCACCATCTCGCCGACCTTGCCAACCTCGATTTCGCTCTCGCCGCTCGATTCCAATCGGCGAACGACGCCATTGACCATGCGTTCGATGCGTTCGGGCGCGATCGGACGCTTTCGACAGGCGATTTCGATCGATCGGGCCAGCTTGTCACGGTCAAACACTTCACGTTTGCCAGATTTCTTGATGATGCTGAGCTCCCGCAGCTGGATGCGCTCAAAGGTCGTAAAGCGCCCGCCACACGCCGGGCACTGCCGCCGCCGTCGGATCGCGGCGCCATCCTCGGTAGGCCGCGAATCCTTTACCTGGCTGTCATCATTGCCGCAGAATGGGCAGCGCATCAGGGCTTCTTGGTGATCGTGCGTAAATAGCCAAGCCCGGCGCCGACAATCGCCCCCAAAACCGGCCCGATAAATGGAATCGGGATCGCCACGACGGCACCTGCCGCAGCGCCGACCGCAACATTGCGCGCCAACACATTGGTAATTGTCGCCTTGGTCCTGTCCGACGCTTGGCCGGCGAGATCGGCTGCTTGGCGGCCCAGACCAGAATCCAGCGCCTTTTTGCCGAATTCACTATCGGCAATCTTGCGGCCCATTTCGCCGGCAGTCTGAAAAGCAGATTCTGTCAGATCGGCGACTTTCTTGCCTGTATCGGTCTGAATGAATTTCTCGCCCGCCACACGGGCTTCCTCGGCAAGCTTTTCGACTTTGGCGGCGATGTCATCGGGCTTCTCGCTCATGTCACGCTCCTTCAGTTGGGATATATCGGGAACCGCGCGCACAGTGCTCGTACCCGGACATTCACAGCCGCCTCGACCGCTGCATTGCCATCGTCGCCATTCGTTGCCAGCCCGTCAAGCACATCGGCGATCATGTCGCCAATGGCAGCGAATTCGCTTTGGCCGAAACCACGCGTCGTACCGGCCGGTGAACCGACACGAATGCCGCTCGTTTTCGTCGGCGGCAGCGGATCAAAGGGCACACCGTTCTTGTTGCAGGTGATGCCGGCGCGTTCCAAAGCCTCATCGGCATCCTTGCCGGTGATGCCCTTTGGCGTCAGGTCGATCAGCGCCAAGTGCGTATCAGTGCCGCCAGCAACAACCGTACAACCGCGTTCTTTCAGTTTTGCCGCCAGCGTCTGGGCATTGGCGACAACACGCACCGCATAATCCTTGAAATCCGGCTGCAATGCTTCTCCGAACGCTACAGCCTTCGCGGCGATGACATGCATTAGCGGGCCGCCTTGCAGACCCGGGAACACCGCACTGTTGAATTTCTTGCCCAGCGCGTCATCATTCGACAGGATCATGCCGCCGCGCGGACCGCGCAACGTCTTGTGGGTCGTTGTCGTCACCACATGGGCGTGCGGCAATGGCGATGGGTGGATGCCGGCGGCGACCAACCCAGAAAAATGCGCCATATCGACCAGCAGTTTCGCCCCAACCTTGTCGGCAATGGCCCGGAACCGCGCGAAATCAATAATCCGTGGATAGGCAGAACCGCCGGCGATGATCAGCACGGGCTCATGCTCCACGGCCAGCCGCTCGACCTCATCATAATCAATCAGATGGTCCTCGCGGCGCACGCCATATTGCACGGCGTTGAACCATTTGCCGCTCATCGATGGTGCCGCACCGTGAGTCAGATGGCCACCGGCATCCAGGCTCATGCCCAGAATCGTCTCACCCGGCTTGACCAACGCCAGCATGACCGCTCCATTGGCCTGCGCGCCGGAATGCGGCTGCACATTCGCATAAGCGCAATCGAACAGTTTCTTTGCCCGCTCAATCGCCAGGGTTTCAACGACATCAGACGGCCCACAACCCTGATAGTAGCGCTTGCCCGGATAGCCCTCGGCATATTTGTTGGTGAACACCGATCCCTGCGCCTCCAACACGGCGCGGCTGACGATGTTTTCGGATGCGATCAGTTCGATCTGGTTTTGCTGCCGGTCCAGCTCTGCTGCCACTGCATCAGCGACAGCGCTGTCGGTCACCGCCAAAGGCGTATCGAAAAACCCACTCGGCAAGGTATCGGTGACGCTGACTGGTTTGCTGCTCATGCTGCATGTTCCTTTATCTGGCCAAGCTTGGCGACACGGTTTGTGTGTCGCCCGCCTTCAAACGCGGTGTTCAAAAATTCCTGGACGCAATCGCGCGCCACCTCGATGCCGATAATCCGGCTACCCATCGCCAGCACATTGGCATCATTATGTTGCCGCGCAAGCCGCGCCATCAGTCCGCATGTGCACAGCGCTGCACGAACCGCCGGGTTGCGATTGGCGGCGATGGAAATGCCGATGCCCGTTCCGCAAATGGCAATGCCGCACGTCGCCCGGCCGTCGGCAATGGCTTCGGCAAGTTTGAAGCCATAATCAGGATAATCGACACGGTCATCATCATAAGGACCCAAGTCGAGCACAACATGTCCGGCGTCGTGCAATTCACGTACCAGCTCCGCCTTCAGCGCATAGCCGGCATGGTCGGACGCAAGGGCAATTGTCTTGGGCATGTTATTGCAAATCTAACGCCGAGCGTCGATTCGGGCAAATGATTGTAACGACAGGACATCGCATAACGTCACCCGCTGGAGCGAGTTGCAAGCGGCATCACTCAAACGTCAGATCACCGCTTTCTGGCTCTACCAGATGCCGCGCCACATCGTCGTCGCTGACACCCGCCAGCGTCTCAGGCGACCATAGCGGCTTTCGATCCTTGTCAATCAACTGCGCCCGCACGCCCTCAAAAAAATCATGGCCGTTGCGGATTTCGCAAACCATCCGATATTCATTGACCAAAGCGTGTTCAATCGTTGCATCCCGGCCGGCACGGAGCCCCGCGAGGGTCAGCTTGCACGATGTTGGCGACATTTTTCGGATCATAGCCGCCTGGTCTTGAGCCCAGCCATCGCCTTCCTCCAGGCTGGCAAGGATCGCCTCCACTGTGTCATGGCCGAAGTGGAAATCAATGCCATCGCGCAGCGCAACCAGCGCCGAAACCCCGGCGTCGCCATGCAGCGCGCCCAGGATTTCCATCACGGTTTCGTCGCTGGTCGCCATCAGGTCACGCAACACTGCCAGACGCTCCAAGGGCACAAAATGCGTCGCAATGCCGGCATACAGGCAATCTGCCGCCTTCAATCGTGCTCCAGTCAACGCCAGCCAAGTCCCGATTTCGCCCGGCAACCGTGACAGAGCATGGGTGCCGCCGACATCAGGGATCAGGCCAATCCCGGTTTCCGGCATCGCAAACAGCGTGCGTTCGGTCGCGATGCGGCATGGCCCGTGGATGGACAGGCCAACCCCACCGCCCATGGTGACACCATCGAGAATGGCGACCCAAGGCGTGACCAACCGCGCAATCGCCTGGTTCAGCCGATATTCGTCGTGAAAAAATCCTTCATAAAGCGCCCGGTCTTCGCGCCCGCGACGGGCCAGCGACGCAACATCGCCGCCGGCACAAAATGCCCGGTCCCCTGCCCCTTCGATAACCATGCGTTCCACCGCCGGGTCGCCCGCCGCTTCATATAATGCGCGGTGAATGGTACGGGCCATCGAAAGATTCAACGCATTCAGTGCCGCCGGGCGGTTCAGCGTGAGCCACAGTGCCCGGCCCCGCCGCTCGATGATCACTTCTGGTTCCGTCACAATATCAGTCATGTCCGCTCCACCAAATAGGTCGGCGCTGCCATAGGAATCGGCACCGCACTCGTCGTCAACCGCGCCAGCAGGCTGCCTGACTCATCAAACAGATCAGCCTCCATAAAGGCGATTCGCTTGCCCAACTTTATACACCGCCCTTCGGCAAATAGCGGCACGCCGGCCTTTGCGGGGCCAAAAAAGCTGGTCTTGAGCTCAATCGTTGGAATGCCGATGCGTTCCCCGGATTTTACGATCGCAGCAAAGGCCGCAGCATCATCAAGCATCGCGACGATAATACCGCCCTGAACATTACCCATCGGGTTGCAACATTCTGGAATCGGTTGAAACTTCATCCGCACCGTGCCGGCTGCGCTGTCGATGGCCAGAATCTCCTGGCCCAGAATTGCAGCCGTTGGCGGCACGAACTTGCGCATCCGTGCCATCAATTCTTCATCATTCATTGGCACTAGCGGCCTTTCCTCAAAGAAATTCGATCGTTTCCAACCCAAAGCCTTTAAGCGCCCCGGCCAGTGCGTCAACGTGCGGGCTGGACCCCGTAAAAATCGCACGGCCCGGTTGTGGAGTGCCCGATTGTAGCCCCAGCAGATGCGCCACCCGCCGCGCAATGCCCGCCCCGCCATCAACGAAACCCAAAGGCCGCGGGCTCGCTGTGGCCAGGTCTGCCGCCAGCAAGGGAAAATGTGTGCAGGCCAGCACCACCATGTCAAGCCGATCGCCGTCCGGTTGATCGAGAAGCCCTGCGAGCTCGGTGGCAACATCGGCCGCCGTCACCAATTCCCCGGCCAGCTTGGCCTCTGCCAGTTCGACGAGCCGGGCGGAACCATGCCGCAGCACGGTGCAATCGCTGGCAAATTCCGCCACCAGCCGGTCAACATATGGCTGGCGCACGGTTGCTGCTGTGCCCAGCACGCCGATGACGCGGGTTATCGACCGCTCGGCAGCCGGCTTGATCGCCGGTACCGTGCCAACCACTGGCACATCGAGCGCAGCGCGAACATGGGCCAAGGCAATCGTTGATGCGGTGTTACAGGCAATCACTGCCAGTGCCGGCCGATACCGCTCCACCAGCCGTCCGAGCAACGCCGGCACTCGCGCCGCGATCTCAGCCTCGGTTTTGGTACCATAGGGAAAGCCGGCATTGTCTGCAGCATAGACAATAGCAGCGCCGGGAAGCAGTGCCCGGATCGGCCCAAGCACCGACAGGCCGCCAACCCCGGAATCAAAAACAAGAATGGGGCCCACCATTTACGATGCACTAGCAACTGGCCGTTTGTTAAACCAGCGTACCAACCGCCTCTGCACGGTAATTTAGCATATGGCCCATAACGACCAGACCCGTCACGGCACCAAGCGTAAGCAGCAGCCGAAAGCGCGGATACCAGATAGGCAAGCCGCTGCCGCGCGTGTCCGTGGCCAATTGCAGCATCAGCAATCCAGCAAGCACAATCAACCGCGCCGAAACCGATAGGCCAGGACTCATCAATAGGGCCAACGCCGCCAGCGTTGGCAGCATCGTCAAACTAATTATCCAGAAGCCCGGGTCGGGGCGCGCCACCGCCAGTCCCCAGCGCGCACCGCCCAGAAACGAAAGGATCAGGGTGCCATAGGCCAGCACGATCCCGGCCAGAAGACCGGCATGAGCCGGCACCGATTGCGCCAGCACCGGCGCGGCAATGAAGGGGATCAGCCCTAGCAAGCCATAGCCAAGCACAGCAGCAGGAATCGAGCGGAAAGACATGATTATTTGTTAGCCGTCTGCGATCGCGCCTGTCGATGGGACACAGGCGCGCGCTTTACTCGCTGCTCTGGCGATGGCAACGTCGCGGCCAGGGCTATTGGACAACGTTGTGATAAACCGAGCGGAACTGCCGGACTGGCTTCCGGCGGTGAAAGCTGCTTTGATCGTTATCATGTCAACACCTCCTGATTTATCGGTTGCGTCTGCCATTCCATCGCCAAATGAGCGATCAGGGCCGTTGACTTCGCCGTCGCCGCCCAACAGCAAAACGCACGGCCCTGGCGCCATCGCCGCCGCCATTTCCACGGACCCGAAAACAATGGGTTGGATGCAGGGTGCGCCACCGCCGACCGATAAATTGGTGCGATTCGAAGATAATAGTGCCAGTTTCTTCCCACAGTTGCGCTGGGCATCAGCGAATTTTCGATCGATATTACCCACTGCCGTCGTCGCGCGCGGCGCCACAGCGACGCGGCCTTTCCCGATCGCATTGCGCGATGACATTGATGCGCTGCTGTTTCAGCCAATGCCCAACAGCGGCTTTGACGGCCTGATCAGCTTCGCGGATTCGCTGCTGGCCAATTTCACCGATGCCATCACCATCGTCCACCGCGGCACGATCGTTTACGAACGCTATTTCGGCGTGATGAGCCCCACCCAGCCGCACATCCTGTTTTCGGTATCCAAATCCCTTGCCGGCACGATCGCTGCGATGCTGGTCGCCGATGGTACGCTGGATGAAGATGCGACTATCCGCGCATTCGTTCCGGAATTGGCGAGCAGCGGCTTCGGCAACGCAACCCTGCGCCAGGTGATGGATATGACCACAAACCTGAATTTTTCCGAGGATTATACCAGCGCCGTTGCCGATATCGCCATTCTGGCTCGCGCCGGCGGCTTTGCCCCCAGCCGGCATGGCGATGGTACACCGGATGGCCTGCGCACCTATTTGCCGACCATCGCCGCCGCCGGGCCGCACGGGCAAAGTTTTACGTATCGCACCTGCAATACCGATGTGCTGGCTTGGGTGCTGCACCGAACGACAGGCAAACCTGTCCACATCCTGGTCAGCGAGATGTTCTGGCAAAAGCTTGGAATGGAACAAGACGCCTATTACACAATTGATTCTCACGGCACCGAATTCGCCGGCGGCGGCATGAACGCGGCACTGCGGGATATGGCGCGCTTTGGCGAAATGATGCGGTTGGGTGGCAGTGTCGATGGCGCACAAATCGTTCCCGCCGCTGTTGTCGCCGACATTGCGGGCGGCGGCGACCCGGCAAAATTTGCTCCCGCAGGCTATGCCACGCTGCCCGGCTGGAGCTATCGCAGCCAATGGTGGGTTTCAGGCCATGGTCCCTTTTCGGCGCGCGGGATTCGCGGCCAGATGATCTGGGTCGATCCCGCCGCCGAAATGACCATCGCCCGTCTGGGTTCCCACCCGCTGGCAGCCAACACCCAATTTGATCCCACATCGCTGCCGGCCTGGGCGGCGGTGGCGGCGTATCTGGCCAGATGACAAACCACCCCGCCCGCGTTATCGGCGCAGTATGACCGCATCCTTCCCCGCCACCCGCCTGCGCCGCACCCGCTCTGCCCTCTGGAGCCGCGCGCTGCACGCCGAAAATACGCTGACTCCGGCCGATCTGATCTGGCCGATCTTTGTCACCGAAGGTCGCGACGTTACCGAACCGATCAAAACCATGCCCGGCGTCAATCGCCTGTCGGTCGATATGCTGGCCGGCGCTGCAAAGCAGGCAGTATCGCTCGGCATCCCTTGCATCGCGCTATTCCCCAACACCCAGCCCGATCGCCGCACTGAAATGGGGGAGGAAGCGCTGAACCCCGACAATCTGATCTGCCGCTCAATCAAAGCCTTGAAGGATGCGCAGCCTGGCATTGGCGTGCTGACCGACGTGGCGCTCGATCCCTACACCAGCCATGGGCATGATGGCCTGCTCCATGAAGACGGTCGTATTTTGAATGATGCGACGGTAGAAGTGCTGGTCGGCCAGGCGCTGAACCAGGCCCGCGCCGGATGCGATGTGATCGCACCCAGTGACATGATGGACGGCCGCATCGCCGCCATCCGTGCCGGGCTGGAGGGTGAAGGTTTCGACCTCGTCCAGATCATGGCCTATTCGGCGAAATATGCCTCCGCCTTTTATGGCCCGTTCCGCGATGCGGTCGGCTCGGGCGGATACCTAAAGGGCGACAAGAAAACCTATCAGATGGATAGCGCCAACAGCCGCGAAGCCATCCGCGAAGTCGAACTCGATATCGCCGAGGGCGCCGATTCGGTGATGGTCAAACCCGGCATGCCCTATCTCGACATCATCCGCATGGTGCGGGATCGGTTTGATGTGCCGGTGTTCGCCTATCAGGTATCGGGCGAATATGCGCTGATCGAGGCGGCAGTGGCCGCCGGCGTTCTCGATCGCGACCGGGCGGTGCTGGAAACGCTGCTGGGCTTCAAACGCGCCGGTTGTTCGGGAGTGCTGACCTATTTTGCCCCGCTGGCGGCAAAACTGCTGGCATAACCCCTCTCCCGCCTGCGGCAGAGGCGACACGCGCCCCAGCGCGGCGGGTGAGGGTGTATCCGGCCGCGGAAAGCTGCTCGCTGACAACGATCCGCGAGAAGCTCGACAAGATCGGCGCAAAGGTCATTACCCACGCCCGCCGCACCGTCTTCCAGATGGCCGAGGTCGTGGTGTCCCGCAATCTGTTCGCCAGCATTCTCGCAATGATCGACGATCGTCGACAACGAACGCCGGCGCCATGCTGACAGCAGTGCCATCCGCCAATCTCGGGAACAACGACAGCGGGACCGTGCCCAAAATCTTGACAAACGCGCCAGTATCAAAGGCAAAACGCGTCCGATATGGGCCGGCCACGAACCAATCCGCCGACTCTACTGGCGACACGCCGAACAGGGATTGCATTCCCGTTCAGGTGCGCTACTCCGTAGGCTATACGGGTAGAATCCACGGCCCATCTGGGAAATGTCGGATGAAAGCGCTGCTGCTTGTTTCCGCACTCGTCTCGGTTGCCAGCGTCGCGGCGCCGGACTGGCTTTATCCCCAGCCAGCCGGGCCGCGCGAGCCGTC
Source organism: Sphingomonadales bacterium (assembly GCA_038228305.1). GTDB lineage: Bacteria > Pseudomonadota > Alphaproteobacteria > Sphingomonadales > Sphingomonadaceae > Sandarakinorhabdus. Next base: position 4,391 of record JBBRPI010000007.1, on the reverse strand, counting down.
GATGGCCGATGATGCGCCTGTCACCGTGCCGGGATCGACCGTTACCTTGCGCGGGCGTGACCTGCGCACCGCGGAGCGCGCGGTCGACTGGTTCCCCGACCCTGCCGCCCCGGTGCCCGCCTTCATCCGCGAAAGCGGCAAGCCTGGCGACTATGCCTGCGGCTTTTGCCATTTGCCGCACGGCGACGGCCGCCCCGAAAACGCCGCGCTGGCCGGGCTGAACGCCGATTATATCATCGCCCAGACCGAAGCCTTCCGTGGCGGTGAGCGACGCGGTGCCAGTCCCGGCTGGTTGCCAAGCGAGGCCATGCGCACCACCGTGATGCACGCCAGCCGCGATGATATCGCTGCCGCTGGGGCCTGGTTCAGCCGCCAACCCTTCGTATCGCGCGTCAAGCTGGTCGAAACCGCCATGGTGCCGGCAACGGCGCCCATGGGCTATATCCTCGCCGTGCGGCCCGGCGCTGCCGAACCCATCGCCGGCCGCATTATCGAGGTGCCGGATGACCCGTCCGCCTTTGAACGGCGTGACCCGCGCAGCACCTTCACCGCCTATGTGCCACCCGGCAGCATCGCCCGGGGTCGTGCGCTGGCGGCGGAAACCGGGTGCCTCGATTGCCATGCCGAGATGCTCAACCGCTGGGGGCCGGGGCGATCGCCGAGCTATATCCTGCGCCAGTTGCTCGCCTTCAAGGCGCGCAGCCGCACCGGCCCCCGGGCAAACATTATGCAGGCCGTGGTTGACCCGCTGACGATCGACCAGATGGTCGATGCTGCGGCCTGGCTGGCCGCCGAGCCGGTGGCAAAATAGCCGGGTTCACCCTGGCACGGCGTTGATGACCCGCTCGGCCGCGGCATCGACGGCATCATGGCTCCAGCGGAACGGCACATGTTGCCCCGCCGCCCAGCGCGGGAACAAGTCGCGGTAATGCGCGCTGGTGGCATCGCCCGATTGGCCGGGGGTGTTGATGATGACGCTATTGTCCCACGCCCCGACATCGAGCACCATGCGCACCGAAGCGCCGGCATTGAGGCGGAAATCGGCGCGAGGGGTGGCGGCCATCACCGTCGAGCCATCACCGCCCAGCGGCAGCGGGCCGACGCGGCGTTCGGTTTCCTGCCCCGCAACGCGCAACGCCGGCACGAAATCGGCGGTGTGGAGCGTGCCCCAGCGCCAGCGCGTCGCATCGGGGCCCAGCTTGGCCTGGGTATCGCGCCTTAAGTATACTGTCCCCGGAATTCGGGCAGCCAATCGACATAATCCAGCGCCTGGCCGCGCGCCTTGCCCAGATCGAGGCCGGCGCTTTTTTGTTCAACCAGCAATTGCCCCGGCCAGAACAGATCGATGAAGCCCGAGCCGCCCTTGTCGAGCGTCTGAACGCGCTTTTCATAGCTGGCGACGGTGCGCCGCTTGTCGCCGAAAATTTCAAAGAAATCATTGTAGAAACTTTGGGTTTCGCCCTTTTCATAGGTGGCGGTTGCCCATTCGGCGGCGAAATCAGCGGCTCGCGCTTTCAAAACATCCCAGGTCAAGCGTTGCATAGGCACCCCATGCCGGGCGTTCTAACCCGCCGCGCCCATGGCTCCAAGCCCGTTGCGCGCATTGTCGGGGTATGCCGGCTTGAACCGGCCGGCACCATGGCGTAACCCGCCGCATGACCACACCGATCCGCATCGCTGTCCTTGGCGCCTCGGGCTATACCGGGGCCGATCTGGTGCGCTTGGCGTTGACGCATCCGCAGGTCGAAATCGCCGCGCTGAGCGCCAATTCAAAGGCCGGGCAGGCGATGGCCGATGTGTGGCCGCATTTTGCCATGTATCCGGCGCTGCCGCAGCTGGTGACCAGTGAAAGCGTGGACTTCAGCCAGATCGACGCGGTGTTTGGTTGCCTGCCGCATGCTGCCTCGGCGGCGCTGCTCTCCACCATCAGCGGGCCGCGCATCATCGATCTGTCGGCGGATTTCCGGCTGAACAGCGCCGATACCTATGCGTCATGGTATGGCGGTGCACACCCTGCCCCGCAATTGCTGGCCGAGTCGGTCTATGGGCTGACCGAATTTGCGCGCGGCGCGCTGCCCGCAGCGCGGCTGGTCGCCTGCCCCGGCTGTTACCCGACCGCGGTGCTGCTCGCCCTGCAACCGCTGCTTGGCGCCGGCGTGATCGGCAAGGATCGCATCACCATCAATGCGCTGTCGGGCGTTACCGGCGCCGGGCGTGGCCTGAAGGAAGCCAATCTGTTCGCCGAGGTGGCGGAGGCCGTGCATCCTTATGCCATCGGCGCGCACCGCCACATGCCAGAAATTGAACAACAGCTGAGCCAGGCCGCCGACGCGCCAGTGACAATCAGTTTCACCCCGCATCTGGTGCCGATAAACCGCGGCGAACTGGTCACTTGCATCGTTGAACTGTCTGCCGGCATGACGGTCGCTGACCTGCGCGCCGTGTTGAATGCCGCCTATGCCGCCGAAGCGTTCGTCCATCTGCTGCCCGCAGGCGTGGCCCCGGCCACTCGCATGGTGCGCGGTTCCAACCATGCTGTCATCAATGTCTTTCCCGACCGCATCCCCGGCCGCGCCATCGTCATCGCCGCTATCGACAATCTGGTAAAAGGCAGTAGCGGGCAGGCCATCCAGAACATGAATGTCATGTTCGGCCTGCCCGAAACCATGGGGCTGGAAGCGGCGCCGCTGTTTCCATGATCACCACCGAGCGACTCATTTTGCGCAACTGGCAGCGCAGCGATCATGCGCCATTCAACGCCATGGGCCGCGACCCCGAAGTGATGGAATACCTTGGCTCGCTGCAATCCCAGGACGAAACCGATGCCGGAATCGGTCGCTTGATGGCCATACAAGGCGCCCATGGCCATACGTTTTGGGCGATTGAACGCCGCGATGATTGCCAGTTCCTGGGATTTTGCGGGCTGAAAATCGCTCCTGAAGGCATTGCCGGCATTGAAAATGCCGTTGAAATCGGCTGGCGCTTGCGGCGCGATGCCTGGGGGGCCGGCTATGCCCGTGAAGCCGCAGCCGCCAGCCTCGAATGGGGCTGGGCCAACCTGCCCATCAACCGCATCATCGCCATCACCACACCGGCCAATCTGCGGTCACAAGGCCTGATGCTGCGGCTGGGCATGGTGCGCCAGGACGGCCTTGATTTCGACCATCCGGCGCTGGCGCTCGACGATCCGCTTCGCGCCCATGTGACGTTCGAAATTTACCGGCCATGAGCCTTTATACGTTTGGCGGCATCACCCCAGCAATTGCCGCCAGCGCCTTTATCGCCCCCGGTGCGCGCATCATTGGCGATGTTACGATCGGCGAGGACAGCTCGATCTGGTATAACTGTGTGCTGCGCGGCGATGTTGATCGAATCACCGTAGGCGCGCGGACCAATATTCAGGATGGCAGCGTCGTCCATGTCACCACCAAACGCTACAGCACCTTCATCGGCGACGATGTGCTGATCGGCCATATGGTCATGCTCCACGGCTGCACTCTGGATAACCACGCCTTTGTCGGCCTGGGCGCGATCGTTATGGATGATACGGTAATCGAGGCTGATGGCATGCTCGCCGCCGGCGCCATGCTGACGCCTGGCAAGCGAGTGCGCACCGGCGAGATTTGGGCGGGCCGGCCAGCGAAGTTATTGCGGCTGCTGACGCCGGAGGAGATCGCCCGCAACCGCGCCGGTTGCGCCGGTTATATCGCGCTGGCCAAACGCCACGCCAGCAGTGCGCGATGACCAACGTCAATGCTCGTGATCTGGTGCGCGGCATTATCCCGATCAGCATGGCCGCGTGACACCGTTTGTGGCAGAATTTCATCCTGCCGGCTCGGTCGGCGCCACTGGCTGGCAATTTGGCCCGCGTAGCCGACGCCTCTGTTATCTTGCAATAGATTTCCCATCCCCCGTCCCGACGCCCCTTATCTCCATCGAACAGCAACAAAAAGGAAAGCAATTCAACAGCTTGCCGCTGCAACGGCACCGGGAGTCTCTGGGCCAGTGCCGGCTATCACGCTAAAATATGATGTGCACACAAGGGCTTACCCCATAAGCGAGAGCCATTCCCTTTATCTTGCTTGCGCTAAATCGCCGGTCGTCATGCCGACATTGCAAGCGCCGCAGCCGCCGCAGAACCCAAAGCCTCAACTGAACCAAAAGTGGTTTCCGTCTTGGTGGGCAGCGGAGCGAACCCTTCCTCGACACCTTCATTTCGTGTCGGAATCAATGTCACGGTCGCATCGTTGCTCGTCTCAACCTCTACGCATTTGGCCGATTTTACGAACGTTCCAAACGATTTGATACCCGCAAGATCAAGCACTGGGTCGAACAGGTTTGTGAATGACTTAGGATGCGGAACGCCCTCGCGGGATGCGGCTAGCCACTCT